>CAVZPA010000001.1:0-100151 GCA_963776995.1 uncultured Acidimicrobiia bacterium
GGGAGTGTGACCGCGGTGGCTGAACGTGGGGATGCGTTGGTGTTCTTCGGGGCTTCGGGGGACTTGGCGCGCAAGATGATCTTTCCTGCGCTGTACCGGCTCGTGCGCGCCGGTCGTTTGGACGTGCCAGTCGATCGGTGTGGCGTACTCGCAGTGGACGGTCGACCGGTTGCGTGATCGGGCCACGGAGAGTGTCACCGGCTTCGGTGACGGAACGGTCGATCGTGTCGCGTTGGACCGGCTGCTCGGCCTGCTGCGCTACGTCGACGGCGATTACGACGACGCCGGCACCTTCGAGGCGCTTCGTGCCGAGCTCGGCGGCAGCCGGCGACCGGTGCACTACCTGGCGATTCCGCCCAGCCTGTTCGGGCGGGTCGTTCATCAGCTGGGCGCCCACGACTGTGCCCGTGACGGACGGGTCGTTGTCGAGAAGCCCTTTGGTCGAGATCTGGCCAGCGCCGCTGATCTGAACACGGCGCTCAGCGCGGTGTTCCCGGAGAGCCGGGTGTGCCGCATCGATCACTTCCTGGGCGAGGAGGCGATTCGCGACGCCGCGTACATCCGCATGGCCAATGGCGCCGTCGATGCGCTGTTCCACCGTGACCACGTCACCCGCGTGCAGCTCACGATGGGTGAGGACTTCGGGGTCGAGGATCGCGGCTCGTTCTACGACAGCGTGGGCTGTTTGCTCGACGTGGTGCAGAACCACCTGCTGCAGATCGTCACCCTGCTGGCCATGGACACCCCATCACCGCACGCCCCAGACTCGTTGCGGGCCGAGCAGTCCCGGCTGCTGGGCTCGGTCCGTCCGCTGGCCATCGAAGACATCGTGCGGGGCCAATATCACGGCTATCGGGACATCGTGGGCGTGAGGCCCGACTCGGACACCGAGACATTCGTCGCCGTGCGGCTGTGGATCGACTCGCCGCGGTGGGCCGGGGTGCCGTTCTTGATCCGCGCCGGCAAGCGTCTGCCGGTCACCGTGACGGAGGCCGTCGTCGAGCTCCGTGATCCCCTCGTCGAAGCGTTCTCGCACCTCGGTGGTCCGCCCGCCAGCACGCAATGGAGGATTCGCTTCCATCCTGACGAGGCGGTGACGTTGCGCGTCCGCACGCTCGACCCCGGCCGGGAGCCACCCACCACGATGCGGGATCTGGTCCTCAGCCAGCACGACCCGGTGGCGCAGACCCCGTACGAACGGCTCCTCGGCGCCGCCCTCGAAGGGTCGATGACAGCGTTCGTCCGTCAGGACACCGTGGAGGCATCCTGGCGCATCGTCGAGCCGGTGCTGCACAGCCGACCGTCGACGTTGGCCTACGCGCCCGGCACGTGGGGACCGCAGGCGGCCGACGCGCTGGCCATGCCAGGCGGCTGGCACGACCCCACGGACGTGCTACGCCTCGCGCCCGTGGACGAAAGAATCTCCCCGTGACAGCCGCCGTCGATCGCCACGCTGGTCGACGATCAGCCGCCCTGCGGGCATGGCCCAGCGATGGGTGACGTCGACGCAGACGTCGCCCTGCACTTGCGGGCCGAGCACGCCGAAGGCCCCATGTGGGATGCCGCCACCAGCCGTCTGTGGTGGGTCGACATCACACGGGAACGGGTGCACTGCTTCGATCCGACGACCGGTGGCGACTGTTCGTGGGCCTCACCCGGCCAGCCAGGCGGCGTCGTCCTCGACACTGCCGCCGATCCCATCGTCGCCACCCCCGACGGCCTCGCCGTGTTGGATCTCACCACGGGCACAACACGTCCGTGCGTTCCCATCGAGCACGGCCGGCCGGAGAACCGCGCCAACGATGCCAAGGTCGACTCGCGCGGTCGCGTGTGGGTCGGCACCATGGCCTACGACAAACGCCCCGGAAATGCGTCGCTCTACCGTGTCGAGGGCGAGATCGCGACGTGCGTCGTCGACGGGCTCACCATCTCCAACGGGCCCGCCTTCGACGACGACGACGGCCGCTTCTACCTGGCCGACACAGCGATCGGGATCGTGTACGTGTTCGACTACGACCCCGCCACCGGTGACCTCGGGACGAGACGACAGTTCCTCGACTTCCAGCCTGTCGGCTACTGGCCCGACGGTATGACCGTCGACCATGAAGGCATGCTGTGGATCGCCCTCGGACGCGCCGGCGCGGTGCACCGCTACGACCGTGCAGGCCAGCTGAACACCGTCGTCGAGCTTCCCACGTCGAACCCGACCTCGCTCGCGTTCGGTGGGGCTGACGGTGGTGACCTGTGGATCACAACCTCCTGGTACGACCTCGAGCTCGACGACCGTCACCATCAGCCCCTCGCCGGCGCCATCTACCGTTGCCGGCCCGGCGTCACCGGTCCCGCGTCACCCCGCTACCGACGCGCCCCGTGAACGGTCCAGCCGCCGTCGGACAGCAACGAACCGAGCAGTCCTCGGTCCGTGAGGGTCGATCACCCAGTGTCTGGGCGTGTCAGCGCCACTCGATCAGGGCGTCGAGCTGGCTGCTGATCGCCCGCTCGTAGGTCGCCACGACAGCCCGGATGTGCGTGGCCATCAGATCCCGCGCCTGGCGGGCGTGACCGGCGGCGACGGATTCGGCGATCCGGCGATGGTCGGCGCCGATCATCTCGGCGACATCACGAGGATCGAAGTCGATGACGACGTGGTGGGTGACGATCTGCCCGATGGCCATCAGCGACAGCTGCATCACCTTGTTCCTCGTGAGCATGGCGAGGACGGTGTGGAACTCAGTGTGGGCGGTGACGAACTCCTCGATCGTCCCGCAGTGGTCGGCGGCGCCGTTGCGGTACGGCGCCATCGCGGCGCGGACCGCCTGGCGGTCGGGATTGCGGGCGGCGAGCTCGGCGATGGCGATCTCGGCGGCCTCCCAAGCGTCGAACAGCTCGTTGTAGGTTGCACCGGCGAGGTGGTAGTAGAGCGTCGACGTACGCCCGAGGTTCGCCGGGTCGACCGACCCGACGATCGGCCCGCCGCCCGGGCCCCGCCGGATCGAGATCAACCCCTGCACCTCCAGCAGCCGCAGACCCTCGCGGAGCGACTCCCGGCTGACGCTGTACTGCGCCAGCATCGCCGCTTCGGACGGCAGCCCGTCACCCTCGCCGAGCTGGCGACGGACGATGTCGTCGACGATGTCGCGAGCGACGCTCTCGGAGGTCTTCAGGGTGCGCAGGGCGCCCAGTCCGGCCGCGATCGGCAGTGCCCGGCGCTGGGCGGGCGCGCTGGTACTGCGGGGGGTGGCCATCGAGCGTCACGCTACCCCGGGACCACGCCGCGGGCCGGCAATCCTCAGGATCAATTCGTCCATACACTTGACCCTAATTCATCATGAGAGTTAAAGTGGCATCGGCCGCCCGGGGGCTGGGCGACGTCAGGCGGGAAGGAAGGCAGTACATGTCCGTCATCGATCAACCTGTCGCCAGCGCAACCGCGCGCGAGGTCGGCCGTGAGCTGTTCGGTCACGTGATCGACGGCCAAGTCGTGGCGTCCCTCGACGGAGCGACCATGGACGTGGTCGATCCGGCGACCGGAGCTGCGATCGCCCGGGCGGCCGCGGGCAGTGCCGCCGACGTCGACCGGGCCGCGCGCTCGGCCCGCGCCGCGTTCGACGACGGACGCTGGCGGGACCTCGCGCCGCACGAGAAGGAGCGCCGGATGCACCGCATGGCGGCACTCGTCGCCGAGCGGGCCGAGATCTTCGGCGAGATCGACGTGCTCGATGCCGGCCTGCTGCGCTCGTACACCGGCTTCATCGTCGACTTCGCCGTGAACGGCATCGACTACTTCGCCGGATGGCCCTCGAAGCTCCACGGCGAGGTCCCACCCGTGCCCGCCGAGTACGCCGTGCAGGTGATCCGCGAGCCAGTCGGCGTCGTCGGCATGATCATGCCGTGGAACGGCCCGACGGCGGTCTTCGCCCTGGTCGCCGCAGCCCTGGCGGCTGGGAACTCCGTGGTGCTCAAGCCCGCCGAACAGACGCCGATGGCAGCGGTGCTGATGGCCGAGGTCGCCTTCGAGGCTGGCATTCCGCCCGGCGTGTTCAACGTCGTCCAGGGCACCGGTCGAGATGTCGGGGCCGCCCTCGTCGACCATCCGGCAGTGGACGCGGTCTCGTTCACCGGTTCCGTGGCCACGGGGAGCGCGATCCAGGCTGCGGCGGCCGCTCGCGTCAAGCGGGTGTCCCTCGAGCTCGGCGGCAAGAGTCCCTTCATCGTCTTCCCCGACGCCGACCTGGAGACCGCGTCGGCGACGTCGATGGCCGCCGTGTGGAGCGCCTCCGGCCAGGTCTGCACGTGTGGCACCCGCGTGCTCGTGCACGACAGCATCTACGACGACTTCGTCAGCCGCATCGTTGAGGGAACCCGCGACATGCGCATCGGACCGGGCATGGACCCGGCGAGCGAGATGGGTCCTGTCGTGTCGGCGGGCCAGCTCGAACGCGTCAAGCAATACGTCGAGATCGGCAAGAACGAGGGCGCCGAGCTCGTGCTCGGAGGCGAGCAGGTCGGCGACCGCGGCTACTTCCACCAGCCGACCGTTTTCGCCGGTGTTCGCAACGACATGCGCATCGCCCAGGAGGAGATCTTCGGCCCGGTGATGGGAGTGCTGCCGTTCCGGTCCGAGGACGAGGCCTATGCCATCGCCAACGACGTCAGCTTCGGGCTCGCCGCCGGCGTCTGGACGAGGGACCTGAGCCGAGCCAACCGCGCCTCACGAGCGCTGCGCGCCGGGACCGTGTGGATCAACACGTACATGATGGGGTACCCCAGCGTGCCCTACGGCGGCGTCAAGCTGTCCGGCCACGGACGCACGTTGGGAGCGGCGTCCCTCGACGAGTTCACGCACCTGAAGAGCGTCTGGACGAAGGTCGACTGAGGAGCCGAGCCGAGGTCAGGTGGCCCCACCGGCGGCGAGCGCGGCGATCTCGTCCCAGTCGTAGCCCAGCTCGAGCAGGATCTCCTCGGTGTGCTGGCCGAGCTCGGGGGCCGTGGCGGGAGCCACGGCGGGGGTGTCGCTGAAGCGCACCGGCGCGGCGACCACGTCGACCTCGCCCTCCGGCCCTTGCACTCGGGCCAAGTAGCCGTTGTCCCAGACGGCCGGATCGGCGACCACCTCGGCGTGGTCGCGCACCGGGGCGAAGCGCAGGTCGGCAGCGGCGAGGAGCTCGCACCACTCGGTCGTCGAGCGGGAGCGGAAGGCCTCGTCGATCAGGGGGAAGAGCGCCGCCTTCTCCTCGCCGAAGTACAGCGGCTGGGGAAACTGCTCGGCGAGCTCGGCCCGCCCGATGATCTCGAAGAAGCGGGTGCGCGCCTTGCCGATGACACCGACGATCGCCAGCCACCCGTCGGCCGTCGGGAAGATGCCGTACAGGCCGGGGACGTACGGGTGGCTGCGGTTCGACGGCCCGCCGGCGGCACCGGTCATCAGGCACCCGGTGACCTCGCTCGCCTGGGCCCAGATCTGCCCACCCAGCAGCGACGTGTCCACGCGCTGGCCGCGCCCCGTGCGCGCCCGGGCGACGAGTGCCGCGAGGATGCCGCCGACGAGGTTCTGGGCCGCGATGTGGTCGGCGATGGTGATCCCGACGGGCGTCGGCTCACCGCCGGTGCGCCCGGTCGTGCTGATCAGCCCTCCGACGGCCTGGGCACTGAGGTCGGCACCCTCGCGACCGGCATCCGGGCCGACCAGCCCGAACGTCGAGCCGGCCGCGTAGATCACCTGGTCGTTGCGGGCCGCGACGTCGTCATAGCCGAGGCCCCAGGCATCCATCGTTCCGGGCTTGAAGTTGGTGATCACGACGTCGGCCCACGAGGCCAGCCGCAGGAAGATCTCGCGGCCATCGGGACGGCGCAGGTCCACGGTGATGCTGCGCTTGCCGCGGTTGCACGCCGTGAAATAGGCGCTACGCGCGTCACCTCGTTGCACTGGCAACCACCTGGCCTGGTCGCCGAACCCTGGGAGCTCGACCTTGACGACATCGGCGCCCCACTCCCCGAGCGTCGCCGCGGCCTGCGGGCCCTGCACCAGCAGCCCGGCCTCGACGACCTTGATCCCGTCCAGCGCTCCTGCCACGGCACCGACCGTACTTGCGTCAGCGGGCCACGTAGCCACCGTCGATGGGGATGGTGTGCCCGGTCACCCACCGGGCGTCGTCGGAGGCGAGGAAGGCGACGACGGACGCAACATCCTCGGGCGAGGGCATCCCTGGCATCGGGTTGAACTCGTTCATCCGGCCGCGCATCTCGACCGGGTCCGCCGATGCCTCGATGAAGGCCTCGACCATCGGCGTCAGCACCCCGGTCGGCGCGACGGCGTTGACCCTGATCCCTTTACCGGCGTACTCGATGGCGGCCGAGCGCGTCAGCCCGACGACGCCGGCCTTGGTGAACGTGTAGGCACTGATGTTCTCGTGGCCGGTGAGGCCCGCGGTCGAGGCGCTGTTGACGATGGCGCCACCGCCGCTCTGCAGCATCGCCGCGATGCCGTGACGCAGCACGTGGAAGACCCCGTCGCCGTTCACGCCGGTCACGGTCTGCCAGTTCTCGTCGGAGGTCTCGTGGAGCGGCTGCTGCTCACCCGTGATGCCGGCGTTGTTGAAGATGACGTCGATCCGGCCGTAGCGCTCGACCGCGGCGCCGATCGCCTGCTCGACCGAACGGGGGTCGCTCGTGTCGACCTCGACCGCCAGCGCGTCCGGCAGCGCGGACGCCACGCGTCGTGCGCCGTCGAGGTCGACGTCGGCCACGACGATCTGGGCACCCTCGTCAGCGAGGCGCGTCGCAGTCGCCTCGCCGAGCCCCGACGCCCCACCCGTGACGAATGCAACCTTGCCGTCGAACCGTGCCATCGGAACCCCCTGTTCGGAGCTACCAGTATGGTCACCGTCATGGGGATCGCTGAGCTGGAGGGGAAGACCGCTGTCGTCACGGGCGGCAGCCGCGGGATCGGACGGGGGATCGCCGAGGCGTTCGTGGGCGCCGGCGCCAACGTCGTCATCAGCGGCACCAACGCCGAGAAGGGCGCCAAGGCGCTGGAGGAGATGGACGGCGGGCCGGCCGTCACTCTTCCAGCGGGCCGACGCCCGGAGCAAGTCCGACACCGAGGCACTGATCGACGCGGCCGTGGCCACGTACGGCTCCGTGGACATCCTCGTCAACAACGCCGGTGGCTCGAGCCGTTTCGCCCTCGTCGCCGAACTCTCCGACGAGGCGTGGACCGAGGCGTCGGACTGGATCCTCAACTCGGCCTTCTGGGCGACTCGCCGGGCGCTGCCGTCGATGATCGCCGCCGGATGGGGTCGGATCATCAGCATCTCGTCGTTGGAGTCCAAGACGATGCAGACACCGATGGCTGCCCACTACGCGACGTTCAAGCACGCCCTCAATGGGTTCACCCGGTGCGTGGCCGTGGAGTACGCCGAAGCCGGCATCACGGCGAACTCCATCTGCCCCGGAGCCGTCGAGACGGACCTGATGATGACCGTCGGCGCCGACAGCGCCGCGGCGTCGGGGATCTCCTACGAGCAGTTCCTCGACAACTACGCCAAACAGGCGCTGACGAAACGGCTGAACACCGTCGAGGAGGTCGCCGCGGTGGCCCTGCTGCTCGCCTCGCGCGCCGGTGCCGGGATCACCGGCACGACGATCAACGTCGACGGCGGGACCGCGCCGTACTGATCGACCGAAGGACGAGGGGGACCGTCAGGCCATGAACATCGATCTCACCGGCAAGGTCGCGCTCGTCACCGGTGGGAGCAGGGGTCTCGGGCGGGAGATGGTGCTCGGCATGGCGACGGCCGGTGCCGACGTCGTCATCGCCAGCCGCAAACTCGACACGTGCGCCGAGCTGGCCCGTGTGGTGGAGACCGAGACCGGCCGACGGGCGTTGCCGGTCGCCGCCCACCTCGGCCGGTGGGACGACGTGGACCGCCTCGTCGACACGGTCAACGAGGCGTTCGGGCGTATCGACATCCTCGTCAACAACGCCGGGATGGCCCCGCTCTACCCGCGGCTCAGCGCGGTCGGCGAGGAGCTCTTCGACAAGGTCATCGGCGTCAACCTCAAGGGTCCGTTCCGCCTCGGCGCGCTCGTGGGCGAGCAGATGCAGGCCGCCGACGGAGGCTCGATCATCAACATCAGCAGCATCGGTGCCGAGCACCCGACGATGAGCGATCTGCCGTACGCCGCGGCCAAGGCTGGGCTGAACGCACTGACGCTCGGCTTCGCCGTGTCGTTCGGCCCGACCGTGCGTTCCAACGGCATCATGGTCGGCCCGTTCCTCACCGACATCTCCAAAGCGTGGGACGTCCCGGCGTTCGAGGCCCACGCCAAACAGCGCTATCCGCTGCAGCGGTTGGGGCAGCCGACGGAGATCGTCGGCACCGTGCTGTACCTGGCCTCCGACGCCTCGAGCTTCACGACCGGCGCCATTCTCACGGTCGACGGTGGGGTGTCCGTGTCGTCGCCGTTCATGACCAAATCCGCACCAACGTGACGTCGGCGGGTCCGAACACGTGACGATATGAGCGAACCTGCTGGTCAGTCGAGGTGGTAGAGCTGTGCGGCGTTGTCGTGGAGGATCGCCCGGAGGACGTCCTCGGGCAGGTCGCCGAGCTCCTCGGCGATGTACTGGCGGGGTTCCACGGCGACCGTCGCCGGACCGGGCGCCATGCTCGTCGGGTGCGGGAAGTCGCTCTCGTACAGGAAGCACCCCGGGCCCATCTGGTCGATGGCCGCCTTGACGGTGTCGTTCTCGAACCAGAAGCAGCCGTACATCTGGCGCTTGAAGTACTCGCTCGGCAGGAGCTCGTACTCCGGGTGCTCCTGCGGCACGCCGCAGTTCTGCCACTGCCAATCGAGGTGGCGGAGGGCGAAGGGGATCCAGCCGACGCCGCTCTCCACGGAGACGAACTTCTGCTCGGGGAAGCGGTGGCAGACCCCACCGGTGATCAGGTTGGCGATCACGCTGACGTTGCCGATGCCGAACTGCACGCCGAAGCCGGCGTAGTTGGCGTGCTCGCCGGCGCCCTCGTAGGCCCGCTCGAAGATCGACATGTCGCCGGAGCCGATGTGGAAGTTGACCGACAGGCCAGCCTCCTGGGTCATCGCCCAGAGCCGGTCCCAGTGCGGGTCGGCCAGCTTGGGCATGCCCCAGAAGAACGGTTCGCCCGTCATGATCACGCCCTTGTGGCCGTTCGCCACGCAGCGCTCGATCTCGTGCTCGGTGGCGTCGAGGTCCCAGAACGGCAGGGCCATGATCGGGATGAAGCGGTCAGGGGCGATCGATGAGTACTCGGTGAGGAAGTCGTTGTAGGCGCGGACGCACGCCAGCATCAGCTCGTGGTCGCCCATCGTCAGCATCTTGCCGGCACCGAAGCCGGCGACGTTCGGGTACAGGACGGCGGCCCAGATGCCGTACTTGTCCATCACGTTCAGGCGAGCCGAGCCCTCCCAGGTTCCCGGGTCGACGTCGTCGAGACGGCGCGGATGCTGCGGCGGGAACTCGTTCCAGCCGGCCTGGGCGGCCGAGGCGGCCGCTCCTACGCGCTTCTCCCCGAAGTACCAGGCGTCCTCCTGGAACGTCTCGTCGAAGCGGACGTGGGGCACCTTGTCACCCCACTTCTTCACGTCCAGCCGCGACGTCCACAGGTCGTACGGCTCGATGACGTGGGTGTCGGTGTCGATGACCCGGTAGCGATCGACCTCGGACTCGAGCATGGTGCCCCTCCTCTCTTTCCTCAGCACGATCTCATGGCGGCCGGTCGATGTCAACGGCTCGAGCCGCAATTCCTCATGAGGAGTTCGGGTTCGCAGTCACCGCGGGACATCCCTGTAGGGGACGTCCTTGTCGACCCGCGGCTCCGGCGGGAGGCCGAGCACGCGCTCGGCGATGATGTTGCGCTGCACCTCGTCCGACCCGCCGGCGATGCGGTACCCGGGGGCGCCGAGCACGTGCTCGCCCCAGGCGAACGTGCCCCACTCACCGGTGTCCGCTCCGAGGGCGGGACCGAGGAGTCGCGACACCACGGCGGAGGTGCGGGTCATCCCGTTCGTCCACAGCAGCTTGCTCAACGAGCCCTCCGGCCCGGGCGTGCCGTCGCGGACCCGGGCCGCGGCGCGCCCGTTGACGAACGACTCGAGACGCTCGTGGATGTAGGCGTCGGCGAGGAGTTGGCGCGTCACCGGATCGGCCGTGGCCCCCATCGCCTGCGCGGTGGCCAGGACGTGTTGCCATCGCCCGCCGACACGTCCGCCGCCGCCGGAGTGATCGCGTTCGAAGCCGAGTGTCGTCAGGGCGACGCGCCAGCCATCGCCGACGCCGCCGAGGCGCATCGAGTCGGGGACCCGCACGTCGGTGAAGAAGACCTCGTTGAAGGAACTGCCGCCGCTCATCTGGCGGATCGGGCGGATCTCGATGCCAGGAAGGTCCATCGGCACGATGAAGGCGGTCAGCCCCCGGTGCTTCGGGACCTCGACGTCGGAGCGGGCGATCAGCTCACCCCACTCGGAGAACTGGGCACCGGACGTCCAGACCTTCTGGCCGTTGATCACCCACTGGTCGCCGTCACGGTCGGCACGGCACCCCAGGCCGGCGAGGTCGGAGCCGGCGCCCGGCTCGGAGAACAGCTGACAGCACAGCTCGGTGGCGCTCAGGAAGCGGGGTACGAACGTCCGGCGCTGCTCGTCGTTGCCGAAGGCCATGATCGTCGGGGCGATCAGCCCGGTGGTCACGCTGTGGGTCTCGTGGCTCTGCGGTCGCACATACCCGCGCTCGAGAAGGTCGAACGCCTCGGCGTACGAGTGGGGGTAGCCCAGACCGCCGTACTCCGGCGGAGCGTCGATGGCGTGGTAGCCGCGCGCCGCCTTCGTCTGGGTCCACGACTTCGCCCGCTCGAGGAGTGCTCGTTCGTCATCGGCACTGAGAGCGTGGAAGACGGCGACGCTGAAGTCACCCTGTCCCCATACCAGCTTGTCGTCGTCGGCCGCGCCGCGCTCGGAGTGCTCGTCGAGCCAGGCCCTGGCGTCGGCGAGGAAGTCCTGCAGCGGGGGGATCGACGTGTGCATGTGTCCTCCGGGCGGTCGACGGCCACCGCCAACTCCTCATGATGATTGTCGTCGAACTCATCAGCAGATTCAAGTCCTCCGAGCCGTCCAGGGACATTTGTCATGAGGAAAGTTGACAGCGAGCGGCTCGGGTGATTGCATCGTGCCGGGAATGGGGAACGGACCGCTGGTCCAGGGCACATCAGGAGCACTGATCATGTCGTCATCGACGGAGACCGATCCGGTCCATCTCAAGGTCGACTTCGGCGGCACGGCGCCGGCCCTCAGCCACTGGCAGACGATCGACGAGCTGCGCGAGCGCCACCGCTACTTCTTCAACGAGGAGGGACCGGGGTACTGGGTGCTGACGCGCTACGACGACATCCGCGAGGCGTTCCAGACACCCGAGGTCTTCTGCAACCACTCCATCGTGGCCACCAACCCGGATCCGGAGTACCGCTTCCTGCCATCGTTCAGCGACCCGCCGATCCACATGCAGTACCGCCGGCCGATGAACCCGTGGTTCTCCCCGGGCTCGGTGGCCAAGCTCGAGCCCCGGCTGCGCGAGCTGGCGCGGGCGGAGGTCGAGGCGGTGCTCGCCGATGGTCGCTGCGATTACATGTCGACGTTCGCCGATCGCTTCCCGGTCGCCGGCTTCCTCGCGTCGATGGGCCTGCCGATGGACGACGCCCAGTTCTTCGTCTCCGTCGCCCACCGGATGTCGGGCGCCGCCGGCGGCGAGCCGGAGGCGGTGGCTCGGATGACCGCGGCGTGGGGCGAGCTGGCCGCCTACTGGACGGACATGCTCGCCGACCGCCGGGCGCACCCGCTCGACCCGGAGGTCGACTTCGTGACGATGATGAGCACCGCGTCCCTCGGCGATGCCCCGATGCCGGACATCGACATCATCGACATCATGGTCACGCTGACGCTCGGCAGCCTGGACACCCTGAAGAGCCAGCTCGGCTGGCAGCTGTGGCACCTGGCGTCGCACCCGGCCGACCGCCGGCGCATCGTCGAGGACCCGGCGCTGATCCCGAGCGCCGTGGAGGAGTTCCTGCGGGCGTACCCGATCGTCTCGATGGCCCGCAAGGTGACGCGCGACGTCGACTTCCACGGCTGCCCGATGAAGAAGGACGACATGGTCTTGCTGACGATCCAGGCCGCCACCCGCGACCCCCGCGTCTTCCCCGACGCCGACGAGGTCATCATCGACCGCACCCCGAACCGGCACATCGCCTTCGGGGCCAGTGAGCACCGCTGCCTCGGCTCACACCTCGCGCACCGAGCTGCAGCTGGCCATCGAGGAGTGGATCCGCCTGATCCCCGAGTTCTCCGTCGACGGTGACCAGCCGCTGATGGCCAAGGGCGGGCAGGTCTCGCTGCTGGAGCTGCCGCTCGTGTGGCCGGTGCCCGGCGTCGGGGACGGAGCATGAAACCGGCCCCGTTCGAGTACCACGCCCCCGACGACCTCGAGGAGGTGCTCGCCACGCTGGCCGAGCTCGGCGACGAGGCCAAGGTCCTCGCCGGCGGGCAGAGCCTGGTCCCGATGCTCAACTTGCGGTTGGCCCGCTTCGGGCACCTGGTCGACATCGGTCGCGTCGCCGAGCTACGGGGCATCGAGCGGGACAACGGGTCGCTCGTCGTCAAGGCTGGCACGCGAGATGCCGTCGTCGAGTTCGACCCGACGGTCGCCGCCGCCGTGCCCCTGCTCGCCGCCGTCACCCCGTACATCGGTCATTTCCAGATCCGCAACCGGGGCACGATCGGTGGCTCGCTGGTCCACGCCGACCCGGCGGCGGAGTACCCCGCCGTCGCCGTCGCCCTCGATGCCACCTTCGACCTCGTCTCGGCGAGCGGCGCCAGGTCGGTGCCGGCGTCGGCGTTCTTCACCGGCGTGTGGTCGACCGCTCTCGAGGAGGATGAACTGCTGCGATCGATCGCCTTCCCGGTGTGGAGCGGGCGGTGCGGGTTCGGCGTTGCCGAGTTCGCCAGGCGCCACGGCGACTTCGCCATCGCCGGGTCGGTTGCCGCCGTCGTGCTGGACGACCGCGACACCGTCAGCCGCTGTGCGATCGCCGTGTTCGGGGCCTCCGGCACCCCGGTTCGGGCCACGGCGGCCGAGGTCGCGGTCGCCGGTCGGGTCGGCGCCGACATCGACCCGGCGGACGTCGGTCGCGTCGCCATCGACGCCATCGACGACGTCGCCGACGACCCCCAGGTGCCGGCCGCCTATCGCCGGCAGATCGCCGAGTCGATGGTCGCCGACGCCTGGCGACGCGCCCTCGACGACGTTGCCGACAGGAGCATCCGATGACCGAGACGACCGTCACGATGACCGTCAACGGGGCGCCTCGGCGGGTCACCGTCGAACCCCGCAAGACGCTCGCCGACGTGCTGCGCGAGGACCTCGGGCTGACGGGGACGCATCTCGGATGCGAGCACGGCGTGTGCGGCGCGTGCACCGTCCTCGTCGACGGCGACGCCGTTCGCTCGTGTCTGATGTTCGGGGTGCAGGCAGATGGCGCTGACGTCGTCACCGTCGAGGGGCTGGCGCCCCGCGACGGTCAGCTCAGCGACGTCCAGCAGGCGATGCACGCCTGTCACGGGCTGCAGTGCGGCTTCTGCACGCCCGGCTTCGTCGTCACGATCACCGCCCTGCTCGACTCGCAACGCCGACCCCGATGAGGCGGCGATCCGCGACGGCCTGTCCGGCAACCTCTGCCGGTGCACCGGATACCAGGGGATCGTCAAGGCCGTGCAGATGGCCGCCGGCGCCCGGAGCGCGTCGTGACGGCCACCACCGATCGTGCTGCCGGCACCGTTGCCGCACACGGGCCGACGGGCGGCAACCGCTTCGTCGGGCAGCGCGTGCAACGGCGCGAGGATGCCCGGCTGGTCACCGGGCACGGCACGTACGTCGACGACGTCGTCGTGCCAGGCATGCTCCACGTGGCGTTCGTGCGCAGCGACATCGCCTGCGGGACGATCACGACCCTCGACGTCTCCGCCGCCCGGGAGTTGCCCGGCGTGGTCGCCGTGTTCACCGGCACCGACCTCAACGGCGACGTCCAGGAAGCGTGGGTCGACTTCGAGGGCGGCGACGGCGGGCGGCCGTTCCGGGTCCTCGCCGACGGCGACGTCCGGTTCGCCGGCGAGCCCGTGGCGCTCGTCGTCGCCGAGTCGCGCTACATCGCCGAGGATGCGTGTGACCTCGTGGAGATCGAGATCGATCCGCTCGACCCCATCATCGGCCACGACAGCGCGCTGGCCGATGGGGCCCGTCCCGTGCACCCCGAACGTGCCGACAACGTCGCCGGCACCGTCCCGGCCGCCGACGATCCCGAGCTCGACGAGATCTTCGCCGGCGCGGCCCATGTCGTCACCGAGACGTTCCGCCAGCACCGCTACGTGTGCGTGCCGATGGAGTGCCGCGGCGTGGTCTCGATCTGGGACGGGTTCCGCAACGAGTTGGTGGTGCACACCTCGACGCAGGGCGCCCACGGCGTCCGGGGGTTCCTGTCGCGGGCGCTCGCGCTGCCGGAGAACCGGGTGCGGGTCGTCATGCAGGACGTCGGCGGGGGGTTCGGGCAGAAGATGTTCATGCTCCCCGACGAGGTGGCGGTGGTGCTGGCCGGCAAGCGTCTGGGGCGGCCGGTGAAATGGATCGAGGACCGCCGCGAGAACCTGATGGCCGGCCAGCACGCCCGCGACGACCGCATGACGGTGAGCTTCGCGCTCGACGCGGAGGCGCACATCCTCGGCGTGCGCGCCGAGCTGGTGGAGGACGTCGGGTCGTTCCCGGCAGCCGGCAGCAGCTCGATCGGCTTCGTCGGGCTGCTGTTCACCGGTCCGTACAAGATCCCCAAGATCGGGTTCTCGGCGACCGCGGTGTTCACCAACACGTGCGGACGGTGCTCGTACCGCGGCCCGTGGATGATGGAGACCGTCGTCCGGGAGCAGATGATGGACACCGTCGCCCGTCAGCTCGGCCTCGACCCACTCGAGCTCCGGCGCCGCAACGTCATCGACGACGACGACCTCCCGTACACGACGGCGACGGGCATGGCGTTGGACCAGGTCTCGATCGGGCGCTCGCTCGAGCAGGCGGTCGAGATGATCAGCTACGACGAACTGCGCGCCGAGCAGGACCGGGCCCGGCGCGACGGCCGACTGCTCGGGGTCGGCCTCGGGTTGTACGTCGAGCCGTCGGGCATCGCCATGGGCAACATGTCGAGCGAGGCGGCCGTCGTGAGCATCGGCGTGAACGGCCAGGTGCAGGCGTTGATGAGCAGTGGCAGCCACGGCCAGAGCTTGGAGACCACGATCGCCCAGGTCGTCGCCGACCGCCTCGGCGTGGACGTCGACGACGTGACGGTCGTCCAGGGCGACACGGCAACCGCGCCGTTCGGCCCGGGGACCGGAGGGAGCCGCAGCGCGGTGATCCTCAGCGGGGCGGCCGACTCGGCGGCCGACCGGGTCCGCGCCAAGATCCTCGAGATCGCCGCCCACACCCTGGAGGCGGCGCCGGAGGACCTGCAGATCGAGGCCGGCGCGATCTCCGTGGTCGGCACGCCGACGCGTTCCACGACGATCACCGATGTGGCCCGCCTCGCCTACCTCAACCCGGCTGGCCTGCCGTCGGGGATGGAGATGGGGCTGGAGGAGAAGGCCCGGTACACGCCGAACGCCCCGTTCACGTGGTCCAACTCGTGCCACGCCTGCCTGTGCGAGGTCGACGCCCGGACGGGCGAGGTGACGCTCCTGCGTTACGTCGTCAGCGAGGACTGCGGCGTGATGATCAACCCCGACGTCGTCGAGGGGCAGATCGCCGGCGGGGTGGTCCAGGGGATCGGCGGCGTGCTGTACGAGCACATGGTCTACGACGACGCCGGCAACCCGCAGAGCACCACGTTCGTCGACTACCTGCTGCCCACCGCGGCCGAGGTCCCGACGATCGAGTACGGCCACATCGAGACACCGGCAGCGACCAACCCCGGCGGCTACAAGGGGATGGGCGAGGGCGGAGCGATCGGGTCGCCGCCGGCCATCATCAACGCCGTGGCCGATGCGGTGGCCCACCTCGGAGCCCGGCTGACCCGCCAGCCGCTGACCCCGATGGCGGTCCTTGCCGCGGTCCAAGCCGCATCGCCCGCGTCCGACTGATCACCTGTCTGGAGGAGTCCACCGTGTCCGAACGAAACCGCCGACTGCTGCTGCGCGAGCGCCCCACCGGGGAGGTCAGCGAGGACCACTTCGAGATGGCCGTCGGCGACGTGCCGACGCCCGGCGACGGCGAGGTGCTGCTGCGCACCACGTGGCTGTCGTTCGACCCGGCGCAGCGCGGCTGGCTCAACGACGTCCGCAGCTACGTGCCGCCCGTGGCCATCGGCGAGCCGATGCGTGCCTACGGCATCGGCGAGGTCGTGACATCGAACGTCGACAACGTCGCCCCCGGCGACCTCGTGCACGCCCAGGTCGGCTGGCAGGACTACGTGGTGCTCGACCCGGCGAGGGAGGAGATCTTCGAGCCCGTACCCGCTGCCGTCACGCAGCCGGAGATGATGCTCGGGCTGCTGGGGATGACCGGCCTGACGGCGTACTTCGGGATGACCGAGATCGGCCGGCCCGTCGAAGGTGACGCCGTGCTCGTCACGGCGGCCGCCGGGGCGACCGGGTCGATCGCCGGCCAGATCGCCAGGATCAAGGGCGCGGCTCAGGTGATCGGCACGGCGGGAGCGCCGGAGAAGCGGGACTGGGTCCGCGATGTCGCCGGCTTCGACGACTGCCTCGACCACTACGACGAGAACATCCTGCGCCTGATGCGGGCCGCCAACCGCGACGGCTACCAGGTCGTGTTCGACAACGTCGGCGGGACGCTGCTCGACGCCGCTCTGTTCAACATCGCCGAGCGGGCGCGGGTCGTGCTGTGCGGATCGATCTCCACCGGGTACAAGCCGCAGCGTCCAGACGTCGGGCTGTACTACTACCAGCTGTTGACGATGCGCCGCAGCCGCATGGAGGGGTTCCTCGTCTCGGACTTCACGGACCGCTTCGACGAGGCTCGGGCCGACCTCCTGCGATGGTCGGAGGAGGGTCGGCTGCACCAGCAGTACGACGTCCTCGAGGGCCTCGAGCAGGCTCCGCTGGCGCTCAACCGCCTGTTCAGCGGCGGCAACCTCGGCAAGCAGCTGGTCAAGCTCTGAGGCTGAGACCACGTTTTCGCGTCCGGACCAAAAGCGGGTCAGCGGCTGAGGACGGTGCAGGCGGAGATCCCCGGCGCCCCGTAGACGTGGGTGAACGCGGTCTGCGGGTCACCGGGCACCTGGCGGTCGGCGGCCGCGCCGCGCAGCTGGACGACCGACTCGTGGACCTGACGCAGCCCGGACGCGCCGATCGGCTCGCCGTTGGCCAGGCAGCCACCGTCGGTGTTCACCGGCAACGACCCGCCGATCTCCGTGGCCCCGCTGCGCACGAGGTCCTCTTGCTCGCCGTCGGCGCAGAACCCGCACTCGGCGAGGTGCATGATCTCGGCACCGGACTCGGTGTCCTGGACCTGCACGACGTCGATCTCGTCCGGGCCGATGCCGGCCTTCTCGAACGCCATGGCGGCGGCGGAGACGCTCGGCGACTCACCTCGCTCGGCGGCGAGCGCCGGGTTGAACACCTCGAACGAGCCGAACGGGCGGGACCGCAGGACGGCCGAGCGCAGGTACACCGGTGTCGTCCCGAACCCGGACGCCCGCTCGGCTGTCGTCAGCACGAGCGCCACGGCACCCTCGGCCGGCGAGCAGAACATGTACTGCGTGAGCGGATCGGCGATCATCGCGGCGTCGAGGATCTGGTCCTCGGACATCGGCGTGCGCCGCCAGGCGTTGGGGTTCTTGGACCCGTTGCGGAACGCCTTGGCCGCGACCTTGGCCAACGCCTCCCTGGAGATCCCGTGCTCGTGCATGTAGCGCTGGATCTTCATGCCGAAGAACTGCGTCGTCAGCATGAGGCCCGTCTCGCCGTACCAGTCCCCGATGCCGTAGTCCGCCGGCAGCGGGTCGAACGCCCCACGGGGATGCTTGTCGAACCCGATCGCCATCACCACCTCGGCCGCCCCGGCGTGCAAGGCGTTGTAGGCGCTGATCAGCGCGCTGCCGCCCGTCGCGCAGCCGTTGGCGACGTTGATGAACGGGACCCCGGTGAGCCCGAGGTCGGACACCAGCGTGTCGGCGGCACCGGCGGCCGACGAGCCGCCGAAGGCGTACTCGACGTCGGACCAGGCGATCCCGGCGTCGGCGAGCGCCCGCCGGGCGGCGATCGCCCCCTGCTCGCGCCCGCTGATCGGGTGGCGCCCGAAGGCGTGCATGCCGATCCCGACGATGGCCACGTCACTCATCGGCCTGCTCCTCTGGGGTGGTTGCGCCGGTGGGTCGGCGGGGGCGGAAGGCAAACGTGAGGACCGGATCGCCGGTCGCCGGGGTGAACGGGACGATCGCCATCTCCATCGGCATGCCGATCACCAATTCCTCCGGTCGGACATCCACCAGACGGGTCTCCACCTTGACCTCGCCGGGCAGCTCGACGTACCCCACCGGGTACGGCTCGAACTCGACCGGGCCGGCGTAGGGCGGCGACTTGGGACGGAACCCCTGCACCGTCCACGTCCACAGCGTTCCCTCGCGGGCGAGCAACCACTCGCCCACGTCAGTGCCGGTGCAGCGGGGGCACGACGCCTGGGCGGGGAACGACGCGGTGCCGCAGGCGTGACAGCGGCTGCCGATCAGCTGCGGCGAGTCGCTCGGCCAGGTGAACAGGCCCTCGGTGATCGGCCGGAGACCCGCCGCCGCGGCATCGGTCATCGCAGACGTCCCATCGTGCCCATCATGGTCTGCATCAGCGCCAGTCGATGTAGTCGTTCATCTGCGGGCCGAGCACGCTGCGGTAGAAGTCGATGACCGCCCGGATGTGCGCTTCCATCAGCTGGGGGGCCTTTGTGCGGTGACCGGCGACGATCGCCTTGGCGATCGCCGCGTGATCGTGCTCGATCGTGTTCCGTGCGTCGCGGGGGTCGGCGTTGACGGAGACGTGGTGGGTGATGATCTGCCCGGTCACCATCAGCGAGAGCTGCAGCACCTTGTTGCGGGCCAGCGAGCCGACGGCGACGTGGAACTGGGCATGGCGGACGACGAAGTCGTCGAGCGACTCCTCGGCCCCGTCGTGCGGGCGGATGAACGGGCCCATCACCTCGCGCACCGCGGCGCGATCGGAGTTGGCGGCCGCCAGCTCGGCCATCAGCCGCTCGCTGACGACCCAGGCGTCGAAGAGCTCGGCGTAGGTCGCGCCGGCGAGGTGGTAGTAGAGCGTCGACGTGCGCCCGAGGTTGGCCGGATCGATGGCGCCGACGATCGGGCCACCGCCCGGGCCTCGGCGGATCGAGATCAGCCCTTGGACCTCGAGCAGCCGCAGCCCCTCACGCAACGTCTCCCGGCTGACGCCGTAGTGCTGGAGCATGGCGGATTCCGGCGGCAGGCCGTCGCCCTCGCGCAGCCGGCGCACGACGATGTCGTCGACGATGTCGCGCGCCACGCTCTCGGACGCCTTCAACGAGCGCAGGGAGGCGCTCGTGGCGACGATCGGAAGCGAGGCCCGGGGCCCGTCCCGCCCGGCCGTCTCGGAGGTCGACTGCTCGGGCGCCACCGACATGGCGGTCACCCTACCGAGTGCCGCGTCACGCGTCCGGCTGCAACACCGCCGGGTCGCCATCCGTCCACAGCACCTCGAGCACGCGCCGCTTGATGCGCCATCCGACCTCGGTGCGCACCAGTTCGTCCGCGTAGCGCCCGGCGACCACGAACTGCGGAGCGCCGGAAGGGTCGCGGATGTGCTGGGCGAGGAGGTAGCAGCGGGCCGTCGCCCGGTCGGCGTCGACGCGCACCTCGTGCGTCGAGACCATGTGCTGGCTGACGGCGAGCGGTTCGAGCGCCTCGCGGACGCGTCGCTTGATCGCCTCGACACCGACCACCTCGGGGCCGAGCGTCGCCGTGGCGTCGGGCGTGAAGATGTCGTCGAGGCGATCCCAGTCGCGTCCGTCGAGCGCCCAGCAGTAGGCGATCGTGAGATCGATGATGGCCCGGCGGTCGGCGTCGTCCATGGTCACCATGGCGCTACGGCACGATGATCGTGCGGCCGGCGCCGAGGGGACCGCCGAGCGTGGTCGGCACGTCGGCGAGTCCGATGCGGTCGCCGAGCAGGAGGCCGAGGTTCATCTGCCCGGACTCGACGAGGGCGACGTAGCTGGCCATGTCACGGAACACCGAGGAGCCGCCGTAGACGCAGCCGATGACGTGCTTGCCCGACAGCGGGATCTGCACGAGCGGGATGTTCACCATGACCGACGGATCGGGGATGCCGATCTCGACGATCGTGCCGCCGCGCCGGGAGAGCGCCCACGCCTGGTCGAACGTCGCCGTCGACCCGACGCAGTCGAGCACCGTGTCGACGCCGATCCCGCTCGTCAGCTCGTCGACCGCGCCGGCGACGTCGTCGCCACGCGGGTCGAAGGTGTGCGTGGCTCCGCTCCGGGTCGCCAGGTCGCGGCTGGCGGCCACCGGGTCGACGACGATCAGCGGCGTCGCCCCCTTGAGGCGCGCCCCCTGGGTCGCGCACAACCCGATCCCGCCGGCGCCGATGACGAGCACGCTGTCGCCGGGCTCGATGGATGCCAGGTTGATCGCCGAACCGGCGCCCGTCACCACGGCACAGCCGAGGAGCGCGAGCTGGTCTGCCGGTAGGTCGGTGCGAACGGGCACGGCGGCCAGCTCGGACACGACGACGGCGTCGGAGAACGTGCCAAGGCCCGATGACCCCCTGATCGTCGCGGCCCCGTCGGAGAACCCGTCCAACCAGATGTCGCCCGCCCGCGCGCAGAGGTAGGGCTCGCCGCGGGCGCAGAAGTAGCACCGCCCGCAGGTCGGGATCGCCGACAGCACGACGCGGTCTCCGGGCCGCACGGTCGTGACGTCCGCGCCGACCTCGGCGACCACACCGGCGCCCTCGTGCCCGAGGACGACGGGCAGCGGGACGGCCAGATCGCCGGTGAGCACCGCCACGTCGCTGTGGCAGATGCCGCTGGCCTCGATGCGCACCACGACGTCCGTCCGGCCGGGGCCGACCAGCTTCAGCTCCTCGACGGCACAGGAACCGCGCTCGCGCATCACGACCGCGGTCATCGCCGGACGCCCCGGGGGTGCTCAGTGCAGTGCGACATCGCCGAGGTAGCTCGCTTCCAGGAGGTCACGTCGTTCGAGGAGCTCGGCCGCCGAGCCGGACAGAGCCAGCTCGCCGTGGTTGAGCACGTAGCCGCGGTCGGCGACCTCGAGCGCCATGTGCACGTGCTGCTCGACGACGAGGACACCGGCGTTGGTCTCGTCGGCGATGCGCCGTACGAGTGGCAGCAGGCGCTCGACGATGATCGGCGCCAGACCCAGGCTCATCTCGTCGACGAGCAGGCACTTCGGCTCCGACGCCAGTGCTCGGGCCATGGCCAGCATCTGCTGCTCGCCGCCTGACAGCAGGCCGGCGAGGCGGTTCTTCAGCGGGGCCAGAGCGGGGAACATCTCCATCGCCCGGTCGTATGCCACCTTGCGCTTGGCCCGGTCGGTGGTCAGGCCGAGGGTGAGGTTCTCGTTCACCGTCATGTCGAAGAACAGCGAGCGGTCTTCGGCGACGTGAGCGAGCCCGCGGCGGGGGATCCTGTACGGCTGGTGGCCGGTGACCTCCTCGCCGAGGACCGTGACCGTCCCGGCGAGCGGGTGGAGCAGGCCGGAGATCGTCAGCAGCGTGGTCGTCTTCCCGGCTCCGTTCGGGCCGAGCAGGGCGACGACCTCGCCGGCGTCCACGTGCAGGCTCAGATCGCGCACGACGGGGATGCTGTCGTAGCCGGCGTGGAGGCCCTCGATGTCGATCAGCCGCTCACCCATGGTCGCCGTCCCCCTGTCGCTGCCCGCTGATGTCGGCGCCCACACGAGCCTGCGCCTCGCCCGCCGACTCACCGAGGTAGGCGGTGATCACGGTCGGATCGGCGCGCACCTGGGCCGGCGTGCCGTGGGCGATCACCTTCCCGAAGTCGAGCACGTAGATGTAGTCGCACACGTTGAGCACGAGCCCCATGTCGTGGTCGATGAGGAACACCGACATGCCCTGCGTCAGGAACTCTCGCAGGTGCACGCCGAGGAGTTGGCTCTCCGCCGTGTCGAGGCCGGCGGCCGGCTCGTCGAGCAGCACGAGCTTCGGGTCGGCAGCGAGCGCGCGGGCGACGCCGATCAGCTTGCGCTGACCGTGGCTGAGGTCGGTCGGGAAGACGTTGACGAGCGCCTCCAGCCCGAGCACGTTCAGGGCCCGGTCGACCTGCTCGTAGTAGGCCTTCTCGTTGAACCCGGGCCGCAGGATGTCGACCACGAACGAGTACCAGCGGGGACGCTCGGCGGCCGCCAGCAGGTTGTCGCGAACGGTGAGGTCCTCGAACAGCTCGAGCGACTGGAACGTCCGGCTCAACCCGAGGTGGGCCCGGCGGTCGGGGGTCTTGCCGGCCAGGTCGACGCCGTCGAACATCACCGTGCCGTCGCTGACGTGGGTGAAGCCGGTGATGGCGTCGATGAACGTCGTCTTGCCGGCGCCATTGGGGCCGATCAGTCCGACGAGCTTGCCGGGCTCGACGTCGAGGTCGATGTCCTTGTTGGCGTGCAGGCCGCCGTAGGTCACCGTCAGGCCACGGGTCTCCAGCAGGGCCATGTCAGACCACCTCCTCGACACGCTCGATCGGCGGTTGGTTCAGGGGGACGTGGGCCTCCACGGCGGCGTGCAGCGGATCGACCTTCCCCGTCTTGGCCCGGTAGATGCGCAGCACGATGGAGCGGATCATCAGCGCCAGGCCGGCGAACACGAGCGGCATGTACAGCTTGCTGTAGCGGTCGTCGCGGAGCGGGAAGAGGATCCAGCCGGCGACGTAGCCGACGAGGGCGGTGGGCCCGAAGCGGACTGCGGCGGCGGCCCAGCGGTTCCCGGCCTCGCCGAACGTCGGGCTGATCGGGCCCAGCCGGCTGGCCACGGCGAGCAGCACGAGCCAGGCGAGGACGAGGCTGAACAGCCCCCAGGCCAGGTTGTTGTCGATGATCGTGTTGTCGAGCAGGTTCAGCCAGAACGCCAGCCCGACGAGCAGCACGGTGAACACGGCGCTGAGCATCCGGCGTTGCCGGCCGGCGTAGGCCTCGCTCAACGTGCGGGCGCCGGGGATCGCCGAGACCAGCCAGTTGCCGGCGTAGCGCAGGGTGGGCTGCATGAACGGGGCGATGCCCTCGGGGTGGATGATCGCCGTGAGGATCATGCCGATGCCGCCGATGATGCCGAGGTAGCGCTCGATCGTCGAGGCGTAGAAGTAGTTCGACGTGACGGGAGCGAGGGCGCCGGCGACGAGCAGGCCGCCGATGGCCGCCCCGTTGATCGACGTGATGCCGCCGAGGTAGGCGAAGGCGAGCACCGCCAGGCTGGCGGTGTACGGGAAGTTCGCCGAGGACACCTCGACCTGCTTGAAGGCGAGCATCACCCCACCGGTCCCGGCGATCGCCGCGCTCATGCCGAACGCCAGCAGCTTGGTGCGGGCGACATTGATCCCGGCGGCGGCGGCGGCGCGCTCGTTGGCGCGCACCGAGAGGAAGCGGCGGCCGAGGCCGGAGCGCCGCAGGTTGGCGATGGCGACGGCGATCAGCACGACGACGACGATCTCGAAGATGGCGAAAGCCGGCCTGTCGTTCTGGGCCCGCTCGCTGCGGGCGCCGATGTCCAGCCCGAACAGCGTCGGCGGGACCACCTGGGCCGGCGACCCCGAGATCAGGCCGGTCAGCTTGTCGTTGTCCAGGTAGATCTCCTGGATCGTGATCGCCGCAGCGATCGTCACCACGGCCAGCTGGACGCCGCGGATGCGGACGGCCGGCAGGCCGACGAGCAGCCCGACGACGACAGCCACGGCGATGCCGGCCAGGGCGGCCAGCGGCCACGGCAACCCAGGCCCGGCGACGGCCGTGAGGTTGGTGCCCTGGCCGGTGCCGTCGGCCATCATCCGGGCCATGAAGAAGGCGGCGACGCCCGCCAGCGACATCTGGAACAGCGAGATCTGCCCCGTGTAGCCGGTGAGCACGACGAGGGAGAGCATGACGATGACGAACACGAGCGACGTCTGAATGGCGCCGGCGAACACCGTGCGGATGCCGCTGTTCTCGAAGACGAACGCGGCGAAGGCGATGACGGTGGTCCACACGACGGCGTGCTGGGCGACCCGGACGGGGTAGGGAGACAGCGGCAGGCGCTTCTCCTCGACCGCGCCGCGCACGGGCAGGGCCTTGCCGCGGAGGAACAGCACGGCGATGATGACGATCAGCGGGAGTGCCGCCACGATGCCGCGCTCGATGCGGGTCCACTCGAACCAGTTGTCGCTGCGCTCGCGCAGCAGCGAGTTGACCATGCCCAAGCGCGATGCCGCCTGCCATGGTGATCGGGACGGACTTGAGCCCGCCGATCAGGGCCGCGGCGAGGGCCGGGACGATCAGGGCGGTCAGGCCGACCGGGGTGATCGGGCCCTGGATCGGCCCGACGAGGATGGCGGCCAGCGTGACCAACATCGAGGCCGCCACCCAGTTGGTGGCGGCGAGCCGCTGCGGCGAGTAGCCGAGCAGCACGGCGCCCTTCTCGTTGCTCGCCGCAGCGCGCGTGGCCATGCCGAAGCGGGTGAACTTGTAGGCGGCCCACACGATGGCACCGAGGATGACGGCGGCGAAGAAGGCGAACAGGCTGTTGCGGGGGAACGGGCTCCCGAGGCCGAGGAAGTTGTCGAACGCCGAGTTGGGGTTCGGGTAGACGGACTTCGGCGTCGGGTAGCTCGTGCCGAAGTTGAGCAGGGCGACGCCCTGCAGGTACAGGGCCAGGCCGAGCGAGGCGACGACCTTGCCGAGCGGGGCGGCGTGGCGCAGCGGCCGGAATACCAGGAAGTGGGCGGCCAGGCCGAGCACCGCCGCCATCGCCAAGGCGATGACGAGGGCAATGCCCATCGACACCTCGCCGCTGTCACTGATCGTGATCTGCACCGGCAGGTTGAGCCCGTGGGTCGGCAAGAGGTCGACCCAGGGGAGGAAGATCTCCCCCTGGTTCCACGCCCGATCGAACGTGGCCACGCCGTACATGGCCATCGCCCCCTGGGCGAAGTTGATGACGCCGGAGCCCTTGTACACGACCACGAGGCCGGTGCCGAGCAAGGCGTAGAGCGAGCCGACGCCGAGACCGGCGACGAGGTAGAAGATGATGTCGTTCACCTAGGCCCCCTGCGTTTCCCCGAAGCGACGTGCCTGGACGTCACGATCAAACAGTACGTGCGAACGGACCGGGGCCGAGCCGACGGTGCGGCCCGGCCCCGGCCCTCGCGAGGGTGAGATCAGTCGACCGGCGCGGTGCGGATCTCGGTGCCGTCGAGCAGATCCATGGCGTAGTAGTTCTCGAGGATCGGCGTCTGCTGCGTGCCGTCCCACTGGGTGACGTTGACTTCGCGGTTGCAGACTGCGATGTACGGCGCGGGCGCCGAGGAACAGGAGATCGGCGAGCTGCCGAACTGCGGTGCGTCCTCGGTCGTCGCGAAGGCATCGGCGAGCGTGGTCCCGTCGACCTGGCCGTCGGCGGCAGCCACCTCGGCGGCCCGCTGGACCATGCTCATCACCAGGGTGAAGCCCTGCTGGGCGAAGCTGCGGGTGATGAACTCGGCGTCGAGCCCGTACTCCGCCGCCTTCTCCTGGTACAGCGCGGCCTCCTCGGCCTGGGCGCCCTCGAGGTCGGCGGGATCACGAGTGAGGTACCCTCCGGAGCCGACGAAGTACACGCCGACGGCGTTCTCCCCGGCGTCCGTGGCCGCCGTCTGGTCGAAGCACGACGTCGACATGACGAACGGGATCTCCTCGACGGAGTAACCCACGCTGTTCAACGCCGCGAGCAGCGGGAAGCACGAGGTCGCCGGGCCGGAGAAGATGATCGCGTCGGGATTGAACTCGAGGATCTGGTTGGCGACCGACGTCAGGTCGGGGTCGGTGGGCGGCACAGGGACGCCGACCCGCTCGAGGTCGGGCACCGAGCCGGCGTCCGGGCTCGACCCCTCCTCCGTGCCCTTCAGCACGTCGATCGGCTTCTGCTCGCTGTCGGCGTAGCACAAGCACGCCGGACGGGATGTCGTAGTACGGAACGGCAAGGCGGCGGGCGCCGAGCTCCTGGACGGCGTACTTGACCTCGGCCGTCAGGGTGCCGGCGCAGCCGCCGCCGGGCGACACGGCGTACACGCCCTCGGTGGTGTAGTCCGGCACGGAGACGGCGGCGCCGACGAGCACCGGGATGCCGGCCCCGCGGAGGATCTGCATGTGCGTGCCGAACTGGTTCAACGTCGAGATGACGAAGTCGACCTGGGCCGCGGCGAGCTCGTTGGCGCAGCGCTGCGTGTCGTCGGGCGTGTTGTAGTCGATGGTGCAGACCTGCACCTCGATGTCCCGACCCTCGAGACCGTTGAGCTCGGCGTTGGCGTACTCGACAGCGGCCTCGATGCCACCCGAGTAGTCCGGGAACAGGTCGTTGGAGTTGATCACGCCGAGCTTGAACGCCCCGAGGTCGGCACTGCCGTCACCGCCCGGGGGGACCTCGCCGGACGCGCTGGCGCCGTCGTCGCCCCCGGTCGTCGCCGACGTGTCGTCCGGTGCCGACTCCTCGGACGTCGCCGCAGTGGTGCCCTCGGTGGCGTCCAGTTGCTGCCGTCGTGGCCGGAGCGGCATCGCTCCCGGCCGGTTCCGTCGTGGCATCTTCGGCACCGTCGTCGTCGTCATCGCCGCACGCGGCGGCGACGAGCGAGAGTGCCATCACGGGTACGAGCACTCTGCTGAGTGTGCTTCGCCTCACATCATCCCCCTGTCCCAGTTTCAGCCGGTCGACGCGCCGGCGGCGGGCGCAGGGCCACCCTGCGCGCTGTGCACAAGGTAAGCAGACCGGCCGCCGTTTGTCCAGAATTCATCACGATGAATGTTGCGCCATGATGGGGACGGCACGACCAACGCGTGCGTGATCACCCCGATCACGCTGGCCCTTTTACAGTACTCTAGCTTCGCTGTATTGTCTATAGACCATGTTGCCGACGAATGGGGAAGACCGTTGAGTGACCAGCCGCAAGGGACCCGCGAGGGCTGCCCGATCATTGACATCGACTACCGCGGTGGAGCGCCCCGCGTTCGGCCACTACGCCAGCCTCAACGAGGTGCGCGAGCAGGCGCCGATCCTGTGGAACGTGACCCCGAACGGGTTCTGGATGGTCACCCGGTACGACGACGTCCGCGAGGCGTTGCAGACGCCGGCCGTGTTCACGAACAAGGTCGTCAGCACGCTCGGCGATCCCGACCACCACCTCTACCTGATCCCGCAGAACCTCGACGGCAAGGCCCACGTCGACTGCCGCCACGTCGTCAACCCATGGTTCTCGCCGGGGTCGGTCAAGCGCATCGAGCCACTGGCCCGCGAGCGGTGCCATCGCCATGATCGAGGAGTTGCGTCCCGCCGGGCGATGCGACATGACGGTCGACTTCGCCATGATGTACGCCACCGAGATGTTCCTCGGCATCCTCGGTCTGCCCGTCGAGGACGGCGCCTTCATGCTGCCGCGGGTGGAGACGATCTTCTCCGGGTTCTTCGGTGGCGATCCCGCCGAGCAGGCGGCCGCGGCGGACGAGATCAAGCAGTACTTCGAGCGCGTCATCGCCGACCGCGTCGAGCACCCCGGTGACGTCGGGAGGGACTTCGTCTCCTTCTTGCTGCAGTCGAAGATGGGCAGCGAGCCGATCAGCCGCGAAGACATCCTCACGCTGTGCATGACGATCATGCTGGCCGGGCTGGACACGACGCGCAGCGCCCTCGGCTACATCTTCCACCACCTCGCGACGCACCCCGACGACCGGCAGCTCCTGATCGACCACCCGGAGAAGATCCCCGACGCCGTCGAGGAGTTCGTCCGCCTGTATGCCTTGGTGTTCCAGGACGGCCGTTACATCAACGAGGACATCGACTTCCACGGCTGCCCGATGAAGCAGGGCGAGATGGTGTGGCTGGGGCTGGCCCAGGCGAACCGCGACCCGCGCCGGTTCGAGAGCCCGGACGAGTTCGTCATCGACCGGGCCTTCAAGAAGCACCTGGGGTTCGGCGCCGGCGCCCACCGCTGCCTCGGTGCCCACCTCGCCCGGGTCGAACTGATCGTCGTCCTCGAGGAGTGGCTGCAACGCATCCCCCACTTCCGCCTCGCCACCGACGAGCAGATCATGGAGCGCGGCGGTCAGCTGATGCTGATGACCGTCCCCCTGGAGTGGGACTCCTGAAGCGGTCACGCCGGCACGAAGACGAGATGGCGGCGGTCGCCGAGGTCGACGAAGGAGGCCTGCACCCGGTCGCCGATGGTGACGGTGGTGTCGTCGGCCAGGTTGGCGACGAGGCGCACGCCGTCGACGCCGTCGAGCTCGACGAAGGCGACGACGTAGGGCACGTCGGCGTGGCCGCCGGGCAGGAACGCCCGCTCGACGCGCGTCGCCGTGTGCACCGTGCCCGTCGTGGCGACCTCCTGCCACTGCCACGACGCGCCCGCGCAGTCCGGGCCGGCCTCGTCGGGGTACCACTGCCATCGGCCGCACTTCGAGCAGCGCGGCAGCACGATGCGGCCCTCGTCGATGGCGGCCCAGAAGGGCGCGGCGATCTCGTCGTCGATCGGCGGGTCGTAGTGCGGCAACCCCATCAGCGGTCCGCCGTGAGCAGCAGCGTGGCGTGCTCGGGCGCCCCGAGACCGGCCACGAGGGCGACCTCCGCGCCGGCGACCTGGGCCTCGCCGCGGTCGCCGCGCAGCTGGCGCACCGCCTCGACGACGTGGTTGCCGCCGACGAGGTACGACTGGGCCAGCAGGCCGCCGTGGGTGTTGACCGGCAGGCTCCCGCCCGGCGCGATGGCGCCGGACGCGGCGACCTGGGCGCCTGTGCCCTTCTCGGCGAACCCGAGGTCCTCGAACTGCAGGAGCATCGAGATGGTGAAGCAGTCGTAGATCTCGGCGACGTCCACGTCGGCGGGTGTCAGCCCGGCCTGGCGATAGGCCTTCGGCCCGGAGATCGTGGCCGCCGTCGTGAGCAGGTCGCTGCTCTGGCTGAAGTAGCCGGACTGCGGGACCGCCTTCGATCCGAAGCCGACGCCGGCCACGACGGCGGGGCGGTGGCGGAGGTCGCGGGCCCGCTCGAGGCTCGTCATCACGAAGGCCACCCCACCGTCGTTGACCAAGCAGCAGTCCAGCTTGCGGAGGGGATCGGCGACGAGCGGATTGGCGAGGTAGTCGTCCATCCCGAGCGGCTCACGGCGCAGCGCGTTCGGCGTCCGCTGGGCATGCGCCCGAGCGGCCAACGCCACCGCGCCGAGCTGTTCGGGTTCGAGGCCGAACTGGTGGCGGTACCGGGCTGCCGCGGCGGCGAAGTACACCGGCTGGCCGTAGTAGCCGAAGGGCATCTCGAACGCCGCCTTGGCGCGGTCGCCGGCATGGACCGCATAGGCCCCTCCCGCGCCCCGGGCGCTGAGGTTGATCGCGTAGTAGCTGACGACGACGGAGGCCTCGCCGGACTCGATGGCCATGCGGGCGAGCGCCGTGGCCCCGACCGTCCCTGACCCGGCGATGCCCATGTGGGCGCTGAACGCCCGATCGCGCACGCCGATGCGAGCGGCCACGAGATCGGCCGGTGCCTTGTTGGCGAGCGTGTAGGACTCCGTCACGACGCCGTCGACCTCGGCACCGGTGAGACCGGCGTCGGCGAGGGCGCGCTGCACCGCGTCGACCGCCAGCGCGACCGGTGGCCGTGGGTCCTTCCACGCGTAGTCGGTCTCGCCGACACCCACGATGGCGATGCTCATGGTGTGGTCCCCGAGTCGTTCGGGGCGACCCACGCGCCACGCTTGGCCAGCTCGGGGAGGACCTCGGTGGTGAACAGCTCGAGGCTGGCGGTGCCGACGTCGGGCGCCAGCCCACCCATCAGCGGGTGCAACGTGATCTCGGCGTCGGGGCCGAGGGCGCTGACGAGCTCGACGCAGTCCGCAGGGGTGACGACGGCGAACTGCGGGTTCGCCTGCAACTCGGACACGTCCGTGATCGGCGGGTACGGCGTGGCACCGACGCCGCGCTCCTTCGCCCACTCGGCGTTGGAGTTGGACGTGTACATCACGTGCGGACCGACGATCTGCCAGCTGCGCTCGGGATCGTGCGTGACGAAGAGGAACAGCGGCCCCTTCGGTCCCGGACCGCCCGTCACCGGCTTGCCGAGGCGCCGGCACTCCTCGGCGTACACCTCGTACAGCTGCGGCGTGGCCGGCATGAAGTCGTCGCCGTAGCGCGCCGCCCGGATCGCCGACGCCTCGGTCGACCCACCGATGTAGATCGGCGGCCGCGGCTTCTGCACGGGCGTCGGCAGGATCTGCACCGTCATGCCCTGGTACTCGAACGGCTCGCCGCTCCACGCCTTCTCGAGCACGCCGATCGTCTCCTCCAGCACCTTGACGCGCTTCGACTTCTGCACGCCGAACATCTCGTACTCGTGCAGGCGATAGCCGATGCCGAGGGTCATCTCGATGCGACCGCCGGAGACGAGGTCGAGCACGGCGAGGTCCTCGGCCAGCCGCAACGGGTTGTGCAGCACGGCGATGAGCGCGGAGAAGTGCACGGTCATCTGCTTCGTCCGGCCGAGGATCGCCGCGGCGAGCACCATCGGTGACGGGCAGTAGCCGTCGTCGGCGCCGTGGTGCTCGGCGAGGAACACCGTCTGGAACCCCGCCGCGTCGGCGATGGCGCACTGCTCGACCGCCGCCGGGTACAGCTCGGTCGCCGGGGCGCCGAACGCGGGTGCGCGCATGTCGTAGCGCAGCGCGAGCCGAATGCCCATCTCGTCTCCTTCAGATCGGAGGTCCGGGTCGCCGCCACGGTACCAAAGGGTTCCTTTCCGACCATCAGGGGGCCCGGCCGGCAGCCGTTCGCCCACGGTCGCTGGCCGTTGTCTATGGTCGGGTGGGTGCGAGGCGACGCCGCCGAGTCTCCGGTGGTCGAACCGGACGGGCCTCGCGGCCCGCTGCGCGGCATCCGTGTGCTGGAACTGGCGAGCATCGGTCCGATCCCGTTCTGCGGGATGGTGCTGTCGGACATGGGTGCGGACGTGATCCGCGTCGATCGCCCTCGTGGCGCTCCGCAGCCGCAGCACGTCCTCGACCGCGGGCGCCGATCCGTGGCCGTCGACCTGAAGCAGCCAGGCGGTCTCGCCGTGGCGCTGCAGCTCGTCGCCGGCGCCGACGTGCTCATCGAGGGCTACCGGCCTGGCGTGGCCGAACGCCTCGGGATCGGACCCGATGCGTGCACGTCGCGCAACCCCCGCCTCGTGTACGGCCGCATGACCGGATGGGGCCGGTCGGGCCCGCTCGCCGACCGCGCCGGACACGACATCAACTACCTGTCCGTCGGCGGGGCGCTCGGCGCGTTCGGTCGCGCCGGGCAGGCACCCGTGCCCCCGCTCAGCATCATCGCCGACCTCGGCGCCGGCGGTCTGCTGCTCGCCTACGGGATCGCCTGCGCCCTGTTCGAGCGGTCGGCGAGCGGTGTCGGCCAGGTCGTCGACGCGGCGATGCTCGACGGGACCGTGCTGTTCATGGGTCCGTGGCTGGAGGCCCAGCATGCCGGGACGTGGAACGACGAGCGCGGCACCAACCACCTCGACACCGGAGCGCCGTACTACGACACCTACCGCTGCGCCGACGGCGAGTTCGTCGCCGTCGGCGCCCTGGAACCGCAGTTCTACGCCCACCTCCTCGACGGGCTCGGGATGGACCCGACCGACCTGCCCGACCGTGACGATCGGACGCAATGGGAGCCATTGCGGCACCTGTTCGCCGACCGCTTCGCCACCCGCACGCGCGACGAGTGGGCGGCGCGCTTCGAGGGGGTCGACGCATGCGTCACGCCGGTGCTGCGCCTCGCCGAGGTGGCTGAGCACCCGCAGATCACCGCCGGCGAGACCATCGTCGCCGTCGACGGCATCCCGCATCCGGCGCCGGCTCCGCGCCTCGGCCGCACACCGGGCGCCGTCGCCTGCCGCCGCAGCGAGCCGGGCGCGGACACCGACGAGGTGCTCGGGGCGGCAGGGTACGACTCGGCGCAGATCGCCGCGCTGCGCTCCGAAGGGGTGGTCGCATGACGGGGAGTGTGCTGATCACCGGCGGAGGCAGCGGCATCGGTGCCGCCGCGGCGGCACGTCTGGCCAACGACGGCTGGCGCGTCGCCGTGCTCGACGCCCGCGCGGGCGCGGCCGACGACGTGGTGGCGGGGTTGCCCGCCGGCTCGGGGCTCGGACTCACCGCCGACGTCGCCGACGAGGGGGCTGTGGCGGCGTCCGTCGCGTCGGCCGCCGATGCCCTCGGCGGTCTCGACGCGGTCGTCGCCGCTGCCGGCATCGCCCGCTCGAGCGACACCCACGAGACCACGCTCGAGGAGTGGGAGCTCGTGCTGCGCATCAACCTGACCGGCACGTTCCTCAGCGTCAAGCACGCCCTCCCCCACCTCATCGCGCGCGGCGGCGGAGCGATCGTCACGATCGGTTCGGTCGCCTCGCTCGTCGCAGCAGGTCCATCGCCCAGCTACGACGCGTCCAAGGGCGGGGTGCTGCAGTTCACCCGTGCGGTGGCCGCCGAGTACGCCGACCGCGGCGTGCGGGCCAACTGCGTCTGCCCGGGGAAGGTGCGCACCGGCTTGCTGGCCAACACCGAGGCGCTGTCCGGCGAGAGCCGGCGCCGTGCCGCCGCGCCGTCGGCGTGGGTGCGACCGCCGGACGACCGGCTGGCCGACGCCAGTGAGATCGCCGGCGTGATCGCCTTCCTGCTGTCCGCCGATGCCTCGTTCATCACCGGCGTGGCGCTCGCCGCGGACGGTGGGTACACGGCGATCTGACGAGGCGGTAGGTGGCCTCGATCCCTCCCGTTTCTGACGCTCCTCGCTCCCGCTGAGCGGGAGCGATCCTCCGGAGAACCGGCCGAGTAGGGTCACGCCGATGACGACCGACGACCTCGCCGAGCGGGTCCGGCGGCTCGAGCTGGTCGAGCTGGCCAAGGCGGTGACGGTCCGATACGGCAGGGCGTGCGACGACAAGGACGTCGACGCCCTGCGCGCCAGTGTGTTCGCGCCCGACGTCGTGTTGCGCCTCCCGAACCGGGAGCACCGCGGCATCGACGACGTCGCCACGTTCTACGCCGCGGCCTTCGCCGCCGAGCCCGGCACCCGCCGGCACTTCCTCACGAACCAGGTCGGCGAGGTGCTGCCCGACGGCCGTGTCGGCATCGACTCGTACTTCTTCTTCGTCAGCGCCGACGCCCGCTCGGTCATCGGCTGGGGCGCCTACCGCGACGTCGTCGACGTCACCGACGACGGCGCGCGCATCATCGACAAGACGATCGTCCTCGACGTGCACACCGATCTCGGCGCCGGCTGGGCGATGTCTCCGGTCCCCGAGGGTCTGATGCTCGGTCCGAGGGTCTGACGTGAGCGGTGATCGCCTCGGCGGGCGCACTGCCGTGGTCACCGGAGGCGCCGTCGGCATCGGTGCGGCGACCGTGCGGCTGTTCGTCGAGCACGGCGCGCGGGTCGTCATCGCCGACCTGCTCGTCGAGCAGGGCACCCAGCTCGCCGCCGAACTCGGCGAAGCGGCCCGGTTCATCCGCACGGACGTCACCGAGGAGCCCGACGTCCGCGCCGCTGTCGACCTCGCCGTGACCGAGTTCGGACAGCTCGACATCATGTTCAACAACGCCGGGATCATCGGAGCCGTCGGCTCGATCGCCCGGCTCGAGTTGGCCGACGTCGACCGGACGATCGCCGTCGTCCTGCGCGGTGCGCTGCTCGGCATGAAGCACGCCGCGGCCGTGATGATCCCCCGCCGCGCAGGCGTGATCCTGTCCACGTCCAGCCCGGCCGGCGTCGTCGGCGGTGTCGGACCGCACGTCTACTCGGCGGCCAAGGCCGGCCTCCTCGGTCTGACGAGATCGGTCGCCGCCGAGCTCCGACCACACAACATCCGCGTCAACGCGATCGTGCCGGGGGCGACCGTCACGGCGATGACGGCGGAGATCCTCACCGGCGACGCCGCCGACATCGAGGGCGCCAACCGGGTCCTCGCCGGCAACGCTCTCCTCGACCGGCCGGCGCAACCGGCCGACATCGCCGCCGGCGCGCTGTACCTCGCCAGCGACGACAGCTGGTTCGTCACCGGCCAGGTGCTGACGATCGACGGTGGGCTGACGACGATCGCCGGACCGTCGCCGTTCGCCATCGGCGAGTTCGAGCAGCCGCGCAGCCTGCTAGGCCCGGCGGGCGACGCCGGCTGACTCCCCGACCGCACCGGCCTCGACGAGTTCGTCGATGCGTGCCCCGTCGTAGCCGAGCTCGGTCAGGATGTCGCGGGTGTGCTCGCCGAGCAGCGGTGCCCGCCCCCGGCCCGCCGGCGACTGCCGCTGCAGGTGGACGAGGTCGCCGACGATGCGGATGCCGCCGTGGAGCGGGTGCGCGAAGGCGTAGATCCGCCGGTCGGCGAGCATCTCCGGCTCGAGGAAGGCGTCCCGGTTCATCCACGAGTCCTCGCGGACGGCTTCGGCGGGAACACCGGCGGCGCCGAGGACGTCCAACCAGTCCTCGACCAGGCGTTCGACGAAGTGGTACTCCAGCAGTGCCGCGGCCGGGCCTGCCGTCGGGGCGTCGACGGCGACATCGTCGGGACTCAACGTCGCTCGCGGCTCCTCCGGCACCACGGCCTCGACCAGAGCGGTCATGTCCTCGGGCCGGGTGCACGCGACGCAGATCCACGCGTCGAGGCACTGGTACAAGCGGTAGCCGGCACTCCACCCGTACTGGCCTGAATCGAGCGGCGGGATCACGCTCTCGTAGCGGCCGGCGCGCTTGTAGTACTCGCTCGTGGTGAAGACGGAGGAGTGCAACTGCGGGCACTCGACGACTTGGCCGACACCGGTGCGCTCGCGGTGGATCAGGCCGAGGAGGCAGGCGGACGCGCCGAGCAGCCCGTTGTAGTAGTCCTCGTTGCCGAACGTCGGCCGCGGCGTGTTGCCCTCGCCGGCGCCGATGGCGAACTGGCCGACGAATCCCGACACGAGCGGGGCGAAGCTCTGCAGCATCGACTTCGGGCCGGACGATCCATAGCCCGGCGAGTAGTGGTACACGATGTCTGGGCTGACGGCACGCACGGACTCGTCGTCGATCCCCAACCGCTCAGCCACGCCAGGCCGCAGGTTGTGCTGCACGACATCGGCTCGGGCCAGCAGGTCGCGGACGAGCTGGGCTGCCTCGGGATGCTTGAGGTCGGCGGCCATGGCCCGCTTGCCACGGTTGGCGCCCTCGAAGATCTCGGCGAGTGGGCGCATGGGATCACCCACCAGCGCTTCGATCTTGATCACCTCGGCGCCGAGGTCGGAGAGCAGGCGGTGGCCGTACGGCGCAGCGAAGAACGTGGCGAACTCGACGACGTGGACACCGTCGAGTGGGCTGGCCAGTGGCGCGCCGTCTCGCGCCACCGGCAGCCCGGCCGAAACCCATCCGTGCGTCCGCGCGGCCTCGCCGTCCTCGTCGAGGCGGGGCGCGGCGCGGGAGATACGCCCGGGTGTCTCGGACAGCAGGATGCAGGGACCGACCACCTCGATCGGCCCGAGCACCGGATCATCGAGGCCGGCCACGATGCCGGCGTACCGAACTTGATCGTCGTCGAGCGCTTCCCCTGGGATGCCGACGGGCAAGGCGGCGACCTCGTTGGCCCAGAGCAGCTCCAGCCACTCCCTGAGCGGCCGCGTCCGCAGGACATCGGGGAGCTTGGTCGCCAGGATCTCCAGGTCGCGATCGGTGAGCAGGCTGTCCATCTGCACGTCGCCCTGCGTCGTGCTGATCTCCTCGCCGAGCCCGAACACGGACATCGCCCGGTCGAACGCTCCGGCCGCGCCGGTGTGGATCTGGATACGGCGGCCGTCGCTGCACTCGAACATCCGCAGCAGCAGTCGCTTGTTGCCGAACTGCAGGTCGCCCGTCGCGCTCTTGCGATTGATCGCCTTGCCGGCGCTCTCGCTGTACCAGTTCATCGGGTAGAGGGCCAGTGCTCCGTCGAGCATCGAGACGTCGACGTGGTCGCCGGCGCCGCTGACGATGCGGCTGCGCACGCACGCCAGGATCCCGATCGTGGCCAGGAGCGCCGTGGAGTAGTCGATCGCCGGGTGCCCGAGGAAGATCGGCCCCTCGCGGCTGCCGCCCCACTCGTTGACGATGCCGAGGTGGGCGGCGACGGCGGCGTCATAGCCAAGGCGGTCGCGGCGACTGCCCTGCTGCCCGTACGCCGAGATCGAGCAGTACACGACATCGTCGTTGGCGGCGGTGATGTCGGCGTAGCCCAGCGAGCGTCGCGCCATCGCGCCAGGACGCCGGTCCTCGACCACGACGTCGGCATCGGCCGCCAGCGCCGCGGCCTCCCGCTGACCCGCAGGAGTGTCGAGGTCGAGGACGAGGCTGCGCTTGCCCCGGTTCCAGATGCTGTGGGCGCCGGTCCGCCGCAGGGGGGACCCGCCGGCGGCCTCGACGAGCAGGACTTCGGCACCGTAGTCGGCCAGCAACATCGTGGCGATCGCCCCGGGCATGCCGCGCGTCAGGTCGAGGACGCGCAGACCGGCCAGCGGGCCGGCTGCCGTGCCTTGGTCAGCGGTGGTGGCGCTCACGCTTCCCCCTCTCGATCCACAGAAATATAGATAAGTGAGACATGGCTGTCAATCGTGGTGCTCTGCAGAGGAGTGCACGAAGTGCCATGATCGGGAGGTGGACACCATGGGAGCACGCCGGATCGGCCCCCCGGGGGGCCCGATGCGCGTCCCCAAGGTCGCCGAGCTGGTCGCCAACGACCTGCGGCGCAAGATCATCCGCGGCCAGCTGCCGCTCGGCGACACGCTCCCCAACGAGCCGGCCCTGCTCGACGTGTACAAGGTTTCCCGCCCGACGTTGCGCGAGGCGCTGCGCATCCTCGAATCCGAGGGGCTGGTCACGATCAAGCGCGGTGCCCAGGGCGGGCAGGTCCACGTGCCGGACATGGCGGTCGCGGCGCGCCATGTCGCCCTGCAGATGCAGGTCCGCCAGACCACGATGGAAGATCTCTTCGCGGCCAGGCGGGTGATCGAGCCGGGGGCGGTGAGGATGCTCGCCGAGGAGGCGTCACCGGAGGTCGTCGGCGCCCTCCGCGCCCAACTCGAGGTGGAGGGGCAGCTGCTCGACGAGCCGGACGCCTTCGCTTCGGCGGCGACGCTGTTCCACGAGATGCTCGTCGAGCGGACGGGCAACAGCACGTTGACGATCCTCGCCGAGCTGTTCGTGGAGATCGTCGATCGCCACCACCACGAGACGTTCGCCCGCGCCATCGGCTTCGAGCGCGAGTACACGAACGAGGCCAACGAGCACCACCGCCACGTGGTCGACCTCATCGAGCGCGGCGAGGCCGAGGCGGCCGAGGCGTTCTGGCGCCTGCACCTCGAAGGCGCCGCCGAGCGCGCCCTGCGCCACCTCGGTCCGACGACCATCGTCGACCTGCTCTCCTGACGCCTTCGCGCGTACAGGCTGGCGAACACTTACGGTGTCGGCTCCCAGTTGGGCAGCGTCACGCCGTCGCCGGCGTCGTCGAAGCGGACGCGCATCGGCATGCCCTCACGGAGATCGGGCCGACCGGCGAGGTTGCCGACGTAGCGCACCCCCGGTGCGTCGTCGAGCTCGACCAGCACCACGGTGTACGGCGTCGGGTACATCGGGTGGACCTGATGCTCCACCACCGTCCACGAGTGCAGGCTGGCCCGGCCCGAGACGGGCTGCCAGCGGCCCTCCCAGCTGCCGCACGTCCGGCAGTAAGCCCGCGGCAGATGCAGGAACGCACCGCACGCGGCGCACGCCCGCACGACGAGCTCCCCCCGGCGCGCCGCCTCGAAGAAGCCGCCGGTGTCGCGGTCGTCGTCAACCGGCAGCAATCCGGTCACTGGTGCTCCCTCGCTCACGACGCCCTCCGCAGGATCAGCGCGCTGCCCGGCGGCAGCGGCGTGCTCGTGACGAGGCAGGTCTCGGCCCCCTCGACCTGTGACGTGGACTCGCCACGGATCTGCTTGACGCCCTCGACGATGTGGTTCATGCCGTGGATGTAGCCGCCCGAGAGATGGCCGCCGCCCGTGTTGATCGGCAGCTGGCCGCCATGCTCGATCGCCCCGCTGGAGGCGAACGCGCCGCCCTCCCCCTTGGCGCAGAAGCCGAAGTCCTCGAGCTGCAGCAACACGGTGATGGTGAAGCAGTCGTACAGCTGCGCCACGTCGATGTCCGCCGGTCCGAGGCCGGCACGGCGGTACAGCGTGTCGGCCGTCGGCTTCGCCGGCAGCGTCGTGATCGACTCGCGCAGCACGACGGGGAACTGGATGCCCGGCTGTGGCGCGACCAGGCTGCCTTGGGCGACGGCCCGGATCAGCGCCGGCGGTCGAGGCGCGTCCAGCGCTCGCTCGGTGCTCGTGACGACGACGGCGCAGGCCCCATCGGTCTCCAGGCAGAAGTCGAACAGGCGCAGCGGCCAGCTGATCATCCGCGCCGCCAGGTAGTCGTCCATCGTCAATGGACGTCCGTACATCTGCGCCTCCGGGTTGGCGATGGCGCGGTTGCGACAGGCGATGGCGATGTGGCCGAGGTCCTTCTCGTTGGATCCGAACTCGAGCATGTGGCGCTGGGCGATGAGAGCGAAGATCTGGCCCGGCGTGAGCAACCCGTACGGCAGGAAGTACTCGTCGTACGTGCCCCCGCCGCCGACGCGGTCGGCGACGACGGGACTGAGCCCGTACCGCCGTCCCGAACGCCCGTTGAGCGCACGGTAGACGAGCACGTTCGTCGCCTGCCCGGACACGATCGCCGCGACCGCCTGGCCCACGAGCCCGCATGGCGCCACGCCGCCCGGCCCGGCCGCTCCGAAGTACTCCAGCTTCGTCATCCCGAGCGATTCGACGAGGTCGTTGGGCCACACCAGGTCGGAGTCGCAGCGGACGATGCCGTCGATGTCCTGCGGTGTCAGCCCGGCGTCGGTGATCGCCGCCAACGCTGCCTGTGTGGCGAGCGTGAGGTCGCTCCGCCCTGAGTCGCGCGAGAAGTCGGTGGAGCCGATCCCGCTGATCGCGCAACGGTCCCGGTGGTGGAACGTCTCGTCGTCGCGCGCCAGGCCGTTGGCGACGGCAGTCATGCGTCCGCCCGGGCCTGCTCGGCCTGGGTCTCCTCGGTCCAGCCGATCTCCATGACCTTGTCGGCGATCTTCCACGTGCCGTCGACCTTGCGCAGCGTGTCGTGATACCGGGCGACGATCTTCGTGCACCGATCCGGCGTCGCCCGCTTGGTCTGATGGGAGGTGTGGTAGGTCAGCGCCGTGGCCTCGACGTCGCTGACGAGGTCGACGTGGTACACGTTCAGGAAGTGGTGCTGCCAAGCGTTGTCGACGGTCATGCCGTCGATCCACTCGACCAGCGCGTCGGCGCCCTCGACGGCCACCTCGCCGTAGCGGGCCGTGATGTCCTCACAGAAGAGCTGCCGCAACGTCGTGTAGTCCTTGATGTCGATCGCCGACGCATAGCGCAGCAGCACCTGCTCGACTGCGGCGCGGTCGGCCAGCGACCGCACGACCTGTTCGAGGTCATCCATGGTGATCTCCCTTTCTCCGGGGCATCGTCGTGGTCAGAGGCGATCGAGCATGGCGCCGGCCCGGTCGGCCAGCCGGGCCACCGGTCCGCCGCGCTCGGCCATGCGCGGGTCGGTGCTCTCGCCGCGCACATAGCGCTGGTACAGCTGCTCGAGCACGACCGCGGTCTTCCAGGTGGCGAAGGCCTCGAACCAGGGCACGCTGGCGACGTCGAAGCCGGTGCGCTCGGCGTAGCGGGCGACCACGGCGGCACGTGACGGCAGCCCCATACGCTCGAGGCCGGCGACGTGCAAGGGCCGGTCGTCGTCCGGATCGTCCGGATCGGGCCAGTAGTTGAGCAACGTCCCGAGATCGACCAGCGGGTCGCCGAGCGTGGCCATGTCCCAGTCGAAGATCGAGTGGACGCGGTCGGGTTCCGCCGGATCGAACTGGCAGTTGTCGATCTTGTAGTCGTTGTGCAGGATCGACGACACGCGTCGGTCACCGGTCGCCGGGAGCGTGTCGGCGAGCCGGGTGGCGACGACGGCCATCGCCGGGACACGCCCCGTGTCGACGAGCTCCCAGCGTCGCGTCCACCCGCTGACCTGCCGCTCGACGAACCCGACGGGACGGCCGAGCTCGCCGAGACCGACGGCGACGGGGTCGAAGAGATGCAACTCGGCGAGCGCGTCGACCACGGCGTTGCCGATGCGCGTGCGCGACATCGGGGTGACGGGCCATCGACTCGGGGATGACATCCCACACGACGACGCCACGGCGGTACTCGACGACGAGGAAGTCGGAGCCGATCACGTCGTGGTCGTCGCAGAAGAGGTACGGCCGGGGCGCCGGGTCGAAGTGCCGGGAGAGAGCGTCGAGGGCGCGGAACTCGCGCTTCATGTCGTGGGCGCCGGGAGCGAGCTGGCCGAACGGCGGTCTGCGGACGACGAGCTCGTCGTCGCCGATGCGCACGAGGTAGGTCAGGTTGGCGGAGCCGTTCGGGAACTGCAGCACGTCGAAGGGACCGCCGAGCTCGGGAACGTGGGCGCGAAGGTATTCCTCCAGGCGCACCCAGTCGAGGTCCTCCCCCGCCCGTACGGGTGCGGCGTCGACGGTCCGGTCGGAGGTCACGAGTCGGCGGTCTCGGTGATCGTGATGGCGCTCTCGGGGCACGCCATCTCGGCGTCTCGCGCGGCCGACTCCTGCCCGGCCGGGATCTCGATGGTCTGGCCGCGGACCGTGACGAATCCTTCCTCGTCGTAGGTCAGGAGGTCGGGCGCCACCGTGTAGCAGCGGCCGTGTCCGGTGCAGAGCTCGGCATCGACGGTCAGCTTGATCATGACGCCTCCTCGGTGGTCGTCGCGACGTCCCAGACGAGTGGGAGCGACACGAGAGTGAGCTGGCCGCCCCGCTCGGTCAGCTGCGCACCTGCCGCGATCTGGTAGTCGGGGATCACCTTGTGCCACTCCTCGACGGCGACTTGCATGGCCCGCCGGGCGAGGTGCGCGCCGAGGCAACGGTGGGGTCCGGCGGCGAAACCGAAGTGGGTGGCGCCCTTGCGATCGATGATGAACTCGTCGGCACGGTCGTAGCGGCGAGGATCGCGGTTGGCCGCGGCGACGATGCCCATCACCATGTCACCCTTCTTGACCGGACAGCCGTGGAAGTCGGCGTCCCTCGTCGCCTTGCGCGAGTCCGTGAAGATGATCGAGTTCACGCGCAACGACTCTTCCACGGCGCTCGGCACCAGCGAGGGGTCGTCAATGATGCGCCGGCGGTCGTCGGCGTTCTCGGCGAGGTGCTGGAAGAGGTAACCGAGCTGCCCGCGGGTCGTGTCCAGCCCGGCGAGCACGAGCACGGTGCACATGTCGAGGAGCACGGTCTCATCGAGCGGGGCATCATCGACGGTCGACTGCATCAGGTGGGTCACCAGGTCGACGGCAGGGTCGAGCGGGTGCTCGCGCCGTTCGGCGACCAGCTCGACGAAGTAGTTGCGGATGCCCTCGAGCGCGGCGACCATCGCCGGCTGGGTGTCCTCGGCGCCGTGGAGGCCGATGAAGAAGTCCTCGACCCACGGCACGAGGAGATCGGCGTCCTGGGTCGGCAGCCCGATCAGGTCGAGGAACACCTCGGTCGGGAAGCGGATGGCGAACTCGGCCACGAAGTCGCACTCGCCACGAGGGGCGACCTCGCGGATCAAGCGGGCGGCGATCTCCCGCGCCTGGGGCTCGTTGCGATTGATGGCACCCGGTGAGAACTTGGGGTTCAGCAGCTGGCGGTACTTGATGTGCTCGGGTGGATCGATCTGCGTCGGGACGAACCGGTACGGCGGATTGGGCTCCCAGGCCGTGAACGACTCGCTGGAGAACAGCTCGACGTTCTGGTACATCTCCTTGACCTGCTCATAGCGGCTGACCACCCAGTACCCCTGGGCGTGGGTGTTGAAGAAGACCGGCGTGTTCTCGCGCAGCTCGTCACCTTGTTGCCAGTACAGCCCCGCGGCCTGCTCGTGGGCCACCTCGAGGTGCATGACCGGGCACCCTCCCAGGTCGCGACCGGCGGTCGTGCGGTCGATCGTCTCGTCCGTCATCTGTTGGGGACCCCCGTCGTCGTCGCACGCCCGAGCGTGGCGCTGACCCCCTGCCAGCGACTTCACGCGCTAGCGTATTCATCATGATGAACCCCGTCAAGTGCGAGCATGATCCGTCCACGTGGTGACCGACGGGCGACTCCCCGTTCAGCCGATGATGCCGCGCGTCCGGAGATCGGTGATCGTCGCTTCGTCGTAGCCGTGGGCGGCGAGCACGGCATCGGTGTGCGATCCGAGCGTCGGCGCCTTGCCGAGTTGGGTGACCTCGCCGTCGAACTGGGCCGGCGCCGGCACCAGCACGACCTTGCCGTCGCCGTCGTGCTCGACGCATTGGGCGTACTCGTTGACCAGCACCTGCTCGTCGTCGCGGACTCGCCCGGCCTTGAGGAACACGTCCCACTGGCCCTCCTGACGGGCCAGGATCTCCTGCCACTCCGCCAGCGTGCGCTCGGCGAACAACTCGTCGAGCAGCTCCACGCAGGCCGCCGCGTTGACACGGCGGTCCTCGGCCGTCGAGAAACGCTCGTCGGCGAGCCACTCCAGCCGGTCCACGGTCATGCAGAACTCCGGCCAGTACTTGTCGGCCTGCAAGAACGCCAGGGCGATGAAGTGGCCGTCGCTCGTGCGGTACTGGTTGGTCAGCGGGTTCGGTGAGGCGAAATGTCCCTGGTAGGGCAGCTCGTCGACATCGAGCACACTCGTCCCCGACACCGTCATGCCCATCGCCCACAGCCCGACCGAGAGCAACGAGACGTCGACGACGACGCCCTGACCGGTGCGCTCCCGCTTGAACAGGGCAGCCCCGATCCCCCCGGCCATCGCCATGCCCGACTGCAGATCGCCGAAGCCGGGTCCCGGCATCGGCGACGGGAACTCCTGGCCCGGGGCCTGCGCACCGATCGCCGCTCCCGACCGCCCCCAGTACGTGATCCCATCGAACCCGCCGCGCCCGGCGAGCGTCCCCCGCGGCCCCTGGGCACTCCCCCGCCCGTACACCACACGCGGGTTGCGGGCCATCACGTCTTCGGGGTCGATGGCCAGCTTGCGGCGGGCCGCCGGCAACAGATTGGTCAGGAACACGTCGACGTCATCGACCAGCGTCATCAAGATCTCATGGCCCTCCGGCGTGGCGATGTCCAGCCCGATCGCCCGCTTGCCCCGATTGCCGACCTCGAACAGGTGGGACACGCCCTTGACCCTCGCCGGCACCCCCCACGCTGCCGTATTGCGCGACGGATCACCGACACCCGGATGCTCCACCTTCAACACGTCCGCACCCCAATCGGCGAGGATCGCGCCGGCCGCCGGGACGAACACATAGCTCGCCACCTCCAGAACCCGAACCCCCACAAGCGGACCTGGCACGCGGTGCCCCTTTCTGCTTTCCCCTCAGGAATTGATCATGATGATTATGGGGCTCGGCGTCGCCACTGTCAATGCGGGCAGCGACCAGGTCGCGGTGTCGATCGGCTCAGATTCTCCGATACAGGGCCGGATACACCTGGATGTGGTTGGCGGCCAGGTTGGGGCGGACGAACCAGGCATCGAGCCGCCGAGAACCGCCGCACCCAGCGAATCGCGCTCACCGACGCCGGCGAAGCTCTCTTCTCACGAATGCTCACCGTGGTGATCGTCTTCGACCAGCGCCTCCGCCAAGGCTTCACCGACGACGAGCTCGACCACCTTCAGGCGCTGCTCGAACGACTACGGACCAACGTGGCGGCCGCCACGCAAACGGGCTGACACGCCGGTCGGCGGGACCGGCTCGCGGTGAGGATCGAGCCGAGCGCCCCGGCGATGGCCCCGCTCGACCCGCCACATGACGCGGCGTATGCTCGCCACAAGGAGGCGCAGATGTGCTGGTCGTCCCACCGCCACTACCGATTCGAGGACCGGGACTACGAAACGATCCGGTCCGCCGGGCTACCGGCGAGCGACCTCGTCAGCGCCGGGAAACCTCCGTGTGTCGGACGCAGAACGCAACCGGGTCGTTGACGTGCTCAAGCGGCACACGGCCGACGGCCGCCTCACGCTCGACGAGTTCGAGGCCCGTGTCGAGGAGACCCTGTCGGCGCGGACCGGCACCGAGCTACGGGCCGTGCTTCGCGAGTTGCCGTCGTTGGAGACCGAACGAAGCCCGCGCTCGCGAGTCCCGCCCGGCCCGATGACGCGACTGCCCTTCGTCGCGATCGCCGTGGCGGTGGTGGTCTGGCTCACCATCGGGCACTTCGTCCTGTGGCCATTCGTGATCGTCGCCGTGTTCTGCTTCCGGGCGTCTGCCGGCCGACGGCCGAGCGCGCCTCCTCACCGCCACGCGGTCGATCGAACCGACTCCGATGACATGACGTTCGTGTAGATCCCGGACCGGCGAGTGCTGGGCCGGGTTGCGACTCTGCGACGAACCGCGACGGCACTCCCGTTGATTGGATTTGTGCGGCCATGCGCGGGTAGTTGTCGCTCGATGGCTGGCCGCCGCGCCTCGTCGCGACGGGCGGCAGGCGACAGCGGCGGCGTGCCAGGTCAACAACATCCACTTACTGCGCGGGATGCTCGGGCGTCCCGGCGCCGGCGTGTTCCAGATGAACGGGCAGCCGACTGCGCAGAACAACCGCGAGACAGGCGCCGACGGCGACCTGCCGGGGATGCGTAACTGGGACAACCCGGCCCACATCGAACAGCTCGCTGCGCTGTGGAACGTCGAGCCGGCGATGATCCCCCACTGGGCGCCTCCCACGCATGCCATGCAGATCTTCCGCTACGCCGAGCAAGGATCGATCCGTCTGCTGTGGGTGGCGGGCACCAACCCCGCCGTGTCGTTGCCGGAGCTCGCCCGGATCCGACGGATCCTGTCCCAACCGGACCTGTTCGTGATCGTCCAGGACCTCTTCCTCACCGAGACAGCCCGGTTCGCCGACGTTGTGCTGCCGGCGGCGGCGTGGGGCGAGAAGCTCGGCACGTTCACCAACACCGACCGCACCGTGCACCTCTCGGAGCGCGCCGTCGACCCGCCCGGCGCAGCCCGTTCGGATCTCGACATCTTCCTCGATTACGCCCGGCGGATGGACTTCCGCGACCGCGACGGCCGGCCGCTCATCGGCTGGCACGACGCCGAATCGGCGTTCGAGGCGTGGAAGGCGTGCTCGCGCGGTCGTCCGTGCGACTACTCCGGGCTCACGTACGACCGGCTGCGCGGCGGCTCCGGGATCCAATGGCCGTGCACCGCCGAGCGGCCCGACGGCACCGAGCGGCTCTACACCGACGGTGTCTTCAACACCGATCCCGACTACTGCGAGACCTTCGGTCATGATCTCGTGACCGGAGCCGCCTTTACCGGCGAGGAGTATCGCGCCAGGCAACCCGCAGGCCGGGCGTTCCTCCACGCCGTCGACTACGAGCCTGGGCCCGAGCTCCCCGACAGCGAGCACCCGCTGCTGCTGACCACGGGCCGCACCGTGTACCAGTTCCACACCCGCACGAAGACCGGCCGAGTCCCGCAACTCAACGATGCCGCGCCCGACGTCTGGGTGGAGATCTCGCCGCAGGACGCCGACACCGCGGGGATCGGTGAGGGCGACGTCGTGGACGTGGCCTCGCCTCGCGGAACGGTCCGCGCCCGGGCCCGCGTGTGCGGCATCCGACCCGGTGTCGTGTTCGTCCCCTTCCACTACAGCTACTGGGACCGCGACGCCTCAGGGCCCGACGGCACCGCCCGCGCCGCCAACGAACTCACCCGCACGAGCTGGGACCCGGTCTCGAAGCAGCCGCACTTCAAGGTCGTCGCCGCCCGGCTGGTCAAGGTGGCGGACGCCGACGGGATGGTGTCGCCTGCGCCAAGTGTTGGCGGTCCTGCGCCCCTTGCGCCGACGGTGCCGACGACCGCCGGAGGTGAACCCGCGCTGGCCATCTCGATCATCGGAGCCGGAACGATGAACCTCCCCCACTACCTCGGACTCCTCCACCACGCCGAGTTGTGCCTCGCCGCTGCCCACCGCGAGGTCGCCGCCGCGCACGGCGACGAGCCCGACGTCGACGAGGACTGCCGCCGCTTCGCCGGCTGGTGTGACCGCCACGTCGGCCTGCTTCAGCCGAGCCTCGAGCGCTACGGCGAGGAAGCCGACGACGAACCCGACCGCCTCCACACGCCTCTCTTCAGCGGCACCCGAACGGGCGGCCTCGGCCTGCTACGCGACCTCCACGACCTCTACCTCATGGCGGCCGAGTGCGACATCACCTGGACCGTCGTCGGACAAGCCGCCAAGGGCGCGCGCGACACCGACCTCATCGACGTCGTCGGTCGCTGCGAGGGCGAGACCGCCATCCAACTGAAGTGGCTCAGGACCCGCATCAAGCAGGCCGCCCCCCAGGCATTGGTCGTGGCGTGACCCTGATCGATCAACCGTGACGACCGTAGGGCGACGGGAAGTCGACGTCGCCGATCAGGTCGGCGACACCCGCTGGTCGCACGAGGCGCGCAGTGACCGTGGCGCCGAGCTCGACTTCGACCGCTCCCGTGACCTTGGTGCCGATCCTGGGTTGGATGGCGTCGGGAAGGCTCGACCACGTCGACGGCGCCCACACGTGCCGGCACCGGCCACTCACCACGTTGCGCCACTGGTGCACGTGTCCGCTCACCACCAGCCGTACGTCGCCGTGATCCACGAGCTCGAGCAACCGTCGGCGGTTGCGGCCCGTCACATAGCGCCGTGGCTCATCGAGCTCATCCCGACGGTGCGGCACCAGCGGCCGGTGGATGAACAGGGCGGTCGGATCGCCGCCGGTGACGGTTCGCTCCAACCACGACCACAGCTCGCCCGCAGCAGGCAGTGACGACGCCAGCGTCTGGACGTCGACGCCGACGAGGTGCCAACCGCTCAGCCGGACGTCCCACGACCCTTCGCCGAAGGCCGCCGCATAGTTGCCGCGCCGTCGCTCGTCGATCGGTTCACTCGTGTCCCCGATGTCGCCGATGTCGTGGTTGCCGGGGATGGCCAACCACCGCCCCGGCAGCTCATCGAGTCGTCGACGGGCGTGGCGCAGATCGTCGGCATCGACGGCACCGTTCATGCTGATGTCGCCGGCATGCACGACCAGGTCGGGTTGGCTGCGGGCGACCTCGGCCACGATCGAGGTCCATTGGTCGTCGGCGTGAGGCGCGCATGGCGACAGGTGCGAATCGCTGACGACGAGCAGCCGCGCCACGCACCCAGTGAACCAGGCCCACGGCCCGGTATCAGCGTCGGAGCATGTGGCGGTGCCGACGATGCCGGGATCGTCGGGTCAGGCTCAGTGCTTCTTGGCTGTCGCCTTCCCGCCCTTCCGGCCCGCGGCCTTGTGTTGCGCAGTGGTACCGCCCTGATTGCTCTTGCCAGAACCGGAGTGCGACTTCTCGCCTCCGTGCTTGGAGGCGTTCGGTGAGTTGGCGATCTTCGCGGCGCGCTCCTTCGACATTCCCTTGTCCTTCAGCGCTTCGTACTGCTTCTCGTTCTTGACGTTCGCTGACTTGCTGGGCATGGCCACCTCCTCGTGGACAGCCCGAGACCTACCCACCACAGCCGAGGCGCACTCGTGCCCGAGGCTCGACAGGTCGCCAGCCGCGGCGAACGCGCCGCCTCCCCTGATCCGAGTGTTTGATGCCGACCGAGGGTCTGCTGCGGGGCGTCCCCGCAGCAGACCCTCGGTGGCCGGAAACACTCGGGTCAGACGACACCGAGCGTCAGAGGTGTTCGCCCGGCAGGCGGCTGGCCTGCTCCACCCAAGCGGCGAGTTGAGCTTCGTCGAGCCGGTCGTCCTCGCGGATGTCGAGGTAGCGCACTTCCTTGTGCTTGGACTCCCCCGGAGGGAGAGGACGCAATGACGCGCCACGGAAGAACGCCACCTTGACGTACTTCGTGAAGCAATGGAGGTTGAGGAACCAGCCCTGGCCCTCGACGCCGTAGAAGGGCGAGTTCCACTTCACAGCCTTGCGCACGTCGGGGACGGTGCGCACGATGAGTGCGTCGAGGCTACGCCCGACGTCGCGTTTCCAGCCCGGCATGGCCGCGATGTAGGCCTGCACGGGGGCGTCGCCCTCGCCCTTCGCGATCTGCGGGTTGCCTCCTGCGAGGAGGACCGGCTTCGCGGCGGTCTTCTTTGCAGGGGCCTTCTTCGCGACGTTCGCTGACTTCTTGGACGCTTTGTTGGCCATGTCGTTCACTCCAACCGACTCACAAGCTAGACGGAACCGTGTCCGCGCCGGCCCCGGTCAGGTGCCGGCGTAGGCCGCGAGGTGCTCGCCGGTGAGGGTGGAGCGGGCGGCGACGAGGTCGGCGGGTGTGCCCTCGAAGACGATCCGGCCGCCGTCGTGGCCGGCGCCGGGACCGAGGTCGATGATCCAGTCGGCGTGGGCCATGGCCGCCTGGTGGTGGGCGATGACGATGACCGACTTGCCGGAGTCGACGAGACGGTCGAGCAGGCTGAGCAGCCGCTCGACGTCGGCGAGGTGGAGGCCGGTGGTCGGCTCGTCGAGGACGTAGACGCCGCCCTTCTGGGCCATGTGGGTCGCCAGCTTGAGGCGCTGACGCTCGCCGCCGGACAGCGTGGGGAGCGGCTGGCCGAGGCGGAGGTAGCCGAGCCCGACGTCAGCGAGCCGGTCGAGGATGGTGTGCGCGGCGGGCGTCCGCGCCTCGCCGGCGGCGAAGAACTCCTCGGCCTCGGTCACCGACATCGCGAGCACTTCGCTGATGTCCCGGCCGCCGAGGTGATACTCCAGCACCGATGCCTGGAACCGCTTCCCCTCGCAGTCCTCGCAGGTGGTTGCGACGCCGGCCATCATCGCCAGGTCGGTGTAGATGACGCCGGCGCCGTTGCAGTTCGGACAGGCGCCCTCGGAGTTGGCGCTGAACAGCGCCGGCTTCACGCCGTTGGCCTTCGCGAACGCCTTGCGGATCGGGTCGAGCAACCCCGTGTACGTCGCCGGGTTGCTCCGCCGCGAGCCGCGGATCGCGCCCTGGTCGACCGACACCACTCCGTCCCGCCCCGACACCGAGCCGTGGATCAGTGAGCTCTTTCCCGACCCGGCCACGCCGGTCACCACCACCAGCACGCCGAGCGGGATGTCGACATCGACGTCCTGCAGGTTGTGGGTGCTGGCGCCGCGCACCTCCAGCACTCCCGAGGGTGTCCGTACCGACGGCTTCAAGACGGCCCGGTCGTCCAGGTGCCGCCCGGTCAGCGTGCCGCTGGCCCGCAGCCCGTCGACCGTGCCCTCGAACACCACCTCGCCACCGGCAGTGCCGGCGCCGGGGCCGAGATCGACGACGTGGTCGGCGATGTCGATCACCTCTGGCTTGTGCTCGACGACCAGCACGGTGTTGCCCTTGTCGCCGAGCCGCTGCAGCAGGTCGTTCATCCGCTGAATGTCGTGGGGGTGCATCCCGACCGTCGGCTCGTCGAAGACGTAGGTGACGTCGGTGAGTGAGGAGCTCACGTGGCGGATCATCTTGGTGCGCTGGGCCTCGCCGCCGGACAGCGTGCCCGTCGCTCGGTCGAGCGAGAGGTAGCCCAGGCCGATCTCCACGAACGACTCGAGGGTCTGCTGCAATGCTTCGAGCAACGGCGCTACTGACGGTTCGTCGAGGCCGCGGACCCATTCGGCCAGATCGCTGATCTGCATGGCGCACGCCTCGGCGATGTTGATGCCTCGAACCTTCGAGGACCGGGCGCCCTCGTTGAGCCGGGTCCCGCCGCAGTCGGGACAGGCGGTGAAGGTCACGGCCCGGTCCACGAAGGCCCGGATGTGCGGCTGCATCGCCTCCTTGTCCTTGGAGAGCATCGACTTCTGGATACGTGGGATCAATCCCTCGTACGTCAGGTTGATGTTGTCGACCTTGATCTTGGTCGGCTCCTTGTAGAGCAAGTCGTGGAGCTCGGCCTTGGTGAACGTCCGGATCGGCTTGTCCGGGTCGAAGAAGCCGCAGCCGCAGAAGATGCGGCCGTACCAGCCGTCGACGCTGTAGCCGGGAACGATGATCGCGCCCTCGGAGACGGACTTGTTCTCGTCGAAGAGCTGGGCCAGATCCAGGTCGGTCACGCTGCCCATGCCCTCGCACCGTGGGCACATCCCGCCGGTGACGCTGAAGCTCTTTCTCACGGTCTTCTTGGAACCGCGCTCGACGGTGATCGCGCCGGAGGCCCTGACCGAGGGGACGTTGAAGGAGTACGCCTTGGGCGAGCCGATGTGCGGCTGTCCGAGCCGGCTGAAGACGATCCGCAGCATCGCATTCGCGTCGGTGACTGTGCCGACGGTGGACCGGGGGTTGGAGCCCATTCGTTCCTGGTCGACGATGATCGCCGTGGTCAGACCCTCCAACAGGTCGACCTCCGGCCGCGCCAGCGTCGGCATGAAGCCCTGCACGAAGGCGCTGTAGGTCTCGTTGATCAGCCGCTGCGACTCCGCGGCGATCGTGCCGAACACCAGCGAGCTCTTGCCCGAGCCGGAGACCCCGGTGAACACCGTCAGCCGGCGCTTCGGGATCTCGACGCTGATGTCCTTGAGGTTGTTCACGCGCGCGCCCTGCACGCGGATCAGATCGTGGCTGTCGGCAACGTGCGGAGCGTCGAGGCGAACGTGCCCAGCGCTCACGACTTCGGTGCGCGGCCCGACAACTCGTTCAGGCTCACGGCCGCCCGGATCAACTCCATGAACGCGTCCTCGTCGATCGCTGTCGCCCTCGCGGATGTCGATGGCCCGCCTGGTGTTGCCGTCGAGGCTCGAGTTGAAGAGGCCCGCAGGGTCCTCCAGTGAGGCGCCCTTGGCGAAGGTCACCTTCACGACGGACTTGTAGGTCTCGCCGGTGCAGACGATTCCGTCGTGCGACCACACCGGGACGCCTCTCCACTTCCACTCCTCGACCACGTCGGGGTCGGCCTGCTTGATCAGGCCACGAAGTCGGGACAGCAGCTCGCCGCGCCAGTCGTCCAGCTCTGCGATCCTCGCATCGATGAGCTGCGCAGGAGATTCATCGTTCTTCGGCCCGACCTTCTTCGTCATGGCGTCCTCTCCTCCTGCCAGTCCGTGAATTGCTCGTCGATGCCCACCCTCGTCGTGCTCGCGGCAGCGTCGACAGGAGATCGAGCTCAGCCGGGCAGGCCCGTCGGCGCGGACCGAAACCTCTCGCGGGCGGTCTCGGGGCTGATGCCGAAGGCGTGCCCGATGTCGTCCCACGACATCTCGTCCTCCTCGTGAGCGGCGACGGCCTCGGTGTGCGAGCGGTGGTTGGCGACGGCCGCGACCCGTTGCCCCAGTACGGCGCAGGCCAGATGACCTCCTCCGGCGGCCCCGCTGGGCAACAACCGTGACATCACCTCGTCGATCGCGGCTTCGATCGCGTCGCTCGGGACAGCTGGGACACCGGCCATGACCGCGACCGTACGCGTCGAGGGCGACCGCGTCGAGAGCCATGTTGGCGACGCCGGCGTCGTGGACGGGTGGGACGTCAGCTCCCGGCGGGGTGAGACGGTTGGTGCGGTGACCGCGAGAACGGGCCGGTCGTACTGTGGCGCGATGGCCGAGTTCGTCGAGAAGGACCTGAGCGGCGCCCCTCGAGCGGGTGAACGCCACGCCAGCTCCCGGGTGGACCTCGACGAGGCGAGCATGCGCCACGTCGATCTGACGGTGCGGAGGTCCGGGGTACCCTGTCCACGGGGTGCGGATCGCAGCGTCGAGCTGTGCGACGTTGACATCTAGGGCGAGCTCGTCAACGTCACCGTGAACGCCGTCGACATCGGGCCGCTCGTCGAGCAGGACTGAATCGGCGCATGCCCGACCGGAGATGCGTCCGGCGACGCCGAAGGCTTCCGGGAAGCGTGGCGGTCCTCGGGCAGCTCACCGACCGCGTCCGGGCACGCTTCGCGCGATGCGCTCAGATCGAGCGTGGGCGCAGTCGAACGGCCGCCTGCATCCGATGTCCACGAGGTGGCCGCCGCAAGCCGTTGGCGCCGGCAGCGGCAGCGATGTCGGGCTATCGATGCTCAGACGGCTCGATCACGGGTGTCGCGCACCGAGCCCGGATGGCCCAGGCTCGACGAGCTTCCCGTCAAGGAGTGCCTGCTCATCGTGCTCGACGAGGAGTGGGAGCACCGCCTCTACGCCGAACGAGACCTCGCCGCGCTGGGAGCTCCGGCCGCCCCTGATCCCGTCGGTCCGGCCCCACGACCGTGACGTCAGGTGGCGCGCCGTGCGATCTGCTCCGCCCGGTCGAGCGTGCCCTGGAAGATCCGGGCGGTCGCCGCGTCGATCATGATCCCGCCGAGGCTGGCGGCACCGGCGCCCGCCTGCTCGGCGGCTCGGACGGCTTCGACGGCCTGTCGGGCGGTCGCGATCTCCTCCTCCGTGGGTGCGAAGACGTCGTTGGCGATCTCGATCTGGCTGGGGTGGATGGCCCACTTCCCGACGCATCCGAGTGTGGCGGCCCAGCCCGCTTCGCGCCGGTAGCCGTCGGGGCTGCGGAAGTTGGCGTACGGTCCGTCGATGGCGTCGAGCCCGTTGGCACGGGCGGCGACGATCATCCGGTTCCGTGCGTAGTGCCACATGTCGCCGGGGTAGCGCTCGGCGGCGTCGCCGATGTGGCCGACCCTGATTCCCTGGCTGGCGGAGAGGTCTCCGACGCCGAGGATGAGCGCTTCGAGGCGTGGAGATGACGCGGCGATGTCCTCGACGCAGGCGAGGGCCTCGGTCTCCTCGATCAGGACCTCGATGCCGATGCGTTGGTCGAGTCCGAGCTCGGTCTCGAGTTGGTCGAGGAGCGTCTCGACGAACCAGACGTCGCGGGGTGCCTTCACCTTGGGCACGATCACGACATCGAGGGCGTGGCCTGCGTTCCTGACGGTCTCGATGAGGTCGCCGTAGGCCCAGGGTGTGTGGACACCGTTGATGCGGACCGCCTTGGTCTTGGCGCCCCAATCATGGGTGGTGAGCGCGGCGGCGACCAGCGCCCGGGCCGCGGTCTTCTCGGCGGGCGCGACGGAGTCCTCGAGGTCGAGGAACACGAGGTCGGCGTCGCTGGCGGCCGCTTTGGCCATCATCTTCTCGCTGGTGCCGGGCGTGCTCAGCTCGGAGCGCCGAAGTCGTGCGAGGTCGCTGCCGTGACGCTGGTTCGCTCGCTGCGCTCGCTCACAGCCCGACCTCGGCGAGAACCTCTGCGGTGTGTTCACCGAGCCGCGGCGGCCGGCGGTACACCCCGGCCGGTGTGGCGGTCAGTTTGATCGGCGAACCGGGCAGCACGACTGGTCGGCTGCCGTCGGGCTGCGGCACCTCGACCAGCATCGATCGGGCCTCCACATGGGGATCGGCGAAGATGTCGTCAGCCGTCTGCACCGGCCCGACCGGGACCCGCCCGGCGAGCGTGTCGACGACCTCGGCGGTGGTCCTCGGCGATGTCCAGTCCGACAGCGTCCCGCGGACGAAGCCGGCGTTGGCGACCCGTTCGCGGTTCGTCCTCGTGCGGTCGTCGTCGATCAGCTCGGGACGATCGATGATCTCGCACAGCAGAGCCCAGTGGTTGTCGGTGGGGGCGGCGATGGCGCAGGCACCGTCAGCGGTCGGGAACAGATCGAACGGAGTCAGCGCCGGATGGCCGTTTCCGGTCGGCCGGCTGACCTGCCCGGTGTAGGAGTAGCGGTAGACGATCGCTTCGCAGAGCGCGAGCACGGCGTCGTACATGGCGACGTCGAGGAACTGACCCTCGTCGGTGCGGGCGGCGTGCACGAGGGCGGCGTTGATGCCGACCGCGGCGACCGTCGCCGGGTAGATGTCACCGACACTTGGCCCACACCGGAGCGTCTCGCCCGCGGCGGTGCCGGTGATGCCGACGACACCGCCCATCGCTTGGGCGACGACGTCGAACGCCGGCCAGTCCAGGTACGGGCTCGCACCGGTGCGGGGATCACCGAAGCCTCTGATCGCGGCGTAGACGAGGCGGGGGTTGCGGGCGTGCATCGTCTCCCAGCCCAGACCGAGCTTGTCCATCACCCCGGCCTTGAAGTTCTCGACGAAGGCGTCGGCGGTCTCGACCAGACGCAGGAGCGCGTCACGCCCGGACTCCGTCTTGAGGTCGAGCACCACGCTGCGCTTGTTGCGATTGATGCTGGCGAAGTAGCCGCCATAGGCCTTCTCCGTGTCCTCGCGGGTGAACGGCCCGCCGTACCGGGTCATGTCGCCCTGCGGGGGCTCCACCTTGATGACGTCGGCTCCGAGATCGGCCAGCAACATCGTGCAGAACGGCCCGGCGAGCGCCTGGGTGGCGTCGACGACCCGGATCCCGGCCAGCGGGCCGGTGGGCCGGTCCTGCAGACCTCGGCCGGTCATCGGTCGCCCCAGTGACTGCGACGCTTGACGAGCACGGTCCGTTCGGCTTCGAACACGATCGTTCCTTCCTGGTTGGCGCCCCAGTGCTTGAACCGCACGACCCCGGCGTCATCGCGCTCGGCGTCGTCGACGGACAGCACCTCGGTGAAGGCGTAGAGGGTGTCGCCGTGGTGCACGGGCGACGTGAAGCGCAGCGCGTCGAGGCCGACCTCGGCGATGGCCTGCTCGGCCGTGTCCTGCGTGGCCAGGCCGATCACGATCGACCCGGTGATCAGACCGAACACCAGTCGGCCGTCGCCGAGCGGCGAGCCGGCCATCACGTCCTCGTTGAAGTGCGCCTGCGCCGTGTTGAGCACCAGCTTGGTGAGCAGTTGGTTCTCGACCTCGCCGACCGTCGTGCCCCGGGCATGGCGCATCCGGTCACCGGGCTCGAAGTCCTCGAACCACGTCATGGCGATCCCCCGAGCAAGCGGTTGGAGATGGTGCGACGTTGGATCTCGGAGGTGCCCTCGAAGATCGTGGTGAGACGGGCGTCGCGCCAGTAGCGCTCGACCTGGCGCTCCGTCGTGTACCCGTTGCCGCCGTGGATCTGGATCGCGTCGCCGGTGACTCGCACGGCCATCTCGGAGGCATGCAGCTTGGCCATCGCCGCCTCCTTCTCGACCTGGTGGCCGTCGTCCATGGCCTGGGCGACCTGCCACGTGAACGCCCGTGCGGCGTCGATCTCCGTGGCCATGTCGGCGATCTTGAACCTGATCGCCTGGAATCCAGCGATCGGCCGCTCGAACTGGACGCGCTCCTGGCTGTAGGCGATCGAATCCTCCAGTGCGCCGCGGGCAAGGCCGATCGCCCGCGCCGCGGTGTGCACGCGGGCGATGTTGAGCCCCGCCTGCGTCGCGGCGAAGATCGACGGCTGGGCGTCGCCGCCAGTTCCGCCGCCGAGACGATGCGAATCGGGGACGCGGAGACCGTCGAACCACAGGTGGAAGGTGGTCATCCCGTGGTAGCCGATCTTGTCGATCGGCTCGCCGCGCAGTCCGTCGGGGAACGAGCCTCGCTCCTTCTCGATGATGAACGTCGCCAGGCCGGCGCCGCGGTGCTCGCCCGGCTCGGGGTCGCGGGTGCGCGCGAGGAGCTGGATGAAGTCGGCGCTGCGCGCGTTGCCGCACCACCGCTTCTCACCGTGGATCACCCACTCGTCGCCGTCTGGTGTCGCCCGGCACTGGACGTTCGCCAGGTCGGAGCCGGCGTTCGGCTCGGACAGCGCAACCGCACCGATCCACTGACCGCGGGCGCTGCGCTCGAGCAGCTCTCGGCGCCGGCCCTCGTCGCCGATCTGGGTGCCCAGGCCCTGGGCGCGGGCGATGATCGACGCCGCGCTCATCCAGGCCCGCGCCAGCTCCTCGGCGATCAGGCAGTACTCGAACACACCGAGGCCCATGCCGCCGACGTCGGTCGGCAGGGTGATCCCGAAGTAGCCCATCTCGCCCATGCGGTCGAGGAACGAGCGCGGGATGTCGCTCTTCTGCGGGTCCAGCTCGTTGGCCAGCGGGAACACCTCGTCCATCGCGAAGTGGCGGGCGGTGTCCTGGAGCTCTCGTCGCTGCTCCGTCAAGTACCAGCTGGTGGTCACGAGATCACTTCCGGTCGGGCTCTGGCGACGAGGTTCGTGCGTCGGTAGTCGACGACCAGCTCATCACGTTGGTTCAGGCCTTCGGTGTGCCAGGTGACGATCCCGGTGGCCGGCCGCGACTGCGACGCGCGGGCCTCGACCACGGTGCTGCGCGCCCTCAAGGTGTCGCCCGGGTGCACGGCGCGATGGAAGGTGAGGTCGTTGATGCCCAGGAACGGACCACCGATCTCGCTGAGGTCCTCGACGCTGAGACCGACGACGATGCACAGCACGAGCATCGGGCTGACGACGACGTCGGGGTGGCCCTCGGCTCGGGCGCGCTCGGCATTGAGGTACAGGGGGTTGTAGGCGTGGGTGACCGAGGCGAACAGGGAGTTGTCGCCGGCGGTGATCGTCTTGCCCCAGTGATGCTCGAAGACCTGGCCGATGGCGAACTCCTCGAACGAATGACCGCGCCGACGCGTCGGGAACGATGACAGGTCGGGCGAGCTCGGGCTGCTCACGGCGTCACCAACCCCGTCAGCTCTCGCGCCGACGCCAGGCGGACGACCGCGTCACGCAACGCTGCCGTGCGGACCTCGCCGAGGATCGGCGCGGCGAGTCCTCGGAACTTCGAGGACAGTCGGGACCATTGCGCGGTGAGATCGGCAGCGGGTCGTCCGGTGTCGGCCTCGGCCTCGTGCGCATCCCCCGTCTTGGTGACGACGAGCACCTTGGCCCGAGTGGTGGCGTACGCCTCGTCAGGGATGACCACGACACGGTCACGCATGGCGACGAGATCGCAGTCACGCATGCGCGCGTCGTTGAAGGCGGCCATGTCCGCGGTGTCGTCGCCGAGCAGCGCCATCGCGGCGGTCGCCCGGAGGCTGAACTTGCCTTCCAGGCCGGTCGCGGGTTCGGCGATGTTGCAGATCTGCAGCAGGTCGGGCGCCACATGGACCTCGATTCGCGCCACCTCGTCGACGGCCAGGTCGTCGCCGACCGCCAGGGCGGCATTGATCGAGGCGTGCGTCAGGTAGCAGGCGGCGTGGTACTTGAACAGCGTGTCGCGGATGGTCCAGCGGTCGTCGAACCGGGCCAGCCGGTCCTCATCCGGGCTGGCGCCACCGGCCGCGGCCGCCAGACCCGTCGGTGCTTCGAGGGCCGCCGGATTGCCCGTGAAGCCCCGTGCGGCGAGTCGCGCCGCGAGGAGGCCGTCGGTCGCCGCCTTGCCGGCGTGGAGCGGCTTGGCCATCGTGCCGAAGCTCGCCCTGAGCCCGGCCGCCTGCGTGGCAGCGAGGGCCAAGGCATGGGTGGTGGTTTCGACATCGAGCCCGAGGAGGTGAGCGACCGCGGCGGCCGCCCCGATCGTGCCGAACGTGCCGGTCGCGTGCCATCCGACCCGGTAGTGGGCAGGCGCCATCAACGCGCCGAGGCGACACTCGACCTCGATCCCGACGATGAGCGCCGTCACCAGCGCCTCACCCGTGGCGCCGGTCTGCTCGGCGACAGCGAGCGCGGCGGGCAGCACGGGAGCAGTCGGGTGACCCGACATCAGCGTGTGGGTGTCATCGAAGTCGAGCGCGTGGCCTGCCGCGCCGTTGATCAGCGCAGCGTCCCGCACGGATGCGGTACGACCGCAACCGACAAGTGTCCCCGGCCCAGGCGCCGACAGCTCGTCTCGAAGCAGTCGGGTCAGCTCCTCCTCGGAGCCGCCCAAGGCGCAGCCGAACCAGTCGAGCATGCAATGCCGGCCGACCTCGACCGCGTCGTCGGGCAGGTCTTCGAACTCGACCGCGCTCGAGCGGCGGGCAAGTCGCTCCAACAGCGTTTCCATCGGTGCTCCTCGCTCTCGTGCCGCAGTGCCTCCCGCGATCGTAGCCACGTCACCTCCCTCTACGAACACTTGTTCGCCTAGTCGTCACGTGCCGGCGACTCGCGCGGCCGTGGCGTGACGTACGACGTGCGGTGGGTAGTAGGACCCCATGTTCGGCACGCCGGGGAGAGAGTCAGAGCATCCCGGCAGCATCACGGGGAGCGCTTCGGCCAGCAGCGGGAACCGGCGCTGTACGGGGCGGTTGCACCGAGTTACTGTCCGCGTGTGGTGGGGCGGCACGAACGGGACGAGCGCTGAGCGACAACCGGATGCCCGACGTCGGGTAAAGGGGGAGCACCATGTCCAAGACATCGCACTCGAGGCGAGCCTTCTTCGCCGGACTCGTTGCGCTGATGACCTCAGCCACCACCATCGCGACACCGTCCGTGTCGACGGCAGCATCGGGCTGCGGCCCGCTGGGGACGGTGCAGACCTACGCCCTGAACGACCGCTGCGACTACGGTCTGCTCGATCTCGGCCTCGTCACCGACTCGGTGATCGTCGACAGCCTGCGTCGAGTCGGCCTGTTCGCATCCCTCGTGCTCTGCACCAGCGGGGGCTTGTCGACCGCCGCGGTCGTCGCAGTGCCGGACGAATTGCTCGTCACGGCGGCCGGTCCCCAACGGCTGAACGAGGCCGTGGCCGAGGTGAGCCGACGTCTCTGGGGTGCCGTCACCGGCGTGACGCGGGTGAACGACTTCGCGGCGACCCTCACTCTGCGCCCAGGGACCGCTCGGCGAGGCATTCCTCCGCCAGGTCGTCCCCACCCTGCAGGGGCGGGGGTTCAGCACGGATCTCAACTACCTCGAGCCGGCCCAGCCGAACAACGGCTTCCACCCAGCCGGCAATCCCGTCGAAGGGAGCGACCCGGGGAAGGGCCGAGGTGGCGATGCGCGGGTCCTGGTCGTCGACTCGCCGGCCGACGAGGCCGCGACACGCACGGTGACGGCCACCGGCCCGGTCGTGGACTACGACGTCGAGGACAACGGCTTCGTCGACGAGGATCACGGCCACGGGGTCTTCGTCGCCTCGCTCATCGAGCAGGTGGCCCCGAAGGCCGAGGTAGTGCTCGCCGGTGTCAACGGGGGACACCTCCCCGCCTCGGCCCGCTGGTCACCGATGGTGTTCTCCGATGCTGATGTCATCGCTGCCCTCGGCCAGGCCTTCGGGCTGTCGGCGACCGGCGTCGAGCGACCGTTCGACGTCGTCAACCTCTCGCTCGGCGGCGCCGGCTGCGGAGGCATCGGCAGCCGCCTCGCTCTCGGTCGCTTCCTGCGCGACCTGGCCGAGTTGTCGGCGTCAGCTCGAGCGGCGTCCGGCCCGTCTACGTTGCCGCTGCGGGAAATGACGGCGGCGACGTCAAGCACTTCCCGGCCGCCTGGCGGGACAAGCCGACCATCCAGGCGGCTGCGGCCGTGGTCGATCTCGTCAGCCCGCCGGGCGTGGGAGCTGAGATCCGGGCCATCCAGGTTGCTCTCTCTGCCGGCATGCTCGCGGTCGGGTCGAGGACCGACGGGGTGCGCGACTCGTTCTCCAACTGCGGCACATGGGTGAACGCGGTAGCAGCTGGAGCGGACACGGTCGGTCGCTACCCGAGTCCAACGGGCTGGGCCATCTGGAGCGGCACGAGCTTCGCCACAGCGCGGGTGAGCGCGGCCCTGGCGGGAGGCCAGGACCTCACCGACGTCTCGGTCGGCAACGCCATCGGCGCGTGCTGACCCTTCTCGATGAGTTCCGAGGGGGAGAACGTCGCTGATCTGCTGACGCGCGCCTTCACCGATCCGACGAGCGCACTGGAGCACGCGACTGCGCTGCTGCCGGCGGCCGAGGGTGGCGAGCGCGTCGAACTGCTCCGCGTCTTGGGCAACGCCTGCCGCGAGCTGCGCCACGTCGACGAGTCCGTCCGATATCTCGGTGCCGCTGTCGCGGCGGCAGTCGGGCTGGGCGATCGCGAGCTGGAGGGCCGTGCGTCGATGTCGCTCGCCGCCAGCCTCTCGTATTCCGGTGAGTTCGAGCGCTCGTTGGCGCTGGTGACGCGGGCCGTCGCCCTTCTCGACGGTGACGACAAGGTGGCCGCGATGAGCCAGCGCGCCGGCCTGCTGCAGCGCGCCGGACGTCACCCCGAGGCACTTCGGGCGTTCACCGCGGCGTTGGACGCCGCCGCCGGCACCACCGATCCGACGATCCTCGGGGTCATCTGGATGAACCGCGGCGTGCTGCTCGGGTGGGCAGGCGAGATCGAGGACGCCGAGGCGGACACCCGGCGGGCCCTCGAGCGCTTCGAGTCGCATGGCTGGACCAAGCGGGCGGCCGACATGCGCCACAACCTGGCGTGGCTGGCTGCCCGGCGCGGCGACCTCGTGGAGTCGTTCCGCCGCTTCGACGATGCCGAGGAGCGCTACCACTCCCTCGGCGTCAGCAGCGCCTCCGTGTTCCCGGACCGCGCCGAGGCGCTCCTCGCTGCCGGGCTCCCACTGGAGGCGTTGTACCTCGCCGAGCGGGCGGCGCGGGACCTGCGGGCGCAGGGCGACGACGTCGACGTCGCCGAGGCGCTCATGCTCGTCGCCCGCGCTGCGCTGCTCGCCGGCGACGTGAGCCGGGCCGCCGACGCGGCTGGCGAGGCGATGTCCCAGTTCCAGTCGCAGGGACGCGCCGGCTGGTGGGCGGCCGCAGCCTCGCTGCGCGTCGAAGCCCACCACCGTGCCGGTACCGCCGACGAATCCGACATCGCCGTGATCGACACGGTCATCGCCGCCACCGAGGAGGCTGGACTGTCGGCCGCTGCCGCCTCCGCCCACGTCCTGGCGGCCGAGCTGGCGGCCGACCGCGGCGACGTGGACGCCGCCCAACGCCACCTTGCTGCGACGGAGCACGAGCTCGGGCTGGCCACCCGTTGTCGCCGCGACCTCGTCGACGCCCAGCTGCTGGCCCGCGCCGGGCGTCCGGAAGACGCCCTCAGGCGTTGCGCCGCGACCGTCGACGAGTTCGCCTCCCTGACCTCGGTACTCGGTGGTACCGAGCTACGGGCCCACGTCGCCATGCACGTGGCCGCCGTCGTCGATCTCGGCGTCGCCCTGTCGGTGCGCGGCGGCGACGCCGAGCTGGCCTTCGCCTGGTCGGAGCGCCAGCGAGCGTCGGCGCTGGCGACGGCGCCGGTGCGCCCGCCGGAGGAAGCCGCGCTGGCGCACGATCTCGACCGTCTGCGCGCCGCCCTCATCGAGCTCGACGTGAAGAACCGTGACGGCGTGAGTGACCCGGATCTCGCCCTCCGCTGCGCCCAGTTGCAGGACAGTGTCCGTCGACGCACCCGTCAGGCTGCCGGCGGGCCCGGAACAGCCCGGCCCGCCGAGACCCTGCCCGAGACGTCGATGGAGGACGTCGCCGCGTGGGTCTCGTTCGTCGAGGTCGGGGATGAGCTGGCCGTCGTTCGGCTCGTTGACGGCAGGGCGTCGATCGTGCCGTGCTGCGCTCTCTCCGACGCGAGGCGTGAGGCCGCCATGCTGATGGCGACGCTCACGATGCACCTCGGGGCGGTGAGCCGGGGCCGACAACGCGACCCCGCCCTCGTGCTGACGGCGGCGGCGGAGACCGATGCGCTCCTCCTCGACCCGCTGGATCTGCCGGCCGGGTTGATCGTGATCAGCCCGAGCCCCAGTCTTCATCAGCTTCCGTGGGCACTGCTGCCGGGCCTCCACGACCGGCCATTCGTCGTCGCCCCGTCGGCTGGTCTCTGGCGGCGGTGCCGGGCCCGCCGGCCGAAGATCGCCGAGACCGCCCTGGTGGTCTGTGGCCCGGATCTCTCCTCGGCGGAGGCGGAGGGTCGAGCCGTTGCCGCCTGCCATGCCGACCCCACGCTGCTCACGGGCGACGCAGCGACGGTGGGCGCCGTCGCCGAGGCGATGCGCCGTGTCGACGTCGCCCACCTCGTGTGCCACGGAAGCTTCTCGAGCGAGAACCCGATGTTCTCCTCGTTGCGGCTCGCCGACGGGCCGATGTTCGTGTACGACCTCGAGCGGCTCTCGCCGCCGCCGCATCTGGTCGTGCTGTCGGCCTGCTCGGCGGGTCATCACGCCACGCCGGCCGGCAAAGAGATCCTCGGCCTCACCGCGTCATTGCTGGCGACCGGACCGCGGGCCGTGATCGCGGCAACCGTCGCCGTGCCGGACACCTCCTCGACCGTCGAGTTCATGGCCGAACTCCATCGGGCACTCGCCACGGGCACTGGACCCGCGGAGGCGCTCCGACGTGCCCGGCAGGCAGAACCGGTGATCGGCGGGGCCTTCGCCTGTCACGGCGCTGACTGATCCGCTTGCGGGAGCGTCGCAACGAGGCTGCGAGGCCCGGCGTCTCCGCCAGACGCCGGACCCCTGGTGACCGATCGCCGGGCGGGACGATCGGTCGTCCTGTAGCCGCCGGCCGTGTTGTTGTGGCCGCCGGCTGTGTTCACGCTGCCGTAATAGGGAGCACGAAGGAGCTGACGTGATACCGACATATTTTGACAGTCTGCGCGAGACCGATCCAGGCGACGTCACCGTCACGACGGCAGCGCAACCGTCGTGGCCACGCTCAGCGTTCGTAGATCTCCACGTCCGGGACCACTCGCTCACGGAACAGTGCGAGTACCTCTCCGGGTCTCGCATGGCGGCCAGCTGCGTGCTTGGAGAAGAGCACCGTGCCGTCGACGGTCACGTCGAAGATGCCTTTGCTCCCCATGATGAGCGTGACGTCCGCGATGACATGTTGGTAATCGCGAACCAGCTCCTGCACCGTGCCCACGGCACGGTCGGAATAGTCTCAAGGCACGCAGTACGTGATGCTGATGTGGTGGCGCCGCTCCATGTCAGCCACGCTGGAGACCATAGCGGCGGTCACGCCGGGCTGGCGTGATCTCAGCTCCAGAACGAACGAAGGTCGAGTGGCTCGCCGAGCGTGATGCCGTTGGAGGAGATCTTGAACTCGGTGATGATCGCCGAGTTCTTGGACCCTCTCGACTTCAGCACGCTGAGGGCGCGCTTCATCTGCGGCCCGTCCTGAACGTGTTGCAGCAGCACGACATTGTCGGCGATGTGGGACATGCCGAACTCGCTCAGCCGTGTGATTCGGAACAGCTCCATCGTCTCGTAGGTGAACATCACGCTGACCCCGAGCTGGGCGCAGCGTTGCACGAGTGAGTAGAGGAACTCACGCAGGCGCATAGGGTCCGGGGCGGCGACGATGAGGTCGTTGAGGCTGTCGATGACGACGCGACGGACCCCACGGTCGCGGACGCACTCGAGCAGCTCATAGACGAGCTCGTCGATGTAGATGTCGACCGGTGACCGGTCCATGATCGAGACCTTGGGGTCGTCGAAATCCCAACCGAAACGACCGATGACGCGGGACAGCTGCGTTCGGTTCTCCTGCAGCGTGACGAGGAGTCCTGGCTCGTCCCGAGCTGCACCGGCATAGATGAAGTGCAATCCCATGAGCGTCTTGCCGGCGCCGGACGGTCCGGCGATGAGCGTGGTGGAGCCGGACCAGTAGCCGTCCTCCAGGGCCTCGTCGAGGGCGGGGATACCGGTCGAGACCCTGTCCCCCGCCGACGGGAAGACGTCGGTGTTGCGTTGATCGGCCAGCCGCGGGAAGACGACGAGTCCGTTGGAGGTGATCCGATAGACGTGATCACCGGACATGTAGGAGCTGCCGCGCAGCTTGCGGACACTCAGATAGCGAATCGATCGCTCGGCGGCTCGCCTGGTCTCGAGCGCGATGACGGCGTCGGCGACGGCGAACTCCGGTGATGCCGTTGCCTCCCCGGGCTCGTATTCGCCGACCCAGAACGACGAGACGGCGAGAACGCTGACGCGTCCGGCGAGATCATGGAGAAATCGACGGAACTCGGCGTCGCTCGTGGCGAACACGCGAAGGGCCTTGAAGCTGTCGACGACGAGAACGCTCGGCTGATGCGACTTGATCAGCGCGTCGAGGCGTTCCAGCACCGCAGGCAGACCGCCTTGGTGCAGCGCGTCGCCGAGATCGGCGTAGTGCACGGAACGGCCGACTTGGGCGGTGTCGAAGAACTCGAGCGACTGGCCGTAGCGGAGCAGCTTGTCGAACGGTTCTGACACGGTCGAGAGATAGAGACCCGGTCGCTCGGGTGTGGCATTGGCGAACAGGCACTGCTCCGCCAAGATCGTCTTGCCGGTTCCGGGGGCGCCCACCACGAGCGTGATGGCATCGAGCATGAGCCCGCCGCCCAGCACCTCGTCGAGGCGGCCGTTCCCTGTGGAGAGGCGTTCCATCAGGAGACATGCGCCCCGGCGCGTCGAGTCAGCGCGCTCAGACCCAACAGGTCGCGCACCGTCGACACGAACTGCAGCGGCACGACCGGCTTGGCCATGAACGCGCTCGCGCCCGCGGCCAGTGCCTCATCGGCGAGGTCCAATGGCGACATCGCCAGTACAGGCGCTTCGCCACCGGCACTCAACCGCGCGCAGAGCGCGAAGACCGCCGCCGGGGATCATCAGATCGACGATCGCCAGGTTTGGCCGGCGCTCCTCGGAGAGTTGCTCCGCCCCGCCCGGGTCGAACGCGATGCACACGTCGTACCCTTCCGTACGCAGGAAGTACTCGAGGAGATCGGCGGCATAGCGATCGCGTTCGGCGAGCAGGATCATGATCTTGACAGCGTCGGGATCGGGACGGCGCAAGTGCTCGGCGCCGCCCAGACGCTCCGCCAACAGCCGGTGTGCGTCGGCCGCGCTGGTCCCGTTCGACATCAGGTCGACGACGAACCGCAACTGCTCCAGCTCATCGCGCGAGTAGATCCGCTGCGCGCCACCGCTGCGCGTGGGCGCGACGACGCCGTAGCGCTCCTCCCAGGCCCTCAGCGTCGCCGTCTCCACCCCCAGCATGGTGGCCACCGCGCCGATCGAGTAGATCGGTCGGCGCCCCGATTCGCCTTCATGATCGGGCGCGCTCATCGGTGCCGACTTCCAGGACGCGCATCCAACAGCATGTCGGCACCGGTCAGCGCCACCAACCGGACAACGCACCGAGACGGATTCACGATCGCCAGCTTCGCACCTCGACACTGACAGGCGTGATGGAGCGCGACCAGAAGCCGCAGCCCGGCCGCGTCGATGAAGGTCAGCCCGCCACAGTCGAGCTCGATGTCCCCGCCCGCGCCGGCGAGCCGGTCGCTCAACTCGGGTACCGCCGCCATGTCGAGCTCACCGATCAACCGCAGGGCGTGCGGACCAACGTCGACGAACCTGAACGGTACCTGCACACCACCGACTCTCGAGTTGGTCATAGCTCCCACAATACTTCAACACAAGCGTCTAGGGAAGCGCGAGTTCTTCGAAGCTTCGAAGCCGTGCGACAGGACAGCGTCGGACCTGCATGGCGGTGCCACCACTCCCGCGCCACAAGATCCAGCGGCGGTCCTCGATCCGCACGGCGGCGGACGGGCGAGCCGTACAGACGATCGAGGACCACCCGCCGAGTGAGAACATACTCGACAACACCATCGAGGCTCACACCGGGGGCGAACCAATCAGGAGGTTGGCGCCTGAGAGGCGAGCTCTGGCCCACCGTGACGTCGGCTGTCGCGGACCAACCAACGGTGGCCCGGCGCAAGCCGGGCCACCGCGGTGAGTGTCCGCCCGCCCGTCAGCCCGTTGCTTGTCTCGTCTACCACCGTTGCCGCCCGGGGCAACGTGCTCCTCGTCAAATCCCTCCATCGCGGTACGCATCTCCCTTGACGCCGAGTGACGTCCCCGTAGGAGGGGCAGCCCCTCCCGCCAGCACGCGGCACGGCGCGGCTCAGGTCCGGTCGAGCTGCCAACGGCCGCCGGTCAAGTCATCCCGGCTGACGATCAGCGACGGCACGCCCGGCAGCGAGTAGTAGCCGAGCGCCAGCCTCACCGAGGACGGGCTCGCCTCCTGGATGCACACGACCTGCTCCTCGCCGCTGGCGACATCGGTCAACATCCAGCGCTCGGCGAGGGACGCGAGCCCGATCTCGAGCACCTGGCGCTCAGCGTCGTCGCGGCGGTCGTGAACGCCGAGGCGTCCTCCGAAGATCGTGATGGCGTGCCAGTCGCCCCCGCGAGCTTCGACATAGCCGCACAGCTCGTCGTCGTCCTGGCGCCGGATCTCGATCACGGCCCGATGGTGGCACCCCGCGGTCGACCGTGCGCTCAGGGATTCGCCTCGCCGGTCCCGCTCACGCCTCGGGTCGGGCCATGGGCTCTTCCTCGAGGATCGCTCGAGCATCGGCTGCGTCTACGCCGCGAACCGCGACGACGATCCGTCCTTCGCCCTCGACCGGGATGGTTCCGCCCTCGATCTGGTCATCGAGGAAGGCTTCGACGCCGTAGGCGCGGAGCTTGGCTTGGGCGACCTCCGCCTCGCCCTCGGTCGCGTACGCCGCGACCGCCGTGGGCTCGGAGTGCTCATTCACATCGTCGGCGGTCATGAACGATGTCTACCCGATCTCGGACCCAGCCTTCGACGGGTCAGTCGATGCATGACATCTCCGCCCACACGTGCTTGCCGGTAGCAGTTCCCATCCAGCCCCAGGCGATCGCCAGCTGATCGACGATCCGCAGCCCGAACCCGCCCCGCGCTCCCGAGTGCGAGCACATCTCGGGAACCTCATGGTTGGCGTCATGCACCGCGACGGTGACGACGGGTCCGGTGTGCTCCAACACGATGCGATCCGCGCCGCCGGCGTGCCTGACCGCGTTGGTGACCAGCTCCGAGAACACCAACAGCACATCGTCAGCGTTCCCACAACCCCAGTGCCCCAAGTACCTCTCGACCACTCGTCGCGCGCTGCTGATCGCTTGCGGACTGTTCGCACTCAGCTCGAGGGCCTCGGACTCCATCGCAGACGCTCCCGCCATCGGTCCCGCAGCGTTTCGACGGGACCGTTGGAACGGCCCGGCGGCAGTGGGCCTACCCAGCTGAGCGCGCCGTGAACCCGATCCGGGCAGTCTGGCCAGATGCGAGTGTCCACCGATAGCGTGCATGTCGACATCTGAGGTCCGCCACTCTTCCTTGAGCAAGCAGGGGCGTCTGACTGGCTTCTCGATTGATTCGAGGAAGCACATGAACGTCCCTCATGCGGACGGTCGGCCGCCCGAGCCGTACTGGTTTGCTCTGACTCGTGTCACCGACGACGCCAACCTGGCGGAGAGCCTGCGGCGTGTGGCCGCGGCCGGCTGTGAGCTCATGACGAACTGCACATCGGCGAGCGTGACCTTGGTCGCCGCCGGACGGCCGCTGACCATGGCCGCCAGCGACGAGGTCGCCACCGAGATGGATCAGGCGCAGTACGACGTGGACGACGGGCCGTGCCTGACCGCGGCCCGTCAGGAGCGCATCTTCCGCATCGAGGACTTGGCCGCTCACGAGCGCTGGCCGATGTTGCGCGACATCGGCTGCCACCATGGTGTGGCCAGCACGTTGTCGGTGCCATTGCTGCTGGAGGATGCCGACATGTACGGCGCCGTGAACCTCTACAGCACCGCTGTTCACGGGTTCAGCGATGACGACACCAAGCTGGCGGAGGGGTTCGCCCAGCAGGCCTCAGTGGTGGTCGCCAACGTGGTCGCCTATTGGGCAGCGTTCGACCTGAGCCGCAACCTGAGGGCGGCGATGGAGCATCGCGGTGTGATCGAACAGGCGAAGGGGGTCATGATGGCAGCGACACGCTGTAGCCCCGACGAGGCCTTCGAGATGCTGCGGGAGCGGTCACAGAGCGAGAACCGCAAGCTGCGTGACATCGCCATCGACGTCGTGCGAAGTGTCCGGCCCGGCTCGGACTCGTGACGTGGCGACGTTGGCGGCTGTCCGTGCCGCTCGCGAGCAGCTGGGGCTCAGTGTGAACGACTTGTGGCTCGCCTACTTCAGCGTCGGCGGCAACCATGACGTCCGCCACGTGGCCGCGTACCTGGCCAGCGACGGCCACGAGATCGACCCTGTCGATCACGATTACATCATCGCCGCCCTCAACGACGCCTTCATCGACCGCGGCCTCGATCACCCACTCGACTTCGGCCCCACGTGACGCCATGCCACCCGTCTGGGTGATTGGGCGTGGCCGGGTGACATCGGTGCCCGATCGATGTACGTTGGGGAGTGCCTTCAACAGCCAGGGCGCAAGCTGAGATGCCCGATGTCTGGAGTCGCCATGGGTGCGCTGTTTGAAGAGCTCCGATTGTTCACGATCAACGGTGGCAAGTGCACGCGCCTCGAGGTCGGGGGCGAGATCGACCTCGGCTCCGTCGATGCGTTACGGGACGAACTGGTCATGATCGTCGAATCGGGCACCGGAGATGTCGAAATCGACATGTCGGCCGTGTCGTTCTGCGACTCCACCGGACTGTGCGCACTGATCATCGCCCGCCAACACCTGCACAGCAGTGGCCGCCGGCTGCGCATCATCAACGCGTCCAGTCACGTCGCCCGCCTGCTCGACGTCTCCGGTCTCACGGACAACCTCTGCGCCGCCGGTTGAGCGCCGTCCACCTACGTCGGTTCGTCGGGGCTGCTCGGTGACGGCGGGGTCTCCTCCGGAGCCGGCCGCCCCCCCTTGACGAAGCGCGCTGTCGAGCTGCTCGCCCACGGCGCCACCTGCTGCAGGAGGTGTCGGGCACGCTCCGCGTCGGCCTTCACGCCGGCGACCACCAAGGCCTGCACCGGCGGCTTGTCGGGTGACACCTTCGACGCCGTCTCCCCGGTGCCCGTCTCGCCGGCCGCCCATGCGCTCTCTTCCGCCGAGACGACCCGGTCGCCGGCACGCCGCCATCTCTCCACCAGGATCAGACCGGCGATCAGGCCGGACAACCACACGGTGAGGTAGGTCTTCATCGAGTTCACCGAGCTCTCCCTTCGATGCGTGTTGGCGTGGTGCCGTCGACCTCGGACGCCGGAGCGTCACCAAGCCGACAGATCGCTCGGATGGCACCGAGACCGTAGTCCCGTCCGTGAGGCGCCGCTTGCGGAGGCCATGGTCAGCCGGGGGTCTCGGCCCGGTGGAGGCGGTCGGCCACGGACGTCAGCAGGGTCCATCCCATGCCGGGCACCGCATCGAGCGCCCGTTGCAGGCCGGCCCGGTCGAGGCTGAGCACCTCGAGCGCCGACGTGGCGACGACATCGGCGTTGCGCGGGTGGTCGGACAGCAGGCCGAGCTCACCGACGATGTCGCCCGTGGTGACGCCGTCGACCACGGTGCCATCGCGCTCGATGCGAGCCGTGCCAGCCAGGATGACGTACAGCTGGGGCGAGGGCGCGCCCTGGCTGAAGAGCTTCTCGCCCGGCTCGATCTGCTCGACGTGGGATTCGTCGGCCAGGCGGCGGAGCTCACGCTTGGAGCACCGGGCGAACAGCGGGACACGGGCGAGCTCGTCGGCCCGAGCCTGATGGATCATCGGGCGAACGTTAGACGGGCTGTGCGCCGACGGTCATGGTCCCTGCTCGACGGGGTCGCTATGCGTAGGTCCGCACGAGCTCGAGGACCGCGCCCGCGTCGGGTCCGGTGCCGCGCAACGATGTGCCGTCCGCGGCGAGGCGGCGCGCGGCGACGAGGCACAGGTCGACCGCGTCGCCCTCGATGATCGTCACCGGCTCGGTGTCGGGCACGAAGTGCCATCGCTGACCGCTCGGCGCGGTCAGCTCGAACGCCACCGGACCGGTCAGCTGGCGACCATCGCGGCGGAAGGCGTAGGGCAACGTCCGCCACGCGAGTCGCGCGATGTGCTCCAGACGGTCCGTCTGCTGCTGATCGACGCCGACCGCTGCGGCCACGTCGCCCGTGTGGATCCAGCACTCGGCGAGGCGGGTCGTGGTGAGTGTCTGCGTCGACAGCTGACCGGCGACCCATTCGACGCGTTGGTGAGGGTCACTCGCCGCAAGGGCGTCACGCAGCGCCGCAGCGCCCGTTCGCCAGCGGTCCGCCAAGGCCGCCGACGATGTCCCGCGTTGGCGCGCCACCATCGCCGCGGCGCCGTCGTCGACGGTGCCGCGCCCGTCCACACCACCCGCCAGCACGTTCAGCTCGGCCGGGAACCGACCGTGCGCGCTCGCCAGGGCGAGCTCGTCGGTCTGAGCCAGATGGAGGACCACGTCGGCGACCGTCCAGCCCTCACACCGCGTGGGCAGCAGCCACTCGGCGTCGTCCATCGCGTCGAGTAGCGCGGCGAGCTCGGCGTGCTGCTCGCCCAGCGCCGTCAGGACACTCTGCATCGATCATCCCTCCAACCGAGGCCTCCGATCGTACGACGCATCAGCCCGAGAACAGGCAGAAGGAACGCCCGGAGCGGTCGATCAGCGCTCGCGAACTTCGGTGTCACGGCGCACGCCGAAGTCGTCCGGGCGGCGTCGGGCGGCCGCGCCACCCAGGTTCTTCGGAGCGTTGCTCCCGCTGCCAGCGGGATCAACTCTCCACGGAGTCGTCTCGTGGCGTTTCGAGCGATGATCTGCGCTGGATCTGTCCACGGGAAGAATGTCGCGATGACCTGTCGATCCGCCCGAACCTGTTCGTGGATGAGGTGCCGGCGCTCCTGCCGACACGACGACCGTTCCGACAAGGAGGCAACAACATGACCCAGTACCTGCTCTCGGTGTGGCACGACGACGCCAGCGCCTATGAGATGGACTTCGAGAGCCCTGAAGCCCAGCGCGCCATGGCCCAGGTCGACGCGTTCAACAGCGAGCTCCAGACCGCTGGCGCCTGGGTCTTCGCCGGCGGGCTGCACCCACCGACGTCAGCGACCGTGGTCCGTTCGACGAATGGCGAGGTCTCGATGACCGACGGACCGTACGCCGAGTCCAAGGAGCAGATGGGCGGCTTCTGGGTGATCGAGGCGGCCGACCTCGACGCCGCGCTGGAGTGGGCCGGCCGGGGTGCAGCGGCCTGTGAAGGGCCGGTCGAGGTGCGTCCGTTCCAGGGTGAGTGACGTCCTCGAGGCCGTCTTCCGGCGCGAGGCCGGGCGCTGCACCGCCACGTTGATCCGCGTCCTCGGCGACATCGACCTCGCCGAGGACGCCGTCGCCGAGGCGTTCGCCATCGCCGCCGAACGGTGGCCGGCGACGGGTGTGCCGCCCAACCCCGGCGGGTGGATCACAACGACGGCGCGGAACCGGGCGATCGACCGGCTGCGCCGGGAGGCGACTCGAACCGACCGCTACCTCGCCGCCCACCGCCTCGACGAGAGGGACGACATGGGATCAGACGAACCCCCCGAGGACCTCGACGCCTTCGTCGACGTCGTCGCCGACGACCAGCTGCGGCTGATGTTCTTGTGCTGCCACCCGGCGCTCCACACCGACGCCCAGGTCGCCCTCACACTGCGCCTCCTCGGCGGACTCGAGACGCCCGAGATCGCTCACGCCTTCCTCGTGCCGGAAGCCACGATGGCCCAGCGGATCGTGCGCGCCAAGCGCAAGCTGCGCGACAACCACGCCGCCTACCGCATCCCCCGCGCCGCCGAGCTTCCCGATCGCCTGGACGCCGTGCTCGCGGCGATCGCCCTGATCTTCACCGAGGGCCACACCGCCAGCGAGGGCGATGCGTTGGTCCGCGTCGACCTGTCCGGTGAGGCGATCCGCCTCGGCCGCGTGCTCGTCGCGCTCATGCCCGACGAACCAGAGGCGGTCGGCCTGCTCGCCCTGATGCTGCTCACTGACGCCCGGCGACCGGCACGGACGGCGGTCGACGGCTCGATGGTTCGCCTCGCCGAGCAGGACCGTTCGCGGTGGGATCGTGACCTCATCGTCGAGGGACACGAGCTGGTGCGGGCGTGCCTGCGACGCAACCAGCCCGGACCGTTCCAGCTGCAAGCGGCGATCGCCGCCGTGCACGCCGATGCCCCGACTGCCGAGGCGACCGACTGGTCGCAGATCGTGGCGCTCTACGACCAGCTCCACCGCCGGCGCCCGAACGCCGTCGTGGCGATGAACCGGGCGATCGCCATCGGCGAGCTGCGCGGCCCGGCCGAGGGCCTGGCGGCGCTCGCCGACCTCGATGCCGAGCGGCTCGAGGGGTACCAGCCGTACCTCGCCGCACGCGCCGACCTGCTCGCCCGAACCGGGCGCGTCGACGAGGCGCTCGCCGCCTACGACCGGGCGATCGAGCTGACGGCGAACGATGCCGAGCGGCGCTTCCTCACCACGCGGCGCGCTGTCGCGGCCGTGAGGTCGGACACAGCCTGACGGCCGGGTTGAGCGGGGCTACCCGACGAGCGGGTCCGGGCGCGAGCTCCGGCGTCAGCCGTCGGCGCTCGCGCCCGCGCCCTGCCCAGGTGCGATCGACATCAGATCCCTGCGAACACGAGGATGGTGGCCCAGAGCGACGCCCCGACCAGGAGCAGGCCGTCGAGGGCCCGGGTGCGGGCCTTCGGGCCGAGGCCGACCGTGATCATGGCGATGAGCGCGACCTCAGCGGCGGCGACGCTGAGGTCGAACGGACCGACCGGTTCGAGCCCTTGTTCGGCGTGCGCCGACGGCCCGATTCCGACGCCGACCGTGCGACTGGCCACGTAGACGAGCACCACGCCGAGGTTCAGGAACAGGGTGGCCGCGACGGCCAGCGCCGAGGGGCGCCGGACCGCCGTGACGACGTACGCCAGTTGGCCCAGCCCGACGGCCACGAAGAAGGCGCCGGCCGGCCACCACGAGGCGAAGTGCTCCGGAGCCGCGACGAGGTGGGCGAGGCCGGCATAGGCCGACAGCACGCAGATGACGGTGCGCCCGTCGACGTCGTCGAGCAGCCGTCGCCGAGACTCGGGGCGAGCGATGTCGCCGGAGGTCAACACGTCGCGGCCCGCTCGCTCACAAGTACGGCATTGGGTTCGTCACGAGCTTGGGCCGGGCCGTGGTGACCGGGTGGGGATCGGGTCCACCTTGCACCCGGAACTGCCCCATCATCGAGTGGTCCTCGTGGACGAGGTTGTGGCAGTGCAGCATGTACCGTCCGGTCTGCGGACCGAACTTGGTGATCACCTGCACCCGCTCGTTCTCGCCGAGGTAGAAGACGTCCTTCGGCCCGAGCTCGTGCTGGTACGGCGGCTGCCATGGGCCCAGCTTGACCGAGCGAGCGAGGATCTTCATGTCGACGAGGTGGACGTGCAGCGGGTGGTGCCAGCCGCCGGAGTCGTTGCGCAACTCCCAGATCTCGATGGCATTCAGCATCGGATCGGCCAGGGTGAACGTGAAGCCGCTGGCCTCGACGTCCTCCCACCGCTTGCCGTTGATCAGCCACGTCCCATTGTCCCTGTGCAGGCTGATGACCCGCGGCGGGTTCGGCGCCTGCGCCGGCTGCAGCTTCATCGTCTCGTCCTCGGTGTTCATCACGTCCGGGACGTAGCTGTTGTCCGGCGAGGTGGCGTCGACGACGCGGAACTCCATCACTTTGTCGGTGTTCTCGTAGTTGATGTTGTTGTTGTTGCCGAGGTTCAGCAGCCGCACCCGCTGTCCGGGCTGGTAGTTGGCGAAGTCGATGACGACCTCGTAGCGCTCCGCGTTGCCGTGGCGGAACTTGTCGACGACCTGCGGGTGCTCGAACAACCCGGCATCACTGGCGATCACGGTGAACGGGTCGCCGCTGTCGAGTGCCCACCGGTAGTCGCGGCTCACCGAGGCGACGAGCATGCGGAAGCGGTACTTCCTTCGCTCCACGTTCATGTAGGGCCACGGCTGACCGTTGACGAGGATCACGTCACCGTTCATGCCGAGGCGCTCGTCCTCGATCCACATCAGCTGACCGGTGCTGGTGAACATCGCGTCGGTGATCATCAGCGGTACGTCGTAGGGCTTCTTCGGCAACGGCAAGCCTTGCTCCAAGGCGTCGTGGATGAGGTAGAAGGCGGCCAAGCCGCTGTAGGCGTTCTTGGCGGTCTTGTGGGCGGCGTGGTCGTGGTACCAGAGGGTCCGCGCTTCCTGGAAGTTCGGGTACTGGTAGTCCTTGTACATGTTCGGCCGCGTGATGTCGTTGGCGTAACCGTCGAACTGGGGCAGCGACGCCGAGCCGTGCAGGTGGACGGACGTGTCCGGCTGGTAGCCGAACGTCGGGTGCTTCGCCGGCAGGTAGTTGATGAACCGCACCACTGACTTGCGATTGCGCTGCACCTCGATGGTCGGGCCCGGGACGATCCCGTCGTAGCCGAGCATCACGGTCTGGTAGCCGTCCAGGATGTTCTGCGGCATCGCCCGCATCGAGATCTGGTAGTAGTCCGTAGTCGCCGTCGATCTCACCGGTGTGGCCACCGGCGGGATCTTCAGCTCTCTCGTAAAGGGAGTGGGGAGAAGGCTGGCGGCGATGCGGTTCGGCCCGCCGGCCGACATCAACCGTCCGGTCGGCAGCACGAGCGCGCCCGTGCCGAAGATTCCGATCTTGATCGCCTCACGACGCGTCAGTCCCATGTGCCCGTCCCTTTCTTGCCCGTTACCTAAGACAACCCTAAGAAACGACCTTTGATCTTCCTGTGGAGCGGTGCCGACCGTGCCGCCGGATCCACGACCGCGCGCGGTTCAAGCGCCGCCGGTCCGCGGGTAATCGGTCGACTCAGGCGATCGCTGCAGCGGCGGCCGGGCGGCGCCGGGCCACGACGATCCGCACCCGGCGCGACGGTGCCGATTGACTCCGGGTCCGGGCGCGGGGTGCGATCGGGTCGGAGGACGACCACCACGGGGCGATGTACTTGGCGATCAGCTCGCGCGGTGGCGTACCGGCGGCGATGGCCGCGGCGATGTCGGCGGACTCGGTGGTCGGGTCGACCTCGAGCGATTCCGCCACCTCTCGGCAGCGGGCGAACGTCATCCTCGCCTGGTCGGTGTGGCCGAGGGCGTGGTTCGCCACCATGATCGCCTGGAACGCCTGCTCCGAATACGGTGCGAACCGCAGCGCGGCCTCGCTGTGGCGGACGGCCACGGCGTAGTGGCTGACCATCATGCTGTCGTGGGCGAGGGCCAGGTGGGCGCGAGAGATGCGGCCGCGGTACACGTGGCGATCCCATTGCGCCCACGGCGCGTAGGGGGCGTCCTCGAGCAGATCACCGTGGGCCAGCGCCACCGCGTCGTTGAGCAACGCGCGGCGCGTCACCACGTCGGCGTGCTCGGCGCGCAGGATCAGGGAGTCGAACCGGTCGAGGTCGACGCTGACCTCGTCGATGTCGACACGGTAGGCCTGCGGTTCGGTGACGATGGCCCGCTTGGACAGCGCCGCTTCGTCGAAGAGACGACGCCGCAGGAGGCTGACGTACTGCTCGATGGTGCCCGCCACGTTGTTCGGCGGGTTCGTGCCCCACAGTGCGTCCGCCAGGGCGTCCTTGCTGACGCTCTTGCCTCGAGCCAGCAGGAGCAGCTCCAAGAGCCCCCGTGGCTTGGCGCCGCCGAGGTCTCGCCCTCGAACGCAACGCGCGCCCGTCGTGACCACCAGGGGTCCCAGTAGTGACACATCCATGTTCGCCCTCCCGACCAGGTCGTCGCCGGGGTTACGCCGCGCGCTGGCGCAGCGAATAGCCTGGATCAGACCCTCGTCGTCCCGTCGTCGCTCACATCCGCCTCGTTGCCGAGACGTCCCTTCCCGTCGCTCCTACGGCCCCGCCGCAGTCACTACGCCGATGTACTCCCTCATTCAAACCGGGCATACCGGTTCAGCGTGCGCCCAAAGATAGCAGGGGGTAAGAGGCGGTCAAGGACCGAGGCTGAACATTCGAGTGACATTTTGTGGCTCCATGTGCGCGACGACACACAACGCACGCTCGGGACGCCCCGGATGTCTGAGCACTCCCGGATCAACGGCAGGATTGGCTCGATGCCTCGGCTGATCCGCCGGCGATGCCCACCGACCCGAGCGCCGGGACGAGGTTCCAGTGCTCGACCACTCGCTCCTCGCGTTCGTGGCCGAGGATCGACAGGCTGGCCGGCTCGAGCGTGAAGTGGCGACCGCACTCCGGTTGCAGCTGCAACCAGCGGGCCGCGAGGACGCGCAGCAGATGGGCATGGGCGACGAGCACCGTCAGTGGTGTCGACGCCCGGGCGATCACGCGGTCGGCGCGCGCGGCGACCTGGGCGAGGGTCTCGCCGTCGGGGATCTCGCCGTGCCACACCGACCACCCGGGAACCTCTTGGCGGATGTCGACCGTGCGCCGGCCCTCGTATGCGCCGTAGTCCCACTCCAGGAGGTCGTCGCAGACCTCGGCACGATCCCCGAGGCCCGCCAGCTCGGCGGTCTCGCGGGCCCGCCGCAGCGGGCTGACGAGGATGGTGGCCGTGTCGATCCCGGGCAGTCCGGCGAGCAGCGGACGAAGCGCCGCCGCACGGGCGCGCCCTTCGTCGTCGAGAGGGATGTCGGTACGACCGGTGTGCCGCCGTTGGCGGCTCCACCCCGTCTCGCCGTGGCGGATCAGAGCGAGGCGCCGGGGCGCACCGGGTTCAGCGATCTCCACAGACGCGCCGGATCTCCGTTCGACTACGTCAAGCGGTCACGACGACGTCACGGTCGGACGTACTAGCCGGCCGGCGCAACCGCGACCGGGATGGCAGCCAGCGCCTTGGCGATCCGCATCAGGGCGTAACCGATGATGATCATCAGCACCCCCACCGCGGCGGCGAAGGCGGCGACGCCGAACGACACGACCGACGTGAACAACGACGCCCGCAGGAACGACGCCGTCATCACCGTCTGGCGGACCGGATCGTCCTGGGCGAGCTCGGCGTAGGTCAGGCCGCCGCTCGCCTCGAGGGCGTGCTTCTCGATCGTCTGGGCCTCGCTGTAGGCGGTGAGCGGTCCGTCGACGTCGTCACCGGCGAAGCGGTCGGCGTCGTCGGAGACGACGATGTTCTCGTCGGCGAGCTGGTCTTGGACGACGAACCATGTCACGGCCCCGGCGACGATGAGGATCGCGCCGGCCACCATCACCAGGATCGAGAGCACCCGGAGCGACTTCGTCGAAGGCCCCGCGACGACGGCCGTGCTGGACGGTGGCGTCTGGGCGGTAGTGGGTGGAGGGGCGGTGTCGGTGACCCGATCGCTCGGCACGGATCCCTCTGGGGCGGTGGACGGTGGCGTCTGGGCGGCAGCGGGTGGTGGGGCGTCGGTGACCCGATCGCTCGGCACGGATTCGTTTCGGGGGTCATCGGAGGTCATCGCGACTCCTTCGGTGCTGGCGATTCGGTCCCGGTCGGGTCTCGTCCCGACGCGGTTCTATCAGCTGTGAAGGGCGGGCGCGAGGATCGTCATCGCGGCCGGGACGCGAAGGGGTGCCGGCCCCTCGCCGACGGGTTGCGAGGGACCGGCACCTGGGTTGGGAAATTACTGAGTGCTTACGAGAGCACGAAGTCGTCGGCCGTGATCAATCCGATGTTGCCGACACCGGTCAAGTTGATCGTCACTCCTGTGCCGACGATCGTCACCAGCACGTTGGCTCCGGTGTCGGTGCGGGTGACCGTGCGTCGTTGAAGGTCCCCGCTGTGATGCCGAAGGCGCTGATGTCCAACTTGTCCTGACCACCGGTCGGGTTGAAGTCGAAGCCGGCCACCGTGTCGGCACCGTCGCCGGGTGCGAACACCACGACGTCGAGACCGCCACCGGGTGTGATGGTGTCATTGCCCGGACCACCGGAGATGCGGTCGTCGCCGGCCAACCCGTTCATGGTGTCGTTGCCGCCACCGCCGGACGCCACGTCGGCCTGGGCCGTACCGGTCCAGCTTTCCGCAGCTGCGCCTCCGACGAAGACGTCTCCGACCACCTGGGTGGCGGCGGAGGTGCGGCTGAACGTCGTACCGTGATCGTCGGTCGCGGTGGTGATGACACGGAGCCTCCGGTTGACCTGGTCTTGGCCCGGCGTGAACTGCGCCGTGTTCGACCCCACGATGTCCTCATACGGTGTCGCCCCATTCAGTTGGCTCTGCTGCCACCTGTAGCTGAACGTCGCCGTCGTGAGGCCGTCGGCATCGGTGATGCCCGCGGTGCTCGCGGTGAGCTGCTGGTTCTCCAGCGGTGTCGTGTCGCTGATGGTCGGGACGCCGACCGGCTGGGTGTTCGTCACCAGCGTGCCGGTCAAGCCGACCGTCTTGTTCCCACCGTTGGTGAAGATGTTCAGCGTCGCCGTCTTGGTTCCTGCGGTGGCGCCGGTCAGGAAGCTGATCGACACCAGGCAGGACTCTTCGGGCAACACCGGCTCGACACATCCGGTGGGCTGGCTCCACGAGGCGGCGTTCGTCCCGGTCCTCGTCCGGTTGGTCACCAGCAGCGGCGCACTGCCGGAGTTGGTGACTTCCACGGTCTTCGTGATGGCCGACGTGTTGCGGTTCCGGATACCCCAGGCCAGCGATGTGGGCGACACCCCAGAGACTGCGATTTCCGGCTCCCTGCACGGTCTTCGCCGCGCTGAACACCGTCTCGAGCGTTCCGTGCTGGTCGGTGTATTGCACCCTGACCCGCAGCAGCGAGTTGACGAAGGTCAGCGGAGGCGTGAACGTCTGATTCGTGGCGTTGGTGATGTTCGTGAACGAAGCGCCGCCGTTGGTGCTCCGCTGCCACTGAATGCTCAGTCGTCCCCACGCCGTCGCCGTCATCGATCTGGCTGACGTCGACCGACAGCAGCGAGTTGGCGACCGCTTCCGCTTCGAGGATCACCGGCAGCATTCACCGGTGCGTCGTTGACGTTGGCGATCGGACCAAACGGATCACCGACGACCTGCTCGGGGACACCGAAGCGGTCGTTGAAGGTGACGATCACCCGCAGGCGGAGTCCGACCTCGGCGTCACCCGGCGTGAACGTGTTGCCCACGCCGACCTGGGACCACTCGTCGGGGCTGACCTCGGCCTCCCACGTGAACGTGAAGACGGTGCCGGCGAGGATGCCGTCGACGTCGGTCACGGCCTGGAGGGCGGTCAGCACCTGACCCTCCGTCAGCGTGCCGCTGATGTTCACCGTGCCGGTCGCCGCGGTGTTGAACAGCACGCCGAGCTCGACCGACTGGTCGGCGAAGGTGAGCCGCTCGATGTTCCACAGCGTGTCGATGCCGTCGATGCCGACCACGGTGGGGTCATCGGGGTCGATGTGCGTCACCGTCACCGACCCGTTGGCGTTCAGGACGATGTCGTACTCAGCCAACAGCCCCGAGAACACCGCGGTGTCGACGAACGTGCCGGGTGCCTGCGTCTTGATCGACCGGACGATGCTGATGGCGCCGGGGTTGATCGTCCCCTGGGCCGCCAGCAACCGCAGTGTCGGCGCACACGCCGTTGTGCACACGTTGCTCGTCCCGGGTACATACACGTTGTTCACGCCGGGGTACCGCGTGGTCCCCACCTGCAGTTCGGCGTCCAGCCAGCGGTCACCGTCGATGATGTCGTCGCCGCCGCGACCCTCGATGATGTCGGCGCCGTCGCCGCCCAGGATGATGTTGCCACCCGTGAACGACGTGGCGCCGGCCGGGAGGATCGCGGCGAGCCCGCTGATGCGAGCGATGCCCGCTGCGTCGAGCTCGTGACCGGTCAGGTCCCTCTCGAAGTCCTCAACTCCGAGAGTCTGGCGGTCGTCGCCCCGCAGGATGTCGTTGAAGTTCCATCCGGACAGGGCCTCGACCCGGTCCATGCGGTCCCGGTTGTTGTTGACCGGGCCTTCTGGGAGCGTCACCGTGAACCCCATGTCGGTGTTCGCCGGCAACGGATCGCCGCGGTGGGTCACGAAGTCGAAGCCGAAGTGGCCCTCGGCCCGCTGGATGCCGCCGCACATGAACATGATGTCGTCTCCGCCTTCGGAGTCGTAGTCCTGCTCACCGCCGCAGCTGGTCAAGACGTCGTTGCCCGCGCGCGTTGATGTCGTCCGCGAACGGGGCTCCGTTGTCGCCGTTCAGGAAGTTGAACGGTCCCCTGCCGCCGTCCTCCCAGTCGTCGCCGTCGTCGCCGAAGACCGTGTCCTCGTCGTCACCGGCGAACACGGTGTCGTTGCCAGGTCCGCCGAAGGTCTCGGTGATGTCGTTGCCTCCGACGACGAAGTCGTGGTCGCGGCCACCCTGCATGAGGTCTCCGCCGTTGCCTTGACCGCCACGTCAGGTAGTCGTTGCCGTCTCCGCCCTTGATCGTGTCGTCGAGCACCCCGAGATCGGTCAGGATGTCGTCGCCGAGACCACCGATGAGGTTGTCGACGCCGTTGCCGCCCTCGAGCTTGTCGTTGCCACCGTTGCCACGCATGGTGTCGTCACCCTCGCTCGAGATGATCGAGTCGTTCGCGCCGGTGTCCCTGCCGTTGAACACGACATGGAGGGGGCCGTCGTAGCGGAAACCGCCGCCGGCGGCACGGAAGAGGTCTTCTGGACGGCCGGGTCCGTGCCCTCGTTGATGTCCGGCGTCGTCGGGTCATCCGGGATCGCTCCAGTCGTGCCCAGGTTGGCGACGTTGAGGATGAGGTCCGGCCGGGAGAACGAGTCGGCCGGCAGGCCTTGGACGTCGGTGTTGCGCGAGATCAGCTCGGCGAACGAGTTGCCCTCGAGCTGCGTCAGCAGGTTCATGCCGGCGGTGCGGGACAGGTAGTAGAACCGGTCGCCGTCCTGCAGGTCCTCCATCTGGTGCTCGAAGACGTAGTTGAACGTCGCGCCGAGCAGGCCGCCGAACGCCTGCTGCTCCTCGGCGAGGCCGCCGACCCACAGGTCGATGTCGTCGACGCCGGTGATGGTGATGCCCGTCCGCCGTGCTGGCGTAGATGCCAGTGGAGTTGATGAAGTCGTAGGCGTCCTCACCTTCCACCTGGTGTGGCGGCAGCGTCGAGGAGGGCCTGCGCGGCAGCGCGCTTGGCGGTCGTGTTCTGCAGCGCTCCCGTGATCGACGGGTGCGTGCCGTAGGCGGCGATGAAGTTGACCAGCGACTCCCTGTGCCGGAGGCTGAAGCCGAAGTCGCCCCAGCTGGTGTAGGGCACCAGGGCCGGGTTCTGGCTCTCGGCGAAGAACGCCCGGCGGGCGGCGTTGAGCCCCGGGATGCCCGTGTCACGGGCGCGGGACATGTTCAGCGTCGCCAGGTCCAGCGGGAGGCCGAGGAGCCGGTTGCGCACAGCCTCGGTGACGAACTCGTCGAGCTCGTTGCCGACCTGCCTCGTCATGCCACGCACGATGTTGCCGACCGCGCTGTCCGCGTCCGGCGCGGCGCCGTCGAAGAACTCCGGCGGGTTGAGGAAGGCGTCGAGCAGGGGGACGTTGTTCGTGCCGCCGGCCGGGTCGGTGCGGTCGACACTCTCGAAGAGCATCGAGTGGCCGAAGCGGTACACGGCGTGGGCGAACTCGGCGCGGATCGCCGGGTTGAGGTCGTTGTGGTAGCCGACGCCGGCTTCACCGAACACGTTGACCATCGGCTGCACCTTGCGGATGAACTCCTCGAACGCCAGGTGCTGGTACTCCATCTCGGTGACGAACCGGGCGGCCTGGAACAGGCGCTCCTCGTAGCTCCAACCGGCGCGCTGGTCCGAGACCTCGGTCCAGCCCGGCCAGCTCTGTGGCTGAGAACAGAAGCGGGTCTTGGAGCATGCCGTTGATCACACCCACGAGGCGGTTGTGCTCGGAGTGGAAGATGTGGTGCACAGCCGTCAGGCCGATGTTCTCGTTGACCCGCCCGTCGCCGGCGATGAAGTGGGCATCGAGCAGCTCGTCGTCGTACGTGCCCGCCGGTCGCGGCTGTGGCACGCCGTCGATGATGACCGGGTCCACGACGGCGTCGTCGTCCGGGTCGAGCGGGACGCCGCCCGAGGTGCGCGGAACCGCGTTGTGGGCGATGTCGTCGAGGAAGGCGTGGCCGGTCTTCAAGGTGCCTGCCGTGGTGATCGGGGCGAGCGGGGTCCCTGAGATGAGGTCGCTCTCGTTCACATCCAGCGTCGCAGGATCGTCCGGAATGACGAGCTGGGGGAAGCCGGTCGCCGGATCGGGGATGAAGTGGCCGTAGGGGTCGGTGGCGACCACCGGGATGTTGAAGACGTCCATGTCGGTGAACTCGATGCCGAGCACCTCGAGGGCTTGCGTCTTGACGTCCGCCCAGGTGCCCATGCCGTCGCCGGGACCGGTGATCAACCGGCCGCTCTGGACCGGCTGTCCCAACTCGTTGACGTTGTAGTCGCGCAGGAAGACCTGATGCGACGGGTGCGACGTGTAGGTCTGGCTCTGGTCGACGAACGGCGTCGTCTGGTTGGTGGCCTCGCCGTTGACATGCGTCGCCCGGGTGAGGACCATGAAGTTGGGACCCTGGCCGAACAGCGGGTCGCTCTCGTCCAGCGGGACGAAGACGATGCCCGCATTTCCGTTGGTCCCGCCCTTGTTGACCAGGTCGAGGCCGTGGTCGAAGAACTGTCCGAACAGCGTGAACCACGAGTTGTACGGCGCGGACAGGCCGACGTCGGGGGCCACGTTGGGAATGAAGAACGCGCCGGATGGCGTGACCTCAGGGTCCGGACCGGCCGCGGCGACCGCCGACGGGTTGGTCGCCGTCTGGTCGACGATCAGGTTGCTGATCCGTCGAGGCTCGGGATCGACGGTTGCTGCTCCGGTCGTGACGGGCGTGTAGTTCGGCACCGACTTGAACTGCGCCGGGACGAGGCGCGGGAAGAACTGGTCGGCCGCGCCGAACTTCGTCTGGTTGACGGCGACGTTGGCGTCGTACAGCAGGTTGTTGCAGGTGCCGTCGACGGTGCGCAGACCAAACGGCAGCTCGGTGCCGACCTGGTTGTTCGGGATCTGGGTGAGCGGATCGTCACCGAGTATGCCGTTGCACAGGTTCACCGACCTGTCGCTGATCGAGTGCCTCTCGGCGTTCCTGATCTGCTTGAGGATGAAATTGAGGTCGGACTTGTTGAGGTTGAACCCCTGTCCGACCGGTGCCTGCGCGCTGACGCTGGGTACCGGGTTTGCCGGTCCCGCGACCAGCGCCGTGAGCAGGCCGAGCGAGACCGCGAGCAAGCCCGCAAGTCGTCGGCCGCCTGGGGCGCGTGTGATCGCTCGTCGATATCTTTTCCCGCCTGAACCGTTGCATGTTCGTTCCCCTTTTTGGACACGTGGATGCCCACCCTCGTCCTCGCATCTTTCGAGAACCCTTGGGGAACCTTTGGAAAGCCGAGCAGACCAGTCGAGATCACCCGGCCAGGGGACTCGACCTCGAGCACAGGTCGAGGGTTGGGGGTTCAGCTCATCGTCAGGCCGCCGCTGACGCTGACGGTCTGGCCGGTGATGAACGACGCCTCGTCGGAGGCGTAGAAGGCGACGGCGTTGGCCAGGTCGCTGGGCTGGGCGAGGCGGCGGAACGGGATGGCCTTGATCAAAGCCTCCCGCAGCTTCGGGATTGTCCCCGCCCATCGAGGCGAACAACGCCGTGTCGGTGGGGCCGGGGCACACGCAGTTCACCCGCACCTGGTGGCGCGCCATCTCCCGAGCCGCCGACTTGGTGAAGGCGATCACCCCGCCCTTGGCCGCCGAGTACACGGCCTCGCCGGAGGAGCCGACCCGTCCGGCGTCGGAGCCGATGTTGACGACGGCCCCGTACCCCTGGGCGGCCATGACCGGCAACACGGCGTGGCACGTGTTGAACACGCCGTAGAGGTTGATCTGGATGACCCGGTCCCAGTCCGCCGGGTCCGACTCGACGAACGGCTGCGCCTTGTCCCAGCCGGCGTTGTTGACGAGGACGTCGATGCGCCCGAACCGCTCCCGCACGGCGTCGACCATGGCCCCGACGGCGCGCGCGGTCGGTGACGTCGGTCGCCAGGCCGATCGCCTCGCCGCCGATGTCCTTCGCCGTCGCCTCGGCCAGGGCGCCGTCGATGTCGGTGATCACCACCGTCGCCCCCTCGGCGGCCAGCTTCTCGGCGATGGCCCGGCCGATGCCCTGGCCGGCGCCCGTGACGATGGCGATCTTGTCGATCAGCGTGCCCATGGGGATCTCCTGTCAGTGCCAGTTGACGTGCGGGGCGAAGTCGGGCCGGCGCTTCTCGGCGAAGGCGGCCGCCCCCTCGAGGCCCTCGGGCGAGGCGACGAACTGCTCCAGCCCGGACATCGCCAGGTTGCTCAGCCCGGCCTGGTGGTCGGTGTCGGCGTTGAACGACTGCTTGAGGAACTTGATCGCCGTCGGGCTGAGGGCGGCCACCTCCTCCGCCCAGCGCCGCGCCTCGGGCAGCAGCTCGTCCGGGGCGACGACCTTGTTGACGAGGCCCATCGACAGCGCCTCCTGGGCGTCGTACAGGCGGCACCAGAACCAGATCTCCCTGGCCTTCTTCTCCCCCACCACGCGGGCGAGGTAGGCCGAGCCGAACCCGGCGTCGAACGACCCGACGCGTGGGCCGGCCTGCCCGAAGCGGGCGGTGTCACTGGCGATCGACACGTCGCAGATGACCTGCAGGACGTGCCCGCCGCCGACCGCCAGGCCGTTGACGGCGGCGATGACCGGCTTGGGGATGTCCCGCAGGGTGCGGTGGAGGTCACCGATCTGGAAGCGGCCGGCCTCGCTCGGCCCGTAGTCGCCGGTCTCGGCCCGCTGCTTGACGTCGCCGCCGCTGCAGAACGCCTTGTCGCCGGCCCCGGTGAGGATGACGCAGCGCACGGCCGGGTCGACCCACGCGGCCCGCAGGCCGGCCAGCAGCTCGTCGACGGTCTTGGCCCGGAAGGCGTTGTAGCGATCCGGCCGGTTGATCGTCAGGATCGCCGCCGGGCCGTCGACCTCGTAGATGATGTCCTCGAACTCGTCCACGGCTGTAACTATGCCGCTTCTGTCCTGTGCAACCGGCCCGATCGGGCCGGTTGCGAAGGACAGAACCTCACGGCAGCTCGTCCCGGAGCGTTTACCGCGTGTGCGCTCGATTCCGGACCGCGTCGACGACCTCGATTGGCCCACCGTCTCTGCCGCCCTCGATGATGCCGGCGTCGCGGCCACCGGCCGCGTGCTGACGGACCGCGAGTGCCGGGCTCTGGCCGAGCTGTACGACGACGATGACCGCTTCCGGTCGACCATCGACATGGCCCGGCACCGCTTCGGCTGCGGTGAGTACCGCTACTTCGCCCACCCCCTGCCCGACGTCGTCGGCGAGCTGCGCGCCGCCTTCTGGCCTCACCTGCTGCCGGTCGCCCGGGAGTGGGCCGCCCGCCGAGGGCAGCCGACCCCGTGGCCCGACACGCTCGAGGACTGGCTCGACGCCTGCCACGCCGCCGGCCAGCGCCGCCCGACGCCGCTGATGCTGAGCTACGGCCCCGGTGACTGGAACGCCCTCCATCGCGACCTCTACGGCGAGCTGGTCTTCCCGCTGCAGGTCGTCATCGGCCTCGACGAGCCGGGTCTCGACTACACCGGCGGTGAGTTCGTCGTCGTCGAGCAACGTCCGCGTGCCCAGTCCCGGGCCACGGCGTCGTCGATCCCCCGCGGCCACGGCCTCGTGTTCACCACGCGCGAGCGGCCGATCCGCACGACCCGCGGCTGGTCGGCGGCGCCGATGCGCCACGGCGTGAGCACGGTCCGCTCCGGCCGCCGGCACACGCTCGGCCTCGTGTTCCACGACGCCACGTGACGCCGGCCGGGCGCGCTTGTACGGTCGCGTCGGTGCGCCACGCACGGTCGGAGGCCCTCGACGAGCTCGAGCCACTCCTCGCCCAACTGCGCCACGTGCCGGACCTCGTGGAGCGCACACGCGGCGTCTTCTACCGGCGCTCGAAGGCCTTCCTCCACTTCCACGAGGATCCCTCCGGCCTCCATGCCGACGTCCGCCTCGGCGCCGAGTTCGAGCGCCTCCGCGTCCAGACAGCCGACGAACGAGCGCAGCTCCTCGCGCTCGTCCGCGCCGCCTGCGAGTGACGAGCCGCCCACCGGTGACGCATACTCGGGCCATGCTCGCCACCGCCTCGGACACCCGCAGCGCTCTCGACCGGCTGGACGCCGACGGCTACGTCGTGCTCGAGCGAGCCGTCGGCGACGACGTGCTGCAACGCATCCGCGAGGAGCTCGACCCCTATCTCGGCGACGACGCCCTGCACGGCCGCAACGACTTCGAGGGCTTTGCGACCAACCGGGTCTACGCCCTGCTGGCCAAGGCCCCGAGCGTCGCCGAGCTCGTCGAGCACGAGTCCGTCGTGGCCATCCTCGACGCGCTGCTGCTGCCCGGCTGCCTGCTCTCGGCGAACCTGGCGATCAACCTGCTTCCCGGGGAGACCCGCCAGAACCTGCACTTCGACGACGGCTTCTACCGCGTCCCCCGGCCCCGGCCGCCGATCGGGGTCAGCGCGATCTGGGCGATCGACGAGTTCACCGCGGACAACGGGGCGACGCAGATCATCCCCGGCAGCCATCGCTGGGGCACGGAGACTCCCACCGAGGACGACGAGCGGATCGTCACCGTGGCCATGCCGGCCGGTTCGGTGGTCGTCTTCCTCGGCACGGTCTGGCACCGGGGCGGGGCCAATCGCAGCGACCGGTCACGCCTGGCGATCACGCCGCAGTACTGCGAGCCGTGGGCCCGCCAGCAGGAGCAGATGGTGCTGTCGGTCGGCGCCGCCGCGGCGGGGTTCTCGCCGCGGATCCAGGGGCTCCTCGGCTACAGCATCCACCCGCCGTTCATGGGCCACGTCAACGGGATGCACCCGCTGCGCCTGCTCGATCCGGGCTACGACGCGGCGGCCACCGGCGCCCGCCACGCCGCGGCGGCGTTGCTCGAGCGCCCGGCCGGGCCGTTCGACGTCGACGCTCCTTCCTGACGGCGGGGCGGTCGACGGCGCCGACATCGACCATGATCGGCGTGTCCGACCATCACGAGGAGTGCAGATGTCCACACTCAGCGCGTTCATGGAAGCCGTCTCGTCCGGGCGCATCGAGGTCATCGACCTCACCGCGCCGCTGTCGAGCGACACGCCGATCATCCAGCTGCCGCCGGAGTTCGGGCAGACCCAGCGCTTCGCCCTCGAGGAGATCAGCCGCTACGACGAGCGCGGCCCGGCCTGGTACTGGAACAACATCGCCACCGGCGAGCACACCGGCACGCACTTCGACGCCCCCAACCACTGGGTGACGGGGCGGGACAAGGGCGACGTCGCCTCGGTGCCCGTGCAGCGGCTGGTCGCCCCGGCCGTCGTCGTCGACATGTCGGCCCGTGCCGCCGAGGACCCCGACTTCCTGCTCGAGGTCGCCGACCTGTGGACGTGGCAGGAGGAGCACGGGCCGCTCCCCGATGGAGGATGGCTGCTCTACCGCACCGGGTGGGACGCCCGTGGGGCGAGCCAGGAGGCCTTCCTCAACGCCGACGAGACCGGCCCGCACACGCCCGGCATCTCGGCGGTTTGCGCCAGGTGGATCGCCGAGGAGTCTCCCGTCATCGGCGTCGGCACGGAGACGGTCGGCACCGATGCCGGCGCGGCGCACTCCTTCGAGCCGGCGTTCCCGTGCCACTCCTACCTGATGGGCAACGGCAAGTACGGGCTGACGCAACTGCAGAACGTCGCCCGGCTCCCGGTGACCGGGGCTGTCATCATCGCCGCCCCGCTGCCGATCGTCGCCGGCTCGGGCAGCCCGGCCCGGGTGCTGGCCCTCGTCGAACGGTGAGGGTCCACGACGCCGTCGGCCGAGCGCTTGCGGACCTCGGCGTGGCCCAGGTCTTCGGTGTCGTCGGCTCCGGCAACTTCCACCTGACGAACGCCATGATCCGGGCTGGTTCGCGCTTCGTCGCCGCCCGCCACGAGAACGGGGCGGCGACGATGGCCGACGCCTACGCCCGCATGAGCGGCACGGTCGCCGCGGTGTCCGTCCACCAGGGACCCGGCTTGACCAACGCCATGACCGGGATCACCGAGGCGGCCAAGAGCCGCACGCCGCTGCTCGTGCTCACGGCCGAGGCGACGCAGCCGCTGTCGAACTTCCACGTCGACCAGATGGCCCTGGCCCGTGCCGTCGGCGCCGAGGCCGTGCGCCTCGACGCTCCGGACACCGCGGTGGCCGACGTCGCGGCGGCGTTCTGGACGGCGCAGCGGGAGCGGCGGACCGTCGTCGTCAACCTGCCGCTCGACGTGCAGGTGGCCGAGGTGCCACCGGGCGCCGAGGAGGTCCCCGCTCCCCCGCCGGCGGTCGTCGCCCCGCCCGACCCCGACGGCGTCGCCCAGCTCGCCGCCGCGCTCGACGCAGCGCGGCGTCCGGTGTTCATCGCCGGGCGCGGCGCCCGAGGGGCCGGCTGCCGGCAGGCGCTGGAGGCGCTCGCCGCGGGCTCGGGCGCCTTGCTCGCCACCGGTGCCGTGGCGAGCGGGCTGTTCAACGGCAGCCCGTGGAACATCGGCATCTCCGGCGGCTTCGCCTCGCCGCTGGCACGGGAGCTGATCACGGGTGCCGACCTGCTCGTCGGGTGGGGCTGCGCCCTGAACATGTGGACGATGAGCCACGGTGCGTTGATCGGCCCCGGCGCCACCGTCGCCCAGGTCGACCTCGAGCCCGAGGCCCTCGGCCGGCACCGCCGGATCGAGGTCGGTGTGGTCGGCGACGTGCGGGCCACGGCCGAGGCGGTCACCGCCGCACTGCCGCGACGCACCGACCACGGCTACCGCACCCCGGCGGTGGCCGAGCGCATCGCGGCGCGCATCCGCTGGAACGACGAGCCGACCGAGGACCTGTCGACGGCCGACCGCATCGACCCGCGCGTCCTCAGCACGGTGCTCGACGAGATCCTGCCCCGGGAGCGGGTCGTGGCCACGGACTCCGGCAACTTCCAGGGCTACCCGAGCGCCTACCTCTCGGTGCCCGACGAGTTCGGGTTCTGCATGACCCAGGCGTACCAGTCGATCGGCCTCGGCCTGGCGACGGCGGTCGGCGCCGCCCTCGCCCAGCCGCACCGGCTGCCCGTGGCCGCGCTCGGCGACGGCGGCGCCCTGATGGGCGCCAGCGAGCTGGAGACGGTCGTCCGCCTCGGGCTGCCGATGGTCGTCGTGGTGTACGACGACGAGGGCTACGGCGCCGAGGTCCACCACTTCGTCGGCGACGACCTCAGCACGTGCGTGTTCCCGGACACCGACATCGCGGCGATCGGCCGCGGCTACGGGTTCGAGGGCGTGACGGTCCGCACCCGCGACGACCTCGCCGCCGTCCAGCGGTGGGTCGACGGGCCGCGGGACAAGCCGCTGCTCGTCGACGCCAAGGTCGTCAAGGACCACCCGTCGTGGTGGCTGGAGGAGGCGTTCCGCGGCCACTGAGCGGCGGCCGCGGCGGCGTCAGGCGACGCCGAGCGCCGCCTTCAGCGCATCGAGGTCGGCGGCGCCGAACACGACGCGGTTGCGCGTGGCCACGTAGACGAGATCGAGGTTGACGCCGGCGGCGGCGACCTTGCCGGCGAGGTCGGCGAGGATGCCCGGGCGGTCGTCGACCTCGACCACGGCAACCTCTCGCTCGCGCGTCACGGCGACGTGGGAGATGGCGAGGGCGTGGCGCACGGCGTCGGCATGCGGCACGAGGATGTGCAGCTCGGCCCGGTCCGTGGCGGCGAGGCACGTGGCGGCGGCGATGTTGACGCCGGCATCGCTGATCGCCTTGGCGACGCCGGCCAGCGCGCCGGGCTCGTTGTCCACCTCGATCACCAGATCCATGGGCATGTCGGGGCGAGGATAGTCAGTCGTCGTGGAGGAGGATGCGGGCGCCCGGGCCCTCCTCGGCGAGGACGTCGTCGGGGTTGTACAGCGGGCAGACGTCGAGCGACAGGCAGCCGCAGCCGATGCACCCGCTGAGGTTGTCGCGCAGCCGCTGGAGCATCGCCATGCGGGCGTCGAGCAGCGGGCGCCACGAGCTCGACAGGCGCTGCCAGTCCTGGCGCGTCGGCGTGCGGTTGTCGGGCAACGACGCCAGCGCCTGGCGGATGTCGTCGAGGCTCAGCCCGACCTGCTGGGCGATGCGCATGAAGGAGATCCGCCGGATCGTGTCCCGGGAGTAGCGCCGCTGGCCGCCGGACGTGCGGGTGGAGTGGATCAGCCCCTCGGCCTCGTAGAACCGCAACGCCGAGGCGGCGACGCCGGTGCGGCGGCTGAGGTCGCCGATCGTCAGGCCCGTGGGGGCCAGGGCGCTCATCGAGCGCCGGCCGACGACACGATCGGCCGGAGGTGCGGCCAGGCGCTGGCGAACCCGGGGTGCAGGCTGCGCCGGTCGACCTCGTCGACGGGCATCCACTCGATCATCTCGGTCTCGAAGTTGAGCGGTCCACCGAACGGCTCGTCGACCTGCACGACGAGGGTCGTGTAGGTCCAGTCGACGGCGGGGGCGAAGACGTACTCGCCGAGCAGTGCCGGCACGGACGGCGCGATGCCGACCTCCTCGGCGGCCTCGCGCAGGGCACCGTCGAGCGGGGTCTCGTCGCGCAGGAGCGCTCCGCCCGGGCACGACCACGTCCCGCCCTCGTGGGAGAACACCGAGCGCAGCTGGAGCATGACGAGCGGGGAGCCGTCACCGTCGACGGTCACGAAGACGACGCCGGCCGCGCCGTAGAGGCCCCAGCGGACGTGCCCGTCGCTGCAGCGGACGAACCCGTCACCGCTCCGTGTGGTGGCCATGGCGACCACGCTGGCACACCGACCGTGCCCTCCATCGATCCGGGCGCGCTGAGTCTCGATATCGAGACTCAGCGCGCCCAGATGGACGGGGGCCCGGACTGTCAGGGGACGGTGTCCAGCCGGGCCGGCACCGACTTGTGCCACGGCGTCCCGACCCACGGGTCACGGTCCTCGCTGGCCGTGAGCTCGTTCGGCGCCACGCCGGTGCGGACGCGACCCTCGCCATCGATGTGGTCGAGGCCGAGCCCGTTGGGGATCGCCAGGTGTCCGGGGTGCATCCCCTCGTCGACGGCCACGGTCACGCGCGCCCGGCCCCGCTTCGTCGTCAGCTGGGCCGGGTCACCGGCGACGAGCCCGAGCGCGGCGGCATCGGCCGGCGAGATGCGCAGCGCCCCGTCCGCGTCGCGCTTGCGCCACGCCGGGTCGCGCAGGATCGTGTTCGCCGTGAACGAGCGGCGCTCCCCCGCCGACAGCAGGAACGGCCACTGCGCGTCGTCGCCGGGCGGGACCTCCTCGGCCATCGCCGTCAGCTCGCCCAGCAGCTCGGGGATCTCCAGGTGCACGAGGCCGTCGGACGTCGTGATCCGCCGCCACGTCTCGTCCCACTCGTCGTCGGTGAACACGACGCCCGACGGGCTGGCGAGGATGGCGTCGAACAGGCGGTCGCCGGCGTCCGGCCCGTCGCCGAAGCCGGCCCGCCGCACCCCGTTCGGGCTCATCAGCGCGCAGCGCTGGGCGAGCGCCCACAGCGCGGCGGCGCTCTCGGCGCCGTCGGGCAGGGTCGGCCCGAGCGTGCGGTAGAGCACGACAGGGGCGATCGCGCCCGAGCCGCGGGTCGGCGCTGGTCGCCGCGGCGAAGGCGGCGGCGAACGTCGCCCGGCCCTGCTCGGCGGCGGCTCGCAGCGGGGCGATGTCGTCGGCCGTGAGGAGCCCGGCGGCCTCGACGAGCCGGGCGTGGATCTCCGGCTCGGGGAGTGGGCCGTCGGGTGGGGCGACGACCGGCCGGCGCAGGTGGAACACGTTGCGCGGGAACTCGAAGTTGAAGAACGTCGCCTCGTACTTCTCGAACTGCGTCGTCGCCGGCAGCACGTAGTCGGCGAGGCGGGCCGTCTCGGTCATGAACACGTCGATGCACACGACGACGTCGAGCTGCTCGATCGCCTGTCGCATCCGCTGGCTGTCGGCGATGGAGTGGGCCGGGTTGCCGGACTCGACGATCATCGCCCGGTAGCGCTGCGGGTGGTCGGTGAGGATCTCGTCGGGGATGACGTTGCACGGGATCAGCCCGCTGATGATGCGGGCGCCGACGACGGGGCTGCGGGGCGCCGTCGCCGGGTCGAGCTCGCGCCGGCTGGTGCGCACGAGGCTGGCCAGCGACGTCGGCGAGTACTGGGCGCCGGAGCGGCCGAGGTTGCCGGTGAGCAGCCAGACCAGCTTCTCGAGGTAGCTGACGAGCGTCGAGTGACGGTTCATCTGCACGCCGAGGTCCTCGAACACGGCGACGCTGGAGGCCGTGGCGATGCGCCGGGCGGCGGCCCGCACGAGGTCCTCGTCGACACCGGAGATCCGGCAGTACTCGGCGATCGGGACCTCCCGCAGGGCCGCCGTGACCGGCTCCAGGCCGGACGCCCGGGCCGCGAGGAAGTCCCGGTCGAGCAGCGACTCGTCGACGAGCACGGCGGCCAGGGCGGCGAGCAGCCAGGCGTCGCGACCGGGGCGCACCTGGAGGTGGAAGTCGGCGAGCTCGGCCGTCTCCGTGCGCCGCGGGTCGATGACGACCATCGAGCGGGCCGGGTCGTTGGCGATCGCCTTGAGCGTCGTGCGGGCGTGGGGGATGCCGTGGCTGAGCCACGGGTTCTTGCCGACGAACAGGGCGACCTCGCAGTGCTCGAACTCGCCGCGCACCGGCGTGCCCAGCATCAGGCCGTTGACCCACGCCTCCCCCGTCTTCTCCTGGGCGATGGCGCTGGAGCGGAAGCGGGCGCCGAAGGCGTTGAGCGTGGCACTGGAGTACGTGCCGCCGAGGTGGTTGCCCTGACCGCCGCCGCCGTAGTAGACGATCGTCTCCCCGCCGTAGGTGTCACGGACCTCGCCGAGCCGGGCGGCGACCTCGCGGATCGCCGTGTCCCAGTCGATCTCCTCGAACGTGCCGTCGGGGCGCCGCCGCAGCGGGTGCAGGACCCGCTCGCCGCGCCCGTTCTGGTAGTAGTCCAGCCGCAGCGCCTTCTCGCACGTGTAGCCCTGCGACGCCGGATGGGCCTTGTCGCCACGGACCCGCTCGAACGTCCGCCCGTCGGCGCCGAGGCGGATCTCCACGCCGCAGTTGCACTCGCAGAGGATGCAGGCGCTCGGCTTCCAGTCCGTCTCGGTCGTCGTCATCGGGCCTCCTGGTTGAGATTCAGGAGTCGATAGTAGCAAATCTCAACCAACCTGTCAGGAGGAGATTCCGCTGACGACCGGGAGGCGGGCCGGCTTGCGGAACACCAGACCGGTGGGTGGGGGCGCGTCGGCCGCCAGGCGCAGATCGGGCCGCCGGCGCACCAACGTGCTCATGGCGACGCGGGCCTCCATGCGGGCCAGGTCCATGCCGATGCAGACGTGCGGCCCGGCGGCGAACGCCAGGTGCCGGCGGACGTTCGGGCGGTGGAGGTCGTAGCGATCGGGCTCGGGGAACTCGACCGGATCGCGGTTGGCGGCGGCGACCGAAACGACGACCAGCTCGCCCGCCCCGATGGCCGTGCCGGCCAGCTCGACGTCACACGTCGTGTAGCGGTCGACGACGGCGGCGGCCGGTTCGATCCGCAACGACTCCTCGACCGCCGCCGCCACGAGCTCCGGTCGGGCTGCGACGTCGGCGTGGGCGTCGGGGTTGCCCAGCAGGTACCACAGGGCGTTGAGGATCATGCCCTCGGTCGTCTCGATGCCGCCGAACATGATGACCGCGGCGTTGGACACCTGCTCCTCCTCGTTGAGCGTCGTCCCGTCGAGGTGCGGGCGAACGGCGTCGGCGAGCTCGGCCATGGCCCGGGCACCCTCGGCCGTCGGTGGCCGACCGGCGCCGATGCCGGAGACGGAGGCGACGATGTCGCGGTACCAGGCCAACAGGCGCCGCACGACACCGGCGTCGCGCCCGTCGAGGCCGAGGCTCTCGGCGACGACGGCGGCGGCGAGCGGTCCGGCCAACTCGGCCCGCAGCTCGGCCTCCTCGCCGAGGGCGCCGACCAGGCGGTCGACCTCCGTGGCGACGAAGCCCTCGAAACGCTCGGCGACCTGGCGCGGCCGGTAGGCGGGGACGTACGGGTCGCGGTGGCGGGCATGGGCGGACCCGTCGAGCGAGAGCATGCTCGGTCCGACCACCCGTGCCGTGGAGAACCGCGGGTCGTCGACGGTGAACGTGTCCGGGTCGCGCAGCACCTCGAGCGCCGCGGCGCGACTCGTCACGAGGTAGCCGCCGACGGCCGCCACGGCCTGCACCGGGTTGGTCGCCCGGAGCCGGGCGAGGTGCGGGTGCGGGTCGCCGGCGAGGTCCTCGACAGTGACGCCGGCCGTCAACGCGTCACAGCGGACGACGCCGGCCCGTACGTGCCGCGCAGCGTCGTCTTGAGCACCTTGCCGGTGGCGTTGCGCGGCAGATCGTCGACGAACTCGACGCGTGTCGGGCACTTGAAGTGGGCCAGGCGCTCCCGGGCGAAGGCGATCAGCTCGGTGGGCTCGACGGCATCGTCGACGGCGACGGCGGCCACGACGGTCTCGCCCCAGCGCTCATCGGGCAGCCCGAAGATGGCGACCTCGCGCACGGCGGGGTGGCGCACGAGGACCTGTTCGACCTCCACCGGGTAGACGTTCTCGCCGCCGGTGATGATCATGTCCTTCTTGCGGTCGACGAGGGTGATGTAGCCATCGTCGTCGACCTTGCCGAGATCTCCGGTGTGGAACCAGCCGCCACGGAAGGCATCGGCCGTCGCCGCCGGCAGCATCCAGTACCCGGCGAAGACGTTCTCGCCGCGCACCAGCAACTCGCCGACGTTGCCGATGGCGACATCGTGATCGTCATCGTCGACGAGGCGGGTCTCGACGTGCAGCAGCGGGCGGCCGATCGAGCCGAGCTTCTCCTTGATGTGGTCGGCGTCGAGCACGGTCACCGACGGTGCCGTCTCGGTCAGGCCGAAGCCCTCCTGGAACGGCACGCCGCGGTCGTTGAAGAACTCGATCAGCGGCAGCGGCGTCGGCGCCCCTCCCGACAGCGCCATGTCCAGCGAGGACAGGTCGTGGTCGTCGAAGCTGGGCAGCCGCATCAGCGCCGCCCACATCGCCGGCACGAGGAACTGCAGCGTCGCGCGGTGCTCGGCCATCGCGGCGAGGAAGGTCGGTGGGTCGAACGTCGGGACGATGACGTTCTTGGCGCCGACGTAGACGAACGGCAGGCTGTGCACGCCGAGCCCGCCGATGTGGAACATCGGCGCCGCCGTCACGGTGACGTCCGTCGGCCGCAGGCCACGCGGCAGGAGGAGGGCGTTGCGGGCGTTGGCGAAGGCGTTGGCGTGGGTGAGCATCGCCCCCTTCGGCCGACCCGTCGTGCCTGACGTGTACATGATCCCGTGGACATCTCGCGCGGTCGACGTCCATGTCGAGCGAGGTGTCCTCGGCGGCGTCGACCAGCTCGTCGTAGGCCAGCTCGCCGGGGGCGGGCGCACCGACCGTCACCCCTGGCGGCGACGGCACGAGCACACGGTGGCGCACCCGCACGCCCGGTTCGTCGAGCGCGGCGCGGGCGACGCCGGCCAGCGTCGGGTGGTAGGCGAACACGTCGATGCCGGCGTCAGCGAGGATGTAGCCGATCTCCGGGGCCTGCAGGCGGTAGTTGATCGGCACGACGATGGCCCCGAGCTTCGCCGTGGCGAAGACGTGCTCCATGAACGCCACCGAGTTGAGCAACAGCACGCCGACCCGGTCGCCGCGCCGCACGCCGAGCCCGAGCAGCGCCCTGGCCACCTGGTTCGTGCGGCGCTCGAACTGCTCGTAGGTCAGCTCCGTGGGTCCCTCGACCAGGGCCACGCGGTCGCCGTTGAGCGCCGCCTGGCCGGGCACCCAGCTGCCGATCCCCCTGTCCATCCCCGGCACCGTAGACGTTGGGGCGCGTCGCTCGGCCCGACGGGTGCGAGGATCGCGGCATGCGAGTCGTCAGCGTGTGGCGCTACCCGGTGAAGTCGATGCAGGGTGAGGAGCTCGAGTCGGCGGACGTCGACGAGCTCGGCATCGCCGGTGACCGGCAATGGGCCCTCGTCGACACGACGACCGGCTTGGCCCTCACCGCGCGCCGCGTGCCCGAGCTGCTGTACGCGAGGCCGCGCATGGTCGGTGCGGACAAGGTGGAGATCGAGTTGCCGGACGGCACGGTGACCGTCGACGACGAGGCCCTGTCGGATTGGCTGCACCGGCGTGTCCGGCTGACCCACGCCGCAGCGGGCCACACCGGGCGCTACGAGATCGCCGCCGACTTCGAGGACGAGGAGGGGTCGGAGTGGTTCCAGTGGGACGGACCGGAGGGCACGTTCCACGACTCCGGCAAGACCCGCGTCTCGGTGCTGGCCACCGGCTCGATCGGCGACTGGGACCGCCGCCGCTTCCGCGGCAACGTCATCGTCGACGCCGACGGCGTGGGTGCCGAGAACGAGCTCGTCGGGCAGCGGATCACGATCGGCACCGTGACCCTCGACGTGGTCAAGCCGATCGATCGCTGCGTGATGACCACCCGCCCCCAACCCGGCGGCATCGAGCGCGACCTCGACGTCCTCCGCACGATCAACGCCGAACGCCACACCCACCTCGGCGTCGGCTCCCTCGTCGTCACCCCCGGCCACCTGCGCGTCGGCGACGAAGTCCAGCTCGCACCGGCTGACATCCCGTTTCTGACGCTCCTCGCTCCCGCTCAGCGCGACGAACGCTCCGGAGAACTCCGGGAGTGGCTCAGGCGGCGGACGGTGAGCGGCGCCGATAGAGCGCCACGCCGGTCAAGGCGAGACCGGCGACGAGGACCCCGCGGCGATCTGCATGGTCGGCGCACTGTCCGAACCGGTCGACGGGAGTTGACCGGCACCGCCAGCTGCTGGCGCGGCTGGCCGGTGCAGTCGTTGCTGGTGCAGTCGTCGTCGTTGCAGCGCGCACATTCAGCGTTGCGGCGGCCACCTGGTACACCGTTGACGGTCACGGTGACGGTGTGCGGCCCGGTGGCGGTCGGCGCCGTGAACGTCAAGGTCGCGGTCGGGTCGCCGGCGTCGTCGCAGCGACGCACGATCCGCCGAGGCGAACCGCAGTGCCGTCGACGGTGAGGGTGATCGTATTGCCCACGACGCACCCAGTGAGGGTCGCCGTGACCGTCCCACCAGGTACCACCGGGTTCGGAGTCAGAAACAGCGTGACAGCCGGGTACTGCGCCCGTGCCGGTCCGCCCAGCAGGGCCATGGCGACGGAGGCGATTGCCAGGCCGACAGCGAGCTTCCTCATGTTGAACCCTTTCGGAAGGGGGTTGTCGAGAGCAGGTCCGCCCTAGCTGGCCCTCCACACCATCGTGGACGCCAAATCGAGGTACACACCTCAGCCGATCGCCTCCAGAGGACCCAGATGTCCCCGTCCTCCTGGGTCGACGGTCAGCTGGCCCGACCTGTCGCGGTTGGACCCGGCTCGGGTCGAGGCCGATCTGCGCCGCGAGCCGGAGGGCCTCGCCGGACCGGCCGTCGACGTACACGATCGTCGAGTCCGGCCGGTCGACGACGGCATCGGTGACCACCACGTCCACGTAGCCGAACCCCCGCAACTGCTCGACCGTGCGCGCCGCCACGCCGCTCACGTTGGTCGCGTTGGCGACGACGACGCGCACGCTCGACTCCGGCAGCAGCGCCGGCGGGGCCGGTGCAGTGGTCGTCGTCGAGGTCGAGGTCGAGGACAACGTCGACCTGGTGGTCGTGGTCGTCGTCACGGTCGTGGCGGCCTCGCCGATGCCGTCGTCTCAGGCCGACGCAGGGTCGTCGAGGTCGTCGACGTGCCCGTCGGCAGACGCGACGACACCACATCGCTCGGCACTTCGCGGGGCTGACCGGCGATCGACGATGCCGAGGATCAGCGCAGCGACCCCAACGATGGAGACGACCAGCGCGTGTCCCACCGTGGCGGAGTCACGCGCTCCGGGCGCGGTTCGAGGTCAACGGATCTCGCCCGCGGTCGTGCTACCGGCCGGTGTCGTCGGCGCGTCGTCGGCGGGCCGGCCGACACCTTGGCTCGGCGTCGGCACGCCATCACCGGCCGGCGTCTCGTCACGCGCTTCCTCGGGCTGGCGGTAGTTGTAGCCGTACCCGTAGCCGTAGCCGACTTCGCTGCCGCCATGTCGCGCCCGGTTGAGCACGACGCCGATGGGCGGCGCGCCGACCCGCTCGAGCCGCTCGAAGGCGCCACGGACGTCACGCGCCGACACTCGATTCGCCTGCGTGACGACGAGCACCCCATCGACGACACGGGCGAGCGCGACCGAGTCGGCGACCGGCAGCACCGGAGGCGGAATCGAGGATCACGTAGTCGTAGCGCGAGCCGAGGTCGGCGAGGGTTGCGCGCGACACGAGGCGTCGACAGCATCTCGCTCGGGTTCGGCGGCACGGCGCCGGCGGTGACGATGTGCAGCCCGTCACCGACGTCGTGGACGACCATCTCGACGGTCCTCGCCGAGCAGCAGTCTCGGTGAAGCCAGGCGACGGCGGGACGGCGAAGACCTCGTGGATCCGCGGCTTGCGGAGGTCGGCGTCGACGAGCAACGTGCGGTTGCCCGCTTGGGCGAGCACGACGGCGAGGTTCGTGGCCGTCGTCGTCTTGCCCTCACCGGGCAGCGAGCTGGTCACCTGGATCACCCGCAGCGCCCGGTCGAGGCCGAGGAACTGCACGTTGGTGCGCAGGCCGCGGTAGATCTCGACGGCGAACTCGTGCGGCTCGCTGAGGGCGATCGGACGGTTGTCCGGCGGCGGTTCGACCGGGACGACGGCGAGCACCGGCAGCTTCCGTGAGCGCCTCGAGATCGTCGGTGCGTCCGGATCGAGTCGTCGAGGTAGTCGACGAGGAACGCCGCCGCCAGCCCGAGCAACAGCCCGACGACGCCGGCGAGCACCACCGTGCGCAGCGGCTGCGGTTCGACGGGGTCGGTCGGCAGATCGGCGGACTTGACGACGGATGTCCCGCCCGTGGTGAGGGCGGCGTCGATCTGCAGCTGGTCCAGCCGCTCCTTGAAGGCGGCCTGCTGGGTGACGAGCGCCGCCCGTTGCGGCGGGATCGGCGGTCGTCGATCTGCGCCTGCAGCTCGTCGACCTTGTCGCTGCAGCTCGCTCCTCGGCCAGCTGGAGCGTGTCGATGGCCTGCTCCCGTCGCGTCGAGGCGTACGCCTGGACGTAGGCGTCGGCGAGGAGCTGCGCCGTGCGCGGATCCTTGCTGCGCACCTTCACCGACACGACGTCGGTCGAGCCGACCGGGCTGGCTCGAACGTCCGGCGGCAGCGCGTCGAGGCCGAGGTCCTCCTGCACGCGCTCGCGGACGCGCTGGCCCTCGAGCACCTGGATCTCGGTCTGGATCGCCCGCTCGAGGTTCTGCACGTTGAGCGTCGGGTCCTGCTGGAACACGGCCTCGCCGGAGCCGAGGCTCGACGAGCATCTGCGCCTCGGCCTCGTAGATCGGGTCCTGCAGCAGCGACATCGATCAGAGCGCCGACGACGGACGCGACCACGGCGACGATGACGATCCACTTCCGGCGGACGACGACCCTGGCGTAGTCGCGGATGGTCATCTCCCGATCAGCGTTCATGACCGCGCCGAAGGATAGTCCGATGGCGTCCCGAAAGGGGGGCGCCGGGTGACGCGGGCGATCATCGCTGGCCGGTGCAGGACACCCACGGGCCGAACCGGACGAGCTGGTCGACGAGCGCCGACGTCTCGTCGATCATCGCCACGTGGGCCGAACGCCGGAGGCCATGCGGATCGGTGACGTCGTCGAGGGGATCGGCGACCATCATGTCGGCGGCGCGGCGGCCCTCGCCGAGGCGGCGGAGCCAGCCGGCGACACCGTCGGCTGCCGCGGGCGGTGCCACGCCCTGCGCCCGGCGGACGAGCTCCTTGAGGGTGAACGTCACGCGCCCAGGCGCCGCGGTCGAGGGCGACGACGCTGCGCAGGTGCTCGCGGGTCATCACGAGCACCAGGTCGGCGCCGTCGCGTACCGAGGATCTCCCGATCGAGCACGCGAGGCACATGGTCTCCGAGGTCGATGCCGACGGTGGCCGCAGCCCTCACCGTCTGCATGTCTCTCTGCGCGTCC
>CAVZPA010000002.1:0-170411 GCA_963776995.1 uncultured Acidimicrobiia bacterium
CGAGCAGCGTCCCTACCGGGCGATCTGTGCGCGTTCGCGACCGACTGCTCGCGGGTTAGCTCAGCGAGCGCCAGAGCACAGCGTCTCCGGCCAGCGACGTCTTGGGACGCGCCACCTCGTAGCCGCAGCGTTCGTAGAAGCGGGCCGCCTCTCCGGTGTGCAGCCAGAGTTCGGTCGCGCCGGCCTCGCGTGCGCGACGGGCGGCCACGTCGAGGAGTCGGCGGCCCAGGCCGAGGTCACGCGCTGCGCCGAGCACGTAGACGCCAGAGAGCCAAGGGCCCCGATCGGCGAACTCGGCGTCGACATCGTCAATGCAGACGCTGATCGAGCCAACCGGTTCGCCACCCCAGCGGGCCAGGAGCGTGAACGGGATACCGGACTCACCGGTCCGGGACCGCAGCCGCCGACGCCACTCGTCCCGCTCCGCCTCGGTACCAAGACTCCATTCCCGCCAGTGCCAGTGGAGCACCGTTTCGAGGACGGGATCGTCGGCGCTGAGGATATCCACGTGCACGTCCACCAGCGCATCGTCCCATGTCGATCGAAGTCGTGTCGGATCACCGGTTGCACGTCGCAACGCGCACCGAACTGCCGCGATCCGCTACCTGACCGTGCGGAGGTACCTCGCACAGATCAGCGCCACGGTCCGGCGATAGAGCCTTTCCCGGCAAGATTGCGCGACGCGTGAGACAGGTGTCGGTCGAGTCAGGCTGCGGCGAGATAGTGGTCGGCGAAGTTGTCGTCGTGGATGGCGATGGCCGCGGTCATCACGCGGTGGCCATAGCGGGTGACCCGGTAGCGGCGGGCGTGTGGGATCTTGGCGACGAGTCCGTGACCGCGGAGTTTGACGATCAGTCGTGAGACGCGTTCGCAGCGTCGGTGGGCTTCGTCGCGGTCGGCTGCTGGTCGCCGGTAGAGACGGTGGGTGATGTCGGCGTTGCGGAAGCCGCGGATGGCGTGCTCGCCGGCCAAAGCGGCTCGGAACAGCGCTAGTGGCGCGTCAGGCAACGTTTGCGCGTTTCACGAGTTCACGTAGTGCCTGGTCGTGGGCGTTGCGGTTGCGCCAGGCGATGTAGCGGCGGATCATCCGGGCCTGCTCGTGGTGGCTGGGATGATCGGTTCCGTCGAGCGCGAAGTAGCGCAACGCTTGGAATTGGGCCTCGATCCGGTTGAGCCATGACGCGTAGTGCGGTGTGTAGGCGAGCTCGACGTTGTTGGCCGCTGCCCACCGCCCGACGCGCTGGTCCTTGGTCGTGGACAGGTGCGGTGAGAAGTTGTCGATCACGATGGCGATGCGCACCTCGGGCGGGTGCAGCGAACGGAGGTAGCGGACGAAGGTGAGGAACTCGGTGCGTCCCTTGTGTTGCTTGATGTGGCCGTAGAGCCGGTCGGTCGACAAGTCGTAGCCGGCGAGCAGATGGCGGACCCCGTGGGGCCGGGTGTAGGTCGCCCGTCGCCGCCGCCGCGGCGCCCGGTGAGGGTCGGTGTGTTTGCCGCCGACGGCCGCCCACTGGCGGCCGGGGTGGGGTTGCAGGTTCAACGGTCCGAACTCGTCGACGCAGATCACCACCGTCGGATCATCCTGACCTGGTTCGATCTTGCCGTCGGCGATGTCGTACAGCTCGAGGATCCGGTTCTTCTTGGCTTCGAAGTCGGGGTCGTTGGACTGCTTCCACGTCTTCACCGCTTGAAACGACACGCCCTCCTCACGGAGCAGGACCCGTAGGCCCTCATGGCTGATGTCGTCGACCACCCCCTCGGCGACGAGATGCTCGGCCAGCTTGGTCAGCGACCACGTCGAGAACGGCAGGCCATGATCTTGCGGTCGGGCCAACGCGATCTGCTTGATCCGGCGCCGCTGCGGCAGCGTGAACGTCGGCGGCCGGCCACCGGCATAGCGCGGATACAGCGAGTCGAACCCGTCGGCGTTGAAGTTGTGGATCACCGCCCGAACCCGGTCCTCGGAGGTGAACGCCAACGGGGCGATCTGGGCGACGTCCATGCCCTGCGCCGACCACAGCACGATCTGCGCTCTTCGCCACGTCACGATCGAACCCGAACTCCGGCGCACCGTCTTCAACAGCCGACCGCCCTCGTCGTTGCTGATCTCTCTCACCCGGACACGTTCAGCCATCCCCGAATGAAAACAGGTCTCACCATCCAAATGGTGGACGCGCCACCCCCAACGTTGCCGGTCGCGGCGCTAGATCGGTGGGGGTGAGCGGGTTGAAGCGGGCGACGCTGCGCCCGCGGTTGGTTCTGGGCCGGCACAAGGCGTCGAGCGCGGCGACGCCTTCGCCTTTCAGGGGGGCGGCGGCGAGGGCGTCGAGGTAGCGGTGGTTGGCCGCGATCCCGACTTGGTAGTTGCGCCACAGGTCGCTAACGCCCTTTCTCATCGTGCACCACCGCCGCTCGCGCCGGCCTTCGTCGTTGGTGACGATGCGTTGGATCCGGAACTGGCGCGGATTGTTGATGGTGGTCTCCACCCGTAGGACGGAGGCCTTGTCGTAGACCTTCACCCAGTTGCCGGCCATCCGGTGACGGATCCGCCATCCTTGCGGTCGACGTTTGGTGTCGGTCACCACTTGGGCCTGCAGTGACGGGTGCAGCTTGCGGCCCAAGAACCCGACGACGTCCTCCGAGGACATGTTCAACGCGGCGTGGCGCACCAGGTCGGGCCACACCTCGAGCAGCTGCGGCCGGGTGTTGAACATCACGTCGGTGGCGATCTCGGCCTGGTCGAGCACCCAGTAGTAGCCGCCGTAGCCAGCGGTTCGGATGGCCGGCAGGATCGGGTTGAGCCGCCGGGCGAACGCGTTGAGCACGCGGGGCCACGCCTTGTGGGCGAAGCGGTCGCACAGGTCGGCGGCGGTCTCGAGGTCGTCGATGGCGAGCAGTGAGTTGTCGTAGCGGATGTAGCCGATGCCGCGCTGGTCGAGTTGGCGGGCCAGCCACTCGCGGCCGTTGATGTAGATCTGGCACTCATAGGGGATCCACCCCTGCATCCGGATGTGCATGAACCCGAACTCGGGGTCGATCAGATACAGGTAGTGGTGCAAACACTTGCGTTCGCGGCGGAACAGTTCGAGCTTTCCGCTGTCGTGGCGCTTGCGGAGCTGGAAGCTGTAGCAAGCCTCCACGGCGCTGATCAGACAGACGATCCCCTCACTGATCCCGTCACGCTCGGCGATCGATTTGGCCAGTTCGTCCTTGTGTTGAAGGCGGTTGCGGGTCTTCACATGATCGAACGAGATGACCGGTCGCCCGGCGTCGGTCACCAGCTTGCGGGCGTTGTTGGCGATCCGCTCCGTCGTGGCCTTGGCGTAGGCGGTGAAGTCCTTCAGCGCCACCCCTTGGCTCCACAAGAAACAGCGAGCGTTGTCCTGCTTGTACAGGCCGCTGAGATGACCCTTGAAGATCATCCGGTCGAACATCGCCAAGCTGCCGGCGACCCGATCCCGGTGCACATCCTCGAACGCGCCCATCGCTCACCTCCACGACTACACCAGCGATGTGGAGTCTGACGCGACGATGCAAGGGCACAGGGCCGGCTCCGCCGGCCCGGCAACGACACGATCACCACCGAGCCCGGCCCTTTGGTTGCGGCCGAGCGCAGCGAGGCTGCGGTAGGTGACACTCGGAAACGTCCGAGAGATCGATCATGATGGGATGGTTGCCGCTCGCATACCTGCCGATGGAGAGCGTCTCGGGCTGGGATCGCCGACTGGCATCATGGGGCGATGGATCCACTGACGTACCGGATGGTTGCCGTGAACGGTGTGGAGCTGCAGGTGTCGGTCACGAACGCAGGCGGTCCGAAGGGACTGGCGCTGTTGCTGCACGGGTTCCCTGAGTTGGCGTTCTCGTGGCGCCACCAGATCCCTGCGCTGGCCGAGGCCGGATACGAGGTGTGGGCACCGAACCTTCGAGGCTACGGCGAGTCGTCGAAACCGCCGAAGGTGTCGGACTACTCGATGGATCCGCTCCTCGCCGACATCGCCGCGTTGATCGACGCCGCCGGTCGCGACGACGTGACGCTCATCGGGCACGACTGGGGCGCGGCCCAGGCATGGATGTTCGCCATCCGTCGCGTGCTGCCGTTGCGACGGCTCGTGATCATGAACGTGCCGCACCCGGCTTGCATGCGACGCGAATTGCGTTCGTTCCGTCAACTCCGCAAGTCGTGGTACATCTTCTTCTTCCAGATTCCGTGGCTGCCCGAGAAGCTGCTGTGCGCCAGGGGGGCGAAGGCGGTTGGCGACGCGTTCGAGAAGACGGCCGTCGACACGAGCCGGTTCCCCCCGGAAGTCACCGAGGTGTATCGACACGCCGCGCTCCGTCCCGGCGCAATGCGATCGATGCTCAACTACTATCGCGCCCTGGTCAGGGGACTACGGAAGACGGCATCCGAGGAACTGCGTGTCATCGAGATACCGACATTGATGCTGTGGGGCCTGGAGGACACTGCGCTCTCCAAGGAGACAACAAACGGCACGGACCAGTACGTCACCGATCTCACACTGCGGTTCCTCCCTGACGTCTCGCACTGGGTCCAGCAGGACGCGCCAGAGACGGTGAACGCGATGCTCCTGGCCTGGCTGGCGGATGAACCGGTTCCCGAAGCGGCTGACGTCGTGTTCGAACGGCTCGAAGACCTGGCGGTGAGCCGCACTTTGTGACGACACGAATCACGGCCGAGTCATCGTCCCGACGTTCTGGGGCAGCTACAGATCGATCTCCTCTTTGCGCGACGGCGGCTTGCGAGCCGCGCCCCTACCGGGCCGTCGGTCGCGCCAATCCGAAGCGAAGACCGTCCCGCGGCGACGTGCCGCAACCGTCGCCATATGCGGCGCGTCGTCCCCGGCGTTCAAGCGTGGCGTGCGTGTTCGATCCTGATTGCGGCGGAGATCCAGCGCCCGTCGACGAGAAACCGCCAAGCGTGGAGCTCAGCCGAATGCGAGCTCATGCCCCACTGACGATCACCATTTCGTTGCCTTCGGGGTCGGCGACCCGCCACCGATCCTCCGACTCGTCAAGGAGCCGGCCACCGGCTGCGACGGTCGTGGCGAGGCGCGTCTGCGCGAGGTCCGACGGCACCGCGAGCTCGAAGTGGATGCGGTTGCGCTGCCGGCGCCGCTCCGTCTCCGAAGCATCGAGCTCTTGGAACACCAGCACCGGGTTCAGCCGCCGCGGATCGTGGATGTCGGTGACCCCGGCTCGCCGGTCGTGGGTGTATCCGAGTGCGGCGACCCAGAACGCGCGGACTGCGGCGACGTCGGCGGCGTCGAGGAAGAGCTGAGCGAAGCGCGGCAGCCCCAGATCCGCAGTGGCCCCAAGTTCGCGGGCAGCGGTCTGGAGGTTTCCGGCGAGGTCGGTGAAGTCGAGCTCGAGACCGTGGGCGTCGTCTTCCCACTGGTCCTTGCCGCTGTCGATGATCACGACCCCGGGGCGCAGGTCGACTAGCAGCGGAAAGCCCGTGTCGTCGGCCAGCGCCGCTGCTGCGGTGGCCAGGTCACGCTGCTGCGTCGGCGAGGTGGTGCGGTAGCACGCCATCGCGCTGAACACCGCCTGCCAGTCGGCTGTCCCGATCCTCTCGCCGAGCGCCTCGCCCGGCACCAGGTCGACCTCGTTGCCGTCGGGGTCGGTGTGGCAGACCCCGAACGGTCCGGATGCCTCACCAAGACTCGCCTGCTCGACCGCCGCGGCCGGCCGCACCACGTCGAGGTGGATGCGGTTTCGAAGCGGCCGCGGCTCCCTCGACTGCCGGATCCGTACCGCGGGGTCGCGCCGCAACGGATCCGCTAAACCGCCGTCCTCCCCAGGCGCGTAGTCGAGCACGCGCTGCCAGAACCGCCTCACCACAGTCGGGTTCGCGGATTCGAACACGACGCTCAGCTGCTGCAGCACGGCAGGGTTCGCGGCCAGCCCGAGATCCCGCGCGGCCGCCGACACCGCCTCGGCGTGCTCGTCTGAGTCGAGGCGCACCCGCATGCCTGTCGCGCGCAGGTCGACCACGATCTCGGCCGACAGCTCCACGATGCGCCCGGCCAGCGCAGCCCCCTCGATCAGCGACGGCGCGTCGAACCATGCCGTCGCAACGCCATCGACCACCCGCCAATCCGTTCCGATCTCTGTCATGCCCGGCACCGTAGAGCCCACCGGACGATCTCCTTCCGGATAGTGATGACGTCCCGGCCGGGGCATCGAGGTACGACGTTGATCATGATGAGGCTCGGCGTCACCTGATCACGTACTGCCGGGCCGCGTGGCCGCTACCACATAACAATCGATGTGTGAGGACCTCCCCGCTGCGGGCGTGGGCAACCATTTGGTTCGTCAACTGCCTGCACTCGAGCAAGGAGGTCCCTGATGACCATGGTATGTGGGTTGGATCTGCATCGACAGCAGATCACCTTCGACGCGATGGACTCGGTGTCGGGGGAGGTGTGGCGGGGCCGGGTGTGGCAGCCCGACCGGGAGCGGGTGCGGCGCTGGTTGCGTCACGACGTCGCCCGGCGGGCGAAGGGCGAACCGGTGGCGGTGGCGGTGGAGGGCTGCACCGGGTGGCGTTACGTGGTGGAGGAGATCGAGGGGGCCGGGTTCGAGGCGCACGTCGCCGAGCCGGCCGACACACAAGCAGCGCGTGGACCCAAGCATCGGGCCAAGACCGACCGCTCCGACGCCCGGCTGTTGCGCGAATTGTTGCAGCGCGGCGAGCTGCCCGAGTCGTGGATCCCACCGCCGGTGGTGTTGGAGTGGCGGGAACGGGTGCGGCTGTACAAGTCGCTGATCGATCAACGCCGGGCATGGATCCAGCGGATCCACGCCGAGCTGTTCCAGCACGGCGTCGCCGTCCCCGAAGGCGAGATCCGTACGCCGTCGACGCGGGCCTGGCTGGCGGGCAACGACGTCGCATTGACGACGGCGGCTCGCCAGCGCATCCGGGTCGGCTACGCGATGATCGACGCCACCGACGCCGAAGCGGCGCCGTTGAAGGAGCAGTTGACTCGGTTCGGGATGCGTCAGCCGGCGTGCCGGGCGCTGGTCGACAGCCAGTACGGGATCGGCGGCCTGTTGGCGGTGGCGGTGTGGTCCGAGCTCGGAGACTGTCGACGCTTCTCTCGTTCCGACCAGGCCGTGCGCCACACCGGGCTGGACGTCGCCGTGGACTCCTCGGATCTGCGCCGCGCCGGCGGGTTCCTGTCCCGCCAGGGTCCGGCGACGTTGCGGTGGGCGCTGTTCGAAGCGGCGCACAACGCCTCCCGCTCGGGCAGCCCCGACCACGCCTACTACACCGCGGTGAAGGACCGGCACGACGGCAAGCTGGCGGCGATTTCCGTCGCCCGCCAGTTCGCCCGCCGCTCCTACCACATCCTGCGCAACATGGACCCCGACGTCGTCTACGCCGTCCCGGCCTGATCACCGCCGGGGACGACGGCCCGGGTCGCTCACGTCAACATCACGGGTCTCTGCGGCGGTCAGCTCCTGCCACGCGCACGCCCGCCAGCCTTCGGGCTGGACGGCCTTATAACACCGACGCGACCGCCCTTCCCGTCCCAACGGGGGCCACCCAAATCACGATTGTTGTCGCCGACGACACGATGTTCGTCGAGCACCCAGGAAACGCAGGGCGCCCCCACGCCGCCGTCAACCGGCCCATCGCGAGTATGCACCGGCCCTCGGGTTGGTCAAGGTCGTTCGTCCTCGCTTCGCTGCGGGCGCTCCACCTTGACCAACACCTGCGGCCCGGAGCACTCCGCTCCAAGAGGGCCTTGACATCAGGGGCTCACACAGGAAACGCGCGGACTGCCAGTCCACCGGCGCGTGATAACGCCGGCTCGCGGACGCCGTCAGTCGTCGCGCGTCGGACTTGGGGCGTGTCGGGGTGATGCGGTGTCAGTCGTGAGGGAACTGCGGCATCGCCTACATGCATGGGCCGAGGACGACTTGCCGCAGGCCGTCCCGGCTTCGAGTCTCAACGACCTGCGCGCCGCGCTGGTGGAGAGCATTCGCGTCATCATCGCGATGAGGTCGCTGCGAAGGCGCCACCGGCGCACCGATCGTCAGTCGCCGTTGCGTCGCGACACGAACCAGGTGGCGAACGGCGCCGCGAGGTGCAGCACGTCGTTGACGAGGACCGGCGGGTCGGAGACGAGGCTGTCGCTGGCGCGGACGGCGGCGAAGTCGATCGGGGTCGAGGTGAGTCCAGCCGTGCCGAGCACCCGGAGCACCTCGTGGGCGACGATGCCGTAGCCACTGATCGTCGGGTGGATCATGTCGAGCCCGATCAGGCCGCCGGCGTGACGGCCGTCCTCATCTGCGTCGAACCGTCGGGTGTCGAGGTCGGCCAGCTCCGCCGGAAGCGGGTACGGCACCCATCCGTTCTTGTCGGCTGCGGTGGCGTCGTCGGCAAACCGTCGATAGGCGAGACCGTCGAGGAGGCCGCAGAGGTCGAAGACGTACCAGTCGCGACCGTCGGTGCGGGCGGCCCGAACCGCATCGCAGATCGTCCGGTTGTACTGGTCGATCGCCGAGTCGATGGCGCGCGCCTGCTGGTGCGTCAGGTGGCGGTGCTTCGACGGCTTGAAGTGCTCTTCTTCGATCCACGGGTCGGTGAAGTAGGGGAAGTAGCGGGAGCCGGCACGCCACTTGTGGCCTGGGTTGTCGGGATTGACGCCGTAGGCGATCGGGGCGATCGTCACGTGGGGCACCGTGGCGAGGAGCACCCGCTGCGCCTGGATCGCCCGGAGCCGGCCCACGAGCTCGTCGTACTCGTGGGTGAAGTGGGTCGGCTGCCAGACGTTGTAATCAGAGTTGCGATCGAGGTCGTCGTAGCCGGCGCCGGACCAGTTGACCGTCTTGCTGACCACTGCGTCGAGGGCGTTGTTGGCGCCGAGCATCACGATCAACGTTCCGATCCCGCCGTTTGCGCCGTGCCACTCGGCGGCGGCGAGCTCGGTGGCGTCCGGGCCGAACGGGCGCAGCACCGACCGCGCCGCGATGTCGCTGTCGGATGCGGGCTTGACGCCGAACAGGTCGTCATGCTGCGGCGCACCCGCGTTCGTTGCTGCCCGGTGCTCGGTGGAGGACAGCGCGTCGCGCACGTCCCAGCCGTAGATCGCGACGTTGTCGTAGCGCGTCGCGGTGGGGGGCGGTGCGGCACCGGCGCCGCGTTCCCAGTAGTCCTCGTTGGCGTCGACAATGCGGTGGAGCACGACCGGCAGGCGAATCCGCTCGAGCAGACTGATGTCCTTACCGAACGACTCCTGCATCTGGCGAAGCATCGCCTCGATGTTGAACGGCAGTCCGTCGAGCGGCCCGCCGTAGGTCGGGAAGGTGAAATCGACGCCCAACGCGGTCGCGACCCGCGCTGCCCACGACAGGTCGGTGTGGAAGACGGCGCCGCTGGAGACGCCGTGCGTCAGCGAGTCGCCGATGGTCACCAGGTGCCGCGCCGGCGTGGCAGACGGCGGCGAGGTGCCCGCCGCTGGGCTCCCCAAGGGGACGCCCAGCGCCGGGTCCGTGATCGGCGATGGTGCGACGTCAGTGACGATCACGTCCGGCGGCGTGTGCGGATCGAGGTACTCGGCCGGCAGCTCACTCGTCATGGTCCCTCCCGCGTCAGCGAGTCCCGGCAGTATCGCCACCGGTGGAAGCGCCGTCCAGTGCCGAGCGACAGGGCGCATGGACGGCGTGCTCTTCTCGACGGCGACCGCAGCGATGGTCGGTCAACGCTCCCACCGCGGGTGTCAGCCGAGATCACGCATCGCGAGCCCGGGCGCTGCGCAGCGCGGCCGAGATATCGATCTGATCCACCGAAACGAGGACGCCGCGCCCACGACCCCGCTCGACCCGTCGTCACTCACCGACCGGGTGTCTGAGAAGAACGGGGAATAACCCGGGCTGCTGCGTCCGCTACCGCCGGTTGGTCGCCGCGCACGAGGACTCCGCCCAGGGGCGGTCGCCCCGCGTCCGTCAGGGCCTCCCGGCGTCAATTTCAATGTGGCGCTCGACGAAGCGCCACTCGCCGTCCATCTTCCAGAGGCGGTCCTCGTAGATCCCGGTGGTGCCCGACAGCTTGCCTCCGCCGGCGGTGAGCGCCAGCAGGTAACAGCGCATCTTGGCCGTCTCACCGTCACCATCGATCACCAGGTTGGCGTTCCAGTGCCGGGCCCGGCCCTTGGCGATGCGGTAGTGGAGCTTGGCGTAGTCGATCAACTGGTCGGTTCCCTCGTAGCGGCCACCGAGCGGATTGCCCTCGGGGAGGCCCGTGCAGCGGAATACGCCGTCGGGCGTGAACGTCGCCGCCCAGCCCTCGGGATCACCGAGGTCGATGGCAATGTTGTAGCGCCCCAACAGCTGGCGGATGTGTTCGTACTCGATCGCGTCCATGTCGCCGATCGTCGCACGATGGCGACGCGTCGGACATGGCGGCGAGCGTGACCACGGTCAAGCATCCTGGGTGGCCGACCGGCCACGGGCGCCAGGCCGCCATCTATGGTCACGCGCGCGTCTCGGAGGTTGACGGGTACGACCATGTTGGCTGTTGAGGTCTTGGACGGCGTTGCCATTCACGAGGCCGCGGACCTCATCGCCCACGAGCAGGTACGGGCCCGTTCCGGGCGACCGGAGATGCCCGCTGCCTTCACCGTTCCTGAACGATGCCGCCGCACTTCCTGGCCCGTCGCGACGGCAGCGATGTCGGACAGGTCACCGTGGAGTTCGCATCGCCGGCGCCGCGGCTGTGCCCCAGCACTCAGCCCTACATCGGTCCGACTGCCAGCCATCCCTCCGTGCGGGGCCAAGGCATCGGCCACGCGCTCGTCCATCGGGTGCTCGACTGGGCCCACGTCAACGGCACGAAACGGTCTCAGTCGACTTCGACTCGCCCAACCCGCTGTCGCGGCCCTTCTGGCTCGGACTGGGCTTCAAGCCAACTGGCTATCGGGTCCGGCGGCTGGTCGACCCGTCTCACACGGTCCGAGCCGAGCAAAGCGCATGAGCGTTTGCCCCCGAATGCCCATAACGGCTCGGCGTTTCGACCCAGTTCCGAACGAGAGACGGATCGAGATTCGCAAGCCATCGCCGACGCCTGGGCCGACGGGGAGACGCTGCGAAGGGGCGTCTGGGACGCTGAGGCGTACAGACCCCGAGCATCGCGACCGGAGCGACACTCACGTATCGGTCGGCGGCATCGGGGTACGCAGAGGTCGACGGCGCCTGAACGATTGACGAACGCTTGGAGGTGAGCCGGGGTTGTCTGCGAAACTCCGGCAATGAGTGTCCGGGGAGTCTTTGTCAACGCGTCGTACCGTCGTGACTTCGCCGTCGGCGACGAGATCTTCCGGAAGGGCGACATGGGCCAGGAGATGTTCGGTCTCGTGAGCGGCAAGGTCGAGCTGCGATTCGGCAACGAGGTCGTGGCCACCGTCGACCCAAGCGGCACGTTTGGAGAGATGGCGATCGTCTCGGACGCGCCTCGAAGTCTCACGGCAGTCGCCGTGGAACCGTCGCGTGTCGCCGTGATCGATCGATCGACCTTCCTGTCCCTCGTCCACGAGACCCCGACGTTCGCAATCGAGGTGATGCGCTCACTCGCGGATCGGCTTCGCGACCAGGTCCGTCGGCGCTGACCGGACGGCGTCGCCGGTACGGCGATGCCGTCGTCTTGCCGGCGAGTATGACCGACGGAGCCGCTGGATAGCAGTGCCGAGGCGGCGCGCGGGGCTTCGCCGACGCCCACACGAGGCTCAGTTAGGACACCGGCGGCCAGCCCGTGACCCGCAGTGGGCGAACGGGTCACGGCAGCGAGTGCTTCGCCGCGGGCCCGTGTACCAATGGCGCCGACGCCTGGATTGGAGGACCGCGCGAACAGGTACCTTTCCGGACCTATGGCGCGGTCGATCTGGAGCGACACCATCACCTTCGGGTACATCAACAATTTTCCGCACCAAGCAGGGCCGAGCGAACCGTGACGGCCGAGCCCCGTCGCGCGATCTGTCGGCACGGCTATCGGACCGCTTGGGCTGGCGACGTCAGTTCTGACCGCAGACGACTCCGAAGGAGTGAGTGATGGCTGCGCCGTTCGATGTGATCGTCTTTGGTCCGACCGGGGTCACCGGGCGAGAGGTGGTCCGGTACCTCGACCAGCGGGCGGCTCAGGTGGGCGCGACGTGGGCGGTGGCCGGGCGGGACCGGTCCCGGATCGACGCAGTGCTCGACAAGCTGGGCGCGACGCCCGATGGGGTTGTGCTCGCCGATGTCACCGATGAGCGGTCGATCCTCGCGATGGTCGAGCGGGCTCGGGTGGTGGTCAACCTGGTCGGTCCGTACACGACGTACGGCGAGCCGGTCCACGCCGCGTGCGCCCGCGCCGGGGTGCACCAGTTGGACCTGACCGGGGAGATCGACTGGGTGCGGCTCATGATCGAGCGGTACGCGTCGACGGCCGAGGCTAGTGGCGCGGCGATCCTGCCGTGCGCCGGGTTCGAGTCGTTGCCGTTCGATCTCGCTGCGCTGCTGGCGGCGTCGACGGCGCACCAGCGCACCGGGTCGCCGGTGACGGACGTCGACGCCGCTGTCACGTTCACCGCCCCAGGCACGATGGCCGGTGTCACCGATGCCGTGTCCGGGGGAACGTTCGCGTCGCTCGTCGAGATCCTCCGCACTGGCCGCGGTGGCCTGCCCGATCCGCATGCGCTCGACCCGACCCGGTCGAGCCGAGCACGCAGCTACGACCTCCGACCGCGTCGACACTCCGGCAGCGGAGCGTGGCTGGCGCCGCTGTTCCCCTCACCGTTGATCAATCCACCGGTGCTGCACCGGACCGCCGCCCTGCTGCGCGGCGATGGCGACGGGGTGTTCGCGGCCGGCTACCGCTACCGGGAGGGCACGGTCACCGCGTCCATGCTCGGGCCCGCCAACCTGCCAGGCATGGCGCCTGCCGCGTCCGCGGTGATGGCGTTGGGTCAGTCGGCCCTGACCGCCGGCCAGCTCCTGCCGCGGGTGTTCCGCTCCGGCTTGGCCGACGCCTTGTCGCGGATCGGCCCGGCGCCCGGAACCGGCCCGCGGCCCGAGACTCTCGACGATTGGTCGTACCAGATCGACGTGCGAGCGGCGACGGCGAGCGGCGAGACGGCCGACGTCCACGTCGAGGCGCTCGGCCATCCCGGTTACAAGTCGACTGCGACGCTCGTCGGCGAAGCTGCGCTCGCCGTTGCCGACCTGGCAACGCCACGAGCCGGCTACGTCACGCCCGCCACCGTGCTCGGCGTCGACGACCTCGACAGGTTCGCCCATGCCGGCGCCCGGTTCGATGTCGTCGACCGCAACTGAACGTGTCTCCGACCTAGCGTGCGTGCCCGACCCGACACTCACCTGGGTGCACGCCGTTGTTCAGGGTCGAGGTCGGGAGCATGGTGGTGGCCTCTTGACGGAAGGGATGGACGGTCCGGGCGTGGTGGTCAACTCGGCGTGAGGGGCCCGTAGAAGTAGGAGGCGGTGACGCCGCCGTCCATGAGGATGTCGCTGCCGGTGATGAACGCCCCGTCGGGCCCCATCAGCAGGGCGCCGACGGTGCCGACCTCGTCGGGGGTGCCGGCGCGGCCGGCGGGGCTGAGCTCGAGCATGCGGCGGTAGCCCTCGCCGCGTGGGCCGGTGAGCTCGTCGTTGGCGAGCGGGGTCATGATGATCCCGGGGCTGATCGTGTTGATGCGGGCGCCGCGTTCGGCCCAGCGGACGGCTTCGGCTTCGACGCGCAGCGAGTTGCCGCGCTTGGCGAGCTGGTAGGCGTGCAGCGAGTCGATGACCTGGTCGGGTTGCAGCATCGGCAACGCCAGGAGCTCCTCCGCCGGGGTGGTCGCCAACGCGGCGTCCTGCTCGGCGGTGAGGGCGCCGAGCCGGTGTCCGGACTGGGAGGCGATGACGACACCGGAGCCGCCGGCGGCGATGACGTTGCCGAACTCCTCGAGGATGACGGCGGTGCCGTACAGGTCGACATGGAGGATCGTCGCCGGTGGGGCTTGGCTCGGGGAGACGCCGGCGGCGTGGATGACGCCGGTGACGTCACCGAGGGCGGTGGCAATCTCGACGAGCGCCTGGATCGACGGGCGGGAGGCGATGTCCACGGTCGCGGTGGTGACCGTGTAGCCGGCATCGCGAAGCACGTGGGCGGCGGCGTCGGCGTTGGTCTGGTGGAGGTCGGCGAGGACGACGTGCTTGCCGGCGCTGACCCGTCGGGCGATGGCTTGGCCGATCGAGCCGGCGCCGATGACCACGATGACGTCGCTCACGACGCGCTCCGGTCGGTGAGTGGGGTGAGGCGGATGGTGACGTCGGCGGCGGCGGTGCCGACGACGGTGCCGATGATGCGGGGCCCGTACCGGTCGTACTTGGCGTGGTAGGCGGCGTCGATGTCGTCGTGCACACCCGGGTCGGCCGTGGCGAACGTGACGTCCCGCTCGACGCCGCCGGCCCGGATCCGTCCGCTGCGGGTGGCGGCCGCTCGCCGGTACCAGCCGTTGGCCGGTCCGTGGGCGGAGCGGACGTACACGTCGTCACCGACCCGGACGACCCACATCGTCACGAACGGCCGCAGCGTGCCATCAGGTCGGTAGGACGAGAGCTCGAGCTCTTCGGCGGTGCCGACCGCGGCGAGCTCGTCGTCGGTCCAGGTGGCCATCAGACGCTGCCGATCCGCACGAGCGACTTGATGGCGCGGCGCTCGTCCATCGCCGTGTAGGCGTCGGCGATGTGGTCGAGGTCGGTCTCGAAGTCGAGGACGAGGCCGGGGTCGATGGTGCCGGCGAGGACGTCGGTGAGCAGCTCGGGGATGTAGCGGCGGGCCGGGGCGGGGCCGCCGTGCCAGCCGATGTTGCGGAAGAAGATGTCGGGAAACGGGACGTCGACGTCGTGGGGGACGCCGACGACGCCGACGGTCGAGCCGGGCCGGGCGATCGACAACGCGGTCGTCATGGACTGGGCGGTACCGACGCACTCCATCGCCGAGTCGACACCGATCCCGGCGGTGAGCTCGAGCACGAGGGCGGTCGCCTCATCGCCGCGGGCCTCGATGATGTCGGTGGCGCCGAACGTGCGGGACAGGGCCTGGCGGGCCGGGTTGCGGCTCAGGGCGATGATCCGCTCGGCGCCCAGGCGATGCGAGGCGAGCACGGCGGAGAGGCCGACGGCGCCGTCACCGACCACGGCGACGGTGCCGCCCCGCTGGACGCCCGCGCTGACGGCGGCGTGGTGCCCGGTCGACATCACGTCCGACAGGGTCAGCAGCGACCTGAGCACTTCGTCGGGATGGCCGGAGCCGGGGACCGTGCACGAGGGTGCCGTCGGCGAGCGGGACGCGGACGGCTTCGCCCTGGCCGCCGTCGATGGTGCCGTTGCCGAAGTTGCCGCCGGCGACGCAGCTGATCGTCGAGCCGTTGAGGCAGTGCGGGCAGGTGCCGTCGCTGTAGATGAACGGGGCGATCACCAGATCGCCCGACGGAGACGGCGGTGACGTCGCCGCCGATCTCTTCGACGACGCCGATGAACTCGTGGCCGATCGACCCGACGGCGTGGTCGGACTCGCCGCGGTAGTACCAGAGGTCCGACCCGCACACGCAGCCCACCACGACCCGCACCACTGCGTCGGTGGGCTCCTTGATGATCGGGTCCGGTCGGGTCCCGACGGTGATCGAACCGGGCCCGTTGAAGATGGCTGCACGCATGAGATGACTCCTCGTCGCGAGGTCTCTCCCCGCTCTGGTCCCCACCCAACCAGCCAACGGAGGCGTGAGGGAGTCCCGGTCGTGAGGGGTACTGGCAGGGACTCCCAGACCGGCGGGAGCGGTCGTAGGGTCGACCGCATGGACACGGCGCAGGACATCCGCGAGTTCCTGACGTCACGCCGAGCCAAGATCTCCCCGACGGACGCCGGGCTCCCCGTCTACGGGACCAACCGACGGGTCAAAGGGCTGCGACGAGAAGAAGTCGCCATGCTGGCCGGGATCAGCGTCGAGTACTACACCCGCCTCGAGCGCGGCAACGCCAACGGTGTCTCAGAAGACGTTCTCGAGGGTGTCGTGCGCGCGCTGCAGCTCGACGAAGCCGAACGAGCGCACCTATTCGACCTCGTCCGCACCGCGTCGACGAACCGGCCGCCCCGTCGGCGCCCGTCGCAGGAGCGTGTGCGGCCGACCGTGCAGCAGATCCTGGACTCGATGGACGGCATCGCCGCCTACGTCCGCAACGGGCGCCTCGACATCCTCGCCGCCAACCGCCTCGGCCACGCCCTCTACGCCGACGTGTTCAACGACCCGGTGCAACCACCGAACACGGCCCGGTTCTTGTTCCTCAACCCGCGGGCGGCGCAGTTCTTCGTCGACTGGGACACCATCGCCCACGACGCCGTCGCCATCCTGCGCGCCGAAGCCGGCCGCGACCCCCACGACCGCCGCCTGTCGGACCTCATCGGCGAGCTCGCCACCCGCAGCGACGAGTTCCGCATCCGGTGGGCCGCGCACAACGTCAAGTTCCACCGCACCGGCACCAAGCGCTTCCACCACCCGATCGTCGGTGACCTCACCCTCGGCTACGAGGCCCTCGACCTGCCCGCCGACAGCGGGCAACGGATGCTCGTCTACACCGCCGAGCCGGGCTCGCCATCACACGACGCGATGCAGCTCCTGGCCAGCTGGGCCACCACCCCGGCCGACGCTTCCGTCGCACCCGACGACGACCCCTGACCGCCGCGCCCGCGCCGCGTTCGTCACCCAACACCAACCTGGAGGTTCGGCATGCCCGACCAGCCCTCACCCGCCCAACAGATCATCGGCGACTTCGCACCCAAGCTCGTCGAGCTCACCGACGACGTCTTGTTCGGAGACGTCTGGGAACGCCCCGGACTCGCCAAGCGCGACCGCTCCCTCATCACCGTCGCCGCCCTCATCGCCCTCAACCGCACCGAGCAGCTCCCAGGCCACCTCCGCCGCGCGATCGACAACGGCGTCACCCGAGACGAGCTCGTCGAAGTCATCACCCACCTCGCCTTCTACTCCGGCTGGCCCACCGCCATGAGCGCCGTCGGCATCGCAAAGAAGATGTTCGAAACCAGCTGAACGCGAACGACACCCGGAACATCGTCGACGAAAGACCCCCACATGAACAAGATGACCGCCACCCGCACCCTCGGCACCGGCGACGCCGCCCTCGAGGTCTCCGCCATCGGCTACGGCTGCATGGGCCTCGACTCCGCCTGGGGCGCACCGATGCCACCCGACGACGCCATCGCGCTGCTACGCCAAGCCCACGACCGCGGGGTCACGTTCTTCGACACCGCCGAGGCCTACGGACAAGGCAGCAACGAGCTCCTCGTCGGCCAGGCCCTCGAGCCGATCCGCGACAAGGTCGTCATCGCCACCAAGTTCGGGTTCGCCGACGGCCGGCCGGCCAACGGCGCCGACAGCCGACCCGAACGCATCCGCCGGGTCGCCGACGACGCCCTGCAGCGGCTCCGCACCGACCACATCGACCTCTTCTACCAACACCGCGTCGACCCCAACATCCCCATCGAAGACGTCGCCGGCACCGTCCGCGACCTCATCACCGCCGGCAAGGTCCGCCACTTCGGCCTCTCCGAAGCAGGCGCCGGCACCATCCGACGCGCCCACGCCGTCCAACCCGTCACCGCCCTGCAAAGCGAGTACTCCCTGTGGTGGCGCGAACCCGAAGACGAGATCATCCCCACCCTCACCGAACTCGGCATCGGACTCGTGCCGTTCAGCCCCCTCGGCAAAGGGTTCCTGACCGGCACCATCACCGCCGACACCACCTTCGGCGACGGCGACGCCCGCGCCAACCCGAACGCGTTCCCACGCTTCGCCGAACAGAACCGACGCGCCAACCAAGCGCTCGTCGACCTGATCCGCCACGACGCCGACCAGCACGCCGCAACCCCCGCCCAGGTCGCGCTGGCCTGGATCCTCGCCAAAGACCCGACGCACGTGCCCATCCCGGGCACCACCAAACTGCACCGCCTCGAAGAGAACATCGCCTCCGCAGCACTCAGCCTGCCCGCCGACCAGGTCGCACAGCTCGACCGGGCCGCCGCCGAGATCACGATCGTCGGCGAGCGCTACAGCCCACCGATGCAACAGATGATCGACCGCTGACCCGCCCAACACCACCTCGCAGGTTGCCGCAATAGCCAGGCTCGGTGATCTCCGGACGAGCGCCCGCTCCCACCTGGCACGACCGATGACGGCAGATGCGCCCGGGCGATTGCCCGAGAACGCCGGCTCCCGGGCGCCGATCGGTGCGGCCACCTCGCGGTCGTCCAGGTAGTGCATCGCGGCAGTTCGGGGCGGCTGGTCTCGATCGCTGGGTCCGCGAGTACCTTCAGCGGACGCCGTCACGTGGAGGGAGGCGATGTGACTGTCGACGTTGAGCGCGCCGCAGATCTGGCCGAGGAGACGTACGTCTGGGGTCTCTACCCGGTCGTCACCTACGAGACGCGGTACATCTTCACGCAGACGCTGCCGGTGGGTGTGAACCGCTTCGCGTTTCACGATGCGCTCGCCGGGCCGAAAGATCGACGGGTGGTCACTCCGAACGCGACCACGCTGTACGGCACTGGATTCATGGACTTGACCGAAGATCCGTTTGTGATCGAGTTGCCGTCGCTGGAGGACCGCTACTACTCGCTGCAGGTGATGGATCAGTACGGCGACTACTTCTTGGAGGCCGGTGAGCCGTTCACCGGGACTGAAGCGCGCCGGTTCGTGCTGTGCGGACCGAGGTGGACCGGCACCCTGCCAGCCGAGGTCAACATGCGTGAGGTGATCACCACACCGTCGAACACGGTGTGGGGGATCCTGCGGGTCGCGGTCACCGAGAACACCGATGCGGACTTGCGAGCAGCACGAGCATTCTTCGGCGGTGTCACCGCGATGCCGCTCGGGTCATGGGCCGAGGGCGTCGCCGAACCGCCACCGGTGAAGGGCGACTACACGATCCACCGGCGGATGCCGGAGTTGACGAGCCTGTTCCGCGACGCCACCGCGGCGGACTACTTCGAGATCCTGGCCCTGTGCCTGTCCGATCCGAGCTACACCCCGCGCACCGACTCCGTCGCCGAACGCGACCTGCTGGCCCGCCTCGCCGAGGTCGGCATCGCCGCTGGGTCCTCGTTCTCGTTCGGAGACCTGGACGACACCACCCGCGCCGCGTTCGAGCAGGGTTACGCCGCCGGAAAGCGCACAGTGAGCGAGGGGTTCGCCTCTTCATTCGTCCAGATGGGCGGCGGGTGGGCGCTGGGCTCGAACTGGGGATGGTTCGGCACCGACTTCCTGCGCCGGGCGATCGCCGCCGGGTTCGGGTGGGGTGGCGCCGGGCCGCACTCACACACCGCCGCGTTCCTGTTCAAGGACGCCGCGGGCAGCCCGCTCGACGGGCACACCCACCGCTACACGATGACCTTCGACGCCGACAACCTGCCACCCGTGCGCAACCACTGGGAACTGCCGATCTACGACAGCGACGGCTACTTCGTCCCCAACGAGATCAACCGCTACTCGCTCAACAGCTACATGCTCGAGCGCGGCGAACTCCACGTCGACAGCGGACAACTCACCGTCTTCATCCAACGCGACCGACCGGCAGACGCCGACCAGGCCCGCAACTGGCTACCTGCCCCCGACGGTGGCTTCCGCTTCGCCGCTCGCTTCTACGGACCCGCCGCCCCACTCATCGACGGCAGCTACCCAATGCCACCAGTCATCCCGACCGACTAGACGGGTCCGATCGCGGGCCGCTCCGAGTGCCCTGATGGTGAGTAGGGGCGCGGCTCGAGAGCCGCCGTCGCGCACAGATCATCCGACCTGTAGCTGCCCCCGAACGCCTCGACGGCGTTCGATCTGAAGCCGCGCTCCGGAGTGCTTGCTGCCGCGAGCGCTCCGGATCGGTGCTCGCCCGTCCGAGCTGCGGTGGGACCACCCGCGCCTGAACGTCAGCATCGAACGACGACCTCGGGCGTTATGGCAACGCGCCTCCGGCATCGCTTTGCCGATGTAGACGGCGGTGCCGACGGCCGCAGCGCCCGTTGGGGGGCGGTACACGCGCCGAGCGGCTTACAGCGTTGGTTGGGCTGACACCTGGTCGCGAACGATGTTGGCGAGAAGCTCCGCCGTCTCGGCGGGGTGTGAGATCTCTGGCAGGTGATCGAAAGGTACGTCGATCTGGTTTGTCGCCCGTGTCTGGGCCCACCGCCGTTGGGACTCTGGCAGCAGCCCCGGGTCCTCAGTGCACACGACGAACGTCGACGGGATCTGATGCCAGCCGACGCCGGTGAGCCGGGTCGGTCCTCCGAGGGCCATGGGGCGCATACGAGAGCCCGCCCACGACGCGACCTCCGGCGAGGCGTGCGGGAGGTAGAGATCGCCGACACGGCTCGGGTCAACGAGGAGGCGGCCGGCCTCGTCGATGGCGGCGCTCTCGAGCAGCGCGGGGCTGCAATGAGCGAACAACTCTGTCGGGATCTCGTCGTCGGCGTCGGGCATGAACGCCGCCAGGTACACAAGATGGCGAACGCGGTCGTGGTCCGCCGACGCTTCGGTGATCACCACCCCGCCGTACGAGCTGCCACACAACACGACGGGGCCGGAGGCACCGTCGACCACGGCGCGGACGTGGGCGGCATCGGCGTGACAGTCCGTCGCCGGGTCGACGCCTTCGCCCACACTCGGAAGGTCCATCGCCACCCACTGGACGCCGCGGGTGTCCAGCTCCGGACCAATCAGGTCCCAATACCACGCACCACCGTTGGCGCCATGCACAAGCACCAGCGTTGCTTCATCGTCGCCACCGGCCATGTCGAAGCTCCCTTCGTCCCCCCGCCACCCCGTTCGGCACCGGACCGAATTCCGAATGCGTCGTTCCGGTACCGGAGCCGCGTCTCTATCACAGGTTCGAACACGTGCGTGCCCACGCGAGTCGCACACGCCCAGCTCGAGCGGATACATCACGGCGCCCGGAATGACGGCGCCGAAGCGGATCGAACCCATACCGAACCGTCTCACTGGAGCCCGCTCCGATCGCCGTCTCGGCGCGTACCGTGACGGCTCGGCGCTACGTCCTCTCGGCCCGAGTTGACGGCTCGAACAACGGCTGCGGTGCCTCCACCGCCGCTCTGCTGGCCGCCCGCGGGCGCACCGAACGCCGGGCCGGTGCCGATCACGCTCCTCAAGCCTCCGAACTAGAGCCCCGTCCAACCTTCCGGGCGCTCGCTGAACCGACCACCGAACTGAGCGTCGGACGGTGGCACGGTCCGACCGGTGTAACTCCGAGACTGGCGCCGAGCCCAAACGAGCCAACGTCACCGAAACCGCACATCGACTCGGGCCAGGCCGGGCGGCCCTCATCGGCGATGGGGACCATGGCCGACTCGGGCCGCCGCCGTACTGGGCGACGTACTCCCAGGCGCCGAATGCTCCGCAGCTCAAGCCGTTCAGATACACCCGATCCGGGTCGATGTCGTAGTTGGCGATCGCGCACGACACGAAGTCGTGTACCTGCGCCGGGGTTGTGCACACCGAACCGTCGGCGGGATGGCCGAACTCGTGCTGAAGGGTCATCGAGCACGAACCGCCGTGCACGACGCGCACGGTTGCGCCGCGCGTGGCGACATCGGGTGACCGCGCCGTCGAACACCGCCAAGAGCGTCGCCGCCACCAGGCAGCTTGACACGCGCCGAGCCCAACCGTGGCTTGCGGCCACCCCGGGCACAGCGCGATAACGGTCTCATCCGACGGGTCGTGGAACGGGGGTTCGGAATGCGTGTTCACCCGAGGTTGATCGCAGCGCTGGCTGCAACAGTGATCGTCTGCCTCGGCAGCTCCGCTGGGGCCCAAGTTCCCGCCGGCAATATCACGATCGACGACGACGGTCAATTCCTACGCGACGGGCAGGCCATCATCTCCGGCTCCTACTCCTGTGACGAAGGACTCGGGTTCGCCTTCATCATCGGAAATCTGGTTCAGCCAGTGGGCCGACTTGCGCCGGTCCGTGGTGAGTTCACCACCGAAGCGGTGTGCACCGGCGAGACCGAAACCTGGTCGGCCGCCGTGTCGGGGGCGGGCAGCTTCCGGGGTGGACGGGCACTTGCGTCGGCCAGTCTGATGGTGTGCCCGGACGGCACGTGCGTCTCCATCGCCGAGACCACCGAAGAGGTGCGGTTGAGGCGATGAACCCCGTCCACGTGAGCGGCCACCCGCGACCAGCGACACCGATGGGCTGGCCCGACCGATCCTGAGCCAAACAGATGCCCGGTTTCGGTGGACACGGAAAACCGCGACCGAGCGACGTCGCGCACCCGCGTGATTCGGCACCTCAGGGCATACGCGGCAGCGTGACACCTCAGCTATCGATGGTTACTTGGCTCGCGATGAGCAGTTGCCCGTTCGGTCCTGGGCGGAGCTCGAACCGATCGGTGATGATGTTGCTGCTCCCGTTCCACTGCAGTTCGACGTCGACGATGGCCCGCTGCGGATCGACGTCGACGACGACGACGTCGTTGATCTCGACAACGTTGTTGTCCCAAAATCCGACGTAGTAGTCGTACGAGCGTGCCTTGCCGCGCTGGAACTCGGGCGTCAACCGGCTCCAGGACTGTTCGTAGTCCCCGACGGCAACGGCGTCGTAGTAGTCGCGCACGAACGACTCCGCTTGAGAGGCAGTGAGAAGAACAGTGCCGGAATCGATGGGATCTGTGATCGACGTCGCCGGTGCCGGCGCGGTTGGTGCCGCGGTGCTCGGAGCCGGCAAGACCGTGATGGCTGTGGACAGAGCGGGCAAGGCATCGGCGGCAGCGGCCGTCGACGCTGTCTGCAACGACGACGCCGGCGTGGTAGAGGTTGTGGAGGACGGGAGCGGTGCCACCGCTGATGCCGACGCGGTGGGGGCGGGTGCGGCGGCGTTGGTGGGCGCAGTACCGATCGGACTCGTGGTGGGCGAGGCATTCTGCCCGTCACCATCGGCGAAGGCCAGGAACAGGATGATCAGGGCAGCTACGACGAGCGCAACGAAGATCGCCGGGACGAGCAGAACCTTGTCACGCCCAGGCGGCCTGATGCCGCCCACCGATCCTTCAACAGCTTTGAGATCCGATGGACGCGTCACGGTCTGCGCCGACAGCGTGGTCGCACCAGTCGTGGTGGTGATCTGCGGGGCGGGTGGTGCCGTCGGCGGCGGTGGGACCATGGCGCCCAAGGACTTCGCCGTGGCAGCCAGCTGGAGACGAAATTCCAGGACAGACGGTCGCCGCGAGGGCTGCGGATCGAGGGCTCGTGTAAGAGGACCGGCCATGACTTCGGGCACCCAACCGGGGAGGGCCGGGGGCGGCGCAAGGACCCTGCGGGACAGGAACGCCTCCATCCTCTCGTCGGGCTGCTGCTGGAACAATGGGGCACCGGTAAGTGCTGCGGCCAGCGTCGACGCAAGGCCGTAGACGTCGCTCCTTGGGCCATCGGGCTCGTTGCGCAGAACCTCCGGCGCGACGTGCTCCGGTGTGAACGCGATCTGGTCCGTCGTGGCGAGCGTCTGACCGACGAGCAGCCGGGCGATCCCGAAGTCACCCAGCTTGACACGACCGTCGTGGGCCAACAAGACATTGCCCGGTTTGACGTCCCGATGGAGAATGCCGACGTGGTGCGCGGCCGCCAATGCGTCCGCGACGGCGACTCCTATCGTCGCGATCTGCGAAGCCGCCACGGGACCATCGGCGGCGATGATGTCCGCGAGCGAACCACGGTCCAGGAACTCCGTCACCAGATATGGCTGGCCGGTGGCCGAGCGGCCGGCGGTGTACACCGTGACGACATGGGGATGAGAGGAGAGGCGGGCGATCGTGTGTGCCTCGCGGCGGAACTCGCGCCACGCTCTGGGGTCCTCGACGTCCCGGCGCAACACCTTGACGGCAACTTGGCGATCGAGCGACTCCTGTCGGGCCAGATACACCACGGCCGCACCCCCACGACCAAGGGTGCGCAGGATGGTGTAACCCGGTAGCACCGGCGTGGCGCCCCGAGCAGGGATCATGCTCGACCCGCAGTGCGGACAGAACACCGCGGTCGCCGGCACCTCGATACGGCAACGAGGACAACTCGTCGTGGCCTCGTCAAAGAATCGCACCACACTCCCGCACTACCCTGAACCGGTCGGCCACGAACACCGCCTTCCCTCGGCGATGACTGGAGAACCGAGCCTGTAGCGGCCCGACCACGTTGCCCGCGACCAACCAAGCCGACCGCGCCGACGCTCCCGGCACACGAGAGCCCCAACGAACGCGGGACGATTCAGTCGTTGCAGGCAGAATCCGCGGACACCAACCGCACACCGACACGCCTCCATGCGTGGGCTGCCAGCGGCGCGAAGGCGTCTTCCGGGCTTCCCCGCTTCTCCGGACGCCTTCGCTGAGGTGGTAGCAGCTCAGTAGGAGTCTGTGATGCCCCGGCCCCACCCACCGAGTTCCGTCGCCGAGCGGTGGAGTTCGCCCATGCGCGTTGCGCATCCTCGGCAAGGGCAACAAGCCAGCGCTGATCCCGCTGGTGCCGCGGGCTGCCCGTACGATCGACCTCGCCGTGGGTGAACGCCACGAAGGCCCCATCCTCTGCCGCCACGACGGCCAGCGCCTCGACCGCCGCACCGCTCATCGATGGGTGCGATCCATCGGCAAGCGAGCCGGATTGGGCTCCATGCACCCACATATGTTGCGCGCCGGGTTCATCATGGCGGCCCTGGACGCCGGAGTCCCTCGACGCGATGTGCAAATCGCAGCTCGCCACGCCGATCCCCCCACGACGACCATCTATGACCGCCGTCGAGAGAACTTCGACCGCCACGCAGGGTACGTCGAAGTCGCCTTCGTCGCCGGCGGCTGACCGGCACAGGGCGAGTCACCTCCGGGCACCTCGGCGGCATTCGGGCCGACTTGGGCTGATCGCGCCGGCACGCACATCCAACCCAGGATCGGTCTCCCCGTCACGATTCCTGGCGGGTGCATCCTGGAAGGGAGCGGCGCGATCGATCGTCGTCGCTGCGATCGTTCTGCTCTCAGGTCGGGGCGATCGCGCCCAGCTCTTGTGCTTCATTGCCGGCCGTGGGCTCCAGGATTCGGCGCGCCAGGCTCTTGGCGTGGTGCATGTCGAAGTGCCGCATGGTGACGAGCCGTTGCGCGTACTGGCCGCCGCCTGCCAGCTGGCCGGTGGCGTACGACCAACCGCCATACGCGTCGGCCGTGGTGTCCCGGAGGTAGTGGAAGAGGCGCAGCCGCTGCGGCGCCGACAGCGTCGACGTCGTGAGCATGGTCTCGAGGCCGTCGTGGAGGTCGGGGTGCTCGAAGTCGGCAAAGGTCGGGGCGTTGACGGTGAGTGTCCCGGCGATGTCGTGCAGGATGTCGAGCATCTTGGCGTGGAACTCGTTCTTGTAGTACTTGAGCGCGCTGATGTAGAGGGGTGACGGCGTGAGGATGCCGTCTTCGTTCTGCTGACCGTTCGCCATCGCCGCTTCACCGGCTGCCTTGCACATCGTGGAGTGGATGACGAGCGTGGCGAGGGCGTCCCTGATGTGCGGCTCGTTCTCCACGCCGTTCGCCTCGGCCAGCAACGCGGCCATGCCCACCTCTCGTTCGAGCCCGGCGCCGCCGTGGGTGACGCCTGCCGCCCGCTCCCACAGTCCGAGGGAGTGGGCGAGGACCGCCGCCTGTTGCACTTCGCCGTCGAGGAAGATCCGCTCGTTGGGCACGAACACGTTGTCGAAGATCACGAACCCTTCGGGCGAGCTTCGATGCCCACTGATCGGGAAGTTCCGGGGATCGTGCTCGCCGTACGGCGCGTAGGTGGTGTCGATGACCTTGACGCCCGGCGCGTTGACCGGCACGGCGCAGGCGATCGCGTACTCCTCCTCGCCCGGCCGCATCGCCTTGGTGGGGAGCACCACCTGCTCGTGGCCGACGGAGGAGCCGCTGATGTGCATCTTGCAGCCGTTGATGTACACCCCATCGGAGGTTCGGTCGACGACGTGGACGTAGAAGTCCGGGTCCGATTGCTTGCTGGGACGGAGCTTGCGGTGCCCTTTGGCGTCCGTGATGCTCTCCGCGCAGCGAAGGTCGTTCTTGCGCGCGTAGGCGATGTACTCGTAGATGGCCTCGCGGTAGACCGGCTTCAGCTTCGCCAGTTCCGGTGCCGCTGTGGCGAGTGTGAGCAGGATGACACCCGTGGTCCCGAGCGTCATGTCACCTTTGCCCTCGGCGAGGAGCCGCTCGCGCTCGCGGAACTCCTCGATCGACTTCGGCATGATGTAGATCGGGTTGAACGCGTCCGGATCAGCCGAATGGAAGCTGTCGTACACGTCCGCTGCGGCGTGAACGGCGGCCTGCAGCCTCGGTTCGTTGGCCGGATCAGTGACGCGCTTGCCATCGAGGTACGTGTACCTCCCGTCCTTCAGGGACTCCTTGTACTGCTCACCGGTCATCATGTCGCTTGCCTACCCTCCTAGGGGTCGTCACCATCGCGTTTCTCCAGATCAGAGATGGAGCGGTGGCCTACCGCTCCGGGATCCGGGCCACCCGCCGCGCTCTCGCCTTGGCCGCTTCCGACGGGAACGTTCGAAGCGTCGCCATCCGCTGCGCGTGGAGGCCCCCGCTGATCATCTGGTTGTTGATCTTGGCCCACCCGCCGTAGTGGTCCGCCGTGAGGTCGCGGATGACGTGGAAGATCTTCATCCGATCCTCGCCCGAGACCCCCTCCATCGTCCGGAGGTACTTCTCCATGTACGAGTGCGTCTCCGGGTTCTCGTAGTCCGCAACGGTCGGGCAGGTCAACAGGAGTCCACCGGAGACGTCGTGCAGATACGCAACCATCTCGTTGAAGAGACTTCGGCCGTAGGCCATTGTGGCGTACACGTGTACATCAGCGGGAACCACCACCCCCGTCTCCGTTGTCGCGGCATGCGCGAGCGCCGCAGTCCAGCCGGCACGACACATCGACGCCCACACCGCCATCTTGCTCAACTTGTCGCGGATGTGGGTGGCGTCCGGTACGCCGTTCATCTCGACGATCGTCTGGGCGAGTCCGAAGATCAGCTCTGCTTCGTCCGCGAGGGTCGCGGCGGCGCGGGCGCGCTCCCACGTGCCTAGCGCGTCGGCGAGCGCTGCCGAGTACGCGACCTCGCCGTCGAGGAACACCCGATCCCAGGGCACGAACACCTCGTCGAAGAGCACGGTGCAGTCGGGGATGCTCTTCTCGCGGCTGATCGGGAAGTGCCGCGGGTCTTCGGCGCGCGGGGCGGTAGTGATGCTGATGATCTTGAGTCCCGGCGTGTCGACCGGCACCGCGCACGCGATCGCCCGGTCGGCGTCCTCCTCCGCGACCGCGCCTGACGGCACCACGCACAGCTCGTGCACCACCGCCGCTCCGAGGACGTGGCGCTTCGCGCCTTGCAGGACGATGCCGTCCTTGGTGCGGCGCACCACCCGCAACTCACCACCGTCCTCGACCGCCGCGGCAACGCGTAGGTCGTCCTCTCGACACCGCCGGAGGAACCGCTCGAGCCGGTCGCGGTAGGCGGGTTCCGCCTCGGCCAAGCGCGTGGCCACGTTGCCCAACGCCATGCAGCCTGCGGTGCTCGCTGCAGTGACATCCGCCTCGATGAGGAAGTTCATCTGCTCGTCGAGCTCAGCCGGAGTCGCCGGCTGATCGAAGATCGGGTTGCGGGCCCGCGGGCCAGCCGAACACGTCTGCTCGTAGGTGCTCGCCACCCAGTCGACGGACACTCGTAGGAGCGGGTGTGTGACCGGGTCCTCGATGCGCCGGCCTTCGAGGTACGAGGCACGCCCGTCGCGGATCGATTGCCGGTAGTCCTCTGCGGTGAGCATCCCCACACACTCCTCTGCTCGACGTGTCCGTGCGCCGTTCAACACACGAACGGGGGTGCTCGAGGCGCGCCAGGACTCGACCTCATCGCACCCTGCTCCTCGCACCTCTCCTTCATCACCACTGCGTGACTCCAGCACGCTAACGGACCCACCAGCCAGCGCATCGAGCGGAGCGACGTCGTCTCGGCGCCTAGGGCTGGATGGAGGACCGCGGGTTGGCGGCCTCGACGATCGACCGGCGACTGTCGACAGTGTGCGGCTACTACCGGTTGGCGCACATCGACGGGCGCATCCCGTCGAACCCCGCCCAGTACGTCCGCCGACCGAAGGTGCAGCCAAGCGAAGGTGCACGGCATGGATCGCGGCGAACTCGGCACCTTCTTGTTCACCGCCGAGCGCTTCGATCACTCCCACACCGCGCTCGCCGTACTCCTCGGCCTGAACGGCCTGCGCGAGTCGGAGGCGTACGGAACCAACGTCGAGGATCTTGGCTTCAACGAGGGCACCGCACGTTGCGCATCCTCGGCAAGGGCAACAAGCCAGCGCTGATCCCTGTGGTGCCGCGGGCTGCCCGTACGATCGACCTCGCCGTGGGTGAACGCCACGAAGGCCCCATCCTCTGCCGCCACGACGGCCAGCGCCTCGACCGCCGCACCGCTCATCGATGGGTGCGATCCATCGGCAAGCGAGCCGGATTGGGCTCCATGCACCCACATATGTTGCGCGCCGGGTTCATCATGGCGGCCCTGGACGCCGGAGTCCCTCGACGCGATGTGCAGATCGCCGCTCGCCACGCCGATCCCCCCACGACGACCATCTATGACCGCCGTCGAGAGAACTTCGACCGCCACGCAGCGTACGTCGAAGTCGCCTTCGTCGCCGGCGGCTGACCGGCAGAGGGCGAGTCACCTCCGGGCACCTCGGCCACGCGCGTGCCTGCTCTACGACTCGCGTTACGGGACGCGCATTCGGGGACACCAGCGTCGCTGGGAGGCGCAGCCAGAGCTGTCGTTCCGGGGCACTTCAGGTCGGAGCGATACCGGATGGGTCTCGAGCCCGTCCAAGCCCGGGTCCGAAACGCTCGGAAACGGCCCTTATGCGACTGCCGGCCGGGGTGGGAGGCTAAGGCACGCCCGAGGGTACGCTCCTCCACGCATTCATCGCAGAGGTTGGTTAGCGCGACATGCCAGCCGCTTCAGTGAAGTCGGAGCTCGGCCGAGAACTCCAGTCCCCGAGCGCGGCCGCCGGACTACGACGAGAGTTCAGCCCGGCGCGACCACCAGGCCTCGGCGGCGGTCATTGCGCTCTCGGCCTCGTGGATGCCGTCGCCCACGAGCCCTGCGGTGGCAGCCCAGTGCAAGGGTACAAGGGCTAGCGCCCCGGGGAGCCAACGGTGCTCGTCGCGAGTCAGCGGTTCCGGAGCCGTGCCTTCGTAGGCGTCGAGCAGTCGTCGCGGCTCGAGCAATTCGCCGCCCTGTGCGACGTGGTGCAGGCTGGCCGCGACGTCGTACAGCCGCTCCCTGACCCTCGCAAAATCCAGGTCGAAGGTGGCCCATGAGCCGTCTGACAGTTCTCCCGCGTTGCCCAATTTGTAGTCCCCATGAATCGGAGTGCATGGCAGTTCGACCTCGACCCGGAGCTTGGAGAGTTCGCCAGTCAGTTGGCGCATCCGATGCAAGACCGCTCCGGCACCGAACGCCCAGGAGCTTGAGCGAGTCCGATAAGCGCGTCCTGTAATCGCGTCGCCGAGCATCCTCGAACGCTTCGGGTCGAGGCCGCGGTAGCAGGAGACGGGATTGGTTCGGGTGGCCGGAGGGCACGGATGCGGCCGCACTGCCGGTCCGTGAGGCCGGTGCTGTCCGGGTCGACGGGTATCGGTCCGGACAAGGCCAGCGACACGCCCAGCCCGGTGCGGGGGCGCATCGCCCCCGCGACGTACAGCAGTGGCTCGACCGCCAGCGCGCCCATCGGCCTTGAGCGTCTTGGGGTGCCTCGTTCAGGTCAGCCGCGGCCGTGGCGGAGCAGCCGGCCGGGGTGGCGCTCGGTCTGCTCGTCGTCCTCGATGGTTCGTACGCCATTGACGAACACGGCGCGATAGCCCGAGGCCTTCTGGATGCGGCGCCACTCGCCGCCGGGGAAGTCCTCGACGACCTCGTTCGGTCTGACGCAGAGCCGTTCGGGGTCGTAGACCACGACGTCAGCTGGGCCGCCGGGTCGCAGCAGGCCGCGGTCGTGGAACCCGGCGAGCTGGGCGGGAAGGGCGGCGAGCCGCCGATGGGCTTCCTCGTAGGTGATCCACTGGCGTTCGCGGACTTGTTCGGCCAGCGTCTCGGTCGGGTACCGGCCGGCGGTCAGGAACTTCGTGTGCGCGCCACCGTCGGAGACTCCGAAGAGCATGTGCGGGTACTGGACGATCTCCCTGAGCAGATCGGATGCGCCCTGGGGCGGGGCGGCGAAGAACAGAGTGCGCAGACCGTCGGCGACGGCGATGTCGAGCATCGCGTCGACCGGGTGCTTCCCGGTGACGTCGGCGACCTGCTGGACGGACATCTCGCGGAAGCGTTCGGTGTCGGGCGACCGGGGTGACAAGACGGTGACCGTCTCGAGCGCCGCAGTGGCCACCCTCGGCGGGTGATCCTTGAGCGCCTGGCGCCGTGCGGGGTCGGCCAGCTTGTGCAGCCGCTCGTTCACGCTGCCCGTCGTCGCCTCCATCCAGGCGTCGGAGTCGTCGTACAGGTTCCAGTCCTCGAACGTGAACGTGAACCCGGCGTCGGTCGTCACGCCTTGGCCGTAGACCGGGATCCCTCGCTCGCGGCACCGCTCGAGCCACTCGATCGCCTTGCGGTGGACGTGCGGGCGACTCTCGAACGCCTGCACCACGTTGTGCAGCACCGGACGCCCCGACAACAGGGCGATCTCCTCGAGGTGGGCGATGTCATGCCGGACGTCGTCGGTCGTGAGCGTCAGCTGTTGCACCCCCTCGTTCCGTCCAGCCAGGACACGCGCGAAGACGCGGCACGTCTCGTCGTGCATCACGTCGGTCGGCATCGGTGTGCCGTCCCAGTCGCGCTGCACCGCTGCGGGCCCGCTCGGAGGCAGCCGCTGCGCCGACCACCCGCAGCCACCCGCGTGCATCGCCGCATCGAGCATGACGGCCAGCCGGTCGTGCTCCTCGCGGGTGGGCATCCGGCCCGCCTTGGCGTCCTCGAGGCCGAGCACGTCGACGAGCATCGGTCCAGCAGGCACGTACGGCAGCACATTGACGGCCTTCGGCGTGGCCTCGAGGCTGTCGAGGAACTCACCGAACGTCACCCAATCCCACGGCAACCCGAGCCGCATCGACTCGTACGGGATCGCCTCGACACGAGTCATCGACCGCATCGCGTGCTCGCGCAACTCGGGCTGCACGGGCGCGAAACCGAACCCACAGTTGCCGATCGCCACGGACGTCACACCATGCCACCCCGACAGTGTGCAGTAGGGGTCCCAGAACAGCTGGGCGTCGTAGTGGGTGTGCAAATCGACGAACCCCGGCGCGACATGCATCCCTGTGCCGTCGATGACCTCGGCAGCCTCGCGTGAGTCGACACGTCCCATCGCGACGACACGGCCCGCGGCGATGGCAACGTCGCCGCGTACCCGTGGCGCGCCAGTGCCGTCGAACACGAGGCCGTCCTTGATGACGACGTCGAAGCGGCGCTCAATCCCCATGGCGTTCACCCCCCGCCGCGACGGTAGCCGTCCGCAGTCATGCGGACGGCTCGAAGCCGCGGCCCGCCGGTATCCGATACCAGCGGGGAGTAACGCGGCCCGCCGCGTCCTGTACCGCCATCCCTGGCGTTCGCTCTGTGCGTGGTCGCTTCGATCTCGACCGTCGGGCCTGCGAGACTGGGTACGGCCGCGACAGACGCAACGCGTGACCAAGCAGAGCAGGGGGTTCGCTGATGGCTGCAGGACGCGAGGGGAACGGGTCGGTCGGGGAACTGGACGCGGTGGTGGTAGGCGCCGGGTTCGCCGGGCTGTACATGCTCCACCGACTCCGCAAGGCCGGCTTCGCATCGACCGTCCTCGAGTCCGCCGATGACGTCGGGGGCACCTGGTACTGGAACCGCTACCCGGGGGCGCGCTGCGACATCCCGACCACCGACTACACCTACTCGTTTGACGCCGAGCTGGAGACGGAATGGACGTGGTCGGAGAAGTACGCCGCCCAACCAGAGATCCTCTCCTACCTCCAGTACGTAGCCAAGAAGTACGAACTCCGCTCGGACATCCGCTTCTCGACCCGTGTCGCGTCGGCGGCATGGGACGACGCCGCCTCGCGCTGGACGATCAAGACTGACGCCGGCGACCACCTGTCGTGCCGCTGGTACATCATGGCCACCGGCTGCCTGTCGCTGCCGAAGGAGCCGGACATCCTCGGCGCCGAACGCTTTGCCGGCGAGGTGTACTACACGAGCAGGTGGCCGCACCAGGGGGTCGACTTCAGCGGCAAGCGGGTCGCCGTGATCGGCACCGGGTCGTCGGGCATCCAGTCGATCCCGCTGATCGCCAAGGAGGCGTCCGAGCTCTTCGTGTTCCAGCGCACGCCGAACTTCTCGATGCCGGCCCACAATGGCCCGGCGCCGGCGGACCGCCTGAAGCAGCTCGCCGAGGATCGTGAGGCCTACCGGGAGGCGTCCAAGCGCTCACTGGCCGGTGTCACCATGCCGATCCCGGTGGAGACCGTCGCCATGCTGTCGGAGGAGGAGCGCCAGCGCCGGTTCGACGAGGCTTGGGAGGAGGGCGAGCTGCTGGCGTTCGGTGCCCGGTTCGCCGACATCCTCGCCAACCGGGAGGCAAACGAGACCATCTCGGAGATGTTCCGCCAGAAGATCCGCGAGATGGTCGACGACCCCGAGACCGCCGAGGCGCTCTGCCCCGCGGACTACCCGATCATGACCAAGCGGATGTGCCTGGACACCAACTACTACGCCACGTTCAACCAGCCCCACGTCCGCCTCGTCAACCTGCGCAAGCACCCGATCACGACGATCACCGAGACTGGCATCGAAACGATCGACGAGTCGTTCGAGGTCGATGCGATCGTCTACGCCACGGGCTTCGACGCGATGACCGGCGCGCTCGTCTCCGTCGACGTCACCGGTCGCCACGGCCTCACCCTGAAGCGCAAGTGGGCCCACGGCCCGCACACCTACCTCGGACTGATGACGGTCGGGTTCCCGAACCTGTTCATGATCACCGGCCCCGGCAGCCCGTCGGTGCTCTCCAACATGTCGGTGTCGATCGAGCAGCACGTCGACTGGGTCGCCGATTGCCTGGCCCACCTGCGCGACCGCGGCTTCGAGCGCATCGAGCCGACGCACACCGCCGAGATCGGGTGGGACCAGCACGTCCACGACTGCGCCGACATCACCCTGTTCCCGGTGGCCAACTCGTGGTACATGGGAGCCAACGTGCCCGGCAAGCCGCGCGTGTTCCTGCCCTACGTCGGCGGCGTCGACGTGTACCGGGCGACGTGCGAGGAGATCGTCGAGCGCGGCTACCTCGGATTCCAGCTCTCGGGCCCCGGCGGCACGCAGTTCAACGACGGGGTGATCCGCCGCCTGCAGCCGGACGTGTTCACCGTGCTGACGATGATGGCCCAGCTCGACCTCCCGTTGCTCGAGACACTCAGTCCCGTTGAGGCTCGCGCCTTGACGACCGAGCTCAACGCCGCCCGCCCGCCCGGACCAGAGGTCGGCGAGATCGTCGATGGCGAGCTGCCCGGACCGGCAGGCCACCTCGAGTACCGGCTGTACCGTCCGCCGACCGCGCCAGGGCCACACCCGATCGTGGTCTACTTCCACGGCGGCGGCTGGGTACTCGGTGACAAGCAGTCCGACGAGCCGCTGTGCCGCGACTTGTGCGTCCGCGCCGACGCGGTCGTCGTGTCAGTCGACTACCGCCACGCACCCGAACAGCGCTTCCCCGCCGCCGCCGAAGACGCGGTCGCCGCCGTCACGTGGGTCGCCGCCCATGTCCAGGAGCTGGGCGGCATCCCCGGCGAGCTGGCCGTCGCCGGCTGGAGCGCCGGTGCCAACCTCGCGGCGGTCGTCTGCCAGAAGGCTCGTGACGCCGGTGGGCCCGACATCGTCGGCCAGGTCCTGCTGACTCCGCTGACCGACTACGACATGACCCGACCGTCGTACGTCGAGAACGCCGACGGCTACATCCTCACGGCAGGACTGATGAAGTGGTTCTGGGACCACTACGCCGATCCGGCGGTCCGCGCCGATCCCCGGGTCTCGCCACTGCGCGCCGCCGACCTGTCCGCGCTGCCGCCGGCGCTGGTCGTGACGTGCGAGTTCGACCCGCTCCGCGACGAAGGCATCGCCTACGCCAAGGCGCTCGAAGCGGATGGCGTACCGGTCCGCCTGATCACAGCCCGCGGCCACACGCACACGTCACCGACGATGGTCGGCGTGGTGCTGTCGGGCGCCAGCATCCGCGCCGAGATGGCCGGCGCGCTGCGTCAGTTCTTCGCCGCCGCGGTCCCGGCCTGACCCGCAATCGCGGCGTCGGTCGGCGATGCCGCGCTCGGCGACAAGCGGCTCGGGCGCAGCCGCACGAGCCGCTCGCCTGGCACGCGCGTTGCGGCGCACGAACTCATCGCCTCGCCACTGTGGGGCGATCCAGCTCGTAGCGGCGTCGGCCTCCTGCATGAAGCGTCCATGGTCTCGACCATCGCCTCGCGGCCGCAGGCCGCATGCCGAGAGGGGACACGCAAGAGCGTGCGTTGTCGGCGTAGCCCTCGTGCCGGCGACGATGTCGCCAGCATTGAGGACCTCGATCGCACGGGTCACGTGCCCGACTCGGTTCATCGTCCCTCCCCCCGGGATTCCGAGCGTTCACTGATGTGCTACCTGCTGTCCGTGGTCAACTGGAAGCCAGCGCTTAGCGATCGCCAAGCACCCAAGACCAAGTCCGATAATGACGGCCGGATGATCTCGTCGCGCCGCGTCATGGATCGCCGGCTACTGGACCACGACACCATCATGCCCGCCACTGCTCGGGCTGAGCGGCGAACCAGCGGCACGGCGCGACGCTGTCTCGACCAGGCACAACACCGAGCAGTTGCCCGGCGGCGACGTCGACGATCTGGGTCGACCACAGCTGGCGACGGAACGCACCGACACGGGCGAACAGCGTCATCATCCGGCCCGACCGCCGACACCGCGCCGAAACGGTGCGGGTCGCCGATCAGCGGCTGGCTGTACGCCGCGACGGCATCCATCACCGTGTGCCAGTCACAGCCGAGATCGGCGGCAACCTCGCTGACGGTGCGGCCGTGCCGGCCGATCTGCACCGTCGCCCAGCGCGCAGCCCGGGTCGTCAACCCACACCGCGCCGACGCGATCTGCGGGTCCTGGCCGGTCCACGCCCGTCGACACGTCGGGCAGCGCCAGCGCTGGTTGCGCCACACCAACCGCGCCGGCCGGCCGGACACCGGCAAGTCGACCAGCTCGACCTCGCGTACACCGTGACGATGGGCGACCACGCCGCAGCAAATCGGCGGGCCAAGCGCAGTCGCGATCACGATCCGCAGCCAGCTGGGCCACTCGTCGACGCCGACCACGATCATGGCCGGCAGGCCGACCAGCAGCACGCACGTGCGCGTAGGATTCGTCTCCAACAGGGGCTCCTCGACTCGGACTGCCTTCGAACAGCGTCAGAGTCGCGGGCCCCTGTGCCGCGAACGCGGACCGCTACCGCTCCATCGGCCCAACCTCAGGTCCAAAGCGCTTGTTACCGTGCGAGCGGGAGGTGTCGATGAATGCGATCCTGATCGCCCGGCTCGACCAGGCATTCGGTCTCACGCACGATCTGATCAACCACCTCGACGACGCTTCGATCGAGCTGGACCTGCCGAACCTCCCGTCGAACACAATGGCCAGTCAGCTGTGGTGCATTGTCGGGGCCAGGGAGAGCTACCTGCGAGCGATCGCCGTGGGCGAGTGGCGCGGGTTCTCTTGCCGGCTGACGCCGCCGATGACGCGGATCTCGATCCTCGCCGCGCTGCGCTCGACCCACGACGAGTTGGCATCACTCGACGGTGGCGGCGACCTCACCGCGACTCAGCTGGAACTCGGCCTCGCCCTCCTCGAGCACGAGGTGCAGCACCACGGGCAGCTGATCCGCTTCGTCTACGGCAACGCCCTGACGTTCCCCGAGAGCTGGCACGACCGCTACACCGTCGGTTGAGCGATCACCCAGTGTCGGCGGCGCGTCGAGCACCGCTGATCGTCTAGTCCGCGGCGAGCCGGAACCACCCGGACCCCGACCCTCACCCACCCTCACATCCGAAGAGCCTTGAGCCCGCATCACAGGGCGCGCCACCGCCCCGGCTCGACCGGTCAGGCGGGCGGACGTCGACCGGGGGTCGGGGCGGCGGTGATCAGTCAATCAGCCGTTCGCCCTGTCGCCACAGAACCGCGGCCGTGAGCACAGACCAGCGTCCCGCCGGACGGTCACGTGGACGCCGGCATCAGTGATCGCTACCTGGGAGTCCTGTGGCAGAGGCTGGTCGTTCGCGGAGATCGACGTACGCATGCGGTACTCGGAGACGGCATGATTCCGTCGTCTTGGTGGACGGTCAGTCCGTTCTCGCCGCGTACGGGTCGCGGTGGTCCGCTTCCGCCGCCGGGTGCTCGGCAGGTCGGCGGCGCGTCGTCGTAGTCGATCGTCACGGACTGATGGGGTGCTCGCAGCTCTGACCGCAGCCGTTAGCAGTCGTTACGATCCAGGCGGGACGCCGAGCGAGGATCAGCTGGCGGCGATCGCGTTCCTGGCGAGGTACAGCGGTCGAACACTCGATGCATACCGGCACGACCTCAAGTACTTCTTTCAATGGGCAGCCGACCACGACCTCGAGGTCCTCGCCGCAACCAGGGCTCACATCGAGATGTACCGCTCCACGATGGAACAACGCGGCCTTGCGCCATCGACGATCGATCGGCGCCTGTCGACAGCGTGCGGCTACTTCCGCTTCGCCCACATCGACGGCCGCATCCCGTTGAACCCTGCCCGGTACGTGCGCCGCCCAAAGGTCCAACCAACCGAACGCCACGGAATGGACCGCGGCGAGCTCGGCCGGTTCCTGTTCACCGCCGAGCACTTCGATCGCGACCATGCCGCGCTGGCCGTGCTGCTTGGCCTCAACGGACTGCGTGTTTCCGAGGCGTGCACAACCAACGTCGAAGACCTCGGCTTCGAACGCGGTCACCGCACGCTCCGCATCCTCGGTAAGGGCAACAAGCCAGCGATGATTCCGCTCGTGCCCCGCACGGCACGAACCATCGATCTCGCAGTCGGTGAGCGATGCCAAGGCCCGATCCTTCGCCGACAGGACAACCAACGCCTCGATCGACGCACCGCTCACCGCTGGGTCCGATCAATCGGCAAACGAGCAGGTCTCGGCATCGTCCACCCACACATGCTCCGCGCCGCCTTCATCATGGCCGCACTCGACGCCGGCGTGCCGCTCCGCGACGTCCAACTCGCCGCCCGCCACGCCGACCCCCGCACCACAACCATCTACGACCGTCGACGTCAGAACTTCGACCGCCACGCCGCCTACGTCGTCGTTGCCTTCGTCGCCAGCGGCTGACCGACACGACGCCGATCGGCACTTCGGCGACAGGTGCCAGGGAGCCGGCACTCGGCGTACCGGCTGTGGCGATGCTCGTCGCGACAGATGGGCACCGATCATCCAGCGAGTCGCTCAGTTTGATTGAGCGGCGTGTCGGACCATTGTCCAGGACCGTCCATGCTTCTCGACCGGGACGAAGCCAGTCGACTCGTAAAGGCCACGCGCTGGATTGTTCTCGGCGACGCTGAGACTCATGGCTCGGTATCCCTCAGCAACGCTGGCCTCGATGAGGTCGATGAGGAGCCGTCGTCCGATCCCCTCGTGCCGACGGGAGGCGATGACTGCAATCGACAGTTCGGGCACATCCTCAGCGACGAAGCCATAGCCATGGTTCGCCTCTGTGTACGTCCGATACCAAGCCGCGCCCACCGGTCCGTCTTGTTCGGCAACCACTCCGTAGTCGCCTTGCCTTGGCCATCCAGCCAGGTACAGCGCGTACCGCGGATCGGCCATCACCTGCTCAGCGGTCGGTGTCGGCTTGTCAGGCCGCCAGACTGCAGCCTCACCAAGCATCGTCGCGAGAAAGGTGAAGTCCTCACTTCCGGCCCGACGACACCGAATCCCGTTCACCCTGGTCAGTCCAGCAGCACCGTCAAGCGCGTGAGCGACAAGACGCCACGCACAACGCCTCGAGCCGTCGCGGGCGTGTGGTCGTGCCTCGCCGCCAGTCGACTGCCCCAGAACGATTCAGCGGGACGGCGCGGAACGCTGCGTCGAGCGGCGGGCGTCTCGACCCCCGTGATCGCACGGGCGTCCGCGCACCTCGCCGACGCCCCCGGAGGTGCCCGTGGTCGACCCGATGAATCGGCGGCGCTAGCCGAGTCGTACGGGCATGGCCAAGGTGCTGACTCACATGTGTATGTCGCTGGACGGGTTCGTCGCCCAGCCCGACGACAACCCAGCGGAGTTGTTCGACTGGTACTGGAGCGGCGACGTCGTGGTGCCGAGCGCTCAGGAGGCGATGAGCTTCTCGGTCGACGCCGCAAGCGCCCCGATGCTGGAGGATCTCACGTCCGGTTGCGGCGCGCTGATCGCCGGCCGTCGGCTGTTCGACCAGACCGACGGCTGGGGCGACAACCACCCCGCCGGCGCGCCAGTGGTCGTCGTGACCCACCGTCTACCGCCCGAGAACGCGACAAAGCGGTTCCCGCGGACGACCTTCACGGGCAGCGTCGAGGAGGCGATCGCGACGGCAAAGGAGCTCGCCGGCGACAAGTTCGTCACGATCGCCAGCGCCGACATCATCCAGCAGGCGCTCAACCTCGGCCTCGTCGACGAGCTGTGCATCAGCCAGGTGCCGGTGCTGTTCGGCACCGGCGTCCGCTACTTCGGCGAGCTCATCGGCGGCCACGTCATGCTGGAGGACCCCCTCGTGGTGCAAGGCACCCGGGCGCTTCACCTCCGCTACCCCGTGCGACACTGACGACCGTAGGTCGGCCGAGATCTCGGTGTCGCTCTCGGCGAGCAGATAGCGCATGCGGCGGGCGACGCCACCCACGACTGCCGCCGAAGCGCCCCAGATCGGCGGGACCGTGGCGTTCGCGCTGGTTGCCCATCGGCACTTCAGGGATGCTCCGGCAAGCGCCACGGGCGCGCGTTCGGGGATAGCCCGTTGAACCCGCTGCACCGATGGCGGGCCAATGCATCGTGCTGTTGAAAGGGTGGCCGCTTGCGTTGGCCACGGCCAGCCGGGCATCACCGCAGTCAGCCGGGGCAGGATCAAGCGCGTCACCTCAAATGCAGTTCGAGGATCGTCGCGCCGCCGGAATGCAGGTGTGATCCGGTCGGCGCCCACGCCTTGGAGTTCGTGGAGAGCCGGCCCCGGGTGGGTTGAGGGGTGTCGAGCAGGCTGACGCGGGAGGCGTAGATAGTTGCCTCGGAGCGGCGTCGGACGCGAGCTCGTGCTTGGTGGCCATGCTGTGGTGCATTGACGGGCCTGGGGGGTGATCCCGAGCGCCGCGGCGAACACAATTTCGGCCGCGGGCTCTCACCGCCGCCGTCAGCTTCGAGGTTCACCACTTCGCTCTCGCGACGATGCCGGGTGACGAGCCGACCGCCGGTTCATCGGTCATCAACGCGATGGGCGGGTTCTGGCCTCTGCCGTCACGTTGTCCCGCCGAATCAGGTGGCCGGCTCGTTGTCGGTGGTGGGCTCGCCATTCCGGAACGAGGCGACCAGGATGTGCAGGCTGAACACGAACACCCAGACGGGGAAGACGACCTCGATCCAGGGGATGAGGCCGGCTGAGAGCAGCAGGATGACACCGCTGGCCAGGCCGAGGATGGTGAGCCAGCGTGGAGCGAGTCGGAGGCGGGTGGCAATCGTGGTGGTGGAGATGGCGAAGACCGCTGCCATCCGCATCGCGTAGACGGTGAGCAGCGTGTAGGACACGCGACGGCCGAACGACCACACGCCGGGGGTCGGAAGGTCCTCCCCGGACAGCACGAGGCCTGCGACCACCGCCCCGGTGGCGAACAGCATGGCGACGAAGAGCAGCCCACTGCCCAAGAACACCGTCGCGAAGAACCGGTCCTCGCCTTCGCCGATCCGGTCCCGTACCACCCCGATGAACCAGAGAAACGCGATGCCGGCGAATGGCAGCAGGTTGAGGGCTAGGAGCACAGCGGCTTGCTTGGAGCCATCGGCGAGCCAGTCCTCAGCGTCGTTCGGATCACTCGGTAGTGCGACGCGGACGAGCACCATCGCTGCCATGAGCAGCCCCGAGAAGGCGATTCCGGCGACGGCCGCCGCCCGCGGCGTCCTGATCGCCTGCCTGGTGATCGAGGTGGGATGCGTCATAGGTGGTCGCGGTCTCTCGTCGTGAGCTCGACCGGGCGATCAAGGGCGGACGGTGGGTGGCAGACCTGGCGCGCACTTGTTGCTCGCAGGCTCGTGGGCCAGCTCAAACCTTCTCGGACTGCTGTTGTCGACGCCATGGAAGCGTTCCTTCGAGCTCGATCTCCAACGAGAAGCTCAAGAATGTTCGAACCAATACGACGAGCCCGAGGGTGATTGCGCTCTGGACGCTCGGATCGATGGTGATCGTCTGCACGATGTCGGCGATGATCAGGACTTCGAGGCCGAGGAGGACGGCGCGGCCGATTCCTCGTCGTGCGGTTTCGTACGCGTCGCGTGGTTCTCCTCGCGTCAGTACGGTCGCCGCGCGTGCGAGTGCGGCGATCGATCCGACGGCGAGCATCACGACGCCGGCGATCTCGAACGCCTTGACGACGTTCTCCATCCACTCTTCGAAGTGCATCGTCGTTCAGTCCGCTGACCGGTCCGAGTCCGTCACGGGCCCCGGGGGCTTAGAACCGCCGCCGACGTCCAGGGGTGACCGCAGCCGCGACGACAGCAGTCTTGGCTACCGGTGAGGGTCCAGGGGAAACCGCGCTCGCCACAACTGCGGCCTTGGCGACAGGGGCAGGTCCGGGCGTCACCGCTGCGGCGACCACCGCGGTCCTCGCTACCGGTGCTCCGATGACGCCGGCTCGTCCGGCTCGGGCTGCTCTCATGGGCATGTCATGCTCCTTCGCTGCTCATCGCTTCGTCCGCCTCGATGGCGGCGATGATTCCCTGGATCGGGATCCGTCCGTTGGCGATCAGTTGACCGCCCGATCGGCGTGCTGCCGAGGCGAACGGCGCCGCCCACAGGTTCTCCCAGATCAGCACGCCTGCAGTGCTTCCCGGCTCCATCGCCGCAGCGAGGTTGACGACGTCGTCCTCAGCCAACATCTCGGCGAGCTCGGCCTCGACGGTCTGCAGTTCGCCGAGCTCGTCGAGGTCTTCGAGCTCGACGACATCGATCCCGCCGTCGGCGTCCTTCTTCAGGATCAGCATGTCGATGACGCGAATGGTCCCGCCCTCGACGAGCGCCGTCAGCTCCTTCAACATCTCCCCCGTGAAGTTGCTCGCGTTCGCCGGAAACTCGACCACGAGGTAGTCGACCGGCCCTAGTTGATCAATGGACACATCGCTCATGACATCTCGTTCCTGGGTTCGTCGGCGAGCAGCGACACGTACTGCTCGCCGGCCACTGATGCGGTCCGATCATCGTGCGCCCGCCGTCCTGCCGTGTCCTCACCTCCGGATGGGTGAGCCGAACACGTTCCGGCCGCATCCCGCGGACGCAGGGTCACCCACCCCGTGGTGATGCGCAGTCACGCGGTTCCAGTGATGCTGGACGAGTCCCAGCTCGTGCAGCTCGCGGAGCCGAAGGGCCAGGGCGTTCTCACCGAGGATGAGCTCGCCGCTCAGAAGACCATGGCTCTCGGCTCGTGAGGAGCCGCCACGGCTACCCACGTGTCGCGCACGCCGGCGCGACCTCCAAAGGAGAAGGCGCAGATGGCACGGGAAACGATGATCGGCCGGCAGAACCTACCCATCCCTGATGCGCATCAGCCATATCCGGGTCTGGTCACGTACGACGCGAAGGATCCGGCGACGAGCTTCGCGCCGACCGAGGAGCTGCGGCCGCCCGCGGGCGCGCCGAACGTGCTCGTCGTGCTCCTCGATGACGTCGGCTTTGCTGCCTCGAGCGCGTTCGGCGGGCCTTGCGACACTCCGGTCGCGGAACGGCTCGCCGCGGGAGGGCTGAAGTACACCCGGTTCCACACGACTGCGCTGTGCGCGCCGACGCGCCAGGCGTTGCTCACCGGCCGCAATCACCATGCGGTCGGGATGGGTTGCATCACCGAGCTCGCGACATCGGCGCCGGGCTACACCGGGATCCGCCCCAACACGGCCGCGCCGCTCGCGGACATCCTCAAGCTGAACGGGTACTCCACCTCGCAGTACGGCAAGTGCCACGAGGTGCCGGTGCACCAGTCGAGCCCGATGGGCCCGTTCGACGCATGGCCCACCGGTGGCGGTGGTTTCGAGTACTTCTACGGCTTCATCAGCGGTGAGACGAACCAGTACTACCCGGCGATCTATGAGGGCACGACTCCGCTCGAGCCCCCCAAGACTCCGGAGGAGGGTTACCACTTCACCGAGGACATGACCGACAAAGCCATCTCATGGGTGCGTCAACAGAAGTCGTTGATGCCCGACCGGCCGTTCTTTGCGTACTTCGCGCCCGGCGCGACGCACGCCCCTCACCACGTGCCCAAGGACTGGATCGACCGCTACCGCGGTCGCTTCGATGCGGGCTGGGACGCGCTCCGGGAGGAGATCTTCGCCCGCCAGAAGGCGCTCGGGGTGATCCCTGCCGACGCGGAGCTCACCGCGCGACCCGCGGAGATCCCGGCGTGGGACGACATGGCCGATGAGCTCAAGCCCGTCCTCGCACGTCAGATGGAGGTGTACGCGGCGTTCCTCGCGCATACCGACCATCACATCGGGCGGCTCATCGACGCGATCGACGGTCTCGGCGTTCTCGAGGACACCCTCGTCTACTACATCATCGGCGACAACGGCGCGTCGGCAGAAGGCGGCATCAACGGCACGTTCAACGAGACGTTCGCGTTCAACGGCGCGGCGTTCCTCGAGACCGCCGAGTTCATGTCCTCGAAGATCGACCAGTTCGGAGGGCCCGAGGCCTACAACCACTTCGCCGTCGGTTGGGCGCACGCCATGGACACGCCCTACCAGTGGACAAAGCAGGTCGCCTCGCACTGGGGCGGCACCCGGAACGGAACGATCGTGCACTGGCCGAACGGCTTCACCGCCCGCGGCGAGTTGAGGTCGCAGTTTTGTCATGTCATCGACATCGCCCCGACCGTTCTCGAAGCCGCGGGACTCCCCGCGCCATCCTTCGTGCATGGCGTCCAGCAGATGCCTCACCACGGCACGAGCATGATGTACTCCTTCGACGATGCCGAGGCTCCGGAGCGCCACGACCTGCAGTACTTCGAGATGTTCGTCAACCGCGGCGTCTACCACCAGGGATGGGCAGCGGTGACGCGTCACAGCACACCGTGGCTGCCCGAGCCACCGCCCGCGATCGAGAACGACGCCTGGGAGCTCTACGGCCCCGACGACTGGACGCAATCCCACGATGTCGCCGCCGACAACCCGGCCAAGCTCGCCGAGCTCCAGCGTCTGTTCCTCATCGAGGCGACCAAGTACAACGTCCTCCCCCTCGACGACCGCCGCGTCGAACGATTCAACGCCGACCTCGCGGGTCGGCCCGTCCTGATCAAAGGCAAGACCCAGCTGCTCTTCGGTGGAATGGGACGTCTCAGCGAGAACTCCGTGCTGACGACCAAGAACAAGTCACACGCCGTCACCGCGAACGTCACCGTGACCGAGGCTGGTGCCGAGGGCGTGATCATCGCCCAGGGCGGCGCGTTCGCCGGCTGGTGCATGTACGCCAAGGATGGGATCCCGAAGTACTGCTACAACCTGCTCGGGCTCGAGCGCTTCACCATCGCCGGCGACCAGCCTCTGCCTCCCGGCGACCACCAGGTGCGCGCGGAGTTCGCCTATGACGGTGGCGGTCTCGCCAAGGGCGCGACCGTCACTCTCTACGTCGACGGCGGCAAGGTCGGCGACGGTCGCCTCCCCGCAACCGTCCCGATGGTCTTCTCCGGTGACGAGACGACCGATGTCGGCCGCGACAACGGCACCGGCGTCAGTGACGAGTACCGGCCCGGCGACAACGAGTTCACAGGCACGGTGCACTGGGTCCAGATCGACATCGACGACAGCGCCGAAGACTTCGACCACCTGATCACTCCCGAGGAACGCTGGCAGATCGCGATGGCACGCCAGTAGGCGCGGCTCGCGGGCCACGCAAGTCGCCGGCCCCGATCCGTGTCAGCGGATCCCCAGGCGGTGCGCCTCGGCGACCGCGTCCTGACGCGAGCCCACACCGAGCTTGCGGTAGATCGCCTTCGTGTGTGTCCGCACGGTGTTCACCGACACGTACAACTCCTTCGCGATCTCCGACGTCGTGAGTCGCGACTCGAGGTAACGAAGCACGACCAGCTCGCGGCTGGTCAGCGGGTCGACCAGCGTCACCTTTGCCGCGGACTCGGCCAGCGGGACAACACGCTGCAGCAACTCGAGCACGCCCTTTGCAAAGTCATCCAGCGGCGCCGAACGCAAGAGCGCTCCCAGCCGAGGAGCGAATGGGAACAGCTCCTCGGCGATCGCGAAGGTGAAGCCATGGCGACGAGCCGCGTCGACCGCAGCGGTGAGCGACGCGTCCGCCTTCGACGGAACCAGTTCGATCGCGCATCGAGCGCGCAACATCAACACGTCGACCTGCTCGCGTGGCGTCTCAGGGACGCATCGTTCGAGCACCGTCAATGCCGCGTCGGGCTCGCGCTTGGCGAGCTGCAGACGGGCTTCGAGCCGACCGCGACTCACGGAAGCCGGCATCGCGTGCGTGATGGCCTTGACTCGATCGACGTCGCCCTGGAGCAGAGCGATCCGTGCGTCCAACCCGTCCAGAACCCCGAACAGAGGACTGTCCACGTCGGGTGGGAGGAAGGCGCGAGCTGCTGCCACCGCTTCAGTCGCATCGTTGAGACGCCCCTCCGACACCCACACACGGGCGAGGGCGGCCGCGCTGATCAGAGCGAGCGAAGGACGACAGATCTCGGCCAGCATCACCGAGCGTTCAAGTGCGGTTTCGGCACCGCGCAAGTCGCCACGTTCAAAGCACAGCCGACCGCGTGTACGCAGCGGCTCGATGAGGGCCGGATGATCCTGCAAGCCGAGTTCCGCGCCGCTTGCGAGCGCCTTCTCGGCGAGCGCCTCCGCTTCGTGCAACGACCCCTCCACGCACACCGCCCACGAGAGAGCGCCGCCGACCATGACCTCGTCGTAGACAGGGCCCAACGACGGCAACGCGCGCGTTCGCCCGGCCGCCTCGCGCGCTCCGATGAAGTCGTGAAGCCAGCCACGCGCATGGATCTCGAAGAACGGCGCAACGACCACGGTGCTGTCATCCGACGCTCGTGGGTCGACACCGGCGAGCAGCTCGAGTGCGAGCCGCGCGTCGCCCCGCTCCGCGGCGAGGTGTCCCCGCGCCACCGTCAGTCGCCGCCGGCCTTGGTCGTCCAGCTCACCGGATTGACGTCGTGCCCGCTCGAGCCAGGCGTCGCCGGACGTCAGCGCTCCCGCGATCACGAGGGCGGATCCGACCGTCACCATGCGGTCGGCGTCGAGCGTCGGGCCGCCGCCCGACACGGCCGTGACCAGCGCGCGCACGGCGATCGGGCCACCTCGCATGAAGACGGGAGCGATCTTGGCCTGCAAGAGCTCGTATGCGCGATCGACCTGCCCGGCCGCCAGGAGGTGCGACAGCGCGGGCGCGAACATCCCCCGGCTCTCGTACCACTCGGCCGCACGCCGATGCGCGTCCAGCGCCCCGTCGAGGCTGATGGCCCGCAGTTGGTAGCGCAACATGTCGCGAAACAGCTGGTGATAGCGGTACGTCTCGTTCCCGGTCGGGACCACGAACAACGCCGACGTTTCAAGTCGCCGGAGGAAGGTTGCGGCGTCGTCGTGGCCCGTGACCGCTGCACACGCGCCGGGTTCAAGCTCGTCGAGCACGGAGGTGCGCAAGAGGAATCGCTGCACGACCTCCGACTGGTGCGCCAGCACCTCTTCAACGAGGAAGTCGCTCACGATTCGGACGCTGCCCGAGAACTCCGCCAGGAAGGCGTCGGGATCGGGCTCGCTCCTCAGTGCGATCGCCGCCATCTGCACGCCCGCCACCCATCCGTCGGTGCGATCGGCGAGTACTCGCATCGCCTCGGGGGAGAGATCCGCGCCCAGCGCGTTGACCAAGCTGTCGACTTCGTCTGGCCTGAGCCGAAGCTCGGCCTCGCGAACCTCGAGGCAGCGGCCGTCGGCCCGCAGCCGATGGAGCGCGAACGGCGGGTCACCCCTGCTGCCGGTGACGACGCGCGAGCCGGGCGGCAGCCGTTCCACCATCTGCGAGATCAACGGTCCGGCGTCGCGGGCGACGTGCACGTCGTCGAGCACGAGGACGGCCGGCTCGTCCGCCAGCCCGCGTAGCACCGTGTCGACCACCATCACGAGATCGGGGTCGGGCTCGCCGAGGAGTTCCACGACATCCAGCCACCGATCGCCCTGCGCCTCGCGCAACGCGGTACCCACATGTCCCCAGAACACGACCGGGTCGCTGTCGAACTCTTCGCAACCGACCCACGCGGCAGCGGGACACCGCTCACGCACCCACGCTGCGAGAACAACGCTCTTGCCCGCGCCCGGCGGTGCCACCACGGCGGTCAGCGGCCTGCCGGTACCAGCGTTCAGGATGTCGAGCAGCCGCGGGCGAGCGACATAAAACGGCGGTAGCGGTGGAACGGGCGACGGCTTGCGGCGCGTCTCGCCGCCGAGATCACCCCGCGCATGATCCGGATCCAAGCCCCGCAATGTAGCGGCGCGTGCCAACACGGCTCTGAACGAGCTAGCCCGGATCGCCTTCGACGGAGACGTCGACGAGATCGAGACCGAGTGCTTGGAGCCGCTCGAGGACCGAATACAACGCAGGCTGGTCCGTCAGCTCGCCTGACAGGACAGTTCGGCCATGGTCGGTTTGCACATCCATGTCCCCGAACGCCTCGCGCATCGCCGGCCCCATCTCGCCCGTGACAACGAGTCGATACACGCGTCGAGTCATGGCGCTACGAGATCCGCGTCGGCGCGAACCGCGCGGATGGCGCAGGTGACTTGGAGAACGGCCCGAGTTCCTGCAGCACGTCGTTCAGCGCGTCCTTCCCCGTCGATCGGTCCTCTGACTGGATGAGACATGAGCCTCAATGCTCACGATGACAGACATGCACCTGGGAGGTCCTCACCCTGAGCCGGGTGAATCGCGCTCATTCCCCGGGACCGAGATCACGCAGGTCGGGATGAGGACAATCGTTGCCGCCTGCCTCACGCTCAACATCACATCGAGTCCGGCGACGACGGACCGACCCGAGCGTGAGGGAACGACATCATCTGGTTTGGCCTGGGCATCATCGGTCTCATCATCTGGATCGCGATTGCGTTCTGGCCAGCGGGGTCGCCGCACGCAAGGGGCACAGCGCCATCGGATACTTCATCCTGAGCCTCGCCTTCTTTCCGCTCGCGCTGATCATGGCCTACCTGGTGCAGGACCGAAGCGGCCTCGCAGCCGCGTAGGCCAAGCTCGGAACCGTTCGTCAGACATCGCCAGGCAGAGCCGCCGCCCGAGCCGAGCAGCGCCGAATGTCCTGAGCGCTCGCCTCACCGACGTGCGACAGCACCACACGTCGGGGCTTGAGTGCCCCAACCGCTCATACTGGCAAGCGTCGGGACCGCCCCTGACCGCCGGAACTGGGGCGTTACGGATCGTGCGGGCGGTGCCGTTCTGGTTTGGGGGCGGGCCTGAGTGGACCGATCAGCGTCGGTCGTGTCCGGCGCGCTCGGATTGGTCGTCCCGTCGTGCGGTCGACGAAGTCGATGATGGCTCGATTGACCGGGACCGGGTCACGGACCAGTGCCAGATGGCCGGCGCCTTCGAGGACGACGAGCTCGGCGTCGACGAGCTCGGCGAAGGCGCGGCCCTTGTCGACGTGCTGGCAGACGTCCTGGTCGCCGTGGACGACCAGCGTGGGCACGGCGATGCCGCGACACTGCTGCTCGAACTCCTGGCGGTTGGGCGCCGCCAATTCCTGGGCTTCCTCGCTCGCTGCGAGGATCTCTCCGGTCGACTCCAGTGCCCACCCGACGGCGTCGTCGAGTTGCTTGGTCGAGTGAGGCTCGACGAGTTGCTGGCCGAAGAAGAACTCCACCCAGCGGCGGTGGTCGTGCGTGATGGCGTGGCGGTTGAACAGCTGCCATCCCGACGGGTCGGCAAGGACGTCGGCCCACGTCGCCGCACTAGCCGCCCAATGCGGTTGCGACGGGCCGAGGTACGGCACGCCCGGGGCGATCGCCACGAACGCCTCGACGCGCGACGGGTGCGCGGCGATGAGATCGACCACCCACCAGTTGGCGTGGCAGTGGGCGACCACGACCGCCCTCTCGGTGTCGCAGGCGTCGAGGACCCCGACGATGTCGACCACGTTGGCGGCGCGGGTGTGCTCCTCCACCGCCGTGGGCCGGCCGGACCGCCCATTTCCCCGACCGTCGAACGTGACGATCCGGTAGCGCCGGGCGAGGTCGGGCAGCAGTGCCTTCCAGATCCGTGAATGCGTGATCGGTGACGGGGCGACGAGGAGCAGCGTCGGCACGTCAGGTCGGTCGAAGACCTCGAAGTAGATCCCAACCCCTCCCGGTTCAACAGCACCAGTGCGGTCCGGCAGCCGCGCCCTCATGAAGCCGCCGTATCGACGAAGTCGAGCCGCGACAGGTTGAACCGCACCGGTTCCCGAACGTTCGACAGATGTTCCGCACCCCGGAACGAGACGAGCGATGCGCCGCTGACCTGCACCACCCTCAATGGTGCCGCGGTGCGTGCTGACGCGCCAGGACTGGCGTGGACAGAACGAGGAGCGGGGGACTGTCCACAAGTGACGGGATAACGCTCGGCCCGAGCGCCCTGGAACGCCGGCTCCGCAACGCTGATCTGTGCGGGCGGGATCGGACGGTCAGCTAGCGCATCACATGGCATCAGATCGGAGCGCCTCTGACTGAGAGTTGTTCAACGTTCGATATGACCCGCGTCGTCGAGGAACTCGACTCGCACGGACGACAGATCGACGCCGTCTGCGGCCATCTCGTCCTGCAGGCCCGGAACGGATAGGGCGGCCCTGGCCGCCTCACGCGATTCAAATACCTCAGCGATGACGACCAGGTCGGGGTCGTCCTGACCACGCAAGACCTGCGCGGACTTGACGCCGATGGTCCGTTCCAACGCGTTGTCGTATCGGGGTCGCCACTCGTCAAAGTTGGCAACTCGGAAGAGAATGAGGACGGTTGTCATGTGTAGCGAACGTACAGGCACTCGGACCAACCTCTGCTCGCTGTGAGCACCGATTGCCTTGATGGAGGGGCGCGGCTCGCGAACCGCAGGCGCGCGACAGATCATCCGATCTGTAACTGCCCCGAAACGCCGGTTGGTGGCGTGGTCAGCCGAGCGTGCGCCGCATTCTGAGCTCGTCCTTGCTTGGATCTGAGGGGAGCGGCTGGTGTTCGCCGGTGTCCCAGAAGCCCAGGCCTTCGTACAACCTCGCCGCCGCGTCGTTGCCTTGCGTCACCCACAGCTCGACGCTCGTCCCGTCGGTCTCGCGTGCCCAGCCGATCACTGCATCGACCAGCCTGGCGGCAATCCTCGCTCGCCGGTGCGGCGGCGACACCCACATTGAGACGAGCTCGATCGACGACCCGGCGGGATCGCGCCGATACCCGGCGACGATCCCGACGACGGACTGGTCGGCGACGGCGAAGTACGTGGCGCTGTGCGCTCCTGACGCCCCGAGCGCGGCTCGTGACGCCCAGTGTCGGTCGGGTTGGCCGACCTCAGCGGCATGGGTCGAGCCGAACGCCGACGGTGACTCCAGCAGCGCGGCGAGACGGACCGCCTTCAGGACCGGGCCTTCGTCGGCGCGGACACGTCGCACGGTGACGTCCACGCTCGCGAGTCTCGTCGCCGCGGCGTTCGAGGGAGCAACTCGTTCGTGACGGTCCGAAACCGGTCGGCGCCTCACGCCGCGTGAGTAGCCGCATGTGCCAAGAACGATCCCGCCACCCCGTGTCCGCTACCGCCGGCTCCGTGGCGCTGACCTGTGCGGGTACCTTCGCACGGTCAGCCAGCGCGTCAGAGTGAAGAAGCGGCGGAAGTCGGCTGCGCTACGGACGTAACGGTGGTGCGGCGTTCCGTGCCAGCTGCAGCGCCATCTCCGGAAACCAGTCGCCGGCGGGGGGATCGACACGCCCCCACACTGGGTCCACCGTCACGCCGGCTGGGCCCAGACCGCGTGTGCATTCCCCGTCCGACTCGCCCGGAATCTTCACCCACAAGTAGGCGGCGATGAGCGGGTCGCCAGGGTTCAGCGTAGGCGCTCGCCCCAAGCCACGGTCGGGCGGGTTGCACCAGTCCTGGCCATCCGGGTAGGCAGGCGGCGGCCATGGCCCGACGCCGTTGCGGCTGGTGTCGATCACGTAGCGGGCCTCCGGTCGTACGTTCCCGAGCATGTTGGCGTAGCGCAGGTTGATCCCCGACGTGTTGAGGGTCGGATCGTCGGACTCGTCGCTCCACTCGGCGAAGCGGTCGAGCGCCACGCCTGTCCACTCGCCGAGCAGCTCGGCGATTTTGGCGGGCAGCGGGCCACCGTTCCAGTACTGGTTGGGGCAGTTGAAGAAGTCCCCGGCGACGACCGTGGTTGCGTAGGCGATGCACGACGAGATCCACCGGCCGTACAGCTCGTTGTTCGTCGTGAACTGGTAGTTCGAGACGTTAAGGAAGTAGCCCTCGGCGTCCTCGACGCCGGCTTGCACGAGACGATCGGCGATGTCGCCGACTCCGAGCCACGCGCTGTGCGTGCCGTCGAGGAAGGTCGTCACGTTGGGCCGCGCGCCGAACACATCGGCGGCGTAGTTCAACATGGCGAAACGCTCGGCTGCCGCAGTGGCCGGATTGGCCTCCGCCGGCTGGCACCACTCGAGCGCGTTGGACCCGTCGGCGCTGCCGTAAGGGTCGTACCACGGGATGATGCCCAACCCGTCGGGCTCGAGGATCACGATCACCTCACGGTCGCCGACGCCGGCAGCGAAACCATCGATCCACGCCCGATACTCGGTCGGCGTGGTCGCGCCGCCAGCGGAGAACTGAGCGCAGTCGCGGAACGGAATGTTGTAGGCGACGAGCACCGGGACCGTTCGCCTCGCCGCCGCTCGGGCGACGGTCACCCGCACCTCGCGCTCGACGGTCCGCGGTGTGCCGGCAGTGAACCACACGGCCTGCGGCGTGTCGATCATCGCCTGGATCAGACCTGCCGCCTCCTTGTCCTGCTCAGAGCGCAGATCGGCAATCTGGCGCCTCGCGCCTTGGTCGGGCGGCGGGACGTACAGATCGGATCGCGACGGTCGTGTCGCGGCCGACGTCGGCGCGGCGACCGACACTGCGACCAACGCGAGCACGAACGCGACGGCGATCCGCCGACGTTGCCCGACCGTGACAATCGCCATGTTTCCTCCTCGCGCCCGCGATCGAAGCACTTCCACGCTAGACGTGCTCGGAGCAGCCCACGATCTGTGCACCAGTCGAGGCAGATCAACTCGGCGTCGATGCAGCGAACCGGTAGATCGCCGAAGCCCACCGCGGCACTGTGTACCGGCGGACACACTCGTCGAGGTGTTCGACGAGCAGCGAGCCATCGCGTGGAAGCCCGGGACGGAGTCGCCCGAGACCGGGAACTCAGCTTGGGCGGCTGGATCTGGCGTTACGACCTCGAGGCGACACGTGCGCGATTAGCTCCACCTTCCACCATTCGCGCCGGACCACCGCTACAACTCACTGCAGCAACTGTCCGTCCTCGTTGCCCGGGTGCCGTTGCCCTGATCCGCGTCCGCCGCCCGCCGATCCAGGACGCGGCGGCCCGGGACATTCGGGCGCGGTATTCCGACACCGCGGCCCCGTCCTCTACGCGATGGCAGTGCGGTCCGGGGCGTCAGACCGCCGGCGTTTCCGGATGCCGGTGTTCGGGGCTATCGGACGCGCTGTTCGGACGCTCCAGATCAGGGCATTCGGCCGCTCCTCGCCGGGCGTCTGCCGTCTCGGCGGGACGACGACCGATTCGTTCGGTCGCGTCCACCGGTCCGAAGAGTTGCTCGCGATCGCGGCCGCGGGATCGCGGGGAGTAAGTGACGGTGGCGTGGCCGTCGGTACCCGATCTCAGTCGCCTGTCCCGCTGGGTACCGGCACGATCTCGTGCGCCTCGCCCAGCTCGTCGGTGTCCAGCGTGTGTGGGCGCAGCCTGGGGAATGCGATCGCCGCGACGAGTACGCCGAGCACGGCGAAGATGAACGTGACGGTGAAGGCCGACTGGAAGGCATCGAAGAGCGCCGCTTCCCGCGCCGCGCCGGTCCGGGCCTCGGCGTCGCTGCTGCGCGATGCGAGCACAGTGGCGGCGGCGGCGATGCCGACGGCGCCTCCGATCTCGCGCATCGTCTCGACGAGCCCGGACGCCAGGCCCACCGTCTGCGGGGCGACGCCGGTCAGGGCCCCGATCTGCACGCTCGGCGCGCTCATCCCGATGGCCAGGCCGGCGAGTACGAACGCCGGCAGCAGATCGGCGTAGTGAGTGCCGGGCTCGATCCGGGTCAGCAGTGCCATGCCAATAGCGCCGAGCGTCAGGCCGGCGACGAGGAGGCGCTTGACGCCGAACCGGCCGACGAGGCGGGCACCGGTGATGCCGGCAGCGACGAACGCCGTGATCGACGTCGCCAACCAGGCGACGCCGGTGCTCGTCGGAGAGTACTGCAGGAGCTGTTGCATCATCAGCGAGGCCAGGAAGATGAAGGAGAAGAAGGCGCCGAACAGCAAGAACGCGGCCAGGTCGGAGGCGACCATGGTGCGGTTGCGGAGGGCGGCGAACGGGACGAGCGGCGCGCGGGAGTGGGATTCCACCCGAACGAAGCCGGCGAGCAGGATGCCGGCGGCAACGAAGACGGCGATCGTCGAGGGCGAGGTCCAGCCGTCGACGACACCGCGGTTCAAGCCGTAGACGAGCAACAGCAGGCCACCGGTGACGAAGGTCGCGCCGAGCGCGTCGAATCGGCGTGCGCCCGACGGCGGACGATCGACGGGCAGCGACCGTGCGGCCACGGCGAAGAGCAGGATTCCGATCGGGATGTTGATGAAGAACACCCAGCGCCAGCCGGGCCCGTCGGTGAGCAGGCCGCTGACGATCACGCCGACCGAGGCCGATGAGCCGCCGACGGCGCCGAAGATGCCGAGCGCCCGGTTGCGCTCGCGGCCCTCGCTGAACGTCACGGCGAGGATCGACAGGGCCGACGGGGCGACAAGCGCGGCGCCGAACCCCTGCACGGCGCGGGCGGCGATGAGCACCTCGGCCGACGGGGCGACCCCCGCCAGCAGCGACGAGGCGGAGAACACGGCCAGGCCAGCGAGGAAGACCCGGCGTCGACCGAGCATGTCGCCCAGCCGGCCGCCGAGCAGGAGGAACCCGCCGAGCAGCAGGCCGTAGGCGATGACCACCCACTGCAGGGTGCTCTGGGCCATGTCCAAGTCGGCCTGGATGGCGGGCAGGGCCACGTTGACGATGGCGATGTCGAGCACCACCATGAACTGGGCGGCGCAGGTCAGGGCCAAGATCAGGCCCGTGCGGGCTCCGGCTGGTTGCATCGGGCTCCTCCTCTGTCGTCTCACCCAGTCAGACGAACGGAGCGCTTCGAACTCAACAGTTCATCCACGTTCGCGCATCTGACTTGTTATTAGCAAGTTGAGTTGCTTCGGTCAACCGAAGCGGCGAGAATGTGGATGTGACACGTGGCTACGGGCAGTACTGCGGGCTCGCCCGCGCCCTCGAGCTGATCGGGAGCCGCTGGACCTTGCTCATCGTGCGCGAGCTGCTGGCCGGACCGAAGCGCTACACAGAGCTCGCCCAGGGCCTGCCCGGCATCCCCTCGAACATCCTGTCGTCGCGGTTGCGGGAGATGGAGGACGGCGGCATCGTCGAGCGCGCCCTCGAACCCCGACCGTCGACATCGGTCGTCTACACCCTCACCGCCTACGGGCAAGAGCTCGAAGGACCGATGACGGCCCTCGGCCTGTGGGGCGTCAAGTCGCTCCCCCCGCCCACGAGCGACGACACCTACAGCACGTCCGCTCTCGCCCTCGCCCTCAAGAGCGTGTTCGACGCCGAACAGGCAGGGAACCGCGACCTCGTCGCCCACATCCAACTCGGCGACCAACACCTGTACGTCCTTGTCGGCGACGGGCAGATGTGCGTTCCTCGCCAGCCGCCCGCCGACCCCGACCTCACGCTGACTGCCTCGCCAGCGGTGTTCTCAGAGCTGTTCGCCGGCCACCTCGACATCGACACAGCCGTCGAGACCGGTGCCGCCACAGTCGACGGCTCGCGGCGCGAAGCGCGCCGATTCTTCAAGATCTTCCACATGCCCCGGCCGGCCCCCGACCATGGCGACCCCACGTAAGAACCCGGACCACGACGACCATCGTGTCGAACACGCTCCGGCCTGCCGTCCGACCCCGCGCCGGCATCGACGCGACCGAGTACGGCGTCGTCGATGAGGTCGCGCGACGAGCAGGGGCCCCCATCGCCAGCGATGAGGCGTCGATCGTGGCGGACCGGATTGCCTGTCGTCGTTGTCTCTTGAACCGAAGCGGCATCGCGACCAACACGTTCACGTTCAGCGGCAACGCGACCGGCGACGAGGGCACCAACGTGCAATGGAACTCCGTCGACCACGTCACGTCCGTCGGTGATCCGTTCGAAGATCCCGCGGCGATCGTCAAGGTCGCCTTCAGGAGATTCCACTGCCACTGACGCCAACCGTGCGGCCGGGCGGCACCCGCCGGCCGGCGACATCAGTCGGCGGGTCGGCTTCACCGGGGTTGACGATGGCAGGCGCGCGTCCGAGTGCCGCGTCCGTATTCCACCCGACGGCCATCCGATATCGGGTCGATGGCGCGCGCGAATTCCCGACGACAGCCGAACTGCTTGCTATCGCGAGCACGGTTCGCGCCCGACTCGGCGTTACGGCGCACCCGTCGATTCCGGTCGCCCAGGCCACTGGCCGCGGCGAACCGCTCCCGGGTGCGAGCCGCTGCCGTACCGGACGCGGCGATCGAACTGCAGCACCGAACCACGGGCAAGACCCCGGTCGCGGCCGCTCCGAACGGCATGGAGGTGCGCGTCAAGCCTGGCGCCACGAGGCGCGCGAACTCCGAGTCAGTGCTCCGCTAGGGGGCTGAGGACTCCCGATGGATGTCGGGACCAGACCCAATTGGAGCACGCGGGCGTGCCGAGTCGGTGTTCCCGCGACGCGTCGTGAGTGGGATGCGAGACGCGGCACTCAGCTCGGCAGTTCGTTCGGCTCGACCAAGTTGAAGCGGGCATCGAACTGGTCGAGCAGGCGGATGAGCCGACGCAGGACGTCGGCGTCGCCGTCGACCTCGGCCCGGCCTTCGGCGAGTGCCCCGTCGAGCGCGCCCGGCACGCTGAGTACGGCGAGCAGCGTGGCACGATCGAGCGTGACGCGGACGTCGGCGTCTTGTGAGTGCCGCGGCCAGTGGTGCAGCACGCCGTGGCGCACCTGCAGCGTGTACGGCCCGACCTCGCTGATGGTGAGGTCGATCGTGAAGTCCTCGTGCTCGGCGCGCGGCCCATTGAGGCGCACCGCGATCAGGTCGAAGAAGATGTCCGGCGGCATCGAGGCGACCACGCCGCGGGTGTTCATCCGCTTCGTCGTTTGGACCCCGTGGCGCAGCTCTTGGGCGGCGGCGAGGTAGATGTTGCGCCATTGCGGCCCTTCCGACTGGAATCCCAGCTGCTCGAGCGCATCGGCTTGCACGGCGCGGGCCTCGGCGTTGGAGGGATCGGCGAACACCGCTTTGCCGGCGAGCTCGACCACCCACCGGTGGTCACCGGCCGCGAGCGCGTCACGGGCGGCGGCGACCACCTTGTCGGCGCCCCCCAACAGCTCGACCCAGCGGCGCGCCGACTCCACCGGAGGCAGCGGATCGAGGCTCGCCGGATTGCCGTCGTAGAAGCCGAGCTCTTTGTGGAACACCGCCCGCACGTTGTGCTTCACGGTGCCGTGATAGCCGCGGTTCCACCACGCCCGGTCGAGCGCGGCAGGCAGCTCCAGCACCTCGCTGATCTCCAGTGGGTGCAGCCCATGGTTGGCGAGCCGCAACGTCTCGTCATGCAGGTACTTGTAGGCATCGCGCTGCGAGGACAAGAATTCCACGACCGAGGACTGACCCCACACCGGCCACGTGTGCGGGCCGAAGTGAACGTCGGAGTCGGCGCCGAACAGGTCGATCGCCTCGTCGAGGTAGCGGGCAAAGTTGGCCGCATCCCGCGTTCGCGCGCCCCGCAACGTCTGGATGTTGTGCAGCGTGTGGTTGGCGTTCTCGGCGCACGTCAACGCCTTCAACTCCGGGATGAAGAAGTGGAACTCCTCCGGTGCCTCGGTATCCGGAGCCATCTGGAACACGAACGTCAGCCCCGCGATCGAGCGCTCCTCACCAGTCTGACGCACGATGTCGGTCGGTGGGATGTACCCCGCGTGGCCCGCCATCAGCTGGGCGAGCGCGATGCCATCGGAAACCAGACCGGTGGCGCACGGCGGCAGCACGCCCCCGAAGGCGTGGCTCGCCCGCCGGCCCATCGCGTTGCCGACGATGACGTTCTCACCGTACGCGTGCCGGTTGAAGCCCTCACCTGGCGCAATGATCGCGGTGCGCCCCTCCGCCACGTCGTCCGGCGATACGGCGCCGAGCACGCCGCCGAAGTGATCGATGTGGGTGTGGGTGTAGATCACCGCTGCCACCGGCCGCCACGGGCGATGCTCGAAGTACAGCTCCATCGCCGCCTTCGTGCACTCGGCCACCGTCCCAGGGTCCATCACGATCAACGCGTCGTCACCCTCGATGATCGTCACATTCGCCAGGTCATGGTTGCGCACCTGGTAGATCCGCTCACACACCTCGAACAGGCCGGCTTGACGGATCAACTGCGACTGGCGCCACAGGCTGGGGTGCACCGTGTCCGGCGCCGGCTCGTCGTCCCCGATGAACGAGAACGCCTCAAGATTCCACACCACCTGACCGTCGGCGCCGACGATGCGGCCACCGTCAGGCAGCGGGGCGACGAAGCCGCGGCGCACGGCGTCGAAGTCCGCCCGGTCATCGAATGCCAACGTCTGCAAGGCGCGGGCGTGGACCGACCTCGTCTTCTCGGACACCTGACGCAACTCGACCATTCCCAACCTCCAATCCCCCGACGAATCCCCGGGGCCCGCGAAAGCCCAACCGACCGTACCGCCCACGCGGACACCCTGATCGCGGCGCCGGCCCCGCGACTCACCAATCACAACGAGCCTCGACGCCCACACGCGCTTCCTGACCTGACCGCTGGCCGCCCGGTTCTGGAGGCTGCAAGCCTCGGCGCCAAGCGGTCGCGGTCGGCCCGGACCGATACCAGCGCAGAGGTCACTCGTGCTGGTCGCTAGGGCAGGTCTTGTTTATCCCGCCCGCGACGTCCAATCTCCTACAGCCCTGATGGGGCTATCGCCGCCGCTGGCGATGACGGAATGGACCAAGCGGCCCGACCCGAAGGGCCGTAGCCGCACCGAGCCAGGGAACGGCAATACCGAATGTCAGCACCGAATGACCGGCCGACGCGTGGCGGAGCCCGCACCGATCGGCATCTCGTTGGCTCAGCAGCCGGCTGAGTCGAGTACAGCCAGGAAGCCCTGGAACCGATGACGGTGGCGCCGGCGGCCTCGACGTCGCGCCGCAGCGCTCGGTCCGAGGTCACCACCGTGGTCTCCGGAACTTCCCTGACGATCTCACGGACGAGGTCGTCAGCGGCGTCGCGATCCCGCCGAGTGGCGTAGCGCACTGTGATGCCGTCGTGATCTCCCTCCGACAGGTCTGGCTGGGCCACGTCCAGCACGAGGGTGGCCGGATTGCCGAGGCATTGCAGACGGCGGAGGAGCCTGCGCACGGCCGCTGGTCGGTCACGCCACCAACCGTCGGTGACCGCGCCGATCACGTTGTTGCCGTCGACCACAAGGATGCTCGAAGCGTCGCATGCCGAGCCGGACGCCAGCGCACTGAGCACCTTCATTGTGAAATCGAGGCTGTCGTCGGTCCTGGGGCATACGCTCGGCACGTGGCGAACGCCTCACCATCGCCGACACCGAACCCCGACGCGATGAAGTTCACGTTGGACACCATGCTGCCGGAGAAGCTCGACGTGACGAGCCCGGACGCTGCCGTCGGTGTGCCGTTCGCCGAGGCGGTGTTCGCCGGGGGAGGGATTGCGTCGATCTACGGCGTCAACGACTTCGTGACGGTGAGGCGCCAACCCGGCTGCGACTGGGGCCCGATCGTGGCGGTGGTCGTCGCTGCGGCTGCGGCGCACCTGTAGCGCGGTTGCGTGGACGAACGTCATCAAGCCCAGGCCATCGACGTCGCCAAGGAGGTCGCGGTGACGGTGACGTTCTACGACGGCTACGTCGCTCAGTTCGACCTGCTGAGCCTGCGTCAAGGATGCCCGTGTGCGGCGTGCCGGAACATGCGTGAGCGGGGAGAAGAGAGCTGGCCCCGCCCGGACAGCCCGGTACCGCTTCGTGTCGAGCACGCCGAACTGCACGGTGCCTGGGGGCTCAACATCACCTGGAACGACGGTCACAACACAGGCATTTATCCCTTCGAATTGCTGCGACAGTGGCACCAGGGCCCGCGGTGAACTCCGCACGAGCCGAAGGTCGGCACCAAGCGGGCAACAAAGGCCAAGACAGCCGTTCAATCGCCATGGACCCATACATGTCCCGCACGGACACCGGGCGGGCACAGCCCACGAGTTCGAGCGATACCGAAGCCGGCACCGAACGCCGGCGCCCAAGGCGACGCGGACGATACAGAACGGCATGGGCGTGTCGCCGAAGGGCGGGCTCGACTGGCTGCCGCCCTTCGGCGTTCGGTGCCGTCTGTCGCGGCCGACCGGACCCCGCCTGAGCGCAGGGTCGGCGTGCCGGACCAAGCATCGGGTCAACCGTCAGGCGCGATCGGCGCAGCCAGCGGAACTGGCGACAGCCCCTACCGAACCTTTGCGCCATGGCCATTCGTCATGCCGAAGGTATGGAATCTAGACCTGCCGAGGGCGTCGTCCGAGACAGGTTCGACCTGCCCACGGTGGCGTGGGCGCGGCGAGCTATCCGGCGACCGCCTCGAAGTTCAGCGGCCGCAACACATCGCCGCTGACGCGGGCCGCATGCAGATACTGCTTTGCTTCAGTTCCCGGCATCACCTGGGAGAAAAACTCGAATCGGTTACCGTCAGGATCCAAGAAGTAGAGACTCTGCGTCATGACATGATCAAACGCCAACTCCGTGTCCAAGCCCCTCGCCTTCAGCCGAGCGCACAGCTCCTGAAGTTGCTGTGGGCCGCCATCGATCTCGAAGGCAATGTGCGCCAGACCGGAACTTCCCACCGGCTGCTCGTCGGGAACCTTGATCAAGGCCAAGTCATGGTCGCGCTCACCAAACGACAAGAACGCCATCTGCATATCTTCCAAGAAGGTCACGAGCTCCATGCCCACAACCTCTGTGTAGAACGTGATCGATCGCTGCGTATCCCGTACTCCAAGCACAGCATGCCGAATACCGAGGATCTTGGTCATGTCGCCCGCCCTTCCCGCTGCGGGCGACCGCGTTGCCGCCCAGCGACGAGCAGTGTGGCACAACCTGCGTCAGACGTGACGTCGGTCCCCCGCCAACTGGGCCGAGGACGCACAAGGGACATTCCTCGACGCTGACTTGTGCGAACACGACCACGCCAGAAGTGCCGTTCGCCCTGCTTCGGGTGCCGGGGCCGAAGTGTTGCCACGAACGGACCTCGTGGTCTGAGCACCCTCGTTCGATCGCTGGCCGGCCCCGTTGAAGTAGGCAGCGGCGCCGCGCGCGCACCGAACGGCGGCACGTAACGACAGCACCGAACAACGCGCGTCTGCCGGACCCGACCCGCACAGATCGGCATCACTGGCTCCGCGCTCCGATGGCGGTGACGGCGCGTAACGACGGTGATGGCGCGTGACGAACTCGGGTCGGACCTCTAGGCCTGACGCGACCTAACGCCCGGTAGGGCGCGGCTCGCAAGCCGCCGTCGCGCACAGATCGTCCTGATCGTAGCTGCCCCAGAACGCCGGCTCGGCACGGCGATGCATTTGCCTCGCCATGCTCAGTCGGACCGCCGCGAGGACTGGGCTTGCAGAATCGTGCCGCTACTCGAAGGCGGGCAACGGCGATGGCGAGCCGGGCGTCGCTGGTTCGATCGTGTGGCGCTTGACGAACACCACAATCCCGCACACCACGTACACCAGAATTGCGAGCCCCGAACCCGGATAGGCGTCCTCACCCTCGGCGATGATTGCCGTGCCCGAGATGATCATGAAATCGAACCCCGCGTGCAGGAACGAGTTCAGAACGTTGGAACGAGACACACGGCGGATCAGATAGAAGAAGTACCCGGCGAAACTGACGATGACCGCCTGGCCCAGCGCCCGGGCATCACCGCCGATGATGTTCGAGATGTGCACGAGCCCGAAGATCACGCTCGACCACAACGCCACCTTGGCCTCGGTCAAACCATGACGACGCAATGACGTCACCCCGATCGCTCGGAACATGCCCTCCTCACCAAAGCCGACCAACAGCGACGCCCCAATCAGCATGATCGTGAACGTGCCGCCACGGTCAGCCAATCCCTGATAGTTGATCCCCGCCGCGATCGCCACGACGAACACGATCGGGATGAACCACACCCACTTCCGGACCGGTTTGGGGTCGTAGAGAACTGTTCGCCACCAACCGAGCACCGTGATCATGAGGTATACAAACACGAGCGCCACACCGAGCGGGATGAGGAACCCGTACGTGACGTTGTCCTCCGTCAACACCCGACCATCGACGATGTCGGCCTCATCCGAACACAACGCGCCGACCACCTTGATGATCGCGATGTATGCGACGGCCAGGACGACGAACCCAACAATCGGAAGAGCGCGCTTCCCGTAGTCGGCCGACGAAACCTCGCCACTGTCCATCCCTCGAACCTAGATGGCCGGTCGAGCGACAGCCGACGTGTCCAGACGTGTCACTCACCCATGCCGACTACGACGGCCTGCAAAGGCCAAGGCGCTCAGTTGAACTGCCGGCTCGAAATGTCACCGAACGCCGGCTCCGTGGCGCTGATCTGTGCGGGTACCTCCGCACGGTCAGGTGGCGCATCACGGCAGATCTGCGCACCTGGTCAGGTGTCTACTTCTTGCGTGAACGTCAAGTAATAGCCATCGGGATCCTCAAGAGTCAGCTCCACGGCTCCCCACGGCCGTCGCTCGATGCCCCACTCCGGCCGAGCCGTTTCACGGACGCGTTCGAACACGTCCTCGACTGACGTCGTGTGGACATAGAAGCAGCCCGTAAAGGTGGGAGCCGACGGCCACGGCGTCTCGCCGCTCAAGAACTGCAGCACCAGCGAGCCGTACGTCACCTCCGCCCAAGTGTCGTCGTCGGTCGGAGGCGCCGCTGACCTCGAACCCGACGAGCTGGTACCCACCGACTCAGGGACCGACGTCACCTTCAAGATCGCGGCAACACGAGGCTCCGCCAGCGCATAGTGCCCGCTCCGCGCTCCTTCTGACGAGCCCGATCGCACACCGATCATTCGATCTGTGCACTGTCCCTCAATCGCCGGCTCGATGGCACCCGCGAGACCCGCGAGGGGTGTCAATGCTTGCTGTCGCGAGCACACAGCGCGCCCCGACTCGGCAGCGTTCCGTACTCGTGCCTCCGAGCCGACTGCGGGCCGCGTCACGGCAGCACAGACGCTCGGCTTGACTTCTGTGTCGCGCACAGAACGGCGCTCCCGAACGCGAGCACCGAATCCCGACGAGCGACCCTTCGTGGCGGCGCCAGAACACTGGCATTTCTTTCGCGGCGCTCCCCGGCGCCGCTGGTCGCCGCCGAGGTGGTCGGTCGGCGATGTATCGACCACACCGGCTGCCATCGTGGCGTCCCTGCCGAGGAGCCGCGCGGAGGCCTCGATCCGGCGAAATCTGCACAGCGAGCCGAGAGGGACCGGGTCACGCCGTCGGCGTCCAAGGTGGCTGCTGGACGTGACGGTCCGTCGTCAGCGCCGATCCAGCTCGGCAAGCTGACGCTTCGAGGCGACGAGCCGAAAGCCGTCCTCGACGAGCTCGTCGACCTCGGTCCAGTCGAGCGGTTCGTGAAGCCGCATACCGACCCACCCTTTCGGGCCTACATAGGGCGGCTTGAAGAACCGGTGCGCGTCCGAGGAGACGAGCGCCTGCTGCTCGTCGATCGTGCTCTTCACCCACAGCGACATTGGCCCGTCGGCGTCGGCGCACATCACGAAGGCTTTGCCACGCACCTTGAACGAGGGGTGGTGGACGGTGATGCCCTCCTCGACGCCGGGCAGGGCCAGGGCGAACTCGCGAAGGCGAGCGAGCGCGGCGTCATCCATGGCACCATCCTTGCCGAACGAGGCGGATTCAGGGTGACGTGGTGGAGTCGTGGGCTTCGCCGGGCTGGCCGCCGTGGAGACGTACCGCACGCGCGCCTGAACTCCGCTCCGAGGCGGACTCGTCGGCGCCTACAGGCATGGCGGTGCTGGTCGCGCCGATCGTGAGCTCGAAACGATGGACGGGCATCTCGCAAGGCGGGTGTGGCCGGGGGATGTGGGGCGGTTCGATGATCCACCGGTTCGGCCGATGAGTTGTGGCGCAGCAGGCGTCAGAACACGCGTTCCCGTCGCCGTGAACGTGCCACATAACGAGCCCGGGCCTGCTGCCGCTGGCGCCCGGCGACGAGTTCGACCGCTCCGAAGTGGCCGAGTGGTCGCGCCCGTAGGCCCGCGTCGATGTGGTTTGACCAGGCTGGCGGCGGGTCCTCGAACCACCGATACGTCACGCTGCGCCACGGTTCGGCTCCTCGTCGAGACGCGATACTGCTGCGATCATCCGCGAACGCTCACAGCCGGCTCACTACATCATGGCGTTTGGGGCCATGGTGGAGCTGGCCACAGGCGTACACCCGTCGACCCAGCCACACGGCCGCCGGCGACCGGTGCAAGCGCGGAATCGCTACGGTCGAAGGCGTGGCCGTGTGGTCTGGCGGGCCACGACGAAGGAGATCGCGATGACCGATTCCGCCGGGACCGCGTCGCTCGAGGCGAACCTCCGCCTCGGGAAGGGACTGAAGGAGCAAGACCGGGAACGGGTCCTGCGCCGGCTCGCAGGGCTCGATGCGCGGCTGCGCTCGTTCCGGGCCGATGCCGTCGAACTGCTGTTGACGGTCAAGGAGCGCGAGACGCCCAGCCAGCGCACGACGCTGGAGGCGACCATCGCCAACGAGCCGCGCCTCGTCGCCACGTCGGTGCGCGCCGGACTCGATGAAGCCCTCGCCGAGGTGGGCGGCGAGCTGGCCCGGCAGCTCACCGAGGTCAAGACACGACGGGAACCGGCCCACCGGCACCATCACGACCCCGGCTCGACCCGCTGACCTGCCTGGCGCAAGGTCTTGGCGAGCCCGAATCCGGGACGGTCGCCCTGGAGCGGGTCGATCAGCCCGGCGGCGTCACCGACGAGGAGGGTGCGGCCACCGGCCGGGGGAGTGCCGACCATGCCCATCTTCAGCCAACCACCGAGCCGAAGGCCCTCGATGCTGCCGGTGAGGAGGCCGAGTGTTTCCAGGGGCTGACAGAAGGCGTCAAGGTGAACGACGGCGCGAGACGCGCCGGTGCGCATCGGGCTGAGGCCGAGCCCGACGTTGGCCCGACCATCCAAACCGGGGAACAGCCGTAGCCGGCCTTCCACACCACGACAGGCACCCGATCAGGGTGAAGCTCCATTTCCAGAGCGGGGCGCTTCGGCCACGGAATGACCGCGATCTGACGCGCCAGAACGCGCGAACCGAACGACGCTGAGTCGGCCGCATGAGGCACGCCAGAACGGCACTTCGATCGCTCCCCTAGGTCGGGTCCGTGACGTCCGGGTCGGCTACGTGGCGAGGTGCTGCGCGAACCAGTCGGCTGCCGCGCCGGCCGCTATCTCGAAGTCGTTGGTGTAGGCGTCGAAGTGGCCGCCCGGCAACAACACGAGCCTCTTCGGCTCGCACGCACGATTGAAGGCTGCCAAAGCCTCATCAGCGACGGTGAGGTGATCGGTCGCCCCGACCAGCATCAGCAACGGCGTCGGGCTCACCCGGTCGATGTAGCTGCCGGGTTCGTACTCGGTCAGCAGCTCGACCGAGCGGAGGGTCACCTCGTTGCGCCACGCCGGTGCACGCGTCCGCCCCGTCTCGGTGAACCACTCGAACGAGTCAGGCGTCGGCAACGCGGCCGGGCCGAGTGGATCGTCGTTGACCACCGGGACCATCGCCGGGTCCTTGCCCTCGTAGCGAGCTTCTCGGTCAGCGTCGAACATGCCGCGGAACTGGGCGACCAAGTCGGCACGAACCAGGCGTAGCACGTTGCGCCAACCGGAGATCAGCGGAACCTGTGCGACTGCGGCTCTCACCCGCCGGTCGATCGCCGCGACGACGATCACATGGCCGCCGCTGTAGCTCGACCCCCACACCCCAATCGCATCCCGGCGAACATCCGACAGAGTGCGGGCGAACGTGATCGCATGGCGGTAGTCGCGTACCTGTGCCCACGGATCGATCTCCTGGCGGGGTTCGCCATCGCTGGCGCCGAAGTTGCGATTGTCGAACACCAACGCCGCCAGCCCGGCGTTCGTGAATCGATCGGCGTACGCATCGAGGTACATCTCCTTCACCGCGGAGAACCCGTGCGCCATCACCACGGTGGGCACCGCCTTCGACGAGCCGTCCGGCCGGTAGAACCACCCACGAAGTGTCACGCCCTCAGCTCCGAACTCGACATCGGTCCTCATGCTCAACCCCTCCTCGAGTGGCCGCACGGCAGCAGCCCAACCCATCATGCGCCGATGAGCCTCAAGTCGCCACCGCCAGACTGACGATCGGACCATCCGTTCGAGCTATGCCGAAAGCCGGCACCGCACGCGCTGCAGGCGCTGAGGACACCGCGCCAGATCTCACTGGCATGTCGTGGCTCGAGAGGAGGCGCGATACGAGCGAGGGTCCATCATGCAAACCTTGTCGACGTGTAGCCAGTCGCACGGCTGACCGGAGCGCGGACCGTCCGGCCGGGCCCGGTAAGAATGGGCGACGGCCCATGCCAGCACGTCCGTCGAAGCCACCTCGTATCCCGCCCACCCCGGTCGTGAAGCGCGCGCTCGCCGTCCGCTCGAGGTTGCGGCGTCTTGCCGACGCGATGATCCCGCCGCAGGGAATCACTGTCGAGCGCATGTTCCTCCTTGCCGAGGTCAAGATGCTCGGCGTCGCGTGTGAGCTACGCATCCCGGAGGCGATCGGTGACGGTGTGACGACGGCCGAGTCGATCGCGGGTCGCGTCGGAGCGCGGCCTGACGCGACCGAGCGTCTGCTGCGCTTCCTCGCCTCGCGCGGCTGGTTCACCCGTACCCGGGATGGCCGCTACGGGCTCAACGCCCGGTCCCGAGCCCTGCGCGCCGACGACGAACAGTCCTTGCGCGACTGGGTCCGTTTCATGTCGGCCGACTGGCAGTGGGAGCTGTGGAACCACGCCATCTCGCCGCTGCGCGCAGGCGACTCAGCGGCCACTGCCGCGTTCGGCAAGCCGTTCTTCGATTGGGTGCATCACGACCGACCCGAGGCCGGCACGCTGTTCGACGCCGCCATGCGGTCGCTCTCATCGGTCGCCGGGCCGCTCGTCGTGCGAACGGTCGATCTCGCCGGCGTCGGCAGCATCTGCGACGTTGGCGGGGGCACCGGGCGGCTGCTGCGGGCGCTGCTGGAGGCGGCGCCTGCCGCCCGGGGCACGGTCTTCGACCTTCCCGACGTGGTGTCGGATGCTCCGGCGGTGCTAGGTGACCTCCAGCCCCATCGGTGGACCACCGTCAGCGGCAGCTTCTTCGACGCCGGCGCGATCCCCGCTGGCCACGATCGCTACGTCATGCAGGCGATCATGCACGACTGGGGCGACGACGATGCCGGCGTCATCCTCGGCAACGTGCGTGACGCGATGTCGTCGGGCAGCCGGCTGTGGGTGATCGACAGCGTGCTGGACCCGGCGGCGGTCGATGACATGAGTAAGGCGGTCGACATGCTCATGCTCACCGTCACTGAGGGCGGCCGGGAGCGCACGCAGGAGGAGTGGACGCGGCTGTTCGCCTCCAGCGGGTTCGACATCGAAGCCCAAACCGAGCTTCCCGTGCTCATCTCGATCTTCACCCTCGCGCCGGCGTAATCGCGACGACCCGACGATCACGCGCTCAGCACACCCTCGGCCGCTCGACTCCGGCGGGCAGGCCGGGGGGACTCACTTGCACAGAGTGGCAACACTTAACGACTCCCTCGTCGCAGTTGTCGACGCGTCCTAACGGCATCTCGGCGGGCGCGGCTCGAGACGGATGGCCCGGGTCTTGGTGCGCTGCGCTTGTTGGCGTGTCGTCCTGCTACCCGGTCGTGCCGGTGTCGGGCTGATCGGGGACAGTTCGGCGAACACGGAGACACTGGTCCACCCCGAACAAGCGGTGGGCCCGTTGGTCGTTGGGCGAGAACTGGTGCTCAACATCCGAGAGGGGAACCACCTCCGGTCGGTCGACGTCGCACGTGCTGCCGTCATGGGCGATGGTGGCGGACCCGCTCGCGAGCACGTTCTTGAGCCAATCGGCGCTGAGCCCGTACGGGAGCGCGATGACGAACCCGTCATCGGTCGGCACCGCCCCCACCGGCGTCGAGTAGGAACGGCCCGATGTCCGTCCGACGTGGTGGACCACCGAGGCGGACGCGCCCGGCCCACCAGCCGACTTGAGTGCCAGAGGTCTCATCGCTCGGCCGAGCTTGCGGACGCCGTTCACCACGGCCGGTGACCTCGCCCGCATCCCCGTCACGAACACGATCCCGGTCACGGACACGACGACAACCAGGCTGCCGGCGGCTCTCGTGATGGCTGTGCGCACGACTCACTCCTCACTCGACGCTGTGGGCGAACACCCTTGTCCATGCGCCGGTCGCCGTCCAGTCCCGACCCTGCGGCACAACCGGCCGAGGACCATCGCGTAGGGCAGCACGACGGCGAGGTCGTCGACTGGTTCCCGATGTCGTTGTCACCCCGCGCCCGTTCAACGAACCGCACCGAACGACGCGCCCGAACAGCGCCAGTCGCGGCTCGAGGGTCGCGCCCGAACGGCATCACTGGCGCGATGGAGGGTGCAGGTGCTGGGCATGACTCGCTTGCTGTTCGCGCCGGGTGCTTGTTGCGGAGTTCGAGTCTGTCGCTGGTGCCGAGGAGCGGGACGTCGCCAACGATTGCTTGGGCTGAATGGTCTATGGCTTGGCGGCGACCTGGCGCATCAGGGTGGCGGCGTCGATGTAGACGGTCAGTCTGACGACCCGACCGCCGGCGAACTCGAACAGCGTGCAGCCCGTGAAATCGACTCGGTTGCCCGTTGGAGCCAACCCTGCGTAATCGCCGCGATGGGTCGCCCGCAGCCGCCACCGAACCGCGGCCGACCGCTCGTCGGCGACCACATCCAGCACCTCACGCTCAACGTCCGGGAACGCCGCGGCCGTCGCCTTGTCCCGTTCCTTGCACGCATCGAGCCCGCGCTGCGGTTCGGGCATTCCTGCGTACCACCACTCGAGGTCAGGCGAATACAGGTCGTCTGCGAAGGCGAGGTCGTGGCGGTTGATGCGGTCATTCATACGGTCCAACGCATCGAGGTGATCCTGCTTGCCCATCTCGGCTCCCTGCAACAGCGGCTCGACGAGTCTTCGAAGATACAACTTCGCTGATGCCGGCTAGCGGCAAAGGATCACTGGTCAGGGGCCCAGCAACGATCAAGCACGAGCAAGACCAGCTGTTCGTTGCACGACGTGACGGTCACCGTCGTACCAGGAGTCGTCGAGCGCGCGGCGCTGCCGGGAGATCCAGCCGTAGCAGAGCCCGATCTCGCCACCTCGTCGGCGGTTACCGAGTCGATGCCGAGCGCCCCTTGGCGAGCCGGAGCCACACGCCCTCGACGCGTCAGTGGTGGCGAGCGAGCCAGGATTCCCAAGCGCCGGCATCGACGAACGCGATGACCTCGGCGCCGTGGGCGGATTCACGTGGTGAGTGTGCGGGTCGTGGGTGATACAACGACGGCGACACATCAGCAGGTCACGGGAGGGGAACCCGGATGACGGATGCAGTCCAGACCGAACGGGTATCGAGCGGGCCACGGGCGGCCGCCGGCCCGGTCGCCGACTGGGCGACGGACTACGACGTGCTCGAGCCGGGCTACGTGGCCGAGCCGTATCCGGTCTGGGACCGCCTGCGCGTCGAGTGCCCGGTCGCTCACACGAACCGTTGGGGCGGTTCGTGGATGCCGACGCGCTACGCCGATGTCGCCGCGGTGGCCCACGATGCGGCCCTGTTCAGCTCCCGCGACGTCGGGGTGCTGGAACCCGGCGACCCGGAGGAGGGCATGCCCGACATCGGCTTGCCACCGATCGACGCCGACCCGCCGTTCCACACGTCGGCGCGCCGCCTGATCCTGCCGTGGTTCTCGCACCAGCGGGTCGACGGCTACGCGTCGATGACGCGAGGCCTGTGCGACGAGCTCATCGACCGGGTCATCGCCACCGGCCGCGCCGACGCCGCCCAGGACTACGCCCAGCGGATCCCGGTGCGCGTGATCTCATGGATGCTCGGCGTGCCCGAGGAGCTCGCCGACACGTTCACCAGCTGGGTCCGCGACGCCCTCGAGTACGCGCACGACCCCGAGCGCCGCGTGCCGGCTTGGAACGCGATCGCCACGTTCTTCATGACGGCCGTCGCGGAACGCCGCGACAACCTCGGTGACGACCTCGTCAGCGACCTGTTGCGCGCCGAGGTCGACGGTGAGCCGGTGCCCGACGAGCAGGTGTTCGGCACGCTCGCCCTGATCCTCGTCGCCGGCGTCGACACCACGTGGTCGAGCATCGGCTCGGCGATGTGGCACCTGGCGACGCACGACGAGGATCGCCGCCGGCTCGTCGCCGAGCCGGAGTTGATCCCGACCGCGATCGAGGAGCTGCTCCGCGCGTACTCACCAGTGACGATGGCGCGGGTCGCCACCGAGGACACGACGCTGGCCGGCTGCCCAGTCCGCGCCGGCGACAAGGTGCTGCTGAGCTTCGCCGCCGCCAACCGCGACCCGGCGGCGTTCGATCGTGCGGACGAGGTCCTCATCGATCGTCAGATCAACCGGCACGTCGCGTTCGGCGTCGGGATCCACCGCTGCGCCGGCTCGAACCTGGCGAGGATGGAGCTGCAGGTCGCCGTCGAGCAGTGGCTACAGCGCATCCCCGAGTTCCGCCTCGTCGACGGCGCCGATGTGACTTGGGCCGGCGGTCAGGTGCGCGGGCCGCGCAGCATCCCCGTCGAGTTCTGACCGACGGTCAGCCGGGGCTCGATCCGAGACCGTGCACGCTCCCGCGTCGTGCGTGGTGGCCGCACTGCCCCGGGAGCGGTCCCACGAGCCCGGCCTGGCGCAGCTCCGACACCATCACGACGCCCGCAGGCGTGACCGGAACGGCGAGGAAGACACCGAGGAAACCGCCGAGCGCACCGCCGCCGCGACCGCGAACGCGACCACGAGTGGATGCGGACGCACGGCGCCGCCCTGGATCCACGGCTGTATCGCACGGTCGGTGCGTGATAACAACGACGCTGCGGTCATCACCGTGAGGATGGCCGACGCCGGCGACGGCCGGACCTCGCTGATGCTGCACGTCAGCGGCGTCGCCGGGCAGCCCGGCGACGACTCGGTGTACGACGGCTGGAGCGAGGCGCTCGACCACCTCGTTGAGCAGGCGACCTCGATGACGCGGACCGGTGACGAGAGTCCACGAAGCGCCGGCGGGCGCTGACGACGAAGGAGCGAACGACATGACGACGACGGGCATCGATACGAGCGGCATGGACACACCACCGGTGGTCTCGCCCGAGGAATGGCAGGTGGCACGCGACGAGCTGCTGGACAAGGAGAAGGCCGCGACGAGGGTTCGCGACGAGCTGGCCGCCGAGCGACGCCGGCTGCCGTGGGTCGAGATCGACAAGGAGTACCGCTTCGTCGGACCCAACGGTGAGTTGACGCTGGCCGACCTCTTCGACGGCAGGGCGCAGCTGATCGTGTACCGGGCGTTCTTCGAGCCGGGCGTCGAGAACTGGCCCGACGGCGGCTGCTCGGGGTGTGCGATGTTCATCGACAACGTGGGTCATGTCGCCCACCTCAACGAGCGCGACACCACGTTCGTGCTCGTCTCGCCGGCACCCATCGACGCCATCGACCGCTACAAGTCGCGGATGGGCTGGGACATCGCCTGGTTCAGCACCCTCGACGACTTCTCGGCGGACTTCGGCGTCGACGAGTACTTCGGGCTCAACGTCTTCCTCCGCGCCCGAGACCGCACCTACCGCACCTACTTCACGAACGGCCGCGCCGCCGACGCCATCGGCAACGTTTGGAGCCTGCTCGACATCACCCCGCTCGGCCGCCAGGAGGAGTGGGAGGACTCACCCGACGGCTACCCGCAGGACCCGCCGTACACGTGGTGGAAGCTGCACGACGAATACGAGGGGGCCGACGAGACCTCAGCGTCGTAATAGGGGGGCCGTCGTCCAAACGGGTTCGTCTCGAGCGCGCGGGTCGATGAGGTGCCGAGCTCGCGCACCCTGCGGATTGCAACGCTCCGTCGTCGACGGTGTCGGCCCGCTCGAGGCTCGCAGCACCGTCGCGTCGCCAGGCCAGGTCAGGCCATGTCACTCCAGTTCCCCCACCGTTCCCCCACTCGCTCATTTCAACTACCCCACCAATGCTGGGAAGTGGCTCATACGCTGGGGCTTTGTAGTCGGGGAGGCGGGATTCGAACCCGCGACCTCCTGCTCCCAAAGCAGGAGCGCTACCAGGCTGCGCTACTCCCCGGTCGGAACTGGGAGTGTACGTCGCCGCAGGCGGTGACCGCCCGGGAGCGTTCGCCGCCTGGTTCTCCGTGGGTTTCGCGGCCACTTCCGGCCTTGACTTTGGTTCAAAACCAGGACTCGGGGATTCGGCGCCGTCAGGAGGGCTTGGCGGCGGCCTTGGCGAGGCGCTTGGCGGCGCGGCCGATCGGTTCGATCTGGCGTTTGTCGAGGTCGCCGAGCTCGGTGCCGTCGGTGAACAGGACGCGGTAGCGCTGCCAGTTGAACCCGTTGGCGAGGATCACCTTGCCGGTGGTCCCCTCGGGCACCCCCTGTAGGTCGATCGTCGCCCGCACCTTGTCGCCGAGGCGCAGGTCGAGCTGGTCGGCGTGCGGCTTGGCGAGGGCGTGCGGCTTCCAGAACGTCATCGCCGCCCATTGTGGCCGAGGTGGCGACGGGGCGCCTACTCGCTGGCGTCGATGAGCACGGGCACCGATGTGACGACGGTGTGTGGCCGGTACAGCAGCCGGGCCTTGAGGGCGAACGCCGACTGGTTGTGCAACCACTGCGTCTTCCACTGGGTGACGAACTCCGGGATCACGACGGTGATCACGTCGTCGGGGTCCTCGGCATCGAGCTCGTCGAGATACTCGAGGATCGGCTGGGTCAGCTCGCGGTACGGGGAGGAGATCGTGTGCAGGGGGATGGGCATGTCGTGGGCGGCCCACGCTTCGGCGACGCGGTCCTGCTCCTCGGCGTCGGTCACGACGGAGACGGCGATCAGCCGTTCTGGTGCGAGTGACTTGGCGTACTGCACGGCCTGCAACACGCCCTTGTTGACCGTGCCGACGAGAACGATCACGAGGTGGGTCTTGCGCAGCGGGGCGTACATCTCCTCCGTGGCCACCGCCTCGCGAACGCTGGAGTAGTGCTTGGCGATGGCGCGGAACGCCACGACCAGCGCGGGGATCAGGACCGCCGGGATCCACGCACCCTCGGTGAACTTGGAGACGACGACCACCAGCGCGACGACTGCCGTCGCGACGCACCCGATGGCGTTGATCGTCAATGACGCCCGCCACCGCGGCTCGCGCTCGCGCAGGTGGTGCACGACCATCCCGGCCTGGCTGAGGGTGAACCCGGTGAACACGCCGAACGCGTACAGCGGGATGAGGGCCGAGATGTTGCCCTGGAAGATGGTGATCAGCACCCCGGCCGCGATCGCCAGGAAGAGGACGCCGTTGGAGAAGACGAGCTTGTCCCCGCGGTTGGCCAACTGCCGCGGCAGGTAGCCGTCGCGGGCGATGATCGACGACAACCCAGGGAAGCCCTGATAGGCCGTGTTGGCGGCGAGGATCAGGATGGCGAACGTGGCCAGCTGGGTGACCCAGAACAGCACGTTCTTGCCGCCGTAGATGTACTCGGCCATGATCGCGATCCCGGTGGGGTCCTCGTCCCCGCGCAGCGGCTGCAGGTGCGAAGCGAGCACGGACACGCCGAGGAAGCAGACCCCGAGGATGCCGGCCATGATCGCCAGGGTCGTGGCCGCGTTGCGCGGCGCCGGGCTGCGGAACGACGGGACGCCGTTCGACACCGCCTCCACGCCCGACAGCGCGACCGCGCCCGAGGAGAAGGCTCGCAACAGCATCAGCAGGCTCAATGCCGCGGTGCCCTGGGCCACCTCCTGGGCCTCCTCGGACAGGTCGGACAACGGGATCGGCGGAAGGTCCTGCACGAAGATGCGGTAGCAGCCGACGCCGATCAGCAGCATCAGCATGGCGATGTAGAGGTAGGTCGGTGGGGCGAACAGCGATCCCGATTCCTTCAGGCCGCGCAGGTTGGCGACGGTCATGACGAGGATCAGCAGCAGGCACAGCGGGACGCGCCACTGGCTGTCGAAGTCGAACGCCGACTGGATCGCCAGCACGCCGCCGGCGACGGAGACGGCGACGGTGAGGATGTAGTCGGTCATCAGCGACGCCCCGGCGACCAGTGATGGCGTCTCGCCGAGGTTCTCCCGCGAGACCACGTAGGCCCCGCCGCCCGATGGGTAGGCGTAGATCGTCTGGCGATACGACAGCACGACGATGAGCAAGAGGACGCACACGACGATGGCGATCGGCACGAGCTTGTCGAACGCCGCCAGTCCGACGCCCGCCTGCACCGCCAACACGAGGACGATCTCGTCGGTCGCGTAGGCGGTCGAGGAGATGGCGTCGGATGCGAAGATCGGGAGGGCGACGCGCTTGTTCAGCCGATGGTGACCCTCCTCGGCGCTGGCGATCGGACGCCCGATGAGGATCCGCTTGGCGATCGACACCACGACTCGGCACAGTAGGCGGACCATCGGCCCGGGTGCCGCATGCGGACAGGGGTGTGCCCAGCTCGTACAATCCGCGTCCATGCACGTCGTCGTCGTCGGATGCGGGCGGGTGGGATCGTCGCTCGCACGGGCGCTCACCGGCGACGGGCACACCGCCGCCGTGATCGACCGGCGCAGCGAGGCCTTCACCCGGCTCGGCGCCGACTTCACCGGCACCACCGTGCAGGGCATCGGCTTCGACCGCGACCGGCTGATCGAGGCGGGCATCGAGAAGGCAGGCGCCGTCGCCGCGGTGACGAGTGGCGACAACTCCAACATCCTCGTCGCCCGGGTGGCGCGGGAGAACTTCGGGGTCCCCCAGGTCGTCGCCCGCATCTACGACCCCCGGCGCGCCGTCATCTACCAGCGCCTCGGCATCCAGACCGTGGCCACGGTGGCCTGGACCACCGATCAGGTGCTGCGGCGGCTGATACCCGACGCCACGCCGGCGGAGTGGATCGACCCGACGGCCAAGGTCTGCGTCGTCGACCGCAGCCTCGCGGAGGCCTGGGCCGGTCAGCCGATCACCGAGCTCGAGGACGCTGTCGGCGCACGCGTGGTCGGCATCAACAGGATGGGAGCGGCGATGATCCCGACCACCCGCACCGTCGCCCAGGCCGGCGACGTGCTGTACCTGGCCGCCGAGGTCGCCCGCATCGACGAGCTCGACGCCGCCCTGAAGGCGCCGGGCCGGAAGGGTCACTGACGTGCGCGTCGTGATCGCCGGCGGTGGCAGCGTGGGCCGCTTCATCGCCGTCCAGCTCACCGCGGCCGGGCACAACGTGACCATCGTCGACAACGACCGCCGCGTCGTCGGCGACGCTCGTCGCTCGGGGGAGCCCGCCGGCGTGACGTGGTTGGAGGGCGACGCCTGCGAGCTCGGCACCCTGGCGTCAGCGCAGGTCGATCAGGCCGAGGTCGTCGCCGCGGTGACCGGTGACGACGAGGACAACCTCGTGGTGTCCTTGCTCGCCAAGCAGGAGTTCGGCGTCCCGCGCGTCGTCGCCCGTGTCAACAACCCGAAGAACGACTGGATGTTCAACGAACTGTGGGGCGTCGACGTCGCCGTCTCCACGCCGCACCTGATCACCGCGTTGGTCGAGGAGGCGGTGAGCGTCGGCTCGTTCGTGCGCCTGCTGTCGTTCGAGGGTGGCCGGGCTCGGCTGGCGGAGGTTCGCCTCGGTGAGGGCTCTCCGGCCGACGGCATCTCGATCGTCGAGCTCGGGGTGCCTCGCGACGCCACGGTCGTGGCGGTGCTGCGGGCCGACCGCCTCATCGTGCCGCGCGGCGACACGGTCCTGCGCGTCGGCGACGAGGTGGTCGTGCTGGTGACCGACGAGTCGGAGGACGACGTGCGCAAGCTCCTCGTCGCCCCGGCCGGATCGACCTGACCGGTCAGGGCACGAGGGTGTACGCCGGGTTGTAGATCACCGAGCGATCGCCGACGTCGACGGCGACGCCTTCGAGCACGATGGCCCGCCCATGCTCGATGCCGGGGATGCGGCGGCGCCCGGCGAAGACGGCGGTGACCGTGCCGGTGCCGTCACTGACCATCACCTCGAGGTTCGGGACGCCGTTGCGGGGGGCGATCATGACTCGCTTGACCTCGCCGCCGACGCGGACCGGGACTCGGTGGCGGAGTTGATCGAGGGGGATCACCCCGAGCCCCCGGCAGCGGTCCTGGAGCCGCGTGCGGTCGAGCTCGGAGACCGAGGCCCCGAGCCGCTGGCGCAACGACGACCGCAATGACACGGCGACAACGCTAGTGGCGGCGGGATGTGGCCGGCGCGGCCAACCGTGGCGCGGCGGCCACACCGCTCCCGATACCCTCGAACCTCTGTGAAGAGTTCGCTGGAGACCCTCGAGGGCAACAAGGTCAAGTTGTCGGTCAACGTCGACGAGGCCGAGTTCGACAAGGACATCGACCAGGCGTTCCGCAAGATCGCCCGGGAGGTCCGGCTGCCTGGTTTCCGCAACGGCAAGGCGCCGCGTCGGGTGCTCGAGGCCCGCATCGGACTGGCCCCGGCACACGAGCAGGCGCTGCGCGACTCGATTCCCCAGTACCTCGCCAAAGCGGTGCGCGAGCACGATGTCGACCTGATCGCCTCGCCCGACGTCGAGATCACGGCCGGCGCCGAGGAGGGGCCCATCGAGTTCGACGCCACGTGCGAGGTGCGTCCCGAGATCACCGTGCCCGGCTACGGCGGGCTGCGCATCGAGCTGCCGTCCCCGGTGGCCACCGACGCCGAGGTCGATGAAGCCGTCGCCGCGCAGCTACGACGTCAGGGCGAGCTCACCGACGCCGGCCGTCCCGCCGCCACCGGCGACTTCGTGACGCTCGACCTCGCGGCGAGCCGCGACGGCGAGGAAGTTGCCGGCTTGAACACCGAGGACTGGTCCTACGAGATCGGCCAGGGCTGGGTCGCCGAGGACTTCGACGAGCGTCTGATCGGGGCGTCCGCCGGCGACGAGCTGCGCTTCACCACGACCCCGAAGGGGACGGCCGAGCCGGCCGACTTCGTCGTCGCCGTGACGGCGGTGCAGGAGCTCGTGGCGCCCGAAGCCACCGACGAGTGGGTGGCCGACAACGTCGCCGAGGTCGACACCGTCGAGGCGTGGCGGTCGTCCATCCGCGAACGGATCTCCGAGAGCAAGCTCGACCAGGCCCGCCAGGAGCTCGTCGCCCGGGTGACCGAATCGCTCACCGGGCTGACCGAAGTGGAGGCGCCGGATTCACTGGTGCAGAGCGATCTGCAGCGGCGCGTCGAGGCGACGGTGCGCCAGCTGCAAGCCCAGGGCATCAGCATGGACCAGTGGCTGTCGGTCACCGGGCAGGACGCCAGCGGCTTCATCGAGGGCATGAAGGGGGCGTCCGAGCAGGCCGTCAAGGTCGACCTGGCGCTGCGCGCTGTCGCCCAGGCCGAGCAGCTCGACGCCGACGACGGCGACCTCGCCGCCGAGTACGAGCGGATGGCGATGCAGTTCAACCAGAAGCCGAACCAGGTGCGCAAGGCCTACGAGCAGAACGACCTGGTGCCCGAGCTGGTCGCCCAGATCCGCAAATCCAAGGCCCTCGACTGGCTGATCCACCACGTGGAGATGGTCGACCCCGAGGGCACCGTGCTCGAGCGGGACCTGATCCTCGGCCACGGCCACGACGCCGAGGGCAACCACCTCGACGATGACCACGAGCACGATCACGAGCCCGAAGGCGAGAACGCTTCATCATGAACCCCCGGAACTACCTCGTCCCGAACGTCGTCGAGCAGACCAGCCGCGGCGAGCGGGCCTACGACCTCTACAGCCGGCTGCTCAAGGAGAACATCATCTTCTTGCAGACGCCCATCGACGACCAGATCGCCAGCTTGATCTGCGCCCAGTTGATCCACCTCGAGTCCGAGAACCCGGACAAGGACATCAACATCTACATCAACAGCCCAGGTGGCGACATCACCTCACTGTTCGCCATCTACGACACGATGCAGTTCATCCGCAACGAGATCGCCACGATCTGCCTCGGCCAGGCGGCGTCGGCGGCGGCGGTGCTGCTGGCGGCGGGCACCAAGGGCAAGCGCCTGGCGCTGCCGCACTCACGCATCCTGCTGCACCAGCCGTCCGGCGCGGTCGGCTACGGCCAGGTCACCGATCTGGAGATCGCCGCCAGGGAGATCATGCGCATGCGCGACCTCCTCGACATCCTGCTGGCCAAGCACACGGGGCAGCCTGTCGAGCGGATCCACAAGGACACCGACCGCGACTTCGTCATGGAAGCGGACGAGGCGCTCGCGTATGGCATCATCGACAGCGTGATCGAGTCTCGGGACGTCGCGGACCGCACGGGCGCGATCCGCTGAACTGATCGAACGCGACGAAGTACTGGCAGGGGGACGACGAACGTGGCGAAATTCGGCGACACCGGCGAACTGCTCAAGTGCTCGTTCTGCGGGAAGTCCCAGAAGCAGGTCCGCAAGCTGATCGCCGGCCCCGGCGTCTACATCTGCGACGAGTGCATCGATCTCTGCAACGAGATCATCGAGGAGGAGCTCACCGAGACGGCCGAGCTGAGCTTCGACCACCTGCCCAACCCGCGGGAGATCCGGGCGTTCCTCGACGACTACGTGGTCGGCCAGGAGAGCGCCAAGAAGATCCTCTCGGTGGCCGTGTACAACCACTACCGGCGGATCCAGTACCAGCAGTCGATGGGTGTCGGCCGCCGCGACGAGATCGAGCTGGCGAAGTCGAACATCCTGCTCCTCGGGCCGACCGGGTGCGGCAAGACGCACCTCGCGCAGACCCTCGCCCGGCTGCTCAACGTGCCCTTCGCCGTCGCCGACGCCACCGCTCTCACCGAGGCCGGCTACGTCGGTGAGGACGTCGAGAACATCCTGCTCAAGCTGATCCAGGCTGCCGACTTCGACGTCAAGCGGGCCGAGACGGGGATCATCTACATCGACGAGATCGACAAGATCGCCCGCAAGAGCGAGAACCCGTCGATCACCCGCGACGTCTCCGGCGAGGGCGTGCAGCAGGCGCTCCTGAAGATCCTCGAGGGCACCCAGGCCTCGGTGCCGCCGCAGGGGGGCCGCAAGCACCCGCACCAGGAGTTCATCCAGATCGACACGACGAACGTGCTGTTCATCCTCGGTGGGGCGTTCGCCGGCCTGGAGCAGATCATCGAGAGCCGGATCGGCCACAAGGGCGTCGGGTTCCACGGCACGGTGAAGTCGAAGTCCGAGCGCGACCCGGGCGAGCTGTTCGCCCAGGTGCTGCCGGAGGACCTCGTCAAGTACGGCATGATCCCGGAGTTCATCGGCCGCCTGCCGACGATGGGCGCGGTGCGCTCCCTCGACCGAGATGCGCTCGTGCGCATCCTCACCGAGCCGAAGAACGCCCTCGTCCGCCAGTACCAGAAGGTGTTCGAGTTCGAGGACGTCGAGCTGGAGTTCAGCGCCGACGGTCTGCAGGCCGTCGCCGATCAGGCGCTGCTGCGCGGCACGGGCGCCCGCGGCCTCCGGGCCATCCTCGAAGAGGTCCTGCTCAACACGATGTACGACCTGCCCGGGCGCACCGACGTCGGCAAGGTCCTCATCGACGAGGACACCGTGCGGGAGAAGGTCAACCCGACGCTCGTGCCCCGCGAGACCGGCCGGGCCAGCCGCCCGCGCCGGGCCGCCAGCTGACGCCGTTCATTGCGTTCCCCGGCCACGCAGGCCGTTGTTGGCCGCTCCCTCGCTGGCGCTCGGTCGCTCGCAGCGGTCGACGGGTTCCGGATCACCGGGCATAGCCTCCCGCCCGTGAACTACCAGGACGCCCTGGCGTACCTCGACGACCATGCGTCCTACGACAAGACCGGTCGCATCACCTCGCCCACGTTGGAGCCGATCACGCGCCTGGTGCAGGCGATGGGCGAGCCGCAGCGGGCCTACCCGGTGATCCACATCACCGGGACCAACGGCAAGGGTTCGACGGCTCAGATGGTGACCCGCCTGTTGATGGCCCAGGGCCTCAACGTCGGGACGTACACCAGCCCGCACCTCGAGCGGGTCAACGAACGCCTGGCCCGCAACGCCGTGGCGATCAGCGACGAGGAGCTCGCCGAGCAGGTCGCCGCCGTGGCCGACCTGGAGGGCCTGACCGGTGTTCGACCGAGCTACTTCGAGGCATGCACGGCCGCGGCGTTCCGCTGGTTCGCCGACACGGCCGTCGACGTCGGGGTCGTCGAGGTCGGGTTGCTCGGTCGCTGGGACGCCACCAACGTCGTCGACGCCCAGGTCGCGGTGGTGACCAACATCGGGATGGACCACAACGAGTTCGCCGGTCCGACGCTCGCCGACATCGCCCGGGAGAAGGCCGGGATCATCGATCCTGGCTCGGCCGCGGTGATCGGCGAGGTCGACCCGGAGCTGGTCGCCGTGCTCAGCGCGCCGCCCGCCGCCGGCCGCCTGGTCCGGGGCGTCGACTTCGAGACGGCCGGCAACACTCTGGCCGTCGGCGGCCGGCTGGTCGACATCCGCACGCCGACGACGATCTACCCCGACGTTTTCGTTCCCCTGCACGGGGCTCACCAGGGCGACAACGCCTCGATCGCCCTGACCGCCACGGAGGCCTTCTTCGCCGGTCCGCTGGCCCCGGACGTCGTCGAAGAAGGCTTCGACGCAGTGACCATGCCGGGCCGCTTCGAGGTGCTCGGCTACCAGCCGCTCGCGATCGTCGACGGCGCCCACAACCCGCCGGGCGCGGACTCCTGTGCCCAGGTGTTCTTCGACGACTTCCAGCCCGAGGGCCGACGGATCCTCGTCGTCGGCCTGCTGCGCGAGCCGCGGGCCATGCTCGAGGCGCTGCGCGCCGACGAGTTCGACGTCGTGATCGCCTGCACCGCCCCGTCGCCGCGCGGGGTCCCGGTGCGCGAGGTCGCCGAGGCTGCCGTCGAGCTCGGCTGCGACGAGGTCCTGGCCGCCGACACCGTGCGCGAGGCCTGCCGGATGGCGATGCGGATGGCCGACGGCGAGGACGCCATCCTCGTCGCCGGCTCCCTCTACGTCGCCGGCGAGGCACGCCCGGCGCTCATGGAGCTCTCGCCCTGATCGCCCCGTTCTGTCCTTTGGAACCGGCCCGATCGGGCCGGTGTCACAGGACAGGTGCGGGAAGTGGCAGGCGGACCCGCCGGTAGCCTCGTCGGGCATGTCTGATCGCACACTCGTGTTGTTGAAGCCCGACGCCCTCGAGCGCGGGCTCGCCGGGACGATCCTCGCCCGGTTCGAGGCCAAGGGTCTCCGCGTCGTCGCCCTCGACCAGCGCACGCTGGACAAGGAGACCCTGGCCCGCCACTACGAGGAACACATCGGCAAGGCCTTCTACGACGACCTCGTCGCCTTCATGGGCCGCGGTCCGATCGTGGCCATGGTCCTCGAGGGTCCGGAGGACACCTGGGAGGTCGTGCGCACGATGGTCGGGGCCACCAACCCGCGCCAGGCCGACCCGGGCACGATCCGTGGCGATCTCGGCATCCTGTTCACGGAGAACCTGGTCCACGCCAGCGACTCGGCCGCATCGGCCGAGCGGGAAGCAACCATCTTCTTCCCGGACTTGTAGCATCCGTCCATCGAGCGCGCCGAAGGGAGGTCCCTGCATGGCTCGCAGCAACCCGCTCAGCCTGGGTCGGGACCTCGCCATCGACCTGGGCACCGCCAACACGCTGATCTACGTCCGAGGGCAGGGCATCGTCCTCGACGAGCCGTCCGTCGTCGCCATCAACGTCAACGATGGCAAGCCGGTCGCCGTCGGCCTCGAGGCCAAGCGGATGATGGGCCGCACACCCAACCACATCAAGGCCATCCGCCCGCTGAAGGACGGCGTGATCGCCGACTTCGAGGTGTGCGAGAAGATGCTCCGCTACTTCATCCAGCGGGTGCACGCCAGCAAGTGGAGCAAGCCGCGGATGGTCATCTGCGTGCCGTCGGGCATCACGGGCGTCGAGCAGCGCGCCGTCCAGGACGCCGCCGAGTACGCCGGAGCGCGCAAGCCCGTGCACATCATCGAGGAGCCGATGGCGGCGGCCATCGGTGCCGATCTGCCCGTCCACGAACCCTCGGGCAACATGATCGTCGACATCGGCGGCGGCACGACCGAGGTCGCCGTCATCTCGCTCGGCGGCATCGTCACGGCCCAATCGGTGCGGGTCGCCGGCGACGAGCTCGACGACGCCATCCTGCAGTACGTCAAGAAGGAGTTCTCCCTCGCCATCGGTGACCGCACGGCCGAGGAGATCAAGATCCAGATGGGCTCGGCCTGGCCGATGGAGGAAGAGCTCACCGCCGACATCCGCGGCCGCGACCTGATCAGCGGCCTGCCGCGGACGATCCAGGTGACCACCGAGCACGTCCGCGAGTCCCTGGCGGAGCCCGTGGCGGCCATCATCGATGCCGTCAAGACGACGCTGGACAAGACTCCGCCCGAGCTCGCCGCCGACATCATGGAGGACGGCATCACGATCACGGGTGGCGGCGCCTTGCTGGGCGGGCTCGACGAGCGCCTGGCCCACGAGACGGGGATGCCGATCCGGGTCGCCGCCGAACCGCTGTACAGCGTGGTCATCGGCTCCGGCCGGGCCCTCGAGAACATCGACGCGATGCGGGGGTTGATGTCACTCGGTGGCGACTCGTGATGATGGCCTCGGTCGCCCGAAGCTCGCTCCCTCGGCTGGCTCGCTGCACGTGGCGGTGCGGCGCTCGCTGGCCTGCCGCCTGCCAGCTCTGACGCCCTCCTGCCCATGCCCCTGTACACCCCCGGCCGCCGCCGGGCGATCATCCTCCTCTTGCTCACCTCGGTCCTGCTGCTCACGTTGGACCTGCGCGGCAACGCCATCTTCGACGCCGCCCGCAGCGGGTTCACCAAGATCCTCGATCCGGTCGAGACCGCCGCCGACGTCGTCTCCCGTCCCGTCCGCAACGCTTGGCACGGGATCACCCACTACGAGGAGATCGAGGCGGAGAACGAGCGGCTGCGCGATCAGCTCGACGCCCAGCGCGGTGACCAGGTCGCGGCCCAGGCGGCGATCGAGGACTTCCAGCGGCTGCTGGCGCTCAACAACCTGCCGTCCCTCGGTGACTACCCGAGCATCACCGCGACGGTCGTCGGCGAGAGCCCGAGCAACCTCGACCAGGTGATCGAGATCAACAAGGGTTCGAACGACAACATCGAGGTCGGCATGGCCGTCTACGCCCCCGGCGGCCTGGTCGGCAAGGTCACCGCCCCGGTGCTGCCGGATCGGGCGACGGTCATGCTGCTCACGGACTCCCGGTACGCGGTGGGCGTCAAGGTCGTACCCGGCGCCCCGCCGGAGACGACGACCACACCCGCTCCGCCGTCGAGCGAGGCCTCGTCGGTGCCGCCCGGCACCGACACGGCGCCGCCGACGAGCGAGGGCGAGCCCGCTCCGGGCACGTCGATCCCGGAGACGACCGCTCCGCCGTCGACAGAGCCACCGGACACGACGACGTCATCCACGACCACGACGACGATCGACGTCACCAGCAGCCGGGAGACCGGGCAGCTCCGCGGCCAGGGCGCCGACCAGCTGCCGCAGGTCGACCTGCTGGCCGACACCCCGGTGTTCGGACGCTTCGCCGAGGGCGACATCGTGCTGACCTCCGGTGGTACCGAGGGCCTGGCACCCCCGGACATCCCGGTCGGCACGGTGACCAACGTGATCAACCGCTCCTCGGCGGAAGGTCCGCTGCTGGAGATCGAGCCGCTGGCCGACCTCAGTCGACTGCACTTCGTGCGCATCGTGCTGTACAAGCCGGCATCGGAGATCGAACCGAGCGACACCCAAGCGGGCGGCTGATGTTCGCCTCCCTCGTCCAGGGCCCGTTGCTGCGGTTGTTCTCCGTCGGCCTGATCGTGCTGGCACTGCAGCGGACGATCTTCGCCGACCTCCGGCCGGCCGGCGTGTCGTTGCAGGTGATGCTGGCCCTCGCCGCGGCCGCCGGGGCGGCGGGCGGTCCGCAGAAGGGTGCCCTGGCCGGGTTCGTGCTCGGCGTGATGTACGACTTGGCCGTCGGCACGCCACTGGGCTCGTCGTCGATCGCCATGGGCCTCGCCGGGTACGTCGCCGGCTACGTGACGTCGATCACCGTCGATCCGCAGTGGTGGCTGGCCGCCCTGTTCACCGGGCTCGGCGCGGCCGTCGGCGAGCTGGCCGTCCCCGTGATCCGCACGTTCATCGGGGAAGAGCACGTGTTCGACCCTCGTCTCGGTATCGTCGTGGTGGTGGTCGCGGCCGGGGCCATGGTGCTCAGCCCGCTGCTCGTCCCCGTCGGCCGGTGGTGCCTGCGCATCAAGCGGCCGGAGTGGAAGGCTCCCAAGGAACCATGAGGCAATCCGACGCGCACCTCAGCGCCATGACACACCGGCCAAACTGGACCGATGCCAGCTGACAAGCGCGCGGCGCGCCTGGGCGTGCTCGCCCTCGTCGCGGCGCTGCTGTTCGGCGCCGTTGGTGCCCGGCTGTGGTTCCTGCAGACGGTGCAGGCCGAGTCCCTGCAGCAGACCGTCGACGCCCGCAAGACGAAGACCGTCCGCCTCGTTCCCGAGCGGGGGCGGATCTTCGACGTGGACGGCCGCATCCTCGCCGACAACGAACGGGTGCTGACGGTGAGCGTCGAGTGGGACGTGATCCGGCAGGACACGGATCGCGCCGCGCTGTTCACGCGCTTGTCCGGCTGGCTGGAGATGCCGGTGGAGGAGATGGAGGCTCGCTACGACGCGGGGTTGTACAGCCGCTACCTGCCGATGCCGCTGAAGGAGGGGGTGACGGAGACCGTGGCCATCTCCCTCGCCGAGCGGGTCGAGGACTTCCCCGGGGTGGTGATCGAGAAGGACTGGCGGCGCGTCTATCCGTACGCCCCGCTGGCCAGCCACGTCCTCGGCTACATGGGGTCGATCACCGGCGACGATCAGGCGCACTACGACGCCCTGGGCTACGACACGTCGGTCGAAGGCGAGCAGGTCGGGCGCAGCGGCGTCGAGCTGAGCATGGAGGAGACGCTCCACGGGAAGTGGGGCGAGGCGGTCTACGAGGTCGACGCCAACAACCGCATCGTCCGCGAGATCACCTACAAGGCGCCGGTCAACGGGATGGACGTGCAGCTGTCGATCGACCTCGAGCTGCAGCAGTACGCCGAGCGCGTCCTGCAGACCCAGCTGCGCCTGAAGCGCCAGTTCACCGTGGCCAACCCGGAGGTCAGCAGGCTGCGGGCCGACGGCACCGAGGCGCGGACGCCGATGGATCCCAGCCTGGCCGTCGGCACCCAGGTCGCGTACAAGGCACCGGCCGGGTCGGTGACCGTGATGAACCACCAGACCGGGCAGATCGCGGCGATGGCGAGCTACCCGACGTTCGACAACCGCTGGTTCACCTCCGGCGTCGACAGCGAGAAGTTCGACCAGATCTTCCCGCCCCCGCCCGGTGAGGGCGAGCCGGCGCTGGACCCCGACAAGTCGGCGCTGACCAACCGGGCGATCCAGGGCCAGTACAACATGGGCTCGTCGTTCAAGCCGTTCACCGCCTACGCCGCGCTGGCGACCGGTCGCCTCGGGCCGGGATCGACCTACAACGACCAGGGCACGTACAAGCTGGCGTCGATCGCCGACGACGTCTGCGCCAGAGGGATCCGCTGCGAGTTCCGCAACTCGACGTGCCCCCCGTTGGGCAAGCCGTGCGTGTACGGGACGGTCAACGTGACGACAGCCCTCGCGGTCTCCAGCGACACGTTCTTCTACAAGCTCGGCGAGGACTTCTACAACACGCCCGGCACCCAGCTGCAGGACCACGTCGGGCTGTTCGGGTTCGGCGCCGACACCGGCATCGACCTGCCCTTCGAGTTCGGCGGACGGGTGCCGACGAACGAGCTCAAGGCCCAGCTGCTGGCCGACGGCGTCCTGAGCCCGGACGAGACGCCCAACCTGCAGCCCGGCGACCTGTTGCAGATGGCGATCGGCCAGGGCCTGATGGCGGCGACCCCGCTGCAGCAGGCGGTCGGCTACGGCGCCCTGGCGAACGGCGGCTGGGTGCTCACGCCGCGGGTCGTGCAGACCATCCTGGCCCCGGAGACACCCGACGGCGATCCCGGGTACGCCGACCTCACACAGGCCGAGATCGTGCAGTCCGTCGCCCCGCAGAGCCGGCAGATCCCGATGGCACCGGCCCTGCAGGAGCCGATCGTGGCCGGGTTGCGGCGCAACGTCACGGGTCCGGGCGCCAACGGCCGCTCGACGACGGCCGAGGAGCTGTTCGACGACTACCCGGCCGAGGCGATCCAGGTCGCCGGGAAGACCGGGACGGCGCAGGGGTTCCGCAGCTATCCGTGGAACGACTCTTCGGCGTTCGCCGCCTTCAGTGTCCAGCCCGAGCACCCCTACACCGTCGTGTCCTACTTGGAGAAGGCCGGATTCGGCTCCACCGGTGCGGCGCCAGTGGTCAAGTGCATGTTCCTCGCCCTCTCCGGGCTGATCCCGCTCAACCCGGTGGCCATCTCCGAGCCCCTCGACACCTCGATGGAGGTGCCGGCCGAGCCCCTACCCAGCGTCGACGTCAGCTGCATGCGCAGCTCCAACGCCGGCACGATCGTCCCGGACTAGGGATGGGCCTGTCGATGCTGCAGCGCAAGCCGGACTCTGGTCTCGGCAACATCCGCTCGAGCCCTGCTGACCCCAGCCGCAACATCGACTGGGTGTTGCTGCTGGCCCAGGCCGTGCTCACGGTTGCCGGGTGCTTCGTCGTCTTCTCGGCGACGCGGGTGCGCACGGCCGACCCGTACACGTTCGTCACCCGCCAGGTCATCTTCGCCATCGCCGCCTCCATCGTGATGGTCGTCGTGATGGCCATCGACTACGAGTGGCTCAAGCAGCACGCCCGGACCCTGTACGTGCTCACCGTCGCCGTGCTGTTCGCCCTGGCCGCCTACAGCCTCGCCGCGGCCGGAACCGTGCTGGCGTTCGAGGTTGGCCCGATCCAGGTCCAGCCGGCCGAGTTCGCCAAGTTCACGGTGCTCCTCGCGTTGTGCTCGTACCTCAGCGACGAACGCAGCGACGAGGTCAGCTACCCGCGGTTCCTCGGCGGGCTGATGATCGTCGGGTTGCCCACCGTGCTCATCGTCGCCCAGCCCGACCTCGGCTCGGCGACCGTGCTCATCGCCATGGCGATGGGCGTGCTGCTCGTCGCCGGGGCCAAGGCCCGGTACATCTTCACGATCAGCCTGCTGTCGATGGCGACGCTCGGGGCGGCGTTCGTGGGGCGCCTCGTCAACCCCTACCAATTGGCCCGGGTGCGGGTGTTCTTCGACGAGAACAACCCCGACCTGGAGCAGGAGGTGTACCAGGTCACCAACGCCGTGCGGGCGGTCGGTACGGGCGGCCTGTTCGGCAAGGGCTGGCTGCAGGGTCCGCTGACCAACGGGCGGGACATCCCGGTCATCTGGGCCGACTTCCCGTTCGCCGCCGTCGGCGAGCAGTTCGGTCTCGTCGGGTGCGCCTCGCTGCTCGCCCTGTTCGCCGTGATCCTGGTGCGCATCTGGCGCATCGCCCACCTCTCCCGCGATCTCCTCGGCACCTATCTGTGTGCCGGCGTGTTCACGATGCTGCTGTGGCAGGTCTTCCAGAACATCGGGATGACGATCAAGATCATGCCGGTCACCGGGTTGCCGATGCCGTTCATCTCCTACGGCGGCTCGAGCCTGATCACGTGGTTCGCCCTCCTCGGTCTCGTGCAGAGCGTCCACATGCGCCGGATGCGCTGAACCTGGGCGCGGGCAGTCTCGAACAGCCGTCTGGGCGCGCTGGGTCTCGATATCGAGACTCGCCGCGCCCAGATCACGGCGGCGCTGACCAGGTCAGACGGGTCGCGAGTGCCTTCGGGCTAAGCTCGAGGGGTCATGACCGCACTCTGGGCGCGGCTCGAACCGCTCTTGGGCCAGGTGCAGAAGCCGGCTCGCTACATCGGATGCGAGGACGGCGCCGTCATCCCCGACCACGGACCCGGGAAGGTGTCGTGGCTGCTGGCGTACCCCGACACCTACGAGATCGGCCTGCCGAACCAGGGCCTCCAGATCCTCTACGAGATCCTCAACGAACGGCCTGACGCGGTCGCCGAACGGACCTACGCGCCGTGGCGCGACCTCGCCAGCCTGCTGCGCGCCAGCGGCCTGCCGCTCTTCTCCGTCGACACCCATCGCGCAGCAGGCGACTTCGACGTGCTGGCGTTCAACCTGTCATCGGAGCTCGTGTACACGAACCTCCTGGAGATGGTCGACCTCGCCGGTGTCCCCGTGCGCGCCGTCGACCGCCGGCCATCGCACCCGCTCGTCGTCATCGGCGGGCACGCCGCGTTCAACCCGGAGCCGCTCGCCGACTTCGTCGACGCCGCCGTGCTCGGCGAAGGTGAGGAGGTCATCGGCGAGATCACCGAGGTCGTCGGCGCCTGGATCCGCGGCGGTCGAGCCGATCGCCACGCCGTGCTGCGCGAGCTCGCCCAGGTGCCCGGCGTCTACGTGCCCTCGCTGTACGACGTCGTCTACGACGGACCGGCCCTCGTCGCCGTGACGCCGCGCTACCCGGACGTGCCGCCGACCGTCGACAAGCGCACGGTGGCCGATCTGGGGGAGTGGCCGTACCCGAGGCACCCGCTCGTGCCGCTCACGGAGGTCGTCCACGACCGGCTGAGCGTGGAGGTCTTCCGCGGCTGCACGCGGGGCTGCCGCTTCTGCCAGGCCGGGATGATCACCCGCCCGGTGCGCGAACGACCGGCCGAGCAGGTGCGCACGATGGTCGCCGACGGGCTGCGTCGCTCGGGCTACGACGAGGTCAGCCTGACGTCGCTGTCGACCGCCGACTTCAGCGACATCGAGGGCGTCGTGGGCTCGATCCTCGCCGATCGCCAGGCCGAGCAGCCGGGCTGCTCGACGACGGTGAACCTGCCGTCGCTGCGCGTCGATGCGTTCACCGTCGGTCTCGCCGGGCAGGTGACCAGCGGGCGCCGCAGCGGGCTGACGTTCGCCCCGGAGGCCGGATCGTGGCGGTTGCGGTCGGTGATCAACAAGCTGATCACCGAGGACGATCTCTACGGCGCCGTCGAGGCGGCCTTCTCCGCGGGCTGGTCGCGGGTGAAGCTGTACTTCCTCACCGGCCTGCCGACGGAGACCGACGACGACACGCTGGGCATCGCCGAGCTGGCCCGGGCCTGCGCGGCGCTCGGTCAGCGCCACACCGGGCGGGCGTCGGTGACGGCCAGTGTCGGCGGATTCGTCCCCAAACCGCACACGCCGTTCCAGTGGTTCGGGCAGGACACCGGCGCCGAGCTGCGACGCAAGATCGAGCTGCTCCGTTCGGCCACCCGCAAGGCCGGCCACGTCAACCTCAAGTGGCACGACCCGGCCGCCACCGTGGCCGAGGGCATCGCCAGCCGCGGTGACCGGCGCATCGGGCGGGTCATCGAGCGGGTGTGGCGGGCAGGCGGCACGTTCCAGGAGTGGGGGGAGTCGTTCGACCTGCGACGTTGGACCGACGCCTTGGAGGCGGAGGGCCTGTCGCTGGACTGGTACGTCCATCGTCACCGGACCGAGGCCGAGGTGCTGCCGTGGGACCACCTCACCGCCGGGCTGCACCGCGACTTCCTGTGGGCCGACTGGCAGGCCGCGCTGGCCGCCGGGGGGGTGCAGGACTGCCGGTGGACTCCGTGCTACGACTGCGGAGTGTGCACCGGGTACGGCATCGAGCACGTGGTGGCGTCCCCGGTGCCGCCTGCCGGCGGCAGCCAGGGCACCGGTCAGGATCTCGAGCGCGGCGGTGTGCGCTCGGTGCACGTGCCGTTCGGACGCCGGCTCCCTGTCGGGGCGCTGTGATGAGGCTGCGCGTCCGCTACGCCAAGCTCGGCAAGGTCCGCTTCACGAGCCATCGCGACACGGCGCGGATCTGGGAGCGGGCGGTGCGCAAGGCGCAGCTCCCGGTGATCACGAGCGGCGGGTTCACGCCCCGACCGCGCCTCAGCTTCGGCTTCGCGCTGCCGACGGGGGCGGAGTCGATCGCCGAGTACCTCGACGTCGAGCTCACCGACGGGGCGACCGTCGATGACGGAGCTCTGCCCGAACGGTTGACGGACGCCCTGCCGGGCGGCTTCACGGCCCTGTTGACGGCCGAGCACGAGGGTGGCCGATCGCTCCAGGACGAGGTGACGTCGGTGACGTGGCAACTCGAGGTGCCCGCCGGCTACGACGTCGGCGCGACGATCGTCCGCCTGCTCAACGCCGACCAGCTGCCGCTCGAGCGGGAGCGCAAGGGAGTGCTGCGCCTCGACGACGTGAGACCGCTGATCACGTCGTTGGCTCTCGGGCCGGATGGCACCAGACTGGTCGCCGAGCTGGCGACCGTCGGACGTGGGTTGCGTCCTGCCGAGTTGGCCGCCGTCGCCTTCCCCGGCGCCGCCGTCGCGGCGCTGCGGGTGGTGCGAACACATCAATGGATCGAACACGACGGGAACCGGCGCCCTCCGCTCAGTGACGAGCGAGTGGTGCTGCCGGACGCCGTGCTGGCGCCGCTGGTGGGCGCATGAGAAGGGAACATCATGGACGACAACGACTCGGGGCCGGATGCCCCGATCGGCCCGGTGACCGGCGCCCAGGGCGACGTCGAGCAGGCGCCCGAAGGTGCCGGTCAGGAGTCGGGGGAAGCCACCGGCGAGGCCGCGGCACGCAAGCGTCGGCGCGGCTCGCGTGGCGGGCAGCGCCGGCGCAAGTCGGAAACTGGCTCGACCACTGCGGCTGACGCCGGGACGACCGCCCCACCGGAGCTCGCGGCGGAGGCACCCACCGCTGCGCCAGCCGCACGACGCCGGGCCGCGGCGAGTCGCCCGGAGATGCCCGAGCCTTTGCGCGAGGGTCGGCCGTCGCCGGAGGCTGCCGAGCGGGCGCTGGTGCGCAAGCCGCAGATCGGCGACACCCGTCCGGCACCGCTCGCGCCGCCGGGTGCCACGCCGGCCGAGACCGCCGCGCCGGCGCCGAAGCGCGGCCGTGGTCGGACTGGCGGGCGAGCCGGCGACCGCGAGCCGACCGATGCCCCGGAGCCCAAGCGCAAGCGCGCCGTCCGCGGCCAGAAGAGCCGTGGCGGCGACGTCGTCGAGCCACTCGTCGAGCAGCGGCGGGGCCGGGAGCGCAACGGCCGGCCTGTCGGGCGGTACCTGATGTGCGTGCAGGTGCGGGAGAACATGGCCCAGGTCGGCGTCCTCGAAGGGCGCAACCTGATCGAGCACTACGTCAGCCGACCCGCCGACGACATCAGCCAGATCCACGGCAACATCTACGTCGGCCGGGTGCAGAACGTGCTGCCGGGGATGGAAGCGGCGTTCGTCGACATCGCCACGCCGAAGAACGCCGTGCTCTACCGCGGCGACGTGCAGTACGACGCCGAGGACATCGAGGAGCGAGGCGACGCAGCGCGCATCGAGGACATCCTGCGGCCCCGCCAGCTGATCGTCTGCCAGGTCACCAAGAACCCGATCGGCGCCAAGGGCGCCCGGCTGACCCAGGAGGTGTCGCTGCCGGGGCGGTTCGTGGTGCTGATCCCCAACTCCAAGACCTACGGCATCTCCAAGCGCCTGCCCGACGACGTCCGCAAGCGGCTGCGGGCCATCCTCGACCGCGTCAAGCCGGCCCAGCACGGGCTGATCGTGCGCACCGCCGCGGAGCACGCCACCGAGGACGAGCTGCGCGCCGACATGACCCTGCTGCTCGTTCAGTGGGAGAAGATCGCCGCCCAGGCGGCGACGACGAAGCAGCCCAAGCTGCTGTACCGGGAGCCGGAGCTCGCCGTGCGGGTGATCCGCGAGGAGTTCAACGCCGACTACCGCGGCGTGGTCATCGACGACCAGCGGCTGTACGAGGACGTCAAGGCCTACATCGGAGCGTTCAATCCCGAGCTCGCCGACCGCGTCGACTACTACGACCCGACGGGGCTGAGTCTGTTCGAGCACCACCACGTCCATGAACAGGTCCACAAGGCGCTGGATCGCAAGGTGTGGCTGCCGTCGGGCGGATCGCTGATCATCGAGCACACCGAGGCGCTGACGGTCATCGACGTCAACACCGGCAAGAACGTCGGCAGCTCGAGCCTCGAGGAGACCGTCTTCCACAACAACATGGAGGCCGCTGACGAGATCGCCAAGCAGCTGCGGCTCCGCGACATCGGCGGGATCATCGTCATCGACTTCATCGACATGGAGAACCGGGAGAACCGGGCCAAGGTCGTCGAGACGTTCCGCAACGCCCTGTCCCGGGACAAGACCCGTTCCCAGGTGTTCGACATCTCCGATCTGGGCCTCGTCGAGATGACCCGCAAGCGCATCGGTGAAGGCCTGCTCACCGAGTTCTCCGAGATCTGCCCCAACTGCGACGGCCGCGGGGTGATCGTCGACCACGCGTTGCTTGATTGACCTCGCTCCTCCGAAGACTCGTCGCTCGTCTGTCTCGCTGCGGCTGGCGCCGCCGGCCCGAAGCGGGCCGACGCTCGACCTGACCTGGCGCGCTCGCTGCGGTCGGGGGCCGAAGCGGTCGCTGACCTCGTCCAGCTCGCGGGCTCGAGAGCGAGTGGGAGCACGGGGTTCCCCAGCTAGGCTTGCCGATCGCTATGTACGCAGTGATCGGGGCTGGCGCGAACCAGCAGAAGGTGGCCGAAGGCCAGCAGGTCCGTGTCGACCTCCTCGACGCCCAGGAAGGCGACGAGGTCACGTTGACGGCCAAGATGGTCGTCGACGGTGACACCGTCCTCGCGACACCCGATCAGCTCGACGGCGTCACCGTCACGGGCACGGTCGTCGGCGAGGCCAAGGGCCCCAAGATCAACGGGTTCACCTACAAGCGGCGCACCAACCAGCGTCGCCGGTGGGGTCACCGCCAGCGCTACACCGTCGTCGAGATCACCAAGATCGCCACGAAGTAGGGGTTGCCATGTCCAAGACCAAGGGTGGCGGGTCCACCCGCAACGGCCGTGACTCCAACGCCCAGCGCCTGGGCGTGAAGGTGTTCGACGGCACCAGGATCCACGCCGGCACGATCATCGTCCGCCAGCGCGGCACCAAGGTGCACCCGGGCAAGAACGTCGGCATCGGCGGCGACGACACCCTCTTCTCCCTCGTCGAAGGCAGCGTCAAGTTCGGCGAGCGCAAGGGCCGCAAGGTCGTCGACGTCATCACCGCCGACGCCTCATCCTGATCTAGCCTTCCGCGCGACCCCCCGTCGACAAGGAGGTTGCGAAACATGGCTGGAGCAGTCGTCCACTTCGAGATCCCGGCTGACGACGTCGAGCGGGCCCGATCGTTCTACCGAGACGCGTTCGGGTGGAACATCAACCCGATGCCGGAGATGAAGTACACGATCCTCGGCACGACCCCGACCAACGATCAGGGCATGCCCAACGATCCCGGGGCGATCAACGGTGGCATGTTCGAGCGGGAGAATGACATCTCGACGCCGGTGATCACGATCGACGTCGACGACATCGACGCCGCCCTGAGCAAGGTCGAGTCGCTCGGCGGTAAGACCGTGCGCCCGAGCGAGGCGGTGGGCCAGATGGGATTCGCCGCCTACTTCACCGACAGCGAGGGCAACCTCATGGGCCTCTGGCAGACCGCCAGCTGAACGCCGATCAGCCGGTGCGCTACCGGGTCGTGATCAGCGGCCTGGTGCAGGGCGTGTGGTTCCGCGAGTCCTGCCGGCGGGAGGCGGTGACCCGCCGGCTCGCCGGCTGGGTCGCCAACCGCCGCGATGGCCGGGTCGAGGCCGTGTTCGAGGGGCCGGAGATGGTGGTCGCGCAGATGGTCTCGTGGTGCCGGATGGGCCCGCCGCGCGCCGAGGTGAGCGGCGTCGACGTCAGCGAAGAGCCCGTCGAGGGGCTGGCCGGCTTCGTCGTTCGTTGAAAGTTGTCGAGACGGATCCCGCCCAGATGGTGGAGCTCAGGTGACGCCGGCCGGCAGCTTGGCGGGGTCCCACCCGAGGAGCGAGACGGCTTGGCGGCAGGCGAAGCGATCGGTCATCCCGGCGACGTAGGCGACGGCGGCGGCGACGGCCTCGTCGGAACCGCCCGCCACCCGGGGTGGGTCGGGGAGGAGGTGCGGTCGGTCGCCGTAGTGCTCGACGAGCGCCCGCAGGAGGGCGACCACGGCATCAGCCTGGACCCGGCTGGCCGGACGCAGATAGACGTGGTCGTAGTTGAACCGGCGGAACTCGGCGAGGGCGTCGGCCGCGCCCTCGGTCATGCCGATGCGCCCGGTCTCGGCGGCCGCCTCGACCATCGCCGCGATGAACGAGCCGAGCTGGCGCGAGCGCGTCGAGCCGCAGCGACCGGCGACGGCGCGCGGGAGCATGTTCCCGGCGACGATGCCGGCGGCCACGGCATCCTCGAAGTCGTGGCACACATAGGCGATGCGGTCGGCCCACGACACCACCTCGCCCTCCGGCGTCGCCGGCGCCGGCCGGCTCCACGAGTGGTTGCGGACGCCGTCGAGCGTCTCGGTGCACAGGTTGAGTGGGGCCAGCGTCACGTCGGCACCCCACACCGCGTGGTCGTAACCGCCCGGGACGTACGGCGACAGAGCATCCTCGCTGGCGTGCCCGCCCGGGCCGTGCCCACAGTCGTGGCCGAGGGCGATCGCCTCGGTGAGGGCGACGTTGAGGCCGAGAGCCCGGGCCACCGACGTCGCCACCTGGGCGACTTCGAGGGCATGGGTCAGCCGCGTGCGCTGGTGGTCGTCGGGGAAGACGAACACCTGCGTCTTGCCGGCCAGGCGGCGGAACGCCGGGGCGTGGAGGATGCGGTCGCGATCGCGCTCGAAGCACGTTCGCCACGGGTCGGGCTCCTCCGGGCGGGCCCGCTGCCCCGCGCCGACCGACCTCGTGGCCGAGTCGGCCAGGACGTCGTGCTCGACCTGCTGGCGGCGCGTCCGCTCCACCGGTACCCCGGCGGCGGCGTGCGAGTCGGCGTGAGCGAGGCGGACGCCCGGAACCTCCTCGATCCCGCGCATCGTCGACGCCCAGCGGTCGGCCCGATCCTGCATCGTCGGATCGCTCATGCCTCTGAAGACTACGGACGGGGTGTCAGACCGGAGTGTTTGCCGCCGTCGGAGTGCCTGCTGCGGGGAAGCCCCGCAGCAGGCACTCCGCTGCGGCAAACACTCGGATGAGGGGCTGTCGGTAGCGTTGTCGTGATGTCCCAGTTCGTCGACGAGTGCCAGCTCAACGTGCGCGGCGGCGATGGCGGCGCAGGCTGTGTGGCCTTTCGCCGGGAGGGGCCGGTCGCCTTCGGCGGACCGAACGGTGGTGACGGTGGCAAGGGAGGCGACGTCTGGCTCGTCGCCGACCACAACGTGGCGTCGCTGCTGGCGTTCCGCGACCATCCTCACCGCCGGGCCGGCAGCGGCGTCCACGGCAAGGGCAAGGACCTCCACGGACGGCGCGGCGAGTCGCTGGAGGTCGCCGTGCCGGAGGGCACCGTGATCTCCGACCTGTACACCGGTGACGTGCTCGCCGAGCTGCTGCACCACGGCGACCGCTGGCTGGCGGCCGCCGGCGGGCGCGGCGGGCGGGGCAATGCCAAGTTCCTGAGCAACCGGCGCCGGGCTCCGAACTTCGCCGAGCAGGGCGAGCACGGTGAGCAGCGTTGGCTGAAGCTGGAGCTGCAGCTGATGGCCGACGTCGCGCTCGTCGGCTTCCCGAACGTCGGCAAGAGCACGCTGATCAGCGTCATCTCGGCGGCCAAGCCGAAGATCGCCGACTACCCGTTCACGACGCTCGAGCCGAACCTCGGCGTCGTGCGCCTCGATGACGCCACGGAGCTCGTCGTCGCCGACATCCCCGGTCTCATCGAGGGTGCCAGCGAGGGCAGGGGCCTCGGACACCAGTTCCTCCGCCACATCGAGCGGGCCCGTGTGCTGTGCCTGCTCGTCGACCTCGCGGCTCTCGACGGCACCAGCCCGGCCGAGCAGGAGCGCATCCTGCTCGCCGAGCTCGGCGACTACCGGCCCGAGCTGCTCGAACGACCGCGCCTCGTCGTCGGCACCAAGGCCGACATCACCGGCACCACCGATCCGGCCGAGCTGGGCTTCCAGCCCGACGGCGAGTCGCGGTTCGTGATCTCCGCCGTCACGGGTGACGGGGTCGCCAACCTCGTCGGGGCGATGGCCCGACTCGTCCACGAGGCCCGCCAGGAGACGCCGGTGTCCGAGGGTGTGGTCCTGCTGCGCCCGGAACCGACCGGCGCGGCGGTGTCGCGGACGAGCGAGAACGAGTTCCGGGTCAGCGGGCGCGACGTCGAGCGCGTCGTCGCGCTCAACGACCTCACGTCGAACGAGGCGATGTCCTACATCGGGTACCGCCTCGAGCGGCTCGGCGTCAACAAGCTGCTCGCCCGCGCCGGCGCCACCGACGGCGACACGGTGTGGATCGGCGACTTCAGCTTCGAATACCGGGACTCCTGACATGCGCCTCGTCGTCAAGGTCGGCACGTCGTCGGTCACCGACGAGCGCGGCGCGGTCGACGACGGAGCGATCGGCAAGCTGGCCGGCGAGATCGCCGAGCTGCGGGTCTGCGGCCACGAGGTGATCGTCGTCTCCTCCGGCGCCGTGGCTGCCGGCGTCGCCGCCCTCGGGCTCGCCTCCCGGCCGACGGACACGGCGACGCTCCAGGCGCTGTCAGCAGCCGGCCAACCACGCCTCATGCGCAGCTGGGACACCGCCCTCGGCGCCCATGGCCTCGTGCCGGCGCAGGCGCTGCTGGTCCCGCACGACTTCGTCGACCGGCGGCAGTACCTCCACGCCCGCCGCACGCTGACCCGCCTCTTGGCGCTCGGCACCGTGCCGATCATCAACGAGAACGACGCCATCGCCAGCGACGACATCCGCTACGGCGACAACGACCGCCTCGCCGCTCTCGTCGCCCACAACGTCGGCGCCGCCGTGCTCGTGCTGTTGACCGACCTCGAGGGCCTGTACACCGCCGACCCACGCGTCGCCAGCGATGCCCAGCTCGTCACGCGGGTCTCCGTCGACGACCCGATCCTGGCGATCGACGCCGGGCGCGGCGGCAGCGGTCGGGGGAGTGGCGGCATGGCCAGCAAGCTGGAAGCGGCGCGCATCGCCTCGTGGTCCGGGGTGCGGACGGTGATCGCCAGCGCGGCCCGCCCCGGTGTGCTCGGCGCGGTCGTCGTCGACGACGTCGTCGGCACCAGCTTCGAGGCCCACCGGCGCAAGCTGACGGCGCGCAAGCTGTGGATCGCCTTCGCCTCGCGCGTCGCCGGCTCCGTGACGGTCGACGACGGGGCGCGGCGAGCGCTCGTCGAGCGCCAGACCAGCCTGCTCCCGGCCGGCGTCGTCGACGTCGCCGGACGTTTCGGCGAGGGCGACACCGTCGACGTCGTCGCCACCGACGGCATCCCGTTCGCCCGGGGCATGGTGTTCGTCGAGGCCGCCGTGCTGCGCAAGGTTGCCGGACGTCACACCCGGGATCTCCCCCCGGGCATGGCCCACGAGGTCATCCACCGCGACGACCTCGTGATGCTGCCCGGCTGACGTCCTGAGCGGAGCTCGATCAGGCGGGGGGTTGCTCGGCGGTCGCCTGCTGCTCCACGGCGGGCGCCGGCTCGCCGCCGCCGAGCCCGAGCTCGGCACGCAGCGCGCTCAGCCGGCCCTGGGCCTCGATGTTCGCTGTCGCCTGCTCCACTTCCAGCACCCGTGACTCGACCGAGGCCTCGGTGAGCTCCGCCGTGGCCTTGGCCTTGGCGTAACGGGCCTGGATCTTCTCCTGGACCTCGGCCAGCGACGGCACGTCGGCGCCCACGTTCTCGTTGAGCTGGGCCATCGCCGAGTTCATCTCTTCCTGCATCTTCGCCTGGTCGAGCTGCGAGAGCAGCTTGGACTTCTCGGCGATCTTCTCCTGGAGGAGGCGGCTGTTCTGGTGCACGGCGGCCTTCGCCTGGTCCGAGGCCTGGGTGGACTCGAGGACCATCGTCTTCAGGCTCTCGACGTCCTTCTCGGTCTGGATCAGCTGGTTGGCGATCGTCTCCGCTGCCGAGGTGTACTGCTGGGCCTTGCCCGTGTCGCCTGCCTTCTCGGCGTCGGAAGCCATGATCAGCGCCTGCCTGGCATTGGCGTTGAGCTTCTCCAGCTCACCCATCTTCTGGTTCAGCCGCAGCTCGCCCTGCTTCTGGTTGGCGATCACGTTGGCCGCTTGCTCGCGCAGCCGGCGGTGCTGGTTCTGCGACTCGGCGATGGCCTGTTCCAGCTGGACCTTCGGGTCGGCCCGCTCGTTGAACGAACCGGTCAGCTTGGCGGTGAGGTACAGCCACCACTTCTTGAACAGCTTGAACATGCGTCGATCCTAGAGGACGGTCGCGGCGCGACGACCGGGCAGCCGCTGGCGCAGCGCGGTCAGCTCGGGTGCCCTCAGGGCCACCAGCACGCCGACGTAGACGATCGTCCCGACCACCGCCCCGACGACGACCCGGAGCAGCGCCGGCCATCCGGCGTCGTCCCCCACACGCGACGCCACGAGGAACGTCATCTCACCGGCGATCGCCCCGGCGAGGACCATCCGCCACACGCTGGCCAGGATCGTCCGCAGCGGGAAGCCCGGCACCTTGTAGGACATCACCTGCAGCGCCCACAGGGCGCACACGACGTAGGAGACGGCCAGGGCGACACCCAGGCCGAGGATGTCGTAACGCCCCACCAGGAGGATGGCCAGCACGATGTTGAGGACGTTCTGCACGACGTTGATGACGAACGGGGTGCGCGTGTCCTGGTGGGCGTAGAAGCCGCGGAGCACGAACAGGTACACCGAGAAGCCGACCAGCCCGAGGGCGAACCCGCCGAGCGCCCGGGCCGCGTTGTCGGCGTTGGCCGCGGTGTACTCGCCGTGCTGCAGCAGGGCGCCGACGATCGCCCGGCGGAGGACGAAGATCAGCGCGCCGGCGGGCAGCGTCAGCAAGGCGACGAGTCGCACGCCGAGCGACGCCTGGTCGTTGAACGCGCGGCGATCCCCGCGGGTCACCGAGCGGGCCATCTCCGGAGCGAACGTCGTGGCGATCGACATCGCCAGCAGCCCGTGCGGCAGGACGAAGAAGGTGAACGCCTCGAAGTACGCCCTGGCGTCACCGGAGCCGGGGTCGGCGAGGTTGCGGACGACGGCGATCGTCACCTGGTTGGCGACGACGTAGCCGAGCGTCCACCCGGACAGGGCGAGCAGGTGCTTGACGGCCGGATGTCGGAACCGCAGGTCGGGCCGGTAGCGCAGCCCGGCGCGGTGGACGGCGGGGATCAGCACGAGGGCCATCGCCGCGATGCCGGCGGTGGTGCCGAGCCCCAGCGTCCAGCGCAGCCGCGTGTCGTCCATGACGTCGCCCAAGGTCCACTGGTCGCCGCCCGGTTCCGGCAGCGACAGCAGCGTCACGATGACGACCACGTTGGCCAGGACCGGGCTCCACGCGGCGGCGAAGAAGCGCCGCCGGGAGTTCAAGATGGCGTTCGCCAGAGCGGTGGCGCCGTAGAAGAAGATCTGCAGCAGGAACACTCGCGTCAGCAGGGTCCCGACATCGCGGAACAGCTCGGCGTCGACACTGTCCGCCGGATCGATCGTGTACAGGCCGAAGATCAGCGGAGCGGCCGCGACGGCGACGGCCGTGATCGCGGCCAGCAGCGACGAGCGCGGCCGTGATGACGACGTTCGTCGACTCCTCGTCGTCACGTTCCACGAAGGACGTGAACAGCGGCACCAGCGTCGCTGACAGCACGCCGCCGATGAGCAGCTCGTACACGATGTTCGGCGTCTCGTTGCCGATCGTGTAGGCGTCGGCGAGCGCCGTCTGGCCGATGACGTAGCCGAACACGACGACCCGGGCGAGGCCGGTGACTCGCGACAGGGCCGTCCCCGTCGCCACGACGATGTTCGAGCGCAGCAGGCTCATCGCTGTTGTCCTCGGCCATCGGCCCCTCCGGGCCGATCTCGGAGGACGGTTCGGCGTGGCGTCATGGACCCGGTGGCGGGAGCGCCGACCGGTCGGTCTCCTCCAGGGCGATGCGCAGGCTCTCCAGCTCGCTGACGAGGCCGTCGACGTCGTTGCCGAGGACGTCGGTGTCGCCCGTGCCGACGCCGACCTCGACGGTGCGCGCCACCAGCTCGTCGAAGCGGGCATCGAGCAGCCGGAGGCGGTCGCGGCTGCGGTCGGCGAGGGCCACCAACCGGTGGGCCGAGGCCAGCTGGGCCTCGAGGGCGGCCATCGTGTCGGCCTCCGCCGGTGACGGCTGGCGCGTGCCGATCGATCGGCGCAGCTCGGCGAGCTCCTGCTCCGCCGAGGTCGTGTCGATCTTGCCGATCGCGCCGACCAGCTCGTGGCCCCGCCGGGCGATCCGCCACGACTCGTCGATGCCGTCGTCGAGCCGTCCCGACAACTGCTGCAGGCGCTCGCGCAGCGGACCCGACTTGACCGTGGCGACGACCCCGTCGAAGCGCTTCTTGGCGTCTTCGGCCTGCAGGGCGTAGGTCCGCCACGGCTCGCTGAGGCTGGCCGGCGACACCCGCGCCGATTCCTGGTCCCGGCCCGGCACGGCCGCCGCCACCCGCCCGCCCCAGGCCAGGACGCCGACGCCGGCGGCGGCGATGACCGGTAGCCCGACGACGATCCCGGCCGCCGTCCCGACGCCGAACAGCACGATGCCGAGCGGCGACATGATCGCCTGCGCCACCCGCGGCGTGAAGAACCGGTCCCGCAGGCTCCTCGCCATGTCAGCCGTCGGGGCGTCCAGCGCGCCATGGATCCGAGTGCTTCCTGCGGGGGGGCTCCGCACCAGACACTCGGATGCAGCAAACACTCGGATCAGTCACGGCCGAGGGCATCCTCAGAAATTACTGATGACCGCAGTGAAGACCTGGTTGATCGTCGCCGGGTTGCTGGCGTTGTAGGTCGCCGCCTGGGTGGCCTGGGAGATGGCCCGCAACGTGATGACGTCCGCCGTCTCGCCATAGGAGATCGTGAACAGCCGCACCGGTTGCGAGCTCGACCCCTCGCTGCCGGCCTGCAGGGCCTCGATCAGGTCGGCGAACTGCTGGTCGTCGTCACCGGGGACGCCGTCATCGTTCTCACCGTCGGTCAGGAGGACGATGGCGTTGATCTTCTCCGGGTCGTAGGTGGCGACCATCGACTCGTAGGCCTTCTCGGTCACGTCGTACAGCGGCGTGCCGTTGGTCGGGAACTGGGCGGCGATCTGCTCGGCCAGGACGTCCCGCTGCTCGCCGATCGGGCCCAGCGGCACGAGCTCACGGACGTTCGGGTCGGCACCGCCGAGCTCCGTGCTGAACACCCACAGGCCGACGTCATCGGACGCCTTGAACTGGTCGAGGGCGCTGATCGCCGCCTCCTGGGCCAGGTCGAGCCGCGTCCGCCCGTCGCCGGCCGGCTCGCCCATCGACCCGGAGATGTCGAGCACGAGCAGCACCCGCGCCTCCTTGCGCAGCTCCGCCCACGACTCGAGGATGCCGACGAGCACCTCCGGTGACGGCACCTGCAGCTCGGCCGTCGGCTGCGTCGGGTCGACACCGTTGGCCGTGACGATCGGGTCGGCGAGCGCGACGGACGGGTTGTTCGGGCGGAACCCGAACTCCATGACCTTCTCCTGGTTCGCCGGCTGCTGGACGTACTCCTCGAACAGCCCGGCTGCCGCCTTCTCGTCGGCATCGACCCATTCGGTGTCGAGGACGATGAACGGGTTGTCGGAGTACAGCGTCCCCTCCTCGGGGTAGATCGCGACGAGCGGCACCCGCGGGATGCGCGGTTCCTCACCCGGCGACAGCACGCCGTCGGGGTTGCCGAGGTTGTAGTCGATGACGCTCTTCTCCTCGACGGCCACGACGCTCGTGTAGGTCAGCGACGTGTTCCTCTCGTCGGCAGCGAACCAGTTGTTGAGGAACGTCATCGTGATGTCGCCGTAGTGCACGACCGATGACTCGATCTGCGAGGCGAACTCGACCGCTGCCGGGCGAGCGAGGTCTTCGACCGTCAGGCCAGAGGTCTTGCCGGTCGCCGCGTAGTACTCGGCGATCGTGAAGTTGAGCCCGCTCGTCGAGTAGTTCGGGTTCGTCTTGCCGAGGCGGAACGGCCCCCACTCGGGATGGCCGACCGAAGCCCAGCCCTCGGGGTCGTTGGCCAGCGGCACGAGGTCGGCGAAGCCGATCGACTCCTGCGGCCACCCGAGAGCCTCGGCCATCGGGCGAGGCATGGCGATGACGAGCGGAGTGAGCATGAACGGCGTGCCGGCCGGCGCCAGCTCCTGCCCCGCATTCTCGTTGACGATGCCGGCCCACCCCGACGCGGCCGGTGACCAGATCACCGGCGGCTCGCCGTTGGCCTCGGGGTTCGGCCAGCCCTGCGGGATCAGCGTCGCCGCCAACCCCGACGCCACGCTGCGCGGGCGCACGAACACGCAGCGCCCATCGACGGCGGCGTCCGCGGAGCCGTTGAACTCCTGGGCCAGCTCGGTCAGCAGGGCGATCTTCTCGCTGCTGACGGCCATGTCGACGACGATGCAGTCGCCGGGATCGGCCCCGCCGAGCGACGTGCTCTCGGACACGGTCGTGTCGTCAGGATCGGCTGCGTCGTCGTCGGCGCCCAGGGAGCACGACGCCGCCACCAGCCCGGCGACGGCGAGAGCCGCCACGCCGCGGGCCCTCATGTCGCCTCCGACCACAGCGTCCGCAGGGCGAGCATCGTCGACGCGCCGGGCACCGCCTGCGTCGCCGCCGACGGAGCGTCCCATCCGACGAGGGCGCCCGTGGCGACATCGCCGAGGTCGTCGGGGACCGCGGCCCCGTCGGGCACCGCGAGAACGGCCTCCAACCACATGGACGGCTCAGGGTAGCTGGCATCGAATCGGTCGCCGTGGCACCCAGCGCCGACTGCTCGGCGGTGGTGGTGGCGGCGACGTCGAGGGCGCCGGGCCTGCGTGGCCATCGTCGCTGAGCGGCGAGCCGCCCGACAGGGCGGCGGGATCGACGGCGCCGGCGAGCTGGCGCAGCCAGGCGATGAAGGCCGGATCGGCTTCCCACGCCGACTTCGTGATCTCCGGTGTGCCGAGGTACCCGGCCGACCGCGGCGGCGAACGACCCCAGGGCCGTGGCCTCGCGCTCGACGACGCCGAGCGACGGGCGCACCGTGCGCCACGCCGGCTCGCCGCCCAGGTCGGTCCACGGCTCGCTGGCGTGCTCGCCGAGGCACCGCCACAGCGGCGCGCCTTCACAGCCGGTCGCCAGCACGCCGGCCCGGCCGCCCGCCGGGGTGGCGACGGCGAGCGGCGTGGCGGCGATCACGTCGCCCGTCGCGCCGAGCGGCGTCAGGCCGGCGGCGTCCCGCAGCGAGTCGACCATCGCCGGGAACGGGGCGACGGTCAGCCAGACCGGGACCTCGTCGCCGTCGGCAAGCACGGCGAGGCGGTCGAGCGTGGTGCCCGCCGGCTCGACGGTCACGGACAGCTCGGGGTGGGCCTCGTCGATCGCCGCGCACGCCGCGGCGAGCTCGGTGATGCAGATCACGGCGCCGCTGGCGCTCGCTGCAGCCGTGGTGGCGACCGCGGTGCCGCCGGGCGGCTCGGCATCCGCGTCATCGTCGTCGAGCACGTTGCGCCGGACGAGGAAGGCGGCCGCGATGAGCACGACAGCGGCGAGCACCGCCCCGATCCGCCTGGCGGTCACGCCGTCAACCCGGCAGCTCTCGCACGGCCTGGCGCAGGCCCTCCAGCTCGAGCACCAGATCATCGACGTCGTGGGAGAAACGGTCCGTATCGCCCGCGCCGATGCTGATCTCGGCGGCACGCGCCACGAGCTCGTCGAGCTTCGCCTGGGTGAGGCGGACATGGTCGGCGGTGCTCGCCGACAGCTCCTTCAGACGATCGGCGGTGGCCAGCTGGCTCTCCACGGACGCCACGGCCGCGCCGAGGTCCTCGCTCGGCGCGGCCGAGGACTGGGCGCGCAGCGTGTCCAGGCGCGAACGCAGCCTCGTCGGGTCGAGGGCGCGGATCGCGCCGTCGATCTCGTTGCCCCGCTTGACGATCTCCCAGCCCTCCTGGAGCCCGGCGTCGAGGCGGTCGGCGATGTCCTGCAGGCGGTCCCGCAGCGGACCGGGTCGGGTGGAGCGGATCGTCTCGGTCAGCTGACGCCTCGACCGTTGGGCGCTCTGGACGAAGTGCCGCCACGGCTCACCGACCGTGAACGGATCGATCGCCCGGCGGGCGGGCGGCCGGGGCATCGCGGCGACGACGGATGCGGCGTAGACGATGACGCCGATGGCCGCGGCACCGAGCAGCGGGATGCCGAGCAGACCGGCGCCGACGCCCGCCGCGACGCCGAGCAGGATGCGCCAGGACACGATGGCGCTCGCCGTCCGCGGTGTGAAGAACCGATCGCGGAAGCCCATCGCCTGGAGGCTAACCGCCGGTCCGTTGAGCGGTCCGGCGGCCAGCTCGGTCGGAGCCTGCGCCGCGGCCACCGATATCGTCGCCTCGATGGCCAGAGCGCCCAACGGCACGTCCCCCGAGGCGCCGGAGTCGCTGATCGCCGCGGCCGAGCGGCTGTTCGCGGCGCGCGGCATCGACGGCGTGTCGTTGCGGGAGATCAACCGTGAGGCGCAGCAGCGCAACACGACGTCGCTGCAGTACCACTTCGGCGACCGCGAGGGTCTGCTGCGGGCGATCATGACCAAGCACGGCAAGCAGGTCCACGCCGAGCGCACCGTGTTGCTCGACCAGTACGAGGCCGCAGACACGCCTGACATCCGGGTGCTGGCGTCGGCGTTCGTGCTGCCGCTCGTCGCCAAGCTGCACGATGCCGATGGCGGCCGGGCGTACCTGCGCATCGCCGCCGAGCTGGTCAACCGCAGCAACCGGGTCGTCCAGCCGAGCGAGCCGTCGATCCTGCCCGACCCGCGCGGCCGCGATCCGCGCGACAGCATCACCCGCTGGAGCCGGCTCGTCGCCCCACTGCTCCAGCCACGGGTCATCGGCCCGCCGCTGCACCGCCGCTACGCGGCGATGCGATTCGCCCACATCGAGCTCGGCCGCCGGGCGTGCGAAGGCTCGCACCACAGCGACCGGTTGTTCACGAGCCATCTCGTCGATCTCGTCGCCTCGCTGCTGGTGACCCCGGTCTCCGACGAGACGATTGCCCTGCTCGACGAGCGTCAGCAGCAACGCGCCGCGCGCAATGAGCGCGCCAAGCGCCGCCCCGTGGTCCGCTGATCACTCGTGAGGCGCGAACCGCTCACGGCGAGCCGAGATCCTCGGCGGTGAGGGTGGTCAGCTGCTCGTCGGTGGGCTGCTCGACCGCCGCCAACCGGTCGGCCTGCTTGCTCACCGCGGCCTCGAAGAGGTTGCGCACGAAGCGGGCGTTGCCGAAGCCGCGGGTCCGCGGCTCGGCATCGATGATCTCGGCCAGCTTCAGCGCCGCCGCCTCGTCCAGCTGGTAGCGGTTGGCGGCGCTCATCGACTCGAAGATGGCGATGAGCTCCTCGGTCGTGAAGTCGGGGAAGTGGATCGTGCGCGTGAAGCGGCTGCGCAGCCCGGGGTTGGTGTCGATCAACACGGCCATCTCGTCGGGGTAGCCGGCGGCGATCACCGCCAGGTCGTCGCGGTGGTCCTCCATGAACTTGACGAGCGTGTCGATCGCCTCGCGTCCGAAGTCCTGCTCGCTCCCGCGGGCCAGGGCGTACGCCTCGTCGATCAGCAACGTGCCGCCGAGCGCCGACTCCAGGACGCCGAGGGTGCGCGGGGCGGTCTGCCCGACGTACCCGGCGACCATTCCGGAGCGGTCGGTCTCCACCAGATGACCCTTGGAGACGATGCCCAGGGCGCGCAGGATCTGGCTGAGCAACCGGGCGACGGTCGTCTTGCCGGTGCCGGGGTTGCCGGTGAACACGAGGTGGTGGCTGGTCTCCAGCGTCGGGAGCCCCCGCTCCTCGCGCAGGCGCTGGATGCGCAGCAGGCTGGTGAGCCGCCGTACGTCGGTCTTGACCTGCTCCAGACCGACCAGCGCGTCGAGCTCGGTCAGCAGCTCCTCGATCGGCCGCGCCGGCGGCAGCTCCGGCGCTGCCGCGGACGGTGCCGCGGCCGAAGCCGGACCGGCGGACGGACCGCTCGCGCCCCGGTGCCCGGGCCGGGCAACGCCGGCTGCGTCGAACGCCGCGAGCAGCACGTTGCGGTACCGGTCGATGGCGGTGATCTCGTCGGGGGAAGGCACGAGGTCGACCGACGCCGCGGCATGAGCCAGGCGGATGCCGTGGTCGTAGTAGCGGGCGGCGCGTGCCGTGCCGTCGCGTTCGTCGGCGCGCAGGAGGAGGTCGAAGAGTGTGCTCGGTCGCTGCAACCAGTTCCGCTTGCCGTTCAGCATCTCGCTGTCCCGCAGGCGTTCGGAGGAGACGAGCACGGGCGGTTCGAGGCGGGCGCCGATGTCGTCGAGCCAGGCCTCGAGCTCGGCGACGGACCGGCGCTCGTCGCTGTCGACCACGGCGGCGACGAGGTCACCGGCGTCGATGACGACGTCGCGCCGATGGTCGGTTCCCGCCAGCTCGCCGAGCTCGGCCGAGACGCCGTCGACGAAGGCGTCGACGTACTTGGCGAGCGGCCCGGCCACGGGCCGGCAGCGTAATGGAGGGGCGTCCGACGTCTTCGGGGTCCACGGGGCGGAGCCCCGCGTCTTTCCGATTGACCCCAGGTTCAAGCCCACCAGTAGCGTCTCCCCGTGTGAGTGAGCGAGTCTTCGAGCGAAGGAACGAGTTGACGCGGTGAGCGAACGATTCGAGAGCGTGCAAGCGGTGCGGGACGGCCTGCGGAGCGTCGACTACCTGGCCGACGAGGGCATCGCCGGCGTCGCCTTCCTCGCCGATCGGCTCGGCAAGCCGGTGCTCGTCGAGGGCCCGGCAGGTACGGGCAAGACGCAGCTCGCCAAGTCGGTGGCCGAGATGACCGGCTCCCGGCTGATCCGCCTGCAGTGCTACGAGGGGCTCGACGAGTCCAAAGCGCTCTACGAGTGGAACTACAAGAAGCAGCTGCTGCGCATCCAGGCTGACCGGCACTCGGACGCGTGGAGCGAGGTCCACGACGACATCTTCTCCGAGGAGTTCCTGCTCACCCGTCCACTGTTGGAAGCCATCCGGGCAGCCGAGCCGGTCGTGCTGCTGATCGACGAGGTCGACCGTGTCGAGGTCGAGACCGAAGCACTGCTGCTGGAGATCCTCTCCGACTACCAGGTGTCGATCCCCGAGCTGGGCACGATCGAGGCGCTGCAGATCCCGCTCGTGTTCCTGACGTCCAACAACACCCGCGAGCTGTCCGAGGCCCTCAAGCGACGCTGCCTCTACCTCCACGTCGATTACCCGACGCTGGAGCGGGAGAAGGAGATCGTCCTCGCCAAGGTCCCCGGCGTGACGGCCAACCTCGCCGACCAGATCGCCCGCGTCGTGCGCTCGATCCGCCAGCTCGACCTGAAGAAGGCGCCGAGCGTGTCGGAGACCATCGACTGGGCGCGGACGTTGTTGCTCCTCAACCTCGACTCGATCGACGAGAAGGTGGCCAAGGAGACCCTGCACATCCTCCTCAAGTACCAGACCGACATCGCCAAGGCGACGAAGGAACTGACGGTCGAGGACAAGTAGTCCACGGATGTCCGACACGATCGCCACCCCGGGTGCTGGGCGATCCAGCACGATGATGGAGCTCCTCAACGGGTTCGTCGTCGAGCTGCGCAACGCCGGGCTGCCGGTCAGCCTCACCGAGAACCTCGACGCCATGGAGGCGGTCCAGCACATCCCGATCGCCGATCGGGAGGCGTTCAAGTACGCCCTCGGGGCCACGCTGATCAAGAACAACAGCCACTGGCGGGCGTTCGAGACGGTGTTCGAGGTGTACTTCAGCCTGCGCGGCCCGGAGTACCGCATCGCCGACGGCGACGACGACGCCCTCGACGAGATGTTCCGCGAGATGCAGGAGCAGATGCGCCAGGGCGAAGGTCGTGGCGCAGCGGGCGGCGGCATGGACTCGCTGACGCCGGAGGAGATCGCCCACCTGTTGATGCAGGCGCTGCTCAACGGCGACCAGGCGATGATGCGGGCGATGGCCCGCCAGTCGGTGCAGCGCTTCGCCGGGATGGAGCCGGGGCGCCCGGTCGGCGGGACGTACTACCTGTACCGCACGCTGCGCAACCTCGACCTCGACGGGTTGCTGGACAAGCTGATGGAGGCCACCCGCGAGCAGGTCGGTGGCGAGCTGACCTCGCTCGAGGAACGCCTCGAGCGGGAGGAGTACCAGAGTCGCATCGACCGCTTCAAGGGTGAGGTCGAGGCGGAGATCCGTCGCCGGCTGGTCGCCGATCGGGGCGCCGAGGCGATGGCCAAGACGCTGCGCAAGCCGCTGCCCGAGGACGTCGAGTTCATGCACGCCTCGCGCGACGAGATGCAGATGCTGCGCAAGGCGCTGTACCCGCTGACGCGCAAGCTGGCGGCGCGCCTGGCCCGCAAGCGGCGCCACGGCCGCAAGGGCCCGCTCGACTTCCGCAACACGGTGCGCCACTCGCTGTCGTACGGCGGGGTGCCCGCAGAGCCGAAGTTCAAGTACCCCCGCCCGGCGAAGCCGGAGCTGATGGTCGTCGCCGACATCTCCGGGTCGGTGGCGGCGTTCGCCCGCTTCACCCTGATGCTGGTGTACGCCATCCAGAACCAGTTCTCCAAGGTGCGGTCGTTCGTCTTCATCGACGGCATCGACGAGGTCACCGACTACTTCAAGGCGACGGAGGACATCCAGGAGGCCATCCACCGGGTGAACACCGAGGCCGACGTGGTGTGGGTCGACGGGCACTCCGACTACGGCCACGCCTTCGAGGTGTTCTGGGACCGGTGGGGCAAGGACGTCGGTCCGAAGACGACCGTGCTGCTCCTCGGCGACGCCCGCAACAACTACCACGCCAGCCAGTCCTGGGTGATCAAGGAGATGCGCCACAAGGCGCGCCACGTGTACTGGCTGAACCCCGAACCGCGGTCGTACTGGAACACCGGCGACTCGATCGTCGGCGAGTACGCCACGCACACCGACGGCGTCTACGAGTGTCGCAACCTGCGCCAGCTCGAAGGCTTCGTCGAGAAGCTGGCCTAGCCGTTTCTGACGCTCGTTGGTCCCGCTCAGCGGGACCAGGACTCCGGAGAACTGGGCATCGCGGAACAAAAAACAGTGATTCCTGTTGTAAGTGTCTAGACTGCACGAGACGAGAGGAGTCACCGTGGTACACGACCGTCGTACGGCCATCGTCACCGGGGGATCACGAGGGCTCGGTCGAGCGCTCGTCGACGAGCTCGCCGAGCGGGGGTGGGACGTCGTCACGGATGGCCGCGAGGCCGCCACCCTGACCGGCTTCGGCGAGCGGGTCGTCGCCCTGCGCGGCGACATCACCGACCCGGCGCACCGCCGAGCGCTCGTCGAGGCGGCCGGTCGGATCGACCTGCTGATCAACAACGCCGGCGGGCTCGGGCCGTCACCGCTGCCTGGCCTCGCCGAGTACCCACTCGACGCACTGGGCGACCTGTTCACCGTCAACGTCGTCGCCCCGCTCGGCCTCGTCCAGGAGGCGCTGCCACGCCTCACCGAGGACGCGGTCATCGTCGACATCACGTCCGACGCATCCGTCGAGGCCTACGAGGGGTGGGGTGGCTACGGCTCGACGAAGGCGGCGCTCGACCACATCGGGCGAGTCCTGGCGGCCGAGCATCCGGCGATCCGGGTGCTGACCGTCGACCCGGGCGACATGCGCACCCAGATGCACCAGGACGCGTTCCCCGGTGAGGACATCTCCGACCGGCCGCTGCCGGTGGCGAGTGTGCCCGGGATCCTCGATCTGATCGACAGCGACCGACCGAGCGGTCGATACCGAGTGACGGACGTGGCGTCATGAGCGAGCGAGTCTTCGAGCGAGCGAATCAGCGTTACGGCGCCTTGGCTCACTGGTGCACCACTGCGGGTTGGGAAGCGTCGCACGAAGCGAAGGTGCACCAGTGAGCACCGTGACGCTCGAATCGTTCGTCCTGCCGCCGGAGCTGGAGGCGACGCAACCGCCCGAGGTGACGCTTGGGCGCCGCGACGCCGTGCGCATGCTCGTCTCGATCGGCGAGCAATCACCCCGCCCGAGCGTCGCACGGGACCTTGCCGAGTGGCTCGACGAGGGAGACCTCGTGGTCGTCAACACCTCGGCCACGATCCCGGCGGCGATCGACGCCACAACGCCCGACGGCCGGGCCGTTGTCGTCCACCTGTCCTCGGAGTTGCCGACCGGGCTGCACCTCATCGAGATCCGCCGGTGTCAGGCGAACGGCACGACGGTGCCCGACCCCGACGACTTCTCCGGGACGACGCTCGACCTCGCCGGAGGCGGACAGGTGCGGGTGCTCGGCCGGATGCCGCAGTCGGTGCGCCTGTGGGTCGCCACACTGGCGCTGCCGGTCCCATTGCTCGAGCACCTCGACCGCTGGGGTCGGCCGATCCGCTACCGCTACGTCCCGGACTCGTGGCCGCTGCTGGCCTACACCAACGCCTTCGCCCGCGAGCCGGGGTCCGCCGAGATGCCGTCGGCGGGCCGGGTGCTGACGCCGGAGGTCGTCACCGACCTCGTCGCCCATGGTGTCGTCGTGGCGCCGATCGTCCTGCACACGGGCGTCGCCTCGCTGGAGGCCCACGAGACGCCGTACCCCGAGCGCTACCGGGTGCCGGCGGCGACCGCCCGGCTCGTCAACCTGACCCGCCAGAACGGTGGCCGCGTCGTCGCCGTCGGCACGACCGTCGTCCGGGCGTTGGAGACCGTCGCCGACGACAACGGCATCGTGCATCCGGGCTCGGGGTGGACCGAGCTCGTGGTCACGCCGGAGTCCGGCGTGCGCGTGGTCGACGGGCTGCTCACCGGGTGGCACGAGCCCGAGGCCAGCCACTTGCGGATGCTCGAGGCGATCGCCGGTCGGCCGGCGCTGGAACGTGCCTACCGCACGGCGATCGACGCCGGGTACCGGTGGCACGAGTTCGGCGACGTCCACCTGATCCTCCCGGAGCCACGATGACGTCACTGCGTTCCCCGGCCACGCAGGCCGCCACCGACCGGTGGATCAGATGACCCGCCCTGGTGTCAGCGTTCCCCCGCCGGTCTCGGCGGCCCAGCGCAGCGTGCTGTACGCCGTGCGCCGGCGGGGCGAGGCGACGGTCACGGACATCGCCGAGATGCTCGACATGACGCCGAGCGGGGCCCGCCAGCACCTCACCGGGCTGGCCGAGGCCGGCCTCCTGCAGATCGGTGAGGCGGCCCGGGTGCCCGGGCAGCAGGGCCGCAGCGAGCGGATCTACTGCATCGCCCCGGCCGCCGAGCCGCTGTTCCCGCGGGCGTACGGCGAGCTGACCAACCAGCTGCTCGGCTACGTGCCGGCCGGCGAGGTCACCCGCGCCTTCGAGCATCGGCGCGACGACCGCATCGAGGGCGCCGCGGCCCGCCTGGCCGGAAAGCGCAGCTTCGCGGCCAAGGTCACCGAGCTGGCCAAGATCCTCGACGAGGACGGCTACCTGGCATCTGTCGAACCGATCGGCGACGGCGCCTACCGCATCGCCGAGCGCAACTGCGCCATCTTCGCCGTGGCCCGCGAGCACCCCCAGGCATGCTCGACGGAGCTGGAGTTCCTGCGCGCCGCCCTGCCCGAGGCCGAGATCGAGCGGGTCACCCACATGATGGCCGGTGCCCACAGCTGCAGCTACGAGGTCCGCCCCCGCTCCTGATCCGAGTGTTTGCTGCTCACCGAGTGTTTGCTGCGGGGCGTCCCCGCAGCAAACACTCCGGTGGCAGCAAACACTCGGATGGGGGGACGGTCAGGTGCCGCCGCGCTGGTAGTTGGGGGCCTCGTTGGTGATCGTCACGTCGTGGGGGTGGCTCTCGGCGCGGCCGGCCGTCGTCACGCGCATGAAGCGGGCGCCGCTGCGCAACGACTCCAGCGTCGCCGCCCCGGCATAGCCCATGCCGCTGCGCAGGCCGCCGACGAGTTGGTACACGACGTCGCTGAGCGGGCCGGCGTAAGCGACGCGACCCTCGATCCCCTCGGGCACCAGCTTGCGCGTCGCCGCACCGACGCTGCTGGCCTGCCCGCTGGCGTAGCGGTCGGCGCCGAGGCCCTGCATCGCGCCCATCGACCCCATGCCGCGGTAGCTCTTGTAGCGGCGGCCCTCGAACAGCTCCATCTCGCCGGGGCTCTCCTCCGTGCCGGCGAGCAGCGATCCGAGCATCACCGTCGAAGCCCCGGCGGCGATCGCCTTGACGATGTCGCCGGAGTAGGTGATGCCGCCATCGGCGATCACCGGCACCCCGAGCCGGCGGGCGCGGCGGGTGGTGTGCCAGATCGCCGACAGCTGCGGCATGCCGGCGCCGCTGATCACGCGCGTCGTGCAGATCGAGCCGGCCCCGACGCCGACCTTGACGGCGTCGGCCCCCGCGGCGTGCAGGGCGTCGACGCCCTCCTCGGTGACGATGTTGCCGGCGATCACCGCGACGTCGGGCCAGCCGCCCTTGATCCGCTCGATGGCCTTGATCACGCCAGCCGAGTGGCCGTGGGCGGTGTCGATGGCGATGGCGTCGACACCCATCGCCACGAGCGCTTCGACCCGCTCCTCGACGTCGTCGCCGACGCCGACGGCCGCCGCGCAGCGCAGCCGGCCGGCCTCGTCGCGTGAGGCGTACGGGAACTCCTGGCGCTTCTGGATGTCCTTGACCGTGATCAGCCCGGCGAGGCGGCCGTCGTCGTCGACGAGCGGCAGCTTCTCGATGCGGTACCGCTGGAGGATCGCCTTGGCCTCGTCCAGGGTCGTCCCCACCGGTGCAGTGCGCAGCGGCTCGGCGGTCATGAACTCGGTGACCGGGCGGTCGAAGTCGGTGCCCTCGCAGAAGCGGATGTCGCGGTTGGTGAGGATGCCGACGAGCCGTCCGTCGGCGTCGGTGATCGGGACGCCGGAGAACTTGAACCGGTGCATCAGCGCCTCGGCCTCGTGGAGCAGGGCGGACGGGGGCAGCGTGACCGGGTCGGTGATCATCCCGCTCTGGCTGCGCTTGACCTTCTGCACCTCGGCCGCCTGGGCCTCCACGCTGAGGTTGCGGTGGATGACCCCGATCCCGCCGTGGCGGGCCATGGCGATGGCCATGCGCGCTTCGGTGACCTTGTCCATGGCCGCCGACACGAGCGGCACGTTGAGGACGATCCCGGCGGCGAACGTGGCGCTGGTGTCGACCGTGTCGGGCAGCGTCTCGGAGTAGCCCGGCACGATGACGACGTCGTCGAACGTGAGCGCCTCGAAGCGGTCGAAGAGCTCGTCGTTCTGGCTCATCGGAGACCGCCCCCACCGAGGGGAGCGACCGAGGGCCAGCGAGGGAGCGGCCAGTAGCGAATTGCGTGGCCGGGGACGCGGTCATGAGGAGACCTCCTGTCGGCAGAGGGTGGCCAGGGTGTCGACGAGCAGCTCGTGCTCGTGGGCGTGGACGCGGGCGGTGAGCGACTCGAGCGTGTCGTCGGGGAGGATCGGGACGACGCTCGTGCCGAGCACCGGGCCGTCGTCGACAGATTCCGACGGCACGAGGTGGACCATCACGCCGGTCGACGTGCGCTCGCCGGCGAGGGCCTCGTGCCAGGCCCGCTCGATGGCCCCGGTGCCGGGCAGCTCACCCGGGAGCGCGGGGTGGAGGTTGACCACGCGATGGGGGAACCGCCCGAGGAAGCTCATCGTGAGGATGCGCATCCACCCGGCGAGGACGACGAGGTCGGGATCGAAGCCGGCGACGACGTCGGCGAGGCGGGCGTCGTAGTCGGGGCGGGCCTCACCGTCGAGGCGCCCCACGTGGCAGGCGGTGATGCCGGCGGCACCGGCCCGGGCCAGGGCGCCGGCGTCGGCGCGATCGGACACGACGGCGACGACCTCGGCGGGGAGACGGCCGTCGACGGTCGCGTCGATGACCGCCTGCAGGTTGGATCCGGCGCCGGACGCCAGCACGACGAGCCGGGTCGGCCGGTGGGTCGTCGCGTCGGGTTCCTGCATGGTTCGACGCTAGACGGACGCCGCCCGGCCCCGGCGGAGGCTTGACGGAAAGTTCACCGGCGGTCGGCGGCGGTACCGTGCGAACCATGGCCGTGTACCTCTGTCATGAGCTCCCCGACCTCTACGAGCACGACGCCGTGATCGTCGACGCCGCACCGGGTCGCGTCGTGCTCGACCGCTCGGCACTGCACCCCGGCGGCGGCGGCCAGGTCAGCGACGTCGGCTGGCTCGACCACGCCGGCGGCACCGCGGCGATCGTCGCCATCGAGACGGTCGGCGACGTCGTGTGGCACCTCCTCGACACCGACGCCGAGTTGAGGGACACGGTCGTCGTGCGCATCGACGCCGACCACCGGTCGCGGGTCGCCCAGTTGCACACCGACTCGCACATCCTCAACGCCCTCGTCTACGACCGCTTCCCCGGCACGCTCGTCACCGGCGCGCAGATCAATGCCGACGGCACCGGGCGGATGGACTTCGACCTCTCCGAGGTCGACAACGAGGTGCTGCGCGGCCTCGACGCCGGCGTCAACGATGTCATCCGCGGCGGCCTCGACGTCCGCAGCGTGTACGTCGACGCCAGCGACGCAACCAATGTCGACGGGCTGGTGCGCAGCCTGTCGGTCGCTCCGCCGCCGACGCCGGACGGGCAGTTGCGGATCATCGAGATCGACGGCGTCGACCGCCAGGCGTGCGGCGGCACCCACCTGTCGAACACGGCGCAGTCGAGGCCGTTCAGGATCACCAAGGTCGAGAGCAAGGGCAAGCGCAACCGGCGGATCCGGTTCGTGCTCGAGTAGGGACCGTTCGGCGCTCAGGTCAGATGGACGCGCGGCGCCGAACCGTTCGGAGCGGCGACGAGCTCCCCGATCCGCCAGGTGTCCTCGGGGATCGATGCCTGTACGGCGGCGGCATCGCCGGGTGCGCAGACGACGACCATCCCGATGCCCATGTTGAGGGTGCGGTGCAGCTCGTGGTCGTCGAGGCCCGTGGCCAGCTCGCGGACGAGTCGGAACAGCGGCGGGACGGGCCACGATCCGAGCTCGACCCGGGCGTCGACGCCGGGCGGCAGCACGCGGGGCAGGTTCTCCGGCAGCCCACCACCGGTGATGTGGGCCAGCGCCTTGACCTGTCCCGTCGCCAGCGCCGGCGCCAGCACGTCGAGGTAGCTGCGGTGCGGTTCCAGCAGCGCCTCACCGAGCGGCCGGTCCATGCCCTCCGGCACGACATCGAGCGGGATCCAGGCGAACAGCCGGCGCAGCAGGGAGTAGCCGTTGGTGTGCGGTCCGCTCGAGGCCACGCCGATGAGCACGTCGCCGGCGGCGACGTCGGGCCGGGGGAGCAGCGCGGCTCGTTCGGCCACGCCGACGAGCGTGCCGGCGATGTCGAACGCGCCCGGTGCGTACACGCCGGGCATCTCCGCCGTCTCGCCGCCGAGCAGCGTGCACCCGGCGACCTCGCACGCCGCGGCCATCCCGGTGACCACCTCGGCGACGAGGGCGGCGTCGAGCTCGCCGGCGGCGATGTAGTCGAGGAAGAACAGCGGCCGTGCCGCCTGCACGAGCACGTCGTCGATGCAGTGGTTGACGATGTCCATGCCGACGCCGCGAACTCGGCCGAGCCTGGCGGCCAGCTCGACCTTGGTGCCGACACCGTCGGTCGAGGCGACGAGCACGGGATCGTCCATCGCCGCGATCGCCTTCGCCGAGAACACGCCGCCAAAGCTGCCGACGCCGCGGACCACCTCGGCGCCGTGCGTCCGCTCGACGGCAACCTTCATCCCGGCGACGGCGCGGTTTCCTTCGTCGATGTCGACACCGGCGGCGGCGTAGGACGTCAAGGTGGCACCCGGGGCCCGCCACCCGATGTCCCGGCGGAACTGCATCCCGTCGAACCGGACGTCGTCGAGCGCGGCGTAAGCGGCGGCCCGAGCCGCCGCGAGGTCGTCTCCGAGCCCCGTGACGGCGAGCACGCGGCCACCGCTGACGCGGCCGTCGGCCATCCCCGCCGGGAACAGCAGGGCCGGCGGTTCTACGGAGACTTCGTCCCGCTGAGCGGGAGCATCCGGCGTCAGAAACCGGATGTCGCCGCCGAGGACGGGGGCGGTCGGGTAGCCCGGGGCGGCCGCAACGACGGTGCAGGCGGAGCCGGGGGTGATCTCGACGGGGTGGCTGGCGAGCTCGCCGCGGGTCGCGGCCAGGGCCAGTTCGGCGAGGTCGGACGCCAGCAATGGGAGGACTGCCTGCGCTTCGGGGTCGCCGAAGCGGACGTTGTACTCGACGAGGCGGGGGCCATCAGTGGTCAGCATGAGGCCGGCGTAGAGAACGCCGACGTACGGCGTCCCGGCCGCCGCGACATGGTCGAGCACGGGCTGGACGAAGGTCGCCAGCAGCTCCTCGGCGGCGTACGGCACGGGGGCCGGGGCGTACGCACCCATCCCGCCCGTGTTCGGGCCGGTGTCGCCCTCGCCGAGGCGCTTGTGGTCCTGGGCCAGCGGTAGCGCCCGCGCGGTGCGTCCGTCGCACAGCGCGAGCAACGAGCACTCCGGCCCGGTCATCCGCTCCTCGAGCACGAACGGCCCGTCGGCGGCGCGGATCGCCTCCTCCGTCGCCGTCTCGTCCGCCGGCACCGTGACCCCCTTGCCGCCGGCGAGCCCGTCGAGCTTGACGACGACCGGCCGCCCGAGCTCGCGCCACCACGCCAGCGCGGCGTCGACCTCGTCGGCGGCGAAGCGGGCGTACGCCGGACCGGGGATGCCCAGCGACGCCGCCAACTCGCGGGCGAAGCCCTTCGAAGCCTCCAGCTCGGCGAGGGCGGCGACCGGTCCGAAGCACGGCACGCCGGCGGCGGCGCAGCGATCCGCCACGCCGGCGACCAGTGCGGCCTCCGGTCCCGGGATCACGAGGTCGACGGCGTCGAGGTCGACGGCGTCGAGATCAGGAGCGACCGAGACATCGTGACCGTGGCGCCGGCAGGCCCAGGCGATCGCCGCCTCGCGCCCACCGCTGCCGATGACTGCAACCCGCATCAGGCCCCACCTGACGCTCGCTCACGCCAGGACACCCTCGAAGCTGAGCTTGGCCTGGGCCTCGGCGACCTCCAGCGGGTAGCGACCGGTGAAGCAGGCGTTGCAGTACCCGGTCTCGGCGCCGTCGTCGTTGCCGACGGCGCGCATCATCCCCTCCAGGGACAGGAACTCGAGGCTGTCGGCGCCGACCCGCTCACGGATCTCCTCCAGCGTCAGCCGGGCGGCCATCAGGTCGCCGTCGTGGCCCATGTCGACGCCGAAGTGACAGGGGTGCATGATCGGCGGGCAGGTGATCCGCACGTGCACCTCCGTCGCCCCGGCGTCGCGGATCAGCTTGACGAGCGGCCCGGCGGTCGTGCCCCGCACGAGCGAGTCGTCGATCATCACGACCCGTCGGCCGGCCAGGTTCTCGCTGAGCGCGTTGAACTTCAGCGCCACGCCCCGGTCACGGATCTCCTGCGTCGGCTCGATGAACGTGCGCCCGATGTAGCGGTTCTTGATCAACCCGTCGTTGAACGGAACGCCGCTCGCCCGTGAGAACCCGATGGCGGCGGGGATCGAGGAGTCGGGCACGGGGATCACCACGTCGGCGGCGGCGGGAGCCTCGGCGGCCAGTTCGGCGCCCAGCCGTTCGCGCGCCAGGTGGATGTTGCGGCCTCCCCACACCGAGTCGGGACGGGAGAAGTACACGAACTCGAACGTGCAGCGAGCCTGCCGCGGGGCCGCGGCGAGCGCCGCTCGCCGGCGCAGCTCGGCGCCCTGCAAGGTGACGATCTCACCGGGCTGGACCTCGGTGATGTCGACGCAGCCGAGCGTCGACAGGGCGCACGTCTCGCTGGCGACGGCATGGCCACCGTGCGGCAGCCGCCCGACCGACAGCGGGCGGAAACCCCACGGGTCGCGCACGGCGAGCACCCGGTCGGCGGCGAGCAGGACGAGCGAGAAGGCCCCCTTCCACGCCGGGAGCGTGCGCTCGATGCGCTCCTCCCACGTCCGCCCGCCGGCGGCGGCGAGCATCAGCGTCATCACCTCGGAGTCGCTCGTCGCCGTCAGCCCGAAGCCCTTCGACAGCAGCTCATCGCGCAGTTCTGTCGTGTTGACGATGTTGCCGTTGTGGGCGAGCGCCAGCGGGCCGTGCATCGTCTCGACGAGGAACGGCTGGATGTTGCGCTCGTTCGACGAACCGGTCGTCGAGTAGCGGGTGTGGCCGATCGAGTGGTAGCCCGTCAGCGGCTTCATCGTCTCGTTGGTGAAGACGTGCGACACCAGGCCGGCCTGCTTGTGGACGCGGGCGCGGTGCCCGTCGCTGACGGCGATCCCGGCGGCCTCCTGGCCGCGGTGCTGCAGGGCGAATAGGCCGAAGAACGTCAACTGGGCGACGCCTTCGCCGTGCGGGGTCGAGATGCCGATCACGCCACACTCCTCTCGTGGTACGTCGCTGGTGACGTCGAGCTGTCTCAAGTCCACTCCTGTCGCAGGGCGTCGAGATGGGACGCGAGCCGCGCCTCGACGGGGTAGTCACCGGGCTCGAAGGGCAACCCGGTGAGCCGTTGGTAGGCATCGATGTAGCGGGTCGAGGTCGCCGACCAGACGTCGGCCGGCAGTTCGGGCACGTCGCCGTCGCCGCTGAAGCCGGCGTCGGCGAGGGCCCGGCGGACGACCTCCTTGTCGAGGCTCTCGGGCTCCTCGCCGGCGGCGAGGCGCTCCTCGTAGGAAGCGGCGACCCAGAACCGCGACGAGTCCGGCGTGTGCAGCTCGTCGATCAGCAGCAGCTCGCCGCTGGGCGTGAGGCCGAACTCGTACTTGGTGTCGGCGAGGATCAGCCCGGCCGCCGCGGCGACGTCCTGACCCCGCCGGAACACCTCGATGGCGACCTCCGTGACGTGTCGCCACAGCGCGGGTTCGACGAGGCCGCGCTCGATCACCTCGGCGAGCGTCAACGGCTCGTCGTGGACGCTCGAGCCGGCCGGCGGCTTGGTCGTGGGCGTGACGATCGGAGCCGGGAGGGCGGAGTTCTTCCGCAGCCCGTCGGGGAAGTGGTAGCCGTAGATCGTCCGGGCACCGGCCGCGTACGGCCGCCACAGCGACGTCGACGTGACGCCCGTGATGTAGCCGCGCACGACGATCTCGACCGGCAGGGTGCTGGCGGCGTGGGCGACGAGGAGGTTCGGGTCGGGCACCGCGACGACGTGGTTGGCGACGACGTCGGCGGTGCGGGTGAACCACCAGGCAGCCAGCTGGTTGAGCACCTGGCCCTTGAACGGCACGCCGGCGACGATGCGGTCGAACGCCGAGAGGCGATCGGTCGTGACGAACAGCCGGTGGTCGTGACCCAGCGCGTAGGAGACGCGCACCTTGCCGTCGCGCCGGTCGGGCAGCGCCAGGTCGACCTCGGTGAACGGCGTCAGAGTGCCGCTACTTGACATGGCGGACCGCCGCTTCGAACAGGCGCAGCCCGAGCGTGCTCGTGGTGGCGGAGTCGTGGCGGTGACGCGGGTGCTGGCGCGGGATGACGTGGTTCTCGGGGTGCGGCATCAGACCGAGCACGACACCGGATCGATCGCACACGCCGGCGATGTCGGCGACCGAGCCGTTGGGGTTGGCGCGGTAGCGCAGCGCCACCTGCCCGGCGGCGGCGAGCCCGTCGGGGTCGGGATGGACGTATCGGCCCTCGCCGTGGGCGATCGGGCAGTGCACGTCGTCGTCGAGGTCGGCCGTCCAGATGCAGTGGCTGGCCGGTTCCGGGCGCAGGGCCACCCACCGGCAGTCGAAGCGCCCGCCGGCGTTGTGGCCGAGGGCGCCGGGGAGCAGGCCCGTGCGCGTGAGCACCTGGAAGCCGTTGCAGATCCCGATCACCGGACGGCCCCCGGCGACGAACGAGCGCAGCTGCTCGCCCAGCCGCCCGCCGTCCCCCGCGATCAGGTCGAGGGCCAGCATGCGGCCGGCTCCGAGGGCGTCGCCGTAGCTGAAGCCGCCGGCGACGACGAGCAGTCGGGCGGCGTCGAGGAGCTCGGGGTGCTCGACCAGCTCGCCTGCCAGCACGACCGATGGCTCGGCTCCGGCGAGATCGAGCGCCAGGAGGGCGTCGGTGTCGCGGTTCGTGCCCGGGCCGGCGAGGACCAACGCGGCCGGCCGGCTCACGAGGCATCCTCCTGGTTGTTTTGGTCCGGATGTCGGTCGCCCTGGCGACCAAGATCCGGACCGAAACGGTGGAATGCCGCCACCAGGTCGGCGACGGAGAGCGGGGCCACGCCGGGCAGTCGCAGCACCGGGTCGGCGGTGACGAAACCGAGGCGGTGGGCGGGGCCGGCCGTGGCCAGGAACGTGTCGATGTCACCCGGGCGGACCTCGACGACGAGCCGGCCGACCGACTCGGCGAACAGCGCCGTCGTCGGGTCGGGATGGGGGAGGGCCTCGACGGTGGCGCCGAGGCGACCGGAGATGCACAGCTCGGCGAGGGCCACGCCGAGGCCGCCCTCGCTGACGTCGTGGCAGGCCCGCACGAGGTCGGCGCGCATGGCGGCGTGCAGGCGTCGGTAGCGGGCCGGCGCGCCGGCGTCGGGCTGGGGCACCGCGCCCGCCGGCGACGGTGCGCCGGTGACGAGATCGAGGTGGCTGCCGGCGAACTCGGCGGCCGTCTCGCCGATCAGGAGCAGCACGTTGCCGGGTTCCGTGAGCTCGGCGGTGACGCAGCGCCCGACGTCGGGGACGTGGGCGACGGCGGTGATGACGAGCGTCGGCGGGACGGCGTGACGCTGCCCGTCGATGCCCGTGTACTCGTTGTTCAGCGAGTCCTTCCCGGAGACGAACGGGGCGCCGTTGGCGATCGCCGCGTCGTGGCAGCCGCGGACGGCGGCGACGAGATCGCCGAGCGTGCTCGGGCGCCGTGGATCGCCCCACGAGAAGTTGTCGAGCAGCGCGACGCGCGCCGGATCGGCGCCCACGGCGACCACGTTGCGGATCGCCTCGTCGACGACGGCGTGGGCCATCGCCTCGGGGTCGTGCAGCCCGTACCACGGGTTGACGCCGATGCCCGACGGCGATGCCGTGGGTGTCGCGGGGATCGGCGAGCACGACACCGTCGCCGGGCCCGTCGCCGCAGGCGCCGACGAGCGGGCGGACAACCGTGCCGCCGCCGATCTCGTGGTCGTAGCGATGGATCGTCGCCGCCTTGGAGGCGATGTTGCAGTGGGCGAGCAGCCGCAGCAGCGTCGTGGCCGGATCGTCGACCGTCCGCTCCGCCGGGGTGCGATCGGGCACGCCGAGGCCGGCGGTCATGCGGCGCTGCGGCCGGCCGTCGTGGAGGAAGGCGGTGTCGAGGTCGAGCACGACGGCGCCGCCGTGGCGCACGACGAGCCGGCCGTCATCGCGGAACGCGCCGAGGTCGGCGAGCTCGACACCATGGCGGTCGCAGCGGGCCTGTAGCTCGGCGAGGCACGCTGGGGGCACGGCGAGGACCATCCGCTCCTGGGCCTCGGACAACCAGATCTCCCACGGCGCCAGGCCCCGGTACTTGAGCGGGGCGGCGGTCAACTCGACATCGGCGCCCGTGCGTTCGGCCATCTCCCCGACCGCCGACGACAGGCCTCCGGCGCCGCAGTCGGTGATCGCCGTCCACAGGTCGTCGGCGCCGGTGAGCACGTCGATCAACAGCTTCTCGGTGACGGGGTCGCCGATCTGCACGCTGGCGCCGGCGACGGCACCGGTGGTGGCGTCCATCGTGGCGCTGGAGAACGTCGCCCCGCGGATGCCGTCGCGGCCGGTGCGTCCCCCGAGGACGACGACACGGTCACCTGGTGACGGGCCGGTCGGCAGGGGACGGTCGGCGGCGACGCCGAGGCAGCCGCAGAACACCAACGGGTTCGTCGTGAAGCCGGGGTCGTAGAGGATCGCCCCGGCGATCGTCGGCAACCCGATCTTGTTGCCGTAGTCGGCGACGCCTTCGATCACGCCGTCGGCGATGCGGGCGGGGTGCAGCGCCCCCTCGGGCAGTTCGTCGAGCGGCAGGTCGGGGGGACCGAAGCAGAGCACGTCGGTGACGGCGACCGGTCGGTGGGCCGCGCCCATCACGTCCCGGATGACACCGCCGACGCCGGTGTTGGCACCACCGAACGGCTCGACCGCGGACGGGTGGTTGTGGGTCTCGGCCTTCAGGGCGATCGTGGTCCCTTCGCTGAACGACACGATGCCGGCGTTGCCGACGAACGCGGATCGCACGAACGGCGCGGCGACGGTGTCCGTCGCATCGCGCAGCTGGGCCAGGAGCGACGGCACCTCGGTCCCGTCGTCGACGGTGATCGCCGCACGAAACGTCTTGTGCGCGCAGTGCTCGCTCCACGTCTGGGCGAGGGTCTCCAGTTCGACATCGGTCGGGTCGCGCCCAGCGGCCTCGAAGTGGGCCTGGATGGCGACCAGCTCCTCCGGATCGAGGGCGAGTGAACGCGTCGAGCCGAGCCGCGCGAGCGCGTCGGCCGGGAGGCCGCGGACGGGGATCGTCTCCACGCCGGGGACGGCGTCGGTGCCGGGGTGCAGCGGCGCCGTGGCGGTGCCGGTGGTCCAGTGCTCGATGACCGGGTTGGCGACGAGCCGCCGCAGCAGCACGTCGGCGGCTTCGTCGGACGTGCCGGGCGGCAGCTCGATGCGCCGCCCGGTGGCCGCCGCGGTGACCGTCACGCCGAGCTGTTCACCGGCGTGGACCACCGCCTGGGCGGCGCCGTCGGTGACGCCGGGGTGCAGGGTGATCTCGATCCCGGCGGCGTCCGGCACGTCCCAGGTGCCGGTCTGCAGCAGCGGATCGGCGAGGAAGTCACCGAGACGCTGGCGCGCCGTCTCGTCGAGGTCGCCTTCGACGAAGAGGATGTCAGCGATCGTGACAGCGCCCTCGAGCGGCAGGCCGAGCGTCGCCGCGCCGGCGGCGACGGCCTCGGCGCGGGGGTCGATCTCGCGGGATCGAACCGTGAAGCGACCGACCCGGCGATGACCTGACGTCACTGGCCCGACCCTACCGGTGCCCGTGTCACCGGCCCGGGGTGGGTGAACGAAAAGTACGTCGTCCCGGACGGTCCGGCGCACCCCCCGCCGGCGGCAGGCATCTCGGTACGGTGGAGGCGTGGACGACGCCCCCGACTTCGTGCCCACCCGACTGGTCCTCGTCCGTCACGGTGAGTCGAGGTCCAGCGTGGCCAGGTCGATCGGTGGGCCCCGGACGTGCAGTGGGCTCTCCGACCTCGGGCGGCGGCAGTGCGAGCGCCTGGCGACACGGCTGTCCGAGACGGGTGAGCTGTCCGACGTCGTGCTGTACGCCAGCCACTATCCGCGAGCGATCGAGACCGCCGAGCTGCTCGCCGCGGCGCTCGGTGACGTGCCGGTGCACGTCGAGCCCGGGTTCGGTGAGCACGACCCGGGACCCGACAGCGACGGCCTGACGTTCGAGGAGTTCCTGGCTCGCCACGGGATGCCCGACTGGGAGTCCGACGCCCATGCCGTGACGTTCCCCGGTGGCGAGACGCTGGCCGAGCTGCACTACCGCGTCGGCGTCGCTGTGCACGATGTCGTCGTCCGCCATCCCGGCCGGACGATCGTGGTCTGCTGTCACGGCGGCGTCGTCAACGCCGTGCTGCGGATGGCACTGCGCACGCCGAGCACCGGTGGCTTCGAGCTGTTCACGTCGAACGCCTCGCTCACCGAGCTGCTGCTGGTCGGGCCGGGACGCTGGCGCCTGCTCCGTTACAACGACGCCGCCCACCTCGCCGGCCTCCCGCTCGAGTCCTCCCGCGAATGAGCCGGTGGGCGGTCGTCGGTGCGGGGACCGCCGGCTGCGTGATGGCGGCCCGCTTGTCGGCGGCCGGGCACGAGGTGACGCTGATCGAAGCGGGCCGCGGCGGGCCGGGCGAGGAGGCGGCCGCCGGATCACCTGCGCTGTTCCCGGGTTCCTTCCGCCGGGGCATCGGCCTCGGTGGATCGAGCGCGGTGAACGGGATGATCGCCACACCGGGTGACCTCGAGCAGTACGAGCGCTGGGGATGGGACGACGCCGCGGCGGCGCTGGCCCGTGTCCGCGTCCCACGCGAGGTGGTGGACGACGATGAGCTGTCCCCGCTCGATCGGGCGCTGCTCGCCGCGGCGCCCGATGCCGTCAAGGCGACGCTCACCCGGCGTCACGGCAGGCGCGTCAGCGCCGCCGACGCGTACCTGCCCCGCGTGCACGTCACGGTGCTGGCCGGCAGCGAGGCGGCGTGCGTCGAGCTCGACGGCAAGCGCGCCGTCGGTGTCCGTCTCGCCGACGGGCGAACCGTGGAGGCCGACGCGATCGTCGTGTCCGCCGGTGCCATCGGCTCGCCGCTGCTGCTCGCCGCCTCGGGCGTCGACGTCGACGGCCTCGGCCAGGGCCTGCAGAACCATCCCGGCCTGCCGATCGCCCTCCGCCTCCGCGACGGGGTCGTCCGCCACCCATCCGGCATCGTGGCGGCCACCCTCCTGCGACGTGGCGCGCTCCAGGTGATGCCGCTGGACCTCGACGACGAAGCGGTCCTCCTCGTCGTCCTCCTGACGCCCACTGGCCGCGGTGAGGTCCGCAATTCGTCGGCCGGGGTGGTCGTCGACCAGGTGCTCGACGAGCAGGACCACCGACGCCTCACCGAGGGCGTCGCCCTCGCCCGGCGGCTGCTCGCCCATCCGGCCATGCGGGCGATCGTCGAGGACTTCGACGTCGGCACGGCGCCCGACCTCGTGTACCACCCCACCTCGACGTGCCGGATGGGGGTCGTCGTCGATGACGACGGCGCGGTGGTCGGCTACGAGCAGCTGTTCGTCGCCGACGCGTCCGTCTTCCCGAGCATCCCCCACGCCAACACGTACCTGCCGACGCTGATGCTGGCGGAGCACCTGGCCGCCCGCCCGCCTTTCCGTCCTTCGGGAGCGGCCCGATCGGGCTGAACCTGAAGGACAGAACCGGAGCCGACGGACGTGACCGACCCCGATCTCGACGTGGCGATCGTCGGCGATGGTCCCGCCGGTCTGGCCCTCGCTGCGGCGTGCCGGCGGGAGGGGCTGGCCGATCGTCGTCGTCGGCGGAGGCGCCCCGTGGCAGCCGACGTACGGGATGTGGCGCGACGAGGTGCCCGATGTTCCCGGCCCGTGCTTTCGCCACGTCTCGGGGCGGGTGATCGTCCACGGCCACCGCCGCCACGAGATCGAGCGCGCCTTCGCCATCGTCGACAACGACGCTCTGCGAGCCCACTTCGCCCGCGGCGTCGACGTGCGGGTCGGGAGGGTCGAACGGATCGAGCACTTCGGCTGGGGCAGCCGTGTCGTGACGAAGACGGGCGACGACATCGACGCCCGACTGGCGGTCGAGGCCACCGGCAGCCGGCCCGGTCGGACCGCCCAGGTCGCCTTCGGCATCGTCGTCGCCGAGCTGCCGCCCGGCATCGCGCGGGACACGGTGACGCTGATGGACCTCCGCGCGCCACCCGGCGGCGGAGGCGGCCCGCCGAGTTCTGCTACGTCGTTCCGGTGGCTGACGGGTGGCTCGTCGAGGAGACCGTGCTCGCGGCACGGCCACCGCCGACGCCGGAGCAGCTGCGCGAGCGACTCGGCGTCCGGCTCGGTCCGTCCGGGCCGTGGATCATCGACAGCGCGCGGCGCATCGAACGGGTCGTGATCCCGCTGGACGGTCCGCCCCCGCCGCGGCGCCCGCCGGTCGTCAGGTTCGGCGCGGCTGCCGGGTACGTCCACCCGTCCACCGGATTCTCCGTCGCCGCGGCGTTGCGGGCCGCCCCACGCGTGGCCGCGGCGATCGCCGCCACTGCTGGTCGCCCGGATGCGGTGGCCGCGGCCGTGTGGCCGCTGTCGATGCGGGTCACCCGGCGCCTGCACCGCTACGGCCTCGATGTCCTCCTGCGGCTCGACGCCGGTCAGCTGGCGGCGTTCTTCGACGCCTTCTTCGAGCTGCCGGTGGAGACGCTGGGCGCCGTACCTGCGCCTCGACGCCTCGCCGGCGCAGGTCACCCGGACGATGGCGGCGCTGCTGCGGCGGGCTCCCCGGTCGGTGCGGCGTCGCCTGGTGGTGAACCCGTTCGCCGGGCGTTGACCGACTTGCGCACGGCGAGCACCCAGCCTGCGGCCACGGCGACGGAGAAGATGAACCACTGCACGGCGTAGGAGAGATGGGGGCCCTCGCCGAGCTCGGGCACGGTGAGCGGCTGGGGGTACGGCCCCGCCTCGACGGGCTCCGACGACGTCAACTCGACGTACATCGGCACCGGCTGGCCCGGGACCTGGCCTGCCAGTCGCTCGACGTCGAGGCGCTGGACCTCGGTCAGCTCGCCGGTCGACGGGTCGCTCAGCTGCCCCCGGCGCCGCTCCTGCGACGGCCGGAGGCGGCCGATGACCTCGACCGGTCCGGATGGCGGCGAGGCGGCCTCGGCCGCGAGCGGTACGAAGCCCCGCTCGACGAAGAGGATCCTGCCGTCCTCCAGCTGCAGCGGCGTGACGACGATGTCGCCGGCGAAGCCGCCCTGGGAGCGGTTGACGACGCGCAGCTCCTCCTCCGGCAGGTAGGTGCCGGTCGCCACGACGGAGCGCCACTCGACATCGTCGGGGTCGGCGCCGGTCAGGACGTCGTCGAGCGACGCGGGAGGCACGTCGATGCGCGCCGCCACCTGGGCGTTGAACGCCTGACGCTCGTCGAGCCTGCGCAGCTGCCAGAACCCGAGGTTGATCATCAGCACGATGCCGGCGATCACGAGCAGGTGGAAGGCGATCCATCGCGGGGTGAGCAGGAACCGGTACATGCGTCGGGCGGTGACGGTATCGGGCACTTCCCGTTGATCCCGATTCGCCTACCGTTCGACGCCGTGACCGACCCCCGCGATCCGCAGGCCGGCGAGTGGGGGGCGATGGGCGCCCTGGAGAAGATCGAGTGGATGATCGACTCCGACGGTTTCGCCGTCGAGCCGGTGCCGCCGGACGCGACCAGCGACCCACCACGGGCCGGCTACACGTACACCATCGGCTTCCCGGAGCACGCCGGCTTCCCCGACGTCGTCGTCTTCGGCCTCACCCCGGTCGCCGCCCGGGGCCTCATCGGTCTCGTCGCCGACTTGTGCCGTGGCGGCACGGAGATCCCCCTCGACGCCGAGTTGGTCGGCCTGCTCGACAACGACCTGCGCTGCCGCTTCGCCCACGTCGACATGGAGTCCTGGGGCGAGCTGTTCGCCACGGGGGAGGCGTGGTACCGCGGCGCGCCGTTCGAGGTCGTCCAGCTGATCTACCCCGACCGCAACGGCTTCCTGCCCTACGAGCCCGGCTACGAGCATCGAATGCGCCTGGCCCAGCCGGTCATCGGCGCGGTCTGAGGCCACGCCGACTCGCGTTGCGTGTCCCGCCACTGCTACGCTGCGCAGCGCATTTCGAGCGGCCTGGACGTCCAGGCCCGGCAACCTGGGTGAGCGCCCCAAGGTGCCTCCGCCGCCCCCGCGAGGGGTGGGATGTGGCCGGATCCGTCCGGCAACGAAGCGTTCCGGCCGCTCGCGATGCCTCGACCCGAGACGTGACCGAAGGACCAGCACGATGAGCCCCGACACCGATCGCCGCCAGCGACGCGTGACTGGTGCCTGGGTGCCCGGCGATCCGCCCGGTCACCGGCGGTTCTTCACGTTCGCCACCGACCGCCGCTTCGCCCTCGAGGGTGGCGGCACGTTGTGCGACGTCGTGCTGGCGTACGAGACGTGGGGCACCCTCGACGTCACCGGGAGCAACGCCGTGCTCCTGTGCCACGCGTGGACGGGCGACAGCCACGTCACCGGTCCGGCCGGCACGGGACACCCGGAACCGGGGTGGTGGGAGGGGATGGTCGGGCCCGGCAAGCCGATCGACACCAACCGCTGGTTCGTCGTGTGCTCGAACGTGGTCGGTGGATGCCAGGGCTCGACTGGGCCGGCGACGCCGCACCCCGTCGACGGGCGCCCGTACGCGTCACGGTTCCCGGTGATCACGATCCGCGACATGGTCCGCGCCCAGGCCCGGCTGGCCGACCACCTCGGCGTCGAGCGCTGGCACGCCGTCATCGGCGGCTCGATGGGTGGGATGCAGGCGCTGGAGTGGGCGATCATGTACCCGCAGCGGGTGCGCTCGATCATCCCCATCGCCACGTGCATGCAGGCCACCGCACAGCAGATCGCCTGGGGGGCGATCGGGCGTCGGGCGATCGCCCTGGACCCACGCTGGCGCGGCGGCGAGTACTACGACGCCGCTCCCGAGGACGGTCCCGAGGACGGCCTGGCGATCGCCCGCATGGTCGCCCAGGTCACGTTCCGCAGCGACAACGTGTTCACCGACCGCTTCGGCCGCGACCTCGTCGACCGCGCCGCGCAGGGCGACACGTTCGGCCTGTGGCAGCAGTTCGAGGTCGAGCGCTACCTCGAGCACCACGGGGCCAAGCTCGGGCGCCGCTTCGACACCAACAGCTACCTGGTGATCGGCAAGGCGATGGACCTCCACGACGTCGCCCGCAGCCGCAGCAACCTGGCCGCGGCGATGGCCCGGGTGACGGCGGCGACACTCGTGATCGGCATCTCCTCCGACCTCCTGTATCCCAACTACCAGCAGCGCCAGATCGACGAGATGCTCCGCTCGGAGGGTGTGTGGAGCCGCTACGTGGAGATCGACTCGCCGCACGGCCACGACGCCTTCCTGATCAACCTCGATCAACTCGGCGTCCCGATCGCCGACTTCCTGGATCAGGTCTCGGAGCGTTGACCACCGGCCGCCGGTGCCAGCCGATCGAGGATCGGCACCAGCTTGCTCGAGGCCGGCATGCGCAGCACGAGCATCGAACCGTCGGGCGCGGCCGGCACCGACTGCAGGACGTAGAGCTCCCGGCCGGAGGGCGGCCGTGGTGACTTGGCCTCGATCCGCCACACGCTGCTGGCCTTCTTGAGGAAGAGCCGTTGGGTCAGCATCAGGGATCCGTCCTGGAGCAGCACGCCGCGCACCTCCCGCCGGCGGCCGGTCACGTTGCCGTGGCGGTCGACGGGCTCGGACGTCGTGATGAAGCGCTTGCCGTCCTTGGCCACCCAGTGCGGCTCGATGCGATGGGCGATGTACAGCAGGCCGAGGCACAGGGCCACGGCAGCGACGACCCACAGCACGCTCCACATGTCGCCCCCGAGTGTGCCCGGTCGCGGCTCTCCCACCGCGCTCGTGCTCGACGGCGTCGGTGGAAGAACGATGCCGTCGGCACACCGAACCTGCGATGATCGGCGGGCGTGGCCCGTACCTCGACCACCATCGCAACGCTCCACGCCTCGACGGGAAGCACCACACTGGTCCTCGTCGTGCTGCTGAGCGCGCTCGGTGTGACGATGGTGCTGACCGCCGTCTGGCTGGTCCGCGTCACCCGCTCGGACGCCCCGGCGTTGGCGCCGCTGGAGGCGATGGGCACCCGCCGCTGGGCGCGGGCCGACCAGGACCGCCGCACGGCGCTGCTCGCCGACGCTCGTCCCGCCGGCGCGTTCCCGCCGTCGCCGATCGTGCCCTACGGCGACGACGAGCGCGAGGCCGAGCCCACGCCGCTCGCGTCGCAGCCGGACGCCGCTCGCGAACCGGTCGAGGTCGTCGACGCCGATGCCGAGCCGGTCGAGGTCGTCGACGCCGATGCCGAGCCGGTCGCCGACGCCGCCGAGCCGGTCGAGGTCGTCGACGCCGATGCCGAGCCGGTCACCGACGCCGCCGACGAAGGGGTCGTCGACGAGCCCGCCCTCGAGCCGGCGCCGGGGTCCGACCAGGAGTCGCAACCGGTCATCGAGCCACGACCCGGCCCTGTGGCTCCCGAGGGCCGGGAGGCGGCCGCCAGCGCCAGCGGCCACGCCAGCCACGAGCCGGTCGCGGCACCGGAGTCGTCCTGACGGTCGGCGGGTACTGTCCGCCCATGGCCTCGTTCGACGTCGAGCAGATGCTGGCCCGCTTCCGTGACCGTGCCGCGGCGGTGAAGCGGCGCCCGCTCCCACCCGTCGCTGGCGAGGAGCGTCAGCAGTTCATCGCCCAGGCCCAGGCCGACTTCCAGGACTTCGCCATCATCGGCGACGCCGAGGCGACCGTCGAGGACGGCGTCCTCGTTCTGCGCGTCGACCTGCGCAAGGGATCCTGACGCCGTCAAGACGGCCGTCCACGGATCGGTCGCGCTCGGCGCCTGTCACGATTGGTCACCTCGCCTCTCGGCTCGGCTCCGTACCTCCTGCGTCCCGACGTGGCCTGCGCTCCGGTCGCAGCCCGGCCCGGCGGAGCACCGCGGCCGGTACACCGACCTCCCGCCACGCGGCGTACTCGATGTGGTGGCGGCGGCTGTAGGCCGCGGCGACGGCGACGAAGGCGTCCTCCGGCGACGGACGCTCGGCGTGCTCGGCGAGCTCCAGCAGGCGCCGGATCTCGTGGCGCTCCTGCACCAGCTTGAGCTCCCGCAGCGGCGGCGCGGTCTCCAGCTCGTCGTGGATCTCGTCGAGGCGTCGGTGCAGGTCGTCGGCGGAGCGGGTCGCGGCGCCGCCGCTCCCCGCGCGCAGTGCCGCGAGATAGTCGCGAACCGCTTGGCCGGCGGCCTGCTCCAGCGGACCCTGGTTCCTCGTCCTCACCGTCCTCACCCCTGCGTGGGGGTCCCGGGGACGGCGGGGCGCCGTCCCCGGGACCGGAGCTGCCCGCCCGGACAGCTTGGGATGGGCGGGCAGCCGACTTCGATGCGCCTAGACCGCGTCGGAGCCCTCCTCCCCGGTCCTGATGCGCACGAGGCGCTCCGCCGGCGTGACCCAGATCTTGCCGTCGCCGATCTTGTCGGTGCGGGCGGCGGCGGCGATGCTGTCGACGACCCCGTCGGCGATCGCGTCATCGACGACGATCGAGACGCTGATCTTCGGAACGAAGTCGATCTGGTACTCCGTGCCCCGGTAGGTCTCGGTGTGGCCGCCCTGGCGGCCGAAGCCGCGCACCTCGGCCACGGTCATGCCGGTGACCCCGGCGGCCTTGAGGGCGTCCTTCACGTCGTCGAGCTTGAAGGGCTTGATGATGGCGGTGATGAGCTTCATGTCGGTTCCTCTCCTCGGCCGTCAGGACCGCTCGGCCGCGCCGACATGGCTGGTCACGAACTCCGGATAAGCGAGCACACCCATCTCCGGCAGGTCCAGGCCGGCGTGCTCGTCCGCCTCGGCGGAGCGGATGCCGCCCTTGCCCATCGCCTTGGACACGGCGTCCTGGATCTTGAAGAAGGCGTAGGCGATGCCGAAGATCACCGTCCAGATGACGAGGACGCCGAGGGCCTGCGCACCGAGCTGCCCGGCGTCACCCCAGAACAGTCCCTCGATGCCCGTGGAGTTCGAGCCGTTCCAGCCGGCGCCGTAGCTGCCGTTGGCGAACAGACCGACGGCGAGCACGCCGAACGTGCCGTTGACGCCGTGCACGGCGATCGCCCCGACGGGATCGTCGATCTTGAGCCGGCGTTCGACGAACCACACGGCTTCGATCACCAGCACGCCGGCGATGCAACCGATCACCGCCGCCATCGCCGGCGACACGAAGGCGCACGGGGCGGTGATGGCGACGAGACCGGCGAGCATGCCGTTGGCCATCATCCCGGGGTCGGGCTTGCCGGCCCGGCGCGTGATCCACAGCATGGCGACGATGGCGCCGAACGCACCGGCGATCGCCGTGTTCGTCGCCACGGTGGCGAACTGCACGTCGGTGGCGGCGAACGTCGAGGCGGCGTTGAAGCCGAACCACCCGAACAACAGGATGAACGTGCCGAGCAGGGCCATCGGGATGTGGTGGCCGGGGAGCGCCCGTGGCGTTCCGTCGGCGCGGAACTTGCCGATGCGGGCGCCGAGCACCTTGGCGCCGGCGAGCGCGGCGACGCCGCCGACGGCATGGACCACCCCGCTGCCGGCGAAATCGACGTAACCGGCACCGAGGTTCATCGTGTCCCACGTCTTGGAGAGCCAGCCGCCGCCCCACGTCCACGCCGCGAACAGCGGGTAGTAGAGGGCTCCGCAGAACAGCCCCCAGATGACGAAGCTGCCCCACTTCCAGCGCTCGGCCATGGCGCCCGTCGGAATCGTCGCCACGGTGTCCATGAAGGCGACCATGTACAGGAAGATGGCCAGCACGCCGGCATCGATGCCGCCGCCCGAGAGCGCCCACCCCCCCTTCCACAGGAACACCCAGTTGCCGTCACCGAGCAGAGCGCTGCCGACCGGCGCACCGAGACCGTCGAAGTACGGCGTCATGTCGAGCGCGCTCAGCGACAGGGGGAACCCGATGAAGAAGAACCCGATGAAGCCGAGGCCGAAGATGGCGAAGTTCGTGCTCACGACGTGCGCCGCGTGCTTGGCCCGGCAGAAGCCGGTCTCGACGAGGGCGAACCCCGCCTGCATGAAGATGACCAGGACCGCTCCGATCACCACCCACAGCATGTTGAGGCTCCCGGCGACGGCCGCGACCGGGTCTTCCTCCTGGGCGTAGGCGACGCCGCCGGCGAAGACGGTGACGAACGTGGCGCCGGCGAGGCCGCCGAAGAGGTACCTGAGCCCTCGTTTTCTCCGCATGGGTTCTCCCTGTTTCGAGGTCCGTAGACCTGGACCGACCGCCCGGCCGATCCGTGCGACAGTTCAGAACGTCCGCGTTTCCGCGGCGGGGCGGGGAGGTTTCGAATCTGTTGCGTTCTTGCGCGTCGGGCGCGTCGTCAGCGCCGCGAGAGGAAGCGCGAGCGGCGCGAGACATCGCCGTCGAGGGCGGCGATGACGCGGGCGATGGCGTGGTCGTCCAACTTGCGGCCACGCCGATCGCTGAGCGTGAAGCGGTCGACGATCTCCGCTTCGACGGTGGTGACACGGGCACGGTGGACGACGGCGCCGCCGGCGGCGAACGCGGCGGTCAGCGACGAGAGGGCGCCGGGACGGTCCCTCCCCGTGACCGTGCACGCCGTGTGCCACGGGAGGGCGTCGTTGTCGAACGCCGCGCGTAGGCCGCTCTCCGGCTCCACGACAAGGCGTTGGCGGAGGCCCGCCTCCATCTGCTCGGCCAGCGGCCGGGCGCGGGGACGGACGGCCGAGCGCACGAGGAAGTTGTCCACGACAGCGCCGTCGGGCCACGTGGCAACGGTGGCCGCGGCGATGTCACAGCCGGCTGCCGTCAACGTCCGGGTGAGCCGGGCCAACAGACCGTCGCTGTCACGGCAGGCCACATCGATCAGCCAGTGGTCGAGTGGACCGGCCGGGCTGACAGCGACACGAACAGTGCCGGCCGCCGGCAGCGGCTCGACGAGCCTGGCCTGGCGGGCGAGCTCGTCGGGCTCGTGGGTCAGCAGGTAGCTGACCGGTGCGCCACGGAGCCGCGTCACGGCGGCCGGCTCGTCGACCAACCGCTCGGCCTCGGCCCGCCGGGTCGCGGCGAGGGAGTCGGCCTGCGCGCCGAGCAGTTCGGGGTGCACGAGCAGGTCGGTGACGAGGCCGTACAGCTGATCGAGCCGCTCCCGGTGGCGGTCGTCGGGCGAGCTGGCGACGGCGACGAGGTAGGCGCCCTCCGCCGTGGCCGGGGTACCGATGTGGGTGGCGAGCTGGCGTAGTTCGGCCTCGGCATAGGCGTCGAGGTCGCCGGCCCCGGCCCGCAGGAGGCGGGCCGCGCCGAGGAGATGCTCGACCGCCGCGGGATCGGCGACGACCAGCTCATCGAGCAGGCGGCGGACGTCGCCGGGTGTGGCGTCGACGCCGACGACGTCCAGCACCAGGGCGGCGAGGGCGGTGACCGTCGCCGGCTCCGACCACCGGCTGCCGTCGCCTGCATCGGCCAGCAGCTCCTCGACGAGGGCGATCGTCGGGAATCGCAGGACCCGTCCCGGATCGAGCTCGCTCGGGTCGGCCCGCCGCCGGGCGACGGCATCGGCGATGGTCGGGACGCCCCGCTCCAGCACGCCCGTCACGTCGAGCAGGCGCACGGCGCGCGGGTTGCCGCGACGCAGCACGTCGAGGAGCGCAGCGGTGTTGTCGCGGGTCCACGAGACAGGCAGGGTGCGCCGGTCGCCGAACCACTGGAGCAGCATCTCGCTGGGCCGGCCGCTGTGGGCCAGGGCGGCCGCCTGGAGGGCGACGGTGGAGATGCCGCTCGACGACGGCGATCCCATGAGCACGATCTCGCCGGCGCGCAAGGCGACCCACCCGTCTTCGGGCTCCGGCGTGGTCGCCTCGTCGAGCGTGGCGACGTCGGCCCGCCCGGTGGAGCCGATCCGCCAGCGCAGCAGCGGCGGCGTGACGACGGTGGTGAGCAACACGACGAGGAGGAGCGCGCCGTAGAACTCCTCGTCGAGTACGCCCTGGGCCAGCCCGATGCTGGCGAAGATCAGCCCGACCTCGCCGCGGGGGATCATCCCGAACCCGACCAGCAGGCGGTCGGCAGTGGTACCCGCCGCGCCGTAACAGGAGATGATCTTGCCGGCGATGGCGAACACCAGGAGGATCGAGGCGTCGAGCAGGACGCTCGGGCGGAGCATCGCCCCGAGGTCGGCGTTGACGCCGATGAGCACGAAGAACACCGGGATGAAGATTCCGCCGACGCTGTTGAGGTCGCCGGCGATGCGCTCGTGGTGATCGCTGCGGCCGATCGCCAGCCCGGCGACGAAGGCGCCGATGATGAACGCCAGCTGGGCCGCGTCGGCGAGCACGGCGAGGCCGAGGACCACGGCGAGGGCGGTGACGGTGAGGGTCGTGCCGGACCGGGAGAAGCGGTGGACGGCGCTGAGGATGCGGGGCACGACGAGGACCCCGAACAGCCCCGCCAGGACGAGGAACGCCGCGGCGATGAGCACGGTCGAGGTCACCACGCCGACCGTCACCGCGTCGCCGGTCACGACCTTGACGACGACGGTGAGGATGATCAGCCCGAGCACGTCGTCGGCGACCGCGGCGCCGAGCACGATGCGCGCCTCGACCGTTGCGAGGGCATGGAGGTCGCCGAACACCCGGGCGGTCAGGCCGACGCTCGTCGCGGTCAGGGCGGCTCCGAGGAAGATGGCCGTGTCGGCCCCCCAGCCGAGGGCGATGCCGGCCCCGGTTCCGGCGGCGAACGGCGCGACGACGCCGATGACGGCGACCAGCATCGATGCCCGACCGACCCGCCCGAGCTCGGCGAGGTCCATCTCCATCCCGACCTGGACCAACAGCAGCAGGACCCCGATCTCGGCGAGGATGCCCAGGCTGGTGCCGCGGTCTCCGCCCAGCTCGACGAGGCCGAGCGCCGATGGTCCGATGACGATGCCGGCGAGGATCTCTCCCAGCACGGCGGGGATCCCGAGGCGTTCGGCGACCTCCGCCGCCAGCTTGGCGGCGGCCACGACGATCAACAGATCGAGGAGCAGCCGCGCCAGGTCGATGGTCTCGACGGCCCCGAGCACGACTACCCGAGGCTCGAGACGATGGCCAGGGCCATCGCCATGGCCTCCTGGCTCAGCCGCCACCCCCGACGGCGGACGGAGATGACGGCGCTCGGCCCGAGGGCCCGGCGGATGGCCACCAGTGCAGAGTCGCAGCTCCGCGGGTTGAGGTCGTCCAGCCCGGCGTCGTGGCGCAGCCGATCACGATCGACGACCCGCCCGCCGTGCTCCGCGAGGACCGCCAACACGGCCCGCTCCCGTGGCCCGAGTTGGACGTTCCCGACGTCCGCCCGCTGGTCACCCACGTCAGGGAGCGTAGGCAGACCCCTGTTAAGGGCGTGTGAACATGCCACATCGCGGTGGCGGCCGTTCTCGTCGCACGCTCAGTACCGTCGGCGGCGATGGCCGGAGCCGAACACTCGCTGACGGTGCGGTCCGGCGACGTCGAGCTGGCCGGCTCGCTGTGGCAGCCCGTCGGGCCCGCCGCGGCGACGCTGCTGATGCACCCCGGCTCGGGCCCGTCGGACCGCGACAACGACGTCTACTTCCCGCAGATCCGCGAGCACTTGCTGGCAGCCGGCGTGGCCGTCGCCTCGTTCGACAAGCGCGGCGTCGGGGGGTCGTCGGGCCACTGGACGGAGGCCGGCATCGTCGAGCAGGCCGTCGACGCCACAGCTGCGCTCGAGCACCTCGCCACGTCGGGTCTGCCCGGCCCGTTCGCCCTGTTCGGGCACAGCCAGGGCGGATGGGTCGTGCTCGAGGCCGCGGCGGGCGGGGCGCCGGCGGACCTGGTGATCACCAACTCCGGGCCGGGTGTCTCGCCGGCCGTGCAGGATCGCTACGCGCTGCACCAGCAACTGCGGCGAGCGGGGCGGACGCCGGCGCAGATCGCGAGCCGCCTCGACGCCTTCGATGCGATGGCCGAGATGTTGCGCCGCGGTGTCGGCTTCGACTCGGCACAGGCGCAGCTGAAGGCGCTTGGGTGCCGACGACGGCGCCGGGTTCGTGGCGGCCGACGGACGCGAGTGGGAGCTCGCCCGGGCGATCCTCGACCACGACCCCCGACCGGCGATGCGGCGGATCGAGGTGCCCGTGCTGGCGCTGTTCGGCGCCGACGACGAGATCGTCCCGGTCGAGGACAGCGTCGAGGTCTACCGCGCCGAGGTGCGCGCCGACCTGCTGACGGTCGCCGTCCTGCCGGGCGGAGACCACCGCGTCCAGACGGGCGACCCGCCGCGCCTCGTCGATGGCTACGCGGCGACGCTCGCCGGCTTCGTCCTCGACGCCGCGGGCTGAGCCGCCCGCGAGCTACGGCATCCGGTGCGCGGACACGAACAGGCCGAGCTTCGTACCGCCCGGCGTCGGTGGGCGGCCGGCGTACTCCTGGATCAGCGCTTCGAAGCGGGCCGCCAGCTCGGCGATCTCCTCGTCATCGAGCTGCAGGCCTCGCCGGCTGTGCACGACGAGGGACTGCGGCCCGGCGTCGGCGATCTCGTCCCGTGCCGCGTCCATCGCCGCCAGGGCGTTGACGATGAGGTCCTCGGGGCGAGGCACCTTGAGGACCCACGACTTGCCGGTCGCCCGATACGGCTTCTCGAGAGCCCCGCTCGGCCCGGCGCGCACCGGTTCCGCCGCCAGGAAGCCGGTGCGGGTCAGCCGGCGCACGTGGTACAGCGTGGTCGCCGGGTCGTGGCCGAGACGGTCGGCGATCTGCTTGTTGGTCATCGCCTCGTGCAGGCACAGGCGCAGGATCCGCAGCCGGAGCGGGTGCGCCATGGCCTTGAACTCCGCCGGGGTGGCTTCCGGACGCGGCGTGTCGGCTGGTGCCGTCGACGAGCTCGCCGGGTCTGCCATTGACTGCATGATAATCGATTGAGAGAATTCAATCGATGTCCTGGCGCGACAACTTCGCTCGACTGGCGACGGCGTCGGGGTTGTCGAACCTCGCCGACGGGGTGTTCCAGATCACCCTCCCGCTCGTCGCCCTGGGGATCACCCGCGACCCCGCTGCGTTTGCTTCCGTCACGCTCGTCGGACGCCTGCCGTGGCTGCTGTTCTCGCTGCCCGCGGGCGCACTGGCCGACCGGCTCGACCGCCGGCGCACGATGACGCTCGTCGACCTCGGGCGGGCGCTCGTGATCGGCGGCCTGGCGGCCGTCGTCGCGGCCGGCCTCGAGGAGCTGTGGCTGCTCTACGTCGTGGCCTTCGGGCTCGGGGTCGGCGAGACGCTCTTCGACACGGCCGCCCAGTCCATCCTGCCCAACGTCGTCGACGACCCGAACCGCCTGTCGGTCGCCAACGGCCGGCTCTACGCCATCGAGCTCAGCGCCAACCAGTTCGTCGGTCCACCGCTCGGCGGCCTGATCGCCGGGATCAGCCTCGCCGGCGCTCTCGGTGGGAGTGCGGCGGCATACGCGCTCGCGGCCGGCGTGCTGACTCTCCTCGCCGGCCGCTTCCGACCGGCGCGCGAGGCCGGTCCGACCCGCCTGCGCGCCGACATCGCCGAGGGCGTCCGCTACCTCGCCCGCCATCGCCTCCTACGCACATTGGCCGTGTGCGTCGGCATCTCCAACCTCGCCTCCACGGCCACGTTCTCCGTGTTCCCGCTGTTCGCCGTCGAGCCCGGCCCGATGGGCCTCTCCGGAGTCGGGCTGGGCCTGTTGATCACGACGCTGGCCGTCGGATCCGTGATCGGCTCGCTGGTCGCGGCGCGCATCGAGCGCCGCCTGGGCCGCCGGCGGGCGTTGCTCCTCGCCGCCATCTTCTTTCCCGTCTTCTCCCTCGCCCCGGCGCTGACCGCGTCGGTCGTGTGGATCGCCGTGGCGTTCCTCGCCAGCAGCGTGCTGACGATCGGCTGGAACGTGATCACCGTCTCGCTGCGCCAGCGCATCGTGCCCGACCACCTGCTGGGGCGCGTCAACGCCGGCTACCGCCTGATGGCGTGGGGCACGATGCCGCTCGGTGCCGCGCTCGGCGGGTTCGTCGGCGCGCGGTGGGGGCTGGAGGCCGTCTTCTGGACATCCGCTGGGCTGAGCGCGCTGTGCTTGCCGCTGATCTTCGTCGTCGTCACCGACCGGGCCCTCGCCGCGGCCGAGCCGGCGGTGACGCCGCTGGCGACCGCCGGGGCGTGACCGCAGGAACCCACTTGGCCAGGCAACCGCCGTCGGGAAGGCTGCCCAGGTGCTGATCCGCCGCGAGACCGTGGACGACGTCGAGGCCATCGACGCGGTGCACGCCGCGGCGTTCGCCCGGCCCGGGCTCGTCGGCCCGCCGCCCGAGGTCGCCCTCGTGCGCGACCTGCGCGCCGACGCCGGGTGGGTCCCGGCGCTCTCCCTGGTCGCGGACGATGCAGGCGGTGCCGTCGTCGGCCATGTCGTGTGCACGATCGGCGCGGTCGGCGCTCACCGGGCGCTCGGGCTCGGCCCGCTCGGCGTCCTGCCCGCGCACCAGCATCGCGGCGTCGGCGGCGCGCTGATGCACGCCGTGCTCGGGGCTGCCGATGCCCTCGACCATCCCGTCGTCGTCCTGCTCGGCCACGTCGAGTACTACCCCCGCTTCGGGTTCCGACCCGCCGAATCGCTCGGCATCGGTGCGCCGGACCCCGCCTGGGGCGAGCACTTCCAGGCCCGCCCACTCAACGCGTGGTCGCCGGCCATCACCGGCGTGTTCCGCTACGCCGCCCCGTTCGACGCCGTGTGAGCGTCAGGCCGGACGGGGGAGGGCAGGCACCGGGTGGAGCGATGCCAGCGTGGCGAGGACGGCCCGGGCGACCTGATCGTGCTGGCGGAACGCCGGGGCGTTCGTGCGGGGGCGGGCGAAGGCCCCGGCCGCCGGGCGGCTGGTGAACACGCCGACGGCATGGCGCCGCGGGTGGCTCGTCCCGTCCCGACGAGCGAGGCGCAGGTCCGGTCCTGTCACCAGGACCTTGCCGGTGTTGGCCGTCCACCCGTCGCCGTCGCTGACGACCTCCTCGACGACGTCGCCCCGTTCGTGGAGGCGCCGCAGCAGCTTGTCCGCGGTCCGGCTGACCGAGGGCGCAGCGATGCGGGCGTCGACCACCGCTCGGGCGCGGATCTCCTCGGGATGGCTGCTACTGCGGGCAACGAAGCACCCACGGTCGATGTCGGCCCTGACCACCGTGTCGGCACCGATGAACCGCAGCAGCCCGGCCTGGGCGAGGGCCAGGAACTGGCGCAGGCGGGCGGGCGGCGGTCCGCTGGCGTAGTACATGAAGAAGCTGAACCACCACCGCCCGAGGCCTTCGACGCGCGACCGTGGCGTCAGGCGACCTGAGGCGCCGATCCGTCCGAGGGTGCCGAAGCTGAGCAGCATCGCCATGAACGCGCCGAGGTCCGCGCTGTAGGACGGGTCGGTGCGGCGGGCCACGTCGTCGGCGACGTGCCGGGCCACGTGACGGTGGAGGTCCGCGGCTGACTCGAAGCGGCGGCCGGCCAGCGGCCGGTCGAGCGCCTCGAGGTCGAAGCGGTCGGCGGGGTCGGGCACGGTCTCGGCGACGAGGCGGTCGATCGCCTCACGGTCATGGAGCTCGGCGTACCGCGCCGCGAAGGCGTCCCACGGCAGCGTCGTGCGCGACGGGTGAGCGAGGAACAGCTCGTGGTACCAGGCCCAGCCGATCTCCTTGACGAGGACCGGCAGCACGTCGCGGCGGAAATCGAGCTGGTCGTCCCGGGCGAGCAGGTGCTCGACCGCCGCCTCGTCGAGGAACATCGGCAGCGCGGGCGGTGGCCCCTGCAGCCGGTAGTCCAGCTTCGATCGGTACGGCACGCCGCGACGTGAGCCGACGTGGATGACCGGTTCTCGACCGCTCGGCTCGTAGCACAGCGTGCCGTCCGGGCCGTCGACGAACCGGCCGCCACGTCCCTCGGTGACGAGGATCAACAGGTCGGTGAACGCCTGCCCGAAGCCGAGCGTGATGACGTCTGCCCCCGGCCGGAGTGCCGACAGGTCCTGCTCGGCAGTGTGCCCGGCGGGGAGATAGGTCAGCCCGAATGCGGAGGCGAACGCTGTCAGCGCGGTCTCCACCGGCCCGGGCCAGGCATCGAGGTGCCCGAGGGCGAGCACGGCGACGTCGACGAGCAACGGCTCAACGCGCCCGTCGAGCACGACGGCCTGCCCACCGTCGGGGCAGTCCTGCAGGTCGACGGCCAGCGCCTCGTGGATGATGACCTCGACCTCCGCCGGCAACGAGGCGATGACCTCGGCATGGAACCAGTCGAGGTACACCGACTGCACGAGCCGGGTCGGGAACGTCATGCCGTCGAGGCCGCGAATCTCCTCGATCAGCTCGGCTGGGGCCAGCGCGGCGAGCGTCGCGTCGTCGATCTCGTGGGCCCACTCGTGCAAGGAGGGACCGGGACGGATCGGCCCGGCGATGTGCACCGACTCGTCGGTGAACATCGTGACGTCCTCGGCCATCGAGTTCATCCACAGCAGCGGGTGGAGGTCGGGCCGCCAGACCCGGCCGGTGCCGGCGCGGTGGGGATCGATCAGGTGCACCTGCAACGATCGTCCGGCGAGGAGCTCCGGCGCGCTGGCGGCCAGCCGCTCGAGCAGCGATGACGCCGTCGGGCCGGCGCCGATGAGGGCGAGCGAGAGCGGGCGCACCGTCTACGAGCCGGCCGAGCGGGCGAGCCGGGAGGCAGCGCGACCCGGCGGGCGGGAGATGCCCAGGTGATCACGCAGCGTCGGACCCTCGTAGTCGGTGCGGAACACGCCGCGCTCCTGGAGCAGCGGGACGACGTCGTCGACGAAGCGGTCGAGGCCGCGCGGCGTGAGGTGAGGGACGAGGATGTAACCGTCAGCGGCGTCGCCCTGGACGTAGCGATCGATCGTCTCGGCGACGGTCGCCGGACTGCCGACGAACGCCGAGCGGGTGGTCACCTCGATGACCAGCTGGCGGATGGTCAGGCCCTTGCGCTCGGCGAGCTCGCGCCACCTGGCGGCGACGGCGAGCGAATCGGCCTCGTGGCGGACGCGGCCGCGGGTGATCGCCGTACTGCCGTCGACATCGGGGTCGAATTCGGGCAACGGGCCGTCGGGGTCGTATCCCGACAGGTCCCGCCCCCACACCTGCTCGACGAAGGCGATCGCACCCTGCGGGCTGACCTGCTGCAGACGGATGTGGGCCGCCAGCTCCTCGGCGTCGGCGTCGGTGTCGGCGACCACGGCCGTGGCCGCCGGGATGATCTTGAGGTCGTCCTGGCGACGCCCGTAGCGGGCCAGCCGTTGCTTGACGTCGGTGTAGAACGCCTGTCCCGAGGCGTACCCGGAGTGTCGGCTGAAGATGACATCGGCGTGCTCGGCGGCCAGCTCCCGACCGCCGTCGGAGTCGCCGGCCTGGATCATCACGGGGTAGCCCTGCGGGCTGCGGGGGACGTCGAAGCGACCCTCGATCGAGAACTGCGGGCCGTCGTGGCGGAACGGCGCCACGGCATCGGGATCGACGAGGATCCCGGTGTCGGTGTCGGCCACGACGGCATCGTCGCTCCAGGTGTCCCACAGCAGCCGGGCGGCTTCGACGAACTCGGCGGCGCGCCGGTAGCGGTCATCGCGCTCGAGGAACCCGCCGCGGCGGAAGTTCTCGCCCGTGAAGGCGTCGGGGGACGTCACGGCGTTCCACGCCGCCCGCCCGTTGCTCAGGTGGTCGAGCGTGGCGAACTGGCGGGCCAGCTCGAAGGGCTCGTTGAACGTCGTGTTCAGCGTCGCCGCCAGACCGATGTGTTCGGTGACCGCGGCGAGGGCGGCCAGCACGGTGAGCGAGTCCGGCCGTCCGACGACATCGAGGTCGAAGATCCGACCGCGGTGCTCCCGCAGGCGCAGGCCCTCGGCGAGGAAGAAGAAGTCGAACTTGCCCCGCTCGGCGGTCTGGGCGAGGTGCACGAAGGAGGAGAAGTCGGTCTGGCTGCCGGAGTCGGGATCGCTCCAGACCGTCGTGTTGTTGACGCCCGGGAAGTGGGCGGCGAGGTGGATCTGCTTGCGGCGGGTCACAGGGCGACCTCGGTGGTGGCGTAGCGGTTGGGCGGGCGGGGGAGACCGAAGCGCTCGCGCAGCGTGCCCGATGGACGGCGAGACTCGAGCCGCGGCATGACCTCGGCGGCGAGCCAGTCGAGCGACGTGGGCAGGACGTCGGGCTGGACCACGAACCCGTCGACGGCGCCCTGCCGCGACCACGACTCGAGCGTGGCGGCGACACCGGCGGCATCGTCGACGACGTCGAGCGCCACCGGCGACGCGGCGAGGAGCCGGTCGAGCTCCGCCCGCAGCCCCGGCTCGCCGACCCGGGCGACGGCGAGCACGGTGACGTCGTCGGGATCCCGGCCGGCCGCGGCCACACGGCCACGGATGTCGTCGCGGCGGCGGCGGGCTGTGTCGACGTCGGCGACGTCGACGAGCACGATGTCGGCGCGCCGGGCGGCCACGGCCGTGGCGTGGTCGTCCGCCGCCGTCACGATCACCATTGGTTGGCCCTGGGGCGATCGCGGGGTGATCGACGGGCCACGGACGCTGAAGAACGGGCCCTCGAACTCGATGTAGTGCAGCCTGTCGCGGTCGACGTACCGGCCAGTGTCCCGGTCGCGGATGACGGCGTCGTCCTCCCAGCTGTCCCACAGCCGGCTGACGACCTCGATGGCATCCTCGGCTTCGGCCCACAGCTCGGCCGCCGGTCGCGGCGACGTCCGGCCGAAGGCCCGCACCGCCTCGTCGGTCGTCGACACGGCTGACGTGCCAGCCGGCCCGCCCGTCGGAGACGAGGTCGAGCGTGGCCACGTTCTTGGAGATGTGGAACGGCTCGGTGTGCGTCGTCGTGATCGTCGCCACGAGGCCGATCGATGACGTGGCCGGCGCCACCCGGGCCATGGCCAGCAGAGCGTCGAACCGGCCCGGCAACGTGGCCGAACCGGGTTCCGGCGGGTCGAACCCGTCGTCGAGGGCCAGGAAGTCGAACCCGGCGACCTCGGCGGTCTGGGCCAGGGCGACCAGTCGCTCGGCGGTGAACAGGCCGCGCACCGCCCCGGGGGCACGCCACGCCGCCGGGTGGGCGCCCGCACCGTCGATGGCGACACCGAGGTACGGACCGTTCGCCATCCCGACAGTCAACCAATGCCGACCGAGTTGATCAACTTTGTCTGCCGTCTCGCCCCCAGCGTTCTGTCCTGCCTGATCGGCCCGATCGGGCCGATCAGGCAGGACAGTCGCGGAGTACGGTCGGGCCGATGGCCGCGGCGGGGTTGCGCATCGAGCCGGTGAGCCCGGACAACGCCGCGGACCTCGACGCCCTGTTCGCCACCGGGGACCCACGGTTCTGCCAGTGCGCGTTCATGCGCCTGTCCAACGCCGAGTGGTCGGCGTCGACGCCGAGCGACAACCGGGCCGTCCACCACCGGTCGATCGCCGAGGCGGCTGCCGACGGGCGGGCCGCCGGCCTGATCGCCTACCGCGACGGTGCGCCGGTCGGCTGGGTCAGCTTCGACCAGCGCCAGGCCTACGGGCGGCTGACGGCCTCTCGCCTGCTGCGCCCGGTCGACGACAAGCCGGTGTGGTCCGTCGTCTGCTTCGTCGTCGCCACCGCGGCCCGACGTGAAGGGGTGGCCGAGGCCCTGCTGGCGGCGACGGTCGACCACGCTCGCGCCAACGGAGTCCGCCTCCTGGAGTCCTACCCGGTCGACACCTCGACACCGGGCCGGTCGAGGCGTTCGGCGGCGGACCTGTGGCGAGGCACCGTGCCGATGTTCGAGCGGGCCGGCTTCACGACCGTCGACGTCCGCCGCCAGAGCGCTTCCTCACCCCCACGCCCGATCATGCGCCGAACCGTCCGCCAGCGCCGGCGGTAGGTCCTCGCGGGCGTACGGTCGTTGCAGGAGGACAGCGATGCAGGAAACACTCGTCACGGGTCTCGAGAACACCAAGACGTTCCCGATCACCGAGGACATGTGCACCGGCCACACGGGCACACCGGTGCTCTCGACCCCGTCGATGATCGGGTTGATCGAGGGCATCTGCCTGGAGTCGGCACAGGAGCACCTCGGCCCCACCGAGGTGACCGTCGGGATCCACGTGTGCGTGTCGCACGTCGCCGGGTCGCAGGTCGGCGAGGAGGTGACGGTGCGCTCGAGGCTGGCGGAGATCGAGCGTGGTCGCTTCCTCACCTACGAGGTGTCGGCCCACGTCGGCGATCGACTGCTCGGCGAAGGCACGCACAAGCGGGCCATCCTGGACATGGCGCGCCGCAAGCAGTGACCGGCCTGCCGCGAGCTCACCGACGCGTGGGTGCCCCCCTTCGCTCCATGCGTCGCTGTGCCACACTTGCGTCGTGAGCAGGGGATCCACCGTCGAACAGGAGGCCCACCGCCACCAGACGGACGGGTCGAAGAAGTCTCGCCGTCACCGTGCGCCAACCCCGGGGCAGGTCGACCTCGAGATGACCGGTCCACGCCACGATGGTGGACGCCGTCGGTTGCGGAGGCCGGACTACGAGGCGGAGCTCCTCAAGTTGCACACCGAGCTGGTCAAGCTGCAGGACTGGATCCGTCAGCAAGGACTGAGGGTCGTCGTGCTGTTCGAAGGACGTGATGCGGCCGGCAAGGGTGGCGTGATCAAGCGCATCGCCGAGCCGTTGAACCCCCGGTTCTGTCGCATCGTGGCGCTCGGGACACCGACCGAGCGGGAGCGCACGCAGTGGTACTTCCAGCGCTATGTGACGCACCTGCCGGCGGCCGGAGAGATGGTGTTGTTCGACCGCTCCTGGTACAACCGGGCCGGTGTCGAGCACGTGATGGGCTTCTGCACGCCGGACGAGTACACCGAGTTCCTGCGCTCTGCTCCCGAGTTCGAGAAGATGCTGCTGCGCTCGGGAGTGGTCCTCATCAAGTACTGGTTCTCGGTGAGCGACGAGGAACAGGAACGGCGCTTCAAGGGCCGCATCGACGATCGCTCCAAGCGGTGGAAGTTGAGTCCGATGGACCTCGAGTCACGGAAGCGCTGGTTCGACTACTCACGGGCCAAGGACGCGATGTTCCTGCACACCGACATCCCCGAGTCGCGCTGGTGGGTGGTCAACTCCGACGACAAGAAGCGCGCCCGGCTCAACGCCATCTCCCACCTGCTGTCGATGATCCCGTACCACGAGGTCGAGCAACCGACGCTGAAGTTGCCGCGGCGGCAGCGGCCCGACCCGACGTACGTCCGACCCCCGCTCGAGTCGCAGCGCTTCGTCCCCGAGCGCTACTGACGCCGGTCTCACCGACCTCCGGCGCTGGCGTGGGTTCGTGACGCCGTCCCTGTTGCCGTTACGTACGATCTCGACAGCCCGTCCGAATCGGACGTCGGGCGAGACAAGGGGTTGACGATGAAGACCAAGGCCGCTGTCCTGTGGGAGCTCGGCAAGCCGTGGGAGATCGAAGAGCTGGAGCTCGACGGTCCGGGCGAGAACGAGGTTCTGATCCGCTACACGCATGCGGGGTTGTGCCACTCCGACGAGCACCTCCGCCACGGGGACATCGTTCCCCGCTTCCCGATCGTGGGCGGTCACGAGGGGGCGGGGATCATCGAAGAGATCGGACCGGGTGTGTCCCGGGTCAAGGCCGGCGACCACGTGGTGTGCTCGTTCATCCCCAACTGCGGCGTGTGCCGGTGGTGCGCGACGGGCCAGCAGCACATCTGCGACATGGGGGCGACGATCCTCGAGGGGATGCTCCCGGGTGGGCGGTTCGTCTTCCACGGGCGCGGTCAAGACCTCGGAGCGATGTGCATGATCGGCACGTTCAGCCAGTACGCCACCATCCACCAGGCGTCCTGCGTGCGCGTCGACGACGATCTCCCGCTGGACAAGGCCGTGTTGGTCGGCTGCGGCGTACCGACGGGATGGGGGTCGGCGGTGTACGCGGCCAAGGTCGAGCCGGGCGACACGGTCGTCGTGTACGGCATCGGCGGGATCGGCATCAACGCCGTCCAGGGCGCCCGGTTCGCCGGCGCCAAGCACCTCATCGCCGTCGATCCGCTGGAGAACAAGCGGGAGATGGCCCAGCAACTCGGGGCCACCCACGCCGTGGCCTCCGGTGAGGAGGCGATGGAGCTGGCGCTCGAGCTGACCCGCGGTGTCGGCGCCGACAAGGCGATCATCACCGTCGACGTCGTCGACGAGACGGTGGTGCAGCAGGCCTTCGACACGATCCGCAAGGGCGGCGCGGCGGTGATCACCGGTCTGGCCGATCCGGCCAAGCTGACCGTGCACCTGTCGGGCGCGATGATGACGCTGTTCCGCAAGGAGGTCAAAGGGACGCTGTTCGGGAACTCCAACCCGACCTACGACATCCCCAAGCTGCTCGACCTCTACCGGACCGGGGACATCCGCCTCGATGAGCTGATCACCAAGACGTATCGCCTGGAAGAGGTCAACGAGGGCTACGACGACCTGCTCGCCGGCAAGAACATCCGCGGCATCATCATCCACGACAGCTGAGCCACGCCGCGGCCGCCGACAGCCCGGTGAGGGATCTCCGGTGGGCTGAGGCGTAGTACGGTCGTCGGCAACCGAGGGAGAATGGTGATGGCCGACGCTGGGGCGGCTCGCGTGGTCGACGCATTGGAGATCGAACGCCTGCAACGCGATCTCGACGACGCGCGCGAGGGGATCGTGGCCACCGACGAGGTGCTCACCGCGATGGGCCGGTCGGCGTCCGACCTCGATCTCGTCCTCGGCACGATCGTCGACAGCGCCCGCCGGCTGTGCCGTGCCGACGGCGTGCAACTCCACCTCCTCGACGGACCGGTCTACCGTCTCGCCCGATCGTCGGGTCTGTCCACCCACTTCGTCGAGCACCTGACGGAACACCCCATCTCCCGCAATCACGACTCCCTCGTCGGTCGTGTCGGGCTCGACCGACGCACCACCCAGATCCCGGACGTGCTGGCCGACCCGGGCTACCTGCACCAGGAGTCCCAGCGGATCGCCGGCTACCGCACGATCATGGGCGCTCCGATGCTGCTCGACGACGACGTCGTGGGCGTCCTGACGGTGTGGCGCACGGAGATCGACCCCTTCAACGATCGAGCCATCAGGCTCCTCACGGCGTTCGCCGCTGCGGCGGCGATCGCCGTCCGCAACATGGACCTCGTGCGCGCCCTCGAAGCCCGCAGCGCCGAACTTGCCCGCAAGGTCGACCAGCTCGAGGCGCTGGGCCAGGTCGGGGAGGCGGTGAGCTCCAGCCTCGACCTCGACACGGTGCTCTCGACGATCGTCATGCACGCCGTGCAGCTGTCCGACACCGATGGCGGCTCGTTGATGGAGTTCGATCCGGGCCAGCAGCGCTTCTTCGTGCGCACGGCCTACGGGACCAGCGACGAGGTGCTCGAACAGCTGCGCAGCGTCAGGATCTCACTGCGCGAAACGTTCGTCGGCCGCGCCGCGATGGAGGCGCGACCGCTGCAGATCGCGGACATGCACGGCATGACGCTGGATGTGCATCAGCAGTTGCTCCACGACGCCGGCTGGCGGTCGATGGTCGCCGTGCCGATGCTCCGCGACGGGAGCATCGTGGGCGTCCTCGTCATGCGTCGGTTGCGGGCCGGCGACTTCCCCGAGGAGACGTTGGAACTGCTCCAGACCTTCGCCAGCCAGTCGGCGCTGGCGATCCTCAACGCGCGGCTGTTCCGCGAGCTCGAACGCAAGTCCAGCGAGTTGGAGGTGGTCAGCCGCCACAAGTCCGAGTTCCTCGCCAGCATGTCGCACGAACTGCGCACCCCCCTCAACGCCGTCATCGGCTTCTCGGAGGTGTTGCTCGACCGCATGTTCGGCGAGATCAACGATCGCCAGGAGGAGTACCTCGGTGACATCCTGAGCTCGGGCAAGCACCTCCTGCAGCTCCTCAGTGACATCCTGGACCTGTCCAAGGTCGAGGCCGGCCGAATGGACCTGGCCAGTGCCCCGTTCTCGGTGCGCGAGGCGCTCGAGTACGGGATCTCGATGGTGCGCGAGCGCGCCGCGCGCCACCACGTCGAACTGATCCTCGATGTCGACCCGGGGGTCGGTTCCGTGGAGTCCGACGAGCTGCGGTTCAAGCAAGTGGTGCTCAACCTGCTGAGCAACGCCGTGAAGTTCACGCCTGAGGGCGGCGAGATCGTCGTCGCGGCGAGGATGGAGGGGGACGCCGTGGCGATCACCGTCACCGACAACGGCATCGGTGTCGCGCCGGAGGACCGCGAGCGCATCTTCGAATCGTTCCAGCAGGCGCTGCGGGCATCGCGCACGCAGGAGGGCACGGGCCTCGGTCTGACCCTGTGCCGGCGGATCGTCGGGCTGATGGGCGGCCGGATGTGGCTCGACAGCGAAGTGGGTGCCGGGAGCACGTTCGGGTTCACCGTGCCCGTCGGATCGCAGCGGGCGCCGGACAGTGACCGGCCGCGAGCGCGTGACGAGGGGAGCGTGGCCACGGTCGTCGTGATCGAGGATGATCGTCCGTCCACCGACCTGCTGGCCGTCTACCTCGAGAGCGCCGGTTTCGAGGTGTCCAGCGCGCACGATGGACCGAGCGGGTTGGACGCCATCCGGCGGATCAGACCGGTGGCCGTCGTCCTCGACATCCTGCTGCCGGTCGTCGACGGGTGGGATGTGCTCGCCGCCGTCAAGCGGGACGCCGAGACCGCCGACATCCCCGTGATCGTGGTCTCCATCCTCGACGAGCGGGTCAAGGGCCGCTCGCTCGGCGCCTCCGACTACCTCGTCAAACCGGTCGGCCGCGACCAGCTCCTCGCCGCGCTGACCCGAGCCGGGGTGATGTCCGAACCGAGCTCCGACGCGGCGCCGGCGCTCGGATCGGAGGGACGTCGATGACCAACGGTCACCGCATCCTCGTCGTCGAGGACAACGAACTGAACCTCAAGCTCGTCCGTGACGTGCTCAGCTACGCCGGCTACGAGGTGGTCGAGGCGCGGACGGGCGAGCAGGGTGTCGAGCTCGCCGCCGAGTGTCGTCCCGATCTCGTGCTCATGGATCTCCAGCTCCCCGGCATCGATGGCATCGAGGCGTTGCGGCAGCTGCGGGCGAGTCCCTGGAGCCAGGGCGTGCCCGTGGTCGCGGTCACCGCCTTCGCGATGCGGGAGGACCGCGAGCGGGCCGTCCGGGCCGGTTTCGACGGGTACATGGAGAAGCCGTTCGGCATCCGCGAGCTCCCGGGACAGGTACAACGATTCCTGTCGACGGAGTCGGCATGAACGAGGCGACGATCCTCGTCGTCGACGACCAGCCGCCGAACATCCGGCTGCTCGACGCCGTGCTGAGCCCGCGCGGCTACCGGGTGCTGCGTGCCGCGTCGGGTGAGGAGGCGTTGGATCTGCTGCGCGACGAGCAGCCCCACCTCGTCCTGCTGGACATCTTGATGCCCGGCATGGACGGATACGAGGTGTGCCGGCGGATCCGCGAGGACCCGGACACGGCCTTCCTGCCGGTCGTGATGGTGACGGCGAGCGACACCCAACAGAAGGTCCGGGCGATCGAGGCCGGGGCCGACGACTTCATCACCAAGCCCTTCGATCAGGGCGAGTTGCTGGCCAGGGTCAAGTCGCTCGTTCGCGTCAAGCGCTACCAGGACACGATTCGGCATCAGGCGGACGAGCTGGAGGCCTGGAACCGACAGCTGGAGGAGCGCGTCGAGTCGCAGGTCGCGCAGCTCGAACGGGCTGCGCGCCTGCGCCGCTTCCTGCCACCGCAGATGGCCGAGCTGATCCTGGACTCCGGCGACGAGTCCTTCCTGGAGAGCCATCGCCGCGAGATCGTGGTCGCCTTCTGCGACCTCCGGCGGTTCACCCCCTTCGCCGAGTCCAGCGAGCCGGAAGAGGTCATGGGGGTGCTGCGCGACTACCACGCCGCACTCGGCGACCTGGTCTTCCGCTTCGAGGGCACCCTCGAGCGATTCATCGGCGACGGCCTGATGGTGGTCTTCAACGACCCGATCCCGTGCGACGACGCGTGCGTGCGAGCCGTCCGCATGGCCGTCTCGATGCGGACCAGGGTGCGTGATCTCGCGGCTTCGTGGTCCAAACGCGGACACGATCTCGGCTTCGGCGTCGGCATCGCCCAGGGCTACGCGACGATGGGCCGCATCGGGTTCGAGGGTCGCTCCGACTACACCGCGATCGGCAGCGTCGTCAACCTCGCTGCTCGGCTCTGCGCGGCGGCGCAGCCCTGGCAGATCCTCGTCACGCAGCGGGTGCTCGCCAGTGCCGAGGAGCTCATCGTCACCACGCCGGTCGGGGATCTCGCGCTGGACGGCTTCAGCCGGCCCGTGCCGGCGTTCGACGTGAAGGGCATCGACATGGCTCGGATCACGCCGTGAGCGAACGAGTCTTCGAGCGAGCGAACCAGCGTTGCGGTGCCTTGGCTCATTGGTGCACCGCCCGCGCCGCCGCGTCGATCGTCCACAACGACGTGGTGCACCAATGAGCGCGCTCGGCACCGTCGCCGGCAGGAACGCGACGGTCGACCTGTCCGACCTCGACGACGAGCAGCGCTACCAGATCTTCGATCGCCTCCAGCTCAACCTGCCGGCGGTGTGGGACGCGATGCGCCTGAACCTCGAGAACGAGTCGGTGGTCGTCATCCCGTCGGTGACGCTCGATCGACTGGGCGACCGCAGCGGGAGCATGACGCAGGCCTACGAGGAGCGGTTCCTCTTCCTGCTCCTGTTGCTGCGCGAGCCCCGCCTGCGCATGGTGTACGTCACGTCGACGCCGATCGCGCCGGCCATCGTCGAGTACTACCTCGCGCTGCTCCCTGGCGTGATCCCCAGCCATGCTCGCGCTCGACTGTCGCTCATCTCGATCGGCGACGGCACGCCCCGGCCGCTCAGCGAGAAGCTGCTCGAACGGCCCCGGGTCCTCCGCAGGATCGCCGCCCTCATCCCGGACCCCGGGTTGTCCCATCTCATCCCGTACAACACGACCGAGCTCGAGCGGGACATCGCCGTGGCGCTGGGGATCCCGATGTACGGCGCCGATCCCCGACTGGTGCACCTGGGGACGAAGACCGGCTGCCGCCGCCTCTTCTCGGAGGAGGGGATCCGACACCCTCTCGGGCGGGAGGACATGCACACGCTCGACGACGTCGCGGACGCCGTGACCTCGATGCGGCGGCAGCGCAGCGCGATGGGCGACGTGATCGTCAAGCTCAACGAGGGTGTCTCCGGTCAGGGCAACGCGCTGGTGGATCTGCGTGGCCTGCCCGAGCCGGACGACGCGCACGAGCGCACCGAAACCATGGCCCGCCTGCGGGCGATGCAGTTCGAACACCCGGACACCCCGCTCGAGGCCTACCTGGGCAAGCTCGCCGAACGAGGAGGGATCGTCGAGGAGCTCATCGCCGGCGTGGAGATGCGCAGCCCGAGCGTGCAGCTGCGGGTGACGCCGCTGGGTGACGTCGAGTTGCTGTCGACGCACGATCAGGTGCTCGGCGGGCCGAGTGGACAGAGCTACCTCGGCTGCCGATTCCCGGCCGACATCGCCTACGCGACCGCGATCAGCGCCGAGGCGAAGGTCATCGGTGCGCGTCTCGCGCGTGAAGGCGTGATCGGGCGGTTCGCCATCGACTTCGTGTCAGTGCGCAGCGCCACCGGCGAGTGGAGCTCGTACGCCATCGAGCTGAACCTTCGCAAGGGCGGCACCACGCATCCGTTCCTGACGCTGCAGTTCCTCACCGACGGCCGTTACGACGCACCGAGCGGACTCTTCCTGACCGCCGAGGGGAACGAGAAGCACCTCGTCGCGACGGACCACCTGGAGGCGGAGAGCCTGCGGGCGCTGACCATCGACGACCTCTTCGACATCGTCGCCCGGAATCGTCTGCACTTCGATCAGGCCCGCCAGGTGGGCGTCGTGTTCCACATGATCAGCTGCCTCACCGAGCACGGTCGGCTCGGGATGACGGCGGTCGGCAACACCGCCACGGAGGCCGAGGCGATCTATCAGCGTGCCGAGAAGACGCTGTTCGCCGAGGCGCGCGCCGCACTGGCCGAGGCGCCCGTCCGCATGTGAGGCGAGCACCCGTCCTGTCCTTCGGGATCGGCCCGTTGGCGTCGATCCCGAAGGACAGTTGCAGTGTTGTATCGTCCGCCCTCGTCGACGAACACGCCAAGGGCCGATAGTGGACTGGGCGGGCTGGGCCGTCTTCGGGTTGGTCGCCACCGCCGGGCTGACCGTCGTCATGATCAGCGCCCAACTCGCTGGCCGTACGCGGCTCGACCTGCCGCTGATGCTCGGCACGATTGCGGCGGAGGATCCCGACCGGGCCCGTGTGTTCGGCTTCGGCATCCATCTCGCCATCGGCGAGATCTTCGCCCTGTTCTACGCGGCCGGGTTCGCCGCCCTCGACCGCTCGGAGTGGTGGCTGGGCGCGATCTTCGGCCTCGCTCACGCCGCAGTGGCGCTGACCGTGCTGGTACCTCTGCTCCCCGGCGCCCACCCCCGAATGGCCAGCGACCGGGCCGGCCCCAACTCGACTGCCGTACTCGAACCCCCCGGGCTGTTGGCGCTCAACTACGGGACCGCCACGCCGCTGCTCACGGTCGGCGCGCACGTCGTCTACGGCACCGTGCTCGGCATCTTCCTCACCGAGTGATGTCTCACCGGGTGCCGATCGGAGCGTACGGGCTCATCGGCGACACACGTACGGCAGCGCTCGTCGCGCCCGACGGTTCGATCGACTGGTGGTGCGTCCCCCGCTTCGACGACCCTCCGCTGTTCGGACGGCTCGTGGGCGGCGCCGAAGCCGGCTGGTTCTCCGTCGGGCCGGCCGAGAGCGCCGCGGCCACTGCCCGCGCCTACCGTCCCGACACGGCCACCCTGGTCACGACGTGGACGGTGGACGGTGGAGCGCTCGAGCTGGCCGACGGTCTCGTCGCCGAGGTCGAAGGACGGTTCCTGCCGGCCACGGTGCTCGTCCGCCGTCTCAGCGCAACGGGACGAACGGTGCGCACGCGGCTTCAGTTCGTGCCCCGGTTCGGCTACGACCGCCTGGCGGCCCGCCGCGTCGGCCGGCGGGCCGGAGCGCTCGTGTGCGAGCACGGGGACCTCGCCGTGGCCGTCATCTCCGACGGGCCACTCATCGAGGTCGACCGGTCGGTGGACTTCGAGGTCCGCGCCGGACAACCGGTGACGATCGTCGTCACGGTCGCCCACCACCGCCCGCTGATCATCGTCCCCCCGGCCGTCGCCGCCGCCGAACTGGCCCGCGACGAGGGCGGATGGCGTCGGTGGGCAGAGGGGATCGAGGTCACTGGCCACCGCCACGTCGCGGCACGCAGCCTCATCACGCTGAAGCTGCTCACCTATTCGCCGTCCGGGGCGCCAGTCGCCGCGCCCACCACCTCGCTGCCCGAGCTCATCGGCGGCGACCGCAACTGGGACTACCGGTATGCGTGGCCTCGCGATGCGTCGATCGGGATCGCCGCCTTCCTCGGCGCCGGGAAGCCGCAGGAGGCGCGGGCCTTCCTGGCGTGGCTCCTCCACGCCAGCCGTCTGTCGCGGCCCTACTTGCCGGTGCTGTTCGCCGTCGACGGACGACCGGGGCCACGAGAGGCCGAGCTCCCCGGATGGCCCGGCTACGCCGAGAGCCGCCCGGTGCGTGTCGGCAACGGCGCCGCTCGGCAGCACCAGCTCGATGGGTATGGCTGGGTCCTCGACGCGGCCTGGCTCCTCACCGACGCCGGACACGGTCTCTTCGGCGAGACCTGGCGCGTCGTCGCCGGCCTGGCCGACCGAGTCGCCGCCACCTGGACCGAACCCGACGCCGGGATCTGGGAGCGGCGTTCCGCACCCGCCCACCACGTCCACTCCAAGCTGATGGGGTGGCTGGCCCTCGACCGGGCGATCCGCATCGCCTCAGCCCGGCACGATCGCCGTCGATCTCGCCGGCTGCGCTGGGCCCACGCCCGCGATGCGCTGGCCGAGGACATCCGCGCCAACGGGTTCGACTCCGGCCACGGCGCCTACACCGGCGCCTACGGATCGGCTGCGCTCGACGCCGCCGTGCTGCTGCCGTTGCTCGAGTTCGAACCGGCGACGAGCCCACGTTCCACCGGCACCATCGACGCCATCCGCCGCCAGCTCGGTGCCGGCGGGCCGCTGGTGTATCGCTACCCGCCGGGCACTGACGGCCTCGCCGGCGGCGAAGGCGCGTTCCTGCCCTGCTCGTTCTGGCTCGTCCAGGCCCTGGCGCGGACGGGCCGCATCGGCGAGGCCGAGGCGCTCTTCGACGAGCTCCTCACGCTCGGCGGACCGCTCGGCCTGTACGGCGAAGAGATGGACCCCGCCACGGGTGACCACCTCGGCAACTTCCCGCAGGCCCTCACCCACGCCGCGCTCGTCCAAGCGGTGCTCGCCCTCGGCGAGACGACGGCCACTCACTGACGGGTCGCTCGAGCGGCGAAGTCATCCATGCCGACGGCCCGGCACCGCGCCGGCTCACCGTGCATGACATTCGCACACAGCGCATGATCGACGTGCGCGACCACCCGGCGTCCGCCTCGTGGCGGCGGATCGCCGTTGTGAGCCCATAGCCGCTGAGGCGACGGTGTTCCGACTCCGACGAATCCCGCAACGTCGAAACCCCGGCCACACCCCGAATCCGGGGCTTGACCAGGGCTTTCCTGGAGCGGACGACGGGATTCGAACCCGCGACCCTCACCTTGGCAAGGTGATGCTCTACCAGCTGAGCCACGTCCGCGTGGGAGCCACAGGGTAGCAGGACGGCGCCGATTCCGACATCCGCGGGGACCGTCGGCGGTGCTCGTCTTGGTCCGGATTCTGGTCGCCGCGGCGACCAGGATCCGGACAGAAACGGCGTTGCATGCGGTCGTGGCAGGCTGCCCGGATGAGCGAGCGAAGCGAGCTCCAGCGATACGGCGCCTTCTTCGCCGCGCAGCGGCGAAGCGGTCAACGGTGCCCAGTGAGCGGCGAGGCAGCCGGCCCGTCGCATGACTCGATGGTGCACCAGTGAGCCAGGTCGAGGCGGAGTCGTCCGTGCGGGTGGTCGGTGAGGGGCACTACGCCGCCCGGCTCGACGCGGCGTGGAACATCGGGAACAACGCCAATGGCGGCTACGCCGTTCTGCCTGCACTGCGGGCAATGCTCGATCTGACCACCCAGCCTGATCCGTTGTCGATCACCGTGCACTACCTGCGTCCCGCCGAAGGCGACGGTGATGCCGACGTCATCGCCGGGATCGTGCGCGCCGGGCGCTCGACGACGAACGCCACGGCGACGCTCGCCCAGGACGGCACAGTGCGACTCGTCGCTCACGCCGTGCTCGGCAACCTGGCCGAGGCGGCGCACGGCGCCGCACCCGATCCCGGCCTGACACCGGCGCCGCCCGACCTGCCGCCGCCGGACCGGTGCGTCGATCGCCGTCAGCTCGGCCAGGGCGTCGACCTGCCGATCCTCACCCGGCTGGATGTGCGCATCCGACCCGAGCAGGTCACGCCGGATGCGTCGAGCCCGGCCGTCGTCGAGGGCTGGATCCGCTTCGCCGACGGCGCGCCGCCCGAGACACGATGGCTTCCGCTCCTCGCCGACGCCTTCCCGCCGGCGTTGCGCACGCGGATGGGAGCTGTGGGATGGGTGCCGACGATCGAGCTGACCGTGCACGTCCGTCGTCGCCCGGCCACCGGCTGGCTGCTCGCCCGGTTCGAGTGCGACGATGTCGAGGGCGGGCGGATGATCGAGACCGGAACACTGTGGGACAGCACCGGTGCCGTCGTCGCCAGGTCGCGCCAACTCGGGCTGGTACTGGCCAGGTGATCGGCCGACCGTGATGGGTCGTCTGTCAGACTGCGCGGGTGACGACGACCATCCTGTGCACCGACGGCTCTGAGCTCGCCCTGCGCGCCGTCGAGGCCGGCTTGCGGTTGCTCGCACCGGCCGATCGCACGCTGGTCGTCACCGTGCTCGAGCCACTGGACGCATCGCTGGTCACGGGCGTGTCGGGCTTCGGCACCGGCGTCCTCTCGCCGGAGCAGTTCGACGAGGCCGCGGACTCCCGGAACACCGCCGCCGAAGAGATCCTGCAGCAGACCGTCACGGCACTCTCCCTGACGGGCGTCGAGGCGCGGATCATCGAAGGTGATCCGGGGCGGGCATTGTGCGACTTGGCGAACGAGGTCGAAGCGACGGCTATCGTCCTCGGCACGCGTGGCCGTGGCGGCTTGCGGCGGGCCGTGCTGGGCTCGGTCTCCGATCACGTCGTGCGCAACGCGCCGTGCTCGGTGCTGATCACGACCTGAGCGCCGCCGGCTGCGGCCGATGAGTTCTCCCGACGCCCAGTGTCAAAGCGGCATGGGTCGTCACCGGCGAGCGCGCTGATGGACGGCGACAAGGGAGCCGGTTCGTTCCTCGGGCGCCGCGTGCCGCCCTGCTTCGTCACGCGTGTGGTGACGGTCCCGGTCGGCTCGGCCGTGGCCTACGTCGAGGACGACTGGCGCGGCGCCATCGTCGTCATCGAGCAGGGCGAGGTCGAGTTGGAGGCGCTGGGCGGCGAGCGTCATCGCTTCGGCGCCGGCAACCTGATCTGGTTGGACGGCGTCCGTCTGCGGGTGCTGCGCAACGCCGGCCGGCAGCCGCTCCTGCTGAAGGCGATCTCCCGGCTGCCGGTTCAGTCCCAGACTCAGCGCGAGCCTTGACCGTCGTCGACCTTGATCGTCGTGCCGGTGACCGCCTCCGAGGCCGGGGACACGAGGTACAGCAACGTGGAGTCGAGCTGCGCCGGGTCGCCGAGGCGGTGACGGGGGAAGCCCTTCGTGATGTCGCCGATCCGCGACAGCATCCCGTCCATCATCTCCGAGGCGAACGCCCCCGGGGCGATGCAGTTGACGTTGATGTGGAACCGCGACCACTCGACGGCGAGCACCTCGGTCATGCGGTGGATGGCCGCCTTGGAGATCGAGTACAGCGCGGCGCCCATGCCGTTGTAAGAGAACGCGCCCATCGAGGAGATGTTGACGATGCGCCCTGGTGCGTCCGTGGCGATCAGTCGTCTGGCAACCTCGTTGGCCAGCAGCCACGGCCCGCGCACGTTGGTGTCGAGCACGGCGTCGGTGAGCTCGAGCGACATCTTGTGGGCCCGCTGGGCATCGGGGATGCCGGCGTTGTTGACGAGGATGTCGACCGTGCCCAGCGTCTCCGTGGCCTCGGCGACGACCGCCGCGATCTGCTCGGCATCGGTGACGTCGAGGGCGATCGGTTGACACACGCCCCCGCTGGCTTCGATCTCCTCGGCGAGCTCGGCGAGGCGGTCAGCTCGGCGGGCCGTCACGGCCACCGCCGCCCCAGCGGCGGCGAGCGTCTGGGCGAAGCGGCGTCCGAGACCCGAGCTGGCGCCGGTCACGAGGGCGACGCGCCCGGCGAGGTCGTTCGACGTGTAGGGGAGCGGGAAGTCCGATGTCACGCCCGCAGACGTAGCAGTTCGTCGCCGCGCCGACGCAGTCGGCCGCCGGTCAGCTGCTGAGCCCGAGCCAGGACCGAGCGTTGTCGTGGAAGAAGGCGCCGGCGATCGACGGGCTGCTGGCGGCCAGCGAGCGCTCGAAGCGTCCGAGCGGGTCACGCCCGCCCTCGGCGTGCGGGTAGTCCGACGAGAACAGGTACAACGCTGGATCGGACTCCGCGGCGAGCCGGCCGACATCCTCGAACGGGTACGGCGTGAAGCGCAGCTGGGCAGCGGCCTGCTCGGACGGCAGGCGGTCGAACTCGGCGAGCCGCGGTTCCGAGCGCTGCCAGATCGACACGGCATGGTCGAGACGCCGCAGCATCGCCGGCACCCAGCCGGCGCCCATCTCGATGACCCCGCCCCGCAGGCCGGGGTGACGCTCGAGCACCCCATCGAGGACGAGCACGGACATGAACCGCTCGGCCGGCTGGTAGACGACCATGAAGTCCTTCGAGCCGATCACCTCGGCGCCCGACACCTGCTCGGCGGGCGGGCGACCGTCGTCCATCCACTCGGCGCCGATCGGCAGCGGCCCGCTGCCGACATGGAGGACGAACGGCACGCCGTGCTCCGCCAGGCGGGTCCAGAACGGGTCGTTGTCGGGATGGCCCGGTGACCGCCCGCCGGGAGCGCGAGCCGGGATCCACACCTCGCGCAGCCCCAACGCAAGAGCGGCGTCGACCTCGGCAAGCGACCTCGTCGGGTCGTCGAGGTCGGCGATGGCCACGCCGAGAAGGCGCTGGTCGTCGTGGCAGAAGGCAGCCATCGCCCGGTTGTGGGCCCGGTAGGCGCCGTAGCGGACCATGGGGTCGGCGATGCCGAACAGCGGGGCGCACAACGACGAGTAGACGACTTGGCGCTCGAAGCCGAGGAGATCGAGTGCCTGCGAGCGCTCGTCCGGGTCGACGGCTCCGAGGGCGGCGTGCCACTTGGGACCGCGACGGAGGAGCTCGTCGCCGAGGGCGGCGAGCTCGGCACGCTGCTCCGTGGAGTGCGCCGCCGCATCGACATCGAGCCGCAACCCGCCCCCGCCGATGTCCGGCAGCCGATCACGGACCTCGGCGTCGGCGTGGTCGAGGAGGAACCGGCGCGTCTCCATCACATGGCTGTCGGCGTCGATGACCCGGCGGGCTCCCACGTAGACCACGCGGCGAGCCTACGGACGGCCTCCGCGCTCGCGCGAGCCGGGAACTACGCTCCGTCGCCGTGCGCGTCGGCATGCTCACCCGGGAGTACCCGCCGGACGTGTACGGCGGCGCCGGGGTCCACGTCGACTTCCTGACCCGCGAGCTCGCGCGATTGATCGACGTCGACGTGCACTGCCTCGGCGCGCCGCGACCGGGCGCGACCGCCCACTCGGAGGACGATCCGCGACTCGCCGGCGCCAATCCCGTTCTGCGGATCTTCGCCGCCGACCTGGAGGTCGCAGCAGCCGTCGAGGCGTGCGATCTCGTCCACTCGCACACCTGGTACGTCAACTTCGCCGGGCATCTCGCCAAGCTGCTCCACGACGTGCCGCACATCGTCACCTCGCACTCCCTCGAGCCGCGGCGGCCGTGGAAGGCCGAGCAGCTCGGCGGGGGGTACCGCCTCTCGTCGTGGGCCGAGCAGACCGCCTACGAGGCCGCTGACGCGGTGATCGCCGTCAGTGCGGCGTCGAAGGTCGACGTCCTGCAGAGCTACCCGGCGCTGGATCCGGCGCGCGTCCACGTCGTCCACAACGGCATCGACGTCGCCTTGTACCTCCCCGACCCGGCGACCGACGTCGTCGAACGGCTCGGTATCGACCTGCGTCGACCCTCGGTCGCCTTCGTCGGCCGGATCACCCGCCAGAAGGGCGTGCCGCACCTGTTGCGCGCCGCCCTGCAGTTCGACGAGCGGGCCCAGATCGTGCTCCTGGCCGGCGCCGCCGACACCCCGGAGCTGGCCGCCGAGACCGACGCCGCGGTCGCCCGCCTGCGTGATCGGCGGGACGCCGTCGTGTGGGTCAGCGACATGCTGCCGCGGTCCGACGTCATCCAGGTCCTCAGCCACGCCACGGTGTTCGTGTGCCCGTCGATCTACGAGCCGTTGGGCATCGTCAACCTCGAGGCGATGGCCTGCGGCACGGCGGTCGTCGCCAGCGACGTCGGCGGCATTCCCGAGGTCGTCGTCGACGGCGTGACCGGCCATCTCGTGCACTACGACGAGACCGAACCGGCGACGTTCGAGTCGGCGCTGGCCAAGGCCGTCAATCGGATCGTCACCGACGAGGACCTCGCCGCGGCGATGGGTGCGGCCGGGCGGGCCCGCGCCGTCGAGGTCTTCGGCTGGGACGTTGCCGCCGAGCGCACGCTCGACATCTACCGATCGGTGCTCGGTTCATGAGGCTGGCGACGGTGCGCGTGGACGGTGCTCACCGGGCGGTCCGCGTCGACGACGACGCGGCGATGCTCCTCGACGCCGCCGACGTCGGCGAGCTGCTGGCCGACCCACGGTGGCGCGACCGGGCCACACAGCAGGGTCAGCAGGTCGCGCTCGACGGCCTCGACTACGCACCGCTCGTGCCGCGGCCGGACAAGATCATCTGCGTCGGGCTCAACTACCGCGCGCACCTCGCCGAGATGGGCCGTGAGGCGCCGTCGTACCCGACGGTGTTCGCCAAGTACCGCGCCGCGTTGATCGGGGCGCACGACGACATCGTGCTGCCGGCCGTGTCGGACATGGTCGATTGGGAGGCCGAGCTGGCGGTCATCATCGGGACGCCGGTGCGCCACGCCGACCAGGACAGGGCGCTGGCGGCGATCGCCGGCTACTCCGTCCTCAACGACGTCTCGGTCCACGACTGGCAGAACCGCACGATCCAGTTCCTGCAGGGCAAGACGTTCGAGTCCTCGACGCCGCTCGGACCGTGGCTGGTGACGACCGACGAGCCCGGCGCCGTTCCCGGCCCGGGCCAGCGCATCGCGTGCGCCGTCGACGGCGAGCTGATGCAGGATGCCAACACCGGTGACCTGCTCTTCGACGCGCCGACACTCGTGTCGTATCTGTCGTCGATCCTCACCCTGCTGCCCGGTGACGTCATCGCCACCGGCACGCCGGGCGGGGTCGGCGCCGGGCGAAGGCCGCCACGCTTCCTCGCCGACGGGCAGTTGGTCGTGACGACGATCGCCGGCATCGGCGAGCTGCGCAATCGATGCCGCCGCGAGGTCCTCCCCGGCTGATGGACGCGGCGGACCCGTTCAGGACGTGCCGATCGTCGTCAGCTCCTCGTACGCCGCGTGGAGGTGATCACGAAGGCCCGCCGGGTCGTCCACGGCGACGGGGTCGATGAACAGGCCCATCCCGAGCTGCCCGGCGTACGACATCGTCGTCAAGTTGAACGCCGTGCCGGCGAGGGGCCCGAACGGGTAGTTCGCCTGAACCTCGGCGCCGGAGATGTACAGCGGGACCCTGGCGCCCCGCAGGTTGGACGTGGCGAAGTCCATGCGGGCGGCCTGGGATCGAGCGACGCCCGTGACCATCGACGTCGGCAGCAGGTTGGCGACGCCGGCCAGCCCGGCCATCAGGCCTTGGCCGGAGACCTGGCTGCGGTTGACGCGCATCTTGTCGCTGATCTCGGTGAAACGCTGGCGGGCGTCCATGGGGCCCGCCGGGACCGACAGCCGGGACGGCGTGAAGGAGTTGCCGCCGATCGCCCTGTCGGTGCGCGTGCTGACGACGAAGCTCGTGTTCAGTGTCCTCAGCGGCACGCCGCGCTCGTCGTGGTAGGCGATCGCCCCGTTCACCACGCCGGTGACGAACCAGTCGTTCAGCGAGCCGCCGAGACCCTTCGCCGCCGCCAGCGCCTGGTCCAGCGGGAGGGAGAGGACCTCGAGGTGGCGCCGGCGCGAGCGCTGTCGCCACAGGGGTGAGCCGCTGCCTTCGGGCGCTGCCCCGCCGCCGACCTGCCCGCGCACCTGGCGCACCGTGCGGGCGACGCCTTCCGCGGCGTCTCGCCGCGCAGCGGGTCGGCGCCGAGCATCGCCATCTCGCCGAGGGCCCGCCGGGCGATGCCCGCTTGGCGTCGAGCGGTGTGGGTGATCGTGCCGAGCACGGCCTCGGGGAACGACGGCGAGCCGTGTTCCTCGGCGTCCTCGGCGACGGCGTCCGCGATGATCGTCTCGAGGTCGACATCCGGGGGCGTCGGTGGCTTGCGGGTCGGCTGGAGGTAGGACTCGGCGAGGCGGCCGGCGCCGATGCCGTCGGCGACGGCGTGGTGGATCTTCCAGACCAGGGCGGCCCGCCCGCCCTTCAGCCCGGTGAAGATGTGGAACATCCACAGCGGGCGGGTGCGGTCGTAGGGGTCCTGGTAGATCGCCCCCACGAGGTCGAGCAGTTGGCGCTCCGAGCCCGGCCCCGGGAGCACGACTTCGCGGATGTGGTAGTCGAGGTCGAACTCCGGGTCGGGGCGCCACACAGGTGGGCTCAAGCGGCCCACGCCGGCAACGACCCGCTCGCGCAGTCGCGGCACCGTGGCCACCGTGGCGGCGAGCTGGGCGCGGAAGTGGTCGAGGTCCGGAGGCCGATCGAGCAGGACCAGCGTGCCACCGTTGGGATTGAGCCAGGGGTCCTTCTCGACGTTCCACATCAATGCCTCGGCGTCGGACATCCGACGCTCGAAGCGCTGCTCACGCTGGCGGCGCTCCTCGGCCATGGCGCCTCCTCTCCTTGCTCAGGTATCGGTGCCGGGGCGGCGCTCGACCTCGCGCGTCGGGTCGCCGCGGTAGCCGGCGGGGTACGTGGCGGCGAGCTCCTCGGCTGTCGGCGTGTGGGCGACACGGGCCTCGTCGGGCAGCTGGTCGACCAGCGCCGCCATGATCCGCTTGGTGTCGGCGTCGAGGCTGCGGTGTTTGAGGTCGACGGGATCGCCGACACGCACGCGGATCTCCGGCCGCTCGGTGAAGTCGAAGCGGGGCAGCCGGCGGTTGCGCGGCCACACCTTTTCGGTGCCCCACAGGCCGACGGGGATGACCGGGGCGTGGGTCGCCTGGGCCAGACGGGCCGCGCCCCATCGGCCCTTGAGCACGGGGTCGAAGAACGCCGGCCCACGGGGGATCGTCCCCTCCGGCGCGAGCGAAACCGCCTCGCCGGCCCGCAGCGCCCGGATGGCGTGCTCCAGCGGCTCGCTCGACCCCGACGAGCGGTTGACACGGATGCCGCCGGCCATCTTCGACAGGAACCCGATGATCGGGGCGTCGAACACCTCCTTCTTGCCGAGGAAGCGGAACGACCGGCCGGTCTGGCCGAGGACGGCCCCGACGACCGTGGCGTCGAAGTAGCTGCGATGGTTGAACACAGCGATCACCGGCCCGCTCTGCGGGATCTTCTCCACACCGGCGATGTCGAGGCGGACATTGGCGAGCATCTCGGGACGCTGCAGGAACCGGGTCCACTCCTGGAGCTCGCGCCCGGCGATCTTGAGCACGCCGTCGGGGAGGTCGAAGTGGCGCAGCGGCCACCCCTTCAGGCGGGCCAGGGCGACGAGCCGTACATCGGCGTTGACGGCAACCGGGTTGCCGACAGCCGCCAGCAGCGGGGCGTCGTAGTAGCTGTCGCTGTAGGCCCACGAGCCGCGCAGGTCGATCCCGGCGTCGGTGGCCCACGCCCGCACCGCCTCCAGCTTGCCCCGGCCCCAGACGAGTGGGCCCTCGACCTCGCCCGTATAGGCCCCGTTGGCCGATGCCCACTGCGTCGCCACGACGGCATCGAACCCGAGCCGTTCGGCGAACGGCGTGACGAGCGGCGCGGGGCTGGTCGTCGCCATCACCAGCACACGGCCGGCTTCGCGGTGCTCTTCCATCACGCCTGGGGCGTAGGGCTGGACCCTTTCGACGAGCTCGTCGGCAGCGGCCTCGGCCGCCGCGCGCACCGCGTCCACCGGCCAGCCGGCCGTGGCCCTGGCTGCCAGCCTGGCCGTCGGGGCGGTGATCGCCGTCTCGCCGAGCACCTGGTACGTCGCCGCCACCAGGTCGGCCCCGGGGAGCGAGCGCTGGTTGATCCCGGCCGCCCCGAGGTGACTGGAGAACGCCGGCCCCGATGGTCCGGCGATCAACGTGCGATCGAGGTCGAAGATTGCTGCGGCCTGCGGTCTGCGACGGTTCATGCGCACGCCTCCTCGTTGTCGTCGCGCGGAGCGTAGGTCACCGTGCCGCCCGCTGGAAGCGGTCGCCGCCGGTATCTCAGACGATGCTCAAGGTGACATCGACGTTGCCGCGCGTGGCGTTCGAGTACGGGCACACCTCGTGGGCCTTGGCGACGATCGCCTCGGCGGTGTTCCGGTCGAGGGCGGGGGCGTGCACGTCGAGCTCGACGGCGAGGCCGAACCCTCCGTTGTCGAGTGTGCCGATGCCGACCGATGCCGAGACCTCGGTGCCTGTGACGTCCAGACCCTCCCGACCGGCGACCACCTTCAACGCCGAGTGGAAGCAGGCGGCGTATCCAGCGGCGAACAGCTGCTCGGGGTTCGTCGCCCCGCCGGCGCCGCCCATCTCCTTGGGGATGCGCACGTCAGTTTCGAGAATGCCGTCGTCGCTGACGACGTGGCCGTTGCGCCCGTCGCCCGTGGCGGTGGCCGTGGCGGTGTAGAGGATGTTCATCGTCCGGTCCTTTCTTGCAATCCCTCCGGCCCGCCCGACCGTAATCCTGACGACGCCGGTCCGGCGCTGCGGCTCGCGCCGCGCATCAAAATGGGAGGACAGCATGGGGATGCGACGAGGGAAGAGACTGTTGGCGGGGGCCGCGGTGGCCGCGGGGATGATCGCGGTCGGTGGCTTCGCCTTGGCGAGCGACGACGTGGATCTCGACGCTGATTTGTCGGGCGCCAACGAGGTTCCGCCGGCCGATCCGGACGGTGACGGCAAGGCGGACGTGGAGTGGGAGATCAACGGCAGCGAGATCTGCTTCGACATCAAGTTCGACGACATCGGCACGCCCAACCGAGGGCACATCCACACTGGTGTCGCCGGCGTCAACGGCGGCATCGTGGTCCCATTCTTCGAGCTGATCGGGCTGCCGGGGGACGAGCGCAACGACGAGTTGGAGCAGGGTCGGATCCAGGATTGTGTGGCAGCCGACCCGGCGGTGCTGGAGATGATCAGGGCGAACCCGTCGGCGTTCTACGTCAACCTGCACAACGCCCGGTTCCCGGGTGGGGCCGCCCGCGGCCAGCTCGAGGACTGAGCACTCCGTCCGTCGGGATCGGACCGGACGAACCGATCCCGACGGATCGCACCCGGGCGGAGCTAGCGCGTCGAGCGCTCCGACTCGTGAAGCCGCAACTCCGCTGAGCGAAGCAGCTTGGCGAGACCGATGAGCAGCTTGCGGGCCAGGGACTGGGAGTCGAAGACGAGCACGGCGAACTCCCGCTGCTCGATCACGTAGGCGACGACGTCCGTGCTGGCGACCACCGTCGCCGTACGCACCCCGCCGTCGAGCAGGGCCACCTCGCCGAAGCTGTCTTCCGGCCCGAGCTGGTTGACGACCGCACCGCCGATCACGACATCGGCCGTGCCGTCGTCGATGACCATGAACTCCCGTCCGACGTCACCCTCGCGTGCCAGAACCGTGCCGGCCGGGAAGGTCAGCGTGCTGGCGGCCGCCGCGATCTGCTGGAGCTCATCCTTGGAGCACGCTGCGAACAGAGGGATCTTCCGCAGCCGCTCGACGAGCTGGCGATCTGTCCTCACGCGTCCTCCCTCTCACGTGCTGGGGCGACCAAGGATAGGCGCCCCGTCGCCAGCGCTCGGACCGCGGTGGCGCCGTGACAGCATCGGGGTATGGCCGATGAGCTCGATGAGTACGAGGACGACGTCGAACGGGAGGAGGACAGGATCGACGACTTCGCCGACGATCAGGAGCTGGCCGATTCTGACGAGCTGTACAACGGGAGCGCCGAACCCGACGAGACGCCGTTCGACGAAACCCGCCACCAGTACTCCGGCGTCCTCGAGGGTGACGCCGACGTGGACGTCGAGGAGCTCGAGGAGGCCGGCGTCCTGTTCGACGACCCGGAGAAGACGGTGCTGCTGGAGGGTGGCATGGACGATCCGGACGGCAGCGAAGGCTGGCGCTGAGCCCGCCGCCTCCCTCAGGGGTTCGGGACGACCAGGATCTTGCAGTGCTCGTCTGGGTGGGCGAGGCGAGCGAAGGCATCGGGGATGTCGGCGATGCCGACCTCGCCCGTGATCATCGGCGTGACGTCGATGTGCCCTTCGGCGATCGCCCGCAGGCTGGTCTCGAACTCGAGCGGGTCGTAGCCGAGCACGAACTGCAGGTTGAGCTCCTTGCCGATGCCGTAGAAGGGCGTGATCGCGTCGGGCTGCATGCAGACACCCACGATCACCACGCGACTCTGGGTCGGGGCCAGCCGCAGCACCTCGTCGATGATGCCGGGCACGCCGATCGCCTCGAAGACGACGAGCGGGCGGCCGCCGCCGCGGCGGGCCCAGGCCGCGAACGACGGCTCCTCGGCCGGGTCGACGACCTCCTGAGCGCCCATCCTCGCCGCCAACGCACGGCGGGTGGCCGAGAAGTCGCTGGCGACGATGGGCTCGACCCCGCGCAGGCGGAGGGCGGCGATGACGGCGATGCCCACCGGTCCGCAGCCGAGCACGAGGGCGCCGTCGCCCGGCCCGATCGCCGACTTGTTGACGGCGTGCAGGCCGACGGCCATCGGCTCGGTGAGCGCGGCGTGTCGTGGGTCGAGGCCGTTGGGGACCTCCAGCACCAGCAGCGACGACAGCAGCATCCGTTCGCTGTACCCGCACGGGAAGAGGTTGGTGTAGGCGAGGTCCTGGATGCCGGTCGGCGTGACCATCACCGGCACCGACGTGACGATGGTGCCGATGGCGGGACCGGTGGTGTCCGGTCCGAGCTCGACCACCTCGCCGGAGAACTCGTGGCCCATGAAGATGTCGCCGGCCAGATCCGGGGGTGTTCGGCCGAGGTCCGGTTGACCCTCCATCCTCGACCCCAGCTCGAGCATCGTCGCCCCGTGGACGACGAAGTGCAGGTCGGATCCGCAGATCCCGCACGCCTTGACGTCGACGAGCACCTGGCCGGCGCTGGGTCGCGGCTCGGGAACGTCGTCGCGGACGTGCATCCGGCCGTCGCGCAGGACCGCCGAACGCATCAGCGAACCGTCTCGGCGTCGAGGCCGTTGGTCGTCATCGCACCCCCACTGCCACCGGGCTGTGGCAACGATCGTTGCCAGATCTCGACCATAGGGTACGGTGAGTCGCCTTGCCAACTCCCGCTGATCCGCCTGGTCGGGGCCGATGGGCCGGCATCCCCGCCGACGACCGGCGGGCCGAGCGGCGTCGCCTCCTCCTCGACGCCGGCTTCGAGCTGCTCGGGACGGAGGGCGCCGCCGGCACCACGGTACGCGCCGTCTGCCAGCACGCCCGCCTCAACCCGCGCTACTTCTACGAGAGCTTCGGCGACCTCGACGAGCTGGTCGTGGCCGTGTACGAGCGGGTCGTCGACGAGCTGCGTGACGCGCTCTCCCTGGCCATGGATGGCGCCCCGGCGGATTTGCCTGCCCAGATGCGGGCCGCCGTCGGCGCCGCCGTCGGCTTCGTCGACGACGACCGCCGGCGGGCCCGGGTCCTGTACGTCGAGGCGCTCGGCAACGAGGCGCTCAACCGGCGACGGATCCGCGCCGGCTACGACATCACGGCGTTCATCGAGACCGACGCCGTGGCCCGCCGAGGGCCGGCGGCTGACGGCGAGCGCATCGGCGCCCTGACCGCCACGCTGCTCGTCGGCGGGATCAGCGAGGTGCTCGTCGCCTGGCTCGACGGTCGCCTCGACGTCTCGCGCCAGGAGCTGATCGACGACACCACCGAGCTGTTCCTCGGACTGACCGAGACCGCGGCCCGCGTCGCGGCGCGGCGCAGACGGCCCGCCAGCCAGTCGGCGTCCGCGCGCCGGTCGTAGCGGTGCTGTCCGTCAGGAACGGCCGAATGCGGCCGATCGTGAAGGACAGATCCGGGTCGTCTACCGTCGGCGGGCGGGAACACGTCCACAGGGGGTCTCCATGCGCGTCGACCATCCGATCATCTCGGCGGACTCGCACATCACCGAGGCGCCGAACACCTACATCGACTACATCGACCCGGCCTATCGCGATGTCGCCCCCCGGGTGGTGTCGACCGAGGACAAGGGCGACATCTATGTGATCGACGGGATGCGGCGCTCGATCCCGATGGGCCTCGTCGCCGCCGCCGGCAAGCCGGCCGAGGAGCTGGCCGCCCGGGTCCGCTATGAGGACCTCCACCGCAGCGGCTACGACTCCAGCTACCGCCTCGCGGATCAGCGCGTCGACGGGATCAGCTGCGAGCTGATCTACCCGTCGGTCGGGATGGTTCTGTGCAACCACCCCGACTTCGACTACAAGCGGGCCGCCATGCAGGCGTACAACCGGTGGATCGCCGAGTACTGCGCGATCGACCCCGACCGCCTCCTGCCGCTGGGTCAGACGGCGATGCGCACGCCGGAAGAGGGCATGCGGGACCTCGAGGAGATGAAGGCGCTGGGCATGCGCGGCGTGATGATGCCGGGCAATCCGGCCGTCGAGGACTACGACTCGCTGATCTACGACGAGTTCTGGCAGGCGTGCGTGGACCTGCAGATGGTGCCCTCCTTCCACATCCTGACGAGCAGCGCCGACTCCCTCGCCGGCCACCGCGGCCCGAAGATGGCCAACTTCCTGGCGATCATCCGCGGCTGCCAGGACATCATCGCCATGCTCGTGCTGGGCGCCGTCTTCGAGCGCCACCCGGACCTCAAGGTGGTGTGCGTCGAGGCCGACGCCGGCTGGGCGCCGCACTTCATGTACCGGATGGATCACGCCTACAAGCGCCACCGCGCCTGGCTCACCGCCGAGGTCGACCGCCTGCCGTCGCAGTACTTCCGGGAGAACGTCTACATGACGTTCCAGGACGACTTCGTCGCCTTCCAGAACGTCGAGCAGATGAACTGGCATCGCTTGATGTGGGCGAATGACTTCCCGCACTCCGACTCGACGTGGCCGTGGAGCCAGGACGTCCTGGACGAGCAGGCCGCCCACCTCACCCCCGAGCAGCGACGGGCGATCCTGTGCGACAACGTCGCCGAGCTGTACGGGATCGACACGTCGGCGCTCCCGATCGGCGGCGACGCCCTCATCGCCACGGCCTGACCCCGGGTCACGTCAGCAGCTGATCGACGGGCGCGTGCTCGTCGGTCAGCACCGGTGCACCGTCCGTGAAGGCGTCGAGGGCGGCCGGGTCGCCGACGACGACGTCGTCGTCGCCGCGCGCTTGGTTGGCGGCGGCGATCGCCGCCAGGGGGAGGGGCCGATCGCTGGCGACGACGATCGTGTTGCCGCCCTCGCTGCCGTCGAAGCGGCCGGCCGGTCCGACCACCGCCACGTGCTCGAACACCTCCCGCAGCGTCGCCACCTCGGCCCGGAGGAACCCGAGCGGCGGCTGGTCGATGACGTTCTGGGCGTACACACCGTCATCGCGCACGACCCGGCGGATGTCCTCGACGAACTCGGTCGTCGTGAGGTGCCACGGCACGGCACGTCCGCCGAAGGCGTCGCCGACGACGAGGTCGGCGGAGTCGTCGGGGACGTCGCGCAGGTTGACGCGGGCATCACCGGTGACGGTCCGCAGCGTCGGCCCGAGCCGGAGCCCGAGCTCGTCCTCGGCGACGTCGATGACACCGGGGTCGAGCTCGAGCACGAGGCTGTCGGACCCGGGACGGGTGGCCGCGAGGTAGCGGGGGATCGTGAAGCCCCCGCCGCCGAGGTGCACGGCGTCGATCGGCTGCCCCGCGGGGCGGACGACGTCGGCGACGTCGCCGAGCAGCTGGGTGTAGCTGAACTCGAGGTACGTCGGGTCGTCGAGGTCGACGTAGGCGTGGCGGAGGTCATCGAGCACGAGCAGCCGGCCCGACGGCCGATCGAGGTCGGCTCGCACCGAGGCGCAGTAGTAGGCGGTCTCGACGTCGCACGGCGGCGCGGCGGCCACGGCGACACCCGACGCCAGCACGCCGACGGCCACACCGGCCGCGACGGCCTGGGCGGGCCGGCGCCGGCCGAGATGGAACCAGAGGCCGACGCCGGCGACGATCAGCAGGAGGCCGAGGGTGATGACGACGGGGCTGGTGGGGAACTCGGCGACGAGGATGAAGCCGGTCGCGAACACGCCGACGAGTGAGCCGGCGGTGCCGAGGGCCGAGAGCCGCCCGACCACGCGGCCGGTCTCGGCGAGCGTGCCGAGCTGGACCTTGACGACGAGCGGGGTCACCGCGCTGAGCAACGCCGAGGGCACGAAGAACCCTGCTGCCGCCAGCACGACGATCACCGGCGGGTCCGGCGGCTGGGCCGAGGGTCCGAGTGCCCGGATGATCGGGATCGAGGCGATCGCCGCGGCCCCCCCGAGGGCCAGCGCGCCGGGGAGCAGCGTGCGGGGATCGGCCCGGTCGGCGAGCCACCCGCCGAGCCACGCGCCGCAGGCGATGCCCGCCAGCACGACGCCGATGATGCCGGTGAACGTCTCCAGGGAGACCCCGACGTAGGGCGCCAGGAGCCGCCCGGCGAGGATCTCCAGGACGAGGACCGCGCCGGAGGCGACGAACACGACGGCACCAGCGAGGCGGCTGTCCATCGGCGGGACGGTACCGGGCGTGCCCTGTTCTGTCCTCGGGAAGCGGCCCGGACGGGCCGATCTCGAAGGACAGAACGTGATGGATGACACAGCCGCGCGGCCGCAGGGTTCGGCAACCGCCCGTTAGACAGGATGCATGAGCCGGGAGCTCGCGCCGCACGCCGGACGAGAGATGACGCTCCCGGCCGTGTCCGAGCTGGCGCTGTTCGCCGGTTGCCGACGTTCCCAGCTGGCCCGGATCGAGCGCCTGCTGACCCTCGTCCGCCTGCCGATCGGGTGCGAGTTGATGACCGCCGGCACGTGGCGCGGGAGTTCGCCATCCTCGCCGAGGGCGAGGTCGCCGTCGTCGACGTACGGGGCCGCGAGGTCGCCGTGCTCGGCCCCGGCGAGATCGTCGGCGAGCTGGGCTTGCTGTGTGACGAGCCGATCGGCGCCACGGTGACGACGCTGACACCCGTCATCGCCTACGTCGGCAACCGCCGCGAGTTCTTCAGCCTGCTCGAC
>CAVZPA010000003.1:0-318323 GCA_963776995.1 uncultured Acidimicrobiia bacterium
ATCCCTGGGTCGTGGGTTCGATCCCCACCCGCCCTACCGATCTAGCAGGAACTGAGCCAGATTCGGGTCGCGCGGGACGGTCATCCACGATTCGTCCAAGCAGGTGAGCCGTACGTTCCACACGGGTTCTGCTTGACACCAGCACGGTGCTCCTCTTGGGGCGGCTTTCCGACGCGACCGCGCTCCCTCATGAGCCGCTGATCAGCGTCATGACCCTCGCCGAGCTGTCGATCGGACCGCTCGTCGCTGCGTCCACGAAGGAGCGCGCCGCCCGCCAGGCTCATCTGCATCAGGCCGAGGCGGACTTTGTTCCGCTGGTGTTCGATGCGCCGGCCGTCCGACGCTTCGGTCAGGTTGCAGCGTCGTTGCGCGGCACGGCGCGAATTCCGGGCCCGCTCGTTCGATGCGATGATTGCCGCGTCAGGAGCGCGTCGCCAGCCGGGTCTGCGAGTGCCGCGGTGGGCGCTGGCCGAGCTGGTGTCGACCGGCCCTGTCGGAATTGCTGCGGTGCGGTGGGCGGCGGGACGGCGCACTATCCGAAGAAGCCGGCCTGCAGATCGTTGATGACGGCATCGATGGGGTGTCCGTCGACGATGAGTGGGCCCCGCCACGGGGCGGCGAGGGAGCACAACAGGGCCAGGCTCAAACCGACCACGATGGCGAGACCGACGACGAGCAGTGCGGTGCGCAGGCTGCTTCGGAAGGCGAGGGCGCCGGCGTTGGCGATCAACACCACGCCAGCGACGACGAGGGTGACGACGTAGAGCGTCGGGAGTCCCGCGAGGCGGCGGCGAGGCGTTGGCGGCGACCGCCGGTGACGGCGTCCAACGAGACGAGCAGCTCGGTGCTCGCCGGCGTCCCCAGCTCGCTTCGTGCCGCTTCGGCCCGCACCGTCTGTTCCAGCACCCCGATCGAAGCGGCGACATCGGGTTCGCCGTCCTCAGCGGACGCGTCGCGCCACTCCCTCGCCCGTGTCGCTCGGAGGTAGTCGCGCAACGCAGTGTGGATCGGCTCGGAGCGGACTCCTGGGCTGGTCGCCGCCCAGGCCAGCCGGGACGCCGCCGCGGCCTCGTTGGCGACGATGTCTTGTGCGGATTTCAGGTAGCCGGCCTCGCCGGCCAAGGTGAGCGCGACCATCACACCGAAGGCCGCACCGAGCGCCGGCATCAGCGGAGCTGCGACGCGTGCCACATGGTCGGACTCGCCCTCGGGCACGGCGGCGCGTACGACGAGCCGCGCCCCGAACGCGATCAGCAGCGCAAACGCCAGCCCACCGGCGACGAGCACGCCGGCGGGGAGGGAGTACAGTTCGTCCACGACTCGCCTACAGCGGGTTGCCCTCGGCGTCGCACGGCAACGGGTCGTCCTGGCCGGCGATCGCCAGCTGTTGGCCGATGATCTCCAACGTGCGTTCCATGGCCACCGGGCGCAGGCCGCCGAACCCTTCGTGGAACGGGTTGTCCAGGAACGCGAGCAGCAACAGCATGGACGTGATCACGGCGGCCACGGTGCCGATCAACAGCGCCTGGACCACCGCCCGCTCCCCGCTGTCGGCGAAGAACAGCATGAACACGAAGATCAGACCGGCGCTCAAGAACAGCACCAGCCACAACGGGGCGGGGATGACGCCGACGGCGCCGTGGATCCGATCGTTACGTGCCTCTTCACGCGTCGATGTCTGCGCCAGCCAGTTGTCATAGGCCGACTGCTCCGACGCCGTCTCCGGTTGCACGGCCCGCAACGTCTCGAACAGCTCGACTCCCCACGGGTTGATCTGCTCACCGAGCGGCCCGGACTCCATCCGTTCCCACTGCACGCCGGCCACCGAGCGGGCGTAGCAGACGAGCGCGACGGTGAGGTCCGGGGCCGCGGCCGGCGGAAGGAACTGCGCCGTCTCGATCTGTTGGGCGACCGTGAACGCTTCGGTCTCGGCACCGGCGCGGGCGGCGTCATAGCTGGTGAACGACAGGAACACCACGAACCCAAGGAGCACCGCGAACCCGGTTGCCAGCACCCCGAACACGCCCGCGGCGCGATCGCCGTCGTGGAAGTAGCTGCCATCGGGTGCGGTCCGACGAACCAGCAGGATCGCCGCGACCGCGACCGCAGTCACCCCGACGAGGATCAAGATGGCGATGCCCAGGTTCATGCAGTTCTCCGTGCCGATGTCGCTGAACTCGGCCGCACGTGGCGGCCAACGAGGTGGTGCGTCAGATCTACGGCGAGATCAACGAACAGCTCGCCGTTGACTCGATCGACGAGATCGTGCCCGACTTCGCAGACACCGAAGTGATCACAGGGGTCGGTCAGCGTCCGCGTCGCTCTTGGCGGCGCTCGACGCGGTTCCTGGTCCGGGTCGCCGTACCGACGACGACGGCGGTCGTGACGGCGGCTCGCGCTACTGGTCGACGTCGCAACATGTCTGTCTCCTCGGTTCGGGGTTGGTCAGCCTGTAGCGGCGAGTTCGGCCTCGGCGGCTTCGATCAGGTCGTCGGGGATGCGGGAGCCTTCGATCAGCACGCCGGCGCCACGGGACCCTAGCTGAGCTGACAGTATCGGGTATCCAGGCTTCCATGATCGGCAATGCTCTGCTGGCGGTGGCGACCAGCCGACACCAATCTCGCTCGGTGCTGCGGCTTTGAGGCGCCGGCAGAGACTTCGCTGGCCACCACAGGCGGCGCGCGCAGCACCTGTTTCCCGTGATCGGGTCGGGGCGGGACCTGCCCGATCGCCAGTTCGATGCGTGTCAGGCCGTTGTGTCTGACCCCTCCCGCGAAACGACAGAGCCACGCACGTCGCTGCTGTGTCACGGGGCGCGGTGTCGATGTCGGGTCAGATGCCGTGTTGGGCGGTGATGCGGCCGTCCTTCTCGGCTTGGACGAGGGCGTCGTAGTCGCGCTCGTTCTGGTCGGCGTAGGCCTCGGAGAACTCGACGAGGGCCCGGTCGAAGGCGTCACTGGAGCCGAGGTAGGAGGCGATGGCGATGCGGTCGCCGGAGCGGGCGTGGGCCCGGACCAGCGCGCTGGCACAGACCCGGGCGTAGATGGCCATGGTGGCGGGGGTCATGGTCTCGACGAGCGCGGCGCCCTTCCAGTCCCGGAGTTGGCGGACGTAGAAGTCGCGCTCGACGCCGTCGACACCCTGGACGTGGTCCCAGCCCAGGAAGATGTCGCTGCTGGCCTGCATCAGGTGCTGGCCGTGGACCACCCGTTCGCCATGGGATCGGCGGTCGCTGCGCCCGACGAACTCCTCGAGCACCGAGGCCTCGGCCTCCTTGGCTTGCAGGAACAACGGGTCGGTGTCGTCACGGCCGAGCATCAGCACGATCCACGCCCGGGTCCCGACACTGCCGACACCGACGACCTTGCGGGCCACGTCGGCCAGGCGGAAGTCCTCGAGCAGGTGGCGGCGGTCGCTCGGCAACGTCCGGCGGTAGCTGCGGATCACCGCCCGCACGAAGTCGTGGATCTGGTCTCGCTCCATCCCCTCGAACAGCTCCTCGATCGGCTGGACGAGCGGCGGGTCGCTGATGATGCGCCGCTGCCCGTCCACGACGCGGGTCAGCTTGTCGAAGGCGTGCAGGCTGTCGCGGGTGCGAGCCTTGGCCACGTTGGCCTCGGCCCGCTTGCGCGCCGCCGCGCTGACGCCGGTCTGCAGCTCCTTGATGGCGGCCTCGACGTCGATGTGGGAGTACCACACGGCCAGGTTGGTCATGGCCGCGAACTCGGTGCATGGCCGAGCGGTACTCGCCGAGCAGGGCGAGCAGCACCCTGGTGCGCTCCTTGGTCGAGAACCCGTTGTCGCGCCCGGCGATGGCGAAGCTGGCCGCGAGCCGCTTGACGTCCCACTCCCACGGGCCCGGGCAGGTCTCGTCGAAGTCGTTGATGCCGAACTCCAGGCGGCGCTCCGGTGAGGCGAACACGCCGAAGTTCATCAGGTGGGCGTCACCACAGACCTGCGTGGTGATCCCCGACCGCGGCGTGCCGGCCAGGTCGGCGGCCATGATCAGCGCCGCGCCCCGGTAGAAGGTGAACGGCGACACCAGCATCCGGCCGTAGCGGATCGGCACCAGCTCCGGCACCCGGGTCACGGCCTGCTGCTCCAGCAGCGCCACCGGGTCCGGCCGGTGCGCGCCCGGCGTGAACCCGGCATGGCTCGACCGGGGCACCTCCCGTCGCGCCGCCTTGCCCCGCGCCACCCGCTCCTCCACCGTCAGGTGGGGGACCACCTTGCCGTGCTCGTAACGCATGCCGGCCGGAATCGGCTGCGACTCATCCTCGTCATCCGCCACCGTCTCAGCTTCCATGACGACCTCCTCCTCGTCGTGAACGGAGTCGGGCGGCTCACATGCCGACCGACCAGCCCAGTCGGCCGACGACAGCCTCGCTGTGCGTCGCCAGCGGCGAACACGAGGCACCATCCACCAGGCGAGCATGCGCCTTCGCGCCCGGAGGCGGCATCATTCCAACTGGGTGATCCTGCCTCACGTCCGCTGAACAGGAGAAGTCCGGTTTTGAACCGAAGTCAAGGCCGTTTGTGGCCCCCCAATTCACGGAGAACGTTCGCGCGCAGTGTGCTCGCGAGTCTTCGTGGGTTTCGCGGCCACATTTGGCCTTGACTTCGGTTCAAAACCGAGATTCGGGCCGGGCCGCGTCAGAGCCAGTCGGTGTCTTTGAGTCGGGTAGAGAAACCAGCAGTCAAGGCCGTTTCTGGCCGCCAAATTCACGGAGAACGGTCGCGAGCAGCGTGCTCGCGATCTTCGTGGGTTTCGCGGCCACATCTGGCCTTGACTTTGGTTCAAAACCGAGATGGGCCGGGCCGCGTCTGAGCCGGTCGGCGTCTTTGAGTCGGGCGGTCGTGACGCTCCGGAAAGGCAAACCCGCTACGACAGCGCGATCAGCGCGGTGAGGATGTCGGCCGCCCGGCTCAGCGTGTCGACGGCGACGGCATCGGTGCTGGTGATCGCGGCGAGGCGCTCGGTCGACGGCCCGAACAGCACCGCAGGAATCCCGCGCCGGTTGGCCGCTCCCGCATCGAACGTCCACGTCGGCGTGAACGTCTCCAACGGGGCGCCCGCGCCCGCCGCGGCGAGACGGAAGCGCTCGACCAGCGGGCTGTCTGGCTCGACGGCAGCGGGGAGCATCACCGGACCGACGTCGACCGAGACGGTGGGATCGGCGATGGCCGCGACGAGCAGGGCGCAGACCTCGGCGATGTCGTCGCCGGCGAGGAACCGGCAATCGAGCACGAGCTCGCAGGCGGCCGGCATCGTGTGGGGCGCAACCGGCCCGCACGTCAAGCGGTACGGGGTGATGCTGCGGCCCTGACGCTCCGCCGACCAACTCGCCGCCACCTCGGGCACTGCCCGTCCGGCGGCACAAATCGTCGAGATCGGGTTCGCCAGGCCGGCGGCCGCGCTGGAGTGCATCGCCGGGCCGCGCGTGATCAGGCGCACATCGGCCCGCCCGCGGTGACCGAGGGCCAACCGGTTCTCCGTGCCCACCAGCAGCACCGCTGCGGCCGGCAGTCGTTCGAGCTCGTCGAACATCACCGTCGACGACTCGTTGCTGGACGAGCCTTCCGTGCTCACTGCGACGATGACCCGTCCCGAGAGCGGGACCTCGTCCTTCGCCGACCGACGCAGCGCTTCGATCAGTGCAGCGAACGGTGCCTTGCCCTCGTTCGCTCCCTGGCCGACCCACTGGGTGACGCCGGCGACGACCTCGCGTCGGGCCCGCAGCGGGTCGTCGGTGTCGTTGCCGTGATGGGTCGCCGGGTAGGCGACGAAGAGTGTCTCGCTCCCGCTCATCGGGCCGAACGTGGCGACGAGGTTTCCCGCAGAGTCGGTTCGTGTCGTCGCCCCGATCGCCTCCAGCGTCGGGCCGGCGACCGTCTCCACGAACGCGGCGAGCCGAGGATCATCCGCCGGCACGCGATGTTCCCCGGCGCGCACCGCGGTGTCGCACGCGATCGCGCGCTCGAACACGTCCCACAGCTCCGCCAGCGGGTCGCCGTCCGGACTCATCCGCCCCGCAGCGCCGGGATGACGTCGGCCCCGAACGTCGCGAGCAGCGAGTCGGGGAGGGTGTACGAGCCGGGGTGGCGGACGTAGAAGCTCGTCGCCCCGGCCTCGATGGCACGACGGAAACGCTCGATCACCTGTCCGGCCGGCCCCACGACACAGTACGCGTCGGCGTAGCGCGCCGCCATCTCGTCGGTGATCCACGAGGCGGCGGCGTCAGCCGCCTCGTCCCAGTTCTCGGCGTGGGACATGTCGGGATAGATCCCACCGACCACCGCGGGTGGATCGATGTCGATGCCGATGGCGCGCAGCGTCTCGCGCCCTCCCGTCTGGTGGGTGGCGACGACGTACGGCTTCACGACGTGGACCGCCTCGTGGCGATCGTCCGTGACGTGACAGATGGTCCCGACGCAGACGTCGACCTCGCGGCCGGCGCGGCCACGGTCGATCGTCGTCCGACTCGCCGCGATCAGCTCGGGTCGGAACCCGGTGAGCATCAGCACCCCGTCGCACATCCGGGCCGCCAGGTCGAGCATGCGCGGTCCATTGGCGGCCAGGTAGATCGGCACCGGTTCGGGCGGTGTGGTGTGCAGGCGCATGGTCCGGCCGTCGAAGTCGAGCTCGTCACCCTGCAGCAGCCGGCGCAGCTCGGCGAGCCGGCTCTCCATCACAGCGACCCGCGTCGGCCGCAGCCCGAGCGTCTTGATCGCGCTCGTCGCCCGACCCGACGCCGACGATCGCCCGCCCGGGCGCCAGCTCGCCCAGCGTCGCCGCGGCCGCGGCGGTGACCGAGACGTGGCGGGTCTCGAAGTTCGTCACGCAGGTGCCGAGCGTGATCGTGGACGTCTGAGTCGCGGCCAGCCCAAGACAGGTCCAGACGTCACGCCAGAGGAACTGGGAGTCCGGCAGCCAGGCGACGTCAAACCCGGCCCGCTCGGCACCCATGACTGACGCGGCCACGTCTGTCGCCGGGGCGCACGGTGGGATCCGCAGCCCGAAGCGAATCGCGCCGGCGCCGACCATGACGCCCGAGCCTAGGAGACCGTTCGCCTCAGCCGACTCGACAGCAGGGCGCCGACACCATCTGAGCCGTTCGATGCGCCGAAGCACAGCGTCGGACCAGGGGTGTACTGTCGACCGGGACACGACGAATGATCCGAACGTGTCGGGTCCGGCCGATCGGCAGGATCCGAGGATGCGTTGCTCCGAACCCCGGTGGCGCCTCAGCGAAGCCCTCAAAGGGTAGGAGCCACCGATGTCAGCGACCGCCGTCTCAGCGTTTGAACCGCCCGATGCGGCGTGGCGGATGAATCCGTCGAAGGTGTCGGTCGTCAAGGCGGTCGGACGCCGGATGGTGCCGTACCTCATCGAAGCCACGCTCATCCCGACGGCGTTGTTCTACGTGTTCTTCATCACGTTCGATCTCAAGTGGGCAATCGTCGCCGCGCTGGGCTGGACCTATGCCGCGTTGGGACGTCGGATCGTCACCGGCCGCCCGATCCCAGGCCTGCTGGTGCTCGCCACGTTGGGGATCTCGGTGCGCACGGTCATCTACCTGCTCAGTGGCAACGACTTCGTGTACTTCTTCCAGCCGATCATGCGCACGGTCACCACCGCCGCCGCGTTCGCCCTGTCCGTGCTCATCGGCCGGCCGCTCATCGCCCGGTTCGCGGCCGACTTCTGCCCGCTCAGCCCTGACGTGCAGATTCGCCCCGCGGTCGTGCGGTTGTTCCGTCGGCTCACGTACCTGTGGGCCGGGGTCAACGCCGTCGCCGCCGCGGCGACGTTGACGCTGCTCCTCACCGTTCCGGTCGCCGTCTTCGTCGGCACGGCGACGGTCTCGGCGTGGCTCATCACCTGCAGCGGCGTGGTGCTCACGGTGTCGGACTCGGTGCGTACCGCACGTAGCGAAGGACTCCACACCGCGGTCGCCCCCAACGGGAGATTGCACGCCTACGTCACCCTTTCCAGCTGAGCTCGTTTCGGGTTGGTGAGGGGGTCGATGCCTCAGCTGACGAGTTCGGCCTCGATCTCGATGGCCTGACGTCGCAACGCGTGAAGAGCTCGACGTCGAAGTCGGTGGGCCTCATCGGGTGACGGACGAGAACCCCCGGTCGAGAGATGCCGCAGGAAGTCGGGATCCTCCCAGATCGGTCGGCGCGGCCGTCGATCATCGTGGGGTCTCGGTGTCAGCCACCAATGCAAGTGAGCGACGGTGTTTCCGAGCGCTTCGTAGTTCATCTTCCTGGCGCCGAACTCGTGATGCACAGCGGCGGCAACATCCGCCATCTCCATCAGGTGAACCTGGCGCTCGGCGGCCAACAGCTCATGAAGCTCGGCGATGCATCGACGCGCCACATAGAACATGGCTCCTGGGTAGTACTGGCAGGGGTTGAGCCAGACGTAGCCGGCCCGGAGCCGGGCGACCGCCCACGGGTAGCGGCCCTCGTCGGCCTCGGCGATGTCGTGACAGCTCGGGCAGCGAACCATCCCCCGACTGTGCCAGACCATCGTGCCGCATGTCTGGCTACGGCCGGAACTGCAGCGCTCGCGGTGCCAGCCGCGTCGGCGCCGTGGCGACCCGGGTCGCCGGGCGGATCCACTCGCAGATGTAGCGGCGCGTGTCGCGCGGGTCGATCAGCTCCTCGATCTGGAAGCGGTTGAGTGGACCGATCGGCCCGCGCACGCTCTCGATGCGGCTGTCCAGCTCGGCGCGCAGCGCGACCGGGTCGGCGGCTTCCGCCAGCTGGCGCTTGTACGCCGCCTCGATGCCGCCCTCCGGCGGGATGCCGCCGACGTCGGCGGCCGGCCACGCCACCCGCACGTTCGGCTCGCGCGCGGGCGTCGCCTGGTTGTTGCCGGCGACGCCGAAACTACGCCGCACCAGCACCGAGAAGATCGGCACCTGGGCCTGGGCGAAGGCGACCATCCACTCACCACCGCGGCGGATGGTGCCGGCGATCTCGTGCTCGAGCCCGACGGCGAATCCGGGATTGTCGATCAGGTTGACGACCGGCAGGTGGAACAGGTCGCAGAGGTCGATGTGGCGGGTCAGCTTGCTGCAGCCGTCCGCCGTCAACGCGCCGCCGTTGACGTGCCGGCTGTCCGACGCCAGCACGCCGACGGGGTGCCCGTCGAAGCGGGCCAAGCCGACGACCTGGTCGGTACCCCACAGCGCGCCGATCTCGAACCACGAGCCGCGGTCGACGAGGAGCTCGATCACGCGGCGGACGTCGAACGTCGTCGTCCGCTTGCGTGGGACGATCGTCAGCAGCTCCTCGTCGCGGCGGTCCGGCGGATCACCGCTCATCCCGATGGGCGGAGCCTCGTGGACGCTGGAGGGCAGGTACGAGAGGAAGCGCTGCGTCATCGCCATGGCCTCCGCCTCGGTCTCGGCGAGGTTGTCCACCGAGCCGTTGCGGCAGTGGACCTGCCATCCGCCGAGGTCCTCCTTGGTGATGTCGTAGCCCATCGCATGGCTGACGACCGGCGGACCGGCGACGAACAGCTGGGAGATGTCGCGGACCATCACCGAGAAGTGGCCGAGCACCGCTTTGGCGGCACCGATGCCGACGACGCTGCCGAGGAGGACGTTGACGACCGGGACCGTCGCCAGCTGCTGGGCGTACTCGGTGCTGCCGAGGTGGCCGGGCAGGAACGAGCCGCCCCCGCCGCTGACGCGTGGCTTGCCGTGCTCGATGGCGCCGGTGCTCTCCTGGGCCGAGCTCTCGCCCTGCGACTTCTGCTGCGGCACCATCGCCGTCACGCTGCCGCCTCCGGACGAGCCGTCGAGCAGCCGCACCGACGGCAGCTGCATGCGCAGCGACAGCTGGTCGAGGTAGAAGCTCTTGGCGCCGATGGCGCCGTCGGCGTGGCCGCCACGTGACGTGAAGTCGTCGGCACAGACGACGGCGCTGCGCCCGTCGATGGTGCCCCATCCGCCGACGTGGTTGGCGGGGGTGAAGGCGACGACGCGCCCGTCCTCGTCGTAGCTGGCGAACCCGGCGAGGCTGCCAACCTCGCGGAACGACCCCTCGTCGAGCAGCAGCTCGATGCGCTCGCGGCACGTCAACTTGCCGCGGCCGCGCTGGCGGACGACCCCGGGATCCTCCGACCCCGGAGCCAGCCGGGCCTCGGCGAGACCCCTCAGCTCGGCGACCTCGTCGAGCACCGGGAGCCAGGTCTCCTCCCGCTTCCAGGCGACCCGGTCGGCGGACACGCCCTCGGCCGACGGTGCGACGAGCGCCACGACCGTGTCCTGGGCGACGATGTCACCCGGTCGCAGGTCGAGGATCCCGGCGATGATCCCGGCACACGGCGCCGTCACCACCGCCTCCATCTTCATCGCGCTGATGACGAGCAGGCCGTCGCCCGGGCGCACCGCGTCGCCCGTCGCCACGCGCACCTCGATCACCGTGCCGCCCATCGGGCTGCGCACCGCCTCCTGGCCGGGGCCGACGGGGAGCCCGGAGTGTTCGCCCGTGGCAGACGCGCCACTCCCTCCGATGCCGGCGTCGAGCGCGGCGAGAGGCGCGCCCGGCGCCTCGGCCGTGGACAGCTCGAGTGCTTCGGAGAGCAGCGTCGTACGGGCGTCACCGGCGCGCACCGCCGGGTGATCGAGGATCGCCAGCAGCTGGGCCCGGTTGGTCGGCAGCCCGGCGATGTGGAACGCCTCGACGGCGCGCCGGGTGCGGTCCACCGCCGCGGCGACGTCCGGCGACGGCGACGACCCGATCACCTTGGCCAACAGCGGGTCGAAGTGCGGCGGGGGCGCGTAGCCGGCGTAGCCGGCGGCATCGACACGCACGCCCGGTCCGGAAGGTTCCTGGTAGCCGGTCAGCGTGCCGGCGCCGGTGGCGACGACACGCGCCTGTACGGCGAACCCGCGGGCGGTGATGTCGTCCTGATCGCCGATCCCGAGATCGGCGAGCGAGGCACCACCGGCGATCCGGAACTGAGCCTCGACGAGGTCGACGCCGGTGACCTGCTCGGTGACGGTGTGCTCGACCTGGATGCGCGGATTGCACTCGATGAAGGCGTGCTCGCCGCGCTCGGGCGAGACGAGGAACTCGATCGTGCCGGCGTTGACGTAGCCCGTGGCCTTGGCCAAGGCGATCGCGCTGTCGAAGATCTGCTGGCGCGTCGCCGGGTCGAGCGCCGGCGCCGGCGCCACCTCGACGACCTTCTGGTTGCGCAGCTGCACCGAGCAGTCGCGGTCGAGGAGGTGGACGACGCCGCCGTGGGCATCGGCGAGGATCTGGACCTCGATGTGCCGCGGCCGGGGCAGCAGGCGCTCGAGGAACAGGGCGCCGTCGCCGAAGGCGGCCTGCGCCTCGCTGCGGCAGCGGGCGAACGCCTCGGTCATGTCGGCGGGATCCTCGACGGCGCGCATGCCGCGCCCTCCGCCACCCGCCGCTGCCTTGAGCATCACGGGGTAGCCGATACGAGCGGCGCCCTCCGCCGCGTCGGCCGCCGTCGCGACCGCCTCCGCGCTGCCCTCGACGACGGCCACCCCGAGCGAGCGTGCCAGCGCCCGGGCGGCGACCTTGTCGCCGAACAGCGACAGCGTCTCCGGGGACGGCCCGACGAACGTGATCCCGGCGTCGGCGCAGCGCGACGCGAAGCCGGCGTTCTCGGCGAGGAACCCGTAGCCGGGATGGACGCAGTCGCAGTCGGCCTCAACGGCGACAGCGATGAGCGCCTCGGCGTCGAGGTAGGCAGCCAGCGGGTCGCCTTCGGCGCCGATGACGCGCCGCTCGGTCGTGACGCGTGTGTGCAGCGCACGCTCGTCGGCGGGCGGATAGACGGCCACCGACTCGATGCCCAGGGCGTCGGCGGCCTTGGCGATCCGGATGGCGATCTCTCCCCTGTTGGCGATCAGCACACGCCGGAGGCGATTTGCGCTCCCTGTCACGGCACCAGTCATAGCCACTCGGCCCGGCTGCGTGCGACCTCGCTGGATACCTTCCGGCGAAGCTGATCTGTTCGCGAACCACCACCGGTCGCCGCCCGGCTGGTCGGAAGACGCTTCGGCAGGTCCCGTCGTCGCGACCCGTTGATGCGTACGCTCGGCCCGTGGCGGCAAGTCGAGCGCGCAAGGTTCGGGCCGCCCGTCGCCGACAGCGCCGGATGCGGCGCGTCGAGCACGACCTCAGCGCCGAGCAGTGGTCCGCGCTCAAAGCAGTATGGGGTGGGTGCGCGTACTGCGGCGCGACCTCGATGCCGCTGCAACGTGACTGCGTGCTCGCCGTCTCGCGCGGCGGCCGCTACACGCTCGACAACGTCGTGCCGGCCTGCCGTTCGTGCAACGCCAGCAAGGGCAACGACGAGGTCACGGGATGGCTGCGCCGACGACGCTTCGACGAGCCGGCGTTCCTGCTGCGCCACCTCGAGATCTGCACCTCGCTCGCGCCCTCGGTCTCACTGGCCGCTGCTCCGACGGTCCGCGCTCCATCCGCGGGCGTTCGCTAGCTTGCGCCTGGCAGAGAGGTCTGGCAGGAAGGGTCGGGAGGTCCGGTGCGCAGGTCGGTCGCCGTCGCGGTGGGCTGGTGGCTCTTCCTGTTCCTCCTGTGGATGTCGCTGGTCCTCACGACCGCGATCCCTGAGGTCGTCGCCGGTGTGCTGGTCGCCGGGATCGGGGCCGTCGCCGCTGAGGTCGTCCGCCGGTCACGGTTCGTCGACCTGCTGCCGTGGGGGCTGCTGCCGCGCCATCCCGTGGCGGTGGCGTGGGCGGTGCTCTCCGACTGCTGGCTGCTGACGGTCGCCCTGTGGCGGCAGCTACGCGACCGGCAGGACAACATCGGCGCGTTCCGCGGGATCGCCTTCGACGCCGGGGCGGACGACGACCCGCGGGCGGCGACCAGGCGCGCCGCCTACACCGCCGTGGTGTCGCTGGCCCCGAACACCTACGTCGTCGGCATCGACCGCGAGAACAACAACATGCTCGTGCACGAGCTCGTCCCCGGACCGAGGGAGACCACCCGCCAGCGGGTCCTGGGCAAGCTGTGAACGCCTGGGTTCTCGCCGCGCTGGTGCTGCTGTTCGGCCTCGTGCCCTGCGCCATCGTGTGCCTGCGGGGGACGCCGATGGAGCGGCTGGTGGGTCTCGAGATGGCGGGCACGGTCGACACGATCGTCCTCCTCGTCCTGGCCGAGGCGTACGACCAGGCGATCTTCTTCGACCTCGCCGTCGTGCTCGCCCTGCTCGCCTTCGCCGGCGGGCTCGTGTTCGTGCGCTTCCTGGAGCGGTGGCTGTGACGGTCGTTGCACATGTGCTGCTGGCGATCGGCGTCGCCGTGACGCTCATGTCGTGCGTCGGCGTCCTCGTGATGCCCAACGTGTTCGACCGCCTGCACTACACGTCGCCGGCCACGACGCTCGGCGCCTTCGCCATCGCCCTGGCCATCGTCGTCGAGGAGGGATGGTCGGCCGCGAGCGTGAAGTCGATGCTCGTGTTCGCCCTCCTCGTCGTCACCGGCTCCGTGTTGACGCACGCCACGGCCCGAGCCGCGCGGATCCGCCAGTTCGGCCACTGGGTGGCCCTGCGCGCCGAGCGGGTCGAGGAACCCGAGGCGCAGCAATGACCACAGCGCTGCAAGTCGTCACCTTGTCGATGGTGGCGCTGGCCGGGCTCGGGGTCGTGCTGACCCGCGACCCGCTGCGCCAGGCGATGGTCGTCAGCTTCTTCGGGATGCTGCTCGGGATCCTGTTCTTCGTGTTCCAGGCGCCCGACGTCGCCCTGTCGCAGATCGTGGTCGGCGCCGTTGCCTCGCCACTGATGATCCTCCTCGCCCTGGCGAAGGTTCGTGGCGGCGCTCAATGACAGCTCGGGTGAGAACCGCGCTGTTCTTCGTCGGAGCCGCCGGCCTGGCGGTGTTCGTCCTCTGGGGCTATGCCGGGCTGCCCGACTTCGGCCACTACCGCGGTCCCTACGGCGACGTGCTCAACGCCGTCGCCGTGCCGGAGCGGCACATCACCGACGTCGTGACGGCCGTCAACTTCGACTATCGAGGCTTCGACACGCTCGGCGAGGAGTTCATCCTCTTCGCCGCCGTCGTCGGTGTGGCCATCATCCTGCGCGCCCAGCGCGACGAGGAGGAGCGGGAGCCGCACGAGTTCGCCTTCGGTCGCAGCGCGCCGCGCACCAGCGACGCCGTGCGCGGGCTGGCGATCGGGCTGATCGGGCCGACGGTGGTGACCGGCCTGTACATCGTCGCCCACGGCCATCTCACCCCGGGCGGTGGCTTCCAGGGCGGCGTCGTGCTCGCCACCGCACTGCTCCTGGTGTACCTGGCGGCGGAGTACTCGTTCCTCCGCCGTGCCGCACCGATCTCACTCATCGAGGTCTCCGAAGCGGTCGGTGCCGGAGCCTTCGCGCTGATCGGGATCGCCGGTGTCATCGGCGGCGTGGCTTACCTGGAGAACGTCCTCCCGCTCGGCGAGATCGGTGCCCTGAACTCGGCGGGCACCGTGCCGCTGATCAACTTGTCGGTCGGTCTCGAGGTGGCCGCCGGCTTCGTGCTGATCATCGTCGAGTTCCTCGAGCAGACCCTCATGGTGCGGCTGAAGGAGACCCCGTGAGTGTGTATCCGTTCGTCGTGGCGGCGTGGTTGCTGCTCGTCGGCCTGTACGGCGTGGTCACCAGCCGCAACCTCATCCACCTCATCGTGTGTCTGCAGGTCATCCAGGCGTCGACCTACGTGCTGCTGCTGTCGATCGGTTTCCGCCATGACGCCGTCCCACCGGTGTTCGCCGAGAAACCCGTCGGCACGCCCGCGGTCGACCCGGTCGTCCAGGCACTGACGCTCACCGACGTCGTCGTGGGGGCAACGGTGTCGGCGTTGCTGCTCGCCCTCGCCGTGCAGGTGCACAAGCGCTCCCAGACGCTCGACCCGGCCAGGCTCACCGAATTGCAGGGGTGAGCGGCCGTCGACGAGCTCGCTCCGTTCCCGGTCGTCGTGCCGCTCATCGGCGCGGCGCTGCTCGTCGCCCTGCACTCGGTGGCCAAGCGGCGGCTCGCCGACCTCCTCGCCGCCATCGTGTCGCTCGCCACGACGGTCTTCTGCCTGTTGTTGCTCGGCGCGTCGCTCGACGGGACGATCGTCTACTGGTTCGGCAACTGGCAGCCCCGCGGTGAGGTCGTGCTGGGTGTCGGCTTCGTCATCGACCCGCTCGGCGCCGGGATGGCCGCCGTCTGCGCCACGCTCGTCACGGCCGCGTTCGTCTTCACGTGGCACTACTTCGACGCCGTCGGCGTGCTCTTCCACTCGCTCGTCCTCGTGTTCCTGGCGGCGATGTGTGGGTTCTGCCTGAGCGGCGACCTGTTCAACATGTTCGTCTTCTTCGAGCTGATGAGCGTCGCCGCCTACGGGCTCACGGGCTACAAGGCAGAGGAACCCGGACCGTTGCAGGGTGCACTCAACTTCGCCGTGACGAACAGCATCGGCGCGCTGATGATCCTGTCGGGCATCGCCCTGTTGTACGCCCGCACCGGCGCGTTGAACCTGGCGGCGATCGGGCGCGGCATCGGCACCGACTCGCCCGACGGTCTGGTCGTCGTCGCCTTCGTCTTCGTGGTGTTCGGGTTCCTGGTCAAGGGCGCGGTGGTCCCGTTCCACTTCTGGCTCGCCGATGCCCATGCCGTCGCGCCAACCCCGGTGTGCGTGCTGTTCTCCGGCGTGATGGTCGAGCTCGGTCTGTACGCCGCGGCACGCTCGTACTGGACCATCTTCGCCCCGGCGTTCGCAGTTCACGAGTCCGGTGTGCGGGGTCTGCTCGTCGGGGTCGGCGTCGTGACAGCCCTCGTCGGCGCCGCGATGAGCCTTGCCCAGCGACACCTCAAACGGATGCTCGCCTTCTCGACCGTCACCTACGCCGGGCTCTTCCTCCTCGGGTTCGCCATGCTCGACGCGCGTGGGCTCGCTGGGACGGCCCTCTTCGTGCTCAGCCACGCCTTCCTCAAGGGCGGGTTGTTCATGTGCGCCGGGGTGCTGCTGCACCGCTGGGGCACGGTCGACATCGGCGCCCTCACCGGGCTGGGGCGCGCCGAGCGCCTCGTCGGCGTGCTCTTCGTGATCGGTGGCGCCGGCCTGGTCGGGGTCCCGCCGTTCGGCACGTTCCTCGGGAAAGCGCTGATCGAGGAATCGGCCTCGGAGGCGGGCTACGGCTGGCTGGTCGTCGTGTTCGTCGTCGCCTCGGGCCTTGCCGCTGCCGCCAGTCTGCGCGCCGCCGCCAGGATCTTCCTCGGATGGGACCCACCGGCAGCGCCCGCTGCGGAGTCAGCGGTGCACTACGAGACGGCCGAAGAGCGCGCCCGCACGCCGCTGGTGATGCTCGTGCCCGTCGTCGTCATGGTGGCGGTGGGGATGGGGGTGGCGCTGGTACCTGGTCTCGCCGACGACGCCGAGCACGCCGCGGCCCGTTTCGTGGACACCCCTGCCTACGCCGAGCAGGTGATCGACGGCGTCGCTACCGACGCTGTCGTCGAGCCGGAAGCCGAGCACCACGGCTACACGGGAGTGATCGTGGCGAGCGTGTCGACGATCGTCGTCTCCGGCGGCGTCACGGCGCTGCTGATCGGCACGGCGCCGGTTGCCGCAGGGAGCAGCGGCGGTGCTGGGGTACGTGACCAGGGCGGCCGCCCCGCTCCGCGCCGCGCACTCCGGCCACATCGGCGACTACATCGCCTGGCTCACCGTCGGGGTGGCGACGTTCGGAGGGATACTGGCCTCCGTCGTTCGCTGACCAGGGAGCCGCCATGAAGATCTCGATCGCCGGTGCCGGCTGGCACGGCTCGACCCTGGCGTATCGGATCGCCTCAGGGAACTACGTCGACGAGGTCGTGATGGTCGACACCGTTGAAGGCAAGCCGCAGGGCCTGGCGCTCGACATGATGCACAGCCGGGCGATCGCCGGTTTCCAGACACGGATCGTCGGTACGAACCGCTACGCCGACACCGCTGGGTCGAAGGTGTGCGTCGTCGTCGCCGGCGCCCGCCGGGCCGCCGGGATGAGCCGGGGCGACCTCTTGGACGAGAACGCCAAAGTCGTCGAGCACGTCACCCGCAAGCTCGTCGAGGGCTCCCCAGATGCTGTGCTGCTCGTGGCCACCAACCCGATCGACGAGATGGTTGCCCTGGCCCAGGCGGCATCCGGTCTCCCGCATCGTCGGGTGATCGGTGAGGCGGGCGTGTTGAACACGGCGCGGTGGAAGCACACGATCGGTGAGCGGTTGGGCATCACCCCCGATCGGGTCGAAGGGATCGTGCTCGGGTCGCACGGCGAGACCATGGTGCCGATCCCGTCGCTCACGAAGGTCGACGGAACCCCGCTGCGTGAATTGCTGAGCGACAGCGAGATCGCGTCGATCATCGACGAGACCGGCGCCTGCGCGTCGGAGATCATCGCCTACCTCAAGGTCGGGTCGGGCTACCAGGCGGCAGCGGCCGCGGGCGAGGTGACCGCGCGGGCCATCGTCGAGGACTCTGGTGCCGTGCTTCCGGTGATCACATGGCTGCAGGGCGAGTACGGGCTCAGCGACCTCTACCTCGGCGTCCCGGCCGCGCTCGGCTCCGAGGGAGTGCGCGAGATCGTCGAGTTGCCGCTCGCCCCGGATGAGCTGACCGAGCTGCGCCGCGCGGCGATGATCGTCGACGCCCGCCAGAACGAGATCGAGGAGACCATCCTGCGGGTCTCGGAGCGGGCGACCGGGCCCTCCCGCCCCAAGCGCTGACCTTGCTTCGGCAGATTCGGTGCCATCTCGTTCTGACGATGTCGCCCAGTCGGGAGCGTTAAGCCGGCGAGATGATCGTCCGGCGTGCCGTTAAAGGTGCGTGAAGACGCTGGTGGCGATGCCGACGCGGTGGTTGTCTCACGACGATGGCTATGGAATCCGCTCGCTCCCAAGGCGGTGTCGACACCACCGGTTTGATGATCGGGGTCGTTGTCGGCGTCCCCGCCGCTGTTGCCGCGGGTGCCGTCATGGCGGCGTTTCGTCCGCTGTTCGACGGCACGAACGCGGCGCTGGTGCTGATGATCGTCGTGGTCGCCGTGGCCGCGCTCGGTGGCCGGGCCGCGGGCATCATCACTGCGCTGATCGCTGTCGTGTCGTTCGACTTCTTTCACACCGAGCCGTACTTGTCGCTGGCGATCGACTCGCGTGACGATGTCGAGACCACCCTCCTGCTGCTCGTCGCCGGTGTCCTGGTCGGCACGATCGCTTCGGCAGGCCGGTCTGCCCGCCGCCGCGCCGGCTCGGCGCGCTCGGAGGTGCTGCGCATCCACCGCGTCGCCGAGGCGGCGGTCTCCGGTCGCGACGCGGCGAGCGTGATCGCCACGGCCCAGGATGAGTTGCGCGAGCTGCTCGAGCTGCGCGAGAGCCGGTTCGAGGCGCTCCCGGCAAACGATGACGTCTCCCATCCACGGATCGGCCGCAACGGTGCGGTCGAAGGGCAGACCACGATGCGCTTCGGGCGGGGCGCGGGCGGCCGTGGCGGCTTCGAGCTGCCGCCGGAGGGCGTCGAGTTGCCGGTGCTGGCCCGCGGCCAGCACATCGGTCGGTTCGTGCTCGTGCCGACTCCGGGCGTGGCGGTCTCGCTCGAGCAACGCATCGTCGCCGTGGCCATCGCCGATCAGGTGGCCGCGGTGTGGATCCCGACAGAGAAGGAGCGATCCCGATGAGGGACGTCGTCGTCCTGGCGGTCATCACCGCCTTCTTCGCCCTGTGTGTCGCCTACGTGTGGTGGTGCGACCGGATCATCGGGCCCGACCCCGATGTCTTGGACGACCACACCGTCGACGAGCTTGCCCGGGCCGATGCCGAGGAGGTCCCGGCGTGATGCTCGCTGCGGCCGCCGACAACTGGATCGGCCTCGGCCTGTCCGTCCTGCTGACGATCTACCTCGTCGTCGTGCTCGTGCGACCGGAGAAGTTCTGATGACCGGTGCCGGCCTGTTCCAGTTCATCGCGCTCCTCGTGGTGCTGGGCCTGACGGCCCCGCCGCTCGGGCGCTACATGGCGACCGTCTACGGCTCTCGGCCCGACGGCTCGGCACCCGGGGATCGGTTCTTCGCGCCGATCGAGCGGGTCATCTACCGGCTGTTGCGCGTCAACCCCGAGCGCGAGCAGCGCTGGAACGTCTACGCCATCGCCCTGCTCGCATTCAGCCTCGTCTCGTTCCTCGTGGTGTACGCGCTGCAACGGTTCCAGGACAGCCTGGTCTTCAACCCCACGAACATGCCCGCCGTGGCCCCGCTCGGTGCCTTCAGCGCGGCGGTCAGCTTCATGACCAACACGAACTGGCAGTGGTACAGCGGCGAGGTGACGATGAGCCATCTCACGCAGATGGTCGGCTTGGCCGTGCAGAACTTCGTGTCCGCTGCGGCCGGGATGGCCGTCGTCGTGGCGATCATCCGCGGCATCGTCCGCCGCGGCCGGCGCACCCTCGGCAACTTCTGGGTCGACCTGACCCGTACGACGTTGCGCATCCTGCTGCCGTTGTCGTTCGTCGTCGCCATCCTGCTCTCGCTCGGCGGCGTGGTGCAGAACTTCCGTGGCCTCACCGACGCGACGCCGATCGACGCCGCGGTCGCGGCCGACGTCACGCAGTCGATCCCCGGCGGTCCGGTGGCCAGCCAGATCGCCATCAAGCAGCTCGGCACGAACGGCGGCGGGTTCTTCAACACCAACTCGGCCCATCCGTTCGAGAACAGCACCCCGATCACCAACTTCATCGAGATGTGGGCGATCATCATCATCCCGCTGGCCCTCGTCGTCACCTACGGCGTGCTGGTCGGCTCGAAGAAGCAGGCCCGCGTCCTGCTCGCCGTGATGGTCGGCATCTGGCTCGCCTTCAGCGTCTTCGCCATCGTCGCCGAGTCGGCCGGCAACCCCGAGCTGACCGCCCTCGGCGTCGACCAGGGCGCGTCGGCCGAGTTGGTCGGCGGCAACCTCGAAGGCAAGGACGTCCGCTACGGGCCGGCCTCCTGCGGGCTGTGGGCCGCCACCACGACCGGCACGTCGAACGGGTCGGTGAACTGCATGCACGACAGCTTCACCCCGATCGGAGGGATGTGGCCGATGGCCCACATGAAGTTGGGGGAGGTGAGCCCCGGCGGCGTCGGCGTCGGCCTGATGGGCATGCTCATCTACGCCCTGCTGGCGGTGTTCATCGCCGGGCTGATGGTCGGACGCACACCGGAGTACCTCGGCAAGAAGATCCAAGCACCCGAGATGAAGCTCGTCGTGCTGTACCTGATCGCCATGCCCCTCGTCTCGCTGGGGTTCGCTGCGGCGTCGGTGGTGCTCGACTCGGCCGCGGCGACGATCTTCAACCCTGGCGCCCACGGTCTGTCGGAGGTGCTCTACAACTACGCCTCGGCAGCGAACAACAACGGCTCGGCCTTCGCCGGCCAGGGCACCGGCACCGACTGGTACACCGTGACCCAAGGCATCGCCATGCTGGTGGGCCGCTTCTTCCTGATCATCCCGGCGCTGGCCATCGGCGGTTCGCTGGTGCGCAAGCAACGGGTGCCCGTCACCGCCGGCACGTTCCCGACCGACTCGCCGCTGTTCGGCGGCCTGGTCGCCGGGGCGATCGTCATCGTCGCCGGCCTGACGTTCTTCCCCGCCCTCGCGCTCGGCCCGATCGTCGAGCAGCTGGCTCTGATGGTCTCGCTCGCTCGAAACTCGCTCTCTCGACTGCGCCTCGTCGCTGGCGCTTCCCTCGGCGCCTGCCCGCACGCTGGAGAGCTCCTCCCATGACCACCACACCTCACCCCCGAACCGACGCCGGCCCCGACGCCGACCGACCGGCCACCGAAGGTGCGCAGCCGGCCGCCGGCGTCGCGGTCGCTGTTCGACCCGGCGATCGTCAAGCGGGCCGCGCTCGACTCGTTCGTCAAGCTCGACCCGCGCACGCTCGCCCGTAACCCGGTGATGTTCGTCGTCGAGGTCGGCTCGGTGCTGACCACGATCCTGTTCATCCGCGACCTCGGCGACTCGACGCGGAGCGAGAACGTCTTCGCCGGGCTCGTCGTGGTGTTCCTGTGGTTCACCGTGCTGTTCGCCAACTTCGCCGAGGCGATGGCCGAGGGGCGCGGCAAGGCCCAAGCCGCCACGTTGCGCAAGACGCGCAGCGAGACCGTCGCCCACGTCCGCCGCGACGGTGCACTGGTCGAGGTGCCGTCGTCGCAGCTGCAGATCGGCGATCTGTGCGTCGTCACCGCCGGCCAGGTCATCCCCGGTGACGGCGACGTCGTCGAGGGCATCGCCACGGTCGACGAGTCGGCGATCACCGGCGAATCGGCGCCGGTGATCCGCGAATCGGGCGGCGACCGCTCTGCCGTCACCGGCGGCACCCGGGTGCTGTCCGACGAGATCGTCGTGCGCATCACGGCCAAGCCGGGCGAGACGTTCCTCGACCGGATGATCGCCCTCGTCGAGGGCGCCGACCGCCAGAAGACACCGAACGAGATCGCCCTCACGATCCTCCTCGCCGGCCTGACGATCATCTTCCTGCTCGCCGTCGTCACGCTGCAGCCGTTCGCCATCTACTCCAACGCCGAGCAGCCGATCATCGTGCTCGTCGCCCTCCTCGTGTGCCTGATCCCGACGACCATCGGCGGCCTCCTGTCGGCCATCGGGATCGCCGGAATGGACCGCCTCGTGCAGCGCAACGTGCTGGCGATGTCGGGCCGAGCGGTCGAGGCGGCGGGCGACGTCACCACCCTGCTGCTGGACAAGACCGGCACGATCACCTACGGCGCCCGCCAGGCCGCCGAGCTGCTACCGGTCCACGGCGTGACCGAGAAGGAGCTGGCCGAAGCGGCGCTGGCGTCGAGCCTCGCCGACGAGACACCGGAAGGGCGTTCGATCGTCGAGTTCGCCATCGCCCGATTCGGCCTGACCGAGCCGAGGATCCCGGGTGCCGTGATGGTGCCGTTCACCGCCCAGACCCGCATGAGCGGGATGGACTTCCCGGCGACGGACGGGTCCCGGGCGCGGCAGGTTCGCAAGGGCGCCGCCGAGACCGTCGAGCGGATGGTCGAGGTAGAAGGCGGCGTCGTCCCGCTCGAGGTGCTGCCGATGGTCGAGCAGATCTCGCGCGACGGCGCCACGCCGCTCGTCGTCACCGACCGCCACGACGGTGAGGCGCCGCACATCCTCGGCGTGATCCGCCTCAAGGACACCGTCAAGCCGGGCATGACCGAGCGCTTCGACCAGATGCGGGCAATGGGCATCCGCACGGTGATGATCACCGGCGACAACCAGCTCACCGCCGCCGCCATCGCCCACGAAGCCGGCGTCGACGACTTCCTCGCCGAGGCCACACCCGAGGACAAGATGGCCCTCATCCGCCGCGAGCAGGAGGGCGGCAACCTCGTGGCGATGACCGGCGACGGCACCAACGACGCCCCGGCGCTGGCCCAGGCCGACGTCGGCGTGGCGATGAACACCGGCACGCAGGCCGCCAAGGAGGCCGGCAACATGGTCGACCTCGATTCCAACCCGACCAAGCTGATCGAGGTCGTCGAGATCGGCAAGCAGCTGCTCATCACCCGCGGCTCGCTGACCACGTTCTCCATCGCCAACGACGTCGCCAAGTACTTCGCCATCATCCCGGCGATGTTCGCCGGCGTGCTCCCGGCACTCGACCGGATCAACGTGATGGACCTCGACACGCCGCAATCAGCGATCGCCTCGGCGGTGATCTTCAACGCCTTGATCATCGTCGCCTTGATCCCACTCGCCCTGCGCGGCGTGAGGTTCCGGGCCGAATCGGCGGCCGCGGTGTTGCGGCGCAACCTGCTCATCTACGGCGTCGGCGGGATCATCGCCCCGTTCGTCGGCATCAAGCTGATCGACATCGTCATCTCCGCGCTGGGTGTCTCATGAAGGTGCTCACGCGTCAGCTTCGCCCGGCGCTGGTCGCCGTCGCCGTGTTCACGGCCATCTGCGGGCTCGTCTACCCCCTCGTCGTCACGGCGGTCGCCCAGGTCGGGTGGAAGGACACCGCCAACGGTTCACTCATCGAGCGCGACGGCGTGGTGGTCGGCTCCGAGCTGATCGGCCAATCCTTCGTGTCCCCGGAGTACTTCCACCCTCGGCCGTCGGCGGCCGGCGGCGGTTACGACGGCGCCGCGTCGAGCGGGTCCAACCTCGGGCCGACGAACCCCGACTTCCTCGCCACGGTCGCCGAGCGGGTGGCCGCGTACCGCGACGTCAACGGTCTCGGTGCCGATGTCCTCGTTCCCGTCGACGCCGTCACTGCCTCGGGTTCAGGGCTCGACCCGCACATCTCGTTGCGCAACGCCAAGCTCCAGGCACCGCGTGTCGCCGCAGAGCGTGGGCTCGACGTGGACGAGGTGCTGACACTCGTCGATGAACACACGACGGAGCGGCCCCTGGGGATCCTCGGTGACCCCGGGGTCAACGTCTTGGAGCTGAACCTCGCCCTCGACGAGGCCGGTACCTCGGCGAGCTGACGCGATTCGAGGCGCGCGTCAGGCGCGCAAAGGTGCCGCGAAGATTCCGGCCCTCCGCGTTAAGGAGCCGTGAAGGTTCGTCCCCCCGCCGTGGGTCTGCCTTATGAAGGAACGGTGGAAGGGGACGTCACGCGACGCGGCCGAGATTTCGAGGATGACGGTGTCGATCGGTAGGGCTTCGCTGGTCAAGCGGGTCTTGATCGGCAAGCCGATCGCGACCTCCGACGAGGGCCACCAGCGGCTGCGCAAGCGGGTCGCCCTGCCGGTGTTCGCGTCGGACGCCATCTCGTCGACGGCGTACGCGACCGATGAGATCCTCGTCGTGCTGCTGATCCAGGCCGGAATCGGTGCCGCGGCGTGGGACCTGCTCGTGCCGCTGGCGATCGTCGTGGCGATCCTCCTGGTGATCGTCGTGGCCTCGTACCGCCAGACGATCTACGCCTACCCGTCCGGCGGCGGGTCCTACGTCGTCTCGCGCGAGAACCTCGGCCGAACGCCGGCGTTGGTCGCCGGCGCCTCCCTGCTGACCGACTACATCCTCACCGTCGCCGTCTCGATCGCCGGTGGCGTGCTGGCGATCCAGTCGGCGTTCGGGTTCGACAGCCGCTGGCGGGTACCGCTGTGCCTGATCCTGATCGCCGTGATGACCATCGCCAACCTCCGCGGGCTGAAGGAGTCGGGGGCGGTGTTCGCCCCACCGACGTACCTGTACATCGTGATGCTGATGCTGCTGATCGGCGTCGGCTTCTACCGCATCTTCGTCGAGCACGTCGGCCCCATCCCCCTCGAGGACCTCTCGCCGGATGCTCGAGAGCTCGCCCAAGGCACCCAAGCCCTCAGCGTGCTGCTCCTGCTCCGGGCCTTCTCGTCGGGCGCCGTCGCCCTCTCCGGCGTGGAAGCCGTCTCCAACGGCGTCCCGGCGTTCCGCCGGCCCGAGAGCCGCAACGCGGCGACGACGATCGCCATCATGGGCGGCATCCTCGGCACCTGCTTCCTCGGCGTGTCGATCCTGGCCTCCCATCTGCAGCCCTACCGCGGCGAGGACGACCCAACCGGGATCGCCCTCATGGCCGAGTACATCTACGGCGGCAAGGGCGTCCTGTTCTGGGTGACGCAGCTCAGCACCTTCGCCATCTTGATCCTGGCCGCCAACACCGCCTACGCCGACTTCCCCCGCCTGTCATCGATCATCGCCCGGGACGGCTACCTGCCACGACAGCTGGTCAACCGTGGTGATCGTCTCGTGTTCTCCAACGGAGTCGTCTTCTTGGCCCTCCTGGCGGGCGTGCTGGTCGTCGTTTTCAAGGGCAACATCTCCGCCCTGATCCCGCTCTACACGTTCGGGGTGTTCACCGGGTTCACGTTGAGCCAGGCGGGGATGGTCGTCCATCACTTCCGGTTACGGGAACCACGGTGGCGAGCGTCGGCGGCGATCAACGCTGTCGGGTGTGTCGCCACCGGCGTTGTCGCGCTGGTCGTCGTCATCTCCAAGTTCACCGAGGGCGCCTGGATACCGGCCGTGCTCATCCCCGTGCTGGTACTCGCATTCCGGGCGATCTTCCGGCACTACCGCACCGTGCGTGCGGCCGTCACGGTCGACACGACGTACAAGCCGATGCGCCGCACCCATCTCGTCGTCGTCCTCGTCGGCTCGGTCCACCGCGGCGTGCTCGAAGCCATCCAGTACGCCCGGTCCCTCGCCCCTGAGCGACTGCTCGCCCTGTCGGTCGTCACCGACCACGACGAGCAGGAACGACTCGTACAGGACTGGAGCGATCATGAGATCCCGGTCCCCCTGCACACCATCGCCTCGCCCTACCGGGAGATCACCCGCCCGGTGCTGGAGTACCTCGACGAGCTCGACGCCGAGAGTCCCGACGACGTCATCACCGTCATCATCCCCGAGTTCGTCACCGACTGGAAGCAGCAATGGCTGCACAACCAGACCGCCTTGGCGTTGAAGGCCCGTCTGCTCTACCGCCCCAACACGGTCGTGACGTCCGTGCCCGTCATCGTCGACCGCGAGTCGGTACCCGAGCAATGAGAGGCGACGACCTGATCCACGTCGGGCGGGCGGTCGCCGACGCCGGCGGGGTCACGATCGGGTTGGCGATCGGCGCTCCGGCGGCGATCGCGGTGGGCGCCAGCCTGACGAGCGTCCGGTGGGCGGTGAACAGCGTGAACACGGCACTCATCTTCATGGTGCTCGTGGTCGGCGTCGCCGCGCTGGGAGGACGCGCCGCCGGCGCCATCACCGCCGTCGCCTCCGTCATGTCCTACGACTTCTTCCACACCGAGCCGTACTTGTCGATGGCCATCGAGTCCCGCGACGACGTCGAGACCACCCTGCTCCTGCTCGTCGCCGGGCTGCTCGTGGGGACGATCGCCACCAAGGGCCGGTCGGCCGACCACCGGGAGAGGGCCACCCGCGTCGAAGTGCGACGGGTCCACCGGGTGGCCGAGGCCACCGCCACCGGCCGGCCACCGATGGCCGTGCTCGACATTGCGCAGGACGAGATGAAGGCGCTCCTCGACCTCGCCGCCTGCTGGTTCGAGCCGCTGCCGTACGACGACGACGATGCGTTGCGGCCACGCCTCGGCCGCAACGGTGCGATCCAAGCACAATCGACCTTTCGCTTCCGGCGCGCCCGCGACGGCCGTGCCGGGTTCGAGCTGCCCCCGGAGGGTGTCGAGCTGCCCGTCCTCGTCCGCGGCCATCACGTCGGTCGTTTCGTCCTCGTTCCCAACCCCCGTACCGCCACCTCTGTCGACGAGCGCCTCATGACGGTGGCCATCGCCGATCAGGTCGGCGCCGCGTGGCCCATCCCTCCCGACCAGCCGCAGTCCGCTACGGGATGACGCGCGCGGCGCGCCTCTGCAGGGGATGCCCGGTGTTGACGGTACTCTTGGAGGTGGTATCCAACGGCCCGCTCGGAATCTTCGCCCTCGACGAGAACCCCGGGCCGTGACGCAGGTCGACGGTCCGACGGGGCCCCGACCGGGCTCGCTGCGCATCTACCTCGGCGCCGCGCCGGGCGTCGGCAAGACGTTCGCGATGCTCAACGAAGGGCATCGGCGCCGAGAGCGCGGGACCGACGTCGTCGTCGGCTTCGTCGAGACGCACGGCCGAGCCCGGACGGCCGAGCAGATCGGCGATCTCGAGGTCGTGCCCCGTCGCGCCATGGAGCATCGCGGCATCGCGATCGCCGAGATGGATGTCGATGCGATCCTGCGTCGCCGGGCCGATCTCGTGCTGATCGACGAGCTCGCTCACACCAACGTTCCGGGCTCGCGCAACGACAAGCGGTGGCAAGACATCCAGGAGATCCTCACCGCCGGCATCGACGTCATCTCAACCGTCAACATCCAGCACCTCGAGTCGCTCAACGATGTCGTCGAACGGATCACCGGGATCCGCCAGCGGGAGACCGTGCCCGATCGCGCCGTACGGGCTGCCGATCAGATCGAGCTCGTCGACATGGCGCCCGAGGCCCTGCGCCGACGGTTGGCCCACGGCAACGTCTACGGCCCCGACAAGATCGACGCCGCGCTCGGCAACTACTTCCGGCCGGGCAACCTGTCGGCGTTGCGTGAACTGGCCCTGTTGTGGGTGGCCGACCGGGTCGACGACGCGCTGCACGAGTACCGCGACCGTCACGGCATCACGCGGCCGTGGGAGACCCGCGAGCGGGTCATCGTCGCCCTGGCCGGTGCGCCCAACACGGATCACCTCGTGCGCCGGGCCGCTCGCATCGCCGAGCGAGCCAAGGGCGAGCTCATCGGCGTCCACGTGATGGCCGACACCGGCCTGTCGACCGGCGACGACGCGTCAGCGCAGCGGATGGCCGCCCAGCGCCGGCTCGTCGAGGAGCTCGGGGGCGAATACCGGCGCATCAACAGCAACGACGTCGCCGGCGCGCTGGTCGACCTGGCGCGATCAGAGAACGCCACCCAGATCGTCCTCGGCGCGACGGCCCGTCCGCGCTGGCGGGAGCTGTTCAGTGGCTCGATCATCAACCGCGTGATCCGGCTGTCCGGACCGATCGACGTGCACGTGATCTCCCGACCCGCGGCGCCCGATCAGAGCGGCGAGCGCGGGCTCCCCGTCATGAAGCCGGTCCTCACCCCGCTCTCGCCGCAACGGCAGCGGTGGGGCTGGGCGATCGCCATCGTCGGTCTGCCCCTGATCACGGTGGCGTTCTCCCAGCTGCGCGACACGTTCGGGCTCACCAGCGTGCTCTTGCTGTACCTCGTGCTGGCGATGGTGGTCGCCCTGGTCGGGGGCGCGCTTCCGGCGGTCGTCGCCGTGATCGGCGGGTTCGTGCTCGCCAACTGGTACTTCACGCCGCCCTTCCACCAGCTCGCCATCGCCCATGGCGAGAACCTGCTGGCGCTCGTCGTGTACGTCTTCGCCGCCGGCACCGTCGCCGTGCTCGTCGACCGCGTCGGTCGCAGCCGGATGCGCGCCGCACGCTCCCAGGCCGAAGCGGAAGCGCTGGCGGCGCTCGCCGGCTCACTCACCCGTCCCGGTACGGTCGCCGAGATGGTCGATCAGCTCCGCGTCACCTTCGGCGTGCGATCGGCAGCCCTCCTCGCCCGCGAGGGCACATCGTGGCGCACACTCGTCAGCTCAGGCGTCGACCCCCCACGCGATCCGCAGCAGGCGGACGTCAGTCGAGACGTCGGAGACAACGTCGTCCTCGCCCTCGCCGGCCGATCGATATCGAGCGAGGACCAGCGCGTCCTCAACGCGTTCGCCGCCCACCTCACCGCGGCCGCCGAGAGCGCCCGGCTGCAGACCGAGGCCGCCAAGGCGTCGGACCTGGCGGCTGCGAACACGCTGCGCGGGTCGCTGCTGCAAGCCGTGTCGCACGACCTGCGCACACCGCTGGCGTCCATCAAGGCCTCGATCTCCAGCCTCCGGCAACGTGACATCGACTGGGCTCCCGACGACATCGACGAGTTCCAACGGACCATCGAGGAAGAGACGGATCGCCTCACCGACTTGGTCGACAACCTGCTCGACATGAGCAGACTCCAGGCGTCAGCGCTCGAAGTCGCGCTGCGACCCACCAGCGTCGAGGAGGCCGTGCTCGCCGCGATCGCCAGCCTCGGGATCGCCGGGTCCCGGGTCGAGCTCGACGTGCCCGAGTCGCTGCCCGACGTGTCGGCCGATCCCGCTCTGCTCACCACGGCACTCGCCAACCTGGTCGGCAACGCCTTGCGCCACGCCTCCGGCACCTGCGCACCGCGCATCACTGCGGGTGAGATCCTGCACGAGGGAACACCAAGGGTCGCCATCCGCATCATCGACCGCGGCCCCGGGATCAGGCCCGCCGACCGCGAGCTCGTGTTCCAGCCGTTCCAACGACTCGTCGACCATCAAGCCGACGGAACCGGCGTCGGCCTCGGTTTGGCGATCGCCCGTGGCTTCGTCGACTCGATGGGGGGTGAGCTCACCCTCGACGACACCCCTGGAGGTGGCGTCACCATGGTCGTCGAGCTGCCCCTCGCCTCCACCCGGAGCAGCACGTGACCAGGGTCCTCATCGTCGACGACGAAGCACCGATGCGACGGGCGCTGGCGGCCAACCTGCGCGCTCGCGGGTACGACGTCGATCTCGCCGAGACCGGTGAGGAGGCGCTCGCGCTGGCCGCCCGGCATCATCCGGACGTCGTGCTGCTCGATCTCGGCCTTCCCAACATGGACGGCCTCGAGGTGATCGACGGGTTACGCGGCTGGACCCGGATGCCGATCGTCGTGCTGTCGGCCCGCGGGTCGGAAGCGGACAAGGTGGCCGCGCTCGATGCTGGCGCCGACGACTACGTCTCCAAGCCGTTCGGTATGGACGAGCTGCTGGCCCGGCTGCGGGCGGCGGTGCGACGCTCCGTCAGCGCCGACGATGCCTCCACGGTGACGACCGATGACTTCTCCGTCGATCTGGCGGCCAAGCAGGTGCTCGATCGAGGCGGGGACGTGGTTCGGCTGACCCCGATCGAATGGCAGCTGTTGGAGGTCCTCGTCCGCCACCGGGGCAAGCTCGTGTCGCATCGACAGCTGGTCGGGGAGGTGTGGGGCCCGGGCTTCAGCGACGAGACCTACAGCTCGCTGCGCGTCCATGTTGCCCATCTCCGGCGGAAGCTCGAGCCGGACCATGCCCGTCCCTGTTATCTGATCACCGAGCCGGGCATGGGGTACCGCTTCAGCTCCTCCTGATCGCTTGCCGAGGTCACGCCCGAAACCGGCGTCCGCAGCCTCCGCCCGTCTGGAGGCTGGGACGCCGGCGAACCGGGTGTCGGCACCGACGTGAGCGAGGCTCACCGGTGGGGTGCTGATGAGCCATCGCATTCACATGTTCATCGTGGTCCGCGGGCGCGGCGACTGGCAGGGACCTTCGGCCCGGCCGGGCCGGACGTTCGCTCGCGGCGGGCGATGCTCCGGGCTACGAACATGGGGAATGTGCCGTTCACCACCATCGTCGCTGTGGTCGATCTGCAGACGGCTCACGACCGGGCGTTGCCGGTCGCCGCCCGGCTGGCGCAGGCCGGCGCCATCCCCGTCGAGCTGGTGACGGTCCTTCATCCCGATCAGACGGCCGCCGCGGCGTGGGAGATCGAGCGACGCGTCGAGCAGTGCGGGCTGCGGCGGACGACCTGCTACGCCCTGCACGGCGAATCACCGGCACGGGCGATCGTCGAGCACGCCTCGGCGCGGGATGGCGCGCTGCTGGTGATCCCCACGACCGGGAGTGGCGCGTGGGGTGAGAACCAGCTCGACTCGATCACCGAGGACGTGCTGCAAGGCGTCCGCCAACCGGTGGTGATCGTCGGCCCGGGGCTTCGGCCTTGGGCCGGGGGGCCGCTCGTCGTGGCGGTCGACAGTACCGGCATCGCCGACGCCGCGATGCCTGTCGTCGAGGCCTGGGTCCGGACCTTTTCGGGCGCACCTCGCCTCGTGACGGTGATCCCGCCTGGCACGTGGCCGGCGGACGGCGCTGATGCGCCGTCGGAGGAGATCGCGACGTACGTCGACCTCCTCAACGAGCACGGGATCGCCGCGTGCGGCGAGGTGCTGCGCGAGCTCGAGGCGGCACCCGCCCTCGCCGCCCATGTGGCGGCGATGCATGACGCCGTCTTGGTGGTGACCTGTCCCCGCAGCCGCGACCGCGCCTCCCACTGGTACGCCACGACCCGGGCGCTGATCCGTACCGCGAGCTGCCCCGTTCTTGTCGTGCCGGCGGACCGTCCCGGGTTCGGCCTCCGGGCCGCGGGTGCGCGGTAGCGTCGGCCACCGATGGACCAACGTCCGCGTCGTCGCGGTCGACGCCGCGTGATGTCCCGTCGTGAGGGCCTGGGTCGTCCGTCGTCCCGCGCCGATCGATGATGGCCCACTGGTCCTCGTCGACCGGCCGTTGCCGGCGCCGCGGGCGGGCGAGCTGCGCGTGCGCGTCACGGTCTGCGGCGTGTGCCGGACCGACCTCCACCTCGCCGAGGGTGATCTGCCGCCCCACGGCCCCGATGTCGTGCCGGGACATGAGATCGTCGGCATCGTCGACGCCGTCGGCCCCGGCGCGAGCCGCTTCGTGCCGGGGGACCGGATCGGGATCGCCTGGCTCCGCCACACGTGCGGGACGTGCCGCTTCTGCCTGCGCGGCGACGAGAACCTGTGCCTCACTCCCGCGTTCACCGGGTGGGACGCCGACGGCGGCTACGCCGAGTTCGCCGTGATCGACGAGCGGTACGCCTACCGGCTCCCGGCGGGCTTCACCGACGACGAGCTCGCTCCGTTGCTGTGCGCCGGCATCATCGGGTTCCGTGCCCTACGCCGAGCGGCACTCCCGGCGGGTGGCCGGCTCGGCATCTACGGCTTCGGAGCGTCGGCGCACCTGGCCGCGCAGGTGGCGCTCGCCGAAGGGGCGACGGTGCACGTCATGACCCGCTCCGTCGAGGCTCGCCAATTGGCGCTGCAGCTCGGCGCAGCGTGGGTCGGAGACTCCGTGGACCGGCCGCCGGAGCCCCTCGACGCGGCGGTGCTCTTCGCCCCAGCGGGGGCCATCGTGCCGTCCGCCCTGGCCGCGCTCGACCGCGGCGGCACGCTGGCGATCGCCGGCATCCACCTCAGCGACATCCCCTCGCTGCACTACTCCGAGCACCTGTTCCAGGAACGTCAGCTGCGCAGCGTGACGGCCAACACGCGGCGTGACGGCGAGGAGTTCCTCGCCCTCGCCAGCTCGATCGGGTTGTCCGTGATGACCGTCCCGTACCGCTTCGACGAGGTGGACCGGGCGCTCCGCGACGTCGCCCACGACGAGGTCACCGGAGCAGCGGTGATCCGCGTCGGGGAGCGCAGCTGACGCCGGTCGGCTCAGCCGTCGTCGTAGGTCCAGTCGGGCCGCTTGCGCGCTTGGCGGAGGTCGTAGGTCACGACGCCATCGGCGATGTCGACGATCTTGGGGATCGGTAGCTGGCGCGGCCGCGGGCACCGGCCATGGTCAAGGTGGTAGGCGAAGTCCATCGGGAACTCTCGCAGCAGGCTGGAGATCAGTTGCTGCTCCTCGACCGGCAGGAAGCAGCGGTTGCCGTCGGTGACGATGCGCAGCCGCTCGCCGATGACCGCCAGTTCGCGATCGGTGCCGCTCCCCACAACGATCCGATCGAGGGCCTCGGTGATGGCGCCCGTGCCGAGCTTGCACGGGGGGCACTGGCCGCACGACTCGACGCTGAGGAACCGCGACATCATCGCCGCCACTTCGACCATGCAGGTGGAGTCGTCGTAGACGATGAAGCCGGCGGACCCGAGGCCGCTCCCGGCGGCGGCGAGGTCCTCGTAGCTCACGGGGGTGGCGAGGAGATCGGCGGTGATCACCGCGTTCGACACCCCCGACAGCACGGCCCGCACCGACCGGCCCGCCGCCACCCCGCCGCAGCGCTCGATGACGTCGGCGAGCGGTGTGCCGAGCTGCACCTCGACGACGTCGGCACGGACGACGTCCCCGATGACCGTGCAGCACACGGTGCCGCTGGACTCCGCTGTGCCCATCGCCCGGAACCACTCCGGGCCGTGAGCGAGGATGTACGGGACGTTGGCCAGCGTCTCGACGTTGTTGACGAGGGTCGGGTTGGCCTCGCCCTCGGCGCGCACGAGGGCGTCGGCGGGGCCGGCCTCCCAGCCCGTCTGCGGCATCGTGGCGAACAAGCCGTGGAGGTACGGCGGCAGCCAGCGTGGCAGCGGTTCAGAGCCTTCGATCACTTCGAGGAGCGCCTTCTCCTCGCCGAACAGGTACTCCTCCGGCCCGGTCACGATGTGCACCGGTACCTCGACCCAGCCCGCCGCGATCATCTCCTCGAGGGCGCCCGACAGGCTGGTCACCTCGCGCTCGTAGCTGGACTTGGTGGCGACGTACGCCGCCACGGCGGTGACGGCGTGCGTGGCGATGAGCAGACCCTCGAGCACGACGTACGGGTTGCGACGCATCAGCAACCGGTCCTTGAACGTCCCGGGTTCGCCCTCGGCGGCGTTGCACACGGCGTAGTGCGTCTCGCCTTCACCGTGCAGCACCGACGACCACTTCGTGCCGGTGGGGAAGCCCGCCCCGCCACGGCCGCGCAGGTGGGACAGCTGCACCTCCTGGACGAGCGCGCCGGGCGCCATCGCCCGAGCCCGGTCCAGGCCGATGCCGCCGCCGACGGCGATGTAGTCGTCCAGCGACTCGACGGATCGCTCGGGGAGCAGGAACGTGGCGGCGATGTCAGGAGCCTTTCACACCGGCGGTTCCGGGCTCACGAGCGCTTCTGTCCTTTGATTTCGGCCCGATCGGGCCGATTTCAAAGGACAGAACCTGGATCGGTCGCCTACCGTCCGGCCATCGCACGTAGCGCGATCCACACCGGGGCCGCCCCCGATCACGCGGCATCCGGCCTGCGTCATCCCCGGCGCCTCGTCATCGTCGCGCTCGTCGGCTTCCTCGCCTCGGCTGTCGTCGCCTGGTCCGACCGGCCACCGTCGTGGGAGCTGCGGATCACCGAATGGTTCACCGAGGTGCCCGACGCCGGTGTCGCCGTGCTGTGGCCGGTGATGCAGTTGGGCACCGCGTGGGCTCCCCTCCTCGCCGCCGCGGTGGTCCTCGCCATCACCCGCGACGGCAGACGGGCGGCGGTCACACTCCTCGCCGGGCTGGCATCGTGGTTCCTCGCCAAGGCCGTCAAGGAGCTGTTCCAGCGCGGCCGTCCGCTGGAGTTCCTCCCGTCGATCGACGTCCGCGAGGGTGCCGGCACCGGTCTCGGCTTCGTCTCCGGGCACGCCGCCGTCGCCGCGACGTGCGCCGTGTGCATCGTGGCCGTGCTGCCCGTGCGGATCCGGCCGGTGGCGGCGGGGATCGCCCTGCTCGTCGGCCTGGCCCGGATCGCCTACGGGTTGCACCTGCCGGCCGACGTCGTCGGGGGGTGGTCGCTCGGCGTGCTGGTCGGGGTCCTGGCCACCTACCTCAGTCGGCCCGGCGCGGGGTGTGGATGGCGGTGTGGGTGATCCGCTGGACGGGGCGGTCGTCGCTGTCGAGGGCCACGTCGAGCGTGACGAAGCGGTGGCCTCTGCGCTCGAACTCGTCGACCACGACGGCGCGTGCCGTGACCCGCTCGCCGTCCCGCACGATGCCCAGCAGGGACACGTCGGAGGACACGTGGATCCATGGCCCGAGGACGACGTTGCGGGCGAGGACGGCGTTGGCGAAGCGCAGCAACCAGCCGGGGTGGGCGACCGCGCTGAAGAGCGGCAAGGACTCCCGGACGTCGGCGAGATACGACGTCGCCAGCGCGGCGTCGAAGACATCGGTGATCGACCCGAGCACGGTGCCCGCGCGCAGGGAGTCGGGCGACGCCGCGGGTCGTTCGGCGGGGAGGGGCGCTGCTGCCGGACTCGGGCGATCCGTCTCGATCGGTCGGCGCGACGCCTGCGCGGTGGCGCACACCACGCCGCCCTCATCGACGACCTGCAGATCGAGGAGCTCGCCGGCCTCGCTCGCCGACACCGTCACGACGTGTCCGTCGTAGACGGGCTTGGCGAAGCGCGCCGTGATCGACCCGTGACCCAGCCACGCCAACCCCCACCGCTCGGTCGGGACGTGGGTCAGGTAGGCGTAGACGTCCACGCCCGGGACGAGGCCGCCGCGGAACCCATACGTCCGCGCCACGTCGTCGTCGTGGATCTTGTTCGTCGACTCGGTCGCCGTGTTGTAGGCCTGGACCAGGTAGGTCACACGATCACCCCCGGGTTGAGGATGCCGGCCGGGTCGAGCTGCGCCTTGACCGCCGTCAGCGCCCGTCCGAACGGGGCGGGGCGCTGCCGGCGATACCACGGGTCGTGGTCGCGGCCGACGGCGTGGTGATGGGTGATCGTGCCGCCGGCGGCCAGCAACGCCTCCGAGGCGGCCGTCTTGATCTCGTCCCACATGGCCAGCTCCGAGCCGATCCGACCGGGTGCGGTGATCGAGAAGTACGGCGCCGGGCCGTCCGGGTAGACGTGGGTGAACCGGCACGTCACCCACCCACCGCCGCAGACCCGCTGCAGGGCGTCGGTGATCGTCCCGGTCACGGTGCCGTGGAGCTCGTCGAAGGCGTCCCACGTGCAGGCGGTCTCCAACGTCTCCAGCAGCATCCCGCAACAGACCAGGGCGTTGCGCAGGTACGGCGCCCGGAGGAACGACGAACGCCACGACCCGACGGCATCGTCTCGCTCCCGTGTCGAGCCGTCGGCGCTGTCGGAGGTGCGGACGCCGGCAGGAACCTCGCCGCGATGGTCGCGACACAGCTCGACGGCCCGTTCGATCCATGTGCCGACGGGATGGTCGGCCGACTCGAAGCCGAGGACGAGCAGCGCGCCGACGTCCGGCGTTCCCGCCGCCGTCGCCGCCTCGAGGCCGTCGAGGAGCCGGCAGTTCGTGGGGAACAGCCCGGATTGGGCGACCGCCCTGGTCGCCGCGACTCCGTCCGCGTAGTTGCCGAACACGACGCCGGCTGCCGCCCGCCACCGTGGTCGCTCCTGAACGCGCATCCACGCCTCGGTGATGATCCCCAAGCCGCCCTCCGAGCCGAGGAACAGGCGGTCGGGCGATGGCCCGGCGCCTGAGCCGGGAAGCCGGCGGGACTCGCTGACGCCGGTCGGGGTGACGACGCGCATCGACTCGAGGAGGTCGTCGATGTGGGTGTACACGCTGGCGTAGTGGCCGCCGGAGCGGGTGGCCAGCCAGCCGCCGAGGGTCGACAGCTCGAAGGACTGGGGGAAGTGGCGCAGCGTGTAGCCGTGCGGCCGGAGCTGTTCCTCGAGCACCGGGCCGAGGGCGCCGGCCTGGATGCGCGCGGCCCGGGAGACGGGATCGACCTCGAGGACCCGGTCGAGGCGACCGAGGTCGATCGAGACGACGCCGGCGAATCCGTCACCGACGGCGCATTCCACCCCACCGACGACGGACGACCCGCCGCCGTAGGGGATCGCGGCGACCGCTTCCGACGAGCACCAGTCGAGCAGGGCGACGACGTCCGCCTCGGTCGGCGGGTGGGCGACGACGTCAGGCGGTTCGGGGAGGTCGCCGTGGACGGCGCGCACGATGTCCCGGTACGACTTGCCGTAGGTGTGCCCGGCCCGGTCGAGAGGGGCGGTCGAGCACCAGTCGGCGAAGGCCACCGGCACATCCACGCGCGGGGCGCGCAGGTCGAGGTCGGCGACGCGGGGCGGGTCGATCGTCTCGACGTCCCGTCCGAAGCGCTGGGCCAGGCGCCCGGCCGTCGCCAGCATCTCGTCGCGGCCGACTGCTTGATCCTCGTAGCCCCATCCCCACCAGGAGCGGGTGCGCGTCGTCGTGGTCCCCATCCCGGCAGTCTCGCCGCTCTGGCGCCGAGCCGATAGGCGAGGCGACCAATCAGTACGTGGAAGCCGGTCGGGCGATCGAGCGTTCGGTACGCTCCGGCGTCGTGCCTGCCGCGTTCCGAGCCCTCCTGCTCGCCGCTGCCCTCGCCACCCCCTTGGCCGGCTCGGTCGGCGCGGCGGTGCCGGAGGAGCCGCAGACCTCGTGCCTCGCCATCGCCCACATCGGCGACTCCATCTCCGCCGGCATGGAGTCGCCCACCCACCTCGCCGACGAGGACCTCCGCCTGCGAGCGCGCTACGAGGGCATCGGTGCCACCGACGTTCGCTTCGACATCTCCGGTGCCCGCTCCGTGGTGGAGCACCTCGCCGGCCAGCGCAACGGGGCCGAGGCGGCGCGCCGGTTGCGCGACGAAGGGTTCGCCGGCTGCTGGGTGGTGGCGCTCGGAACGAACGACGCCGCCAATGTCGCCGTCGGCTCGGGGCACGGCTACAGCGAGCGCATCGACCGGATGATGGAGATCATCGGTGACGACCCCGTGGTGTGGGTCGACGTCGCCACACGGACCGAGCAGGGTCCCTACGCCCGCCGCAACATGCGGCGGTTCAACACGGCTCTCGCCAAGGCCCACGCCCGGTATCCGGCGATGCGCGTGTTCGGCTGGTCCGATGTCGTCGCCGACGAGTGGTTCCTCCCGGACGGCATCCACTACACGAGTGACGGCTCTGCCTACGGCGCGGCGCTCGTCGCGGCCGCCGTCGCCGAGGCGTTCCCGGCCGCGGGCTGACGCTCAGACTTCGCCCGCCTGGCGGATCGTGTCGATCATCAGCCGAATGCCGTCGGACGTGAGGTGCATCGCGTCGTAGGTGAGGCCCGGCGCGTCGGACACCGCGGCCCAATCGGCGAGGACGATCTCCGGATGGCGGGCGACGAGGGCGTCGAGGCGCTCGTTGACGTACGGGAAGTACCACACGAAGCGCTCGAACTGCTCCCGACCCTCGGGCGGGATCACGGCCGCCGAGGGCTCGCGCAGCGTCACCCACACGATCCGCTCGGCGCCGAGTCGCTCGAGGGTGGCGACCAGCTCGTCGGCCTCGCGATCGAACTTCTCGGCCCAGGCCTCGAAGTTGGCACGGTCCCGCTCCCAGAGCGTGTTGTGGCCGAGCCCGATGATCACCGTCTCGCCGATCGGCGTGTCGGCCGCCTCCAGGCGGTCGGTGGCCTGGTGCAGCATCATCGCCGGGCTGGCGCGGTAGTCGACGATGTGGCCGTCCGCCGTCAGCTCCTCGACGAGGGCGTTCTTCACGCCGAGCAACACGGAGTCGCCGAGCACGGTCACCGTCGGGTCCGGCGGGGGCATCGTGGTCGGCGGGTCCGGCGTCGCGGTCCCCGGCGGAGCGATGGCGACCGGGGCGACCGCCGGATCGCCGGCGTCCGGCGGCGGAGCGACGTCGGCGCCTTGACTGATCAGCCGCTCCTCGCTCGTCGCTCCAGTGGCGTCGACGCTGTTCACGGCGAGGAGCAACAGGCCGGCGGCCGAGGCGAGGACGATCGGTCCGGTGCGGCGGCGGGCGCCCTGGCGGCGGGCGAGGCGCCGGCGCCAGCGGGCGAAGGCCCCGTTGCGGATGGGGACCTCGACGTAGCGGTAGCTCAACTCGGCGGCGATGACCGTCAGCACGAGGCGCACCACCATGGTCGGGTAGAGCGTCAGCGGCTGGTCGATCTCCGGACGGGTGTACACGAAGATCGGCCAGTGCCACAGGTACAGCGAGTACGAGCGGACGCCGATCCACGTCAGCACCGGGTGCGCCAGGACGTGCCGGCCGAGCACCGTCCCGGTGTGGACGGTGGCCATGATCGCCACGCAGGAGGCGACGGAGACGACGGCGAACCCGCCCCGGTACAGGAACGTGTCGGTCTCGCGGATCGTCGCGAAGCACCCGATGACCACGGCGACGGCCGCCATCCCGACGAGGTCGAGGGAAACCGTCTTGACGCCCGGATCGCCACTGAAGCGGTGGCTCGGCTTCCACACCATCGCCAGTGCGGCACCGAGAAGCAGCCCGGATGCCCGGCTGTCGGTCCCGTAATAGGCCCGGCTGGGATCCATCGCCGGCTCGAACAGCAGCGCCATCCACACCAGCGACGCCACCGCACCGAGCACGGCGATCCCGGCGATCGGCCTCGGACGGCCCCGGAACAGGCGCAGCATCGCCAGCAGGAGGATCGGCCACAGGAGGTAGAACTGCTCCTCGATCGCCAATGACCACAGGTGCTGGAACACGGGCGGCCGTTCGATCAGCGCGAAGTACGACTGCTCGGAGACGATGAGGAACCAGTTCGTCACGTACGTCAGCGCGGCCCACACCTGCCCGGCGAGCTGATCGGCATCCTCGCGATAGAACAGCAGCACGGCGGTCGAGACGACGGCCAGCAACGTGTACAGCGCGGCGAGCAGTCGCCGCGCCCGGCGCGTCCAGAAGCTGCGCAGGGAGATCGTCGTCGAGCGCCCGAACTCCTGGGTCAGCAACAGGGTGATGAGGTACCCGCTGATGACGAAGAACACCTCGACGCCGAGGAACCCGCCCGGCAGCCACGGCATGCGGGCGTGGTACAGCAGCACGCCGACCACGGCGAGCGCCCGCAGGCCGTCGAGACCCGGCATGTAGCCGGTGCGGACCGGCGTCGCGATGGCGCGCTGGTCCCCGTGCATCTCCTGGATGCTAGGGCCGTGGCCTCAACGCCGAGATGTATCGGCGGGGACCGGCCTCACGTGCTGTCCTGCTCGACGGCGTCGAGGAACGCATCGACGTCGTCGTCCTCCCCGCCGATGAGCCAGATCACGAGACCTTCCTCGTCGTCATCGTTCCACGGGAGCACGCCGTCGACGGGGTAGCGGTCGACGGTGATGTCGTCGGAGTCTGCCTCCACCGGGGCGATGACGGCCAGCTCGACCTCGGCGTCGGGCGGTTGCTCGCTCAGGATGTCGATCAACTCGCGCACGTGCATGCGGTTCGCTCCTTGCTCGCAGGGCGGTGGCGCCGGGGTGGTCGATTCACAGGTCGCCGAGCCAGTCCTTCGCCCGCTCCAGCAGGAACAGGCTGACGTGCTTGCACCGCTCGAGGTTGGCGGCCACGGAGTGGTCGTTGTTGAGGTACACGTCGGAGAGGTCGACGCTGCTGCGGGCCACCATCGACAGCGAGCGTTCCGGTGCATCGGTCACGCTGGGGTACGAGTCGATCGCCGACACCTCGACGGGCAGGTCGACGCCTCCGATGCCGGCCAGCTCGGTCGCCAGGACCAGCAGGTCGGGCGGCTCCGGGAGCGGCGGCAACGTCCATGTGAAGACCAGCGGGAACGTGAACCCGGCCGGCGGCGTCTCGTCGATGTCGTCGAGCTTCATCACCTCGTCTTCGAACCCGAGCATCGCCCGCGGGTCGACATCGAGCGAGAGGTGGAGATCGATCGGTCCGCTGCACGCCTCCTCGGGATGCAGGTCGACCTCCCACAGCTGACGCAGCGAATAGGTCTCCACGAAGTGCCGCTCGTCGTGGACATGGAAGCCGTGATCGATCGCCTGGCTCTTCAGATCGGCGACGAAGCCGGCGACGTCAATGACCGCCACCGGCATCCTCTCCGTGCCGGTTCGTACCGCTTCGCACGCCGCGACACTACCGTCCCCGGCGTGACGCACCCGGTGTTGTCGCTGTTCCACGACGTGGCCGACGCCGTGCACGCGCGGTCTGCAAACGACGGTCGACTGGGGTGAATCGGGGATCCGGGCCGGGCAGTACGCGGTCGACCTCGACGTCGACGCGGTCGCCACGTCCATGCTGCACGGCGCCGGGTACGCGGTGCTCTCCGAGGAGAGCGGGCGCACCGGACCTGCCGGAGCGGCGGTCGTCGTCATCGACCCACTGGATGGTTCGACGAACGCCAGCCGTGGCGTGCCGTGGTACGCCACGGCTCTGTGTCTGGTCGATGCCGGCGGGCCGACCGTGGCGCTGGTCGCCAACCAGGCGACGGGCGAGCGCTTCAGCGCGGTACGCGGCGAGGGGGCGTGGCGAGACGAGAGGGCCATCGTGCCCTCGGGGTGCGTCGAGCCTGCGGCAGCGATCGTCGGCATCAGCGGACTGCCGGGAGGGCGCTACGGCTGGGCGCAATTCCGAGCCCTCGGCGCGGTGGCGCTGGACCTGTGCCTCGTCGCCGCCGGCACGTTCGACGCCTTCGTCGACATGAGCCCCGACGCCCATGGGGTGTGGGACTACCTCGCCGGGACGCTGATCTGCCGTGAGGCGGGGGCCGTCGTGGTCGACGCCCTTGGACGCCAGCTGACCGTGGTCGACCACGGCGCCCGTCGCACGCCCGTCGCCGCGGCGACCCCGGAGCTCCTCGACGCCGTGCTCGCCGTGCGCCGGCGGGGCTGACGGCGCCGCCGAACGGCAGCGGCCTCAGCGGTCGCCGCTCGTCACCTCGACGGCGCGGGCGATGCGCAGCACGGTGTCCTCACGCCATCGCCGGCCGACGATCTGCAGGCCGATCGGCAGTCCGGCGTTCGGCGTCGCCAGGTGGTGACCGCAGGGCACGGACACGGCGGGGCACGGGGACACCAGGTTGAACACGGCCGTCATGTCGGGGGAGTGGTAGCCGTCACCGTCGACGGGCGCGATGGCGGGCCGGTCGGCCCGGGCGGCCGGCCAGGGCGCGACGGCCATCGTCGGGCACAGCAGGGCCTCGTGCTCGGCGAGGATCGGAGCCAGGCGCCGCCACAGGCCGGTGCGGTGGATCTCCAGCCGCTTGTGCTCGACGGCCGAGACCTCCCGACCCATCGTGATCAGCCCGACGACGGCGGGGTCCATGCGATCGCCGAAGGGCTCCAGCAGATCGCCGTAGTAGGCGGCCATGAAGACGGCCCACAGCACACCCCACGCCTCTTCGTCGGCCGCGGTGAAGCCGGGGTCGACGACATCGACCGTCGCCCCGGCGGCTGCCAGACGTTCGGCGGCGGCCGTGACCGCTGCGGCGATCTCGGCGTCGACCGCCCAGCAGCCGAGGTCGACGGACAGCGCCAGGCGCATGCCGGCGATGTCGGCGTCGAGCGGCCGGGCCAGGTCGAGCGGGCCCGGCACGGACATGATGTCGGCGTCGTCGGGCCCCTGGGTGGCGGCGAGGAACAACCGGGCGTCGTCGGCGCAGCGGGCCAGCGGACCGTGGTGGGAGATCGAGTCGAACAGTCCCGGCAGGACATCCATCGGGATCCGGCCCAGGCCGGGCTTGAGGCCGACCACGCCACACCAGGCGGCCGGGATGCGCACGGATCCGCCCATGTCGCTGCCCTCGGCCAGGGCGACACAGCCGGAGGCGACGGCAGCCGCGCTCCCGCCGGATGAGCCGCCGGGCGTGCGGCGGAGATCGTGCGGGTTGCGGGTGACCCCCCACAGCGGGCTGTCGGTCTGCAACGTGTGGGCGAACTCCGGCGTCGTGGTCTGGCCGATGATCACGGCACCGGCGCGACGGAGCGCGGTGACGACCGCTGCGTCGCGATCGGGCACGGAGTGCTCGAACGCGTAGGAGCCCAACGTCGTTCGGTGGCCGGCGACGGGCGTGGTGTCCTTCACCGCGATCGGCACCCCGTGCAGCACGCCGAGCGGCGTGCCGCGTGTGATCGCCTGCTCGGCGCGGTCGGCGGCGAGCATCGCTTCGTCGACCCAGATCGAGGTGAAGCAGTTGAGCTCCGGCTGCACGGCGAGCGCCCGGTCGACGGCGGCGGCCACCGCCTCGACGGGCGACAGCTCGCCGGCCGCGATCCGCGCGGCCGTCTCCGTCGCCGTCGGAGCCGACTGGTCCACGAGCCTCGACATCCGCCCGACGGTACAATCGCCGCTCGCTCGCGGGCGCATAGCTCAGCTGGTAGAGCGCTTCCCTTACAAGGAAGTGGCCGGGGGTTCGAGTCCCTCTGCGCCCACCGGGAGCGGTCCAGCGTCGTCGACGCTCCGAGCGCATTTCACCAACGTTGATGAAGCGCCGGGCCGAGCCCCCAGCGAGACTCGTGTGCGTCGGCCTAGCCCTTCTCCCTTACGGGGTGACAGGTCACCTGGCAGTCTCGAACCTGGTTGGTGCTCGAACGTACGGGAGCGACCCCTCACGCTCCTCGGAACAGGTGACCCGGCCGACGCGGAGCGTCCCCACCGAGCGGGTGGGGACGCTCCGCAACCGAGCAACGACCATGAGCCATGGGTGGCGCAAGCTCGCCCGGATGCATCGTCCCTGGGGCCGGCGCAAGTCGTCAGAGCTGGCCCTGGCGCATGGCCGGGCGGATCGCCTCGCTCCGGGTCTCCCGATCGTCCTCGACCTGCTGGTCGACCTCACACAGGCGCGAGACCAGCCACCAGGCGAACGCCACGAAGCCGACGAAGGCGCCCACGATCCAGATCACGAACGCCGCGGTGTTCACGGTGCAGACCGTATGGGTGACGACGTCATGTCACATCGTCAAGATTGATGAGCGCCGGATGATCTTGGTGTGGCGATTCACCAATCTTGATGACAGCAGTCGGGCGGCCTCGTCGTACCGTCCGACGCACCATGAGCCAGGACTATGCGTTCTTCGCGGGCCTCGTCGTCTGCATCGTCCTCGCTTGGATCGCGATCGAAGTCCTGAGCCGAGCGGCGCGGTGGACGCGGCAGGCGATCGACGACCGGGCCCTCAGACGCGAGGGCGACGAGGACGACCGGCGATGACGGCCCGACTCCGATGTCGAGCATCTAGGTTGTCCTTTCGTGGGGATTGAGTTGGGCGACTCGAGCGAGCGACTGCGGCGGCTGGAGGCCCTGACAGATCCCGCTCTGGTCCATCTCGACACCGAAGAACTGTTGGACGAGTTGATCGACCGGGTCGAAGACCTGCTCGACGTCGACACGGTGGCCGTCCTGCTCGTCGACCCGACAGGGTCAGCGCTCATCGCCCGCGCCGCGAGAGGGTTGGAGGAGGAGGTGCACCAGGGGGTGCGCCTGCCGTTGGGTCGAGGCTTCGCTGGTCGAATCGCTTCGACCAGAGCGCCGGTGAGGCTCGACCATGTCGGTCCCGACACGGTGCTCAATCCGATCCTGTGGCAGAAGGGGGTGCGCGCACTCCTCGGGGTGCCGCTGCTCGCGGACGGCCGGCTGCTCGGAGTGATGCACGTCGGGACGGTGGGCGCTCGTCAGTTCGATGACGAGGACACGACCGTGTTGCAGTTGGCGGCGAGCCGCATCGCGACGTGTGTTGTGGTCGCAGCAGATGGCGGCTGAGCGCTCAGCGGCGCGCACGCTGCAGCGCAGCCTGCTCCCGACACAGTTCCCTGCGGTAGAAGGCTTGGAGCTCGCCAGCCGGTTCGTTGCTGCCGAGGATTTCGGCGTGGGCGGCGATTGGCTCGACGTGTTCAGACTCCCCGACGGCGGGATCGGCGTGGTCGTGGGTGACGTGGCGGGCACAGGTCTCCGAGCCGCCATCGTCATGGGTCGCCTCCGTAGCTCCCTGCGGGCGTACGCGATCGAGTCGGCGAGCCCGGCCGAGGCACTGGATCGAGTGGATCGCAAGTTCGCCCATTTCGAGCCGGACGAGATGGCCACGATCCTCTACCTCGTCGTGTCACCCGACCTCAGCCACTTCACTGCCGCGTCCCGGGGACATCCTCCGCCGGTCATCGCGTTGGCCGGCCGCGACGCCACGGTGGTGGACTGCTCACCGCGGCCGCCGATCGGCGCCCACGTCGACGCTCCGGCGATCGACGTCACGTGCGAGCTCCCGATCGGCGGCACCGTGGCCTGCTTCACCGATGGACTCATCGAGCGACGCGACGAGTCGATCGATGTCGGCCTCGAACGTCTTCGACGCGTCTTCCACGCCGGACCGCCGGACGAGGTGTGCGGTTCGGTCATGGCGCAAATGATCGGTTCGCGCGTTCTCGTCGACGACACTGCGCTGCTGGTGTTCCGTCGCGTGGACTGACCGCTCAGTGGCGTCTCGGTAACGTCGGAGGATGACCGCCGACAACGTCCCGGTGGCGCCACCGCGCCTCGCTGCCATCTCCTTCAACGACGATCTGCGCGCCGTCGAGTTCATGACCGCCGCCACACGGCTGGCGCGGGACGGACGCCTCGCGCTGCACGACGCCGTGTTCGTCGTCAAGAACGAAGAGGGCAAGACCTACGTCAAGGAGACGAAGGACCTCCAACCGAGCTCGACGGCGATCGGTGCGGCGCTGTGGAGTGGGTTGTTCGGGCTGCTCCTCGGCGGGCCGGTCGGCATGCTCGTCGCCGGTGGGATCGGTGCCGGGGCCGGCGCGGTGACGGCGAAGGTGGTCGACATCGGCGTGACCGACGACTTCGTCGACCAGCTCCGGGAGATGGTCGCCCCGGGCACGACGACCGTGGCCGTGCTTGCCGATGACGTCGACGTCGACGCAGTCCTGGCCGAGCTGCACCGCTTCGAGGGAGCCCGCTACGTCGCCGGCAACCTGTCCCTGGACGCCATCCAGGCGGTCCGCGATGCGCTCGGCGACCCGGCAGCCACGAGCGGTTCGACGTTCCCGCCGCCCAGCGACGCGCCGCCAGGGGCGGACGCCCCGGCCTGAGCGTCGGACGTTCCGAGGACCTGCGCGGATTGGTCGGCGAACTCACTGCGCCACGGTCTGCTTCGGCTGCTCCGCAGCCGAAGAAGGCGCCGTCATCGTTGGTCGCCTCGCCTATCGGCTCGGCTCCTTTAGCCGCTGTTGCGCAGACCGGTGGCGATGGCGTTGAGCGTCAGCTGGATCCCTCGCCCGACGAGGGCCGCCGTCTCGTCGTCGTCGCTGCCGGAGCGGTGGCGACGCAGCAGCTCGACCTGCATGACGTGCAGCGGATCGAGGTACGGGTAGCGGTTGCGGATGCTGCGGGCGAGCGAAGGGTTGTCGGCCAGGGGGTCGTCGGAGCCGGTGATCCGCGCATGCCACGCCACCGTCGAGCGGTGCTCGGCGACGATGCGGCCCATGATCCGCTGGCGGGTGACCTCGTCGGGCACCAGGGCGTCGGCGTACAGCGCGCCGACACCGAGATCCGCCTTGGCCAGCACCATCCCCATGTTGTCGATCACGCTGCGGAAGAACGGCCAGCGCTCGTACATGCGCTGCAACAGCACGAGCGCTGGATCGTCGCGGCCGGCGAAGACCTCGAACGCCGTGCCCGACCCGTACCACCCGGGCAGCATCAACCGGCATTGCGTCCACCCGAAGACCCAGGGGATCGCCCGGAGATCTTCGATCCGGCCCGAACCGGTTCGCGATGCCGGGCGACTCCCGACGTTGAGCGTGGAGATCTCCCGGATCGGCGTGATCGCGGCGAAGAACTCGGCGAAGCCGGGCTCTTCGTAGACCAGCGACCGGTACGCCGCCAGCGCCGTGTCGGCGAGCGTCGACATCGCCGCGGCGAACGGGGCGGTCTCGGCGCCGAGATCGGCGTCGATCCCCGCTGACGCCTCGAGCGTGGCGGCGACGAGGATCTCCAGGTTGCGCCGCGCCGACGGCGGCTGGGCGTACTTGGCGGCGACCATCTCACCCTGCTCGGTGATCCGCAACTGCCCGTCGACCGAGCCGGGCGGTTGGGCGAGGATCGCCTCGTAGGCCGGGCCTCCGCCTCGGCCGACCGTGCCACCGCGGCCGTGGAACAGCCGCACTCGCACACCATGGGCCCGAGCCGCGTCGACCAGCCGCTCCTGGGCCTGCGACAGCGCCCAGTTCGCCGCGAGATAGCCACCGTCCTTGTTGGAGTCGGAGTATCCGATCATCACCTCCTGGCGGCTGCCACGACCGGCGACCAGGCGGGCATACAGCGGGTGCTCGAGCAGGGCGGCGAGCACCTCGTGACCGCGCCGCAGGTCGTCGATGGTCTCGAACAGCGGCACGATGTCGACGCTGCTCGGTGGCGACTGGGTCGGGCGGACCAGCCCGACCTCGCGCAGCAGCACGGCGACCTCGAGGACGTCGCTCGCCGCGTCGGCGCCGGAGATCACGTAATGCGGGATGGCACCCGGCCCGAGGCGCCCGACGGCGTCCGCCGCCGCCTCCAGCACGGCCAGCTCGGTGCTCGTCTCGTCGCTGTAGTCGGCGTACCTGCTCCGCAGCGGCCGGGGCCAGCGCAGCTCGGCGGTGAGCACGTCGAGCCGGGCCGCCTCGTCGAGGTCGAGATACCGCTCGCACACCCCGGCGACCGTCAGCAGCTCGTTGACGACTCGCTCGTGAACCGTGGCGTTCTGGCGCATGTCGAGCCCGCACAGGTGGGCCCCGAAGGTGACGACGGCGCGCCGCACCGGCTCGACGAGCTCGGCGGCGAGCGCGGCCGCGCCGTGGGTGGCCAGCGACGCCTCGACGACGGCGAGGTCCTCGGCGAGAGCCGTCAGCGACGGGTACGCCGGGCGCGGCACCGCCGGCGGCGGCACCGTCAGGTCGGAGGCAGTTGGTCCGAGCACTGCGCCGGCCAAGGCGTATGTCCTGGCGTACATCCCCCGCAGCGCTCGCCGATACGGCTCGTCGGCGCGGAACGGGGAGTCGTCGCCGGATTCGTCCGCGAGGGCGGCGAGCTCGGCCGTCGGGCTGATCAGCCGGGACGACATCGAGAGCTCGATGGACAGGCGCTGCAGCTCGGCCAGGTGGTGCCCGAAGGCGGTGAGCGCCTGGCGGTCGGTCGCCGTGCGCAGCACCTCGGCGGTCACGAACGGGTTGCCGTCGCGATCGCCGCCGATCCACGACCCCATCCGCAGCACGTTGGTGGCGTCGACGTCGACCGCCCATCGATGACCGACGAGGCGTTCGAGGTCGCGCTCGAGCTGCGGGACGACTTCGAACAGGCTGAGCGTGTAGTAGCGCAGGGATTCGTTGATCTCGTCGGCGACGCGCAGCTTGGAGAGGCGCAGGACAGCGGTCTGCCACAGGGTGAGGATGTGCAGGGCGAGCCGGCGGTCGATGTCGTCGACGTCGACCGAGCCGTCGCCGGCCGCCGATCGGGCGGCCAGCAGGCGGGCCACGTCGCCGAGCACGTCGAGCACGGTCTGGCGGCGGACCTCCGTCGGATGGGCTGTGATCACCGGCACGACGAGCAGGTCGTCGATCAGCCGCTGGATCGCCACGGCGTCGACCCCACCGGCGGCCAGGTGGTCCATCGTCGCCGCCAGGCTGCCGAGCTGCGGCCGCGAGCCGTGCATCCGGTGGTAGCGGCGGCGGCGTTCGTGGTGGACGTCCTCGGCGGTGTTCGCCAGGGCGGCCAGCCAGCCGAAGGCCCGGATCAGGTGCAGCTGGTCGTGGATCGATCGCCCGGCGAGCTCGTCGTGCAGCGTGCCGAGCGGGCTCCGACCGTCGCGCCGGGCGCCGACGGCGCGCTGGCGGACTCCCTCGACGAGCTCGAACACGTCGTCGCCGGCCTGGTCCCGCACGACCTGGCCGAGCAGCCGGCCGAGGAGGCGGATGTCCGCGCTGACCGCCGCGTCCTTGCCGGCCTCGGGCTGTGAATCGGATCCGGCGTGGTCGTGCTCGGCCGCGGTCACGTGATCAACGCTACGGCACGGTGGGGGACGGTGCCCGGGTGACGAAGCCACCGATTGGACTGGTCGGAATCGGTGGGTGTGGACCTTGCATCGGACCACCGTTGTTCCTACCGTGGGCGATCGTGAGTTCGACCGCGACCCTCGAGGTCCACCGTTCGACGCCGGAGCGCGCCGCTACCGCGCTCGCCACACTGTCCCAGCGCGAGCGGGAGGTGTTGGCGCTGATGGCCGAGGGGCGGTCGAACACGGCGATCGCCCGCCGGTTGATCGTCGGTCCGGGCGCCGTCGAGAAGCACGTCGCCAGCATCTTCGCCAAGCTCGGGCTGTTTCCGAGCCCCGAGGACCACCGGCGCGTGCTGGCCGTGCTCACCTACCTCGCCGGCGATTGAGACGTCCCGCCCCGCAGGTTCTGGAGTGAAATCGCGGCCACTTCTGGCCTTGAACATGGTTCAAAACCGGCTCCGACCGGGCCGCGTCGTCAGTCGGCGACGGCGGCCTGGTACTCGGCGACGCGGCGGAGGTGACCGTCGACGTCGGTCGGCCCGGCGTTGTGCGTGGCGATCGAGAGGTGCGTCGCCCCGAGCTCGCGCCAGCGCATGGCGTGGGTCCGCCAGCGGTCGGGATCACCACCGGCGTACTGCGCCTGGGCCTGGATGGCGAAGCCCTCCATCGACAGGCCGGCGGCCTCGCGAGTGGCGCGGATGGTCTCGATGCGCTCGCGTGACGCGTCGTTGGGCGTGCCGAGGGGGACCCACCCGTCACCGAGGCGAGCACAGCGCTCCATCACGGCTGGGGCCGAGCCGCCGAACCAGATCGGGATCGGCGCCGATGGCCGCGGGTTGATCCCGGCAGCCTCGACGGTGTGGAACTCGCCGTCGAAGGAGAGCGTCTCCTCGGTCCACAGCCGGCGCATCAGCTCCACCTGCTCGGCCTGACGGCGGCCGCGGTTGGTGAACGTCTCGTTGAGCGCCTGGTACTCGACGACGTTCCAGCCGGTGCCGATGCCCATCCGGAAGCGGTTGCCCGAGAGGATGGCCAGCTCGGCTGCTTGCTTGGCGACGAGCGCGGTCTGACGCTGGGGGAGGATGAGCACGGCCGTGACGAGCTCGAGCGTGGTCGTCACGGCGGCGATGAAGCTGAAGATCGAGAACGGCTCGTGGAAGGCGACGTCCTTGTCGTAGGGCCCCTCGAAGCCGCCCGGCCGGTTGCGGTCAGCCCCGAGCACGTGGTCGTAGAGCAGGACGTTGGCGATGCCGAGCTCCTCGAGACCCTGGCGTAGTCGATGATCGCCTTCGGGTCGGTGCCGATCTCGTTGTGGGGGAGGACCGCGCCGATCTGCATGACCTGTGACTAGCACGCCCAGCGGCCGAGCAGCACGTCGAGGTGTACGAGCTTCTCCAGGCCCGCCACTAGGTTGCCCAACGATGGCCGCTGAACCGAACATCCTGGTGATCGTCCTGGCCGGGGGAGAGGGCAAGCGGCTGCTCCCACTCACCAACGACCGGGCCAAGCCGGCCGTCCCCTTCGGCGGCTGTTACCGCCTGATCGACTTCGCCCTGTCCAACTTCGCCAACGCCCGGTACCTCAAGATCGTCGTCCTCACCCAGTACAAGAGCCACAGCCTCGACCGCCACATCAGCCAGACCTGGCGCTTCTCCACGTTGCTCGACGACTACGTGGCCCCGGTGCCGGCACAGATGCGGCGCGGCCCGTTCTGGTTCCAGGGTTCGGCCGACGCCATCTACCAGAACCTCAACCTGATCCACGACGAGAACCCCGACCTGGTGTGCGTGTTCGGCGCCGACCACATCTACCGGATGGACCCGCGCCAGATGGTCGAGCACCACCGTGCGGTCGGCGCAGGGGTCACGGTCGCGGCGATCCCCGTTCCCAAGCACGAGGCCCGCGAGTTCGGGGTCATCGAGGTCGACGGCGAGGGTCGGATCCTCGACTTCCACGAGAAGGTCGACGACCCGCCGACGGTGCCCGGCGACCCGGAGCGGTGCCTGGCGTCGATGGGCAACTACGTGTTCGACACCAAGACGCTGATCGAGATCGTCACGCCGCGCGACGACGCCTACACCGACATCGGCGGCCACGTGATCCCGGCGCTGACCCGAGCCGGCGTGGCTCACGCCTACGACTTCTCGACCAACGTCGTACCTGGCCAGGACGAGCGCGAGGCCGGGTACTGGCGCGACGTCGGCACCATCGACGCCTACTACTCGGCGAACATGGACCTCATCTCCCCGCACCCGGTGTTCAATCTGTACAACGACCGCTGGCCGGTCTACACCCACCGCGGTGCCGAGCCGCCGGCGAAGGTCTCCCGTGGGCCAGGGGGTGAACCGTCGCACGTCGACGGCAGCCTGCTGTGCGAGGGCTCGATCATCTCCGGCGCCCATGTCGAACGCTCGATCGTCGCTCCCGGGTGTGTTCGTCGATCACGACGCCCACGTCACCGACTCGATCCTCTTTCCGGGTGTGCGCGTTGGGCCCGGTGCCCGCGTCCACCGCTGCATCGTCGACAAGAACGTCTACGTGCCCGAGTGGTACCGCATCGGGCTCGACGCGGGCGCCGACCGCGAGCGCTTCACCATCAGCGAGTCCGGGATCGCGGTGATCGAGAAGGACCGCCAGCTGGTCTGACTCATGTTCCGGCCAACTGGGCGACGACCGGGGCGAAGCTCTCGATGTCGTCGCCGCCGACGACGATGTAGCTGAAGCCGAGCTCCTCGCGCCGGCGGACGAGCTCATCGGCGATCGTCGCCGTGCTCCCGATGAGGGCGAAGGGCGACTCGGCGACCATCGCCTCCTCGACGCCGACGAAGTCGGCCACCTCGCGCAGCCGGCCGGCGCGGTCGTCGGTGACGCTGACGAGGAACGCCCGGATGTTCAGCTCGATGGCGGCGAGGCGGTCGCCAGCGGCCGCGCGCACGATGGCCAGCTTCTCGACGACGGCCTCGTGGGTCATCGTGGCGATGGCCTCGGGACCGACGACCCCCGCCGCGAGGCTGCCGTTGATGCCGACGATGTCGGCTTCTCGGGCGGCGATCGAGAGCACCCGCCGCCCGCCCCCGCCGATGAGGATCGGCGGGCACGGCCGTTGCACCGGCTTCGGCCGAGCGTCGTAGTCGGTGATCGTGTAGTGCCGACCGGCGAAGGAGAACGGACCGTCGGCCATCGCCCCCTTGACCACCGTCAGCGCTTCCTCGAAGCGGTCGATGCGCACGGCGGGACGGTCGTAGGCGATGCCGGCCGCCCGATAGTCGCTCTCCATCCACCCGGCCCCGATGCCGATCTCGAGGCGCCCGTCGCTGAGGACGTCCTGCGTCGCCAGCTCCTTGGCCAGCACGACGGGGTGCCGGTAGTCGTTGTCGAGGACGAGCGCACCGATGCGCAGCCGCGACGTGACGGCGGCCGCCACGGACAGCGCGGCGATCGGGGCCAACTGATCCGTGAAGTGGTCAGGCATCGTCGCCGTGGCGTAGCCGAGGTCCTCGAGCTGCCGGGCCTGCTCGACCCACCCGGCGGCGTCGGCGGGCCCGGACAGCTGGACCCCGAAGCGGAACGGGCGGACGGGCACGTCGCTCATCGCCGCAACCTACTGACCGACCTGCCCATCCGAGTGTTTGCGGCCACCGAGTGTGTGCTGCGGGGCCTCCCCGCAGCACACACTCCGGTGGCCGCAAACACTCGGGTGAGGAGACGGTGACAGGGCGCCAACGGAGGTGCGCCGGTAGCCTCGGGGCACTGTGCGTCCGCTGACCTGGTTCGCCCGCCTCGGGCTCGTGGTCGCCGCCGGGGCCCTACTGGTGACCGCGGTGATCGTCGCCGTCGCGCCGCGTCTGTGGACGGCGGCCAACGCCCATGAGGAGGTGCCGGTCGAGCTGCCGCCGTTCCAGCCGCTGGCTCAGCGGTCCTACGTCTACGACGCCTTCGGCAACGAGATCGCCGTGTTCGAACTGGAGAACAGCCAGCCGATCGCCCTGGCCCAGGTGCCCCAGCACGTCCTCGACGCCTTCCTCGCCGTCGAGGACAAGGAGTTCTACCGCCACGATGGCGTCAACGTCCGCAGCCTCGTGCGGGCCACGCTGTCCAACTTCGCCTCCGACTCCCCACAGCAGGGCGCCTCGACGATCACCATGCAGGTCGTCAAGAACGACTTCCTCGCCGGTCTCGAGCGTGACGGTCGCTACAAGCTGCTGCAGGTCCACTACGCGCTGATGCTCGACCGGGAGTACACCAAGGACGAGATCCTCGAGCGTTACCTCAACACGGTGTTCTTCGGCCAGAACTCCTACGGCATCCAGGCCGCCGCCGAGACCTACTTCGGCAAGACCGCCGACCAGTTGACGTTCATCGAAGCGGCCTTCCTCGCCGGCCTCGTCCGCTCGCCGTCCGGGTACGACCCCATCAACAACCCCGAGACGAGCCGCCGGCGGTTCATCCAGGTGCTCGACCGCCTGGCCGGCGACGGGTACATCACCGAGGCCGAGGCCACCGCCCTGGGCACCGACTTCGTGCTCCCCGAGCGCCCCCGGACCCTCCCCGAGCGTCAGTACCGGCGGACCTACTACACCGAGGCGCTGCGCGACTACCTGCTCAACCGCTCGAACATCCTCGGGCCGTCCTACGGCGAGCGGTACAACACGCTGTTCCGTGGTGGGCTGCGCATCCACACCACGTTCAACCCGTTCCTCCAGGCGCAGGCCGAGGCGGCACGCAACATCCTCCCCGACACGCCGCAGGGGTTCGACGCCTCGATCGTCTCGCTGGAGACGAGCACCGGGGCGATCCGGGCGATGGTCGGGGGCAAGGAGTTCGTGCCCAACGAGCGCGAGGTCAACATGGCCCTCCGGCCACGTCAGACGGGCTCGAGCATCAAGCTCTTCGTGCTCGCCGCGGCCTTGCAAGCCGGGGCCCAGCCCGACGACACCATCGACGGTTCGGCGAACTGCACCTTCGCCGTGCCAGACCAGCCGCCGTTCGTCATCCAGGACGCGGTGATGGCGTCGGGGCGGCTCGACGACATGACGTGGCGCTCGATCAACTGCGCCTACGTCCGCCTGGCGCAGATCGTCGGCCTCAACCGCGTCGTCGACACCACCTACCGCATGGCCCAGTCGGTGTACATGTTCCCCGGACAGCCGGCCGAGGAGCGTCGCCCCATCGAACCGTTCGTCAGCTACTCCACCGGCGCCAACGAGATGAGCCCGCTGGACATGGCCTCGGGGGCGCAGACGATCGCCAACGGTGGGCTGCACCACCAGCCGTACTACGTCGAGGCCATCGACGCCGCCGACGGCCGGCGGATCTTTGCCCACGCCGATGCCGGCACCCAGGTGCTCGACCGGGCTGTCGCCCTGACGGCGGTCGACGTCCTGAAGGGCGTGCTGCGCACCGGGACCGGCCGGCGCTACCCGCTCGATCGGCCGGCGGCTGGCAAGACCGGCACCCAGGAGGACAACACCAACGCCTGGTTCGTCGGCTTCACGCCCGACCTGACGACGTCGGTCTGGGTCGGCGATCCCAACGGTTACACGCCGATGGAGAACATTCCGGAGTTCACGGGCGACAACCGCTCCCGCGTCCAGGGCGGCCGCTACCCGACGCAGATCTGGCAGGCGTTCATGAACCCCGCGCTGGCCGGACTGCCGCCGAGCGATTGGGAAGCACCCGCGCCACCGGCCCGGCCGGCCGCCCGCCTCTACCTGCCGGGCAACGAGTGCCTGGCCCGGGCGGTCAGCAGCGGTGGAGACCTGGTCGGCACCGTGCCGCCTGCGGCGCCGGTGGTGCCGGTCCCCCCCGGCCCGGCCGGGTTCGCGCCCACCCAGCAGCCCCCACCGCCCACGCCGCCCGCGCCGCCCGGGGCGACCCCCACGACGGCAGTCGGCCCGCCGACGGCGACAACGCTCCCGCCGGGCGCACCGATCACCACGCCGCGCGTCACCCGGTTGGTGCCGGTCGAGAGCGGGACGACGGTGCCCCCGGACGTGCTCGACCCGCGGGCACCGATCCCGTCGACCGCGCTGACCGATACCGTCATCAAGTGCTGACCGACGACCTGCTGGAGCTCCAGCGCATCGACACGACCGCGGACCAGCTGGCCCACCGCCGCCGGCAGCTCCCGGAGCGGGCGGCGGCGATCGAGTTCGACCAGCGCCGGCGGGCGAACCGTGACCGGCGGACCGAGGCGGCGTCGCGCGATGAGGAGCTGGAACTGTCGATCGGCGTGCTGGAGCGTGACGGCGACGCCCTCACCGCCCAGCGGTCCCGGTTGGAGGCGCAGCTGCGGACGGTGGCCGCGCCGCGCGAGGCGGAAGCCCTGATGCACGAGCTGGAGACGGTCGCCCACCGCCGTGACGAGCTCGACGACCAGGAGCTGGCGTACCTCGAGGAGCAGTCGGAGCTCACCGATGAGGTGGCGCGGCTGGACGCCGAACTTCCCGAGCTGGAGGCGTCGTCGGCGGCTGCCGGAGCCGCCCTGAAGGCGGTCGAAGCGTCGATCACGGAGGAACTGGCGACGCTGGCCGCCGGCCGAGTCGAGATCGTCGCCCGCCTCGACAGCACGATGCTCCAGCGCTATGAGCGTCTGCGGGAGCGGCTCGGTGGCGTCGCCGTCGCCCGCCTCGACGGGGCGCGTTGCGGCGGCTGCCACCTCGACCTGTCGACGAGCGAGCTCGGCGACGTCAAGGCGGTCGGGAGCGGGCAGCTCGCCGAATGCCCGCAGTGCGGGCGCATGCTCGTCCCCTGACCGGCGGAGCGGCGAGTTGGTGCTGTGGTTCGTGGCGACGGCGGTCGTCACCGTGTGGTTCGTCTTTCGCGACCCTCGCTTCGATTACCGGCTGCTCATCGTCGGCTCCGTCCTGCCGCTGCTCGACGGCGTGACCGGTGGGGCCGCCGTGCTCCACACCTTGGCGTTCAGCCTCGTGCTGCTGGCGCTGATCATGGTGCTCACCGTCGGCCACCGACGGGCGCGCCAGCTCTGGCTCGGGTTGCCGATCGGCACGCTGCTGCATCTCGTGTTCGATGGTGCCTGGGCGGACAGCGCGCTGTTCTGGTGGCCGATCGGCGGATCGAGCCTCGACGCGTCCCTCCCGGAGGTGGCGCGTGGCGGCTGGACCGTGGCCCTGGAGCTCGCCGGTGCGGTGATCCTGGTGTGGGTCTGGCGAGCCTCGAACCTCTCCGACCGCGCCGCGCGGCGTCGGTTCTGGCAGGAGGGTCGGCTGTTCTCGGCGCACGCAGAGCCAGGATGAGCGAGCGCAGCGAGCGAGCGAGCGAGCTCCAGTGAGCCCTGTGGAACACTCTGCGGCGTGCTGATCCTCGTCCGCCACGGCCGCACCGCGCTCAATGCGGCCGGGCGCTTGCAAGGACGGCTGGACGAGCCACTCGATGAGATCGGCATGCAGCAAGCGCTCGCCGTCGCGGCCCGGGTCGGGCCGGTCGACGAGCTGGTGTCGAGTCCGCTGGTGCGGGCGGTCCAGACCGCTGAGGCGTTCGGCATGCCGTTCGCCATCGACGAGCGGTGGATCGAGCTGTCCTACGGCGTCTACGAGGGCGTGGCGCATGTCGAGGTGCCATCGGAAGCATGGCGACGATGGCGCGAAGACCCGACGTTCGTGCCCGACGGCGGAGAGTCGCTCGCGGCGCTCGATGTCCGCGTGCGCCATGCGTGCACCGAGATCGCCGAACGGGCTCGCGATCGCCTCGTGGCCGTGGTGTCGCATGTCTCGCCGATCAAGTCCGCCGTCGCGTGGGCGCTCGGTGCCGGCATCGAGATCGCTTGGCGCTCGCACCTCTCGCACGCCTCGATCTGCCGCATCGACATCCGCCGTACCGGACCGGTCCTGCACACGTTCAACGAGACCGCCGATTGATCGTCACGATCGCCCAAGTCGCGCTATCGAACGGTGGTGACGTGCCGATGAACGAGTGTGACCACGGGTCTGTACCAGGAGCTGCGTGACGCGGGCGTCGATCTGCTGCGAGCGCACCGCCTCGACGCCTACCTCCGGGTCATCGGTGACGACGACGGCTTCGCCCGTACCCTGCGCGGCGAATGGACGGACCTCGAGCGGCTGCGGGCGACGATGGTCGCCGACCTCGACGGAATCGTCGCCGGACTCGCTCTGCTCGACACTGCCTCGCGCCGCCGAACCGATGACGCCATCATCGTCAGGCGCTGAGCATCGCCTCGTGACGACCCCTCAGACGTCGGCCGGCACCCGCGGGCTGAGGGCATCGATGAAGTCCAGGAAGCGGCTGAGGGCGATGCCGAGGATCTTGTCCGTGGGCTGGTCGATGAGCAGTTCCTCGTCGAAGCGGGTGTGGGCCTCGGCCACGAGGATGGGCGGCGACGGCATCACATGAGCGCCGATCACGGCGAGCGAGATGCGCAGCTGACCCTGGGCCTGCACGGTGCCCCCGACGCGCCCGGTGGAGGCACCGATGAGAGCGACTGGCTTGCCGATGAACGCGCCACCTCCCGGCGGTCGGGAGGCCCAGTCGACGAAGTTCTTCACCGGTCCGGGGACGCCGAAGTTGTACTCCGGCGTGGCCAGCAGCACGCCGTCGGCGGCACGGATGCGCTCCTGCACGGCGACGACGTCGGCCGGCAGGCCGTCGGCCTCGAGGTCCTCGTCGAACAGCGGCAAGCGGATCAGATCAGTCGCCACGTCGACCCGTAGGCGCTCCGGAGCGATGGCCGCGGCGTGGTGCAGGAGGCGCCGGTTGAAGGAGGCGGCGCGCAGGCTGCCGATCACGCCGAGCACGTTGCGGACGGGTGCGTTCATCGGCTCATGCTGCCCTCACGCCCGCGTGGCGACCCAGTCGGCGACCAGATCGGCGACCGTGTCCCGGGCGTCGGCCGGGTCGACGAAATAGTGGTCGCCAGCGACCGTCTCGAACCGCTTGTCCGCAGCGGCGATGGCGTCGAAGAGCGCCGCCGCCTGTGACGGGAACACGCCGTTGTCGGCGGACGGCTGGACGAGGAGCGTCGGGAGATCGAGGCGCGCCAGGTGGGGGAGGGCGCCACAGTCGGAGTCGGTGAGGCTCCACATGTTCAGCCAGCTGCGGCACGTGCTGACCGTGCCCAGACCGAACACCCCGTAGTTGGCCCGCTGCGGGTCACCGGCGTAGCACCACGGTGTGCGCCGGTCCGACGGGTCGAGTGAGCCGTCGATCATCCGCAGGTCGGCCCAGGTGCGGGACATCGTGAACAGGCGGTCGGTCAGGCCGGCGGCCTCCAGGCGATCGAGCTCGGCACGGCACCAGGCGGTGATCCGGTCGTTGCGGGCGCGCTGCGCGGCGCGGTAGCGCTCGACGAACGCCGGCGCATAGGGCGGGCCGTGGTCGGGGTTGAACGGGTCAAGGGCCGGATCGACGGACGTGAGGTCGGACTCGTCGGTGATCGACGGATCCATCCAGTCCGTCAGGACCTCCGGGCGGCCGGTGTGGGCGGCGACGAAGACGAAGAGATCGGCCGGCGGGAGGTCGAGGGCAGCGTCGACGATCGTGCGGCCGCGCCCTGGGCGGATGCTCGGCGCGACGCTCTGCGAGTGGTAGGCGCCCATGAGCGACCCGCCGCCGGAGTTCCCGAGGAGGACGATGCGTTCGACGCCCTGCTCCCGCAGCCAGCGGACGCCGACCCCGATCTCGGCCAGCGCGTGGTCGAGCAGGAAGTGGGCTTCGGCGCCACGGAAGCGGGTGTTCCATCCGAGGAACCCGTAGCCGCGGGCGGCGAGGTGCTCGCCCAGGTAGTGCTCGGAGAAGTCGACGTTGTAGTGGGTGGCGATGAAGGCCGTCGTCGGCCGTCGGCCGGCGGGCGTGTGGTAGATGCCCTGGCACGGATGCCCACCGGGACCGGCGCGCCCGGCGATCGGGGAGGGCAGGCCGACGAAGGTCCGCTCGACGGTCGCGATCGTGCCGGACATGGCCGGACCCCCTTTCCGGGCGTCACGGTAGACGACGCGTAGCGTGCTGCCGGTGAAGCACATCGGGATCGTCGCGTGCAGCGCCGAGGGCGCCGCGCTGTGTTACCAGCTGATCTGCCGAGACGCCGTGGCCCTGGTCGGGAAGCACGACCACCCGCGGGTGACGATCGATTCGATCCCCCTGGCCATGTGGATGCCGGCGTTCGATGCCGGCGACCGCGAGGGCGTCGCCCGGATCATGCTCGACTCGGTCCGGGTGCTCGCCGACGCCGGCGCCGACTTCGCCATCTGCCCGGACAACTCAGCGCACCTGGCGTGGGACGCCGTGATGGAGGGGACACCCATTCCCTGGCTGCACATCGCCCGCGAGGTCGGCGCCATAGCCCACCGGCGTGGTCACCGCCGCGTCGGTGTGCTTGGGACGCGGTTCACGATGGAAGGGCCGATCTACCGTCAGGCGCTCGGCGAGTTGGGCATCGAGGCCGTCGTGCCGGCCGCCGACGACGCCGCGACGGTCGACCGGATCATCTTCGACGAGCTCGTCGACGGTGTGTTCACGAACGACTCGCGCGAGGCCTACCACGACGTGATCGTCCGGCTGGCGGCGCAGGGGTGTGACGCCGTGGCGCTGGCGTGCACCGAGATCCCGCTGCTCGTGCGCCCCGAGGACTCGCCGCTCCCCGTGCTCGACTCGACCCACATCCTCGCCACCGCGGCGCTGCGCGAAGCGATGGCCTGAACGACGGCCGCGCCAAGCGGCGACCACCCGATGCACCCGAGTGTCTCCTGCGGGGATGCCCTGCAGCACGCACTCGGACCGACGGGGCTCAACCGGCGGTGGCTCGTGGGCAGCGGCCACCGCCGGTCGAGTGTCTGCCCGCCCCCGCTGGCCTTACCCGGCCAGCGACTCGACGGACCTCATCTCGTCACACACCCGTCCCACGATCGGTGAGCCCGACGGGGCGCCGGGCCCACCGGATGGGTGTGTCCGGCCGTCCGTTACCCCACCAGCGGCCCGCTCGAAACAACTTCTCGCCGTACTGCTCGACGCGGCCCGTCGCGGGCATCGCCGTGGGCACCCGTGGCGGTGAGCCCGGAGACGGCCGGGCCCACCGCCATTGGGTATCCGCCCGTCTTGCCCGCCAGCGCTCGCTTACCCTGCTACGACTCCATTGAACGCGGTTGTCGCCAAAATCAGTCGTCCGCGCCTGTCGAGGCGAGTGCAGCGTCAGGGCGAGCCAGCGCACGTCCTGCCGCCGCGGGCGTCAGACGGAGTCACGGACACGGGTGCGATGCCGTCGTCGCACGGGCACACGACCCATCCCGTCACCTGCCCGCTCGACTCGCACCTCGGCCGTGAGTCGGACGGCGAGCGCATCGTCGAAGGTCGTGGCGGTGGGCTCAAGGAAGAGCGAGAACCCACCGCCGCGACCGCCCGTCTGGTGAGTAAGCGGCGATTGACTTCCGCTCCCTCCAGACCCTGGTTCCCGTCGTGGCCGCCACGATGCACCAACTGTGCCGACATCACCGTGTTCCCCGACACGCCCGGTGTGTGTCGGCGCGCACGTTGGGGCAGGCAGCATGAGCTCAGGGTGCTCGGCGTGGCCGACGCCACCGCGACCCGCTGCGAGATCACAACGCTCGTCGTCGAGGTCGAGGGGTGGGGTCGTGGCAGGGCGGTGGTGACGGGGACGTCCCCCCATCACCACCACCTCCGCCGCTGTCTCAGATCTGCCCACGCTCCATCCTCTGGAAACCTGTTCGAAGACTCGGCTGGCGACGAGTGGTTGCGTCACGGCGAGCCGAACGAGCATCTGAGTCGGCTCGGCCGACGGCTGGCTGCTAGTCGCGGCCGCAAACGATCGACCACTGCTGGATCTTCGGCAGGGTGGACAGAAAGATCAGGAGGCCGGCGATCAACACGCACTCGATCACCAGCCGGTCCCGACGTCGGCGCTCGACGAAGGCAGGCGGGCTGATCACGGCGATCGCCAGCACGGCGGCGGTGGTGAGGGCGTACGCGGAGAGCATCCAACCTCCCCGCGTGTCGAGGGCATCGATGTACTGACAGCCACTGAGGACGAACCTCGCTCGGAGCCAAAGACCAACCACGACCCACAAGAGGCCCGCCACGACGACGGCCCAATGCATCTTCGCGACGTCCCTCTGTCGGGTGAGCACTACGCCGATCTGACGTGCGCCAAGCCCCACGGCGCCAGAGCCGAAGGTCCCCGTTTCGTTCGAGGACGACGGGCCATTGCGATAGCGCCGAAGGCTGCACACAACGGACCTGAGGCATCGTTCCGCCGCGAGCGCTAGCCGGAGGCGAGACATGGACACCTTCTCAGCCGTGTCAGTGGATCATCGAGCACCCGGTGTGGGTGGCCAGGACCACGAGCTCCTCGCCGGGACCCGACAGATCACCGCGCACGCCGGCGTCACGCGGAGGACCGCCGCCGGCGGCGCCGGCGGCGGTCCTCTTCAGCGTTCGCGTCGTGTGATCAGGAGGGGTTGCACTCCGGATCGGTGGATGGGTTGCAGGGCTCCTCGTCGCCCCACGCGTAGTAGCTGATGCCCTGCGCCTTTCCCTGGTTGTTCGTGATCTCGAGGTTCGTGATGAAGCCAGCGTCGTCGACTTCCACGATCGTGGTCTCGTTGCTGGACTTGATGCAGACCTCGGTCCCCGGCGCCAGCCCGGTCTGAGTCGAGGCGCTGCTGCCGTCGAGCTCCACCTTGTTCGGGTACAGGTTGGCGTCGCAATGGGCAGTCTCGGCCGAGACAGCACCTGCCGTCACAGCCATCGAGCCGCCGATCGCGATCGCCGACACGGCAACCATCAGCTTCTTGGACAGTTTCATCGATTCGCCCGCCTTTCGTGTGGTTCCGGGCTCGCGCGAGCCCGGATCGTCGATGATGGCTGACAGTTGCGCGTCGTATCCGCCGATCGCACCCGCCCGCCGAGCGGCATGATGGACGATGGCGGCGGCAAATGCAAGTCACCCACCCCGTCCCTCAGCCCGTTCGCACCAGCCCCGATTCACCAAACGTTGATGAAGTGCCCGGTCAGTCCTGCAGCGACACTCCGGTGCTCGGCGTGGGCCTCTCGTTGCGCTCGACGTGTCGAAGTCCGGAAGCTCGCCGAACTTTGAGCGCGACGAAGTCGCGACAAGCAGCCAGGGCCGAGGTCGCTCGGAGGGTGTGGCGACGGTGAGTCGGCCTGTAAGCGGGATTCTGTGGTCGCCGTGCGACCGGTGGCCATCCATCTGTGCGGCCTACCCGGAGGCTGCTCCCGAGGGAGCGGACGGGCCGTCCGTGCCTCCTGCTCGGCCTTGCTCCGGACGGGGTTTACCGAGCCGCCCGGGTCACCCCGGACGCTGGTGCGCTCTTACCGCACCGTTTCACCCTCACCTGTGGCCGGCTTTCCCGGCCCATCGGCGGTCTCTCTCTGTTGCACTGATCCGTCAGGTCGCCCCGACCTGGCTCTCGCCAGCATCCTGCCCTGTGGAGTCCCGACTTTCCTCGACGTGACGAGCACGCCGCGGCCACCCGGCCGACTCACCGTCTCCACCATTCTACGACCCGTCGCTGCTGACCTTCCGAGCGTGGGCGCCAAGCGATGCGTCCGGCGGTCACGCCGAGCAGGTCATCCCGTCGTAGATGAACGAGTTGTCGGCGGGCGTCTCGAGGTTCGTCGAGAACCGCGTGCCCGCCTCGTTCGGCGCGCCGACCGTGATCAGGATCGGCGCCAGCGATCCGAACTGCGTCGGGATCGCCCAGATCGGCGTGAGCGCACCCTCCTCGATGACGAGCTCCTCGCCGAGCAGCTCGGGGTTGGCATAGCCCTCGGGAGCGCCGGTCGCGACGATCGCCACCGCGGCCGCGTGGCGCCCATCCTGGGCACCCAGCACCATCACCTCGGCGCGCAGCTCCGGTTCGGTGAGCGTCTCGACGAACTGCTGGTACATCGCCGACGCCATCGACTCGAGCCCGTTGACGAGCACGAGCCAGTCGCGAGCCGGCTCGTCGCTGGGCGGGATGTCCAGTTCCTCGTCACCTTCGATGGCGTCGATGATCGGGTCGATCGTGCGCTCCATGTACCACACGTTGGCGCAGTCGTAGGGCTCGCCGCCGGCCTCCCTGGTCAGCTCGCTCGTCGTCTCGGCGGCGGCACGGTGGTCGTCGATCAGGCGCTCGACCATCTCCTGGTCGGCCGAGTCGAGAGCCCCGCTCTCGACGATCGTGCCGTACACGTCGATCAACGTGTACTCGATCGAGGTCGCCGTCCGGAGGTACACGGCGTTGTTCAGCTCGACCGACGGCAACGGTGTGACCGGGGGCGCATACCCGACGCGGCCTGGCTCGCCCTCCGCCGACTCGCCGCACGCGGCGAGCAGCGCGCCGAGGGTCACGGTCAGGCCGCCGGTCTGCAGCAACTGGCGGCGCCCGACACCACTGCCGGGAACGGGAGTTGTCATGAGGGTCAGCCTCCGGTCCGCCGGCTCACGGCCAGGGGTTCAGCGTCGTCGGCGAACAACGCGTCGAGGTCGGTGGCGCCGGCGAGGTGGGTCAACACCGTGCTGCTGCGGGCCTCGACCACGAGGATCGAGGCGACCGTCTCGGCGCCGTCGGTGCCCTCCAGTTGGCGCAGCAGCTCGATGTGCGTGGCGACGGCGGTCGACTCGAGGGCGGACCCCGCCTCGGCCACGGCGCCGACGTCGGCCACGGCGAACGACGGCTCGAGCTCGTCGTACAGTGCGTCGTCCCGGGTGCCAGGAGCCTTGGTGCCCAGGAGGCCGGCGAGGATGTCGGCGTACGCCTGGTGCTGCTCGTGCATGAAGCCGATCATCTGGTCGTCGGCGCCCGCCTCGAGGGCCGCGGCGTACAGATCACGGGCCGTCAACTCGAAGGACTGGGCGAACCCGAGCAGTTCGATGTCGTCGGCCGTCGGCTGAGCCGGCGGTTCCGTCGGCTCCGGCTCCTCGTTCGGGGGGGTGGTGCCCCCTGACGCGGCGCGCCCGCCGATCAGGCTGAGTGCGGTGCCGGCGAGCCCGGCCGCCAGCACGCGGCGTCGCGATGGGTTCTCCACTCGGGGGCATCCTTTCGGTGTCAGGTCGCGTTCCGGGGCGTTCGGTTGGCGCCAGCCTTCCCGGCCGGGGCACGGTCGAGCAACTCTACGCGCGGGGGGCCGCTGCGGCCGGGGTGGCCGTACGGGGACGTCGCCGCTCAATCTAGAAATCGAGCGCCGACAGCTCGGGGATCCAGCCGGCGGCGCGCTCGACAGCCCTCGCCCACGCCTGGCGATCGAGGGCCCGCTCGGGCTCGACGACGCGGGCTGGGGTGAACGCCCGGTCGGCGTCGCCCATGTCACTCCACACACCCGTCGCCAGCCCGGCGAGGAACGCGGCGCCCAGTGTCGTCGCCTCGACCACGGGGGAGACCTCGACCGGGCGGGCGGCGGCGTCGGCGAGGGCCTGGGTGAACGTCGGGTTGGCGCTCATGCCGCCGTCGACGCGCAACGTACCGATCGCCAGGCCCGTGTCGGCCTCGGCGGCCTCGACGAGGTCGGCGCCACGGTGGGCGACCCCTTCGAGGACGGCGCGCACGAGGTGCGCCCGGCTCGTGCCCCTGGTGATGCCGACGAGCGTGCCCCGGGCGCCGTAGTCCCACCGTGGCGTGCCGAGCCCGAGCAACGCCGGCACGTAGATGACGCCGTCCGTGCCGTCGACGGCTGCGGCGACGTCGTGGCTGTCGGCGCTCGTGGCGATGATGCCGAGGTCGTCGCGGAGCCACTCGACGTTGCTGCCGGCCGACAGCATGATCGCTTCGGCGCCCCACGTGAGCGACCCCCGATGCGACCAGGCGACGATCGGGAAGGTGCCGTGCTCGCCCCGGCGCGCCGCGGCCGGAGGGTCGGTGCCCTGGCAGACGTCGAGCATTCCGCCCGTGCCGAACGTGATCTTGGCCCGGCCGGCGACGACGCAGCCCTGACCGATCAGCGAGCTCTGTTGGTCGCCACACAGCGCGGCGATCGGCGGCGCTCCGGGCAACGCCCGCGCCTCGGCGATCACGCCGGAGGAGTCGACGAGTGCCGGCAGCACGGTCTCGGGGATCCCGAGGGCGTCGAGGACCTTCGGGTTCCACGCCGATCCGTCGACGGCCAGCAAGCCGGTGACGCCCGCGTTGGTGTGGTCGGTGACGTGCAGCTGCCCACCGGCCAGCGACCACGCCAACCAGGTGTCCACGGTGCCGAAGCACAGGTCACGGTCACGCGCCCCGTCGACGTGGTCGAGCAGCCAGGCGAGCTTCGTGGCCGACTGGTTCGGGGCCAGGGTGAGGTCGTGGGTGGCCTTGGCCATGATGCATTCACCGACCGTGCGCAGGTCCTGCCAGCCGAGCGCCGGGGCGATCGGCTCGCCGGTCGTGCGGTCCCACACGATCGTGCTCGCCCGCTGGTTGGCGATGCCGACTGCCGTGATCGGCTCGTCGACGACGTCGATGACCTCGCTGGCGGCGTCCAACACCAAGCGCACGAGCGCCACCGGGTCGAACTCGACCAACCCCGGGAACGGGGTCGCCGGTGGGAACGGCCGCGCTGCCATCGCGGCGATCGCCAGGCGATCGTCCACGACGGCGGCGCGGACGCTGGTCGTGCCGATGTCGAGCACCAGGATCACGATTCTCCCTTCGGGTAGATGCCGCGACTGCGCAGGCGCTGGCCGAGGAGCCCGCCGACGAAGCCGGCGGCGAGCACGGCGGTGAGGTTGAAGAAGACGGCGAACCAGCGGACGTCGAGGCCGCGGACGAGGCGGATGGTGACGAAGACGAGCTGGGCGGCGAGGTAGGTACCGACGGCCGTGACGAGTCCGTGGCTGAGCGGGGTGCCTACGCGCTGCACCCAGGCGGCGCAGCCGGCGCCGAGCACGAAGCCGATGACGGCGCCGAGGTTGAGCCACACGGCCAGCGCCGGGTCATCCCGGCTGTCGGCCGCCCAGCGCCCGGCGATCGACAACGGAACGGCGAACACCAAGGCCACCATCGCCCCGGCACGGATCGCATCCCAGTCCCAGCGCATCGTCACGACGATGGATGTGGCCACGGCGCTGGGCCGAACGGGGACGGCAGCCCGAGCTTGCCGGGGTTGAGGATGCCGCCGGGGTCCAACGCCTCCTTGAGCGCCAGCAGGACGCCGAACGCCGGACCGAGCGCCTCGCCCATGAACCGGGCCCGGTTGATCCCCACGCCGTGGTGATGGGACAGGTTGCCGCCGTTGGTGAGCACGGCGCGCTGGCCGGCATCCCACAGGGCGACGTACGTCGCTTCGACCTCCTCCGGGGGCGGTGTGGCGGCGAACGTGAAGTACAGGCAGGCGCCGTCGGGGTAGCTGTGCGAGAGGTGGCAGCTCGCCACCCGGGCGTGATCGACCTCCAGCAGTGCGGCGACCACGGTGTCGTACAGGCCTGGCAGCCGCGACCACGGGGCGGCGATCTCCATCGTGTCGACGACGAAGCCCTTGCGTGTCAAGGCTTGCAGGGCGGACGTGTCGTTGCGGTCGGCGAGCCAGTCGTCGACCAGCGAAACGGGCGCGGGTGCGGCGCCCGCCACGTCGCAGACGTCGGCGACGACGCCGAGGGTGGCATCGACGATCGTCTGGTCGCCTTCATCGAGCACGAGGAGGGCGCACGCCGTGCCGTCACCACCGTGGCCGCGCGCCGACTCGGCGCTGTCGTACAGGCGGAGGACGGCGGGGGTCGCACCGCGCTGCAGGATGCTCCGGCAGGCCTCGATCCCGGCGGCGAACGACGGGAGCTGGTACGCCGCTCGACCCTCACCGACAGGCCGCGGGTGGGCCCGCAACCACACCCGCGTGACGACGCCGAGCGTTCCCTCGGACCCGACGAACAGCTGGGTGAGGTCGGGTCCAACGGCGGCGGCCGGCGCTCCGCCGGTGCGCACGACCGTGCCGTCGGCCAGCACCACCTCGAGACCGGTGACGAGGTGCTCGATCTTGCCGTAGCGCGTGGAGTACTGGCCCGCGCCGCGGCAGGCGACCCAACCCCCGACAGTGGCGATCTCGAAGCTCTGCGGGTAGTGCCCGACGCTCAGGCCGTGGCGCTCCTGGAGCTGTTGCTCGAGATCCGGGCCGAACGTGCCGGCCAGCACCTCGACGATGCCCGACGTGGCGTCGACGTCGCCGAGGCCGCTCAGACCGGTGATGTCGAGCAGGACGCCACCGAACACCGGCACCGAGGCGCCGGTGACTCCGCTGCGGCCGCCGGCGACCGTCAACGGCAGCGCGTGTGCGGCGCAGACCCGCACGACGGCGGCGACCTGCTCGGTCGATTCCGGACGCGCGGCGACCCGGGCGCGGGCGGGAACCTCGCCCGCCAGGGACCAGTGCAGGGCGAGCGGCCACCAGTCGCGGCTGCGCTCGGCGAGCTCCTGCTCGTTGTCGACGACGGGACAGATGCGCGCCAGCTCGTCGCGGACCGTTGGCGGCACGTCCACCCCCCCGCTCCAGCGGGATCGGGCGCCGGTGAGCTCGATCGGCGACGCCGGTCGGGTCATCGGGTGGCCGTGGTCCGCATGGCGTCGGCCTGCTCGGTGGCGACGAGCGCGCGGTAGTCGGCGATCTGCCGGGCGCGTTCGTCGTCGTCCCAGCCGAGCTCCGCCGCGAGCAGCTCGGCCACCGACGCGGCGGCCGCGGCGGTGGCGGGGCGGTCGAACAGGTGGGCCCTCGTCCGGCGCGTGAGGACATCGTCGAGCGTCGTCGCCATCTCGTGGCGGGCGGCGTAGACCGCCTCGGCGCGCAGGTACGGGAGGCCGGGCACGAGGGGTTCGCCGAGCGTCGGATCGGCAGCGACGAGGGCCTCGATCTCCATCGCCAGCGAGCCGAAGCGGCCAGCGAGGTGGGCGGCCGGCGAGCCCGCCGGCGCCTCGCGGTAGCCGTCGGCGCCCAGCAGACGCAGCCGCTTGGTACGGCACCGCGCCCGCCGACCGAGCCGCGGCAGCACCGCGTCGACGGTGTCCTCGGCCATCTCGCGGTACGTCGTGAGCTTGCCGCCGGCGATGCCGATGACGCCGGCGGGGCCGATCGTGACCCGGTGGCGCCGGGACAGGTCGGCCGTCCGTCCGCTGGTCGCTGACTTCACGAGTGGGCGCAGGCCGGCCCACACACCGGTCACGTCGTCGGGCGTGACACCGGTGGTGACCACCGCGTTCAATGCGTCGAGCACGTACCGGACGTCCTCGGCCGTGCACGGGGGATCGTCGAGCGGGCCGTCGTAGTCGGTGTCGGTGGTCCCGACGTAGGTGTGGCGGAACGTGCCATCGTCGCGCTGTCCCCACGGCACCACGAACAGGCTGCGCTTGTCGCCGCGCACGGGGATGACCACGGCGATGTCGTTGCGCACCTTGTCCCACGGAACGGTGAGGTGGATGCCCTTCGCCGGTCGGATCGAGTCGGGGTCGACGCCGTCCTCCAGCGTGCGGATCTCGTCGGCCCACACGCCGGCCGCGTTGATCACCACACGGGCGCCGACGTCGAAGCGCCGTCCGTCGGCCTCGACGGTGGCCCCGTCGACCTGACCGGCGGCGTCCTTGGTGAGGGCGACGACCCGGCAGCGGTTGGCCACCGCGGCGCCGTGGAGCGGCGGCGGTGCGGGCGATCGTCAGCACCAGCCGCGCGTCGTCCGTGGTGGCGTCGTAGTACAGGTAGCCGCCGGAGAGCCGCTCGCGGCCGATGGTCGGGAGGTGGGCAAACGCGGCGTCGGCCTTGAGCCGCTTGTGCAGCCGGCCGATGCGGAACCCACCGGTCAAGTCGTACATCCACATCGCCGAGCCGAGCGCCCGGGCGACCCGGCGGGGGATGATGCCGTCCTTGGTCAGGATCGGGATCAGGAACGGCAGCAGCTTGACGAGGTGCGGCGCGTTGCGGCGCAGCCGCTGGCGCTCGTGGAGGGCCTCGTAGACGAGGCGGACGTCGCCCTGCTGGAGATATCGCAGGCCACCGTGGACGAGCTTGGAGCTCTTCGACGACGTACCGCTGGCGAAGTCGTCGGCCTCGACGAGAGCCGTTCGCAAGCCCCGCGTGGCGGCGTCGACGGCGACCCCGACACCGGTGATGCCGCCGCCGACGACGAGCACGTCGAACGTCTCGCCCGCCAGGCGCTCGAGCATCCCCGCCCTGCTGAAGGGCGCGACCGGAGGGTCCTCGGCAGGCATCGACGCGAGTGTACGAGCGACACCGATCCGTCACCGAGAGCGCGCGCGATCGCGACGATTGCCTCTGGCGCCCGCCGTTCGCCCGTTCTATCGTTCCGTTCGACAACTGACCTGGATGGGGGATTCCTACGTGTCGTTCCGTGACATCGAATGGCGGAAGTTGGGGGCCTGCCGAGGGCTCGACGCGAGCATCTTTTACCCGGATGACGACGATGACGCAGCAGTCGCCAAGTCGGTCTGCGAGTCCTGCGGTGTGAGAGCCGCGTGCCTCGAACACGCGCTGCTGTCGCGTGAGAAGGCCGGCGTGTGGGGCGGCGCCACCGAGCGAGAGCGTCGCCGCATCATCCGCCAACGCCGCCGCAGCGCCTGACGAACCGGCCGCCGTGCCGATCGACCTCGGCACGTAGTGTCCACGTCGTGACCGACGCGGTGGACGATGACGTGCTGGCCGGCCACGGGGGGTGGCCGGGGCTGCTGACCGAACTGCTCGCCGGGCGTGACCTCTCGGCCGATCAAGCGCGCTCGGCGATGGCGACGATCCTCGGGGGGCGGGCCACGGCGGCCCAGCTGATCGGGTTCGTCGTCGCGCTGCGGGCCAAGGGGGAGACGGCCGACGAGCTGTCCGGGCTGCTCGACGCCGTCCTCGCCGCGGCCGAACGGGTCGACCTCGACGACGACCTGCGCGGCCGCGCCGTGGACATCGTGGGGACCGGGGGCGACCGCTCGCACTCGATCAACGTGTCGACGATGGCGGCCATCGTGGTCGCCGGGGCGGGCGTGCCGGTGTGCAAGCACGGCGCTCGCGGAGCGTCGTCCCTGTGCGGCACGGCCGACGTGCTCGAGGAGCTCGGCGTGGTGATCGAGCTGTCCCCCGACGGCGTGCGGCGCTGCGTCGAGGAAGCGGGCATCGGGTTCTGCTTCGCGCCCCGCTTCCACCCGGCGTTCCGCTTCGCCGCTCCGGCGCGCCGGGAGATCGGCATCCCGACGGTGTTCAACCTGCTCGGTCCGATGGCCAACCCGGGTCGGGTGCGCCGGCAGGTGATCGGTGTCGCCGACCCCCGTTTCGCCGAGCGGATGCTGGCGTCGTTGCGGGCCCACGGCTCGACGGATGCGTGGGTGGTCCACGGCGGTGGCCTCGACGAGCTGACGACCACCGGCCCGTCCACCGTGCTGGCCCTCGACCACGACGGCGGGGCGCGCACGTTCGTCGTCGATCCGGTGGACCTCGGCCTCGCGCCGGCGACCCACGAGCAGCTCGTGGGTGGCGACCCGGCCCACAACGCCGACGTCGTGCGGCGCGTCCTCGACGGCGAGCACGGCGCCCACCGGGACATCGTCGTGCTCAACGCCGCCGCCGCGCTGGTGGTCGGCGGCGTCGTCGACGACCTCCACGCCGGTGTGGCGACCGCCGAGGCGGCGATCGACAGCGGCCGCGCCGCGGCGTCGTTGGTGGCGATGGTGGAGGTCTCACAGGAGGCCGCCGGGTCGTGACGGCGGTGCGCGTGCCGGCGTCGAGTGCCAACCTCGGTCCCGGATTCGACGCCCTCGGGATGGCCCTCAGCCTGTATGCCACGGTCGGTGTCGTCGGCGACGACGAGCCGCCGCCCCGAGCCCACGTCGTCGACGAGCGGCACCCGGCGGACATCGCCTTCCGGCGGGCCGGCGGGCACGGCGAACTGTGGGTCCACTCGCCGATCCCGGCCGGCCGAGGCCTCGGGTTCAGCGGGGCGATGCGCGTCGGCGGACTCGCCGCCGCCGTCGTCCAGCGCGGCGCCGGCGACGCGACGCTGGACGCCGCTCGCCCGACGCTGCTCGAGCTGGCCGTCGAGCTCGAGGGTCACGCCGACAACGCCGCGGCCTCACTCTTCGGCGGGGTGGTGGCGACGGCGGCCGGACGGGCCGTGCGCATCCCGCTGGGGCTCGAGCCGGCCGTCCTGGCGTGGGTGCCCGGGTTCGAGACGTCGACGCACCGCTCACGCCACGCCCTCGGCGGGTCGGTGGCGTTCTCCGACGCCGTGTTCAACGTCGGGCGCACGGCGTTGCTCGTCGCCGCCCTGGTGGCCGGCGACGTCGAGGCGTTGCGCTGGGCGACCGCCGATCGCCTCCACCAGGACCAGCGCTTCGCCGCCGCCATCCCGGCTCGAATGGCCCTGGCGCGCGGGCTGGAGGCCGGCGCGTGGTGCGGATGGCTGTCGGGGAGCGGACCGACCGTCTGCCTGCTGTGCGCCCCGGCGGACTTCGAGGCGCTGGCCGCGGCGATGCCCCCCGACGGGCACACCAAGCATCTGACGATCGCCCTCGACGGGGTCGCCGTCGCCGCTTCATCGGAGACCTGATCCCGCTCAGCGGGAGCGAGGAGCGTCAGAAGCAGGTTGGAGGAGCTTGCGGGCGAGGACGAGGGCCTCGTCGGCGAGCGTGCGGGGGAGTGGGTGGCCGGGGATCGGCGGGGCGGGCGGGGCGGCGGGCAGGGCGCCGGCGGTGGAGCCGGCGACCCGCACGTCGACGAGCCGGGCCCGGTCGACGACCCATGTGATGTCGCCGCGGCTGATCTCGAACGAGCCGCGTGCCAGCAGCTCGGCCATCTGGCGGGTGCGCCTGATCGCCCCGTCGAGCGCCGACAGACGGTCGCGAGCGAGCGCCGCCTCCTCGTAGCGCTGGTCGGCAGCGAGGGCCGTCATCCGCGCCGTGAGGCGCTCGGCGACGGCCTCGGGCCGGCCCTCGATGGCCTCGACGGCGAGCGCCACGGCGTCGTCGTAGCGGTGGCGGTCGGCCAGCCCGGCGCACGGGCAGGCGGCGACGCCCATCTGGGCGGCGGCGCACGGCGAGGCATCGGGCGGCGGTTGGTGGCTTCGGCCGAGGCGCACCGAGCAGCGCCGCAGCGGGAGGGCGGCCTGCAGGGCCTCGACGACCAGCGTGGCCATGATGCGCGACGGCAGCGGTCCGAGGTGCAGCCCGGAGCGGGCGGCGTCCTTGACGATGGCCAGGCGAGGCCATGCCGAGTCGACGTCGAGGCGGACGTAGCAGTAGCGGTCGGCGCGGGTGCCGGCGCGGTTGTAGCGCGGCCGCAGGCGGGCGATGAGGCGGGCCTCGACGACCTCCGCCGACAGCGCGTCGGGCAGGCAGTGGTGACGCACCGACTGCGCCTCGCGCAGCATCGGACCGATCCGCCGGCGATCCTCCTGCCCGAAGTAGCTGCGCACCCGCTGACGGAGGTTCGTCGCCTTGCCGACGTACAGCACCTCGTCACGGTGCCCGCAGAACAGGTACACGCCGGGTGTCCGGGGCAGGCTCGACGTCAACTTGAGCTTGGCCGCCTGCGGGTGGCCGGCCATCGAGGCCAGCGTGGTCAGGTCGTCGAGACCGAGCACGCCGAGACCGGCGGCCCGCTCGAGGAGGAGGTGCAGCAGGTCGGTGGTGGCCAGCGCGTCATCGAGCGCCCGGTGGGTCGGTCGGTGGTCGAGTCGGAACCGGGATGCCAGCGTGCCGAGCCGGCAGTCCGGTACCTCGTCGCGCACCAGGCGACGGGCGAGGGCGACGGTGTCGACCCTCACCGGATCGAAGCGCGGGTGTCCGGCGCGCTCGAAGGCGGCGCGCAGGAACGCCACGTCGAAGCCGATGTTGTGGCCGACGAGGACGGTGCCGCGGGCGAACTCGAGGAGCGACGGGAGAACGGCTTCGATGCGCGGAGCCGGGCCGACGAGCGCGTCGGTGAGGCCGGTCAACACGGTGATCTGCGGCGGGATCGCCCGACCCGGGTTGACGAGGGTCTGGAACGTGCCGAGGAACTCGCCGCCGCGGACCTTCACCGCACCGACCTCGGTGATCGCGTCGTCGGTCCGGTGGCCGCCCGTCGTCTCGAGGTCGAGCACGCAGAACGTGACCTCGGCGAGCGGTGTGCCGAGGTCGTCGAAGCTGCGCTGGACCGGTGCTCCCACAGCGAGCATGAGACCACGAACGTCCGTTCGTGTCAAACATGAGTTCGATGCAGCCCGCTCGGCGAGTGCGCGACGATGCTCGGGTGACGGTCGTGTTCGTGCACGCCCATCCCGACGACGAGGCGATCTTCACCGGCGGCACGATGGCCCGCCTGTCGGCGGCCGGGGTGCCCGTCGTGCTCGTCGTCGCCACCGGTGGTGAGCTCGGCACCCTGCATCCTGCCTACCACGGGGCCATCGACGACGTCGGCCTGGCAGGCGTCCGCCGCCGGGAGTGCGAGGCGGCCGCCCGGGTGCTCGGGATCGGCCGCGTCGAGTTCCTCGGGTACCACGACTCGGGCATGGCCGGTGACGCGGCGAACGCGGCGCCCGGCGCGTTCTGCGGGGCCGTCCTCGACGAAGCGACGGTCCGGCTGGCCGCCACTCTGGCGAGCGTGGGCGCCAGCGCCGTCGTCGGCTACGACGACGACGGCATCTATGGGCACCCCGACCACGTCCAGGTCACGCGGCTGGCGCGCGCCGCGGCGGCCACGGCTGGCGTGCCCACGGTGTACGGGGCGACGGTCGACCGGGAGTACCTGCACTTCGTGGAGACCCACGTCGTCGCCGAGGCCGCGCTCGTCGACGACCTCGGCCTCGTCCGCTCGCGGATCGGCGTGGCCACCGTCGAGGTCGCCGTCGCGGTGGACGTGCGCACGGCCCTGACGGCGAAGCGAGCGGCGATCGCCGCCCACGCCAGCCAGATCCCCGAGTCGTCCAGTGTGCTGCAGCTGCCCGCCCATCACTTCGCCGACGTCTACGGCTGGGAGTGGTTCGTCCGCTGGGGCCCGCCGGGCCCACTCGAACGACTGGAGGCGGGACCGCCGTAACTTTAGGTTCATGGCGTTTCCCGGCCACGCAGGCGATATCGCAGCGTTCCCCGGCCACGCAGGCCGCGGCTGGCCGTTCATGGCGTTCCCCGGCCACGCAGGCCGTTGCTGGCCGCTCGCTCGCTGGCGCTCGCTCGCTCGCACCGGCGACAGGGTTCGCCCGTGATGTCCGCGGAGATCGGCTCGCTCGAGCACCGCTACCTCCGCTCCGCCATCGAGTTCGCCGTGGCGATCGCCGAAGAGGGCCAGCGTCGGCGACCGCCGATCGCCTACCCGGCGGCGTTGAAGCCGTACTTCAGGCAGCCGCGGATCCCGGGCGGGGCGCTCGGCCCGCTGCGGCGGGCGATCGAGGCGGACGAGGACTTCCGCCGGCGCATCGCCGTCGGCGCCCTGCCCGAGCTGGTCGACCCGATCGGCATCGAGTGGCTGCGCCGCGAGGAGGGCTGGGAGGGGCGCATCGGCCAGCTCGTGGCGGCCGCCGACGACGCCGCGGCGCGGTCGACGGACACGTCCGCCCTGCGGCGGGCCGAGCGGCGGCGGGAGGCGGCCGAACAAGCGGCGATCCGCACCCGCGCCGAGTTGGTGCAGCTCGTCGTGCGGATCGAGGAGCTCGGCAGGCAGGTCGAGCAGGAGCACCGGGCGGCCGGCGGGGTGACCGCCGAGCTCGAGGACCTGCGGGCGCAGCTTTCCGAGGCGCGCCTGGCCGCCCGCCACGCCAACGACCGGGCCGAGGCGGCGCGAGGTCGGCTGGCGAGCGTCGAGGCCGACCGTGACGCGGCCATCCGGCGGGCCGCGGCCGCCGAAGCCCAGCGCGACGCCCTGCTCGCCGACCGCGCCGAGCGCGGCGGCGTGGCCGTGTCCGGCGCCCAGGTCAGCGAGCTGCGCGAGCTGGCGCGGTCGGCACGGTCGCTCGCCGATCGCCTCGGCGGGCTGCTCGAGGTGGGACCGGCCGGCCGGATCGCCCTGGCCCTGCCCGGCGGGGTCGCCCGCGACTCGCGGCGGGCCACCGAGCACCTGCTACGGGCCGCGCGGGCGCTGGTGCTCGTCGACGGCTACAACGTCGCCAAGCGAGCCTGGCCCGAGGACGATCTCGCCGTCCAGCGCAGCCGCTGCCTCGATCTCGTCGACGACGTCGCTCGCCGCTTCGGCGCCGACGTGACGGTCGTCTTCGACGGCGCCGACGTCGTCGGCGCCCACGCCCCGGGCCGGCGTCTGGCCCGGGTCGTGTTCTCCTCGGCGGGCGTGACCGCCGACGACGTGATCCGCGCCGAGGTCGCCGGCACATCCGTCGAGCGGCCCGTCGTCGTCGTCACCAACGACCAGGCGATCCGCCGGGACGTCGCCGCGGCCGGCGCCAACCTGGTGACGAGCGACGCCTTCCTCGACCTCAGGTGAAGAGCCGACGCGCGCTTGGTTCCCGCTGATCGGAGTGCCTGCTGCGGGGCATCCCCGCAGCAGGCACTCCGACGGCCGCAAACACTCGGATGTCACACCCCCTCGTCAGGATCGGGGCATGGTCATCTCCTGTGACGATTGCGTGATGCAGCACGCCGCGACCTGCGCCGACTGCGTCGTCACCCACGTGTTGGGTGCCGAGACCAACGGCCTCGTGCTCGACGTCGCCGAAGAGCGCGCCGTCCGCCTGCTCACCCGGGCCGGCATGGTCCCCGCCCTGCGCCATGCCACTGCCGGGTGAGCAGCGACGGCCCGTACGCTGCAACGCGTGCGCCGTCCTGACCCGCTGCCGACGCTCGACGAGCTCCGCGCTCTCGCCGCCGACCACGGCATCGCTCACCTCGGCGTGGCCCCGGCCACCGTCCTGGAGCGGGCGCGCGCCGCCCTGCACGAGCGGCAGGCGGCGGGTTTGGCCGCCGGCATGGGGTTCACCTACCGCAACCCCGAGCGCTCCACGGACCCGTCGCGCACCGTGCCCGGCGCCCGGTCGATCATCGTCGCGGCCCGCTCCTACCTCGCCGAGGGGGAACCGTCGCGGCCGCCCGGTCCCCAGGCGCGCGTGGCCCGCTACGCGTGGGTCGACCATTACGCCGAGCTGCGGGTCGGGTTGCGGGCGATCGCCGACCGCCTGAAGGCGGCCGACCAGCGAGCGGTCCCGCTCGCCGACGACAACGCCATCGTCGATCGGGAGGTCGCCTACCGGGCCGGTCTCGGCTGGTTCGGCAAGAACGCCAACCTCTTGCTGCCGGGTGCCGGGAGCTGGTTCGTCCTCGGCTGCGTGATCACGACGGCGGCCTATGAGCCTGCAGAGTCGGTGACCGACGGGTGCGGGTCGTGCCACCGCTGCCTCGACGCCTGCCCGACCGGGGCGATCGTCGCCCCCGGGGTCATCGACGCCAACCGCTGCCTCGCCTGGGTCCTCCAACGGCCGGGGACGATCGCCCCCGAGCTGCGTCCGGCCATCGGCGACCGCCTGTACGGCTGCGACGACTGCCAGGAGGTGTGCCCACCCACCGTGCACCTCGGCCGCCGTCACCAGCGCCCCCTCGACGGTCACGCCGAGGCCTGGGTCGACGTCCTCGACCTGCTCGACGCCGACGACCGCACGCTGCTCGATCGTCACGGCCGCTGGTACATCGCCGGCCGCGACCCTCGATGGCTGCGACGCAACGCCCTCGTCGTGCTCGGCAACACGGCGGCCGGCGACGATGAGCGGGTGGCCGCCACGCTGGCGCGGTACCGCGACGGCGCCGATCCGGTCCTCGCCGAGCACGCCCGCTGGGCGAGCGAACGGCTCGGCCTGTCCGTCGCCGACCGCGCCGGCGGGGTCGCCGCGCGGTGAAGCACCTGTTGGTGACGAACGACTTCCCTCCCAAGATCGGTGGGATCCAGTCCCTGCTCTGGGAGTGGTGGCGCCGCCTCCCGCCCGACCGCTTCGCGGTGCTCACCAGCCCGTACGACGGCGCCGCGCAGTTCGACAGCGCCCAGCCGTACCGCATCGAGCGGACCCGCGAGCCCGTGCTGCTCCCGCACCCCTGGATGGTCCGCCGCATCGACGATCTGGCCCGCGACGTCGGCGCCGACCTCGTGGTGCTCGACCCGGCCGTACCGCTCGGGCTCGTCGGCCCAGCGTTGCGGCTGCCCTACGACGTCGTCCTGCACGGAGCAGAGGTCACGGTGCCCGGCCGCTTGCCGGGGACCAAGCAGGCGCTCGGCAACGTCCTGCGCCGGGCTCGCCACGTCGTGTCGGCCGGGCAGTACGCCGCCGACGAGGCCGTGCAGGCCGCCGCAGGCCCGCTGCCCGTCACCGTCGTCCCACCCGGTGTCGACGTCGAGCGCTTCCAGCCCCTCGACCCTGCCCAGCGGGCCGCCGCCCGCCAGCGCTTCGGCCTCCCGGCGGACGCCGAGCTGATCGTGTCCATCTCCCGCCTCGTGCCGCGCAAGGGGTTCGACGTGGCCATCGAAGCGGTCGCCATGCTGGCGCCGCGTCACCCCGACCTCGTCCTGGCGATCTCGGGGAGCGGACGCGACGAGCGGCGGCTGCGGCGGCTGGCCGCCGAGCGTGGCGCGCCGGTGACGTTCCTCGGCCGGGTCACCAACACCGACCTGCCCAGCCTGTACGGCTGCGCCGACGTCTTCGCCATGGCCTGTCGCTCGCGGTGGGGTGGCCTCGAGCAGGAGGGCTTCGGCATCGTGTTCATCGAAGCGGCGGCGTGCGGCGTGCCGCAGGTCGCCGGTGACTCGGGCGGTGCGGCGGAAGCGGTCGACGACGGGGTCACCGGGCTCGTCGTGCGCCGGCCCGAGGACGCACGCGAGCTGGCCGCAGCGTTGGAGGCGCTGCTCGCCGACGACACGCTGCGGGCCTCGATGGCCGAGGCGTCGCGAGCCCGCGCCGTGGCCGAGTTCTCCTACGACGTCCTGGCCCGTCGCCTCGGCACAGCCCTCGGTGTGTGGTGACGATGGACGACAGCACGGGCGACGTCCTCATCAGCGCCGACCTGGTCGGCACCGCCGTGTTCGCCATCACCGCGGCTCTGGCGGCGGTCTTCTTCACGACGTTCTGGCAGTGGGTCGCCTCGGTCACCGCCCTCGCCCTGTTCGGCATCGGCGTGTTCGCCTTCCTGTGGTCGTACTACAACGCCGTCCAGCGCAGCCGGCGCGACGAGATCGGCGTGGCCAACCTGTACCTCCTCCTCGGTCCGCCGATCCCGCCGAGGGTCCGCCGCATCATGCTCAGCTTGTTGCTACTGCAACTGTTGATCGCCGTGGTCACGACGTTCGCCAGGTTGGAGGGACCCGACGGCAAGCCCGGCTCGTCGCTCGCCCTCGGCTTCCTCGTTCCGATGTTCGGATTCGGCCTCAACGGGTTGTGGGCTGCCTACCACGGCGACTTCCCCCGTCGGACCGTGGCCGAGGCTCGCCCAGACGACACCGCCGACCCGTCGACGAGGCCACCATCGTGACGTCGTCGTGGCAGAATGGCCGTCATGGCTGAGACGGCCTCGGAGACCATCAGCATCGCCGCGCCCGCCGATCGGGTCTGGGCGATCGCCGCCGACGTCGAGCGGTACGCCGACTGGGTGCGCGACATCAAGGACGTCGTCGTGCGCTCCCGCGACGAGCAGCAGCGGCCGTCGGAGGTCGAGTTCCGCGCCTCGGCGTTGGGCCGCAGCACCCACTACACGCTGGCCTACGACTACACCCACGCGCCCGAGGTCCTCGCCTGGAAGATGGTCAAGGGCGACATCCAGCGGTCCATCGAGGGCGCCTACCACCTCACATCCACGCCCGATGGCGGCACCGAGGTGCGCTACGACCTGGCGATCGAGCTGGCGGCACCGCTGCCCGGCTTCGTCAAGCGGCGGGCCGAGGTCCGCATCCTGAACTCGGTGCGCGAGCTGAAGACCCGCGCCGAGAGCTTTGCGGGCGGGTGACCGCCCGGCATCTCGGCATCGACGTCGGGGGCACGAAGTGCCTCGGCGTCGTCATCGACGCCGACGGTGCGCTCCTCACCGAGACCCGTGAGCCGACGCCTCGCGGTGGCGATGCGCTGATCGACGTGCTGGCCGCGATCGTCTGCGACCTCGAGTCCGGCAGCGGCTCCGCCGAGGCTGTCGGTGTCGGGCTCCCCGGGCTGATCACGCTCGACGGCGTGCTGCAGTCGTCGCCGAACGTCCCCGATGTGATCGAGCTCGACGTCGCCGGCCGCCTCGCCGAGCGACTCGGCCGGCGCATCACGGTCGGCAACGACGCCACGTGCGCCACGCTCGCCGAGTGGACCGTCGGTGCCGGGCGTGGTGTCGACGACCTGGTGATGGTCACGCTCGGGACCGGCATCGGTGGGGGCATCGTCGCCGCCGGACGGTTGGTCGTCGGTGCCAACGGGTTCACCGGCGAGCTCGGCCACATGGTCGTCGACCCCAATGGCCCGCCGTGCCCGTGCGGGCGCCGCGGCTGCTGGGAACGCTTCGCGTCCGGTTCGGGGCTCGCCCAGCTGGCCCGCACGGCGGCGGTCGGTGGCCGGCTGCGGCGCGTCGTCGAGGTCGCCGGCGGCGACCCGGTCCTGGTGCGCGGCGAGCACGTCCAGGCCGCGGCGCGGGAGGGCGACCTTGGGGCGCTCGACGTCATCGACGAGTTCGCCAGGTGGGTCGCCCTCGGCCTGGTCAACCTGACCAACGCCCTCGACCCCGCCGCCTTCGTCCTCGGCGGGGGCCTGGCCGAAGGTGCCGAGCTGTACCTCGCCCCGATCGAGCGCTGGTTCCGGGCCTTGCTCTATGCCCCCGAGCTGCGGCCCCACCCAGCGCTGGCCTTCGCCGAGCTCGGCGAGCGGGCCGGGGCGATCGGCGCGGCGATGTTCGCCGCCAGCCGCCGCCCGGGCGCGCCGGCGTGATCCGGCCCGGCGTCAGGGGTGGGGCACGTAGTTGGCGCGGCCCTCGTTGATCTCCCGCCACGCATCGTCGCGACCGCCGACGCCAGCTGTGGAGGAGTACTTGTTCGGCTCCAGCGCCTTGTAGACCTCGAAGAAGTGCTGGATCTCCGCCATCAGCTGGGGCGTCAGGTCGGTGACGTCCTCCACCCCGGCCCAGCGCGGCTCACCCGGCGGCACGCAGATCAACTTGGCGTCGTGACCGGCCTCGTCCTGCATGTACAGCACGCCCACCGGCTTGGCCTCGACCCACACGCCCGGGTACACGGGGTCGTCCAGGAGCACCAGGGCGTCGAGCGGATCGCCGTCACCACTGAGAGTGTCCGGCACGAAGCCGTAGTCGGCTGGGTACGTCGTGGCGGTGAACAACCGCCGGTCGAGGTACACCCGGTTGTCCTGATGGTCGATCTCGTACTTGTTGCGGCTCCCGCGGGGAATCTCGATGACCACGTAGATGCACCCGGGGTGAGGTTCTTTTGCCACCGGCCAACGATGTCACAGCGGCGAGCGACCGAGCGTCAATGAGGGACCGATCACCTCCGCGCACGCCGGGGAACGCCAATCGGCCTCCCGGTTGACGGAGCCCGGCCGGTAGCCTCCGGCCATGGAGTTCCGGCGCATCGAGAACCTGCCGCCCTATGTCTTCTCGATCATCAACGGCCTGAAGATCGAAGCCCGCCGCGCCGGCAAGGACGTCATCGACCTCGGCTTCGGGAACCCCGACATCCCGTCGCCGGACATCGCCGTGCGCAAGCTCGCCGAGGCTGCCACGAAGCCGGCGAACCACCGCTACTCCCTGTCGCGCGGTCTTCCCAAGCTGCGTGAAGCGATCGCCGGCTACTACCAGAAGACGTGGGGTGTCGAGCTCGACACGGAGCTGGAGATCACCAACACGATCGGGTCCAAGGAAGGCTTCAGCCACTTGATGTGGGTGCTGCTGGACCGCGGTGACGCGGCGATCGTGCCGAGCCCGAGCTACCCGATCCACATCTACGGTCCGCTGTTCGCCGGCGCCGACCTGCGCCAGGTGCCGATGCGCTCACTCGCCCATCCCGAGGAGCGCGAAGGGTTCGCCGAGGAGTTCTTCGACCGCCTCACGACGGCGTACGACATCGGCTGGCCCAAGCCACGGGTGCTGGTGCTGTCGTTCCCGCACAACCCGACGGGCGCTGTGGTCGAGCTGCCGTTCATGCAGCGCGTCGTCGACTTCTGCCGCGAGCGCGAGATGATCGCCGTGCACGACTTCGCCTATGCCGACGTCGGCTTCGACGGTTACCGGCCACCGAGCATCCTCCAGGCCGAGGGTGCCAAGGAGTGCGCCGTCGAGCTGTACTCGATGACCAAGAGCTTCTCGATGGCCGGCTGGCGGTGCGCCTTCCTGCTCGGCAACGCCGAGGTCGTCCAGGCCCTCGTGAAGCTCAAGAGCTACCTCGACTACGGGATGTTCCAGCCGGTGCAGATCGCCGCCACGGTGACGATCAACGAGGCGTCGGACTTCCCCGCCGAGGTCTGCGCCACCTACCAGAGCCGCCGCGACGCGCTCATCGACGGGCTCGGCCGGATCGGGTGGGACATCCCGAGGCCCAGCGGGTCGATGTTCGTGTGGGCACCGATCCCCGAGCCCTATGCCGAGCTCGACTCGGTCGAGTTCTGCTCGCTGGTCGTGCGCGACGCCGACGTCGCCCTCTCGCCGGGCGTCGGCTTCGGGCCGGGCGGCGAGGGGTTCTGTCGCTTCGCCCTGATCGAGAACGAGAAGCGCATCGCCCAAGGCATCCGCAACCTTCGACGGGGCCTGCCGAAGCTCGGCTGAGACCGGCGTTCACCGTGTCTTCACACGGTGGAGACACCGGGGCGGCGCTCCCTCGTTTACGGTCCCCGGCCATGAACGAGCGGCACGGCGAGCCCGACGACCCGGCGCGCACGCTGGTCGTGCGGCTCTGGTTGCCCGATCGGCCCGGTGCCCTCGGCCAGGTCGCCAGTCGCATCGGCGCCGTCCACGGCGACGTCACAGCCATCGACATCCTCGAGCGCGGCGGCGGTCGCGTCATCGACGAGCTCGTCGTGTTGCTGCCCGAATCCGTCTCCGTCGACTTGCTGGCGAAGGAGATCGGCAACGTCGATGGCGTCGCCGTCGAGCAGATCCGCGTCGTCGTCGACCACCGCCCCGACTCGGCGACGGCCGCGCTGCAGCTCGCCGCAGACGTCGCCGCCGTCCCCCTGCCGGACCGGCTCGCCACGCTGGTGTCCGGGCTGCTGCGGGCCGCCGATGCCGAGTGGGTCGTCGCCATGGACGACGACACCCTCCTCCATCAGCTCGGCGAGCCGCCCGACCTCGGTTGGCTCGTCGCTTTCGTCGCCGGCAGCGGGCACCTCGATCCGGCGGGGCCGGCGGCCAGCGCGCCGGCCGACGTGCTCTGGGCCCGCCTGCCGTCGTCGGGGGTCACGGTCGCCGCCGGGCGAGGCGAGCGCGCCGTGCACGAGCAGGAGCGGGCGCGCCTCGCCCTGCTCGCCCGCATCGTCGACGCCCTGCTCTGACGATCAGGAGGCGAAGGCGTCGTCGCCGGCTTCGGCGGCGCTGTGCGGTACGTCGGTCGCCGTGGTGTCGTAGCCGTAGATCTCGGCGAAGTCGGCGAGGATCAGCTCCAGCGGCAGGTCATCGAAGCTGCCGCGCTGGTTGACGTACTCCATGTGGCGGTTGCCGGCCTGGTCATAGGGATGCATCAACGCGTCGTCGGTGCCGTCGAAGTCGAGCGGCTTGGTGCCGAATCGCTCGCACAGCTCGATGTTGAACGCCGTGCTGAGCTTGAACCAGCGGTCCCCGAGCAGCAACTCGCTGTAGCCGTGCCAGGCGAACAGGTCGGTGCCCATCTGGGCGCTGAGCTTCTCGCTCGTCAGGTGGTTGCGGACGTCGGCGAAGCCGAGGCGGGCGGGGATGCCGCGATGCCTGGCCGCCGCCGTCAGCAGCACGGACTTGGGCACGCACCAGTTCGACGACGAGGCCACGACCGAGCTGGCGCGGAAGGCGGCGCGGTCGTAGGCGACGTTGTAGGGGTCGTAGCGGAATCCGTCGCGCACGGCGTGGAACAGCCGCACCGCCACCTCGATGGGATCAGTGGCGCCGCCGGCCGCCTCGTCGGCGAAGGCGGCCACCGCGCGATCGTCGCTGTCGATGAACCATGTGGGGGAGAGCCATGCCGGGTCGACCTGCATGTCCAGGTTCTACCGCTGCTCGGCATCGCCAGTCGCACCGAGAGGTCGCGCCCAGCGGGCCCGGGTGCCCATTCGCTTCGACGCAGCCACCCCGTCGCACGACCCGAGCGGGCACCAGTGAGCTTCATGATGCCCAGGCGCGGGATCGTTCGACGGCCCGCAGCCAGGCGTCGTGGGCGGCGTCTGCCGTGGCGCGGTCGGCCGCGGGAGCGAAGGATGCGTCGAGCTGCCACTGCGCCGCCACGGCGTCGAGATCCGGAGCGACATCCTCGGCCAGGGCGGCGAGGTACGCGGCCCCGATGGCCGTCGTCTCTCGTTCGGTGGGTCGTAGCACAGGCACTCCGACCTGATCGGCTTGGCACTGCAGCAGCCCGTCCATCACAGACGCGCCACCGTCGACCCGCAGCTCGGTCAGCGCTCGGCCACTGGCGCGCACCATCGCCTCGACGGCATCGCGGGTCTGGAACGCCATCGACTCGACGACGGCTCGCGCGAGGTGCGCACGGGTGGTGCCACGGGTGATCCCGACGATCGTGCCGCGGGCGTACGGGTCCCACCACGGCGAACCCAGCCCGGTGAAGGCGGGAACGACGAACACACCGCCGCTGTCGTCGACCGTGGCCGCCAGCGGTCCGATCTCCGCGGCCTCGGCGATGATCCCGAGACCGTCGCGCAGCCACTGGATGGCCGAGCCGGTGGCGAAGATCGCCCCCTCCAGGGCGTAGGCCACACTGCCGTCGGCGAGCGTCCAGGCGACGGTCGTCAACATGCCTTCCGCCGGGGGCGGGCACGTCGGGCCGACGTTGAGCAGCACGAAGCTGCCCGTGCCGTAGGTGTTCTTGGCCATGCCCGGGTCGAAGCAGGCCTGGCCGAACAGCGCCGCCTGCTGGTCACCGGCGATGCCGCTGATCGGGATCCCTGGCGGCGCGCCGAACCGATCCGTGGTGATGCCCACCCGTCCGCTCGATGCGGCCACGGCCGGGAGACGGTCGATCGGCACGTGCAACAGGTCGCCGAGCTCCTCGTCCCACTGCAGGCGGCCGATGTCGAACAGCATCGTGCGGCTGGCGTTGGTGGCGTCGGTGGCGAAGACCTCCCCGCCGGTGAGGTTCCAGATCAACCAGGTGTCGACCGTGCCGAGCGCCAGGTGCTCGGTCACGGGAACCCCGCCGGGACCGAGCAGCCACTCCAGCTTCGTGCCGCTGAAGTAGGGGTCGAGGACGAGACCAGTGCGCTCGCGCACGAGATCCAGGGCCCCGGCTGCGGCGAGCTCGTCGCAGCGGGCGGCGGTCCGCCGATCCTGCCAGACGATGGCCCGCCCGTAGGGCTTCCCGGTGGCGCGATCCCACGCCACGACGGTCTCCCGCTGGTTGGTGATCCCGATCGCCGCCACGGAGGAGGCGCCGACCTGCTCGACGACGTCGTGCAGCGTCGCCCGCACCGCGGCCCAGATCTCGGTGGGGTCGTGCTCGACCCAGCCGGGTTGCGGGAAGTGCTGGGTGAACTCACGGTACGAGGCGATGCTCGGCGAGCCGTCGGTGAACACCGCTCGGCTGCGGATGCCGGTGGTGCCGGCATCGATGGCGATGACGCACGTCACCGGCGCCGGCCCTTCGACGGCCGGTTCGGACCGCTCGAGGTACGGCGCGTCGGTGCGGGGCGGGGCCGCTCGGACGGTGCTGCGGCGCTCTCTTCGGCACCGCTCGGCGACGCCGCCCGCGGGGTGCGCAGCTCGGCCAGCGTCTTGCGCTGGTAGCCGAACTTCGCCAGCACGAAGCCCAACCCGAGGTACAGCGGCCCGCTGACGAGCAAGCCGGCGAGGAGGGGCAGCAGGTTCCTCTCGCGGAAGAACACGACGAACACGGCCGTCATGATCGCCGCGTAGATCGCCCACTCCTTGAGCAGACGCCGCCACGGCACCGGTCGACTGGCGTCCCAACCCACGCCGCCGATTGATAGCACGCCGCCGCCGGGACCCCTACGCTCGACACGATGCGAGTCGGCATCCTCACCGGCGGCGGCGACTGCCCGGGGCTGAATGCCGTGATCCGGGCCGCGGTGCGCCAGGGCGAGCGGGTGCACGGCGACGAGATCGTCGGCTTCCTCGACGCGTGGGACGGGGTGCGCGATCGGCGGACGATCCCGCTGACGGTCGAGTCGATGCGCGGCACGCTGCCACGCGGCGGCACGGTCCTCGGGACCAAGCGGGGCAGCCCGTTCGACACGCCGACCGGCGTTGCCGAGGTCACGGCGTCGATCGCCGACCTCGGTCTCGATGCCCTGGTCGTCGTGGGGGGCAACGGGTCGCTGAGCATCGCCGCCAAGCTCCACGCCGAGGAGGCCGTACCGATCGTCGGCGTGCCGAAGACGATCGACAACGACATCGTCGGCACCGAGGTGACGTTCGGCTTCCACACCGCCGTGCAGATCGCCACCGACGCCATCGACCGCCTGCACACCACCGCCGAGAGCCACGACCGGGTGATGGTGGTCGAGGTGATGGGACGCCACAGCGGGTGGATCGCGACGTACGCCGGGATCGCCGGTGGCGCGGCGGTCGTGCTGATCCCGGAGATCCCCTTCGACATCGAGGAGGTCTGCCAGCGCATCATCCATCGCCACGAGCGTGGCCGCTTCGCCTCGATCGTCGTCGTCGCCGAAGGCGCCGAGCCGAAGCCGGGAACGCTGGAGACGGCCGAGCGGGTCTACGACGAGTTCGGCCACGTGCGCCTCGGCGGGATCTCCGACGTCATTGCCAGGGAGATCGGAGAGCGCACCGGCTTCGAGACGCGCGTGGTCATGCTCGGACATGTGCAGCGTGGTGGGACGCCGACGGCGTTCGACCGGGTCCTGTCGACGCGGTTCGGCGTCGCCGCCATCGATCTCGTCCACGCCCACGGGTGGGGGCAGATGGTCGTGGCCCGCGGGCCGGACATCGTGCCGGCGCCGCTGGAGGTCGCCGTCGGCAAGACGCGCCCCGTCGACATGGCGCTGTTCCGCGACGTCGCCGAGATCTTCTTCGCCTGAGGGGGTGCAGTCGAAGAGCCGAGCCGAGAGGCGAGGCGACCAATCGTGAACGGCCGAGTCGGGTTCAGGGCGCTGGGCTCGGCATCGCCGGGAACGGCGGCTGCGTCGACTCCACGAGGCCGGGGTAGTCATACACGCTCAGCGGGTCGCTCTCGAGCTCGCCGCGCCCGTCCGGCCAGTCCCGAATCTCCCCGTCGACGCGCAGCCGGACGTCCTGCACACCTTCGAGCTCGCTCGCCGTGAACACGATCTGGGCGACGGCGAGGCGCAGCTGGGAGAGGCCGAGCTCGAGGATCTCCGGCGACAGGTCCACGGTGAGGGTGCCGGCGATCGGCCGGGACGGCGAGCTCAGCGTCAGCTCCTCGGGAAGCTCCGTTCGCAGACCGGCCTCGAGCTCCGTCCTGTTGGGGCCCTTGAACAGCTCCTCGAGCACCGCGTCCCGGGAAGTCGAATCGACTTCCCGGGACTTCGAGCGCAGCAGCCGCTCGCCGCTGTCCCCGTCGCTCGTCAACAGGAAGATCCGGCTGGACCCCTCCGACGCGCCGGCCTCCGGGTCGACGGGATCGAAGTCCGCCCGCTCACCTGACGGCACATCGCGAGGCGCCGAATCGGTCTGGATGGCGCACGCCGAGACGGCGCACAGCGCGGCCAGTGTCGCCAGGGCCATCGTCGAGCGGATCATTCGCCGGCGCGATCGTCGGCGTCGGGGCCGCTGGCGGCGTCGTCGACCTCGTCGAACTCGTCGGCGGTCGCGGTCGTCGCGAGGAGCTCGATCACGAAGCGGGCGCCGGGCGCGCCGTCGGTGCGGTCCTCGACCCAGACCCGCCCGCCGTGGATGCGGACGTGCTCGTCGACGAGAGCGAGCCCGAGGCCGGCGCCCTCGCTGCCGCTGCGCCGCCCGGCGGTCACGCCGCGGGCGAAGCGCTCGAAGATGAGGGCCCGTTCCTCGACGGGCACGCCGGGGCCATGGTCCTCCACGCCGATCTGGATGTGGGTCAGCGGCTCGTCGGGGAGGTTGGCGTCGGTGATCGTGATGTGCAGGTCGCCACCGCCATAGGCCCGGGCGTTGTCGATCAGGTTGGCGATGACGCGCGCCAGCCGTCGGCGGTCCCCCCGGATCACGGCGTGCTCGGCCCGCTCGGTCGCCGTGACGGGTGTCTCGGGCGCTCCACTGGCGGCGACGGCGTGACGCACGAACTGGGCGACTTGGAGGTCCTCGAGGTGGAGCCGGATGGCGCCGGCGTCGAAGCGGCTGATCTCCAGGAGGTCCTCGACGAGGCCCTGGAACCGGGTGACGTCGCTGGTCAGCAGATCGAGGGCGGCCTGGGCGCGCTCCGGGAGCTCGTCGCGCCGAGCCTCCATCACCTCCACCGACGCCGACAGGGTCATCAAGGGCGAGCGCAGCTCGTGGCTGACGTCGGAAGCGAAACGGGCATCGCGCTCGATCCGCAGCTGCAGGGCCGAGGCCATGTCGTTGAAGGAGCTGGCGAGCACGCCGAGGTCCGGGTCGTTGGTGGGCGGCAGCCGCGTGCCGAGGTGACCCCCGGCGATGGCCTTGGCCGCCTGCGCCGCGTCGGCGACCGGGCGCACGGCGCGACGGGCGGCGAAGACGCCGAGCAGCACCCCGAGCGCCGTCGTGATCACACTGGCCAGCAGGAGAGAGAGGGCGACGTTGGACAGCGTGCGGTCGTCCTCGCTGAGGGAAAAGGACTCGAAGTAGGCGCCGCCCACGTCCTGGAGTGGGATGCCGAACACCATGTTCGTCTCCCCGCCGACGTCGGTGATCATCCGCGCCGGCACAGCGTCCTCGAGGACACGATCCTCCAGCGGTTCGGGGATCGATTCGGGGATGAAGCTCCCGAATCCGGCCGACCACTCGTCGCGGTAGCGGATCAGAAAACGCTGCACCTGCAGCGACTGCAGCTGCTCGCTCGCCGCCCCGGAGTTCGCGGGACCGCTGCTCAGCTCGCGCTGCGCGACCTGGGCATTGGTGTAGGCGGCCTGGCGGCTGACCGAGTACCGCTGCTCGATCAGGTTGGAGCGCACCAGTCCGTAGGTCGTCACGGCGAGGAACGCCGACAGCGTCATCGAGCCGAGCGTGAAGATCAGCAGGATCCGCCGGCGCAGACCCACGGAGCCAGGTCGGGAGCGGCGGAAGAACCCGAAGAGCGAGCGTCGCGATGGGCCCGGCGGACGATCGAACGGCGTGGTCGGGTCGGGATCATCCCCGACGGGCCCGCGCGGCGGTGGCGCGGACGGTCCACCGGCGAGCGGGGCGGCCGGCTCCGCGGTCGCGGCGACCTCGCTCACGTCACTCCAGCCGGTAGCCGAGTCCGCGCACCGTGACGACGTGGCGAGGTGCGGCCGGATCGGCCTCGACCTTCGTGCGCAAGCGGCGGATGTGGACGTCGACGAGACGACCGTCGCCGAAGTAGTCGTAGCCCCACACCTTGTCGAGCAGCTCCTCGCGGCTGAACACCTTGCTGCGGTTCTCGGCGAGCTCGCAGAGCAGTCGGAACTCGGTCTTCGTCAGGTGCACCTCGCCGCCACCGCGCAGCACCTTGCCCTCCTCGGGGATCAGCTCGAGGTCACCGAACACGAGGCGTTCGTGTCCCGGGGCGACCGGGCGGACGCGGCGGAGCAGGGCCCGGATCCGCGCCGACAGCTCCTTGGGGGCGAAGGGCTTGGTCAGGTAGTCGTCGGCGCCGGCCTCCAGGCCGGCCACGACGTCATGGGTGTCGTTGCGGGCGGTCACCATGACGATCGGTACGTCGCTCGAGCGGCGCAGCGTGCGGCACAGCTCGAAGCCGTCGATGCCGGGCAGCATGATGTCGATCAGCACGACGTCGGGGACGTGCTGGGCGAACAGGTCGACGGCTTCCTCGCCGGAGCCGGCGCCCTCGACCGTCCAACCCTCGTCCTCGAGAGCCAGCTTGACGGCTTCACGGATGCGTTCGTCGTCCTCGACGGCCAGGATCTTGGTTCCCACAGGAGACCATGATGCCCGATGGCACGGTCGTTTCGGCTGCAAAACGGGCAGGACCGCTCAGGTCGCCCCACGAGCGGGGCGGAGCAGAGCGACCATCGCCTCGAAGATCGCCGGTGTCGAGACGAGCAGCTCCGACGGCCGGGCCGCGCCGCCCGTGAAGTTGCCGCTGCGACAGCCGGCTTCGCGGGCGATGAGCTCGCCGGCGGCGGCATCCCAGCTGTTCAATCCTGTCTCGAAGTAGGCGTCGTAGCGGCCGGCGGCGACGAAGCACAGGTCGAGCGCCGCCGAGCCCAGCCGGCGCACGTCGCGGACGCCCCCGATCACCTCGGCGACGAGCGCGGCCTGCTGCCGGCGGCGCTCCGGCAGGTAGCTGAAGCCGGTGCCGACGAGGGCCAGAGCGACCTCGGTGCGGTCGCTGCAGCCGATCGGTCGCCCGTCCAGCGTCGCGCCCCGGCCACGCGCCGCGGCGAACAGCTCGCCGAGCGCCGGCGCGTACACGGCGCCGACCAGCGCTCCTTCGGCGTCCGTGGCGGCGATCGACGTCGACCACAGCGGCAGGTCGTAGACGAAGTTCGTCGTGCCGTCGATCGGGTCGACGAACCACGAGATCCCCGACGTACCGGCGCGGTTGGTGCCCTCCTCGCCGACGATGGCGTCGTCCGGACGGGCCGCGCCGAGCCCGGCGACGATCGCTTCCTCGGCGGCCCGGTCGTGGATGGTGACGAGATCCGTCGTGCTCGACTTGGTCGTCGCGTTCACGGCGTCGCTGCGGCGTCCGCTGAGGGCCCGGTCGCCGGCCTCGACGGCGAGGCGGCAGGCCAACGCCAGCAGCTCGTCGATCACGGGGCGTCGCGATCCTGGAGCTCGCGCCACTCGCCGAGCGCCCGCAGGACGAGCACGGCCACGATGCTCATGCCGGCAGCGGTGACGACCGCCCCGACGAGGATCCCGATCCCCAGCGGGAGGCCGCAGTCGCCGGTGCACTGCAGCTCGACGAGGCTGTAACCGATCAGGGCACCCGCCAGCCCGGCGAAGAGGATGGCGGCGAAGGCGACACCGCGGGCGGCCGGTGACGGCAGCGCGGACAACGGCTGATCGGGCGGCGCTTCCACCGGCCCGAGGTTACGAAGGGATCGGCCGTCCCTGGTGGTGGCCGCCCCGTATCCTCCCCGCGGTGCGGGTCGTCGCCGTCGTCCCGACCTACAACGAGGTCGACAACCTGGAGCCGCTGATCCGCCGGTTACGGGCCGTGGCGCCCGACGTCGACGTGCTCGTCATCGACGACGACAGCCCCGACGGGACGGCCCGCCTCGCCGAGAAGCTCGCCGCCGAGCACGGCCGCATCGACGTCGTCGTCCGTGATGGTCGGCGCGGGCTGGGCTCGGCCTACCGGGACGGGTTCCGCCGGGCGATCGACGCCGGTGCCGAGATCTGCGTCCAGCTCGATGCCGACCTGTCCCATGATCCGGCCGATCTGCCGGCCCTGGTGGCCAACATCGAGCACGGCGCCGACCTGGCGATCGGCAGCCGCTACGTGCCCGGCGGCCGGACCGAGAGCTGGTCGTGGCGCCGGCGCTGGCTGTCACGCTGGGGCAACCGCTATGCGGCCGGCGTGCTCGGGCTGGCTGTCAACGACGCCACCGCCGGCTACCGCGCCTATCGTGCCGCGTCGCTGGAGGCGATGGACTTCGAGACCGTGACGGCGGAGGGCTACGGCTTCCAGATCGAGATGACCCACCGGCTGGTGCGGGCCGGCGGCAAGATCGTCGAGTTCCCGATCGCCTTCCACGACCGCCGGGCCGGCGACTCCAAGCTCTCCCAGGACATCGTCGGCGAGGCCCTCGGTCTCGTCGGCCGGCTCTGGCTGGCTGACCGTCGCGGCCGCCGGATCCGCCGCCGTCAGTCCGGCTGATCCCCGCCCAGATGGGACGGGACGCGTCCACGGTGGGCGCGCACCCTGCTGCCACACTGCGGGGTGAGTGGTGAGGACCATCCTCCACGTCGACATGGACGCCTTCTTCGTCGCCGTCGAACTGCGGCGGCGGCCGGAGCTGCGCGGGCTGCCGGTCGTCGTCGGCGGCACCGGCCGGCGCGGTGTCGTCGCCGCGGCGTCGTACGAGGCCCGCCGGTACGGCGTGCATTCGGCGCTGCCGTCGGCCATCGCCCGCCGCTTGTGCCCGTCGGCGGTGTTCCTGCCCGGCGACCACGCCGCCTATGCCGCGGCCAGCCGTGAGGTCCACGTCGTCTTCGCCGCCGTGACTCCGCTCATCGAGCCGCTGGCCCTCGACGAGGCGTTCCTCGACGTCACGGGCGCCAGAGCCCTGCTCGGCGACGGCGTGACGATCGCCCGCCAGCTCCGCGCCGACATCCACGAGCAACTGGGGCTGACGTGCTCGGTCGGCGTGGCCCCCAACAAGTTCCTCGCCAAGCTGGCCTCCGTCGACGCCAAACCGACGGCCATGCCGGATGGTGTGCGACCGGGTCCTGGTGTCGTCGAGGTCGGCCCGGGGGCGGAGCTGGCCTACCTCCACCCGCTGCCGGTCAGCCGCCTGTGGGGGGTCGGACCCGCCACCCTCGGCCGCCTGCGCCGGATGGGAGTGTCGTCGGTCGGTGACCTCGCCGCGCTGGCGCCGGCCGCCGTGCTCGGTGCCCTCGGCCGGGCCCACGGCCAGCACCTCCTCGACCTCGCCGCCGGACGCGACGACCGTCCCGTCGAGGTCGCCCGGGAGGTCAAGTCGATCGGCCACGAGGAGACGTTCGCCTACGACCTGCACGACATCGACGACGTACGTCGGGAAGTCGTCCGCCTCGCCGATGCCGTCGCCGCCCGGCTGCGGGCCGCCGGTACGGCAGGGCGGACGTTCACGCTGAAGGTGCGCGACCCCTCGTTCACGACCACCACGAGGGCCGTCACGGTCGCCGGCGCCGTCGACACCGCGGAGGCGATCCTCGCCGTCGTCGGCCCGCTGCTCGACGAGATCGACCTGGCGGCCGGCGTCCGCCTGCTCGGGCTGGCGGCGTCGAAGTTCGCCGCCCCGGCCGAGCAGCTCCGCCTGGAGGTCTTCGGCGGCGAGCTGGTCAACGCGCGGCCGGGGCGCTGGAGCGATGCCAGCACGGCCGTCGACGGGGTGCGGCAACGCTTCGGCGACGCCGCGATCGGGCCGGCCAGCAGCGTGGCGACGGGCCCCGACGGACGTCGCCGGGTGCGCCTCGTGCGGGCCGGCGCCCAGCAGTGGGGGCCCGATCACGACGGCGTTCCGCCGGTCGATGCCCACTCCGGCGACCCGCATGACGGAGATGATGAGTTCGCGCGTTGAGGGACGCCCCGAAACCTGTGATGATGTGGTTGATGCCGCTCTCCGAGCACGAACAGCGGATCCTCCGCCAGATCGAGCAACAGCTCGAACAAGACCCGACCTTCGCGGCACGCGGGTACCGGGTCGCCCGGTCACGCCTGGTGTTGTTGATCATCGGGCTGGTCGCGGCGATTGCCTTGACGATCCTCGGGCTGTCCGTCAGCTTCTGGCTGGCGTTCGGCGCCTTCCTGGTGGTGCTCGCCGTGGCCGTGGCCCTCGAGCGGGAGGTTCGCCTGCTGGCCCGCGAGCGCCTGGGGACGTTGCCGATCAGCGCCTGGCTGGGCGGTGGCCGTCGCGGCAAACGCGAACCGGCCGACTGATCGCTCGCCTCGCGACTCGGCTCCTTACGACCAGACGGTGAAGTAGCGCCGGAGGCGGCCCCCGGCCGTCATCGAGTCGGCGGCCACCCGCTCCACTTGGCGGCACCAGCGCCGGGGCCCGGGCTCGCCGGCCATCATCGGCTGGACCAGCTCCTCGACCTCCTCCAGCGGCGCGTACGTGGCGGCGGTCGCCACGTCGGCGAGCGACCTCAAGGGCCGTGCCGCCACCGGGAGTCGTGGTGCCGCCGCCCTGGCCTGCTCGACGGGGGTCAGCGTCGGGTCGATGCGGAACCCGGTGGCCTGGATCGCCCCGAGCGCCCGCTCCCACAGGACGGCGACCTGCCGAGCGACGTCCGCGCTCGGGTGACGGCGACGCCAGCGGCGCACCAGCTCGGGGAGCGCCAGTAGGGCGGCCGGGACGAGCAGCACCAGCGACACGACCTCCCAGCGGGTGCCGGGACCGGCGAACCTGTGCGTCGCCGACGGCCGCTGATTGGCCGCGGCCGCGGCGAGGGCCTCGGGATCCTGCAGTGGCTCGGGGATCACCTCGACCGGCGGCACCGTGCCCTCCGTTGCCGGGGCCTCGCCGCCCGCACCCTGGCCGGGTTGCGGGATCGAGTCGTCCTGGGCGGCGGGCAGCCCGGTGTGGACCTCCGCTCCTGGTGCGCCGCGGCCCGGCGTCGGCTCGAATGGCACCCACCCGAGCCCGTCGAACCACACCTCTGGCCAGGCGTGGGCGTTCTTGCCGAACACCGCGCGGGTGCCGTCTGGTTGCTCCGTGCCGGGCGTGAAGCCGACGGCGACGCGGGCCGGCACGCCGATCGACCGGGCCATCGCGGCGAACGTGCCGGCGAACTGCTCGCAATACCCGACCCGCTGGCGCAGGAAGGCCTCGATGGCGTTGTTGCCGTGGCCGCCGGGCACGTCGAGGCTGTACTCGAACTGCGTCTGGAACCAGTTCTGGAGGAGCAGCATGGAGTCGTACGTCGTCGGTGCGCCGGCCGTGACCGTGGCGGCCGCCTCACTGACCGACGACGGGAAATCCTGCGGCAGCGCCCAGTAGATCGGATCGGGCGGGTTCGCCGACGTTGCCGCCCGCAGGGCCTCGGCGGTGAAGTTCGGCATCGCCGAGACGACTTCGAAGCGGTCGCCCTCGTCGAAGTCGCGGTCGACGCGCACGAGCGTCGACGTCTCGGCCGCCCAGCGCAGCCCTTCCCCCGATGCCGCCACCGGTTCGGCGGCGCTGGGCAAGAGCTCGCCCGACAGGGCGCTGATGACGATCTCCTGGGCGTTCTGCGTCGACCCCGGCGCGGCCTCGGACAACGCCCCCGACACGCCCTCCAGCGACCGGTCCGGCAGGCTCCACGTGCGTCCGTCGAACTCGGACAACCCGCTGACCCGCCAGTACGACGGGGCATCGGCGGTGACCACGAACAGCTCGGTGGCGGCGCGGTTGACGAGGCGAGACCGGATGTCGACGAGGGGGCTGGGGACCTCGGTGACCCCGCCACTGTCGTGGCTCGTGTCGACAAGTGCCTCGGCATGGGCGCCGGGCAGGCGCGGGCCGATGACCCATGCGCCGAGGACGACCACCGCCCCGGCGGCGACCGCCGCCGGGATGGTGATCGACAACGGGCTGCGCGCCCGGCCGAGGACGGTGCGGGGCGTTTGGGCGAACCGCATCCGCAGCAGGGCCGCGGCGAGGAACCCGGCCCCGACGAGCGCCAGCGCCAGGGCGACCCGGTGACGATCGGCGCCGAGCGCGGCGACGAAGACGAACAGCACCGCGCCGGGCACGAGGGCCTCTCCACGGGCGTGGGCGCGGAAGGCGAAGACGTCCGAGGACAGCACGACGAAGGCGGTGCCGATCGTGGCCAACAGCGCCCAGCCGCCGACGTACTCGACCGGTGCGACGGCGACCTGGAACTGATCGCGGACGAGGGACAGGTCGGCCCACATGATGTCCCACGTCTCGCGTGTCGGGAAGATCGCGGAGAACGTCGTCGGATAGGCCAGCCAGGCGATCGTCCAGGCGACGGCGACGACCGTGAGCAGCACGGCGGCGAGCACGGGCAGCCGCGTGCGGCGCAGCAGGAACGAGACTCCGTGGCCGACGAGGACGATCAGGAAGACATCACCGAGGAACTGCCAGTCGCCGAACACCCGGACGAAGCCGAGGGCGGCGACCAGCGAGTAGAGGGCCAGGCCGAGCGTCGCCGCGGCGTCGAGGAGAGTGCGCTGATCGCGCAGCTCGGTGACCTCGGCGGTCATGGCGCGACCGCCGCGGCCATCGCCTGGTCACGCCGGCGCCTGGCCCGCGCGACGTTGCCGCCGGCGCCGGCCAGCGCCGCCCAGGCGTCGAGGAAGGCGGTCTCGGAGCGAGCGTCGACGGCGAGCAGGGCGTGGCGTGCCGGGAGCTGCATGGTGTAGACGCCGATCGTCGTGAGCGTCGGGTCGGCGACCCGTTCGAGCGCCGTGAACGGGGACGCCGCCGGCGACGTGCCGATGGCGATCACGAGCCCGAGACCCTCGCCCGGGTCGCGCTCGACGGCCACGGTCGGCTCGGTGCTGATGGCGATGCGCGCCAGCAGGTGGAGGGTCTGGGCGGCCACATCGGGTCCGCGGATGTCGGCGCCGTCGGTGGTGACGAAGCGGGTCGTCAGCCCGGCCTTGTCGGCACTGTGGACGATGCTCGCGGCGATCGTGACGGCCCGTTCGAAGGCCTGCTCGCCGTTGTCGCCGGGCGTCGTGTGCTGGTCGAGCAGGACGAGGCAGCGGCGGAGCCCCTCGACGGCGTGCTGACGGACCTTCAACGTCTCCGAGCGGGCGGACGCCCGCCAGTGGATGGTGCGCGGCTCGTCTCCGTCGACGTACTCGCGGAGGCTGTGGAAGTCGCCCGGGCCGAGCCGCTGGGCCAAGGCCAGCAGGTGCCGGCCGAGCAGGCCCTGGCCGAGCGTCGGCATGTCGAGGAGATGGGCCCGCGGCGACACGAGGAGCTCGTCGACGCCGGCGACCTGGCTCACGGAGCGGGCGAGCCCGAGCACGTCGTGGCGCACGGCGGTGAGCGGACCGATCGTCAGCACGCCGCGCCGTTCGGTGGGAATCCGATAGCCGGCGCTGACCTCGGCGTCGGCCGGCAACGGGGCGACGGCCATGCGCGCGGTGCGGCTGGTGCCCACCGGCTCGACGAGCTCGAAGTTGGGCGAGCGCCCGCCGCGGACGCGCTGCACGAGGACCTCCACGCGCCCGACGTCGCCGGCGGTGAGGACCGACGGCCGGATCCACCGGTGGACCTCGATGCGCGGGCTGCGCAGCGAGCACGACGAGCAGGCCCAGCGCCACGGCCAAGGCCATGGCGGCGCCGATCACGTACAGCTCCAGGACGCCGAACAGCCGGCCGACGACGACGGCTGCGACGGCTGCGACGAGGACCATCCAGCCCTGGCGCGTCGGGCCGGCGTTCATCGTGGCCCAGGCTCGTTCGGCATCGACGTGCTCAGCGCGAGGTCGGTACGGGCACGTCGGCGAGGATCTCGCCGACGGCGTCGTCGGAGTCGAGACGGCCGCCGCGGTCGGTGCGCAGCAGCAGGCGGTGGCTCAGCGCCGGGATGGCCATGGCCTTCACATCGTCGGGCGTGGCGTAGCGCCGGCCCCGCGCCGCGGCGTGGGCCCTCGACGCCGCGGCGAGCTGCAGCGTGGCGCGCGGCGAGAGCCCGAGCTCGATCGCCGGGTGGCGGCGGCTGGCCTCGGAGAGGTCGACGAGATAGGCCTTGAGTGCGTCGGCGAGGAACACCGCGCGCACGGCGTCGACCATCGACAGCACCTCCGCAGCCGACACCACGGGTGCCAGCTTGGGCAGCGACTCGGCCGCGCCGCGGCCGTCGAGGATCGACATCTCGGCGGCCCGCCCGGGATATCCGAGGGAGATGCGCAGCAGGAACCGGTCGAGCTGGCTCTCGGGGAGCCGGTACGTGCCCTCCTGGTCGACCGGGTTCTGGGTGGCGATCACCATGAACGGCGGCGGCAACGATCGGGTCGCGCTGTCGACGGTGATCTGGCGCTCCTCCATCGCCTCGAGCAGCGCCGACTGGGTTTTCGGCGACGCCCGGTTGATCTCGTCGGCGAGCACGATGTTGGCGAACAGCGGTCCCTGCTGGAAGCGGAACTGCTCCGTCGAGCGCTGGTAGATGCTCACCCCGACGAGGTCGGCAGGGAGCAGATCGGGCGTGAACTGGATCCGCTTCCATGTGCAGTCGATCGACGCCGCGAGGGCCTTGGCGAGGCTCGTCTTGCCGACGCCCGGCACGTCCTCGATGAGCAGATGGCCCTCGGCGAGGAGGCACATGACGGCCAACTCGATCGGTTCCATCTTGCCGTGGACCACCTGGGCCACGTTGGCCGTCACGGCATCGAACAACGACGCGAAGCGCGTGTTCGGAGCCTCGGAGAGGGGAAGATCGCCGCCCGCGGCGCGACTAGGTGTCACCGTCACCCGCTACAGGCTAGACCCTCAGGGAGCATCCGCCGGCTCGGCCCGGGACACGGTACGGTCGCTTCATGCCGACCTACCTGGCGATCGACGTCGGCATCGACCGACTGGCGGCCGGCGTCGTCGACGAGGCGGGGGCGGTCGTCGTCCGCGACCGGGTGGCCACGCCGCCGCGTGACGTGTGGCCGGCGCTGCACCGGCTCGTCCGTCGGGTCGTCGCCGCGCGGCCCGAGGAAGCCGATCCGCTGGAGGTGTGCGGCGTCAGCTGTGAGGGTCCGATCGATCAGGAGCGTGGCACGGTGACGCCGTTGCACCTGCCCGTGTGGCAGGAGTTCGAGCTGCGCGAGCGGGTGCGCGACCTCACCGGACTGCCGACGGTGCTCGGGCCGGTCGGCCACGCCCGGGCCCTGGCCGAGCACTGGACGGGTGGCGCGAAAGGCGAGGACGACGTACTCGTGCTGCTGATGTCCGAGGCCGTCGAGGCCGGCGTGATCTGCAACGGTCGGTTGCTGAACGGACGCCTCGGCAACGCCGGCGCGCTGGGCCACGTCGTCGTCGAGCCCGATGGGTTGCCGTGCCCGTGCGGGGGGCTGGGCTGCCTGACGGCCTACGCCTCGTCGGTCGCGATCGAGGAGGAGACCAACCGCCCGCTGCGGCGAGCACCGGCCTCGGTGATCGAGCGCACAGGGATGATGATCGGCCGCGCCGTGGCTTCGGCGGTGGCGGTGTTCGACGTGCGCCTGGTGCTCCTCGGCGGCGCCGTGCCGGGCGCCTTCGGGCAGCCGCTGCTCGACGCGGCGCGGCGCGAGCTCGACCAACGCAGCCGCCTCGCCCACGTCCGCGCCGGGCCCGACCGCTCCGAGCACCGCGTCACCCTCGACGTGACGTCCCTCGGCACGGTCGCCCCGCTCGTCGGCGCAGCGGCGCTGGCGCGGTGGTCCGCCGCGGCCTGAGACCGAGAGGTGCGCTCGGTACGATCGGCGGCGATGAACCCGACATATGGCGCCGAAGCCGAGGCGTACCGCGACAAGGTCCACGCGTTCCTCGCCGAGAAGCTGCCCAGCGACTGGGCCGGCATCGGCACGCTCGAGGGCGACGCCGTCAGGGACTTCGCCGAGTGGTGGCGGGGCGTTCTCTTCGAGGCCGGGTACCTGGCGCCTGGCTGGCCGGTCGAGTACGGCGGCGGCGGGCTGTCGCCGCTGGAGCAGGTGATCATCGCCGAGGAGTTCGCCAGGGCCGGCGTGCCGACGGGCGGCCCGAACGATGTGTTCGGCATCCAGATGCTCGGCAACACACTGCTGCTGTGGGGCACCGAGGAGCAGAAGCGCCACTACCTGCCGCGCATCCTGGCAGGCGAGGATCGGTGGTGTCAGGGCTACTCCGAACCCAACGCCGGGTCTGACCTCGGCAGCCTCGGCCTGCGGGCGACGCTCGACGGTGACCAGTGGATGCTCAACGGCCAGAAGATCTGGACCTCGGCCGGGCACCTCGCCGATCACATCTTCACGCTGGCCCGCACCGATCCCGACGCCCCGAAGCACAAGGGCATCTCCTTCCTGCTGGTCGACATGCGCCAGCCGGGCATCGAGGTCCGGCCGATCAAGATGATCTCCGGGGAGAGCGAGTTCAACGAGGTCTTCTACACCGATGCCGTGTGCCCGAAGGACCACGTCGTCGGCGGCGTCAACAACGGCTGGGCCGTGGCCATGAGCCTGCTCGGCTTCGAGCGCGGCGAGGCTGCGGCGACGCTGTGGATCCGCTACCAAGGTGAGCTCGACCGGTTGCTGCTGCTGGCCAAGGAGCGCGGCGTCGACCAGGATCCGCTGATCCGCCAGCGTCTGGCATGGTGCTACGGCAAGGTCCAGGTGATGCGCTACCTCGGGATGCGCACGCTGACCCGCTTCCTCGCCGGGCACCACCCGGGACCCGACGGGGCGATCACCAAGCTCTACTGGAGCGAGTACCACAGGATCGTGACCGAGCTCGGTGTGGACATCCTCGGGGCCGAGGCCCTCACGCCGTCGGGACGGCCACCGTCGAGCGCCTTCCAGGCCGACGACGCCGGGGCGCCGAACTCGTCGGCCTCGTGGGTCGACACGTTCCTCAACGCCCGGGCCGGGACGATCTACGCCGGGTCGTCGCAGATCCAGCGCAACATCATCGGCGAGATGGTCCTCGGTCTGCCCAAAGAGCCGAAGGCACCGTCGTGACGGTGCGCCGAAGGCTCTGGCGTGAGGGCGCCGAAGGCTCTGGCCTGACCGCGGTGTTGGGCATCGTCGCGGCGGTCGTGCGGCGGCCGCGGCTGTGGCCGGTCGCCCTGCGCCAATGGCGGCGCACGGTGCCCGACGGATGGTGGCGACGCCGGCCGTTCCTGCCCGTCCCGACACGGGCCTACCTCCGGTTCCGGTTGCTCACGCAGTACGGGGATTCCGAGACCCGCGCGTCGGCCGCCGATGTGGTGAACTACCTGCAGTGGTGCCGGGACTGGCCGTGAAGCGGAGACGCTAGGGGGGCCTGTGCGAAGCGCGCTCGTCCTCAACGCCAGTTACGAGCCGCTCAGCGTCGTGTCGGCGCGCCGGGCCGCGTGCCTCGTGCTCGCCGACAAGGCCGACATCATCGAGGAAGACGGCACCCAGCTGCACTCGCCGACGATCGTCATACCGAGCCCGCTGGTGGTCCGTCTCCGCTACATGGTCAAGGTCCCCTTCCATCGGCGCACGGCGCTGTCACGCCGCGCCGTGTTCGCTCGCGATGACTACCGCTGCCAGTACTGCGGCCGGCAGGCCGACTCGATCGACCACGTGATGCCCCGCTCGCGTGGCGGCGACCACGTGTGGGAGAACGTCGCCGCGGCGTGCCGCCCGTGCAACCTCGCCAAGCGCGATCGCACACCGGACGAGGCCGGAATGCGTCTCGCCCGGCCGTGCAGGGCACCACGGGCCACGGCGTGGGTGGTGGTCAGCGTCGCCCGTGTGCCCGAGGCGTGGAAGCCGTACCTGGCCATCGCCTCCTGAGCGCGTGAGCGTGCCCAACGCGACGTTTCGGTCCGGATCCTGGTCACCCACGCGACCGCGATCCGGACCAAGACGAGTGGTGCACCAATGAGCAGCGAGTCTTCGAGCGAGCGAACCAGCGTTGCGTGCCTTGGCTCATTGGTGCACCGCCCGCCGCGTCGATCGTCCAACGACATGGTGCACCAATGAGCGGTTCGCCGTCACGTCCGCCACCGGGTCGGCGGCGGCGTTCCACGCCCGGCTCATCGGCGACGACCCCGAGCCGGAGGTGTGGGTGTTCGAGATCGATCGGCCGGCGGTCGTCCTCGGCTCGACCCAGCGGGCCGATGTTGTCGACGAGCGGGCCTGCACCGACGCAGGCATCGAGATCGTGCGGCGCCGGAGCGGAGGAGGAGCGGTGCTGCTCGAGCCGGGGGCGGTCGTCTGGTTCGACGTGGTCGTGCCGGCCGACGTCCTGCGGGAGGTCGGCGTGGGTGACGACGTCAGCGCGTCGATGGTGTGGATCGGCGACCACATCGCTCGGCGCGCTCGACGAGCTCGGCATCGGCGGCGTGGCTGTCCACCGCGGCGCGATGGCCTGCTCGAGTTGGTGCCCGCTCGTCTGCTTCGCCGGCCTCGGGCCGGGCGAGGTCGTGCGCGACGGCCGCAAGCTGGTCGGCATCAGCCAGCGCCGCACACGGGCCGGCTCGCGCTTCCAGTGCGCCGTGCACGAACGCTGGTCGCCCGCACGGCTGGTCGCCCTGCTGGCCGGCGACCTGCCGCCCGGCGACCCGCCGCCGGTGGCCACGTTGCCGGCGCCGGCGGCCCGGACGCTCCCGCGTGCCGTGGCCGCCGCCCTCTCCCGTTGATGCGCTGACGCCGGCCCCATCCGAGTGCGTGCTGCGGGGCCCTCCCGCGCCTGGCACTCGGGTGGCGGCAAACACTCGGATCGGGGGATGGGTGGTGGGGCGTCGAGGGCGCTGGATGGGGCTCAGTGGGGGCCAGTGGTTGACAGAGGGGGGAAGCGGGGGGCAGAGTGGGGGTCGGTGGGGACGGTCCCGGGTCCCCAACGAGGCAGCCGACCGGGACCCCGGATCGAGGAAGGGTGTGGTCAGGCGCGATGTTCGTCGGCGTTCACGAACGTCAGCTCGACGACAAGGGTCGCCTCGCCCTTCCCTCGGTGTACCGGGCGCTGCTCGGAGATTCCTGCTACCTCGTGCTCGGCGATGACCGCTGCGTGAACGTGTACGCCCGCGACGAGTTCGAGCGCATGGCTCACGACGTCATGGAGCGGGTCCGCCGCAACGAGATGACGCGTACCCGCCAACGCGCCCTGGCCCACTCGGCGACGCTCGTCACGCTCGACAAGCAGGGGCGCGTGACCATCGACGGCGAGCTGCGCAGCTATGCCCGCCTCGAGCCGAGCTCGAAGGTGATCGTCGCCGGCAACCTCGATCGGGCCGAGGTGTGGTGCGAGGAGCTCTACGAACGCGTCGCGGCGTCCGGGCGCGGCGAGCTGGCGGGCGGCCAGGAATGAGTGTCAGTGCGGCCGCCCAACAACGACTGAACGGAGGAGCGAGGACCGACGACGAACCCGTGACCAGGAAGCACCGGCCATCCGGATGAGCGGTCCGTTCGAGCACCGCCCTGTGATGCTCGACGAGATCGTCGACGTCTTCACGACGGTGCCGCCGGGCGTGCTGCTCGATGCCACCCTCGGCGGTGGCGGGCACACCGAGGCGATCCTCACCCGGCGACCGGATCTCTCGGTGGTCGGCATCGACCGAGATCGCACCGCCCTCGCCGCGGCGACCGCCCGGCTCGAGCGGTTCGGCGACCGCTTCCACCCCGTCCACGCCAGGTTCGACGACCTCCGCCAGATCATGGACACCGACCAGATCCCCCGCCCCGCCCTCGATGACGGCCTGAGTGGCGCCCTGTTCGACCTCGGCGTCTCCTCGCCGCAGCTCGACCGCGGTGATCGCGGCTTCTCCTACCGCGAAGACGGGCCGCTCGACATGCGCATGGACCAGGACGCCCCGTGGTCGGCGTCCGACGTCGTCAACGGCTACGACGTCGACCAACTGACCCGCGTCATCCGCTACTACGGCGACGAGCGCTTCGCCGCCCGCATCGCCAGGGCGATCGTCGCGGCCCGGCCGATCGAGTCCACGGTCGAGCTCGCCGGCATCGTGACCGCGGCGATCCCCGCGGCAGCCCGTCGCACCGGCGGCCACCCGGCGAAGCGCACCTTCCAGGCCATCCGCATCGAGGTCAACGGGGAGCTCGATGCCCTGCCCGTCGCTCTCGATGCGGCGGTCGAAGCCACGAGGCCGTTCGGCCGGATCGCCGTGCTGTCGTACCACTCCGGCGAGGACCGCATCGTCAAGGAGCGCTTCCGCACGGCGACCGGGTCATGCGCCTGCCCGCCCGACCTGCCGTGCGTGTGCGGCGCCGTGCAGACAGTGCGCCTCGTCCGCGGCGTGCCCAAGCGACCGTCGCCGGCCGAGCAGGACGCCAACCCCCGGGCCACGTCGGCGCGCCTGCGCGTCGCGGAGCGCGTCGAGCGCGACGAGCGGGAGCGGCGGTGACCGCGCTCGCCGAACGACGAGCGGCGCTGCCGCGGCGGGTCGACGCCCCGCGGCCGCGGTCGTCGGGCACCCGAGGGGCGGCTGGTGGACGCTCCACGTCGACCTCGTCGTCACGTCCGGGTCATCGCCCCGACGGCCGTCCCGAGCTGCGCCTCGTGCCCCGGCCACGGGCTGCTGTCAACGCCGCGCTGGTGCTCGTCGGTGTCGTCGTCGTGTTGATGCTCGCCGCAGTGGTCCTGCACACCCGTCTGGCCGAACGGCAGTTGGAGATCGACCGCCTCGAGGAGTCGGTGACCGAAGCCCGCGAGCGCTTCGACGTGTTGCGCCAGCAGCGAGCCGAGCTGCGTTCGCCGACGCGCCTGTCGATCGAGAGCGCCCAGCTCGGGATGGGCGTCGCCCCGCAGACGGAGTTCCTCACGATCGACCCGGGGCGGATGGCCCAGATCATCGCCGCCGCCGGCACGGTCGACGAGGCAACCGCCACAGTCATCGCGGCCGACCCGCTGGAACAGATCCGCCGGGTCAAGGCGGCGACCAGCGGGCAGATCGGGACCGTCGATGAGTAGTCGAGGCGCGCGCGATGCAGGGCGCCGCCGTCAGCACGCGCCGAACCGCCGAGCTGCCACGGCTGGTCGGCGCCACGGTGGGCCGCCGGGCCGTCCCGTCCCGGCACCGGCGGCCCACCGTGCTCCCCGCGATGCCCGGCGCTCCGGCGACGTCCGTCCGGCGCGGCGCGGCGAGCGGGTCGTCACCACCGACGCGCCGTCCACGGCACCCCGCAGCCGCCGGTCGGCGCCACCGCCGGACCGGCGCGCCAAGCGACCGTTGCCACCGCCGCGACCTCCTCGCGCCCGCGCGCCCCGCCGGCCTCCTGCGCCGCGCCGGCCGACCAAGCGCACGATCAAGGCGCCCGATCCACGCCAACGCGCCCGTCGCACGATCCGCGTCCGCACCGCCCGGCTGACGTCGCGTTTCTCGGCCGGGCAACCGCGCAAGCGGCTGATCTGGACGCTGGTCGTGATGCTGCTGATCCTTTCCGCCGTCCTCGTCAAGGTGGGCGCCCTGCAGACGTTCGAAGGCGATGCCCTGCGCAGTGCGGCAGCCCTGCAGTGGACACGTGACCAGCCGCTGCGTGCCCAGCGCGGCTCGATCTTCGACCGCGACGGCGAGGAGTTGGCGCTGTCGGTGCCGGCGAGCACGGTGGCCGTGAACCCCAAGCAGGTCGTGGACCCGGACGGCACCGCGGCCACGTTCGCCCGGATCCTCGACCTGTCGGCCGATCGGCGCGACGAGCTGGCCGCGGCGATGGCCGCCAAGGATCGCGGCTTCGTCTACGTCGCCCGCCAGGTCGACGACGTGCTCGCCGAGCAGCTCGCCGCCCTCGAGCTGCTCGGGGTGACGATCTACCGTGAGGACCGGCGCATCCTCCCCGGCGGCAACACGGCGCGCAGCGTCATCGGACGCACCGACATCGACGGCGTCGGCACGGCCGGCATCGAAGAGCAGTACGACAACGTGCTGACCGGCAAGCCCGGCGAGATGCGGCGCGAGGTCGCCCCGGGCGGCCGGTCGATCGCCGGCAGCGAGCGGGTGGTCGAGGAACCGGTTCCCGGCAACGACATCGTGCTGACGCTCGACCGTTCCGTGCAGTACGCCGCGGAGCAGGCGTTGCTGAAGCGGGTGGCCGAGCTGGGCGCCAGGGGCGGCCAGGCCGTCGTGATGGGCTCGAAGACCGGCGAGGTGATCGCCATGGCCTCCGTGCGGATCAACGACGAGGGGTACTACGAGATCACCTCCGGCAACTACTCGGCCGTCGACGCGTACGAGCCCGGCTCGGTCGGCAAGGTGATCACCATCTCCGGGGCGCTCAACGAGGGCACGGTCACGCCCGAGTCCTCGTTCGTCGTGCCGTGGCAGAAGGTGTACACGAATCGCGGCGACCGCCTCCACGACTCGCACGTCCACGGCGACGAGGTGATGGACGTCCAGCAGATCCTCGTCGAGTCATCGAACATCGGGACGATCACGGTGTCGGAGACGATGGGCTTCGAGCGTCAATACCACTACATGCGGGAGTTCGGCCTCGGGGATCGGACGGCGCTCAACTTTCCCGACGAGACGGCTGGCATCCTCCACCCGTGGCAGGAGTGGGAAGGCACCGAGAAGTACACCGTCGCCTACGGACAAGGCGTCGCCAGCAGCCCGATCCAGCTGGTCTCAGCCGTCAACACCATCGCCAACGACGGCAGGTACGTGGCGCCGAAGCTGGTCAAGGCGACGGTCGACGCGTCCGGTGAGGTGCGCGAGATGCCGGAATCGGAGACCCGCGAGGTCGTCAGCACGGCCGTCGCCGAGCAGATGCAGACGATGATGCGCGAAGTGGTGTGCCGGGGCACGGCCAAGCAGGCCCGCGTGCCGGGGTTGTCGATCGCCGGCAAGACCGGCACCGGCTTCATCGCCCAGCCCGATGGCGGCTACGAGCTCCCCGACGGGTCCAAGGCGTACTACGCGAGCTTCGTCGGGTTCCTCCCGGCGGAGGATCCGCAGGTGACGATCCTCGTGTCCATCGACCAGCCGCGCCCGGACAGCAACGACCGCTTCGGCGGCACGGCGGCCGCGCCCGGTGTTCCGTGAACTGGCCCCGACGATGATCCACGAACTGGGCATCGAGCCGCCACCCGGCTCGACGGGCTGCGCCGAGTGACCGCTTGCGAGCCGCCCCCGGCACCCCGCCGCTCGACACCGATCGGCACGCTGCTCGGGGGAGTGCCGGGCGACCTGCACGCGCGGGTCGTCGGCGATCCGGCGACGCCGGTGACGTCGATGACGCACGACTCCCGCCGGGTGATAGGCGGGTGCCTCTTCGCCTGCGTGCGCGGCGCACACATCGACGGCCATCGCTTCGCAGCCGACGCCGTGGCGGCCGGGGCCGCGGCGCTGCTCGTGGATCACCGGCTCGACGTGGACGCTCCGCAGATCGTGGTCGACGACACGCGCCTGGCGTTGGGGCCGATCGCCGCGGCGGTGCACGACCATCCGAGCCGCGACCTGCACGTCGTCGGGGTGACCGGCACCAACGGGAAGACGACGACGACGCACCTGCTGGCGTCGATCCTGCGCGCCGCCGGCCGGCCGACCGGCATCATCGGGACGTTGTCCGGCACGCACACGACGCCGGAGGGCACCGAGTTGCAGCAACGCCTGGACGGCTTCCGCGCCGCCGGCGACCGGGCCGTCGTCATGGAGGTCTCCTCGCACGCCCTGGCCCTGCACCGCGTCGACGGCACGCGCTTTGCCGCCGCGGTGTTCACCAACCTCGGCACCGACCACCTCGACCTGCACGGGACAGCCGAGGAGTACTTCCGCGCCAAGGCCAGCTTGTTCACGCCGGGACTGGCGGACGTCGGGGTGACCAACGTCGATGACGCCCACGGCCGCCTGCTGCTCGACGCCTCTCCGATCCCGATGGTGGCGTACTCCCTGGCGGATGCCGCCGACCTCGACGTCACGACCGAGCGGCATCGCTTCACGTGGCGCGGCCGGCGCGTCACGGTCGGCCTCGGAGGCTCGTTCAACGTCAACAACTCGCTCGCCGCAGCGACCACGGCCGACGTGCTCGGGGTCGACCTCGATGCGATCGTGGTGGGGATGGAATCGGCGGAGCCGGTGCCCGGGCGATTCGAGCGCATCGCCCCGGCCGAGGGTGACGGCGGCGGCGTCGTCGCCATCGTCGACTACGCCCATACTCCCGACGGGCTGGAACAGGTCATCCTCGCCGCCCGCCGCGTCACCGCTGGGCGGGTGATCGTCGTGTTCGGCGCCGGCGGCGATCGTGACCACGCCAAGCGACCGCAGATGGGCGGCATCGCCGCCGAGCTCGCCGACCGGGTCGTCGTGACATCTGACAACCCTCGTTCCGAGCGACCCGACGCCATCATCTCCGCCGTGATCGGCGGCGTGGCAGCTGGACATCGGAGCAAGGTGGCGGTCGAGCCCGATCGCGCCGCGGCGATCGCCATGGCGCTCGACGAAGCGCGCGCCGGCGACATCGTCGTGGTTGCCGGCAAGGGCCACGAGACGACGCAGACGGTGGGCGACGTCGTGCTCGCCTTCGACGACCGCGTCGTCGTGGCCGAGTTGCTGACGAGGCGGAGCCGGCCGTGATCGCCGGTCGCCACGGAGTCGGCCGATGATCGCCGTGATGATCGCCGGCGTGACGGCCGGCATCCTCGCCCTGTTCATGACGCGGGCGCTGATCTCGGCGTTCCGGACCCGTGGGCTGGGCCAGCCGATCCTCGGCAAGGAGGACCGCGGGCCGGAGCACCACATGGCCAAGCAGGGCACGCCGACGATGGGCGGCATCGCCATCGTCGCCGCGGCGTTCATCGGCTGGCTGGTGGCCCACGTCCGCCGCGGGCTGCCGTACTCCGATCAGGCTCTGATCGTGTGGGTCGGTGTCCTGGCGATGGCCTTCATGGGCTTCCTCGACGACTTCATCAAGGTCCGCAAGCGGCACAACCGCGGCATCTTCTGGAAGCAGAAGAACTACGTGACGATGCTGATGAGCTTCGGCATCGCCTGGTGGCTCGTCGCCGCCACCGGGATCTCGACGACGATCTCCCTGACCCGCGCCGACTACCCCGGCTGGGAGCTTCCGACCGCCGTGTGGGTGCTCTGGGCCGGGCTGATCATCTGGGCGACGACCAACGCCGTCAACGTCACCGACGGCCTCGACGGTCTCGCCGGCGGCTCGGCGCTGATGGGCTTCGGTGCGTTCATGATCATCGGCTACTGGGCCTTCCGGAACCCGGAGATCTACGGCGGGGTCGTCAACCCACTGGACCTGGCCGCCCTGGCCGCGGCGTTCGCCGGGGCGTGCATGGGGTTCCTGTGGTTCAATGCCGCCCCGGCGCGGATCATCATGGGCGACGTCGGCGCGTTGGGACTCGGCTCATCGCTGGCGCTGCTGGCGCTGACGATGAACACCCAACTGCTCCTGCTGCTGATCTGCGGGCTCAACGTCATGGAGGCCGGCTCGGTGGCCGTGCAGATGGCGGTGTTCAAAGCCAGCGGGCGCAAGCGGCGGTTGTTCCTCATGTCGCCGATCCACCACCACTTCGAGTTGCTCGGCTGGCCGGAGACGACGGTGCTCATCCGCTTCTGGCTGATCGCTGCGGCGTGCGTCGCCGCCGCCCTCGGCCTGTTCATCGCTGACTTCACGCGCATCTCGGCGGACCTGCCGTGATCCTCGTCTACGGGCTCGCTGTCGCCGGGGCGGCCACGGTACGGGCGCTGCGCCAGCGTGGGTTCGACGTCGTCGCCGTCGACGACGCCGCCGAGGACGCCAAGCGGCGCCTCGCCGCCGACCTCGACGTCGAGCTCGTCACCCGGCCCGACGACGACCGCCTCGCGGCGCTTCTCTCCGCCGCCGAGCGGGTCGTCCCGGCGCCGGGCGTCCCCGAGACGCACCGCCTGTTCGACGCCGCCCGCCGCGCCGGGCGGCCGGTGGTCAGTGAGTTGGAGCTCGCCTACGAGTGGGAGCAGGATCGGCCGGGGGGAGCGCGGCCGATGGTCGCCGTCACCGGCACGGACGGCAAGACGACCACCACGCTGTGGGCCGTGGAGATGCTCGGCGCAGCGGCCGTGCGCGCCGTGGCCGCCGGCAACACCGACGTGCCGCTCGTGGCGGCCCTCGATCTCGATGTCGATGCGTTCGTCGTGGAGTGCACCAGCTTCCGTCTCGCCTGGACCGAGGCGTTCCGAGCCGACGCCGCGGCATGGCTCAACCTGGCGCCCGACCACCTCAACTGGCACGCCTCGATGGACACCTACATCGCCGCCAAGGCCCGCCTGTTCAGCCAGCAGCGGACCGACGACGTGGCGATCGGATTCGCGCCCGATCCGGTCGTCATGGAGCACCTCCGGCGAGCCCCTGCCCGCCACCGCACGTTCGGACTGACCGGCGCCGACTACCACGTCGACGGTCACGGTGCCGGCGCGTGCCTCGTCGGGCCCCACGGTGAGTTGGGCCGCGTGACCGACCTGCGCCGGGCGCTGCCCCACGACCTCACCAACGGGCTCGCCGCGGCGGCGCTCGTGCTCGAGGCCGGTCTCGCCGAGCCCGCCGCGGTGGCCGCCGGCCTGGCCTCGTTCGTCGGTCCACCGCACCGCATCGAGCTCGTGGGCGAGGCCGCGGGAGTGCGGTGGTACAACGACTCCAAGGCCACCACCCCGCACGCCGCCTCGGTGGCGATCAGGGCCTTCGATCGGGTCGTGTTGATCGCCGGTGGGCTGAACAAAGGTCTCGACCTGGCGCCGATGGCCGCCGAGGCGGCGCGGGTGACGGCAGTCGTGGCCATCGGCGAGGCCGCCCCCGTCGTCGGTGCCACGTTCGCCGGCGCCGCTCCGGTCGTGACCGCGGCCTCGATGGCCGAGGCCGTCGAGCGGGCCGGCGCGGTGGCCAGGCCCGGCGACGTCGTGCTGCTGTCACCGGGGTGCGCCAGCTTCGACTGGTACCCCGACGGCGGGTACCCGGCGCGCGGCGACGACTTCCGCCGCCTCGTGCAGCAACGTCTGGCAACGGTCTCCTCAGGAGCAGGATGATGAGCAACGCGACGATGACCACGACGACGATGGATCGGCCGAGCGGCACGTCGGTCGCCGACCGGCGGCGGGCCGCGCTCGAGCGGTTGCACGGCGGAGCGGACAGGGTCCCGGTGCGCCGCCGCGCCCGGCCGGACGATCAGGCGACCGGTCACCACCGATCGGCCTGGCGTGTGGGACGTGCAGCGCGGGCCGGCACCGGCCGCCTACTACGTGATCGGCATCGTCGTCGCCGTGTTCGTCATGCTCGGCCTGGTGATGGTGCTCTCGGCGTCGGCGTCCGTCGAGGCGGCCAAGGGCAACAGCCCGTACCACATCTTCAACCGCCAGGTGACATGGGCCGGCATCGGCCTCGTCGGGATGCTCGTCGGGATGCGCATGCACCTCGCCTGGGTGCAGCGCCTGGCCATCCCGCTCTTCGTGCTGGCGGGGCTGGGGATGGCGTTGCCGTTCCTCCCGGAGGTCGGCTCCACCGTCAACGACGCCAAGGCGTGGGTGACGGTCGGCTCGTTCAGCCTGCAGCCGTCGGAGTTCCTCAAGCTGGCCCTCGTCGTGTTCGCCGCCGACCTGCTGGTCCGCCGGGCGGACGTGCTCTCCGACGTCCGCCGCAGCCTGCGCCCGATCGCCCTCGTGGCGATGGGAGCGGCCGGAGCCTGCCTGGCCCAGGGCGACCTCGGGTCGGCCATCGTGATGTGCGCCATCGTGCTGGCCGTCGCCTTCATCGGCGGGGTGCCGCTGTCACCGATGCTGGCCACCGGCCTGGCGGCTGGCGCGGCGGCGCTGGGCTTCGTGTTCTCGACGGCGTACCGCTACGACCGCTTCACGGCCTTCCTCGACATCACCGGGCATCGCGACCACCTCTCGTACCAGACGTACCAGGGCTTCCTGTCGATCGCCGACGGCGGCCTGACGGGGTCGGGGGTGGGAGCGGGCAACGGCAAGCTCGGCTACCTGCCGCTCGCCCACAGCGACTTCATCTTCGCCGTGATCGCCGACGAGCTCGGCCTCGTCGGGTCGGTCGCCGTGGTCGGCGGCTTCATGCTCCTGGTGTGGTTCGGCATCCAGGCCGCCCTCGCCGCGCCGGACCGCTTCGGCATGCTCCTGGCCGGCGGCATCGCCGCCTGGTTCGGCGTCCAGGCGGTCATCAACCTCGGTGGGGTCACCGGCCTGGTACCCGTCACCGGCCTGACCCTGCCGTTCTTCTCTGCCGGCGGGTCGTCCCTGTTCGTCTCGATGACCGCCGCCGGGCTGCTGCTGAACGTCGCCCGCCGCGAGATAACCATCGGCGAATTGGGTCGAGAGTGATCTTCGCGGTCGTCACGGGTGGGGGGACGGCGGGTCACGTGCTGCCGGCGCTGGCCATCGCCGAGGCCCTCGTCGACGCCGGGCACGATCCGTCGGAGATCCACTACGTCGGCGCCCAGCGGGGCATCGAGACGCGCCTCTTGCCGGCGACCGGGATCGACCACACGTTCCTCGACGTCGTCGGCCTGCAACGGGAGCTCAACCGCCGCAACGTCCGGCTCAACGCCACGATGCTGCCGAAGCTCGCCACGGCGACGCGGCGGGCCAGCGACCTGCTGCGGCGCCTGCGACCGCGCGTCGTCGTCTCCGTCGGCGGCTACGCCAGCCTGCCGACCGTGCTGGCCGCCCGCCGCCAGGACGTGCCGATCGTGGTCGTCAGTTACGACCGCCGCCCCGGGCGGGCCAGCACGCTGACCGCCCGCCTCGCGGTCGCGTCCGCCGTGGCGTACCCGGACTCGCCGCTGCCGCGTGCCGTCGTCACCGGCGCCCCGGTGCGGCGCCGGATCCTCGCCGTCGACCGCGTCGGCGATCGTGCCGAGTCGCGGCGGGTGCTGAACCTCCCCCTCGACCGCTTCGTCGTCGCCGTCACCGGTGGTTCGCAGGGCTCCGTCGTCCTCAACGGCGCGGTGGCTGCCTACGTCGCCGGCCACGACGACGACACCGGCCTCGCTGTCCGCCAGGTCGTCGGTGACCGGTTCCTGGCCGCCGCGCCGCCACCACGCGACGGCAGCGACGGCGTGCTGCACCAGGTCGTCGGCTACGACGACCGCATCGAGCTGGTCTACGCGGCGGCCGACCTGCTCGTCGGGCGGGGCGGCGCGAGCACCGTCGCCGAGGTCGCCGTGACGGGCACCCCGGCGATCCTCGTGCCGTGGTCGGGGGCTGCCGAGGATCACCAGACGCTGAACGTACGGTGGCTGTCCGACCAGGGCGCGGCGATCCTGCTCCCCGAGCCCGAGCTCGCCGCGCTCGGGGACGCTCATCGACGAGCTGCGGGCCGACCCGGTCCGGCTGGCTGAGCTTGGCGAGCGGGCCGCCTCCGCCGGCGACCTGCACCGCGGCGGCGCCCTCGTGGGCGTCATCGAGGACGCCGCGGCGACAGGTGGCCGGTCGCGCCGCACCGCCAGCTCCTAGCCTGGAGGCACCGTGTCCGCCCTCCAGCCCGCTGCTGCGCCCGTTGCGCCGATCGACCTCTCGCGCCCGCTGCGCCTCCACGTCGTCGGCGTCGGTGGACCGGGTATGAGCGCCATCGCCATCGCCCTGGCCGAGATGGGCCACATCGTGTCCGGTAGCGACCTGCGCGAGCAGCCCGTGCTCGACCGGGTCCGGGCCGCCGGGGTGAGGGTCCTCGTCGGTCACGATCCCGCCGCCGTCATCGGATGCGACGCCGTCACCGCGTCGACGGCGATCCCCGCCGGCAACATCGAGCTGCACGCGGCCCGGGATCACGGCATCCCGACGTTGCGCCGGGCGGGGATGCTCGCGGCGATCTGCGCCCGGGCCCGCGCGATCGCCGTCGCCGGGACGCACGGGAAGACCACCACGACGTCGATGCTGATGCTGATCCTGGCCGAAGCGGGATGGGCGCCCAGCTTCATCGTCGGTGGCGATGTCGCCGACGCCGGCACCGGCGCCCACTGGACCGGCGGCGAGTGGCTCGTCGTCGAGGCCGACGAGAGCGACGCCACGCACCTCGAGCTCCCGCTGCACGCCACGATCCTCACCAACGTCGAGCTCGACTTCCTCGAGCACTACGGCTCGTTCGAGGCGGTCATCGACGGCTTCGACCGCTACCTGGCGCAGATCCCCGGCCCGAAGGTCGTGTGCCTCGACGACCCGTTGGCCGCTGACCTGGCGGTGCGCCACGCGACGGTGACCTACGGGCTCGACGCCGGCGCCGACTTCCGCGCCGTCGACGTTCACTCCATCGGCGGATCGTTCCGCTTCACCGTCGAACGGGCCGGCCAACGGCTCGGCGACATCGCCCTGCCACTGCGTGGCGTGCACAACGTCGTCAACGCCCTCGGGGCGGTGGCCATGGCGACCTGCCTCGGCGTCCCGTTCGCCGACAGCGCCGCTGCCCTCTCCCGCTTCGGCGGTGTCGCTCGCCGGTTCGACATCCGCGGCGCCGACGGCGGGGCCACGTTCGTCGACGACTACGGCCACCTGCCCACGGAGATCGCCGCCGTCATCGCTGCCGCCCGGGAGAGCGGCGACGGCTGGGGCCGGGTCATCGTGACGTTCCAGCCGAACCGCTTCAACCGCATCGCCGAGATGTGGCGGGAGTACGCCGATGCCTTCGTCGGCGCCGACGTGGTCGTCCTGACCGAGATCTACCCGTCCGGCACGACACCGATCCCTGGCATCACCGGGGAGCTGATCGTCGACGCCGTGCTCGAAGCTCATCCCCACGCCCGCGTCGTGTGGCTGCCACGGCGCGACGACGTGGTGTCGTTCCTCGCCGGTGAGGTCGGCCCGGGAGACGTGTGCATCTCCATGGGCTGCGGGGACATCGCCACGTTGCCGGAGGAGATCCTCGCCCGCCGGGCCCTGCTCCGGAGCGCGTCGTGACCTCGGTCCAGGTGGCTGACGCCGTCGAGCAGGCGGCGGAGATCCTCGGGCCAGACGCCAGGCGCTCGGAGCCGCTGGCGCCGTTGACGACGTACCGCGTCGGCGGACCGGCCGCCCTCTTCGTGCGGGCCCGCTCGCTCGACGATCTGCGCCGCGTCGCCGCCGCCCGCCACGCCTCCGGTCTGCCCGTCCTCGTCGTGGGACGCGGCTCGAACCTGCTCGTCGCGGACGACGGCTTCCCCGGGATCGCCGTGGCCATCGCCGACCTGGCCGGCGAGATCGGGCTGCCGGCGGACGGCGAGCCGGGCACTGCGGCCGTCGTCACGGCGGGCGGCGGTGTCGCCCTTCCGGTGCTCGCCCGGCGGACCGCGGCAGCCGGCCTCCGCGGCCTGGAGTGGGCCGTCGGCGTTCCCGGCTCGGTCGGTGGTGCGGTGCGGATGAACGCCGGCGGCCACGGGTCCGACATCGCGGCGTGCCTGATCGACACGGACGTCTTCGATCTGGCCGCCGGCGACGTGGTGACGATGGCCGTCGGTGACATCGGCCTGCGCTTCCGGGGCTCCGAGCTGACCGACGACCACATCGTCGTGGCGGCCCGCCTGCGCGTCCGGCGCGGCGATCGGGTCGTCGCCGAGACGGCGATCGCCGAGATCGTGCGCTGGCGCCGCGAGCACCAGCCGGGGGGCCAGAACTGCGGTTCGGTGTTCGTCAACCCGGTGCCGGGGGAGGTCAGCGCCGGCAGCCTCGTCGACGGGCTCGGGCTGCGCGGTTTCCGCATCGGGACGGCGTGGGTCTCGGAGAAACACGCCAACTTCGTCCAGGCGTCAGAAGGCGGCACGGCCGCCGACGTGCACGCGGTCATCGAGGCCGTGCGGGCGACGGTTGCTCAGGCGACAGGCTTCCACCTGCGCAGCGAGGTGCGCCTCGTGGGGTTCGACGGGGGAGTGCCGTGACCCGCGCCGATCGGCCCGGTCGGCCACCGCTGCCCCGCGCCGACGTGCCGTCGGCGGAGGTGCTCGACGAGCTGCTGCGGGCGTTCGCCATCGACGTCTCGGACCAGGAGAAGTTGGAGCGCGTCGATCTCGGCAGTCCGGAAGTCGCTGAGCTGCTCACACCGCCAGAGGCGCGCCCGCCGGCCGCGGAGGCCGCACCTGAGTCTCCGCCCGTCGGCATCGACTCTCAACCTCAACATGAGGTCGAGATTGAGGGTGGTCAGGCGAACCATGACGCTGGAGGCGACGATGATGGCGAGGTCGTCGCTGACGCCGCCGAGACGCCCGCCGCCGACGAGACGCCGCCGCGCACGATCGTCATCGACGCCGCCGGCGCGCTGCCCGACGCCGTCTACCTCGCCGCCGGTGACCCGTTGCTGCGGCCCACGGCCACACCCGGCGGCAGCGCCACGACCGACCCGCCTCCGGAGACGGGCGAGAAGACCATCTTCATCGACGACCGCCCCACGGGGGAGACGATCAGCCTCGAGGCGGCGACCAGTGCCACGCGCATCGAGCCGCGCCTGCGCGAACGGCGCATCGCCGTCCGCCGCGCCGAGGGTCGCAAGCGGCTGCGCTGGGTCTTCGTCGCGGTGATCATCGTCGTCCTCGTAGTCGCCGTGCTGGCCGTGCTCGGCTCCTCGCTGTTCACGATCGAGGACGTCGAGGTGGAGGGGGCGGTGTACACCGACCGAGTCACCCTCGACGCGGTCGTCGAGGAGCTCCGCGGCACGCCCGTGCTGCGGGCCGACACCGACGGCGCCGAGGAGACGCTCGAGTCGGTCCCGTGGGTGGAGGCCGCCCGGGTCACGACGGATTTCCCTCACGGGGCCAAGATCGAGATCCGCGAGCGCACCCCGGTCGCCTCGTACGCCGGGCCCGACGGCGCCTTCCGCGTGATCGACAGCCACGGCCGCGTGCTCGACGTGCTCGACGCCCAGCCGATCGAGTACCTCCCGATCACCAGCCCCGACCCGCCCGAGCTGACCGCCGGCCAATTCGCCCCGCAGGGGTTCAGCGCGGCGGCCAGCCTGTTGCAAGCCTTGACGCCCGAGCTGCGGGCGCGGGCCGAATCGGTCGCCGTCGCGGCTGACGGCACCGACCTGCGCCTGCTGCTGAACGACGGCATCGAGGCCCGCTTCGGTGCCGCTCGGGATCTCGTCGTCAAATTGGTCCGGCTGCAGACCAGTCTCGACGATCTCGCGGCCGGAGTGTCCTACATCGACGTGTCGACGAACGAGGTGACGACGGGGTGATGCACCTTTTTCGGCCCGCCACGTGCGAGGATGGACGAGAATCTGCGGTCTGTTCCGCCCGCTCGCCGAGCGGGGCGACCGGCCAGAGCCATCGGATGACCACATGAAACGACGAGCCCACATCGACGAATCCACCACAGGGAGGTCACGCTGATGGCCGGCGCACCCCAGAACTATCTCGCCGTGATCAAGGTGATCGGAGTCGGGGGCGGCGGCGTGAACGCGGTCAACCGGATGATCGATGCCGGTCTCAAGGGTGTGGAGTTCATCGCCGTCAACACCGACGCCCAGGCACTGCTGATGAGCGACGCGGATCTCAAGCTGGACATCGGCCGCGACCTCACCCGCGGCCTCGGCGCCGGCAGTGATCCCGATGTGGGGCGGTCCGCGGCCGAGGCCCACCACGAGGAGATCGAGGAGATGGTGAAGGGCGCCGACATGGTGTTCATCACCGCCGGCGAGGGTGGCGGCACGGGCACCGGCGGCGCCCCCGTGATCGCCGAGATCTCGCGCAACCTCGGGGCGCTCACGATCGGCGTCGTCACACGGCCGTTCTCGTTCGAGGGCCGCCGCCGCGCCGTCCAGGCCGACAACGGCGTGCAGCGCCTGAAGGAGAAGGTCGACACCCTGATCATCATCCCCAACGACCGCCTGCTGACCGTCGCCAACGACAAGACCAGCGTCCTCAACGCCTTCAAGATGGCTGACGAAGTGCTGCTCCAGGGCGTCTCCGGCATCACCAACCTGATCACCACGCCGGGCCTCATCAACACGGACTTCGCCGACGTCAAGATGGTGCTGCAACAGGCCGGCTCGGCGCTCATGGGCATCGGCCAGGCCAGCGGCGACGAGCGGGCCGTGTCGGCTGCCAAGGCGGCGATCTCCAGCCCGCTGCTCGAGGCCGCCATCGACGGCGCCCGCGGCGTCCTGCTGAACATCACCGGCCCGTCGAGCATGGGGCTGTTCGAGATGAACGCGGCGGCGGAGATCATCCACGGCGTGGCCCACGCCGACGCCAACATCATCTTCGGCACCGTCATCGACGACGAGATGGGCGACGAGGTCAAGATCACCGTCATCGCCGCCGGGTTCGATCGCCTCGACGGCGGCCCGGGGTCCGGTACGAAGTCACCGACGTCGATCTCCGAGCTGTTCGCCGAAGACGAGGCCGATCCGCTCGACACCGACGACGACGACGACTTCGACGTCCCGTCCTTCCTGCGCTGACACCCGCCACGTCCGACGTCGCCAGCCGGCTCGACGTCCTGCGGGCGCGCATCGCCGCCGCCGGGGGTGGTGCCGACGTCGAGGTCCTGGCCGTGACCAAGGGCTTCGGGCCGGCCGCGGTCACCGCTGCCGCGGCGGCCGGGTGCACGGCGATCGGCGAGAACTACGCCCAGGAGCTGGCGACCAAGCTGGACGCCGTCGCCAGGGCCGGCCTCGACGTGCACTTCATCGGCCGGCTGCAGTCGAACAAGGTGCGCCAGCTGGCCGGAGCCGTGGACGTGTTCGAGACGGTCGACCGTCGCTCCCTCGTGGCCGAGATCGCCCGGCGCGCGCCGGGCGCCATGGTGCTCGTACAGGTCAATGCCACCGGCGAGCAGGGCAAGGGCGGCTGCGATCCCGCCGACGTGGCCGACCTCGTGGCCGCGGCCACCGACGCCGGGTTGCGCGTCGACGGGTTGATGACCGTCGGACCCACCGTCGGTGGCCCGGAGGCTGCCCGCCCGGCGTTCCAATCCGTCCGCCGGCTCGTCGAGCACCTCGGCCTGCGGACGTGCTCGATGGGGATGTCCGACGACCTCGAGGTCGCCGTCCAGGAAGGCTCCACCCGGGTCCGGGTGGGCACGGCACTGTTCGGCCCGCGCCCCTCCGCGGACGTTCTGACCTGATGAGATAGCCTGCGCGGCGCAGGAGGAACCGGATGTCATTCTGGAAAAAGACCATGGACTACCTCGGTCTCGGTCCCGACGACGCGTACGACGACTACGACGAGCAGGGCGAGGCCGAGCAGCCGGCACGCAACTCGCGGTCGTCGGGTGAGGGTGCATCGCGGGGTGGCAAGTCGTCCTCGAGCGGCAAGAACTGGCCGGCCGAATCGGACGAGACGGTCATCCGCGCCGTGCCGGCGCGCCCCAGCTTCCCGTCCCGCGACTTCGAATCGCCGACCCGCCGGGGCGCACCCGGCAGCGGCGACGACTCCGGCGCCCACCCTCGCTCGCAGCCCCGGCCGGCCACGCCGCGCGTGACGACCACCGCGGCCGGCGTCGAGCCGGCGACCGTGCGGCCGCGGCGCTTCGACCAGGCCCAGGAGCTCGCCGACAAGTTCAAGGACGGCCAGGCAGTGATCCTCAACCTGGAGGCGGCCGAGCGCGACGTCGCCCGCCGGCTGATCGACTTCGCCAGCGGCGTCTGCTACTCCCTCGACGGGTCGATGGAGAAGGTCGCCACCGGGGTGTACCTCCTCAAGCCGGCGGCGCAGCGCGTCCACCGATTCGACGATTACGAGAGTTGAGCGCATGGCACTGAGCCCACAACGCATCCGGGACACCAGCTTCAAGTCCGCCCGGCGGGGCTATGACCAGGGCGAGGTCGACACCTTCGTCGAGGAGGTCGCGGCGGCGCTGGAGACCGCCCAGAACGAGGCCACGGCGATGGAAGCGCGGGCCCGGGCCGCCGTCGCCCGCCTCCAGGAGCTGTCCCAACAGCCCGCCGAGGGCGCCGAGGCCGGTGGCGAGCCGGAGGTGCGACACACCGTCGACGAGGCCGAGACGATCAGTCGCACCCTGCTCCTCGCCCAGCGCACCGCCGACAGCACCGTCGCCGAGGCCCAAGCGGAGGCCGACCGGGTCATCGCCGCGGCCCGCGACGAGGCCGCGTCCGGTCTCGACGCCGCTCGCGAGGAGGCGGCCCGCCTCGTCGACGAGGCGCGGAGCGACGCCCGGCGCGCCGGCGAGTCCGAGCGGGTGCAGGTCGAGGGCGAGGTCCAGGCCCTGCTCGCCCGGCGCGACTTCCTGGAGTCCGACGTCGACCACCTCGAGCAGTACCTCTTGGCCCAGCGCGAGCGCATCGTCGAGGCCGTCTCCGATTTGACTGACCTCGTGCAGCGGGTGCCGGGCGGCCTCGCCGAGATGCGCCGGCCGTTGCTCTCCGCAGCCGCCGAGCCGCTGGTGGTGATCGCCGATGGGGCTGCTGACGGGCCCGACGTCGACGACGACGACCCGTTCGCCATCGAGGACGCCGCGGCGGACGAGCGCTCGGAGATCGCCGAGATCACCAAGGTCGCCGAGGCCGGCTCGACGAGCGAAACGTCGCCGCCATCGGCCTCCGATTCGCTGTTCGACGAGGACGGCGAGCCGACCGAACAGCTCGGCGTCGTCAATCCCCGCGAGCGCTGAACGGCCCGGCCGGTAGACTCGACGCAACGGCATTGACGAGGCCATCACCTCCGAGCCTTCGGAAGAACGGGACGCTCCGGCGACCCCACTAGAACCGAACGGGTCCGGCCCGTCATCGCCGGCGGAAACGAGTGGCGTGCCGCTGCGGAGGTGCGCAAGCAGGGTGGTACCGCGGTCCCCGGCTCCGAGCCGAGGTTCGTCCCGGCGCAACGACGAGCGCAGGAGCCGATGACCGAACACCCCAACCCCGACGCCGGGAGCTACCCCCAGGTCCCCGCTCAGCCCGACTTCCCGCGCCTCGAGGAGCGCATCCTCGAGCGTTGGGAGCGGGAGTCGACGTTCTTCGAATCGATCGCCCGGCGCGAGGCCGAGGGCGCCGACGAGTTCGTCTTCTACGACGGCCCGCCGTTCGCCAATGGCCTGCCGCACTACGGGCACCTCCTCACCGGGTTCGTCAAGGACGCCGTGCCGCGCTACCGCACGATGCGCGGTCAGCTCGTGCCGCGGCGCTTCGGGTGGGACTGCCACGGCCTGCCGGCGGAGGTCGAGGCGGAGAAGGAGCTCGGCATCGCCGGGCACCCGGCGATCACCGCCTACGGCATCGCCGAGTTCAACGCGGCGTGCCGCACGAGCGTGCTCCGCTACACCGACGAGTGGCAGCGCTACGTCAAGCGCCAGGCCCGCTGGGTCGACTTCGATCACGACTACAAGACCCTCGACCTCGACTACATGGAGAGCGTCATGTGGGCCTTCAAGTCGCTGTGGGCGAAGGGGCTCATCTACGAGGGGTTCCGGGTGCTGGCCTACTGCTGGCGTTGCGAGACGCCGCTGAGCAACACCGAGACCCGGATGGACGACGTGTACCGCGACCGCCAGGACCCGGCGCTCACCGTCGGGTTCGAGCTGCTCGACGGCCCGTGGGCCGGCGGCCGGATGCTGGCCTGGACGACGACGCCGTGGACCCTGCCGGCCAACCTCGCCCTGGCCGTCGGTCCCGACATCGACTACGCCGTGGTCGAGCGTGACGGCAGGCGCTACGTCCTCGCCGCCGAGCGCCTCGGCGCCTACGCCGCCGAGTTCGGCGAGGCCGACACGGTGGCCACCGTGCGCGGCGCCGACCTCGTCGGGGCCCGCTACCGGCCACTGTTCGACTTCTTCGCCGACACCGAGCGCTCCGGCACCGCGCAGGCCTTCCGGGTCCTCGCCGCCGAGTTCGTGTCCACCGAGGACGGGACGGGGATCGTTCACCTCGCCCCGGGGTTCGGCGAGGACGACCAGGTGGCCGCCAACGCCGCCGGCATCCCGACGCTCGTGCCGATGGACGAGCACGGTCGCTACACCGCAGAGATCGCGCCGTGGGCGGGCGAGCACGTCTTCGATGCCAACCCGCACGTCATCCGCCACCTCAAGGACGCGGGGGTCGTGCTGCGGCACGAGACGTACGACCACGCCTACCCGCACTGCTGGCGCTGCGCCGAGCCGCTCGTCTACCGGGCGATCTCCTCCTGGTTCGTCGAGGTCACCAAGTTCCGTGACCGGATGGTCGAGCTCAACGAGCAGATCACCTGGGTGCCCGAGCACCTCAAGCACGGCAGCTTCGGCAAGTGGCTGGAGAACGCCCGCGACTGGTCGATCAGCCGCAACCGCTTCTGGGGTTCGCCGATCCCGGTCTGGCGCAGCGACGACCCGGCCTATCCCCGCGTCGACGTCTACGGGTCGCTGTCCGAGCTGCAACGGGACTTCGGGGTCGAGGTCACCGATCTCCACCGGCCGATGGTCGACGAGCTGGTGCGGCCCAACCCCGACGACCCGACCGGGCGGTCGATGATGCGGCGCGTGCCGGAGGTCCTCGACTGCTGGTTCGAGTCCGGGTCGATGCCGTTCGCCCAGGTCCACTACCCGTTCGAGAACCAGGCGTGGTTCGAGAGCCACTACCCGGGCGACTTCATCGTCGAGTACACCGGGCAGACCCGCGGCTGGTTCTACACGCTGCACGTCCTGGCGACGGCCCTCTTCGACCGCCCGGCGTTCGAGACGTGCGTCAGCCACGGCATCGTGCTCGGGCAGGACGGGCAGAAGATGTCCAAGTCCCTGCGCAACTACCCGGACCCGATGGAGGTCTTCGACAGCTACGGCGCCGACGCCATGCGCTGGTACCTCCTGTCGTCACCGATCCTTCGCGGCACCGACTTCTCGGTGACGGCGGCCGGGCTGCGCGACACCGCTCGCCAGGTGCTCCTGCCGTTGTGGAACGCCTGGTACTTCCTGGCCCTGTACGCCAACGTGGCCGGATACCAGGGGCAGGTGCGCGAGCCGGACGAGGCGTCCGAGCACGTCCTCGACCGCTACGTCCTCGCCAAGACCCGCCAGCTGGTGGCCGGCATGACGACGGCGATGGACGCCTACGACCTCTACGGGGCGAGCGCCCGGGTGCGGTCCTTCGTGGAGGTGCTCACGAACTGGTACATCCGCCGCAGTCGGCAACGGTTCTGGGACGGCGACCACGACGCCATCGACACCCTGCACACCGTGCTCGACACCCTCGTCCGGGTCGCCGCACCGCTGCTGCCGTACGTCGCCGAGGAGATCCACGACGGGCTGCACCACGGCGGCGCGGCGACGAGCGTGCACCTGCGCGACTGGCCGCTGCTCGACGAGCTACCCGCCGATGACGAGCTGGTCGCGGCGATGGACGAGGTGCGCGACGTGTGCTCGGCGACGCTGTCGGTGCGCAAGGCCCACGGCCGCCGCGTCCGTCAGCCGCTCGCCACGCTGACCGTGGCCGTGCCCGACGCCGAGCGGCTGGCCCCCTTCGTGGACATCATCGCCGACGAGGTCAACGTCCGCGACGTCTCGCTGACCGACGACGTCGGCGCCATCGCCGGCCGTGTGCTGCAGGTGGTGCCGGCGACCATCGGCCCGCGCCTCGGCCGGCACACCCAGGACGTGATCCGCGCCGTCAAGGCGGGGGACTGGTCGCTCGAGGGCGACCGCGTCGTCGCCGGCGGGCACTGGCTGGAGCCGGGGGAGTTCACCCTCACGATGGTCGCCGACGACGAGCGCCCGAGCGCGACCATCGGCGACGGCACTGGCGTCATCGTCCTCGACGTCGACGTCACCCCCGAGCTGGAGCAGGAAGGGCGGGCGCGGGACCTGATCCGACTGGTCCAGCAGGCCCGCCGGGACGCCGACCTGGCCGTCACCGACCGCATCGAAGTGAGGATCACGGCCGACGCCGAGTGGGTCGATGCCGTACGGACGCACGAGGAGCTGATCGCCGCCGAGACCCTGGCCGTGGCCGTCGTGACCGACGACGGCGGCACGGACTCGCCCGACGTCACCGTGCGGCGCGTCACGGTGTGATCGCCGCCCTCGTGACGCGGTGCCGCCGATAGAGTCCCCCACTCGATCACATGCCTGGGAGGTCGGGACAGCATGGCCGCGACGAACAAGTCTGCAGCGAAGAAGGCGGCCGCGAAGAGTGCGTCGGCGAGGGCGACCAAGGCAGCGGCCTCCAAGGAGCCGGCCCGCTCGGCGGCCAACGGCAGCGATGAAACGTCGCAGATCCCCCCGCCTCGCGGGACCACCAAGGACGGGATCACCTACACCAAGGACTTCGACGTCAAGTTCCTCAAGGTCCAGCACGACCTGCTCATCGCCGAGCGCAAAGCCCTCCTCGGCCAGGCCAGCCGCCTGGAGGACGAGGCCAACTCGCTGATCGAGGACGGCGAGATGGGTGACGTGCAATTCGACGACGAGAGCGGCGAGGGCGACACGATGGTCGTCGAGCGCGAGCGGGACCTGGCCCTGTCGGCGCAGGCCCGACAGACCATCGCCGACATCGACGCCGCCTTGCAGCGCATCGCCGATGGCACGTACGGATACTCGGTCGTGTCCGGCCGACCGATCCCGCGGGAGCGGCTGGAAGCCATCCCGTGGGCCACCGTCCTCGTCGAGGAGAAGGTGGGCGGGATCGGTCGTCGATGACGCTCACGGCGTTCCCCGACATCGTGACGTGAACCGATCGCTCCGCGTCCCGCTTCTCATCGCCGCAGCGGTCGTCCTCCTCGATCAGCTGACCAAGCGCTGGGCGCTGAGCACGCTCACCGACCGCAACATCGACGTCGTCGGATCGTTGCGCTTCAACCTGGCGTTCAACAAGGGGATGGCCTTCTCCCAGGGCACTGGCCTGGGCCCGGTGATCGGCGTCGTCGCCCTGCTCGTCGTGGTCTGGCTGCTCGTGTCGATCGGGCGCTCGACAAGCCCGGTGTACCCGTTCGCCGTGGGGATGATCATCGGCGGGGCCGTCGGCAACCTCCTCGACCGCCTGTTCCGGTCACCGGGATGGTTCCGCGGCGGGGTCATCGACTTCATCGACGTGCAATGGTGGCCGATCTTCAATGTCGCCGACATCGCCGTCACGCTCGGCGGGGCGCTGCTGATCCTCAGCACGATCCTCCCGGTGCCGGCCGCCGAGCCGCCCGCGGCGGGCGTCACTGACGACGGTGGTGCCGGCGACGGGCAGCCCGTCGCCGACGAGCACGACGTCCCGGACCGATGATCGCCGAGGCGGTGCCAGCGGCGCTGGCGGGCGAACGCCTCGACCGCATCGTCGCCCTGCTGGCCGACATCAGCCGCTCGGCTGCCGCGGCAGCCGTCAGTGCCGGTGGCGTGCGTGTCGACGGCGGGGTTGCCTCGTCCGGCAAGGTCCGCCTCGCCGAGGGGGTGGTCGTCGAGGTCGATCCGTCAGCCATCCCGCGCGCCGCCCTCCCGAGCGGCGACCCGGCCGTCGAGTTCGCCATCGTCCACGTCGACGCCGACGTGATCGTTGTCGACAAGCCGCCCGGGCTCGTCGTCCATCCTGGCGCCGGGAACCCGGAGCACACGTTGGTCAACGGCCTGCTCCACCGCTTCCCGGAGCTCGCCGTCGTCGGTGATCCGACCCGTCCAGGCATCGTCCACCGCCTCGACGCCGGCAGCTCCGGGCTGCTCGTCGTCGCCCGCACGACCGCCGCAGCGGAAGCGCTCGTCGCCCAGTTCGCCGCCCACGCCGCCGGACGGCGCTACGACGCCGTCGTGTGGGGCCATCCCGACGCCCCGCACGGGATCATCGACGCCCCGATCGGGCGCGACCCTTCCGACCCGTTGAAGATGGCCGTGGTCGTCGACGGCAAACGGGCTCGCACCGAGTACCGCGTGACGGCCCGCTACGTCGCCCCGGCCGAGCTGGCCCGGCTGACGTGCACGCTGGAGACCGGGCGGACCCATCAGATCCGCGTCCACCTGGCGGCCGTCGGGCACCCCCTCGTCGGCGACCCGACCTACGGCGAGCGCCGCACGACGCTGGCGCTGACCCGCCCGTTCCTCCACGCCGCCGAGCTGGCCTTCGATCACCCGGCAACGGGGCGGCGTCTCACGTTCACCAGCCCGCTGCCGGCCGACCTGGCCGCCTTCATCGCCGAGCTGCAGCCGACAGGCTGACCGCTGCACGTGGCGATGCGAGAGCGGCTGGGATCAGGTCCCGGCCCGCTCGGTGGCCGTCGCCGGCCACGGGGCGTTGCCCTGGGCGATCGCCGCGATGTCGGCGAGCGTGTAGCTGTCGAGGTGGTGGCGCATGTAGTCGCCGGCCTCGTTCCACACGGCGATCAGCACGCACTGGCCCTCGTGGTCGCACGCCCCGTCCTGGTGCGGCTGACCGAAGTCACCGAGCGTGATCGGACCGTCGACAGCCGACACGATCTCCGACAGCCGGATCTCGGCGGGGTCACGGGCGAGCACGTACCCGCCCCCGACGCCGCGCTTGGAGCGGACCAGTCCGGCGCCCTTGAGGGCCAGCAGGATCTGCTCCAGGTAGGGCTGGGGCAGACCCGTGCGCTCGGCGATGTCACGCACGGATGTCGGTCCGTCGCCGCCGGCGTGCAGCGCCAGCGACAGCAACGCCCGGCAGGCGTAGTCACCTCTCGTCGACACACGCACGATCTCAATCTACGGGCGTGTGGTCGCCGTCGGTGACGACCCCCGTCGCAGGTGGCTTTACCTGCGACGGTGGAGGTGGTGGACTCTGCGGCGGTGACCCCCGAACCGACGATCTCTGCGACCCCCCGCGGCGGTCCCCTGATCCCCGACTACGGCGGACCGAACGTCCGCGGGATCATCCCGGCGCTGCTCGGGCCCGGTCCGTGGGCGTCCTCGCTGCCGACGTGGATGCCCGAGCCGGTCGCCGCCGCCGAGCAGGTCGTGTTGCTGGTCCTCGACGGGTTGGGGTGGGAGCAGCTCCAGGACCGCCGCGAGCTGATGCCGGTGCTGACCTCGATGACCGGCGGCGCCATCACGACCGTTGCCCCGACGACCACGGCGACCGCGTTGAGCTCGATCGCCACCGGGCTGACACCGGCCGAGCACGGCCTGCTCGGCTACCGGATGATGATCGGCGGCGAGGTCCTCAACGTGCTGCGCTGGAACAGCGCGGGCGCCGACAGGCGGCGCTCGTTCCCGCCGCGTGACGTGCAGCCGTTCGCCGCCTTCATGGGTCATGACGTGCCGGTGATCTCCCCGGCCGAGCTGCAGACGTCGGCCTTCACCGAGGCCCACCTGTTCGGGTCGCGGCCGGTCGGATGGCGGGCGGTGTCGGCGATCGCCGTCGAGATCCGCCGGCAGCTGGCCGCCGGCGAACGCTTCGTGTACGCCTACTACGGCGGCATCGACAAGACCGCCCACGAGCGCGGCTTCGGCGAGTTCTACGACGCCGAGCTGCGCTTCGCCGACCGCGTCGTCGCCGACGTGCGCGCCGCGCTGCCGTCGGGCGCCGTGCTCCTGGTCACCGCGGACCACGGCCAGGTCGACGTCGGCAACAACATCATCGAGCCCGAACCGAGCCTCCTGGCGACGGTCACCCAGCAGTCCGGGGAGGGGCGCTTCCGCTGGTGGCACGTGGCCCGGGGCGCCGCCGACGACGTCGCCAAGGGTGCGGCCGAGCGTTACGACGACGTGGCCTGGGTCGTCACCCGGGAGCAGGTCATCGACGAGCGCTGGTTCGGCCCGACGATCTCCCCCCTGATGGCGTCGCGGCTCGGCGACGTCGCCCTCGTCACCCATGCCCCGGTGAGCTTCCACGACCCGGCCGACTCGGGTCCGTTCACACTGGTGTGCCGCCACGGGTCGCTCACCCCGGCCGAAGTGCTCGTCCCTCTGCTGGCGGGCGGCCGCTGAGCTCCCGGCGGCCAGTAGAAAGGACTGCGATGTCAGATCCCCAGAGCCAACCCGTGCCGGCCGAGGTCGTCGGGCCGTCCGACCAGCAGCCCGCCGAGGCAACCGTGGAGGAGGCCAGCTTCGACGCCGTCACCTCTCCGGCCAAGGTCATGCGCATCGGCTCGATGGTCAAGATGCTCCTGGAGGAGGTGCGCGCCGCGCCGCTCGACGAACCGAGTCGGGAGCGCCTGGCGGAGATCTACGAGCGCTCGATCATCGAGCTCTCCGACGCACTGTCACCCGACCTGCAGCACGAGCTGAAGATGCTGGCCCTGCCGTTCCGCGACGGCGAGGTGCCCACCGAGAGCGAGATCCGCGTCGCCAAGGCCCAGCTCGTCGGGTGGCTGGAGGGCCTGTTCCACGGCATCCAGGCGACCCTGTTCGCCCAGCAGCTGGCGGCCCGTCAGCAGCTCGACCAGATCCGCCAGCTGCCCCCGGGCATGCCACCGGGCATGCCCGGCCAGCCCCAGCCGCCTGGTTCCGACCGCCCCGGCACGTATCTCTGAGCTTCGCTCGCTCGAAGACTCGCTCGCTCGCGCTGTCTCGCTGGCCCTGGCGGGCCCGGCCCTGCTGGGCCGACGCTCGACCTGACCTTCCATGCTCGCTGCGGACGGGGGCCGAAGCGGTCGGGACGCGTCGCAGACGTTCCTCGCTCTCGCTGTCTCGCTGGACCTGACCTGGTGGTTGCTGGTGGAGCTTTCGCGGCGGGGGTGGTCGGGCTAACTTGACTCGAATCACATCGGCGTCATTCTCCCACCTGCACGTGCACACCGAGTTCTCGATGCTCGACGGGGCCGCCCGGCTCGACGAGCTCGTCGCCAGGGCGGTCGCCGACGGGCAGCCGGCCCTCGGCATCACCGACCACGGCAACATGTACGGGACGCTCGAGTTCTACAAGGAGTGCCGCAAGCAGGGGATCAAGCCGATCCTCGGCACCGAGGCCTACATGGCCCACGACCACCGCAGCGAGCGCCCGACCCGCCGCGGGCGAGTCGACGACTCGGGTGGTGACACCGAGGGCGGCCGGAAGCTCTACTACCACCTCACGCTGCTGGCCGAGAACGAGGTCGGCTACCGCAACCTCATCCAGCTCGCCAGCCGGGCCTTCCTGGAGGGCTACTACTACAAGCCGCGCCTCGACTGGGACCTGCTCGCGGCGCACCACGAGGGCCTCATCGCCACCACCAGCTGCCTCGGTGGCCACGTCCTGCAGTCGCTGCTGCAAGGCGACGCCAAGGGCGCACTGGAGAAGGCCGGGCGGTTGCAGGAGATCTTCGGGCGCGACAACCTCTTCGTCGAGCTCCAGGACCACGGCCTGCCGGCGCAGCGCGACACCAACCCGCAGCTGATCGAGCTGGCCACGAAGTTGCACGCCCCGCTGCTGGCGACGAACGACTCCCACTACACCCACCGCGAAGACCACGAGTCCCACGACGCCCTGTTGTGCGTGCAGACCGGAGCGGTGCTGTCGGACCCCAAGCGCTTCAAGTTCGAGGGCCACGAGCACTACCTGAAGACCGCCGACGAGATGCGCTCGCTGTTCCGGGAGGTGCCGGAGGCGTGCGACAACACCCTGTGGGTGGCCGAGCGGGCCGAGGTGGAGATCGCCTTCGGGGCGCCGCAGCTCCCGAACTTCCCGCTGCCCGAGGGCTTCACGGACGACGCCGAGTACCTCGCCCACGTCACCTGGAGCGGCGTCAGCGAGCGTTGGGGCGACAACATCTCGGAGACCGTCAAGCAGCGCATCCAGTACGAGCTCGACGTCATTGCGGCGATGGGCTTCAGCTCGTACTTCCTCATCGTGTGGGATCTCATCCGCTACGCCCGGACGCGGGGCATCCGAGTCGGCCCGGGCCGGGGCTCGGCGGCCGGCTGCGCGGTCGCCTACTGCCTGCGGATCACCGACCTCGACCCGATCCGCTACGACCTGCTGTTCGAGCGCTTCTTGAACCCCAGCCGCCTGTCGATGCCGGACATCGACATGGACTTCGACTCCCGGTACCGGGACGAGATGATCCGCTACGCCGCCGAGCGCTACGGCCGCGACCACGTCGCCCAGATCATCACCTTCGGCACGATCAAGGCCCGCAACGCCGTCCGCGACGCCGCCCGGGTCCTCGGGTTCCCGTACAACGTCGGCGACCGCATCGCCAAGGCCATGCCGCCACTCGTGATGGGCCGCGACACCCCGCTCAAGTACTGCTTCGAGCAGCACCCGAAGTACGCCGACGGGTACAAGGCGGCGGCCGAGCTGCGGGCGATGTACGACGTCGACCCCGACGTCAAGAAGGTCGTCGACGTCGCCAAGGGCCTCGAGGGCTTGAAGCGCTCCGACGGCATCCACGCCGCGGCCGTCGTGATCACCAAGGAGCCGCTCACCGAGTACCTGCCCGTGCAGCGCAAGCCGGAGAGTGGCCAGGACCCGGCGCTGGCGCCCGTCGTCACGCAGTACGAGATGCACGGCGTCGAGGAGCTCGGCCTGCTGAAGATGGACTTCCTCGGGCTCCGCAACCTCGATGTGATCACCGACACCATCGACATGGTGCGGGCCGGCCGGGACCCGGGCTTCGACATCGACGCCATCGCCCTCGACGACGGCCCGACGCTCGAGCTCCTGCAGCGTGGCGCCGGAATCGGCGTGTTCCAGCTCGAGGGTGCGCCGCTGCGGGCGCTGATGCGCTCGCTCAAACCGTCGAGCTTCGACGACGTCGCCGCCCTCGTCGCCCTCTACCGACCGGGGCCGATGGCGGCGAACATGCACAACGACTACGCCGACCGCAAGAACGGGCGCAAACCGATCGAGTACCTCCACCCCGACCTCGAGGAGGTCCTCGGCGACACCTACGGCCTGATGATCTACCAGGAGTCGGTGATGCGGGTGGCCCAGAAGGTGGCCGGGTACTCGCTCGCCGAAGCCGACAACCTGCGCAAGGCCTGCGGCAAGAAGATCCGCGAGCTGATCGCCCAGGAGCGGGAGAAGTTCGTCGACGGGTGTGAGGCCACGGGGTACGGCCGGCAGCTCGGCACCCAGCTGTTCGACATCATCGAGCCGTTCGCCGATTACGCCTTCAACAAGAGCCACGCCTTCGGCTACGGCCTCGTCGCCTACCAGACCGCCTACCTCAAGGCCCACTACCCGGTCGAGTACCTGGCCTGCCTCCTGACGAGCGTCAAGAGCAGCCTGGAGAAGGCCGCGGTGTACATCGCCGAGTGCCGGGCCATGGGCATCCGCGTGCTGACGCCGGACATCAACCGCTCGGTCACCGACTTCGCCGCCCTCGCCTGCTCGGAGGTGCCGACGGGCGTGTCGCTGCCCGTCGGGAGCCCCGGGGCGATCACCTTCGGGCTGTCGGCGGTGCGCAACGTCGGCGCCGGGCTCGTCGCGCTGCTGCTCGAGGAGCGCGACGCCAACGGCCCGTTCTCCAGCTTCCACGACTTCGTCGCACGGGTGCCCGAGCCGGTGCTCAACAAACGGGCCGTCGAATCGCTGATCAAGGCCGGGGCGTTCGACTCGCTCGGCCACACCCGCAAGGGACTGCTCGGCGTGTTCGAGCACATCACCGACACGACGCTGACCCGTCGCCGGGAACGGGAGCGCGGCGTGATGAGCCTGTTCGGTGACTGGGGTGGCGCCGAGGCTGAAGCGGCGGCGGCGTTCGACGAGCGGCTGCCGATCCCCGACATCGAGTTCGACAAGTCCGACAAGCTGCGCAACGAGAAGGAGATGCTCGGCCTGTACGTGTCCGACCATCCGCTGTTCGGATCGGAGGCCGCCCTGCGCCGCAAGGTCGAGCACTCCATCGCCGACCTCGCCGACCTGCCCGACGGGAGCACCGTGCACATCGGCGGGGTGATCACCGGGCTGGCGCGGAAGTTCACCAAGAAGGGCGACCAGATGGCGGTGTTCGTGCTCGAGGACCTCGAGGCGAACATGGAGGTGACGCTGTTCCCCCGCACGTTGCAGGAGCACGGCCACAAGCTGACCGACGACGTCGTCGTCGCCGTCAAGGGCCGCCTCGACCGCCGCGACGAGGCCCGGGTCAACCTGATCTGCCAGTCCGTCGAGGTCCTCCATGGCCTCGACATCGGGCCGGTGTCGCCGCTGCGCCTGCGCATCCCGGCGACGGCGCTCGACGAGCTGACGATCCAGCGCCTCAAGCGGATCCTGCGCGACCACCCCGGCGACTCGATCGTCATCCTCGACATCGGCGCCCAGGTGATTCGCCTCGCCGACGAGTTCCGCGTCGACATCGACCATGCCGTCGGAGAGGTGCGGATGGCCTTCGGTCACGAGGCCGTGTTGTTGTAGGAGCGCCCGCGCCGTGCCGTTTCTGACGCTTCCCGCTCCCGCCCAGCGGGAGGAAGTCTCCGAAGAATCGCCGGCGCTGCGGGTTGGCGGGCGCCGGCCGACGGCGGTGGGCTCGCCGACCTGTAAAATGTGTGTTCCACATCTCATCGCCGCTCGCGGCGAACGGTCCGGACAGGGAGAGGGGATATGGCAGTGCAGGTGCAAACGAACGACTCGGCGGCCCTCACAGACGCCGACCTCGACGAACTGGCGTCGATGGGTGGAGCGTTCGGCATCGGCGAACTGTCGAAGGCCAAGGAGGACTGGGTCCTCGTCACCGCCGCCCGCATCGACGGCAAGCTGCATGGCTTCACGTTCTCCACGCTCGAGCGCATCGGCGGCACCCCGTGCGTGCTGCTCGGCCTGATGAGCGTCAAGCGCACCTCCCGGCGCGACCAGGTACTTCGCGGCCTGATGGCCGAGGCGTACCACCGGGCCCTGATGGCGTTCCCCGACGAGGACGTGGTGGTCGGTTCGCGCTTCGCCTCGGCCGACGCCGTCGACGCGTTCAAGGAGCTCGACGACGTCACGCCAACCCCCGGGGTGCGGGCCGTCGGCGAGGAGCGGGCGTGGGGCCGGCGCTTGGCCAAGCGCTTCGACGTCGAGGGTGAGTACGAGGAGAAGACGTTCGTCGTGCGCGCCGGCGGCCGCGAGGGGTTCATCGACTACGAGTCGAGCAAGCCGAACTCCATCGACCCGGCGAAGCGGGAGCTGTTCGCCCAGGTGCCGCCCGAAGGCGGGTCGTTGATCGTGTACGGCTGGACGATGGCGGAGGATCTGGTCAAGCTCGGCGCCCGTTCGTAGCGGACCCAGGATGCCCGAGTTCGCCGACGTCGTGCGTCGGCGTCGGATGACGCGGGCGTTCGACGGGCGACCGGTCCCTGCGGAGCTGCTCGACGAGATCGTCGATCTGGCGTCGCGGGCACCGAGCGCCGGCAAGACCCAGGGCTGGCACCTCATCGTGCTGGAGGGCGCCGAGACGGCGCGGTTCTGGGACATCACCCTGCCGACGATGCGCCGCGGCGCCTTCCGCTGGCAGCGCCTGCTCGACGCCCCCGTCATCGCCCTGCCGGTCGCCGACCCGCGGGCCTACACCGAGCGCTACTCGGAGGCTGACAAGAAGGCGAGCGGGCTCGGCGCGAGCGTCGAGGCGTGGCCGGCGCCGTACTGGACCATCGACGCCTCGATGTCCGTGATGACGATGCTCCTGGCCGCCGAGTCGGCCGGCCTCGGCGCCCTGTTCTTCGGGGTCTTCCGTGGCGAGCGCCAGTTGCGCCGGGCGCTGGGCATCCCGGCGATGATGCAGATGCTCGGGTGCCGTGGCCATCGGCTGGCCGTCCACGGTGACCGACGAGACCGGCGACGTGACCGGTCCGGGCGGGCCAGGGCGGTCGGCCGGCCACCGCCGCCGCCGTCCCGACGAGATCATCCACCGCGGCGGCTGGCGGGTCTCCTGACGCGTCGACCTCGTGAGCCTCCTCACAGCAGCTGGTCGCGCAGCCCTTCGGGCGTGTCCTGGGGCGCCTGGCAAGCGAAGTGATGGCACACGTAGGCCAGGCCGGCGGTGCGGTCGGCCCACAGCGGCGAGTCGTACGGCTCGCCCCAGGCGAGCACGACGTCGGGACGCCAGCGCTCGAGGACGACGGCGAGGAGGTCGGGACGGTCGCCGGCAATCAGCACCTCGGTGATTCCGTGCTCATGCAGGGCGACGGCGGCGAGGGAGTTGGCGAAGGCCGATGGCGCCTGGTCGATGACCGCGCCGACGAGCTGCAGGATGCGGTCGGCGTGGTTGGCGTACCGCGTCTCTCCGGTCAGCGAGGCGAGCCGGTAGAGGGCGACGGCGGCCGTCGAGTTGGCCGAGGGCGTGGCGTTGTCCAACAGGTCCTTCTGCCGGGCCACGAGCGCCTCGCCGTCGTCGGCTGTCGTGAACAGCCCGCCGTGGTCGACGTCCCAGAAGTGGTCGAGCATGGTGTCGGCCACCGCCCGGGCCTCCTCGATCCACCGGCCCTGGCCGGTGACCTCGGCGAGGCGGGTGAAGGCGTCGACGAGGCACGCGTGGTCGGCAGCGAGCGCGTCGTGACGGGCGGGCGGCGTGCCGTCGGCGTGCCAGGACCGGAACCACCGCCCGTCGGGCCGCCGCAGCTCGAGGCGGAGGAAGTCGGCGGCCTCGACCGCGGCGCCGATCCAGTCCGGCCGGTCGAGCAACGCGCCCGCCTCGGCGAGGGCCGAGATCATCAGGGCGTTCCACTCGGTCAGCACCTTGTCGTCGAGGCCGGGGCGTGGTCGTTGCTCGCGAGCCTCGAACAGTCGGCGCCGGGCCTCCTCGATGACCGGCGGCCGCGCCAGGCGGCCCCGCTCGTGCAGCCGGTTGGGGATCGACCGGCCTTCGAAGTTGCCGGTCGTACCGATCGCCCAGAAGTTGAGGGCGTCGTCGGCGTCGTCGCCGAGCACGGCGCGCACCTCGTCGGGAGTCCAGGTGTGGAACAGGCCCTCGTGGCCGTGGCCATCGGGACCCGGGGAGTCGGCATCCTCCGCCGAGGAGAACCCGCCGGCGTCCTGGCGCAGGTCACGCAGCACGTATTCGACGGTCTCCGCGACGACCTGCCGCCACCGCTGCGCAGGCTGCAGGTCGTCGAGAGCCACGGCGGCGTGGGTGTACAGCTTCACCAGCAGGGCCTGGTCGTAGAGCATCTTCTCGAAGTGCGGCACGAGCCACTGCCGGTCGACGGAGTAGCGGGCGAACCCCCCGCCGATGTGGTCGTACATCCCGCCCGACGCCATCGCGTCCAGCGACGTCGTGACGATCTGCCGGGCCATCGGATCGCCGGAGCGGAGATAGGAGCCGAGCACGAGGTCGAGGCTCATCGTGGACGGGAACTTCGGCGCGGCGCCCAACCCACCCCACTCCTCGTCGAACATCTCCGCCAGGTGCTGGACGGCGCGAGTGAGGTGGTCGGTGCCGGGCACGCCGACGACCGGGCGCAGGCTGGCCGTGCGGGAGATCGCCTCGCGCAGGGCTTTGGTGTTCGTCGCCAGCTCCTCGCGGCGATGGGTCCAGGCGTCGGTGATCGCCGCCATCAGCTGCAGGAAGTTCGGCTTGGGAAAGTACGTCCCGCCGTAGAAGGGCTCGCCGTCCGGCGTCAGGAACACCGTCATCGGCCAGCCGCCGCGCCCGGTCAACGCCTGAACGGCGTCCATGTACACGGCATCGACGTCCGGTCGCTCCTCGCGATCGACCTTCACGTTGACGAACCGGGCGTTCATCTCGGCGGCGACCTCGTCGTCCTCGAAGCTCTCGTGGGCCATCACATGACACCAGTGGCACGCCGAGTAGCCGACCGAGAGCAGTACCGGGACGTCGCGCCGGCGGGCCTCGGCGAACGCCTCCGGTCCCCACGGGAACCAGTCGACGGGGTTCTCGCGGTGCTGGCGGAGGTACGGCGACGTCTCGCCGGCGAGGCGGTTCACGGCTCCGACGCTACCCAGCGGCTCTGCAAGGCTGTCCGCTCGGTGCCACCGACCGACGGCTTCCGTCCCTCCCGCCTGCTGATCGTCGGACTCGTGGCGGTGGCGGTCGCCGTCATCCTCGGGCTCGTGCTCGTGCAACGGGTGGGCACGACGTACCGCGACGGATTGGCCGTGGCCGCCGACTCGGCGGCGCTCGCCGTCGACGCGGCCGACCCGGTCTCCTCGATGACGAGCGATCTCATCGCCTTCGCCCGCGCCACCGAGACCGGCATCGCCGACGCTCGAGCGACGCTCGCCTCGGCTCAGGTCTCCGTCGAGCAGCTCGGCGCGGCGGCGCAGGGCGAGCTCGCCGAGACCGCCTCGGGGTTGGCCGGCCTCGCCGATCGCGTCGCCGGCGTCATCGAGGGCATCGAGCGGTTCATCCCCGGCAACAGCGCGTCGGCCGCCGAGGATCTGCGGAGCATCGCCGACGGGCTCGAGCCGGTCCCCACCGAGCTGGAGAACCTCGGCGTGCAGTTGGAGGCGACGGCTGCTCAGCTGGCCGCGGCCGACCCGACGCTCGTCGAGCTGGAGGAGACGGTGGCCCGTCTCGGTGACGATCTGGACGCGTTGGCCCCAGCCGTCGACAACATGGCCGTAGCCGCCGACCGCCTGGCGCAACGCGTCGAGGCAGCGAACGACCGTGTCGGCCTGGACCTCTGGCTGGCCCGCCTCGTCATTCTGCTCGTCGGCGCGGCGATCGCCATCGGTCTCGTCCTCGCCGACCGCCGGGCCGCCTAGCTGATCCGAGTGTCACCGGCGGGAGGGACCCGCAGCAGACCCTCGGTCAGCGGCAAACACTCGGATGATCAGGCAGTTCAGGCCCCGACAGCGCCGCTTCAGGCCCCAACGGCATGGAAGCCGCCGTCGACGTGGACGATCTCGCCGGTCGTGGCCGGGAACCAGTCCGACAGCAGGGCCACGCACGCCTTGGCCACCGGGACCGGGTCGTCGATGGCCCAGCCGAGCGGTGCCCGCTCGTCCCAGATGTCCTCGAACTTGGCGAAGCCGGGGATGCTCTTGGCGGCCATCGTGCGCACCGGTCCGGCGGCGACGAGGTTCGAGCGGATGCCCCGAGGGCCGAGCTCCTTGGCCAGGTAGCGGTTGACGCTCTGGAGGGCCGACTTGGCCACGCCCATCCAGTTGTACGCCGGCCAGGCGACGCGGTTGTCGAAGTCGAGGCCGACGAACGCCCCACCTTCGGTCATCAGCGGGACGAACGCGTCGGCGAGTGCCTTGAGCGAGTAGGCCGAGACGTGCACGGCGACAGCGACGTCGTCCCACTGGGCGCCCATGAAGTCATCGCCGAGCGTCGCCGGCGGGCCGTAGGCGATGGCGTGGACCACACCGTCGACGCGCCCCCACCGGGCGGCGAGGCTGTCACGCACGGTGTCCAGATGAGCCGGCACTGTGACGTCGAGCTCGAGGACCTCGATGTCGGTGCCCAACTTGCGCGCCGTCCGCGCCGTCAGGCTGAGGCCTCGGCCGGCGCCGGTGAGGACGATCTCGGCGCCCTCGTCGACGGCCACCCGAGCGACGGCGAACGCCAACGACGCATCGGTGAGCACGCCGGTGACCACGATCTTCTTGCCGTCGAGGAGACCCATGACCGGGACCGTACTGGGTCGTCGCGCGGGCCCTGTGCCTAGGCTCTCGCCTCATGCGCATCGGCATCCTCGGCGGGACGGGCCCCGCCGGCAGCAGCTTGGCGGCCAGGCTGGCCAGCATCGACTACGAGGCTGTCATCGGCTCGCGGTCGAAGTACCGGGCGATGGAGGCCCGCGACAGCCTCGTCGAGCGCTGGCCCGATCTGACGGAGCGGCTGCACTACGGCGACAACACCGCCGCCGCCGACTGCGACCTCGTCGTCATCGCCACACCGTGGGACTCGGCGGCGACGACTGCCCAGGAGCACGAGCGCGCCCTGCAGGGCAAGGTCGTGATCAGCATGGCCAACGCTCTCGTGCGGGTCGGTCACGAGTTCCAGCCGCTCGTCCCGCCGCGCGGCAGTGTGGCCGCCCACGTGCAGGCCGCCGTGCCCGGCTGCCACGTCGTGGCCGCCCTGCACCACCTGCCGGCCAAGGAGCTCGGCCACCTCGGCGAGCCGATCGACTCCGACGTGCTGATCTGCGGCGACGACCCGGAGTCCGTGCGCACGGTGAGTGCGATCGTCTCCAAGATCCCCGGCTGTCGCCCCCTCGACGCCGGCGAGCTGTCCAACGCCACGGCCATCGAAGCCTTCACGGCCGTGCTCCTCCAGCTCAACGTGCGCTACAAGACCCGGGTCGCGCCGAAGCTGACGGGGATCAAGCTCGACCCCCACGCCGTCGCGCCCTGACGATGCCCGACGCGCCGCAGCCCCCGATGCGCCTCCACGACACGGCCCGGCGCGCCGTCGTCCCGTTCGAGCCCGGCCCCAACGTGCTGATGTACACGTGCGGCATCACGCCGTACGACGCCACTCACCTCGGGCACGCGGCGACGTTCCTCGCCTACGACGTCCTCCAGCGTCGCCTGCTGGACAGGGGCCACACCGTGACGTGCGTGCGCAACGTCACCGACGTCGACGACCCGCTGTTCGCCAAGGCCCGCGAGATGGGTGTCCACTACCTCGACCTGGCGGCGGGGGAGGAGGCCCGATTCGAGGCCGACATGGAGGCGCTCAACGCCCTCCCCGTGGCCTCGACGCCGCGGGCGTCCTCGGCGATCCCCGACATCCGCGGCTTCATCGGCATGGTCCTCGACCGCGGGTACGCCTACCAGGCCGGCGGCGCGGTGTACTTCGACGTCACCAGGTTCGGGTCATTCGGGTCGATCAGCCACTACACCGAGGAGGAGATGCTGGAGCTGGCCCGCAAGGGGGGCGGCGACGTCGACAACCCCGACAAGCGGCACCCGCTGGACTTCGTGCTGTGGCAACCATCGGCCGCCGACGAGCCGTCGTGGGACACGATGTGGGGGCCCGGGCGTCCCGGCTGGCACATCGAGTGCAGCGCTCTGGCGCTGCGCGAGCTGGGCACGACCATCGATCTCCACGGCGGCGGCACCGACCTGATCTTCCCCCACCACGAGTGCGAGCGCGCCCAGTCGGAGGCGGCGACGGGCGAGCCGTTCGTCCGCCACTGGATGCACACCGGGCTGATCGCCAAGGACGGCGAGAAGATGTCCAAGAGCCTGGGCAACCTGGTGTTCGTCGACGCCCTGCGCAAGGAGTGGGAGCCGATGGCCATCCGCCTCGGCATCATCGAGCACCACTACCGCACCGAGTGGGAGTGGGACGACGAGCTGATGCCCCGCTCGACGAGCCGCCTGGAACGGTGGCGGACCGCCACGGCCGGCGGTCGCCCCGGCGACGTCCTCACGGTCGTTCGCGAGGCGCTCGACGACGACCTCGACACGCCGGCGGCCTTCGCCGCCATCGACGCCGCGGCGGCCCGGGACGAGGACGTCGGGGCGGCCGCGGCGCTGCTCGGCGTCGTGTTGTAGCTCACCGCGTCGCGTCCCGTTCATCAACCGCTGACCTCACGTGCGATCTCCTGTAACACGGAAGGCCTACGATGTCCGCCCATGGGGACAGCCACCGGAGCGGGGAAGGCACAGCGACGGACGCGCCGCGTGCTCGGCCCGCTGACCCGCCGGGTCTGGCACATCGACATGACGGGCTATGAACGCCTGCCGGCCGACGGCCCGGCCATCCTGTGCCCGAACCACATCTCGTTCCTCGACTCGGCGTTCCTGATGCTCACGCTGCCGCGGAACATCAGCTTCGTCGGCAAGGCCGAGTACATGGATTCGTGGAAGACGAAGTACGTCTTCCCGGCCATGGGCATGATCCCGATCGATCGCTCGGGCGGGGAGAAGTCCAAGAGCGCCCTGGGCGCGGCCGCCGAGGTGTTGCAGCGCGGCGAGCTGTTCGGAATCTTCCCGGAGGGCACACGCAGCCGCGACGGCCGGCTGTACAAGGGACGCACGGGCGCGGCGCGGCTGGCGTTGGAGGTCGACTGCCCGATCTACCCGGTCGGCATCACCGGCACGGACAAGATCCAGCCGCCGGGTGCCAAGGCGCCCAAGCCGTTCCGGTCGTGCTCGATCACCATCGGCCGCCCCGTCCGGCCCGAGCGCTACATCGACCGTCGCGAGCCGCACCTCGCATGGCGCTCGATGATCGACGAGGTGATGTTCGAGATCCGCGAGATCACTGGTCAGGACTACAGCAACCATTACGCCGGTGAGGCGCCCGACACGGCCGCCGAGCCGCATGTCGTCGCCCGGCCGGGACGGGTCTCCGACCCGGTGCCCGCCGGCCCGCTCGAGCGCGAGCTCGTCGGCGCCGGCGTCTGAGCCGGTTCTGTCCTTTCCGATCGGCCCGTTCGGGCCGATCCCGACAGACGGATCCTGACAAGCTGCGCCGGTGAGCGAACCTGTACACCGGATCGTCCCCGCCAACGGCATCCGCCTGCACGTCGTCGAGGCCGGCACAGGACCCCTCGTCCTCCTGGTCCACGGGTTCCCGGAGTCCTGGTACTCGTACCGCCACCAGCTCCCGGCGCTCGCCGCGGCGGGGTATCGGGCGGTCGCCCTCGACGTCCGCGGCTACGGCCGGTCATCGGCGCCGCCGGCCATCGAGGACTACCGCATGCTGCGCATGGTCGCCGACAACGTCGCCCTCGTGCGGGCGCTCGGCGAGGAGGAGGCGGTGGTCGTCGGCCACGACTGGGGCGCGCCCATCGCCTGGAACTCGGCGCTCCTCCGGCCCGACATCTTCCGAGCCGTGGCCGGACTGTCGGTGCCCTTCGCCCCGGCCGGCGACACGCGCCCGTCCGACGCCTTCCGGGCGATGGGCGGCGCCGAGGAGTTCTACATCGAGTACTTCCAGCAGCCCGGACGGGCCGAGGCCGAGCTCGAAGGCGACGTGCGGCGGTGGCTGCTCGGCTTCTACTTCTCCGCGTCGGGCGACGCGCCGACCCCGTCCGCAGGTGGCGGCACGATCGCCACGATCCCCCACGGCGGGCGGATGGCCGATCGCTTCTCGTACCCCGACGCCACGCCTTCGTGGCTCACGGACGAGGACCTCGACGTGTACGCCGGCGAGTTCGAGCGCACGGGCTTCACCGGCGGCCTCAACCGCTACCGCAACGTCGATCGCGACTGGGAGGACCTGTCGTCGTTCCGCGGCCGTCCGATCGAGGTCCCGGCGCTGTTCATCGGCGGGGACCGGGACGGACCGACGATCTGGGGGATGCGCTCGATCGAGCGCTTCGGCGAGACGTTGCCCCGCCTGCACCGCTCGATCATCCTCCCCGGCTGCGGGCACTGGACACAACAGGAGCGACCCGCGGAGGTCAACGAGGCGCTGCTCGAGTTCCTCGGGAGCCGCTGACCTTGTCGCCGACGATGGCCGACCGGTTGGCCCTCGCCGACACCGGTGACGACGTCTTCGAGACCGCCACGCCACCGGAGCCCGGGCACGTGTTCGGCGGGCTGCTCATCGGCCAGGCGTTGCGGGCCGCCCAGCTCACCGTGCCCGACGACCGTGCGGCGCACTCGCTGCACCTGTCGTTCGCCGTCGCCGGCACCGGCGGCGAAGCGATCCGTTACGAGGTCGAACGGACCCGCGACGGGTCGAGCTTCGCCACCCGGCGGGTCGTCGCCCGCCAGGCACGGGGCATCGTCGCCGTGCTCACCGCCGACTTCCACCACGACGAACCCGGTGTCGAGTACGAGACCCCGCCGACACCGGGGATCCCCGGTCCGGACGGCCTGCCCGTCGGGCGCTACGACAACCCGTTCATCGAGTCGCGCGACGTGCCGGTGCTCGAGGGTGACCGGTTGCCGCACACCCGCCGGGCGTGGTTCCGGCCCACCGCGCCCGTGCCCGACGACCCGCTGCTGCACCTCCAGGCGCTCGCCTACCTCAGCGACCACGGTCCGACCAGGGCGGCACGCGAGCCACACGCCGGGCTCGCCGACGACGCCCGGCGGATGTCGGTGTCCCTCGACCACAGCGTGTGGTTCCACCGCCCGGTCGACGTCAACCAGTGGCTGCTCTCGGAGCTCCTCCCGGTGGCCACCGGCCGTGGCCGCGGCCTGTCGCTCGGCACGATCAGGACCACCGATGGCACGCTGCTGGCGACCGTCGCCCAAGAAGTCCTGCTGCGCACCCGCTGACAGTGCTCTTGTCCTTTGAAATCGACGCGAACGGGCCGATATCAAAGGACAGAAGCGGGTCGCGACCGCCCTCGTAGACTCGGGCGGGCTATGAGCGACCCGATCACGATCTCCCTCCCCGACGGTTCCGAGCGCGAGTATCCCGCCGGCACGACCGCCGCGGACGTGGCGTCGTCGATCGGCAGGCGGCTGGCGAAGGCCGCCGTGGCCGCCACCGTCGACGGTGCGGAAGTCGATCTCGGCCGGTCCCTCGCCGATCACGACCGGGTCGCCATCATCACCGCCGACTCCGAGGCCGGGCGCCACGTGCTGCGCCACTCGACGGCGCACGTGATGGCCCAGGCCGTGACCGAGCTGTTCCCCGGCGCCAAGTTCTCCATCGGACCAGCCATCGAGAACGGCTTCTACTACGACTTCGAGCTGCCCGGCGGACGCACGTTCAGCGACGACGACTTGGCGACGATCGAGGCGCGGATGCGGGAGATCGTCGCCGCCGATCAACCCTTCGTGCGCTCCGAGCTGTCCGCCGACGAGGCCCTCGAGGTCTTCGCCGACCAGCCGTACAAGGTGGAGATCATCGAGCGGGTCCGTGCCCTCGATGGCGTCGCCGGCGACGGTGCCGACGCCCTCGACACCGGGGAGGTCGCGGCCGGCGACACGATCAGCATCTACCGCAACACGCCCGAGTTCGTCGATCTGTGCCGGGGCCCCCATGTGCCCACGACCGGGCGTCTCGGTCACTTCAAGTTGCAGAAGGTCGCCGGCGCCTACTGGCGGGGCAACGAGAAGGCCCCGATGCTGCAGCGCATCTACGGCACCGCGTGGGAGTCCGATGCCGCCCTCCAGGCCCACCTCGAGCAGCTCGCCGAGGCCGAGAAGCGAGACCACCGCCGGCTGGCCACCGACCTCGATCTGCTCAGCTTCCCGAGCGAGCTCGGCGGTGGCCTCGCCGTGTGGCACCCCAAAGGGGCCATCGTCCGCAAGCTGATGGAGGACTACAGCCGCACGCGCCACGAGCACGGCGGCTACGAGTTCGTGTTCACGCCGCACCTCACCAAGGCCCAGCTGTTCGAGACCAGCGGTCACCTCTCCTGGTACGCCGAAGGCATGTACCCGCCGATGGAGATGGACAACGGCACGTACTACATGAAGCCGATGAACTGCCCGATGCACTGCCTGATCTTCCGGTCGCGCCAGCGCAGCTATCGGGAGCTGCCGTTGCGGCTGTTCGAGCTCGGCACGGTGTACCGCTACGAACGGGCCGGCACCCTCCACGGGCTGATGCGGATCCGTGGCTTCACCCAGGACGACGCCCACATCTTCTGCACCGCCGAGCAGGCGGCCGACGAGATCGCCTCACTGCTCGACTTCGTGCTGTCCGTGCTGCGGGCGTTCGGGTTCGACGACTTCACGTTCAACCTCTCGACGAAGGACCCGAACAAGTACGTCGGCAGCGACGACGGACTGGGATGCGGCCACCGTCGCGCTGCGGTCGGCGCTCGACCACCACGGGCTCGAGTACTCGATCAAGGAGGGCGACGCGGCGTTCTACGGTCCGAAGATCGACATCGACGTCCGCGACGCCATCGGCCGCTCGTGGCAGCTCTCGACGATCCAGTACGACTTCAACCACCCCGAGCGCTTCGGTCTCGAGTACGTCGGCGCCGACAACGCCCGGCACCGTCCGATCATGCTGCACCGGGCGCTGTTCGGGTCGGTGGAACGCTTCTTCGGGGTGCTCCTCGAGCACTACGCCGGGAACTTCCCGAGCTGGCTGGCGCCCGTGCAGGTCCGCGTGCTGCCGGTCGCCACGGCCCACGAGGAGTATGCCGAGAAGGTCGCCGACCGGGTGCGCGCGGCCGGTGGGCGCGTCGACGTCGTGGGGGCCGGCGAGCAGCTCGGCAAGCGAATCCGCACCGCCAAGCTGGAGAAGCTGCCCTACATCCTCGTCGTCGGCGACGACGACGTCGCTGCGGGCACGGTGGGGGTCAACACGCGCGGCAGCGCCCAACCGGAGCGGGGCGTCGACCTCGCCGAGTTCGTCGACCGCTTCGCCGACGAGGTGCAGGCCACGACCGCCGAGGCGCTCCAGGCGTGAGCGAGAGCGAGCGCCAGCGAGCCGAGCGACGATGGGGTGTGGGGCGCAGCCACGGCGGCGGCCTGAGCGGCGCGTGCTCGAACACCTGTGGAATGGCTGGCGGTCGACGTACGTCACGAGTGGCGGCGCGGCCGGCGGGGTCGGCACGGACGACGTCGCGTCGGGCCGGGGCAGCGTGTTCACACGCATCCTGCATTCGGGACTGCCCGACGTCGACACTCACATCGTGCATCGCGGCACCCATGTCTTCGCCATCCTCAACGCCTTTCCCTACGCCGTCGGTCACATTCTCGTGATCCCCTACCGCGAGGTCGGTGAGCTCGAGGAGCTGACGCCGGAGGAGGCCGCCGAAGTGTGGCGGACCGTCACCGATGCGGTCGTCGCCATCAAGCGGGCCTTCGGGCCGGAGGGCGTCAACGTCGGACTCAACCTCGGGCGGCCGGCCGGGGGCAGTGTGAGCGAGCACCTGCACGTCCACGTCGTCCCGCGGTGGACAGGCGACGCCAACTTCATGACGGCCACGGCGAACACCCGCACGCTCCCGGAGGCGCTGCCCGACAGCGCCGCCAAGCTGCGCGCCGCCTGGCCGTCACCGGGTGGTGCGGACGGCTCGTGAGGCGCGGGCGACTGGTCCGTCGGCTGGTGCTCGTCGCCGCCGCCGGGGCCCTGGCGATCCAGTTCGTGCCGTACGGGTGGTGGCACGAGAACCCGCCCGTGATCCAGGACGCCCCGTGGCCGGACGAGGCGAGCGAGCAGATCGCTCGCACATCCTGCTACGGCTGCCACAGCAACGAGACCGACTGGCCGCTGTACTCCTACGTCGCCCCGATGTCGTGGTTGGTCCGTCGCGACGTCGAGGACGGCCGCGACGAGCTCAACTTCTCCGACTGGTCGCGCGACGCCGGCGAGGCCGACGACGCCGTGGAGGTGATCGAGTCCGGGGCGATGCCGCCCGGTCGGTACACGCTCATCCATCGCCAGGCCGAGCTGTCGGCCGACGAGCAGGAGACGCTCGTTCGCGCCCTCCTGGCGATGTCCGACGACGACGACGGCTGATCGTCAGGCGGCGAAGCGCCAGCGGGTCTGCCCGAAGCGACCCTTGGCGAACCCGAACACGGTGGCCGGCACGACGCGGAACACGAGCACCGGGCCGTGGCCCGCCTCGAACCCCCCGTCGCGCACGTCGAAGTGCCAGTCCGGGCCGTACTTGTCCTCCCAGGCCGCGGCGAGGCGCCGGAGGGTCGTTTCGTCCTCGACGCGGACCGCCTCACCCTCGAGGACGATGTCGAGGCCCTCGTCGTAGGCGTTGCACCCGGTGCTCACGATGCACTGCGGGTTGGTCGCGAGGTTGCGGGCCTTCTGCTCGTCGACGCCCGTGCAGACGTGCATCGCATCGTCCAACCACACCCCGATCAAGGGGGTCATGTGCGGGCGGCCGTCCTTGCGGACGGTCGTCAGCCAGTAGATCGGCGCCCGGGAGAGGCGGTCGCGGCCCTCCTCCCACGGGGTCGCCGCGGCCTGCTCGTCGCTGAAGCGAGCGTCCAACGCGGTCTTGATCCTGTCGCTCATGCAGGTACCGACCGACCGGCGGGCGCCGAGTCATCGGCGCGACTGGCCGGAGCGGGGTCCGCTTCCGGCCCTAGCCTGGTCGCCGATGACGAGCGACGCCAACGGATCAGGGGGCGAGCACCGCGACCAGCTCCCGGCTGACCTCGACGCCAGCGGCTACGTCGGTCCGTACCAGTTCCCGGACAACTCCCGCCGCCGCATCCCCGGGGTGATCTACCTCGTGTTCGCCGCGGTGTGCGTCGTCGTCTGGCTCGTCGGTCACGACTCGTCGCCGATCGTCAACGAGGGCTGGCTGTGGGCGGCCGTGCTGCTCACGGTCGTCGCCGTGATCTCCATCTCCTCGAGCTGGCGGATGCATGTCGACGAGCGGGAGGCCCTGGTCAAGGCCCAGCAGGCGGTCGGTTTCCCCGTCGGGCACGCGTCGGCGCAGCAGGTGTGGCGAGGCCTGCGCAGCCGGCCGACGTGGCGCGTGCTGTGCTACTCGGCCGAGGACCCGCCCGAGCGGCGCGGCCTCGTGCTCGTCGATGCCATCGACGGCCGGGTCACCGAGCGGATGGTCGAGGACAACCCCGAGCGGTGGTCGGCCGCACCGCCGGTCGCCGACGGCACCTGAGGCACCGGTGCGCATCGCCGTCGGCACCGACGAGTCAACCGCCGTGACGGCGGCCGTCGAGGAGCACCTCGTCGCCGCCGGGCACCAGCTCGTCGATGGCGGCCACGGTGAGCCGTGGCCCGACGTCGGCCGGGCCGTCGGGGAGGCCGTGGCCGACGGCCGCGCCGAGCGGGGCGTCGTGTGGTGCTGGACCGGCACCGGTGTGTCGATCGCCGCCAACAAGGTCACCGGCGTACGTGCTGCGCTGTGCACCGACGCCGAGACGGCCCGCGGCGCCCGCCGCTGGAACGACGCCAACGTGCTGGCCCTCGGCCTGCGCCTGACGTCGGAGGCCACGGCTCGGGAGATCGTCGACGCCTTCCTGAGCACCGAACCCGACGGCACCGAGACCGACAACATCGCCCGCCTGCCCTGACCGTTTCCCAACTGTTCACGGAGACGGTCACTGGCTGGCCGGATCGCGAACAGTCCGGGACGGTCGGGTCAGAGATCGAGGCCGGCGACGGCCAGCCAGACGGCGGTCGCACCGGGGATGCGGCCGTCCTCGCCGAGCGGGCCGCTGGCCAGCAGGACCTCGCCGTTGCGCAGCAGCTCGTCGGGGATCGCCAGCGTCCTGTCGCCGATGTTGACGACGCAGGCGAAGCCGGGATCGCGGTGGAACGCCACGGCCTCCGGGCCGACGTCGAGCCACGTCAGGCGGCCGTCACCGAGCGCCGCGACCTGGCGGCGTAGGCCGAGGGCGGTGCGGTACAGCGCCAGCATCGACGCCGGGTCGTCCTCCTGCCGTTCGACGGTCAGCTCGGCCCACTCTGGCGGTTGGGGCAGCCATGGCTGGCCGCGGCCGGGACCGAACCCGAACGGCGCCGACGTCCCCGACCACGGCACCGGCACCCGGCAGCCGTCGCGGCCGGTGACCTTGCCGGCGGTGCGGCGGAACACCGGGTCCTGGCGCATCTCGTCGGGGAGGTCGGTGACCTCTTCCAGGCCCAGCTCCTCACCCTGGTAGATGTACGCCCCACCGGGTAGCGCCAGCATCAGCACCGCCGCCGCCCGGGCCCGCTGCCTGCCGAGCTGCCCACCGCCGTAGCGGGTGACGTGACGCACGACGTCGTGGTTCGACAGCACCCACGTCGGCGGGGCGCCGACCTCGTCGAGGGCGTCGATGCTCGTATCGATCGCCTCGCGCAGCGCGGCCGCGTCCCACGGCGCCAGCAGGAGATGGAAGTTGAAGGCCGTGTGCAGCTCGTCTGGGCGGAGGTAGCGGGCCAGGCGCTCGGCGGTCTGGACCCAGACCTCGGCGACGAAGGCCCGCTCACCGTCGTACTCGTCGCTGACCTCCCGCCACCGGCGGTAGACGTCGTGAACCTCGTCGAGGTCCCAGTGCGGATGCCCGAAGGCGGCCGGCCCGCCGGCGGCGAACCTCGCTGGGAGGTCGGGCATCTCGGGATCCTTCGCCAGCCCGTGGGCGACGTCGATGCGGAAGCCGTCGATGCCACGGTCGAACCAGAAGCGGAGGATCAATTCGAACTCCTCACGGACCTCGTCGTTGAGCCAGTCGAGATCCGGCTGCTTGATGTCGAACAGGTGCAGGTACCACTGTCCTGGCGTCCCGTCGGCCTCGGTGATACGGGTCCACGCCGGGCCGCCGAACGTGCTCTGCCAGTCGTTCGGCGGTTGCCCGCCGCCCGGGCCGCGCCCGTCGCGGAACAGGTACCGGGCCCGCTCACGGCTTCCCGGTCCGGCCGCCAGCGCCTGCTCGAACCAGGCGTGCTCGTCGGAGGTGTGGTTGGGGACGATGTCCATGATCACCCGCAGGCCGAGGGCGTGGGCATCGGCGAGCACGCCGTCGATGTCGGCGAGGGTGCCGAACCGCGGATCGATGTCGCGGTAGTCGGCGACGTCGTAGCCGGCGTCGGCCTGGGGCGACGGGTAGCACGGGTTCAACCAGATGGCGTCGACGCCCAGGCGGCGAAGGTAGGGGAGGCGAGAGCGGATCCCGGCCAGATCGCCGAGCCCGTCGCCGTCGGCGTCGGCGAAGCTGCGGACATAGACCTGGTAGATCACGGCCTCCCGCCACCACGGGATGGGGGCCGGTTCAGCGCTCATCGTCGGCACCGGTCTCGGCGTCGGCGGCCGCGGACATCCGGCGCAGCACGGCGCCGGCCTCGAGGGCGTGACGGCGCAGGGTGTCGAGGGTGGCGTCGTCCCACGCATCTGGCGGACGCGCCCTGATCGCCGCGGCGACGGCGTCGGGATCGGCGGCCGAGCCGACGGCGCGCGCCGCGCCCTCGACCTGGCGCTGCAGCTCCGCCGTGAAGCCGGAGAGGTGGGCTGGGTTGGCGTCGCCGATCGCTTCGCGGCGGCGCCGGGTGAGTGAACGGAACGTCGTGGCGAGATCGTCGGGCGTCGAGGCACTCATGGTCGAGAGCCTCGCAGGGTGCCGACGCTGCACGCGCACGCGAGGTAGCGTTCTGGGGGTGTTCGACGGCAAGTTCCGCACGCCGATCGACCGGGCGGTCAAGCCGATCGGTGCCGCGCTGCGTCGAACCCGGATGACGCCGGACCACCTGACGATCGCTGGGCTCGTCGTCGGCATCGCGGCGGCCTTCGCCATCGGTGCCGGCTACCTCCAGCTGGGTCTGTTGCTGGTCGTTCTCGCCGCCCTGCCCGACCTGCTCGACGGGGCGCTGGCCAAGGCGTCCGGCGCGGCCAGCCAGCGGGGGGCGTTCTTCGACTCGACCGTCGACCGGATCACCGACGCCGTGCTGCTCGGCGGCGTGGCCTGGTACCTGGCGTCGAACGAGTCGGCTCACCTGACCCTGCTGCCGTTCGCCATCCTGGCCCTGTCGTCGCTGATCTCGTACCAGCGGGCGAAGGCCGAGTCGCTGGGCCTCGATGCGAAGGGCGGCCTGATGGAGCGCGCCGAGCGCGTCGCCCTGCTCTGCCTCGGGCTGCTGTTCGAGCCGCTCCTCATCCCCGTGCTGTGGCTGATGCTCGCGCTGACGGCGATCACCGCTGGTCAGCGGTTCGTCAAGGTGTGGCGCCAGGCGCAGGTCGCACCGGTCACGGCGGCGCGGATCGAACTGCGCCGCTCCCGCCGCCAGAGCCGGCGGGTGGCGCGCAGCGAGCGTCGCCGCACCCGCGTGCCCCGGCGTCGCGCCTGACCGGTGGCTGCTGCCGGCGGGCGACGGAGTCCGTTCAACCGCCTCTCCGACGCCATGACGCTCGGCGGGTACCGCACCGGAGCGCTGGTCGCCCGGGCGTTACCCAGCTTCGTCGCCGAGGGCCTCGCACCGCCGATCGCGTTCGGCGCCAGCTTCGCCAGCGTCGAGCGGCGGGCGATGATCGAGCGCCACCTACGGCGAGTCAACCCGACGTGGGACACCTGGCGTGTCCGGCAAGCCGTGCAGGACTCCTTCGATTCCTACACGCGCTACTGGATCGAGAGCCTGCGCCTGCCGTCGCTGTCGGCGCGCACCGTCGCCGCCGGCTTCGACGTCGTCGGCTTCTCCCAGATCACGGCGGCCCTCGAGGTCGGCCGGGGGGCGATCCTCGCCCTGCCGCACCTCGGCGGCTGGGAGTGGGCCGGGCGCTGGCTCAGCGATCAGGGGCATCGAGTGACGGTCATCGTCGAGCGGCTCGAGCCTCCCGAGCTGTTCGACTGGTTCGTCCGCCTGCGCAACGACCTCGGGATGACGGTCGTGCCGCTCGGTCCCGGCGCCGCCAGCGCCGTGCTCCAGGCCCTCGCCGACAACGAGATCGTGTGCCTGTTGTGCGACCGGGACATCCAGGGCGGCGGCGTGGAGGTCGAGTTCTTCGGCGAGCGCACCACACTGCCAGCGGGCCCGGCGACACTGGGCTTGCGGTCCGGCGCGCCGATCCTGCCGGTCGGCGTGTACTACACCCGCCGCCTCAACGGCCACCACGCGATCGTCCGCCCGGCGATCCCCGCCGAGCGGCGGGGCAAGCTTCGCGAGGACGTGACGCGGATGACGCAATACCTCGCACGAGAGCTGGAGTACCTCATCCGCCGCGCTCCCGAGCAGTGGCATCTGTTCCAGCCGAATTGGCCGAGCGACCCCGGCTACCGTCGCTGACCAGGGATGATGCGCCAGTCGGGCGCCCGGCACTGCACACGGACTGCACCATCGCTGCTCACCGAGCCATCTCGGCATCCTGAGCCGGGAGCAGTCCGTCGATGGCCTGGCGGGAGCGGTCGTCGTCGGGCCATAGGTGGGCGTACGTCGACAGCACCATCGCCGGCGAGCTCCCGAGCCGTCTGGCGACGGGCGGCGCCGACTGGCCGCTGCGGACCAAGCACGAGGCGTAGAAGTGGCGCAGGCTGTGGAAGCGGAGCTCGGGACGGCCGGCGGCCGCGACTGCCGGCGACGATGGACGGCAGGGATGGTCCGGTAGCTGTTCGACGTCTTCAACGAACCCAGGGCTTCGTCCGGTCTGGTGGCCTAGAAAAGGCCCGGGCTTGACCCGGGCTTAACAGTCGGAGGTCGAGCGTGGGTTGTGCCGGGTGATGGTGACGGGGGACGGGACGACGTACCTCGCCACCATCACCGCTATCCGTCCGCCCCGCCTCCAGGTAGCCACGTTCTGCCTCTTGTCACCAGCCCTTACGGCTGTTGCGGATACAACGACGCTGGCCGGGTCGATGCCTCGTCGGGGTTCGCCGTACGGTCCGGCCGATGTCCGGGAGCGGGCGAAGCTGCTCGATACGCATCGGCTGTGCCAATGGTGTCGGGAGTTGCCGGCGACCGTCGCCGACCACAACCCGCCGCTCGGGTTCCACCGTCACGTCGACGGGTCGAGATACTCTGACCAGACCGGGCACGTGTTGCAGACGGCGCGGGCTTGGTTCACGCCAGCGCTGTCGCCACGGTCGGGAAGAACAGGCTGGTGAGTCCGCGGCATGCGGCGCCGGCCATCCAGGGCTCCGGCATCGCTGTCCATCATGCGCCCGACGGCATCCGTGGCCGCGGACCCGTTGCGGAATGCCCTCGCGCCCGTCGACGGGGGCACTCCGCATCGGCCAAGATCACTCGTGAGAGCGAACTCGCCAAGTGACCCGTCAGCCCCTAAGGGTGAGGGCCTAGGCCGACACGTGCAGTGTCCCTGAAAACGGATCGGGCAGTTCATCAACCATTGGTGAAATCCGGCACGCCAGGTTGACAGGGCGCTGGCGCGCAGTGCCCCCGCCCCGTGTGCCGGATAGACGGTCCGGGCGGGCGACCGAGCCGATCTGTTCCAGCCGAACTGGCCGAGCGACCCCGGTTACCGCCGCTGACAGTGCCTTCGCGCCAGTCGCGGATCGCCCGCGCGGAAGCCTTCAATCGACGAGGACCAGGGCAAAGACGCCAACGACGAGCGAGGCGACGACCACCCAACCGATCACGACACCGGCGATTGCCAAACCTCTCCCGGTTTGCGTCGGGTCATCGCGTATCTGCCGGAGCGCGATGTATCCCAAGATCAATCCGAGAATCCACGCCAACGGAAAGAGGGGTGTCGCCAGGGCACAACACAGCGACGCAATCGCCATGCCGTTGGTACGTCGACGCGGTACGGGCGCCGGCGGCGCTGGTGGCGTGGGCCACGGCGGAGGAAGGTCCCCACCCATCCAGTCATCCTGCCCTACGTCGGGCAGGAGTGTCACTGTCCCTCACCTGAGGCTCAACGACGCTACTGTGGGGGCGTGCGTCGCCTGCGTGTGGCGCGGGCGTCGAACGGCGAAGCCCAGCCGCGCGTCGTGCCGGCGGTTGATTCGCCCCGACTGAGCAGAAGGGAGTTGGCCTTCTGGAGCAGTGGTCTCGTTCTCCGCAACCGGCCCGGCGCAGCGCCCCCGCCATCGGAACCGCCCCCACCCTCGGAACCGCCCCCACCCTCGGAACCGCCCCCTCAACAATCACAGTCATCCCCGAAACCACCAGCATCAGCCCCCGAACAGAGCACGAACGCCGAACCACAGGCCACCGTGACCGCCGAGGCGCTGCCGACGTTCAGCCTGCGGGAAACGGGGATCTGGATCCACACCTTCCCTGGCGCCAACGACGACGAGCGGCTGAGCGCGGCGATCGCAGAGCAGCGGCGTTCGGCGGCGGTGGAGAACATGCCGCCGATGATCCTGCCCTATCGAACGTTCTCGGTGAACCCGGTGGCGTATCGGCGCACGCTGTACAACGGACTCAAGCTGATCGGCCCGCACAAGAGCGGGCAGAAGAACCCGGAGTTGGCGGGAGGCAACCTGGTCGGCTGTGAGGTCGTCTTCACCGCCGCCAACGGGTCGACGCCGACGCCGTGGTGGGTCGGGAACGGCGCCGCGCTCTACGACGTCTACTTCGCCGACTTCTCGATGCAGGGCAGCCAGGGCACCGGGCGCCACGTCTTCATCGACGTGCCCACCGGCCACCTGTACGCCTGCACCTTCGACGGCGTGTCGTCGAACTTCATGTACGGCATGTACGGCCACGACACCTCAAAGTGCCTCGTCACTCAGGTCACGTGGCGCGGCGACAACACCTGGAACAACCTCTGGGGCTGCGGCATGCACATCGGCGGCTCGGACTTCAACCTCGACATGGCGATGTGCAACATCGGGGTCAGCGCCAGCCCGCTGCAGAAGGGCGACCTCAACCGCTACTTCATGAAGTTCAGCTACGCGAACGGCATCATCGGCGGCCGCATCTACGTCTCGGCCATGAACGGTTGGCGAGGCATTCTGATCGAGGGCCCGATGACCTCGCTCAAGTTCTCGGGCGCCGTGATCGAGGGCTACAAGCCCTCGGGGCTCAACGACGGGGCCGGGCCAGCTCCCGGCACCCTCGTCAAGCAGACCGGCGGCTCGGCCTTCTGGTCCGGCTGCGACTTCGGGCAGGCGATGGCCTTCCCCGATCCCACCGAGCGGGGCCTGTACGCCATGTCAGGCGGCGAAGTCGTCCTCAACGGCTGCACCTGGTACGGCCGGAACATGGGCAGGACAGCGGCGATCGATCACCAGGGCGGCACGGTCATCGTCAACGGGGCGATGCGGCGGCTCGCCGAGGCATGGGTCGGTCGGCCCCGGTACCGCACCGCAGCCGCTGGTGCTCCACTCGCCAACGGCACCGCCTACTCGTTCCACTGTGCGGACCGCTCGATGCGGTCGCTCTAACTGTGCGGAGAGCGGTGCCTGGTCGAAGTTCTCCGGCCGTCCGTGAACCGCGGGTTCAGACATCGATCGTTCCCTCGATGCACGTGACGGTGTGCCCGGCCACCCACACGCCGTCGCCGTCGACGGAGATGTGCACCCGCCCGGACCGGCCGAGCACGGTGCCCTGACAGGCGACGTACGGCGGCGCCAGCCGGCCGCTGCCGATCAGCCACTGGGCGACGGAGGCGTTGAGGCTGCCGGTCACCGGGTCCTCGACCATTGTGCCGTCCTTGGGGAAGAAGGCGCGCACTTCGATGGCGTGCGGCGAGCCCGCCGGGTGTGGACCGACGAGCCCGACGTCGCGATCGACGAACCGGGGTCGGACGGCCAGCACCGCGGCGGCGGAGTCCAGCAGCACGGCGATCCAGCCGGGACCGTTGTCCACCCACTCGACGGCGCGGACCGAGCCCGGGTCGAGGCCCATGGCACTGACGAGCTCGTCGGCGAGCTCGTCGTCGACCGGTCCCGCCCGCAGCAGCGGCGGGGCGGCGAACGCCAGACCCGCCTCCGTCCGGCGCAGCGTGACCAGGCCGGCCGCGCACTGCTGGACGATCGTGTCGCGCCGCTGCGGGGTGCCACCGTGGGCCAGCCAGGCGTGGCAGGTGCCGAGGGTCGGGTGCCCGGCGAAGGGCAGCTCCGTCGTCGGTGTGAAGATCCGCACCCGGTAGTCGGCGTCCGTCGCCGTCGGTGGGAGCACGAAGGTCGTCTCGGAGAGGTTCGTCCACCGGGCGACGTCTCGCATCGTGTCGTCGTCGAGTCGGTCGCCGTCGAGGATGACGGCGACGGGGTTGCCGGCGTAGGCCACGTCGGCGAACACGTCGACCTGCCGGAACGGTCGGAGCATGCCGGCGAGTGTGCCAGGCGGGGGCGGATACCCGGGATCGAGCCCGTCCCGCCGCTACGGTGACGCGGCGTGACGACACCCGGGCGGTCGATGCGGATTGGGCTGGTGTGCCCCTACAGCCTGACCGTGCCCGGTGGCGTCCAGGGCCAGGTGCTCGGCCTGGCACGGGCGCTGCGCCAGAACGGTCACGAAGCGCGGGTCCTCGGACCCTGTGACGGGCCGCCGCCAGAGCCGTTCGTCACGCCGCTCGGCAACAGCCTGCCGACCGCGGCCAACGGCTCCGATCGCCCCGCTGGCGCCCGGACGCCTCGGCCGCCCTGCGCACGATCAGGGCGCTCAACGACGAGCGGTTCGACGTGCTCCACGTGCACGAGCCGTGTGCGCCGGGGCCGTCGATGACATCGGTGTTGATGCACCCGGCACCGATCGTCGGCACGTTCCACGCCGCGGGGCGCAACCCCAGCTACCGGATCCTGACCGGTGCGCTCCGCTGGCACACCGGGCAGCTCGATCGCAAGGTGGTGGTGTCCAAGGACGCCCTGGAGCTCGTCGAACGGTTCCTGGGCGCCGGGGAGTACGACATCCTGTTCAACGGCGTGGAGATCGACCGCATCGCATCCACGCCGCCGACGCCGACGGTCAGCCCGACGATCTTCTTCTGCGGGCGCCACGAGGAGCGCAAGGGCCTGGCCGTGCTGCTGGAGGCCTTCCGATCATTGCCGGCGACGACCCGGCTGTGGATCGCCAGTGACGGTCCCGACGGTCCCCGGCTGCGCGCCGAGCACGGCGAGGACAAGCGCATCACGTGGCTCGGACGGATCAGCGACGCCGAGAAGTTCGCCCGGCTGCGGGGGGCGACGGTGTTCTGCGCCCCGTCCCTGCACGGCGAGTCGTTCGGTGTGGTGCTGATCGAAGCGATGGCGGCCGGGACGCCGGTCGTCGCCAGCGGCATCGACGGCTACCGCAACGTCGCCACCGACGGCGTCGACGCCCTTCTCACCGAGCCGGGTGACGTCGGGGCGCTGGCGAAGGCCATCGCTGCCGTGCTCGACGACCAGCTGCTCACCGAGTCCCTGCGGGCGGCGGGCCACCGCCGGGCGACGCAGTTCTCGATGACGACGCTGGCCGCCGAGTACATCGCCATCTACCGTCAACTGCTCGACGTGGACGAGCCGTCCCGCGTCCGTCCAAGCCGCTGGCTCGACACGGAGCGCATCCGTGATCGCTACGGCGCCCGCCTGCCGGGCGCCGGCCCATCCGTCTGACGGTGCAGGTGCCGCTCGTACACTCGACACATGACTTTCGTCCTCATCGTCATCGCCGTGCTGGTGGTGCTGCTGATCGTTTACCTGATCGCCGCGTACAACGGCTTGATCCGGCGGCGCAACCAGATCGAGAACGCCTGGTCGCAGATCGACGTCCAGCTGAAGCGCCGCCTCGACCTGATCCCGAACCTCGTGGAGACCGTCAAGGGCTATGCAGCCCACGAGCGGGAGACCCTCGACGCCGTCATCCGGGCCCGCAACGCGGCGATCTCGGCACCCGACACACCGCATGCGCAGGCCGAGGCGGACACCCAGCTGTCCGGCGCCCTGCGCCAGATCTTCGCCCTCAGCGAGGCCTACCCGGACCTCAAGGCGAACCAGAACTTCCTCGCCCTGCAGGAGGAGCTGACGGCCACCGAGGGCCGGGTCGCCTATGCGCGGCAGTTCTACAACGACAGCGTGCTCGACTACAACAACAAGCTGCAGCAGTTCCCGACGGTGATCTACGCCAACATGCTGAAGTTCGAGCGGCGCGAGTACTTCGAGGCTGACGAGGCCGCCCGGACCGTGCCGACCGTCGAGTTCTGAGCCGCGACATGGCCCCCGTAACCACCACGTTCGCGCGGCGCGTCCGATGTTCGAACTGATCCGCTCCAACAAGCGCCGGTCGGTCGCCCTCATCGCCGGGTTCGTGCTGATCGCCGTGGCCGTCGGGGCGGCGGCCGGCTATCTCACCGGCTTCGGCTGGGCGGGCGCGCTCATCGCCCTGTTGATCGCCGGCGCCCTGGCGTTCGCCTCGTACTGGAAGGCGGACGCGATCGCCCTCGCCGTCAGCCGGGCCCGCCCGGCCGACCCCGAGCAGTACCGCCGCCTGCACAACCTCGTCGAGGGGCTGTGCATCGCCAGTGGGCTGCCCAAGCCACGTGTGTACGTCGTCGAGGATCCCGCGCCGAACGCCTTCGCCACTGGCCGCAACCCCAAGCACGCGGCGATCGCCGTGACCACCGGTTTGCTGGAGAAGCTCAACCGCGTCGAGCTCGAAGGGGTCATCGCCCACGAGCTCTCGCACATCCGCAACTACGACATCCTCGTCTCGACGCTGGCTGTGACATTGGTCGGGGCGGTGGCGTTGATGACCGATGTCGCCATCCGGATGATGTGGTGGAACGGCGGGCGAGTGCGCCGCGATGGCGACCAGGGCGACCACGCCAACCCGCTGGCCTTCCTCGGGATTGCCCTGCTCATCTTCGCTCCGATCATCGCCAGGGCGATGCAGGCGACGATCTCCCGGCGCCGGGAGACGCTGGCCGACGTCAGCGCTGTGCAGCTCACGAGGTATCCACCAGGTCTGATCTCGGCTCTGGAAAAATTGCGCGACGACACGACCGTGACGCACTCCGCGTCCACGGCCACGGCACACTTGTGGATCGAACAGCCCATGAGTGGCGTCGGCGACCAGGGTCGACTCGGATCGATCCACAGGCTGTTCGACACGCACCCCCCGCTCGAGGAGCGGATCAGTCTGTTGAGAGAGCTATGAGTGAACGACGTCCCCCCACCACACGCCATCGGGTTGCCTCGGCGATCCTGGTCGGCGGCTTGATCGCCGTCGCCGTGGCCTGCTCCAGCGGAGACGCGGCCAGCCCGACGACGACCGAGGCCACGGTGCCCGAGACGACCGATGCGCCGACGACGACACGGCGGACCACGACGACGACGTCGACGACGTCGAGGCGCACGACGACGACGGCCGCCCCGACCACCACGACGGAGCTGATCATCCCCCGGATGCCGCTCACCGGCATCCCGCTGGCCGAGGGCGAGACCGCCCCGGCCCGCCCGGCCCTCGTCGTCAAGATCGACAACGCCCCGGCGGCCCGACCGCAGACGGGCTTCAACGCCGCCGACCTGGTGTACGAGGAGATCGTCAACGACAGCCTGACCCGCTTCGCGATGGTCTTCCACAGCCAGGGCAGCGACCCGGTCGGCCCGATCCGCTCCGGGCGCATCCAGGACGTCGACCTGTTCGGCTCCTTGCACCGCCCACTGTTCGCCTGGAGCGGGGGCAACGAGGCGGTCACCCAGGCCATCCGCTCCAGCGACCTCGTCGAGTTGAACCAGGGCGCCGCCGGCATGTTCCGCCAGCGCGGTCGGCGCTCCCCGCACAACCTCTACGGCGGGACGACGCCGTTCTGGGAGCAGGCGCTGCCCGACCAGGGCCCACCGCCGCAGCAGTTCGCCTACCGCAACGACGGGGAGCTGCCGCTCGGCGTCCCGGCCGCCGGCGTCGACGTCCAGTTGGACGCCGTCAACGCCCACTGGACATGGGATCCCGCGGCCGGCGTGTACCGCCGGGAGATGAACGGCGCCCCGCACACCGACGCCGCCACGGACGAGCAGATCACCGCCAACAACGTTGTCGTCCTGGAGATGTCCTACGCCCCCGGGATCTCCGGCAGCCCCGATGCCCAGAGCGTCGGCGGCGGCAAGGCCTACGTGTTCACCGGCGGGAACATGGTCGAGGGGACCTGGTCGCGCGCCGACCGCCTCGATCCCTTCGCCCTCTTCGACGTCAACGGCGACGCCGATCGAGCTGACGCCGGGCCGCACCTTCATCGAGCTGCCACGCGAGGGCCAGACGGCTTCGTTCTGACGCGCCGCCCGGCGCACCGAACACCTGCTGCCACGGCTCGGTCGCTCGTTAGCATGGGTGATCATGCAGACGACGCGCGCGACCGGCACGTTCCCGGTCAAACGAGGACTGGCCGAGATGCTCAAGGGCGGCGTCATCATGGACGTCGTCACGCCCGAGCAGGCTCGCCTCGCCGAGGATGCCGGCGCCTGCGCAGTGATGGCGCTCGAGCGGGTGCCGGCCGACATCCGCCGCGACGGCGGTGTCGCCCGGATGAGTGATCCCGAGATGATCGAGGGCATCGAAGCCGCGGTGTCCATCCCGGTGATGGCCAAGGCTCGCATCGGGCACTTCGTCGAGGCCCAGATCCTGCAGGCGCTCGGCGTCGACTTCGTCGACGAGAGCGAGGTCCTGACGCCGGCCGACGAGGCCCATCACATCGACAAGTTCGCCTTCGACGTCCCGTTCGTGTGCGGCGCGACGAACCTCGGTGAGGCGCTGCGGCGCGTCTCCGAAGGGGCGGCGATGATCCGCTCCAAGGGCGAGGCCGGAACCGGCAACATCGTGGAGGCCGTCCGCCACCTGCGCTCGATCACCGGTGACATCCGCAAGCTGACCCAGGCCGACTCGGCGGAGCTGTTCGATTGGGCCAAGCGCCTGCAAGCCCCACTGCCGCTCGTTCAGGAGGTCGCCGAGACCGGCTGGCTGCCCGTGCCGCTGTTCTGCGCCGGGGGCATCGCCACCCCGGCCGACGCCGCCCTGGCCATGCAGCTCGGCGCCGAAGCGGTGTTCGTCGGCTCCGGGATCTTCAAGAGCGACGACCCGTCGCCGCGGGCGAAGGCCATCGTCGAGGCCACGACCCACTTCCAGGACGCCGCGATCCTGGCCAAGGTCAGCCGCGGCCTCGGCGCCCCGATGACCGGCATCGGGATGGACGACGTCACCGAGCGCTACGCGGACCGCGGCTGGTGAACCCGGAGCCTCCAGGTGCAGGCGGCGTCGCCCGTCATCGGGGTCCTGGCGCTGCAGGGCGCGTTCCGGGCCCACGCCAAGCGGCTCACTGAGCTCGGCGTCACGGCCCACGATGTCCGCCGCCCGGCCGACCTGACGGCCGTCGACGCGCTGGTGATGCCCGGCGGGGAGAGCACCACGATGTCCAACCTGCTCACCTCGAGCGGGCTGTTCGACGAGATCAAGGCCCGCCTGTCGGATGGCCTGCCGGTGTTCGGCACGTGCGCCGGGATGATCCTGCTGGCCACGGAGATCCACGACGGCCGGCCTGACCAGCGCACGTTCGGAGCCCTCGACATCACCGTCCAGCGCAACGGCTACGGCCGCCAGCTCGACAGCTTCGAGACGGAGCTCGACGTCACGGGCATTGACGACGTCGACGCGCCGTTCCACGGCGTGTTCATCCGGGCGCCCCGGGTCGAGTCGGTCGGCCCGGCCGTGGAGGTTCTCGCCCGCCACCAGGACGACGCCGTGCTCGTCCGTCAAGGTCGCGTCATGGCGGCCTCCTTCCATCCCGAGCTGACCGATGATCTGCGGCTGCACGCGGCGTTCGTCGAGCTCGTCCACCAGACGCAGGAGCGTTGAGATGTCCGGTCACTCGAAGTGGGCCACGATCAAGCACAAGAAGGGTGCTGTCGACAAGGCCCGTGGCAAGTTGTTCAACAAGCTGGCCCGCCAGCTGGAGGTCGCCGCACGGGCCGGCGGCGGTGACGCCGACGCCAACCCCACGCTGCGCACCGCGGTGCAGAAGGCCAAGGCCGCGCAGATGACCAACGACGCCATCGACCGGGCGATCAAGCGCGGCACCGGCGAGGGTGATGCCGGCACCTACGAGGCGATCATGTACGAGGGCTACGCGCCCGGCGGCGTGGCCCTGCTGATCGACGTGCTCACCGACAACCGGAACCGGACGGGATCCGAGATTCGTGGCGTGTTCACCAAGCACGGCGGCTCGCTGGCCGAGCCGGGCGCGGTCAGCTGGCAATTCGCCCGGCGCGGCATCGTGCTCGTCGACGGCGGAGCGTCCGAGGACGAGTTGATGCTCGCCGCCCTCGACGCCGGCGCCGACGACGTCGCCGACGACGGTGGTGTCTGGCGCGTCACGACGGACGCCTCGCGGACCTTCGACGTGCGCGATGCCCTCCTCGCCGCCGGCTTCTCGGTCGAGTCGGCCGATGCGCCGATGGTGTCGGAGAACCTGGTGCCGGTCACCACCGTGGCGGAGGCCAAACGGGTCCTGCGCATCGTCGAGGCCATCGAGGACAACGACGACGTGCAGGACGTCTTCGCCAACTTCGACATTCCCGACGACGTGATGGACGAGGCGATGGAGGAGGCGTCGTGACGTTGTCCGTGGGGGACCGGGCCCCGGCGTTCACGTTGCCGGGCACGGGTGGACGCGACTACTCGCTCGCCGACTACGCCGGACGGCCCGTCGTCCTCGTCTTCTACCCGGGTGACGACACGCCGGTGTGCACCAAACAGCTGAACACCTACAACGACGGGCTCCAGCAGTTCACCGCCCTCGGCGCCCAGGTGCTGGCCATCTCGGCCCAGGGCATCGCCAGCCACGAGCGATTCTCGGCCAAGCACGGCGGGTTCGACTTCCCGCTGTTGGCCGACACCGACAAGGCGGTCGCCGCCGCCTACGGGACGCTCGGCCCGATCGGGTTCCCGCGCCGCAGCGTGTTCATCGTCGATGGCGACGGGATCGTGCGCTACGCCCATCGGGCGATCGCCGGTCTCACGTACCGGCCGGTCAGCGAACTGGTCGGTGCCCTGGCGTCGTTGTAGCGTCCACCACGCCGGCAGCGGCGCCGACTAGCCTACGAACCTGTGTTCGCAGCAGCCCGCACGCGCGTCCTCGGCATCGATCCGGGGCTGACGCGCTGCGGGTACGCCGTCGTCGACGGTGGCCCAGCCGGCCACGCCACCGCAGTCGCCCTCGGCGTGCTGCGCACCCCGGCGAGCGAGCCACTGCCGCACCGGCTGGCGGCGCTGCGCCGCGAGCTGTCGGCGTTGATCGCCGAGTACGACCCGGACGCCGTCGCCGTCGAGCACGTCTTCTTCCAGGTCAACGTGCGCACGGCGATGAGCGTGGGCCAGGCCAGCGGGCTGGCCCTCGCCGAGGCCGCCGCCGCCGGCTGCGACGTCGCCCAGTACACCCCCAACCAGGTCAAGGACGCCGTCGCCGGATGGGGCGGGGCGCCCAAGGAGCAGGTACAGCGGATGGTCCAGGCGCGCCTCCGCCTGGCCGGTCCGCCGCGGCCGGCCGACGCCGCCGACGCCGCGGCCCTGGCCCTGTGCCACCTGGCGATGGTCCCGATGCGTGACCGCGTCGCCGCCGCGACGGGCACGACGAACGGACCCGGAGCGCCGACGTGATCGGCTCGCTGCGCGGCACGGTGCTGGAGCGCGGGCTCGACGGAACGGTGCTCCTCGAGGTCGGAGGCGTCGGCTACCACGTCGTCGTCTCCTCCCGGACCCTGCCCGAACTGGAGCCGACGACGACGACGTTCCTCCACATCCACCACCACATCCGCGAGGACGGCCAGACGCTGTACGGCTTCCTCGACCGTACGGAGCGGGCGACGTTCCAGACGCTCATCGCCACCCACGGCGTCGGTCCGGCGCTGGCCATCGCGATCCTGGCCACCCACCCGCCCACCGTCCTGGTCGACATCGTCGCCGGGGGCGATCTGGGCGCCTTGACGATGGTCCCTGGCGTCGGCAAGAAGACGGCCGAGCGGTTGCTCGTCGAGCTGCGCAGCCGCCTCTCGGTGCCCGTCCTCGACCCGGTCGGGGGGAACGGCGCCAGCTCGGCGATCGGCGACGTCCGCGAGGCGCTGGCGGGTCTCGGCTACGGGCCCGAGGAGATCCGCGAGGCACTGCGCGAGCTGCCGGCCGACGCCGACGCCGCGACGTTGCTGCGTGACGCGCTCAAGTTGCTCGGGGCCCGTCGTGCGTGACGAGTTCCTCGACGCCGGGCTCACCGGCGAGCAGGAGGATGTCGTCGAGGCCGGTCTGCGACCGCGGCTGCTCGCCGAGTTCGTCGGCCAGCGGGAGCTGAAGGAGCACCTGGAGATCGTCATCGAAGCGGCCAGGCGGCGCGGGCAAGCCGTCGACCACCTGCTGTTCGCCGGCCCGCCCGGTCTCGGCAAGACGACGCTGGCCGGCATCGCCGCCGCCGAGATGGGCGTGACCCTGCACGTCACGTCAGGGCCGGCGCTGGAGCGGGCCGGCGACCTGGCCGCCATCTTGACCAAGCTGGAGGAGCGCGACGTCCTCTTCATCGACGAGATCCACCGCCTGTCGCGGGCGGTGGAGGAGATCCTGTACCCGGCGATGGAGGACTTCCGGCTCGACATCGTCGTCGGCAAGGGCCCCGCGGCGTCGAGCATCCGCCTGACCCTGCCGCCGTTCACCCTGGTCGGGGCGACGACCCGGACGGGCATGATCACCGGACCGCTGCGCGACCGCTTCGGGCTCGTCGCCCGCCTCGACTACTACGACACGGCGGAGCTGGAGTCGATCGTCGTGCGGGCGGCCGGCATCCTCGACGTCACCCTCGACACGCCCGGGGCGTGGGAGATCGCCCGCCGCTCTCGGGGCACGCCGCGCATCGCCAACCGCCTGCTGCGACGGGTCCGCGACTTCGCCGAGGTACGCGGCGACGGCACGATCGATGCCGTCACGGCCCGCGCCGGGCTCGGCGTGTTCGGGGTCGACGACCGCGGCCTGGACAAGGTCGACCGGGCCATCCTCGGAGCGCTGTGCCAGCAGTTCGGGGGTGGCCCGGTCGGCCTGTCGACGCTGGCCATCTCGGTCGGCGAGCAGACCGAGACGGTCGAGGACGTCTACGAGCCGTTCCTGATCCAACAGGGCCTCCTGGCGCGCACCCCGCGCGGCCGTGTGGCGATGCCCGCCGCCTACATCCACCTCGGCCTGACCCCACCTCAGGCCCGCCCGACGACCCCCGGCCTGTTCGACTGACCTTCCCCCATCCGAGTGTTTGCTGCGTCGGAGTGTCTCCTGCGGGGACGCCCCGCAGGAGACACTCCGCCGGCAGCAAACACTCGGATCAGCGGACGGGGAGGTGCTCGGCGAGGAAGGCCATCGTCTTGGCCCAGGCGGCCTTGGCGGCGGCCTCGTCGTAGAACATCTCCGACTCGTGGTTGTCGAAGGCGTGGCCCGCGGCCTCGACGTTGAGCACGAAGCCCGACCGGCCGGCGATCGCCGCGCCGAGCGCCTCCACACCTTCGCCCGGGATGTAGGCGTCCGTCGACCCGAAGTGGAACAGCGTCGGGCAGGTCACGTCGTCGAGGCGGTCGACCATGCCCGGCACGCCCGACCCGTAGTAGCTGATGCACACCGCCGGGTCGTCGGCGGCGGCGACGCCGAAGGCCAGCGTCCCGCCGAGGCAGAACCCCATCACCCCCGGCCGGCCATCGCTCTCCGGCAGCCCGGCGAGATGGCCGAGCGCGGCGACGCTGTCGGCGACGGCGCGGGCGGGATCGAGGTTGGCGACCTGCTGCATCGACGCCGCCAGGCCCGCTTCGTCGTGGCCGGCATCCCAGCCGGGGGCGAATCGCCAGAACAGGTCAGGCGCGCCGACGACGTAGCCGGCGGCGGCGAGACGCTCGCCGACGGCGCGGATGTACGGGCCGACACCGAAGATCTCCTGGAGCAGCAGGATCGTCGGTCCTCGCTCGGAGTCGGGGATCCACACCGGCATCGTCATCGACCCCTCGTCACCGATCGTCACCTGCTCGTCGCGCTGTGTGCTCACGGGCGCCGATGCTGGCACATCGGCCCGGCCGTACCCTCACGGCGTGCGACTCGACGAGCTCGACTACGAGCTGCCCGCCGCGCGCATCGCCCAGGTGCCCATCGAGCCCCGCGACGCGGCGCGCCTGCTCGTCGACCGCGGCACGGCCCCGCCCGAGCACCGCACCGTCGCCGATCTGCCCGACCTGCTCGCCGACGGTGACGTCGTCGTCGTCAACGAGACGAAGGTCATCCCCGCCCGCCTGCGCCTGCGCCGAGCGACCGGCGGTGCGGCCGAGGTGCTGCTGCTCGAGCCGCGTAGCGCCGATCGCCGCACGTGGGAGGCCCTCGTACGTCCGGCTCGCCGGCTGCGGCTGGGGGAGCAGCTGCTCGGCGCCGACGGCCGTCCGGTGCTCGCCGTCGGTGGGCGCACCGGGGCTGGCGACACGTTCCACGTCGAGCTGCTCGGCGTCGCCGAACCGCTGGAGGTGCTCGGCGAGCACGGCGAGATGCCGCTGCCGCCGTACATCCGCACCCGCCTGGAGCGGCCCGATCGCTACCAGACCGTCTACGCCACCGAGCCGGGCTCGGCCGCCGCGCCCACGGCCGGCCTGCACCTGACCCCCCACCTGCTCGAGCGCGTCCGGTCGATGGGCGTGCCCGTCGTGCCTGTCGAGCTCGTCGTCGGCCTGGACACGTTCCAGCCGGTCAGCGAGCCAGACCCGCTCGACCACCGCATGCACAGCGAGCGCTACCGCGTGCCGGAGGCGACGTGGGCCGCCTGCCGCTCGGCCCGGCGCGTCGTGGCGATCGGCACGACGAGCGTGCGGGCGCTGGAGAGCGCCGCGGCGAGCGGGCGCCTGGCCGGGCGCACGGAGCTGTTCCTCCACCGCGGCGTGCCCTTCGATGTCGTCGACGTGCTGCTGACCAACTTCCACCTGCCACGCACGACACTGCTGATGATGATCGACGCCTTCGTCGGCCCGCGGTGGCGGACGCTGTACGCCACGGCGCTCGCCGAGGGCTACCGGTTCCTGTCCTTCGGCGACGCCATGCTCCTCGACCGCCACGCTCAGGAGCCGAGCCGATAGGCGAGGCGACCAATCATTTACGGTCGCCTTCTTCGGCTGCAGCGCAGCCGAAGCAAACCGTGACGCAGCGAGTTCGATGACCTCATCGCGCAAGTCCTTACTGACGTTTCGGTAGGTTCGCTGGCTTGCACCCGGTGAGGATGGAGATCCTGGCGACCGACGGGGCGGCCCGCTCGGCGATCGCCCACACGGCGCGCGGCACCTACCGCACACCGTGCTTCATGCCCGTCGGCACCCGTGGAGCGGTGAAGTACCTCAGCGCCGCCGACTACGACGACGCTGGGAGCCGAGATCGTCCTCGGCAACGCCTACCACCTGATGCTGCGCCCGGGAGCCGACGTCGTCGCCCGCTTCGGCGGCCTCGGCGCCTTCTCCGGGTGGGACGGTGTGACGCTGACCGACTCCGGGGGCTTCCAGGTGTTCTCCCTCGCCCCGAAGGTCGACGACGGCGGCGTCACGTTCCGCAGCGTGTACGACGGATCGATCCACCGGTTCACGCCGGAGTCGGCGGTCGCCGTGCAGGAACTGCTCGGTGCCGACATCCAGATGGTCCTCGACGTCTGCCCGCCGCTGCCCAGCCCGCCCGATGTCATCGCCCTCGCCGTCGAGCGGACGACGGCGTGGGCGGTGCGGGCCCGCGCCGCCCACCGGCGCGACGGGCAGTCGCTGTTCGGGATCGTCCAGGGCGGGACGTCGACTGCGTTACGGACCGAGAGCGCCTGCCACACCGCGGCCCTCGACTTCGACGGCTACGGCATCGGCGGGTTGTCAGTGGGGGAGACCCGCGAGGAGATGCTGCCCGCGCTCGCCGCGGCCATCGCCCACCTGCCGGCCGACCGGCCGCGCTACCTGATGGGCGTCGGTGACCCGGCGTCGCTCGTCGAGGCGGTGGCGGCCGGCGTCGACCAGTTCGACTGCGTCATGCAGACCCGCCTCGGTCGCCACGGAACGGCGCTGACGTCGACCGGCAAGGTGCAGATCAAGGCTGCCCGGCACGGCGACGAGGACGGGCCCGTCGATGTCGACTGCGCCTGCGCGGTGTGCGCCCGGCACAGCCGGGGCTATCTGCGGCACCTCTTCGCCGTCGGCGAGCCGACCGCGTCGCGCCTGCTCAGCATGCACAACGTGGCCTGGACGCTGCAACTGATGGACCGCCTGCGGGACGCGATCGGCCGGGGCACGCTGGCGGCGCTGCGGGCCGAGGTACTGGCGATCTGGGACTGAGCGAACATCGCCATGGTGCAGTGACTCCGGCGACCCTCGTCGGTAGGATCTTCCGCCGGCCCGGGCACACCCGGGGCTGATCGGAAACGGAACAGATGCACGTCCTCACCATCCTCGCCGCCGAAGACGACAGCGGCGGCGGCGCCGCCGGCTTGATCCAGCTCGGGATCCTCCTGATGATCCCGCTGGCCCTGTACTTCCTGATGATCCGTCCGCAGCGCCGCCGGCTGCGCGACCAGCAGGCCATGCAGACGTCACTGGAGGTCGGCGACGAGGTGCTGACGACCTCGGGCATCTACGGCTTCATCACCGGGTTCGAGGACGACCGCATCTGGATCGAGATCGACGACGATGTGCAGATCCGGGTCAACCGCGGGTTCGTCCAGGGCAAGGTCGACACGACCCGCGCCGCAGCCGCGGGCGAGACCAAGGCCATCGAGACCCCGGCCGACAGCGGCGACGCCGCCTCCGCCGCCGACAAGCCGGCGCGCGACAACCAGACTCGCAACAACACCGAATGAACCGCCGCCGCCTGTGGGCGTCGCTCATCGGTTGCGTCGGCGTCACGGTCATCCTCCTGCTGATCAACCTCGCCTTCAGCAACACCCCGGTCCTCGGCCTCGACCTGCAGGGCGGCGTGTCCGTCGTCCTGTCGCCGACGGAAGGAGCCACCGGCGACGACCTGCTGGTGATCCGCGACCTGATCCGTGACGAGCTGGAGAACCGCGGCATCGCCGAACCCGACGTCCGGGTCGAGGGCTCGAACATCGTCGTCGACCTGCCCGGCGTGAAGGATCAGCGCGAGGCGCTCGATGCCGTCGACGTCGCCGGCATCGTCACGCTGCGCCCGGTCTTCGCCTGCGCCGCACCACCCGACGACACGAGCTCGACCGTGCCCGGCTCCAGCGTCCCCGGCTCGGTCCCGGCGAGCACGGCGGCCGCGACGTCAGTCGCTCCGACCGCGACGACCCCCGCCACGCCGGCCGGCTTCGGTGCACCCGCCGGCATCGCTCGTACCGCCGGTGCCCCACCGACATCCCCGCCGGACGCCGCCGCCAGCACGACGTCCGCGCCGCCGACGACCGGGCCCGGCGCGTCCACGACGCTGCCTGGCGCGTCGCCCACCTCGACCACCGTGCCACTCCCGCAATCCGAGCAGACCGCGCTGCGCACGCTCGACGGCGGCACGTGCCTCGTCGGTCCGCCCGGCGCGTCCGCCGAGAACATCTTCCCCCGTGACAGCGCCGACGTCGAGCTGACCCAGCAGGAGGGGTGGACGGTCGTCGTGGGCCTCAGTCGCCACCGGCGAGGCGTCGTGGAACGCCCTTTCCACGCAATGCTTCAACAGGCTGGAGACGTGCCCGAGCGGGCAGCTGGCGATCGTCCTCGACGATGTCATCCAGTCCGCGCCGGCCGTCCGTCAGCCCGAGTTCTCGGGCGACGTGTCGATCACGGGCCAATTCGAGGAGGGCGAGGCCCGATCCCTGGCCCGCGTCCTGAACCGCGGGGCCTTCCCGACCGACGTCGAGGTGCTGCGCGTCGACACCGTGTCGCCCACGCTGGGCCAGGACTCCATGCGAGCCTCGATCTTCGCCGGCCTCGCCGGCATCTTCCTGCTGCTGTTGCTGCTGATCGTCTTCTACCGACGCCTGACGCTGCTCATCGCCGCCGGCATGTTCGTGTGGGGGATGCTCATCTACAGCGTCGCGGTGTTGATCTCCCAGACCACCAACTACGCCCTCACGCTGGCCGGTGTCACGGGCATCGTCGTGTCGATCGGCATGACCGTCGACAGCTACGTCGTGTACTTCGAGCGGATGAAGGACGAGGTCCTCCACGGCCGCACGTTCAAGAACTCGGCAGGGCGGGCCTTCACCTCGACGTGGCGGACGATCCTGGCCGCCAACCTGGTGTCGTTCATCGCCGCCGCCGTGCTGTTCGTGCTCAGCGTGGGCTCGGTCCGCGGCTTCGCCCTGTACCTCGGCGTGACGACGATCTGCGACGTCATCGTGCTGTGGTTCTTCACCCGCCCGGCCGTCATCCTCATGGCCGACACCGGTCGGCTCGACCGGCACGACCAGTTCGGCATCGGGATGGCCCCCGCCCGGGCGGCGGTGGAGTCATGAGCACGACGACGACACCCGAAGCCGCCCTCGGCGCGACCCGGCCGATCGGCACCTCCCGCTGGCGTCGCCTCGTCCTCGGACAGACGGCCATCGACTTCTGGGGCAAGCGGCGCGTGTGGATGGGCATCTCGCTGGCCCTGCTGGCGATCAGCGCCCTGTCCTTGTGGCAGCGCGGCCTGGTGCTGGGCATCGACTTCGAGGGCGGCGTCGCCTGGGACGTGCCGGCGGGCGACTTGACCATCGACGACGCCCGGGGGGTCCTCGACGACGCCGGCATCGAGAGCGACACGGCCAAGATCCAGGAGCGCAACTCCGACAGCGGCGACATCATCAAGGTCCAGGTCGAGGACCAACCGGAGGCGGTGCGGGTGGAGGTCCAGGAGGCCCTCGCCGAGGCGGCGGGCGTCGACCCCGCGGACGTCAGCGTGGCCTCGGTCAGCGCCTCGTGGGGGGAGGAGATCACGCGCAAGGCGGTCATCGCCCTGTTCGTGTTCCTCGCCCTGATCGCCCTGTACATCTCGTTCCGCTTCGAGTGGCGGATGGCCCTGACCGCCCTGCTGGCAATGATCCACGACGTGGTCATCAGCATCGGGATCTACTCGGTGTTCGGCTTCGAGGTGACCCCGGCGACGGTGATCGCCTTCCTCACCGTGCTCGGCTACTCGCTGTACGACAGCATCGTCGTGTTCGATCGCATCCTGAACAACGAGCGCCGTGTCGCCGCCGCCGGCCTGACGGCCGGTGACCTCGTCAACATCTCGATGAACCAGGTGCTGTTGCGCTCGATCAACACGACGCTGGCCTCATCCCTGCCCGTGCTGTCGCTGCTGCTCGTCGGCGCCGGCGTGTTCGGTCAGGTCACCCTGCGCGAGTTCGCCATCGCCTTGCTCGTCGGCATGCTCACCGGCGCCTATTCGTCGATCTTCGTCGCCTCGCCGCTGCTCGGCTGGCTGAAGGCCCGCTCGCCGCTGTTCGCCGGGCACCGCTCCGGTGCCGGCGACCACCTCGTCGGCGACGAGCTGCGGGCCGTCGTCATCGCCGGTCCGGGCGGTGTGCGTCAGGTGTCGACGCGCCGCCGCCGAGCGCTGGTGCCGGAGGCTGGCGCGCCCGACGCGGCGACGGTCGCCGCCGCGCCGCCCACCACCGTGGCGTCGGCCCCGCCCGACCGCCTGCTGACCCACCCCCCGCGCCCCCGCAAGAAGAAGCGGCGATAGTCCGAGGGCGGATCGCCGCTCCGCCCAGTTTGGGGAGTGGACGCCGGACGCCCGGCGCTGCGCACAGCCCCAAGTGCGTCGGTATCCTCGGTATCATGACCGGGGACGCCGCCTCTGCCCAGGGGACCGCCACGCAGGTCGTCGACAACATGTGGTTGCGCTCGCTGGTCCGCGACATCGGCGACTTCCCCGAGCGCGGCGTCACGTTCCGGGACATCACCCCACTGCTCGGCGACGCCGGCGCCTTCCGCCGGGCCATCGACGAGCTCGCCGACCGCTTCAGCGACGTCGAGGTCGACCGGGTCGTCGGCGTCGAGGCGCGCGGCTTCATCCTCGCCGCCCCGGTCGCCTACCACCTCGGCGCCGGGTTCGTGCCGGTGCGCAAGCCCGGCAAGCTGCCGTGGGCGGTCGTACGCGAGGAGTACGCCTTGGAGTACGGCTCCGACAAGTTGGAGATCCACCGTGATGCGATCCACCCCGACGAGCGCGTGCTGGTGGTCGACGACGTGCTGGCAACGGGCGGCACGGCGTCGGCCACGGCTCGGCTCGTCGAGACCCTCGGCGGCGTCATCGTGGGCGTCGGCATCCTGATCGAGATCAGCGCCCTCGGAGGGCGGGCCGCGCTCGGCGACCGGCGCCTCGAGGTGCTGGTGAGCTACTGAGGTCGGTCGTGGGCACTGTCGATCGCGTCCTACCGTGGCGACGCCACCACGAGGCCGCCGCGCCCGCCGAGCTGACCCCGCTGCTGGCCAGCTACCGCAGCCGGCATCCCAAGGCACCGGTCGCCACGATCAACCGGGCCTACCAGGCTGCCGCCGAGGCGCACCGCAGCCAGCTCCGCTCCAGCGGCGAGAGCTACATCAACCACCCGCTGGCCGTGGCCCGCATCGTCGCCGACATCGGGCTCGACGAGATCTCCGTCGCCGCTGCCCTCCTCCACGACGCAGTCGAGGACACCGAGATCACGCTCGGCGACGTGGAACAGAACTTCGGGCCGGAGGTCGCCGCCATCGTCGACGGCGTCACCAAGCTCGAGCGCATCCAGTTCGACTCCCGGGAGGCGCAGCAGGCCGCGACGATGCGCAAGATGCTCGTCGCCATGGCCCGCGACCTGCGCGTGCTGGTGATCAAGCTCGCCGATCGGCTGCACAACATGCGGACGATCGCCGCCATGCCGGCGCCGAAGCAGCAGCGCATCGCCCAGGAGACGCTCGACATCTACGCCCCGCTGGCCCACCGCCTCGGGATGCAGGAGATCAAGCAGCAGCTCGAGGATCTCTCCTTCGCCGCCCTCCACCCGAAGCGCTTCGCCGAGCTCGACCACCTCGTCAGCAGCCGTTCCCCGGAGCGCGAGGTCTACCTCGACGCGGCGGTCAAGGAGGTCCGCACGCGCCTGGCCGAGCTCGGCATCGCCGCCGAGGTGACCGGCCGGCCCAAGCACTTGTGGAGCCTGTACGAGAAGATGGTCGTCAAGGGCCGCGAGTTCGACGACATCTTCGATCTCGTGGCGGTGCGCGTGATCGTCGACTCGATGAAGGACTGCTACGCCGCGCTCGGGTGCATCCACGGGCGCTGGCGGCCGGTGGTCGGCCGGTTCAAGGACTACATCGCGATGCCCAAGTTCAACCTCTACCAGAGCTTGCACACGACGGTCATCGGGCCTGCCGGCAAGCCGATCGAGATGCAGATCCGGACGCGCGAGATGCACCAGCGTGCCGAGTGGGGCGTCGCCGCCCACTGGGCCTACAAGGACGGCTCACCGTCGGCCGACATCGACTGGCTGAACCGGATCATCGACTGGCAGGCCGAGGTCAGCGATCCTGCCCAGTTCATGCAGAGCCTGAAGACCGATCTCGAGCAGGACGAGGTCTTCGTGTTCACGCCCAAGGGGCGCGTGGTCACCCTGCCGCTGGGGTCGACGACGGTCGACTTCGCCTACGCCGTGCACACCGAGGTCGGCCACGCCTGCATCGGCGCCAAGGTCAACGGCCGGCTGGTGTCGCTCGACCACCAACTGTCGAGCGGCGACACGTGCGAGATCTTCACGTCCAAGGTGGAGACGGCCGGGCCGTCGCAGGACTGGCTGGGCTTCGTCGCCTCGCCCCGGGCACGCAACAAGATCAGGCAGTGGTTCAGCCGCGAGCGGCGCCTGGACATGATCGAGCAGGGCCGCGACGAGCTCGCCGAAGAGCTCCGCCGGGAGGGGCTCCCGGTGCAGCGGATGTGGAGCTCCGACCAGCTCAAGGCGGTGATCGCCGAGTACAGCTACGTCGACCTCGACGCCCTGTTGGCGGCGATCGGCGAGCACCACGTGTCGGGGCGGTCCGTTGCCCAGCGCGTCGCCAGGGGCTTTCGCGGGGGCGACGACGCCGAGCAGCTGCCAGCGACCGTGCTGCGGCCGCGCCGCCATCGCACCCAGTCCGACAAGGTCGGCGTCCACGTGGAGGGCCTCGACGACGTCCTCGTGCGCCTCGCCAACTGCTGCACCCCCGTCCCCGGCGACGAGATCATCGGCTTCGTGACACGGGGCCGCGGGGTGAGCGTGCACCGCGCCGACTGCGCCAACGCGGTGTCGCTGATGAGCGACCACGCGACGCGGTTGATCGAGGTCGACTGGGACGGTCAGCGGTCGGGGTCGGTGTTCCGCGCCGGCGTCGAGGTCGTCGCCCTGGACCGCTCCCGCCTGTTGCGCGACGTGGCCAACGCCCTGTCGGACCACCACGTCAACATCGTCGCCTGCGACACCGCCACCGGGAACGATCGCGTCGCCAAGATGCGCTTCGAGTTCGAGCTCGCCGACCCCAACCACCTGGCCGCCGTGCTGCGCACGATCAAGTCGATCGACGCCGTGTATGACGCCTACCGCCTCGTGCCCGGGGCGTCGACCAACACCGTTACCCCAGTGAGATAGCGGAGTCAGACGACTGACCCGGACCCCAGGGCCAGCGGTCCGCCCGCCTACCTGTGCCGGCTGCCACCCACGCCCGTGGCCCTGGGGCGAATCCCCGCACAAACCAACCGCCAACGCTGACAGGGGGAGGGCCGGGTCTTCCCGTGCCGGCGCAGAAAACCCGGCCCCCGGTCAGCGGTCACCGCTCGCGCAGCAGCACCTCTGTGGCACGGAGCTGGTCGATGGCGGTGGCGATCGGGTGGGTGTCGCCGGCATCGGCGACCTGGTGGACGAGGTACAGCGCCGGCCGGCCGAGGGTGTGGAGGTCCTGCCACTCGGTTCGGACCATCGAGGGGATGTCCATCTCGCACCTGCCTGCCTGCTGGCTGGGTGCGTCCGAGGTCCAGGGGCGCTGGTGCCAGTGTCCCATCTCGTCGGGCGTGCCGTCCACCCGTGGGCGTCTCGCATACAAACGTCCTGGTAGTCGCGCTGTTCTACAGTGCTGGCATGATCATCGACGACGCCTTCCGCCAGGTGCAGGGGGCCCGCAGCTGAGCGACCTGCTGCTGCAACGGGTGCGGCCGTGGCCACGCGTGTCGGGTGGCGATGCCGTGGACGTGCTCATCCGCGCCGGCCGCATCGCGGCGATCGGTACCGACGGCGTCGTGCCCGACGACCCGGACCTGGCGACCGTCGACGGCGCGGGCGGGGTGCTGCTGCCGGCGCTGGCCGACGCCCACGCCCACCTCGACTCGACGCGGCTCGGACTGCCGTTCCGCCCGCACACAGCCGGACCTGGCCTCGCCGGGCTGGTCGAGAACGACAGAGTGAACTGGCGGGCGGCCGGCGACGACGTGGGGGCCCGCGCCACGCGGACGCTCGGGGCGACGATCGCCTCGGGCGCGACGGTCGTTCGCAGCCACGCCCAGGTCGACGGCGACAGCGGGTTGGAGCGACTGGAAGGTGTGCTCGCCGCCCGCGACGTCCATGCCGCCCGCTGCCGCGTGCAGGTCGTGGCCTTCCCGCAGTCGGGGATCTTGCGCGACGACGGCACTGCTGGGCTGCTCGACGCCGCGATGCGCGCCGGTGCCGATCTGGTCGGGGGGATCGACCCTTGCGCCTTCGACCGCGACCCGGTGGCCCACCTCGACGTCGTGTTCGGGCTCGCCGAGCGTCACCGTGCCGGTGTCGACATCCACCTCCACGAGACGGGTGAGCTGGGCGCGTTCACGGTCGAGCTGATCGCCGAGCGCGCTCTCGCCCTGGGCATGGAAGGGCAGGTGACGATCAGCCACGCCTTCGCCCTGGCGTCGGTCGACGCCGCCCGGCAGGCGGCGCTGGTCGACCTGCTCGCCACTGCCGACATCGCCGTGACGACGGTCGCCCCCGGCACCCGCGAGCCGTTGCCGTTGGAGCGGTTGCGGGCGGCCGGTGTGCGCGTCGGCCTCGGCCAGGACGGCATCCGTGACTACTGGTCGCCGTACGGTAACGGCGACGTCCTCGAGCGAGCTTGGCAGCTGGCCTTCCGCTCCGGCTACCGCCACGACGAGCTGATCGAGGGCTGCGTCGACGTCGCGTCCCGCGGCGGACGGGCCGTCGTCGACGGCGGGCCGTGGTCGTCGGCGGCCGTGCTCGACGACGACCGCGCGGGCCTGGCCGTGGGCGCGCCCGCCGACCTCGTCGTCGTTGCCGCCGACACCGTCACGGCCGCCGTGATGGACCACCCGCCGCGCACGCTGGTCGTCCACGCCGGACGCGTGGTCGCCCGCGACGGCCGGCTGTGCTGACGTCTCGTCATCGCCGCCCGACGCCGCGTCCCACGAGGACGACGCCGAGCGGCCGCTGACCGGCGTCAGCTCGACGGATCGTCAGCCGTCCGAGATCGAGACCGGGTCCCGTCGGGGTGTAGCTGACATCCACGGTCGCGGTGTCGCCCGGGGCGATGCTCAGACTGGGACGGCCGAGCGCGGTGAACTCCGCGCCAGTGACCGACACGGTCACGTCGATGGGGCCACCGGTGGTGCCGGCGTGGCGCAGGACCACGGCGCGCTGCGCCGTCTCCCCAGCCGGCACGCGCCGGAAGAGGACGATGCGCGAGGAGACGATGAGACGGCCGGCCGGCGCCGCGGGCTGGCCGGCGACGACAAAGGTGCCGGCATCGATCCGTGTCTCCTGGCCGATGTCGTCCTGTGCCGAGGCGATGACCGTGTAGGTCACCGGCTCCGTCGACGGGTTCGCCGGGGCGTCGAACGTGCCCTCGAAGCGGTCGGCGCTGATCGGCTGGAGGTCGACGAACGATGTCGTGCCGTCGCTCGCGGTGACCGCAGCTGCGCTGGCGGCGATGCCGCGAAGATCCGAGGCGTTGACCGCGATGGTCACCACCCCGCCCGCGCTCGGCAGGCTGGTCGGACTCACCGAGGGGTCCCACACGGTCGGCGGTTCGTCGAACTGTGGCTGCCCGGCGACCTCGACGCCTCCGGTGAAGGCCGAGGACTGCAGGCCCACGCCATCTTCCGCCCAGATCTCGATCGTCCAGTTCACCGGGTCGTTGGAGGCGTTCCCGGGGATCCCATAGGTCTCGGCATAGGCGCTCTGGCCTGTCGGCGGGAGGGCGACGGAGTCGGTGAATCCGTCGCTCGACGACAGCGTGGCGAAGACGCTGGCGATGCCGTCGACATCGGTCACGTCCGCGGAGATGGTGATCATCCCGCCCTCGGGCGGCAGGCTGGCGGGCGCCGCCGTGGGGTCGGCGATCACGGGGGGCTGGTCGTCCGCGGCGACAGGCCCGGCGGGCAGCACGACGGTCGCGGCGATGGCCGTGGCCACCACGACGAGCCGGCGCGACGGGCGGATCGCGTCGATGGCCCTGAACGTCAACACATCTGTCTCCCTCGGTCGTCGTGCCACGGCCGCCCGAACGTACCCGATGCTCCCGAAGCCGCCGGCGCCAGAAGGCCCATCGTTCCAGGTGGCGCCCGCCGGTAGCCTCGTCGGCCGTGTCCGAGTTCCAGACGAGTCCCGGGATGCGCGACATCCTGGCTCCCGACTCGGATCGGTGGCGGCGCTTCGTCGATGTCTTCGCCGGCGTCGTCGAGCCCGCCGGCTACGAGCTGATCGTGCCGCCGATGATGGAGGACATCGGCGTCTTCCAGCGCGTCGGCGAGGCCACCGATCTCGTCTCCAAGGAGATGTACCAGTTCACCGACCTCGGCGGACGCCACGTCGCGCTGCGTCCCGAGTTCACGGCGGGCGTGTGCCGGGCGTTCGTCCAGCACCGTCCGCTCACGCCGTGGAAGACGTGGTGCTGGGGATCGAGCTTCCGCTACGAGAAGCCGCAGCGGGGTCGGTACCGGCAGTTCGATCAGGTCGACATCGAGGTGCTCGGCGTCGACGATCCGTACGTCGACGTCGAGGTCATCGCCCTCGGGTGGCGCTTCTTCGCGGCCCTCGGCCTGCGCCAGGTGACGCTGCTGCTCAACTCGCTCGGGGAGCCCGCCGACCGGGCGCGGTACATCGAGGCGCTGCGGGCGCACTTCGAGGCCCACCTCGACGCCCTCAGCGCCGAGAGCCGCGAGACCCTCGCCCGCAACCCGTTGCGGGTGCTCGACTCCAAGCGAGCGGCCGACACCGCCGTCATCGCCGCGGCCCCGCAGATGGCCGACTTCCTCAGCGACGGCGCCGCCGAGCACTTCGCGACCGTGCGCGCCGGGCTCGACGCCCTCGACATCCCGTTCCGCATCGAACCGCGCCTCGTGCGCGGCCTCGACTACTACCTCCGCACGACGTTCGAGTACGCCGGCGGCACCCTCGACAGCGCCCAGAACGCGCTCGGCGGTGGCGGCCGCTACGACGGGCTCGTCGAGGCCCTCGGCGGCCCGTCGACCCCCGGCGTCGGGTTCGCCCTCGGCGTCGATCGCACGTTGCTGGCGTGCGACGACGAGGGCGTGTTCGGCGCACCGGCACAGTCGGTCGAGGTCTTCGTCGTCGACACGACGGGTGGGGGCGAGGCCCTCGTCCTCACCGAGGAGCTGCGCCGCGCCGGGCGTTCCGCCGACCGCGCCTACGACGGACGCAGCATGAAGGCGCAGATGAAGGCCGCCGACCGCAGCGGCGCCGCCGTCGCCGTGATCATCGGTGGCGACGAGCTGGCGGCCGGCACCGTGGTCGTCCGGCCGCTGCGCGTCGGCGACCCGCAGTCCGTCGTGGCCCGAACCGATCTCCTCTCGCACCTGGAAGCGGTCCTCCGATGAGCACAAGCCAGAACGCCACCGCCCTGCGCTCCCACCTGTGTGGCGAGCTGCGCGCCGAGCACATCGGCCAGACCGTGCGCGTGTGCGGTTGGGTCGCCCGCCGCCGCGAGCACGGCGAGCACCTCGCCTTCGTCGACGTCCGCGACCACGCCGGCGTCATCCAGTGCGTCGTCGACAACTCGATCGACGTGCGCAGTGAGTACGTCGTCCAGATCACCGGCGTCGTGCGGGCTCGTCCGGAGGGGACGACCAACCCGAACCTGGCGACGGGTGACGTCGAGATCGGCGACTGCCGCGTCGAGGTGCTGCGCTCCGCCACCCCACCGCCGTTTCCCATCGATGCTCGGGCCGATGACGTCGACGAGAACGTCCGGCTGCAGCACCGCTACCTCGACCTCCGCCGCGAGCGCATGCAGCGCAACCTGCGCGTCCGGGCGACGATCAACTCGGCGATCCGCAGGGCGATGGAGGCCCAGGGCTTCGTCGAGGTGGAGACGCCGATGCTGGTGCCGTCGACCCCGGAGGGCGCCCGGGAGTTCCTCGTGCCGTCGCGCAAGGAGCCCGGCTCGTTCTACGCCCTGCCGCAATCCCCGCAGCTCTTCAAGCAGCTGCTGATGGTGGCCGGCGTCGACCGCTACTACCAGATCGCCCGCTGCCTGCGCGACGAGGACCTGCGAGCCGACCGCCAGTACGAGTTCATGCAGCTCGATGCCGAGATGAGCTTCGTGTCCCAGGACGACGTGCTGGCGGCGATCAGCGAGGCGGTGCTGGCCGCGGCGGAAGCCGTCACGGGCGAGCGGTCGCCGGGGATCGAGCGGATCACGTGGCGCGAGTCGATGGAGCGCTTCGGCGTCGACAAACCGGACATGCGCTTCGGGATGGAGCTCGTCGAGCTCACCGACGTCTTCGCGGCGACGGACTTCAAGGCCTTCGCCGGCGCGGCGGCGATCAAGGCGATCCGCGTGCCCGGCGCCGCGGCGGACTACGGCCGCAACCAGCTGGACAAGCTCACCGACCGTGCGAAGTCGCTGGGCGCCAAAGGCCTCGTGTGGTTGAAGGTCGCCGCCGACGGCTCGTTGGAGTCGCCGGTCGCCAAGTTCCTCTCACCCGAGGAGTCCGCAACGGTCTCCGAGCGCGTCGGCGCCGAGCCCGACGATCTCGTGCTGATCGTCGCCGACGACTGGGCGACGACGTGTGAGGTCCTCGGTCAGCTGCGCAACGACCTCGGCCGCCCGCCCGTCCACGAGGGCCCGTACCGCTACGTGTGGGTGGTCGACTTCCCGATGTTCGTCGGCACCGACGAGCACGGCCGGCCGAAGCCGGGGCACCACCCGTTCACGATGCCCCACCTCGACGACATCGGCCAGCTGGACACCGATCCGATGGCCGTGCGCTCGCAGGCCTACGACCTCGTGCTCAACGGTTGGGAGCTCGGTTCGGGCTCGATCCGGATCCATCAGACCGAACTGCAGCGGCGCGTCTTCGCCGCGCTCGGGATCAGCGACGAGGAAGCCGACCGCAAGTTCGGCTTCTTCCTCAACCCGTTCGAGTACGGCGCGCCGCCGCACGGCGGGTTCGCCTTCGGCATCGACCGGTTGGTGGCCATCCTCGCCGGCGAGGAGAACATCCGCGAGGTCATCGCCTTTCCCAAGACGCAGTCCGGTGCCGACCCGATGACCCACTCCCCGCGTCCGGTCGAGCCGGACCAGCTGGCCCAGCTCGGCATCCGCGTCCTGCCGCGGTCCTGACGGCGATGGACCCGACGGCGTGGAACGCGCGCTACGCGGGTAGCGAGCTCGTCTGGTCGGCCGAGCCCAACCGCTTCCTGCCCCAGGAGGCCGCCGGTCTGACGGTCGGACGGGCGATCGATCTCGCCTGCGGCGAGGGCCGCAACGCCATCTGGCTCGCCCGTCAGGGGTGGGAGGTCGTCGGCGTCGACTTCGCCGACGCCGGGATCGACAAGGCTCGGCGGCTGGCGAGTGACGCCGGCGTGGCCGTCGAGTGGGTCGTCGCCGACGTCACCCGTACGACCCGCCGGGCGCCTTCGACCTGGTCATCGTGTTCTACCTGCAGCTACCGGACGAGCAATGGCGAACGGCGCTGGGACTGGCTGCCGGCGCCCTGGCAGCGGACGGAACGGTGCTCGTCGTCGGCCATCACGTCGACAACCTGGAGCACGGCTACGGCGGACCGACGAGTCGGAGCGTGCTCCACGATCCCCAGCTGATCGCCGGCCAGCTGGGCGACGAAGGACTGGTGATCGAGCGGGCCCAACGCCTCGAGCGGCCCGTCGACACGGCGGATGGTCCGCGCATCGCCCTGGATTCGTTGGTCCGGGCCCGCCGCCCGGCCCATTCCTAGGGTCGGCCGCCCGACCGTCTCCCCATCCGAGTGTTTGCTGCCGTCCGAGGGTGTGCCGCCGGGCCTCCCCGCAGCAGGCACTCGGATCAGTCGAGGACAGCCGGCAGCCAGTCCTCGAGCCGCTCCCACACGGCGTCGGCGCTCTTGGCGAGGAGGTGCCCGTCGCCGGGCAGCCGGACGAGCTCGCCGGTGCCGGCCATCATCTGCACCATCTCGCTGGCGTGCAGCGGGAGGATGTCGTCGCGTTCGCCGTGGAACAGCAGGAGCGGCATCCCGCCGAGCTCGCCGGCGACCTCGCAACCGGCGGATTGCGTGGCGAACGTGACGATGCCGGTGACCACCGGGCGGAGTCCAACTCCGACGCGCACGGCGACAGCTCCGCCGAAGCTGTGGCCCATCACGACGACGCGCTCGGCACCGGCGCCGACGGCCAGTTGCACCGTTGCGGCCACGTCGAGGCAGCACGCCTCGAGGTCGCCGGCTCGGCGGTAGCTGACACGGAGGACTGGCACGCCGCGGACCGCCCACTGCGCACCGAGGCGGTGGTACAGGCCACCGGCCGGGCCGAGCAGGCCGCCCATCGCGCCGCCACACAGGACCATCGCCGCCGGCCGGCGCGCCTCGTCGTCGCCCGGCTCGTGCCACAACAGCGTCAGCAGCCCGTCCAACGTGTACAGCTCGAGGTGCCGCAGGCCGGCCGCGACGGTGACGTCCTGGCTGGCCAGCACGCCGAGCGCATCGAACGGCGTGCGGGCGTTGCCGTCGGTGGACCGCGGCGCGTCGGCCGTCATCCGGTGAACGTAACGTGCCGGGGGACGTCAGCCAGCTGTCAGGAGGTCTCGACCTGACGCCGGGGCGCTTGTCGATCAGGTCCCGGATCGGGTTCTGCGCAGGGCGGCGGCCGTGTTCGCCGGGTCGTAACCCGAGTCGACACCGGCCACGATGATGGTCTCGCCCTCGATGTGGTCGGTGCGCAGCGGGAGGATCGCCTGGTAGGCGGGCGAGCGGTACCAGCCGTGCGCCTGGTCGAGCCCAGGGAACTGGAGGACAACGACCGTCCCTGGCCACGGGCCCTCGATCACGTCGGGGCGAGCGCCGTGGACGAGGAAGCGGCCTCCGAACGGATCGAGGGTCGCCTGGATGCGCTCGAGGTACTCGAGCACGTCGTCGTTGATCTGCGGTGTGCGCAGGTGGGCGATGGCGTACGCGGCGGGCATGGCTCCAGCATCGTCGTCCCGTCGTGTCGTGGCGATGACGTGGGAGGTCATCGCCCTCGCCGACGCTCGGTCGCGCACCCCTGCGGTACGGTCGACGCACCGGCATCCCCCGATGTCCTGCCGGCCCGCCGCCGGCATCGATGGAAGGGAACCTCACGTGAGCGAGCACAACTTGGTCGTTCTGCGCGGCACGTTGGCCGGCGACCCGCGAACTCGGGAGCTGCCTTCGGGTAGCGCCCTCACGCAGTTCGACGTCACGACCCGCGACGACGGCGGCACGCAGTCCGTGCCGGTGGCCTGGTTCGACGCCCCGGCCAGCGGGCGCGGCCTCACCGCGGGCACCGACGTCGTCGTGGTCGGCAGCGTCCGCCGCCGCTTCTTCCGGACCGCCGGGGCGACGCAGTCGCGGACCGAGGTCGTCGCCGAGCGCATCGTTGCTGCCCGCCGCAGCCGCGAGGTGCGCCGCCTCCTCGAGTCGGCGGGCCTGCTGCTCGACCCGCGCGGCGCCGAGCCGATGGCCGCCGAGTCCCGAGCAGGGCCCGGCTGAGCCTGCCGGCCCCGGGGCGGAGGGGGAGGTCGCCCGTGGGTGCGGTCGCTACGATCGCGTCATGAGCGCGATCCGCACCGACTTCGCGCCGGGGGTCATCACCGGCTCGGACGTCCAGGACATCTTCGCCCTGGCCAAGGCCAAGGAGTTCGCCATCCCGGCGGCCAACTGCACGGGCAGCAACACGATGAACGGGGTGATGGAGGCCGCCGCGTCGGTGAACGCGCCGGTCATCATCCAGTTCTCCCACAGCGGCTCGGCGTTCATCGCCGGCAAGGGTGTCGGCAAGGGCGACCGCGCCTCGATCCTCGGGTCGGTCGCCGGGGCGGCCCACGTCAACACACTGGCGGCCGAGTACGGCGCTCGCGTGATCCTGCACACCGACCACTGTGCCAAGGACAAGCTGGGCTGGGTCGACGGGCTGCTGGAGATCGGAGAGCAGCACTACGCCGAGCACGGCCGGCCGCTGTTCAGCTCGCACATGCTCGACCTCTCCGAGGAGTCACTGGAGGAGAACGTGGCGATCTCCAAGGACTACCTCAGGCGGACGTCGGCGATCGACATGACGCTGGAGGTCGAGCTCGGCATCACGGGCGGGGAGGAGGACGGCGTCGACAACACGGGCGCCGATCAGTCCGACCTGTACTCCAAGCCGGAGGAGGTCGCCTACGCCTATCAGCAGTTCATGGAGGTCAGCGACCGCTTCACGATCGCCGCCGCCTTCGGCAACGTGCACGGCGTCTACAAGCCGGGCAACGTGCAGCTGCGCCCGGAGATCTTGCTCGACAGCCAGCAGTACATCGCCGAGAAGTTCGGCACCGGCCCGAAGCCGGTCAACTTCGTGTTCCACGGCGGCTCCGGCTCGGAGCCGGAGAAGATCGCCGAGGCGATCCGCTACGGGGTCATCAAGATGAACATCGACACCGACCTGCAGTGGGCGCTCTGGGACGGGATCCGGGAGTACGAAGCCGAGTTCCACGACTACCTGCAGGGTCAGATCGGCAACCCCAACGGCCCGGACAAGCCGAACAAGAAGCAGTACGACCCGCGGACGTGGCTGCGCGCCGGCGAGGAGTCCTTCGTCGAGCGCCTGAAGCAGGCCTTCGCCGAACTGAACAACGTCAGCACACTGGCCTCCTGATCCCGGTCCGCCCGGTGGTCGCTACAGCTCGCGGATCACGAGGCCGGTCCGCAGCTTCGGCGTGAAGAACGTCGACTTCGGCGGCATCAGCAGTCCTTCACGCGCCGTCCGCTCGATCTCCCCGATGCCGACCGGGCGGATCAGCACCGCCGCGGCGGCCGCGCCCGAGCGCGCCGCGTCGACGGCGTCCTCGAGGCCGTGCTGGTAGCTGACCTCGGCCGGACTTCCCTCGAGGGCCCGCTCGAGCCATTCGCCGTCGAGCGGACGGACGCCTTCGAACGCGCCCGGGCGGGGGATCAGCCACTCCGCCGATCCGTCCGGCGCCACGAGCACGAGGCGGCCGAGCTGCTCCATCGCCGCCAGCGTCGCCCGCGACGGCGGGTCCGCCGGGGCCAGCTCGAACGAGCGCGCCAGGTGGGCGCGCAAGTCGTCGAACGTCATGCCCGTGTAGAGGCGATGGATCGCCTCGATGCTCAGCTGCTCGCCCACCAGCTCGCCGACGAAGGCGAGCGTCTGCTCGGCTGCGGTGTCCCGGCGTCCGGTGGCAGCACGCACCTCGTCGCGGTAGGTCCGGCTGACGCCGTAGCGGTGGTGGCCGTCGGCGATCAGCACGTCGTCCCGACCGATGTGCTCGCGGATGGCGACGATGCGGGCCCGATCGGCGACCCGCTCGACGACGTGCTCGACGCCGTCGACGGACACCGCGCCCACGGGATCGCCCGGCTCGGCCAGCACCTTCGTCAGGCCAGCGGCGAGTGACAGGCCCCACACCGGGGAGAGGTTGGCGGTCGTCGCCCGCGTCAGGTCCAGACGGTCGGTCGACGCCTTCGGTGTCGTCCGCTCGTGGGGGAGCACGCCACCGGCGCCGTCGTCGACGATCTCCAGCCCGCCGAGCACGCCGACCAGATCGCGGGCGACACCGGCGGCGTCGGTGAAGCGCATCCGGTACAGCGTGAACGTCGGTTCCTCGTCGATCGTCAGGACTCCGTCGGCGAGCCAGCGTCGCAGCAGCCGAGCGGCATCCTCGTAGCGACGGGGCCCGCCCCGCGGCACGTCGACATGGACGATGTTGTGCGGGTCGCGTCCGGCAAGGGTCTCGACCTCGGCCTCGGACAGGACGTCGTATGGCGGCGCGATCACCGCGTCGAGGTCGACGTCGGGCGCGTAGCGGACAGCGCGGAACGGCTCGAAGCGGGGCACGGCGTCATTCTGGCCAGTACCGTGCGCAGCGCGTGGACCCCGCTGCCGTGCTCTGCGACCTCGACGGGGTCATCTGGCTGGCCCACCAACCGATCGCGGGTGCGGTCGAGGCCGTGGCCCAACTGCGGTCCTCGGGTCGCCGGGTCATCTTCGTCACCAACAACTCCAGCGCCCGTATCGGCGAACAGGAGGCCGCGCTGGCGGCGATCGGGATCCCGGCGGGCGGCGACGTGCTGACCTCGGCGGTCGCCGCGGCGACCCTCGTCGAGCCGGGGGAGCGGGTGCTGGTCTGTGGGGGACCGGGCATCACCGAGGCGCTCACGGCGCGCGGCGCCCATCCGATCGCCGGCGACGACCCGGCCGGGGTCGATGCCGACGTCGTGATGGTCGGCTTCCACCGCACGTTCGACTACGAGCGGATGCGCATCGCTGCCACGGCCGCCATGCGCGGCGCCCGGTTGATCGGCACCAACGACGACGCGACGTACCCGACACCGGAGGGACCGATCCCCGGCGGCGGGGCGATCCTCGCTTCGGTGAGCACGGCGTCTGGCCGCCGGCCGGTGATCACCGGCAAGCCGTACGCCCCGATGGCGGCTGCCGTGCTGGAGCTGGTCGAGACGACGAACGCCGGGCGGTTGCTGGTGGTCGGCGACCGACCGAGCACCGACGGCGCCTTCGCCGTCACGCTCGGGTGCCCCTTCGCGCTCGTCCGCTCGGGGGTCACCGCGCCTGGTGTGGCGGTGGAGGTGCCCGTGGCCCTCGACGCACCCGATCTGGCGGCGGTCGTCGACTCGATCACCCGCTCTGACCAGGAGGGTTAGCATGTTCCGATGGCCACGAACATCCTGCAGAAGTTGATCGAGTCGGGAGTCGAGTTCACCGAGATGTCGCGGAAGCAGGCGGAGGAAGCGGTGCAGAATTTGGTCAAGGCAGGGGAGGTCCGCCGCTCGGAGGCCGAGGCGACCGTGCAGACGCTGCTCGAGCGGGGGAAGGAGACGGCGGCGCGCCTCGCCGAGATCGTCCAGACGGAAGTGGCCAAGCAGCTGGGGTGGCTGGCCAACCGCGTCGACGATGTCGAGGACCAAGTGGAGGGCTTCGTGTCCCGTTTCGGCCCCAACCAGGCGGTCTCGCCGGCCGCGGCCACCACGTCCAGCGCCACGAGGGTGCCGGCCACGAAGCGCGCGGCGAGGAAGTCGACCGCCAAGAGGTCCGCGGCCAAGAAGTCCACGGCGAAGAAGTCGACCGCCAAGAAGTCCACGGCCAAGAAGTCCACGGCGAAGAAGTCGACCGCCAAGAAGTCCACGGCGAAGAAGTCGACCGCCAAGAAGTCCACGGCCAAGAAATCGGCTGCCAAGAAGTCCACGGCGAAGAAGGCGGTCGGGACGTCCGGCGTGCGCAAGGTCGCCACCACGCGCACGGGCTGAGTGAGCGCCCGCCGGCGCCTCGATGCCGAGCTCGTGCGACGGGGCCTCGTCGCCGGCCGCGGCGAGGCCACCGAGGCCGTCGCCGAGCAGCGGGTGCTCGTCAACGGGGCGGTCGCCGACAAGCCGGCACGGCTCGTCGCAGCAGGCGACGCGCTGGTCGTCACCGGCCCGCCCCCACGGTTCGTCGGGCGCGGCGGCGAGAAGCTCGACGCCGCCCTCACGCACTTCGACATCGACGTCACCGGACGCCGTGTGCTCGACGTCGGCGCCTCGACGGGTGGCTTCACGGACTGCCTGCTGACGCGCGGCGCGGATCACGTCGTCGCTCTCGACGTCGGCCACGGCCAGCTGCACCCGCGCATCCGCGAGGACGACCGGGTCACCGTGCTCGAGCGCACGAACGTCCGCGACTCCACGCCGACGTCGATCGGCGGCCTCGTCGAGGCCATCGTCGTCGACGTGTCGTTCATCTCCTTGCGCACGATCGCGCCCGTTCTCGTCACGCTGTGCCAGCCTGGATCGCCAATGGTCCTGCTCGTCAAGCCGCAGTTCGAGGCCGGTCGGGCCGAGGTCGATCGGGGTCGGGGAGTGATCGTCGACGCGGCGATCCACGAACGGGTCCGCGACGAGGTCGGCGCCGCCCTGACCGCGGCCGGGTGCACGATCCTCGGATGGATGGACTCGCCGATCCTCGGCGGGCGGGGCAACAAGGAGTTCCTCGTCCACGCCGTGACCGCGGCAGGAGGTGGCGCATGACCGCGGTCGCCGTCGTCGCCCACCACGAGCGCCAGGCTGCCGCGGCCCTGGCCCGGCAGGCAGTGTCCTGGCTCACCGAGCGGGGTCACACCGGCTGGGTGATTCCCGACGACGCCACCCACCTCGGGCTCGCCGACCTCGTCAGCGAGCGGTCTCTCGGTAGCGCCGACCTCGTCGTGTGCCTCGGCGGCGATGGCACGATGCTGCGCGCCGTGCGCCTGCTCGACGGCGCCCCTGTGCCGCTGCTCGGCGTCAACGTCGGCGTGCTCGGCTATTTGACGGAGATCGATCCGCCTGAGCTGACGACGGCCCTCCACCGGTTCGTCGCCGGTATGGACGCCGGCGGCTGGCACCTCGACGAGCGGATGATGCTCGAGGTGACCGCGGCCGGGAGCGTGGAGGGGCGCTGGCGGGCGCTGAACGAAGCGGTCGTCGAGAAGCACGAGGTCGGACACACCGTGCGCCTGCTCGCGCGCATCGCCAGCGAGCCGTTCACGAGCTACGCCGCCGACGGGCTGATCGTCGCCACGCCCACGGGGTCGACGGCGTACTCACTGTCGGCGCGGGGGCCGGTCGTGTCGCCCCGACACCGGGCGTTGCTCCTGACACCGGTGTCGCCGCACATGCTCTTCGACCGCACCCTCGTGCTCGACCCGAGCGAGACCGTCGAGATCGAGGTCAACGGCCACCGCCGAGCCGGTCTCGCCGTCGACGGCCAGCTCATCGGCACGCTCGAGGACGGCGACGTGGTGACGTGCCGCCCGGCCGTCGAGACCGCCCGCTTCGTGCGCCTCGCCCCGCACCACTTCCACCAGATCCTGAAAGCCAAGTTCGGGCTGGCCGATCGCTAGCCGCCACGACCTGCGGCTCGAGGTCGGATCGTGTCGCTAGTGGAAACGTCCGCGCCCGACGTGGGTGGCCACGGCCACGAGCTCGGCGTCGGGATGACCGTGCTCGAGCAGAAGGCGTCGGGCCTCGGTCGCATGTACGCCGCGGCCGTCGAGGCGGAAGCATTCGGCATGAGGGCCACGGTGTTGCGGGTCGTCGATGAGCACCCAGCGCAGTACATCGCCGTCGGGTAGCTCGAGCTCCCGGTCGTGCCAGTGCTCGAGGAACGAATGCGAGCGTCCGCGCCGGCCCATGCGCCGATACTGCCACGACGATGCGCGGGTCAGATGGCGTCGCGGAACTGAGCGGGGCGTACCGCTCGAGCACATTTCACCAAGGTTGATGAAGTGCCCGATCAGTCCTGCGGGGACACTACCGGGGTCGGCCTGGGGCCCCTTTCCCGTTGGGGTTGGCGGGTTCACCTGACCTCACAGGTGATTCCTGGGCTGATGGCGGAGCGTCCCTTCCGTAGTGGATGGGGACGCTCCGCGAACCGAGCACTGCGGACGAAGCACAGGCCGACGGTTGCTCCTTCGCGCATCATGAACGGCGATACCGGAGCCCTGGATGGCCGGCGCCAGAGCCGCTGACGGCCACTCGTTGCATTCGCACTTCTCCAGCGAGGGAATCGTCAACTTTGATGACCTCGGCGCCGCACTCGGGCGCCAGCGTGCACGACTGTGCTGCTCCTCATCGCTTGCGCCTGGCTCGGACTCCTCATCCTCGTGCTCGGCATGCTTCACGGCGGCACCAGCACGCCGACCCCGCGACCCGTCTCGCCCACGCAGTCTGCGCTCGACGGCGACGCCCGGATGAGGGCGGTCGAGTCGAACCCGTTCAACGAGGCGCCGCGCCGGGCAGCGCGGGTGTCGAGCGTGGCCGCCTGAGCGGTCCCGCCATGCCGGCCGGGCAGCCGCATCAGTAGATCCGAGACGCCGGCCACGCCCCGAACGTCCACGTCTGGCCGGCTAGCGGCCCCCTTGCCCGTACAGGCGGGCCCGGCGAGGCGGCACCGGGCCCGCCCGAGGCGCGGGGCGCGGTCACGTGTATACGGGGAGGGCCCTGGTTCGTTTGTCCCTCGACCGAGGGTTTCTTCAGGCAGGAGAGGGCGAGATGGCAGGAAACAGCGGCACTCATCGCATGATGGGCCGAGACGGCCGGCGCGGAGCGTCCCCACGACGGGTTGGGAACGCTCCGCGAGCGGACACACCGGCCTCCGACTCGTGACCTGTACGGTCACCTCATGCCGTGCCACCCGACCCGATCCGTGGCAGCCGGGGGCGAACCCCGAAGCATCGGAAGGCGCGCTGACCAGGCATGATGCGGCACAACAGGAACCTGACGGCCACATTCGGCCTCGCCGATCGGTGATGCTCGCTGAGTTGCACATCGAGAACCTCGGTGTCATCGAGCGGCTCGACCTCACGCTGGGTCCGGGGATGACGGCCGTGACGGGTGAGACCGGAGCCGGCAAGACGATGCTCGTCGAGGCCCTCGAGCTGCTCGTCGGCGGGCGGGCCGAGGCGACGATCGTGCGTCCAGGGGCGATGGAGGCGCGCATCGACGGCCGCTTCCTCGCCGCCGACGTCGAGCTCGTGCTGACGCGGGTCGTGCCGGCCGAGGGCCGCTCGCGCGCCTACATCGACGGGCGGCCGGCCACCGTCGGGGCGCTCGCCGAGGCCGCGGCCGGCCTCGTCGACCTGCACGGCCAGCACGACCACCAGAGCCTGCTCGCCGGGCCGACCCAGCGCCAGGCGCTCGACCGCTTCGGCTCGATCGAGCTCGGTCCGCTGCGCGCGGCGCGAGCCAGGCTGACCGAGCTGGACGTCGAGCTCGTGGCTCTCGGCGGCGACCAGCGTGAGCGGGCGCGGGAAGTCGACCTGCTGCGCTTCCAGGTCGAGGAGCTGGAGGCCGCGGCGATCGAGGACGTCGACGAGGAGGTCCGCCTGGAGCTGGCCGAGGACGCCCTGGCCGACGCCGTCGGCCATCGCGAGGCCGGCGCCGCCGCTCACGATGCCCTGCTCGACGACGGTGGCGCCCGCGACGCCGTCGCCGCGGCGCTCACCGCGGTGACCGGACGGGCGCCCTTCCGAGACGCCGCCGACCGCCTGGTCTCGATCCTGGCGGAGCTCGACGACATCGGCTCCGAGGTCCGTGACGTCGCCGAAGGGATCGAGGACGACCCCGAACGATTGGCGGCGGTGCGCGAGCGGCGTCAGCAGCTACGCGACCTGCGCCGCAAGTACGGCGACGACCTGGCCGACGTGATCGCCTACGGCGCTCGCGCCGTGGCCCGGCTCGACGAGCTGAGCCGGTTCGAGGAGCGCGCCGCAGCCCTCGACGCCGAGCGACGCGAGGCGGTCGCCATCGAGCGGCGTGCTGCCGAGGCGGTCGGGCGGGCCCGTCGCCGCACCGCTCCCGAGCTGGCAGCGGCCGTCACGGCGCGCCTGCGCGAGCTGGCCTTGCCCCACGCCACGGTCAGCGTGGAGGTCGGCGAGCACGATGACGACCACCCCGGCGACCGCGTCCAGTTCCTCTTCGCCGCCAATCCGGGCACGCCGCTGCAGCCCCTCACCAAGGTGGCCTCCGGCGGCGAACTGTCCCGGGCGATGCTCGCCCTGAGGCTGGTGCTCAGCGACGAGCGCGACGAGCCGGCGCGGACGCTCGTGTTCGACGAGGTCGACGCCGGCATCGGCGGCACAGCGGCGACCGCCGTCGGCCGGGCTCTGGCGGAGGTCGGACGCGCGCACCAGGTCCTCGTCGTCACCCATCTGGCCCAGGTCGCCGCGCTGGCGACCACGCAGGTCGCCGTCACCAAGTCGGTGACGAGCGGCGTCACCACGGCCATGGCTGCCGTCGTCGCCGGCGACGGGCGGATCGAGGAGCTGGCGCGGATGCTGTCCGGCGCGGAGGGCGGCGAGGCGGCCCGCCGGCACGCCGTCGAGCTCCTCCACGGCTGATCGCCGCCGGTTCTCCGGAGACTCGCTCCCGCCCAGCGGGAGCGAGGAGCGTCAGAAACGGCGCCTCAGGTGAGGGCGAGGAGGATGGGGACGATGAAGGCGACGACGCCGAGGACGATGCCGGTGTTGGCGGCGCCGATGCCCGGTTGACCGCTGGTGCGGATCTGCGACCGGGCGAGCAGGCCGAGCCCGACGGCGATGGGGCCGAGGATCAGCCCGAAGGCCACCAAGCCGGCCAGGCTCAGCAGCAGCGACGCCACGGCGTTGCCGTTGCGCTCGAACAACCACCGGCCGAGCTTGTCGTTGAGGTTGGCCACGATCACAGTCTTCCGCACCTGTCGTGCGGTACGATGAGATCCCGTCGTTCATGTCGCTCGGCGACCGCTGCAGACGGAGGTCCACCGCATGCCCAAGCACATCTTCGTGACGGGTGGGGTGGCCAGCTCCCTCGGCAAAGGGCTCACCGCCTCCTCGCTCGGTCGTCTCCTGAAGCTCCGCGGGCTGCGTGTCACCCTGCAGAAGCTGGACCCGTACATCAACGTCGACCCCGGCACGATGAACCCCTTCGAGCATGGCGAGGTGTTCGTCACCGACGACGGTGGCGAGACCGACCTCGACCTCGGCCACTACGAGCGCTTCATCGACGAGAACCTGTCGCGGGCCTCCAACGCCACGACCGGCTCGATCTACCAGTCCGTCCTGGCCGCCGAGCGACGCGGCGACTACCTCGGCAAGACCGTCCAGGTCATCCCCCACATCACCGATGAGATCAAGCGGCGCATCCGCCGTCTCGGCACGGACGACGTCGACGTCGTCATCACCGAGGTCGGCGGCACCGTCGGCGACATCGAGATCCTGCCGTTCCTCGAAGCCATCCGCCAGTTCCGCAAGGAGGCCGGACGGGACAACGTCTGCTACGTCCACGTCACGCTCGTGCCGTTCATCGGTCCGTCGGGCGAGCAGAAGACCAAGCCCACCCAGCACTCGGTGACCGAGCTGCGCAGCCGCGGCATCCAGCCCGACCTCATCGTGTGCCGCAGCGAGCAGCCGCTGAGCGACGACCTCAAGGTCAAGATCTCCAACCTCTGCGACGTCGACGAGCGCGCCGTCGTCAACGCCGCCGACGCCCGCAACATCTACGAGCTGCCGCTGATCCTCCACGACGAGGGCCTCGACGAGGTGGTGTGCGAGGTCCTGCGCCTGGAGACGGCCGGTGCCGCCCTCGATCTGACGCCGTGGGAGCGGGTCGTCTCCCTCGTCGAGGCCACGACGCAGCCGGTGCGCATCGGCCTGATCGGCAAGTACGTCCAGCTGCCCGACGCCTACCTGTCGGTCGTCGAGGCCCTCAAGCACGCCGGCTTCCACCACGGCGCCAAGGTCGAGGTCGACTGGATCCAGGCCGAGGACGTCGAAGGCCTCCTGGCGGCCGGCCGCCTCGCCGACCTCGACGGGATCGTGCTCCCCGGCGGCTTCGGCGCCAGGGGCTTCGAGGGCAAGATCGCCGCCGCCCGCTACTCGCGGGAGGAGGGCGTGCCGTGTCTCGGGCTGTGCCTCGGGCTGCACGCCATGACCGTCGAGTTCTGCCGCAACGTGCTCGGGTTGGCCGACGCCAACTCCACGGAGATGGACCCGACCACCCAGCACCCGGTCATCGACCTGATGCACGACCAGCGCGACGTCACCGACAAGGGCGGCACGATGCGCCTCGGTGCCTACTACGCCGTGCTGCAAGCGGGTACCAAGGTCGCCGAGGCCTACGGCGAACCCGTCGTCAGCGAGCGTCACCGACACCGCTTCGAGTTCAACGCCAACTACCGGGCCCGGCTCGAGGCCGCCGGGTTCCTCTGCAGCGGCGTCTCGCCCGACCGCCGGCTGGTCGAGTTCATCGAGCTCGCCGACCATCCGTACTGGGTCGCCACCCAGGCCCACCCGGAGTTCAAGAGCCGCCCCGATCGGCCGCACCCGCTCTTCCGCGATCTCGTCGGGGCGGCGCTGAAGCTGCGCGCCGAGCGTGGCCGGCCCGTGCGCGCCGACGTCACGTCGGCATGAGCGAGCGAGTCTTCGAGCGAGCGAACCAGCGTTGCGGTGCCCGATGACGACGCCGGAGGCGCCACCGGCGTTCCGGCATCTCGGCGACCGCCTCGTCCACGAGGGGCGGGTGTGGCGAGTCGTGGTCGCCGAGTTCCAAGGCCCCGACGGCACGGGCTTCCGGCGCGACATCGTCCGCTCGCCGGGCGCCGTCGCCGTCGTGCCGCTCGTCTTCGACGCCGAAGGCAACCCGTCGGTGGTCCTCGTCGAGCAGTACCGCCCGGCCTTCGACCGGATGATCCTGGAGATCCCGGCCGGCATGCGCGACGTCGAGGGTGAACCGACCGAGGAAACGGCCCGCCGCGAGCTGGCCGAGGAGGCTGGCCTGGTTCCGGAGCGGCTCGACCTGCTGATCGAGCTCGTGTCGTCCCCGGGCATGACCGACGGCGTGACCACGGTGTACCTGGCGACCGGGTGCACGCCGGTGGCCCGGCAGCTGCACGGCCCGGAGGAGGAGCACTCGCGGCTGCTGCACGTGCCCCTCGCCGACGCCGTGGCGATGGTCGAGGGCGGCGAGCTCGCCGACGCCAAGTCCGTCGCCGGGGTGCTGCTCACCGAGCGGCGGCTGCGGGCCAACGACGTCGGATAGCGCGATGGTCGCGATCACCGACGACGAGCTGCCGATCGAGGTCGAGGAGTTCCTGTCCTTCCTCGTCACCGAGCGCGGCCGGGCGGCCAACACGATCGCCGCGTACCGACGCGACCTGAGCGCCTACACCCGCTGGCTGACGACCCACGGCACGTCCGTCGACACCGTCGACACGGCGACGCTCGTCGAGTTCGTCGTCGATCGCCGGGCCGGCGGCGCTGCCGTGTCGAGCATCGCCCGCCAGCTGGCCGCCGTGCGCACCCTGCACCGCTACCTCGTCATCGAGGGCGAGCGCGCCGACGACCCGACGGCCGATCTGGAGGGTGTCCGTGTGCCGGCCGGCCTGCCGAAGCCGCTCAGCGAAGCCGACGTGACATCGCTGCTCGACGCCGTCGTCGGCACCGAGCCGATCGACCTGCGCGACCGGGCGCTGCTCGAGCTGCTGTACGCCACCGGGGCGCGCATCTCCGAGGCCTGCGGACTGTCGATGGGGGACATCGACTTCGATGCCCGCCTGGTGCGCCTCTTCGGCAAGGGGGCCAAGGAGCGCATCGTGCCGTTCGGGCGGGTCGCCGCGGCGGCACTGGACGAGTGGTTCTCCCCACGTGGTCGCGTGCTGCTCGTGCCGGCGCAGTGGCGCCGGCGCAACGATGCCGAGGCGGTGTTCCTCAACCGTCGCGGGGGACGACTGACCCGTCAGGCGGCGTGGGCGGTCGTCAAGGGGTACGGCGAGCGGGCCGGGCTGCATGGCGAGCTGTCGCCGCACGTGCTGCGGCACTCCTGCGCCACGCACATGCTCGACCACGGCGCCGACCTGCGCGTCGTCCAGGAGCTGCTCGGGCACGCCTCGATCGCCACGACGCAGGTGTACACGAAGGTCAGCCAGGAGCGCCTGTTCGAGGTGTACCGGTCGGCGCACCCGCGGGCTCGGGCACGGCGATGACGCTGCCCGCCCGCCACCTCACGCGACGCTTCATGACGTCGCTGTCGCCGCGCCCGCCCGATCCCGCGGACGCGGCGTGGGTCGCCGGGTGGCTGACGAAGACCGAGCTGGAGCTGTGGTCGACACTGTCCCCGGCCGACCAGCGGCACTCCGTCGAGGTCGCCCGGCGCTTCGCCCGGCGCCGACCGGACGCCACGGCGCCGGAGATGGCCGGAGCCCTGCTGCACGACGTCGGCAAGCTCGCAGCCGGTCTCGGCACCCTGGCGCGGGTGGCGGCGACGGTCGTCGGTCCACGCGGCGCGGCGCTTCCGCCTGTACCACGAGCACGAGGCGATCGGGGCCCGCCTCGCCGAGGCCGCAGGCGCCGATCCCGTCACGGTGGCGCTCATCGAGGGCCAGGGACCGGCCGCGCCCGACCTCCGGGCGGCGGACGACGTGTGACGACGCCACGGATCGAGCGTTCTGTCCGTCGGTACCGCCCCGATCCGGCCGATCTCACAGGACAGAACGGGGGCTGCGCAGCGGCGTGCGCAGGATCGACGCCGCCAGCGACGTGTCGAGCCGGCAGTCCAGCGGCCGATCCGGTGGCGCGGTCACGCCGATGACCGGCCGCCGGGCGATCAGCTCGGCGAAGCGGTGCCGGGAGAGGCCCTCGGGACCGGCGACGTGCAGCACCCCGGCAACGTCGCCGCCGGCGAGCTCGAGGAGGGCGCCGGCAAGGTCGTCGACCTGGATCGGGCAGCGCAGCTCGTCGATGTGGAACGTCGCGGCGGGATCGATGGCCGCCCGCTCGTGGGGGCTCCGTTCGCGCCGCGGCCCGCCATAGATGAGTGACGTGCGCACGACCACGGCCTCGGGCGCCACGGCCAGCACGCGTGACTCGGCCTCGGCCTTCGACCGTCCGTAGTCGCTGCAGGGCGACACCGGATCGTCCTCGCGGTACGGCCGCCCGGCGCGGCCGTCGAACACGACGTCGGACGAGACGTGGACCAGCCGGGCTCCCGCGGCGACCGCGGCGCGGGCGACGGCCTCGCTGCCGTGCACGTTCACCGGCCACGCGGCCACGCCGTCGCGCACATAGGCCGTGTGGACGATGGCATCGGGCCGCCGCGCCGCGACCGTCGCCGCGACCGCGACGTGATCGCGCACATCGAGGTCCTGCGACCCGAGAGCGACGACCTTCCACCCTGCTGCGGCCGCCCGCTCGGCCACGACGCGACCGAGGTAGCCCGTCCCGCCGGTGACGAGGAGCCGCCTCACCGGACGTCTCCGACGCGGACCGCGCCCGGACGGGCACTCGGGTGGAGCACGCGGGTGGCGCGGACGTGGTTGACCACGGCCCGCAGCACCATCCACATGGCCAGCCCGATCCAGATCCCGCCGATGCCGCCATCGACCGCCAGCACCAGAGCGCCGATCGGGGCGACCGCCGCCAGGTAGGCGAGGGCGGCGAGGCCGAGGAAGCGGTAGTCGCCGGCGCCGATCAAGACGCCGTCGTAGGCGAAGGCGATCGCCGCCGGCACGAGCATCACCGCCAGCCACAACAGGGCTGCCGTCGCCCGCTCCGTCACCGCGCCGTCGGCGCTGAAGGCGTCGGGCAGGACGGGGGAGAGGGCGGCCAGGACGACCGCGGCACCGGCGGCGGTGATGATCGACAGGCGAACGCAACGCCGCGAGAGCTCGGCCGCTGCAGCCGCCGACCCCTGCCCGAGCTCCTCGGCGACCAACGTCTGGGCGGGGATCGCCAGGGCGTCGAGGACGAGGGCGAGGAACAGCAGGAGGCTGGCGGCGACCTGGTGGGCGGCCAGCGTCGGGGCGTCGATGCGCGCCGCGATGGCCGTCGCCCCAGCCGTCACCACCAGCATCGAGCCGACGCGCAGCAGCAGGTAGCGGCCGGCGCTGAGCAGCGGCACCATCCCCGCCAGGCTCGGGCGGCGGTGGCGGGCCGGGCGGAGGTGGCGGCGCACGACGACGGCGAAGGCCACGCCGGCGCCGACCTGGCCGATCACCGTCGACCACGCCGACCCGGGAACGCCCCAGTCGAAACCGAACACGAAGACCACCTCGAGCACGGCGTTGACGAGGTTCGAGGCGAACAGGATGACGAGCGGCGTGCGGTAGTCAGCGGCGCCGCGCTGCACGCCCTGGGCGCCGAGGGCGAACACGACGAACGGCACGCCGGCGGCGGTGATCCGGAGGTAGGTGACGCCGAAGTCGAAGACGTCGTCGCTGGCACCCAGCCAGCCCGCCAGGAGCGGCGCGGCCAGGAACAGGCACGGAGCGATGACCAGCCCGACGAGCGTCGACAGCCACATCGTCTGCACGGCGACGTCGGCGGCGTCGGCCGGCCGGCCGGCGCCGAGCCGGCGGGCGACCCGCTCGGTCGTGCCGTAGGTGAGGAAGTTGCACCCCGCGGCGACGAGCCCGAGGACCGTGGCGGCGATCGCCAGCCCGCCGAGCTGAGCCGTGCCGAGGCGACCGACGATCGCCGTGTCGACGAGCACGTACAGCGGCTCGACGGCGAGGCTGCCGAGCGCGGGGATGGCCAGCGCGATGATGCGCCGGTCCGTGCGGTTCACGGGCTAGCTCGGCACGAGTCCGATGGCGTCGTAGGTCCGCCGGAGGGTGGCGGATGCCACGGCACGGGCCTTCGCCGAGCCGATGCGCAGCAGCGAGGCCAGCTCGCCGGGGTCGTCGAGGAGCTCGCGGTAGCGCGCCTGGATCGGCGTGAGCAGCTCGATGACGGCCTCGCCGGCGTCGGCCTTCAACGGGCCGTACTGCGTGTAGCCGCGGGCGAGGTCGCCGGGGACTGGCCCGTGGCGGCGCCGAGGATCTCCAGCAGGTTGCTGACGCCGGGCTTGGCCGCGGGGTCGTAGCGGACGTCGGTCTCGGAATCGGTGACCGCCCGCTTGAACTTGCGGGCGACCATCTCCGGGTCGTCGAGCAGCTGGATCAGCCCGGCCCCGGTGTCCGCAGTCTTGGACATCTTGGCCAGCGGGTTCTGCAGGTCCATGATCCGCGCCCCGGCCTTCGGGGTCACGGCCCGGGGGATGACGAACGTCTCGCCGAAGCGGTTGTTGAAGCGGATGGCGATGTCGCGCGTGATCTCCACGTGCTGGCGCTGGTCGTCGCCGACGGGCACCTCGTCGGTGTCGTAGAGCAGGATGTCGGCGGCTTGCAGCGCCGGATAGGTGAACAGCCCGGCGGAGATGAAGTCACCCTCGCGCTTGGCGGACTTGTCCTTGAACTGGGTCATCCGCGACAGCTCGCCGTAGCTGACGTTGCACTCCATCACCCACGCCAGCTGGCTGTGCTCGGGGACGTGGCTCTGCACGAAGACCGTCGCCGCGTCGGGGTCGAGCCCGACGGCGAACAGCATCGCCGCCAGCTCCAGCGTGCGCTGGCCGACGACGCCGGGTTCCTCGGCGATCGTCAGGGCGTGCAGATCGACGATGCCGTGGAAGGCGTCGGCCTCGTGCTGCCCGTCGACCCAGATGCGCAGCGCCCCGAGGTAGTTCCCGAGGTGGACGTCGCCGGTGGGTTGGATGCACGAGAGGACACGGCTCACGACCTCGCACCATATCGATCCGAGTGTTTCCTGCTACCGGAGTGTTTGGTGGGGGAAGGCCCCGCAGCAAACACTCGGATGAGGGGCTGCGGACATCCGCCATCGGCCGGGGGGTCGCCAGTAGCGTCGCTGGGCGATGACCGTCGATGTCGCCGCCGAGCTCGCCGACCGGACCTACGAAGGTCCGTTCGACCTGCTCCTCCAGCTGATCCTGGCCGAAGAGGTCGACATCCACGAGGTCAGCCTGGCCCGCATCGTCGACGCCTACCTGGCCGAGATCGACCGCATCCAGCAGCTCGATCTCGACGTCGCCACGGAGTTCCTGCTCATCGCCGCGACCCTCGTCGAGCTCAAGGCCCGCCGCCTGTTGCCGGGTCGCAGCGAGGTCGACCTCGACGACGAGCTGGCGCTGTGGGAGGAGCGCGACCTGCTGCTCGCCCGGCTCCTCGAGTGCAAGACGTTCAAGGACGTGTCGCGGGTGTTCGGCGCGCTCGCCGACGACGCCGACCGCAGCGTGGCCCGGCGTGTCGGTGCCGACGAGCGCTTCGACGGCCTCGCCCCCGACCTGCTCGCCGGTCTGACCGCACTCCGCCTGCGCGATGCGGCGATCGCGGCGATGACACCGAAGCCGGTGCCGCGCATCGACCTGTTCCACGTCGCCCCGATCCGCGTCAGCGTCGCCGACGCCGTCGTCGAGCTGGTCGACGAGCTGTCGCGTGTCCGTTGCATCACGTTCGCCCGCCTGACGTCCGCGCTCGTCGAGCGGCTCGACGTCATCGTCCGCTTCCTCGCCGTCCTCGAGCTGTTCAAGCAGGGTCTCGTCGAGCTCGACCAGGCCCACCGCTTCGGCGACATCCGCATCGAGTGGCGCGGTGGCGACGAACCGGACCCGACGGCGCTCGACGTCGACGACTACGAAGGATGACGTGGGACCGATGAACCCCGACGAGCCCCGTGCCGATGACAGCGATCACCGGCGAGCCATCGAGGCGGTCATCCTCGTCGCCCAGGACCCGGTGGCGCCCGAGCTCCTGGCCCAGCTGCTCGAGCGCTCGGTCACCGACATCGAGCGGTGGTGCGACGAGCTGACCGCCGGCTACGAGGCCCAGTCACGTGGCTTCGAGCTCGTCCGCGTCGCCGGTGGGTACCGCTACCAGACGCACCCCGACCTCACGCCGTACGTCGAGCGCTTCCTGCTCCACGACCAACGGGCCCGCCTGTCCGGCGCGGCGCTGGAGACCCTGGCCATCGTCGCCTACAAGCAACCGATCTCGCGGGCCCAGATCGCCTCGATCCGCGGCGTCGACCCCGACGGCGTGCTGCGTACCCTGCAGGGCCGGGGTTACATCGACGCCGTCGGCCGCGACCCGGGCCCGGGCCAGGCCGTGCTGTACGGCACCACGCCCATGTTCCTCGAGAAGCTCGGTCTCGACAGTGTCGACGATCTCCCGCCGATCACCCAGTTCGTCCCCGGCGCCGACGTGGTCGAGGCCCTCGAGGTCGGGCTGCGGGTCAGGGATGCCGGATCCGCCTGAACGCCCGCTGTGGGAACAGCCGGCGGCCACCGGCGAACGGCTGCAGAAGGTCCTTGCCACCCGGGGTTGGGGGAGCCGGCGGGTCGGCGAGGAGTTGATCGCCGCCGGCCGGGTGACGGTCAACGGGGAGGTCGCTGTCCTCGGGCGGCGCGTCGATCCCGACGTCGACCTCGTCGAGGTCGACGGTGCGCCAGTCGGCACCAAGGCCGGCCTCGTCCACTACCTGTTGAACAAACCGCGCGGCGTCGTGACGACGGCGAAGGACACCCACGGCCGCCCGACGGTCGTCGAGCTGGTGCCGGCCGAGCCGCGGGTGTTCCCAGTCGGCCGGCTCGACGCCGACACCGAGGGCCTCCTGCTGCTGACCAACGACGGGGAGCTGGCCAACCGCATCGCCCACCCGCGCCACGGGATCGACAAGGAGTACCTGGCCACCGTCGGAGGCGGTCCGGTCAGCGCCGGAGCGATCCGCCGGCTGCGCGACGGCGTCGAGCTCGACGACGGCGTGACGGCGCCGGCGAAGGTGTCGCAACCGAGCCCCGGCGTGCTGCGGATCACGATCCACGAGGGCCGCAATCGCCAGGTTCGGCGGATGTGCGAGGCCGTCGGCCACCCGGTCACCCGGCTCGTGCGGACGCGCATCGGCCCGCTCCAGGACCGCCGGCTGGCGCCCGGCACGTGGCGGGCGCTGACCCAAGAGGAGATCCGGATCCTCGCCCAGGCGACCGCGTAGGCGTTCCCCGGCCACGCAGGCCGCGGATGGCCTCCTCGGCAACCCCGAACGGGCTGCGGCGGAGCCCACCGGTACGATTCGGGCCCGTGAACGCACCGGCCGCTGGGCGCGCCAACGTGATCGGACTGGGGCTGATCGGTGGCTCGATCGGGTTGGCCCTGCGCGACGCGGGCTGGCACGTCAGCGGCGACGACATCGATTCCCGCCGGACCGAGGAAGCCGTCTCCCGGGGCTGCATCGACGCCGCCGGACTCGACCAAGGGGCGGCGATCACGTTCGTCGCCGTGCCGGTCCTGGCCGTCGCCGACCAGGCCAAGCGGGCCCTCGACGAGACCGCCGGCGTCGTCACCGACGTCGGTGGAGTCAAGGGGGCGATCGCCGCCGCCGTCCACGACCCGCGCTTCGTCGGGGGACACCCGATGGCCGGCAGCGAGCTCGACGGCCTCGACGGCGCCGACGGCTCGATGTTCAGTGGCGCCGTGTGGGTGCTGACCCCCGTCGCCGCCACCGACGACGTCACCTTCGCTCATGTCGCCGGCGTCGTCGCCCAGCTCGGGGCCGAGGTCGTGGCGATGTCGCCCGACCGTCACGATGCGATGGTGGCCGTCGTCAGCCACGTCCCGCACCTCACCGCGGCGAGCCTGATGGGTGTGGCCGCGGACCGGGCCGAGGAGCACGCCGCCCTGCTGCGCCTGGCCGCCGGCGGGTTCCGCGACATGACCCGTGTCGCCAGCGGGCAGCCGGACATCTGGCTGGACATCTGTGCCGAGAACCGCCCGGCGATCCTCTCGGCGCTCGACGCTCTGATCGGCCGGCTGGGCGAGATGCGCGAGATCGTCAGCACCGACGCACGCGACGAGCTGTTCGGCCGGCTGCAGCACGCCCGCGAGGCGCGCACCAACCTGCCGATCCACGCCACCCACCCGCAGGAGCTGGCCGAGGTGCGCATCCCGATCCCCGACCGCACCGGAGCGGCGGCCGAGATCTTCACCCTGGCCGCCGAGCTCGGCGTGAACATCGCCAGCTTCGAGGTCGTCCACCTGGCCGAGAGCAACGTCGGTGTCGCCGTGGTGCTCGTCGCCGCCGATGTCGCCGACCTCTACCGTGGCGGCCTCATCGCCCGCGGCTTCCGGCCGGCCGTCACCCGTCTCAGCTAGTGGCCCACTCGAACTGGGCGCGGGGAGTCTCGATATCGAGACCGGGCGCGCCCAGATCGTCGTTTGGGACGATCCGCGCCCAGATGCCAGCGGCGCGACGGTCGAGCGGATGACCGAACTGCTGCACCTCGCCACGGCGACTGGTCCGCTCGACGCCGTCGTGACCGTGCCGGGCTCCAAGAGCATCGCCAACCGCGCGCTCGTCTGTGCCGCCCTCGCCGACGGCCCATCACGCCTGCACCAGGTGCCGGGCGGCGACGACACCGTGGCCATGGTCCGCTGCCTGCAGGCGCTCGGCGTCGATGTGGGCGTCGAAGGCGACGAGGCCCGGATCGCCGGCACCGGCGGGCGCCTCGCCGCCGGGCCGATCAGGCTCGACGCCGCCCTGGCCGGCACGACATCGCGGTTCGTCACGGCCGTGGCTGCGCTGGCGGCCGGCCCGGTGACGATCGACGGGGCAGCGCCGCTCCGCAGCCGTCCGATGGGCCCGCTGCACGAGGCCCTGGTCGCGCTCGGCGCCGGCGTGCAGACCAGCGACGGGCCCGGCCGCCTCCCGGTCACCGTCACCGGCCCGCTCGTCCGCGGCGGCACGGTGACGCTGCGCGGTGACGTGTCGAGCCAGTACCTCACGGCGTTGATGTTGATCGGCCCGCAGCTCGAGGGGGGCCTGCAACTGCAACTGTCGACGCCACTCGTCTCGGCGCCCTACGTCGAGCTCACGGCGCACGTGATGGCGGCATTCGGCGCCGACGCCGTCGACGTCGGCGCGGCGCAGATCCACGTTCCCGGCGATCGATACCGGCCCGCTGAGCTGACGATCGAACCCGATGCCTCGTCGGCCAGCTACCCGCTGGCGATGGCCGCCGTCGCCGGCGGCCGGGTGCGGGTGAGGGGACTACGGCGCGGCTCGGCCCAGGGCGACGTGGCGTTCGTCGACCTCCTCGGCCAGATGGGCTGCACGGTCACCGATGACGCCGCCGGGCTGATCGTCGAGCGCGACGCGACGACGCCGCTGCGCGGCATCGACGTCGACATGGCCGGCACCTCCGATCTCGTGCCGACGCTCGCCGCCGTTGCCGTGACGGCGTCGTCGCCGACGACGATCACCGGGGTCGGCTTCATCCGCGCCAAGGAGAGCGACCGCCTCGGCGACCTCGCCGGTGAACTGGCCAAGACCGGCGCCCGCGTCGCCGTGCAGCACGACGGGTTGCGGATCGACCCGTCCCCTCGCCTCCACGACGCCGTGCTGGCGACGCACCACGACCACCGCCTGGCGATGGCGTTCGGGGTCCTCGGCGCGGTCGTGCCAGGTCTGGTGGTCGCCGACCCCGACGTGGTGTCGAAGAGCTGGCCGGACTTCTGGGCCGCCCGGACGGCGATCCTGGCCCCGTGAGGGATTCCCGGCCGGCAGGCGAGCACCTGCCACGATGGTCCGCCGTGTCGCCGGCCGACCCCGATCACGAGCCTGCCGCGATCGTCGCCGCCTTCGATGTCGACGGCACGCTGACGACCCGCGACTGCGTCGTGCCGTTCCTCCGCCTGGTCGGCGGGACGGGTCGCCTCACCGCCGGGCTGGCCCTCGCCGCCGGCCGCGTCGTCCCGGCGCTGGCGCGCCGCGACCGTGACGCACTCAAGGCCGAGTCGGCACGGGTCGTGTTCGCCGGACGCGCGGCGCGCGACGTGGAGGCCGCCGGGCTGGCCTTCGCGGCGCGCATCGAGCAGACCTGGCTGCGCCACGACACGGTGGCCAGGATGCGCTGGCACCGCCGGGCCGGGCACCGGGTCGTCCTCGTGTCGGCGTCGTTCGGCGCCTACCTCCGCCCGCTCGGCCGCCGCCTGGCCACCGACGGCGTGCTGGCCACCGAGCTGACCATCGACGACGCCGGTCGCTGCACAGGCGCCCTGCTCGGCCCCAACTGCCGCGGCGTCGAGAAGGTCGCCCGCCTGCACGCCTGGCTCGACGAGCACCACGGCGGCCGGGGCGCCGTCGAGCTGTGGGCGTACGGCGACTCGGCGGGCGACCGGCACCTGCTCGCCGACGCCGACCACGCCGTGTGGGCGAGGGAGACGCTGGAGCCGTCGCCATGACGCCGTCGCTCGCCCAGGGACTGCTGCGCACCGCTCGGCCCAGGCAGTGGCTGAAGAACATCCTGGTGTTCGCCGCGCCCGGGGCGGCCGGCGTGCTCGACGACTGGCCGGAACTGGGCCAGACGATCCTCGCCTTCATCGCCTTCTGCCTGGCGGCGAGCGGCGTGTACTTCTGGAACGATGTCCTCGACCGTCGGGCCGATCGCCTCCACCCCACGAAGCGCTCCCGCCCGGTTGCCGCCGGGATCGTGCCGGTCGGCCTCGCCAAGGCCACCGGCACGGTGCTCATCGTGCTCGGCCTCGGTGTCGCCGCGCTGACCGGGCGCTGGGAGACGGCCGGCGTGATCGGCGTCTACGTCGTCATCGTGATGCTCTACAGCGTGTGGCTCAAGCACGTCGCCGTCATCGACATCGTCACCGTGGCGTCCGGCTTCGTGCTGCGGGCCGCGGCCGGTGCGGTCGCTGTCGACGTGCCGATGTCCAACTGGTTCATCCTCGTCACGGTGTTCGGCTCGCTGTTCATCGTGACGGGCAAGCGCTATGCCGAACTGCGGGAGGTCGGCGAGGATGGCGCTGCCGTCCGGGCGACGCTCGCCGAGTACTCGATCGATTATGTGCGCATCGTGCTGACGGTGTCCTGCGGGGCGGCGCTGGTCAGCTACTGCCAGTGGGCGTTCGAGGCCCGTGATCTGGCCGTCACGGACTGGCCGTTCTACGAGTTGTCGATCGTGCCGATGCTCACGGCCCTGCTGCGCTACGCCCTCGTCCTCGAGCAGGGCCGGGGCGCCGCGCCCGAAGAGGTCTTCGCCAGCGACCGCGTGCTGCAGTTGCTCGGGGTGGCCTGGGTCGTCGTCTTCGGCCTGGCGGTGTACCTGCAGTGAAGGAACGCAGCGACCTGCAGACGGTGCTGGCGCTGACCGCCGGCGTCGAGGGGTGGATGACAGACGACCAGGGTGCTCGCCTGTACGCCGCTGCGGCGCGCTGTCCGGCGGGCGGCCAGATCGTCGAGATCGGCAGCTTCCGGGGCCGGTCGACGATCGTCCTCGCCTCGGCCGCTGGCGAGGATGTCGGGGTCGTGGCCATCGACCCGCATGCCGGCAACGACCGCGGCCCGCAGGAGATCACCGGCTACGCCGCCGAGGCGGCCGGCGATCGTGCCGCCTTCGAGGCCAACCTGCGCCGCGCCGGCGCGGCCGAACGGGTGCGCCACGTGGCGGCCTTCTCCGATGCCGCCCACGGCGCCGTCGAGGGCCCGATCGACGTCCTGTACATCGACGGCGCGCACCGTTTCCGTTCGGCCCGCGCCGACATCCACGACTGGGGCCGGCGCGTCGCCGACGGCGGCACGCTGCTGATCCACGACTCGTTCTCCTCCGTCGGCGTGACCCTCGCCATCCTGCGCGAGCTGGTGCTCGGCGGGCGCTTCCGCTACGTCGGCCGATCGCGCTCCCTCGCCGAGTACCGCGCCGACCTCGCCCCGAGCGGGCGCGCCGCCAACGCGGCCCGGCAGCTGGCGCAGCTGCCGTGGTTCGCCAGGAACCTCGCCTTGAAGTTGCTCCTGACGCTCGGCCTCGGCGCGCTCTGGCGACGCGCCGGGCGGGCGACCCCGGAGTGGCCGTACTGATCGCTTACAGTTCGCCGGATGGTGGGTGAGGGAGGGGGTCGTCTCGGCGTGCTCGGCGGCAGGTCGAGAGCGCTGCTCCTGGCGGGCATCCTGCTGCTCAACCTGTCGATGGTCGCGCTGTGGAGCTGGCGCACGTTCGCCAGCTCCCAGGGTTTCGCCGATGTCACCACCGACATGCTCAAGGAGCCGGCGGTGCGCGAGGCCGTCGCCGAGCAGATCGCCGACGAGCTCGAGCAGCAGACGACGACGGCCCAGTTCACCGTCACCGCCCGGCCGGTCGTCGAAGCCGTCGTCGCCGACCTCGTGGCGACCGACGCCTTCCAGGGCGTGTTCCACGCCGGGGTCCGGGAGTTGCACTCGGCGGTCGTCGAGGGTCGGCGCAGCCGCCTGCTCGTGAACGTCGACGACGTCGGCGAGATCGTCAAGAAGCGCCTCGCCCTCGTCAACCCGCAGCTCGCCGAGTCGCTTCCCGACGCCGCCATCGACGTGGCCGTGGGGGTGTCCCAGAGCACACCGATCGACACCACGATGCGGCTGTCGTCGCTCGCCGGCTGGCTCGCTCTGCCTCTGGCCGTCGCCTCGCTGACCTGCCTCACCCTGGCCGTGCGCCGGGCCACGGACCGGCGGCGGGCGATCGAGACGATCGGTCTCGTGCTCGTCGCCACCGGCGCCGTGCACTTCGCCATCCTGTCCGTCGGCGTCAACCTCGCCGCCAGCCTCGGCGGCGACGACCGTGAGCGCACGGCCTTGCGCGCCGTGTTCTGGAGCACCACCCACCTCCTCAACGTGCAGGCCAAGATCGTCATCACGATCGGCACGGTGCTGGCGATCGCCGCCGCCTATGCCGGAACGGGACGCATCCGCACCCGCCTTGGTGCTCTGCTCGACGCCGTGCGCTGGCGTCTCGGGCAGCCACTGTGGCGGGCCCTGGCCTGCCTGGCGGCGATCGCCGCGGGCTTCTTCGCCATGCGCTGGCCGGAGGCGACGATCGCCATCACGATCCGCGTCGCGGCGTTCGTCGGCTTCGTGATCGGGGCGATCGGGCTGCTCGACGTCCTCGGCTCCGTCGACTGGGCCCACGACGGCTCGGCCCGTGTCCAGCGCACCGCCCGACGCCTCGCCATCGGGGTCACCGCCGGCATCGCCATGGTGAGCGTGTCGATCCTGTTCGGTGGCTTGGCGTTCGTCCGGGCCGTACGGGCGCCGGACGTCCGCACGCCCGACATGGCCTCGGTCGGCTGCAACGGAAGCCTCGACCTGTGCGATCGCCGGCTCGACGAGGTCGTCTTCGCCGGCACCCACAACTCGATGGCCGCCAGCGCCGAGAACTGGCTCGCCGCCCGGCAGACCGGCGGGATCGGGACCCAGCTCGCCGTCCGGCGTGCGGGCGTTCCTCATCGACCTCCACTACGGCGGGCGCAGCGCCGATCGCATCCGCACGGACCTGCGCAGCGAGTCGGACATGGCAGTCGCTCGATGCGCTGAGCACGGAGGAACGCGCCGCCGTCGAGGGTGTGCTGGTCTTCCTCGGCGTGCCCGAGGAGGACCGTGAGGTGTACCTCTGCCACGTGTACTGCGAGCTCGGGGCGACACGGGCCATCGACGCCTTCCGCGGCATCCACGACTTCCTGCGGGAGAACCCCAACGAGGTCATCATGCTGGTGCTCGAGGACCACGTCGACGCCGCCGACGCGATGCGGGCGCTCGAGCGTGGCGGCCTCGCCCGGCGGGCGCTGGAGTGGTCGCCGGGCGAACCGCTGCCGACGCTGGGCGAGATGATCGAGCGGCGGCGCAACGTCGTCGTCCTCGCCGAGGAGGAGGGCGGCGCCGCACCGTGGTACCTGCCGGCGTTCGACATGCTGCAGGAGACGCCGTACGAGTTCGAGGACGCCGACGACTTCTCCTGTGCCTCGGGGCGCGGCACATCCGCCAGCCCGCTGCTCCTCGTCAACCACTGGCTGACCGTCGATCCGCCGAACCCCGCCCGCGCCGCCGAGGTCAATGCCGCGGAGGTGCTGCGCCAGCGCGTCGGCTCGTGCGTGCGCGAGCGTCGCCAGCCGAACATCGTCGCCGTCGACTTCTACGCCCACGGCGACCTGCTGGAGGTCGTCGACGAGCTCAACGGCGTCGAGGAACCATCCTCGGACTGATCCGGAGGCGGCCGGTAGGCTCGCCGGGCCGTGGAGACCGACCGCGCACTGACGACCCTGACCGGTTGGGGCCGCACCGCCCCGTCGGCAGCGGAAGTCGTCGTCCGCTCCTCACGCCACATCGAGGCGCTCCGGGCCGCGGTCAAGGACCTGCCGCGACGTGGCGGCATCGTCAGGGGGATGGGGCGCTCCTACGGCGACCCGGCGCAGAACGGCGGGGGCACCGTGTTGCGCCTCCAGGACCACGCCCACGACACCGTGCTGGACACGGTCGCGGGGACGGCCACCGTCCCGGCGGGCGTCAGCCTCGACGAGCTGCTCCAGGTCCTCGTCCCGCGGGGCTTCTTCGTGCCGGTGTCCCCGGGGACCCGCTTCGTCACCGTCGGCGGGGCCATCGCCAGCGACATCCACGGCAAGAACCACCACGTCGACGGATCGTTCGGGTCCAACGTGACCCGCCTGACACTGCTCCTCGCCGACGGCTCGATCGTCGAGACGGGACCGGACGAGCGCCGAGAGCTGTTCTGGGCGACGGTCGGCGGGATGGGCCTCACCGGCGTGATCCTCGATGCCACGATCCGCCTGCTGCCGATCGAGACGAGTCGCTGCGCCGTCGACACCGAGCGGGCGCCGGACCTCGAGCACCTCCTCACGATGATGGACGAGGGCGACCGCTACTACCGGTACTCGGTCGCCTGGATCGACCCGATGGCCACGGGCCGGCACCTCGGGCGCAGCGTCCTGACTCGTGGCGAGCACGCCACCGTCGACCAGCTGCCACCGCGCCTCGCCGTGGACCCGTTGACGTACGCCCCGCGGCAGCTGGCTGGCCGTGCCGCCGGTGATCCCCGGTCCAGGAGTCATCAACCACGTCACCATCAAGGCGTTCAACGAGATGTGGTACCGCAAGGCACCGCGGCGGCGGATCGGCCAGATCGTGTCGATCCCCGGCTACTTCCATCCCCTCGACTTCGTCGGGTCGTGGAACCGGGTGTACGGCCGGCACGGCTTCGTGCAGTACCAGTTCGTCCTCCCGTTCGGGGAGGAGGCCGCGCTGCGCCAGGTGATCGAGCGCCTGGCGGCCTCCGGCGCGCCGAGCTTCCTCGGTGTCCTCAAGCGCTTCGGGCCGGCGAACCCGGCGCCGCTCAGCTTCCCCGAGCCGGGCTGGGCGCTGGCGCTCGACGTCCCGGCGGCCACGCACGGCCTGTCGGACCTGTTGCACGGCCTCGACGACCTCGTCCTCGGCGCCGGCGGCCGGCACTACCTCGCCAAGGACGCCCACACGACGCCCGAGGCGATCCGCCGCGGCTACCCGCGCCTCGAGGAGTGGCGGGCGATCCAGGCACAGGCCGACCCCGGTGGGGTGTGGGCCAGCGACCTCAGTCGGCGGCTGCGCCTGCTCGAGGACTGACCGTCGCCCGGAGGACCTCATGGAGAACGCGCTCGGAGAAGTCCAGACCATCGTCCTGCTGGGCGGGACGAGCGACATCGGGCGGGCCATCGTCGACCGCCTCGTCGCCCCGACGACGCGGACGATCGTGCTGGCCGGGCGCGACCTCGAGGCGATGCGGGTCGAGGAGCTCGAGCGCCCGGGTGTCGACGTCGAGGCAGTGCACTTCGACGCCGCCGATCCGGCGTCCCACGACCAGCTGGTGCGCGACCTCACCGAACGGCACGGCGATCTCGACGTCGTCGTGCTGGCGTTCGGGCAACTCGTCGATCAAGCGGCGCTCGACGAGGACCCGCAACGGGCGGCGGCGATGGTGACGGTGAACTACACCGGGGCGGTCAGCAGCGGCCTGGCGGTCGCCGCCCAATTCCGCCGCCAGGGCCACGGCCGGCTCGTCGTGCTCTCGAGCGTCGCCGGCGAGCGGGTCCGCAAGGCGAACTTCGTCTACGGCTCGTCGAAAGCCGGGCTCGACGGCTTCGCCCAGGGGCTCGGCGACGCCCTCAGCGGATCCGGTGCCAGCGTGCTGGTCGTGCGCCCGGGGTTCGTGCACTCCCGCCTCACCGAGGGTCTGAAGGCGGCGCCGATGGCGACGACGCCGAGCGCCGTGGCCGACGCCACCGTCAAGGCGCTGCACCGCGGCCGCCGCACCGTCTGGGTGCCGGCCACCTTGCGCCCCGTGTTCAGCGTGTTCCGCCACCTTCCCGGCGCCGTCTGGCGCCGCCTCCCGCTCGGCTGAGGAGCCGAGCCGACAGGCGCAGCCCACTAGGTTCGGGGGATGGCCGAACGCAAGCTTGCCCCGCTGCCCTACGAGTTCATGCCGGAGGTGCCGTCGTTCACCGTCGAGAGCGACGACTTCACCGACGGTGGCCAGCTGGCGTCGCCCCAGGCGAGCGGGATCTTCGGGGCGGGTGGCACCGACACATCGCCGCACCTGCGCTGGTCCGGGTTCCCCGAGGGGACGAAGAGCTTCGCCGTGACCAACTTCGACCCCGACGCCCCGACGGGCAGCGGCTTCTGGCACTGGGTCGTCTTCGACATCCCGGCAACCGTCACCGAGCTGCCGGCGGGCGCCGGCGCCCAGGACGGTTCGGGCCTGCCGGCCGGGGCGACGCAGATCCGCAACGACGCCGGCCTGCCCGGCTACGTCGGTGCCGGACCGCCGCCGGGGCACGGCCCGCACCGCTATGTGTTCGCCGTCCACGCCCTCGACACCGAGCGCCTCGGGCCGGACGACTCGGCGACGTCGGCGTTCGCCGGCTTCAGCATGTACGGCAGGACCCTCGCCCGCGGTGTGCTGATCGGCACGTTCGAGCAGACGTAGATCTCAACGACAGCGGCGGTAGAGGACGGCCTGCCCGTCCTCGTAGTCCCCGACGACGCAGAAGCGGTCGCGCAGCACCTCGTTGGGGGCGTCGGAGCCGAACTCCATCGACGAGTTGGGCTCCATCCACCCGTCCCACAGCCCGGTGAGGATGACCCAGTCCGCCGACGCCACATCACCGGCCAGGCTCGAGCCCTCGGCGTTGGCCAGGCCCGGGTCCATCTCGATGTAGTAGGTCGCCGGGTCGAGCTCCGGGAACAGCCAGTAGAGGAACACGTCGCTGTACCACGTGCGGCGCAGGTCGCTCGGCCCGACGAGCAGCCGGTCGCCGGGTCGGGCCAGCCGATCGAGCTCGTCGACTGCGGCCTGCACGCCCCGGTAGGCGCGGACGTCGCCCAGGTAGAAGTAACGGTCGCCACGCTCGACGGCGAACGCCTGGGGCACCTGGCCGAGACCGACGCGGGTGTGCAGCAGGTAGTAGCGGAACGTGAACAGGGCCGTGAACGTGAACGTCACGCCGAGCGCCGCGGCGAGGCCGACCGTCGCCGCCGCCCGCCGGTCGATGTGCGGCCGGATCCGCCCGACGACTTCGATCACGGCGACGACGCTGAAGGGGAACGCAACGCACGTCACCCACAGCAGATGCGCCGAATCCGGCCGTTGCAGGGCTTGGGGCAAGATGCCGGCGCTGACCAGGGCGACAGCGAGCAGCACGGTCGAGCGCCCTGACGGCCGCGCCACGCCGCGGCGTTGCCAGATGGCGAAGGCCACGAGGGCGGCGGTGCCGACGAGCATCAGGAAGAACCACAGGAACAACGTCTGCGACGCCGTCGGGTGGGGGAACCGCCACCACGGCGGGATCTCCTCGGCCACCGCCTGCAGGCCGCCGTCGAGGCGGCCCCACGACGGCGGACGGGGCAGCTCCCGCCCGGCGCGCAGCCGGAACACGGGATCGACGACCATGCCCTCGACGGCGTCGACCGGTCCGGCCATCACGAGGTGCGCCCACATCGGGAGCAGGCCGAGCACGGCGCCGAGGGCGGCCGGGCGGCGGGCGGCGCGGTGACGCCAGAGCAGCCAGCCGCCGACGAGCCCGACGGCGATGATCAGGTCGGGCCGGAACGACAGCGCCAGGCCGGCCAGGACGCCGGCGATCAGCCAGGCCCGCCGCTGCCGCGGCGGGTCGGCGAGGTGGACACCGCGCAGGGCGAAGACCGTCGCCCACAGCGTCAGCGCCAGCCCGCCGTTCCAGGCCATGGCCGTGAGCGCGATGGGTGTCAGCACATAGAACACGGCAATGGCGCCGACCGCGGTGGCCGCCAACCGCCCCCACGCCCGCGCCAGGGCGAACAGCCCGAAGATGATGCCGACGTGCTGGAGCAGGCCGAACGTGCGCTCGGCCGGCAAGGAGTAGCCGAACAGCTCGTACCAGCCGGTCAGGGCGTGCAACGACCCCGGGCCGTAGAGGTGCAGGAAGTCGACGTTGGGGACGTCGCCGCGGGCGACGCGCTCCGGGAAGTAGAGCATGAAGCCCTCTTCCATCGTGCCGCCGGTGAAGCGGTAGAGCCCGCGGAGCGGGATGGCCACCAGCGCCGCGACGATCCCGATGCCGAGCCACGTGCCGATCGCCCCCTGGGACCGCCGGCGCAGCCCACCGGAACCGCCGAGCACGAACGCCGTCCGGTCATCGACGATCGGTCGTCCCGCTGACGGCGCCGCGAGCGCGCTGGGGGACTCGTCGACCAACGGCTCCACGATGCCGAGAAGCTACCCGGCCAAGATCGGCGTGGCCGGAATCCCGAACTCTTCACGTATGCGGTCAGTTTCTGTCCGTCTGTGCAAAGAGTTCGCAGAAACGGACACGGCTGGCCGCCGGCTCGGGCGCCGTTCCCGACCGGCCGGGGAGGCACCGGTACGCTCTGGCCCGCGTGACGGACATGGACGACGCCCGGCGGCTGCCGGCCTGGCTGCTGCGTCCCGCCTGGTCCGTGGCCGTGGCGGTTGCCGTCGTCGGTCTCCCGCTCGTCGTGGCGCTCGGAGCCCTGCACCGGCAGCGGTGGTACCCGGTGCTCGATCTGGCGATGACCGAGCTGCGGGTGCGCGACGTCGGCTCCGGCGACACCCCGCTGATCGGGCTGCCCGGGCGCATCGGCACCTATCCCGAGCAGGGCAGCCATCCCGGACCGATGAGCTTCTACCTGCTGGCACCGGTGTACCGCCTGCTCGGCTCGTCCTCGTGGGCGCTGGAGGTCGGGACGGTGATCATCCACCTCGTCGCCATCGGCACGGCGTTGTGGATCGGTCACCGGCGGGCACGCTGGCGCGGCGTCCTCGCCGTGGCCGCCGTGCTCGCCGTCGCCATCGCCGGGTACGGGCAGCTGCCGCTGACCCAGCCGTGGAACCCGTACCTCCCCCTGATCGCCTGGATCGTGGTGCTGCTGGCGACCTGGTCGGTGCTGTGCGGTGATCACGTGATGCTGATCCCACTCGTCGTCGCCGCCTCGTTCTGCGCCCAGACCCACGTGCCGTACCTGCTCCTGGCCGCGGGCATGGTGGCCGTCGGGCTCGCCGTCGTCGTCGTGCGCCTCGCCCGCGCGCCGCGGCGGTCGCGGGCGGGGCCGATGCGTTCCGTGCTCGTCAGCGTGGGCGTCGGGGTCGTGCTCTGGCTCCCCCCGCTGATCGACCAGCTCGCCAACCGTCCGGGGAACATCCGCCGGCTCGCCGACCACTTCGGCTCGCCGCCGGAGGAGGCGATCGGCGTCCTCGACGGCATCGAGCTGGCCCTGCGCCACCTCGACCCGTGGACCCACTGGTTCGACCGGACGGCCGGCGAGGGACCGTTCCTGGAGGCCGGATCGAGTTGGGTCGGCGCGGTGACCCTCGCCGTCTGGCTCGTCGCCGCCGTCGTCGCCTGGCGCATCGGTCCGGCGGCGCTGCGCGCCCTGCACGCCGTCGTGGCCATCGCCCTGGTGCTCGGGGCGGTCTCGATGAGCCGCATCTTCGGCCGCCCCTGGTACTACCTCACGCTGTGGGCCTGGGGTGTCGGCGTGGTGCTGGCGGGCGCGGTGGTCTGGACGGTGCTGGCCTGGTGGAGCGCTCGCCAGCCGATCTCCCGTCGCGATCCGCTGCGAGCCGCGGCGCTCGCGGCCGGTGCGGTCGCCGTGGTCGTGTCCCTGATCTCCGCCGTCGCCTTCGCCGGCGCCGACCACCCGGAGGAGCGACTCAGCCGCGCCGTCGGCACCCTGGCCGGGCCGACCTACGACGCCGTCATCGATGGCGTCGGTGCGGCGACCGGCGAGGACGGTGTGTACCTCGTGCGCTGGAGCGACGCCGTCGACATCGGCAGCCCCGGATTCGGATTGCTCGCCGAGCTCGAGCGGCGCGGCCTCGACGTCGCGGCCGACGAGTTCTTCCACGTCCAGGTCACCGACCACCGCGCCCGCCCCCGCGCCGAGGCCGACGCCCAGATCCACCTGGCCACGGGGTCGTACATCGACGTCTGGCGCGACGTCGACGGCGCCGTCGAGGTGGCCACGTTCGACGAGCTGACGCCGACGGAGCGCGACGAGTACGCCCAGCGCCGCCAGTCGTTCGCGCAGCGGCTGCGGCGGGAGGGTCTCGACGAGCTGGTGCCGCAGATCGACACCAACCTGTTCGGCATCTCCGTCGACACCCGCCTGTCGCCGGCCGACCACGCCGACCTGGCCCGCCTCGTCGAGCTCGGCCAGCCGATGGCCGTGTTCATCGCCCCACCGCCGGCGGACGCCGACCCGGACGCGCTGTGACGACACCGACGGTGGAACAGCAAGCAGTCCGCCGCCGGGCCCCGGTGGCGGCGTGGACGGTCGTCGTGGCGTGCACCACGGCCGTCGTCGTGTTCGCCACGATCAGGGGCCTGGCCAGCGGGTACCAACCGGTCGGCGACAACGCCCTGATCGAGCTCCGGGCCCGCGACGTCTTCACCGACCACTGGCCGCTGCTCGGGACCTGGTCGTCGGCGTCGGTCGCCGCCGGCCAGGACCTCAACCACCCCGGTCCGTTGCTGTTCGACCTGTTCGCCGTGCCCGTGCGTCTCCTCGGTGGCCGCGCCGGCATCGCTGTCGGGGCGGCGGCGCTGAACATCGCCGCCCTGTGGGGGAGCGCCGTCGCCGCGCGGCGCGTGGGTGGCGACGTCGCCGCCCTCGCCACGGCGCTCGCCGCGGCCGTCCTGGCGTGGACGATGGGCAGCGAGGTGCTGTACGACGCGTGGCAGCCGAACATCCTCGTCCTGCCGTTCTTCGCCTTCCTCGTGCTCGTCTGGGCGGTCTTCGCCGGGCACGGGGGAGCGTTGCCGTGGGCCGTCGCCGTCGGCTCGTTGTGCGTACAAGCGCACCTCAGCTACCTGTTCGTCGTCCCGGCGCTCCTCGGCGCCGGCGTCCTCGCCCTGTGGCGGGACTCCCGCGCCGCGCTGTGGCGGCGCCACGGGCGATCACTGCTGCTGGCGCTGGCGGTCGGCCTGCTGGCCTGGGCCCAGCCCCTCCTCGAGCAACTCTTCGGCGCTGGTCGGGGCAACATCTCGCGGCTGGCCGGGGGCAGCGACGACGGCGTCCGCAGCGGGTTCTCCCTGGCCGTGCGCATGGTCGCCGCCGTGTTGGCCATCCCGCCGGCGTGGTTCCGCCCGGGCTACGACACGGCCATCCCGCTCACGCCATGGACGCAGACCGTGGACGGCCGCGTGCTCGACCCGGCGCTGCCGGCCGTGGGCGTGGCGGCTGTCGCCCTCCTCGCCGTGGTCGCCGCCGTCGTGGGCATCGGCTGGTGGACCCACCGCCACGGCGACCCGACCACGGCACGCGGGGTGGCCGTGTTCCTCGTCACCGTGGCCGTCGGGCTGTTCTCGGCGGCGATCACCCCGATCGACATCATCGGGCTGTCGCCCCACAAGTTGCGCTGGTTGTGGCCCGCGGGGGCCTTCGTCGCGGCCTGCTGTGCGGCGGGTGTCGGGCGTGTCGTCGCGGCCCGCTGGAACGAGACCGGCCGCGCCGTCGGCCGGATCGGTCGCCGTGGGGATCGGCGTCGTCGTGTCGCTGCTGACCCTGCCGACGTACGTGCCCGCCGCCGGCCCTGTCGAGCAACCGTGGTCGTGGCGCGCCGTGGCCGACCTCCGCGACCAGATGGACGCCGTCGAGGACGCCGGCGTCGTGCTGTTCGACCCCGATGCCCTGCCCTTCGCCGAGCCGTTCAGCGCCCCGCTGATGGCCGAGCTCGGCCGCCGCGGTGTCCCCTTCCTCGTCGGTACGAGCGGGCTGGCGCGCCAGGTCGGCCCCGATCGCGCCTTCCGCGGAACGGCCGACGTGCGCCTGTTCCTCCAGTTCGGCGACGCGGCCACCGTGGCGCCGCCGGGGGCCCGGCTGATCGGGTCCGTGGAGACCGACGTGTACGGCACGGTCGCCGCGTTCGTCGAGCCCTACAACGGCTCGTTCGGGGCCGTCGATGGATGACCGCCCATCCATCGATGTCGTCGTGCCCGTGTACAACGAGGAGCACGTCCTGCCCGAGAGCGTGGAGCGGCTGCACGGCTATCTGGAGCGGGAGTTCCCGTTCGCCTGGCGCATCGTCATCGCCGACAACGGGTCGACCGACGGCACCCTGGCCGTCGCCCAGCGGCTCGCGACGCGCTACCCCTGTGTCGACGTCCTCGGCCATCGCGAGCAAGGGGCGCGGCGGGGCGATCCGGGCGGCGTGGATGGCCTCCAGCGCCGACGTCGTCGTGTACACCGACGCCGACCTGTCCACCGGACTGACCGGGCTGCTGCCGCTCGTGGCCCCGCTGGTGTCCGGGCACTCCGACCTGGCGATCGGATCACGGTTGAGCACGGGCTCGATCGTCGCCCGCGGCCCCAAGCGGGAGATCATCTCGCGCTCCTACAACCTGCTGCTGCGACTGCTGTTCGCCGTGCGCTTCCGGGATGCCCAATGCGGGTTCAAGGCGATGCGCACGAGCGTCGGGCGGCGCCTGCTCCCCGCCGTGCGGGACGACGCCTGGTTCTTCGACACCGAGCTGCTGCTCCTCGCCGAGCACAACGGGTTGCGCATCCACGAGGTGCCCGTCGACTGGGTGGACGACCCGGACAGCCGGGTCGACATGCGGGCGACCGCCCTCGCCGACCTGCGCGGCGTGCGCCGGGTCCTGTGGACGTTCATGCGCGGCGGCGGGGGCGTCGAGCTCGGCGACCTCGAACGCAAGGCCCTCGTCGACGACTACGGGCGCCAAGCGGTGTCCTTCGCCCTCATCGGGCTGGCGTCGACGCTGCTGTCACTCGCCCTGTTCCTCGTCCTCCGTGACGAGGTCGGCGCGTTGTGGGCCAACTTCATCGGGTACACGGCGACGACGGTCGGCAACAACTGGGCGAACCGCCGCTGGACGTTCCGCCGCCGGGGGACCGCCGACCGCCGGTGGCACATCGCCGGCATCTTCGCCGTGTACGTCGCCACGATGGCGGTGTCGACGATCGCCCTCTCGGTGGTCGACGGCAACCTCGGCGCCGAACTGCTCACGCTGATCGTCACATGGGGCGTGGCCGGCGTGATCCGGTTCTCCGTGCTTGCGCGGCTGGGTGTTCCGCCGCACCGTGCCGCGCGCCGCGTGAGCGCGAGGGTCACCCGGCCCCGGCGAGGAGGTCGCACAGCGGGCCCTGCCGCGCCGGCGGGACGGCGAGGTCGGGCCCCGAGGCGATCGGCCCGGACGCCCGCGAGCCGAGGGCGAACTGCGTCGCCCGCCCGTCGAGCGTGACGGTCAGCTCGCCGGTCGTCGGGTCGGCGACGATCACCACCTCGGTACGTGGGCCGGCGACCTCCACCGGCGTGCCGGGGCGTGCCCCGGCGGCGTCGGCGAAGTCGACGCGCGCCGTCCCGTCGCCGCCGTCGGCGAACCGCAGTGTCCAGCCGGGCCCGCTGGCGAGCGGGGCGTCCCCGGTCGCCGTGACGTCCACGGTGCCGCGCAGGATCCGTCTGCCCGGGTGACCGCTCGAGCGGCACCCAGTGGCCCTGCTCGGCGATGTACACGCCGGCACACCCCTGCGCCACGCCGACGACGCCGTCGCGGCCGACGGGCGTCGAGGCGCCGAGCGACACGACGGCGGGCGGGTCGCCGCCGAACACGGCGCGGTCGACCCGGTAGCGCATCTCGGTGAACCCGGGCTCCTTGAGGTTCTGACCCCACAGCGCCAGGGCCACGTTGCTCCACAGTCCCCACAACAGCACCGCCCCGGCCGCCGTCGCCAAGGCGGCACGCGCCCCGCGCGCCGCCGGGACCGGGAGAGCCCAGGCGGCGACCGCGGCGGGTACGACGAGCGCCGGCAGGAGGTCGGCGAGGTAACGGTTGGCGATGAACCCGATCAAGAGCGTCGGCACAGCACCGACCGCGACGGCGGCCGTGAGGGCCAACCACAACCACTGCCGGCGCCGGATGATGACGACCAGTCCGATCACGGCGAGCACGACGAGCGCGGTCGCCGTGGCCGTCAGCGAGGCCGCCGGCTGCGTCGTCTCGAGCGGGTAGTCGGCATAGTCGACCGCCGGTCGGCCGAAGCGGATGAACGGCACGAGACGCTCGAAGGCCACGGTGTCGGGGCGGACGTAGTGGGCGAGCGTCGTCGGGAGGAAGCGGAGCCCGAAGAAGGAGTTGCCGTTGCCGGCGAACCAGGCGGCCCGCTCCGGGTCGTCGAGCGTGAGCACCTGGCGGTCCGCAGGGAGGTGCAGGAGGGAGCCGAAGCGGGCCACGTTGAGCGTCATGTGGGTGGCGACGGCGGCGACGAGGATGCCCGCCGCCGGGAGGACCACCCGTGGCCGCCGCCGGGCGACGACGACGGCGGCGACGGCGACCGCGGCGGCCGCGCCGACGCCGACCGGGAACCGGGTGAGCAACGCCGCCGCGGCCCAGGCCGCGGCGATCACCCCGCGGCGCGGCGTCGGGTGCCGCGTCCAGTCGATCGCGGCGACCACGGTGGCCAGCACGAAGGCCGCCGCCCACATCTCGGTCTCGTGGTACACGCTGACCCACGACGCGAGGAACAGCATCGGCGAGGCGGCGACCGCGGCCATGAAGATCCCGAGTCCGCCAACGGGCGGACGTGCGGCTGCCCTCCCAGCGCGGCGGGTGGGCGGCCTGGAGCAGCCGGAACGCCGCTGTGCACCACACGAGGTACCCGGCGAGCATCGAGAGGCGGGTCAGCCGTCCGAACATCACGTCACCGAACAGCGCGACGGGAAGCCGGGTGACGGCCAGCAGTGGGCCGTAGTAGAGGTACGTCCGGCCGTCGATGAGGAAGCCCTCGAACAGGACCGTCTCCGGACGCACGTCGAGTCGCCCGCGGAGGAACGAGCGCGCCTGCTCGTCGTAGAAGTCGGCACTGAAGCCGGCGTCCGTGAACAGCTCCCACGGCCGGCCCCGGGTGAGCAGCAGCAGGAAGACGGCGGCCCCGGCGAGCGTGATCGCCCGGGCGACTGTGCTGCCGGCCGGGGCGTCGGGCGGGCGCCGGCTCGGCCGCCACATCAGGGCTCCCTGTCCCGCCGTCGCGCCAGTGCACGCGGCGGCCAGCCGGCGGCGAGGGTGACGCCGAGGGTCACCGCGGCGAACAGGCCGAGGCCGTGGAGCCGCTCGAACCGGACGGGCCATCCGGCGTCCGGCAAGGTCCGCTCGGTCCGCACGATGCTGACGACGACGGCACCCATCACGGCGAGGATGCCCATCGTGACGAACCCGGCGAGGCGCGGGCGGCCGAGGGCCACGACGAGCGCCGCGGCGGCGACGGCGGCCGCCAGCGCCCAGCCCGGTCCGACGAGCATGGCGGCGAGCACGACCCAGACGCCGGCGGCCACCCAGCGCACCCTCATCGGGACCGGGCCCTCGCCGACAGCGAAGCGGGCCGGGGGCACCGTCGCCCGCACGGTGCGCCGCCGGTCGAGGGCCGCGAGGGCGATGCAGGAGAGACCGGCGACGACGCTGAGCACGAGGGCGACCGTCAGCGGGGTCTGGGCGGTCCAGCGGATGGCGACGTCGACCGGGCCGTCGCTGGGGGCGATCCGCCACCCGTTGAACCCACCGTCGACGAGCTGCGGCGGTCCGAGGTCGCCATCCGCTGTCGATGCCGACCAGGCGTCGTTGAAGCCCTCGCCGAGCACGAGCCAGCAGCCATCGGGGCACCCCTCGACGATGACGTCGCGACCGGTCCGGCCCGACGCCTCGATCGTGACCGTCGGCTCCGTCGCAGGGGTCTCCGCCGGCGGGCCGGCAGCCGGGTCGGCGAGGACGATCCGATCGACGTGCAGCCCGGTCGCCGCGCCGGCCGTCGTCGCCAGGCGATGGCGGCCGGCGGCGAGCGTCAGTTCGCCGGGTGTGCAGGGCGTCGCGTCGACGGCGTCGCCGGCGAGGAGGTCGGCGGTCGCCGCCTCGATGCGGACCGGCAACGGCTGGCCGTCGACGGTGAGGAGGTCCTCTCGGCACCCGGTGTCGAGTCGCTCCGGAACGGCGGTCGGCGCGCCGATGGAGACCTCGCTGATGCCGGCGGGCAAGACGACCGGCTCCGCGTAGCGGCGGTCGACGCACGGCCCGCGGATCGATCGACGCGACCTCCAGTTGCACGGGCCCGGCCGGCAGCGGGGACGGGAGCTCGATCACGCTCGTGCCGGTGGGATCGGGGGCCGTGACGGCGACGTCGGTCGTCGTGCCACCGGCGTGCAGCCGGATCCCGGTGATCGGGGAGTGCTCAGCGGACGGCTGGGTGAGCTCGAGGATCGTCCGCTCGGCGTCGTTGACCAGCTCGAGCGTGGCGCCGACGGCGGCGCCGAACGGCGTCGTCCACGATGTCGCCGGATCGCCATCGACTGCTGCCCACCCGGCGGCGGTCGGCGTGCCGGTGAGGCGGCGCGATGCGGTCGGGCCGCTGATGCCGAGCAGGCCGGCGAGCACGGCGTCCGGTGCTCGCTGGTCGAGGCGGACGGTGATCTGCGGCACGAAGGAGCGACCGGTGGGCAGTTCCAGCTCGCGCACCATCGTCGGTTCCGGATCGCTGCGCCAGCGGTCGCTGGGACGGGTGCGCAGCCGGGTGAAGACGAACGACACCGGGGTGGTGTCCCCGGCCGCCGCGAGGGCCGTCGCGGCATCGCTCGGCGGACGGACGACCTCGGCGGTCGGGCCGAGCCCGGTGCCGATCTCGGCGAACCCGACCGCCGCCAGCGCCGGTCCGGGCGACGGGTCGGGCACGACGACGCTGTCGATCGTGATGGTCACCGTGCTCGCCGCGGTCGTCGGGACGATGTCGACACGCTGACCGTCGGGTTGGAGCGACCGCTCGTCGAGCACGACCCGCTGCGGTGGGAGGTCGTCGACGGCGATCGTCACGTCGCCGATGTGGCGCACTGCTGCGGCGCCGGCCGGCTGCTGCAACGTCAGGTGGTCGATCGGCTCGGCGACGTCGAGGCGGATCTGCTCGCCCTCCGCCGCGGCGCGGTCGGCGACTCGCCACGCCGTCGCCGGATCCCCGTCGACGGCCATGAACGGGCGGTCCTCGGGCCGGTAGGCGAACGGCTCGCCGTAGCCCGTCGCCCGTGCCCGCACCGGACCATCCTGCACGGCGACGGTCGGGGCGGCGCCGTCAGGGAACACGGGGAGTCGCTCGTCGGCGACATCCTCACCCAGGACGTCGGGCTCCTCCCGGTCGTCGTCCTCGGTGAACCCGACGACGTCCTGGGAGCCGCGCCAGTGGTGGGCACGGTCGCGGTTGGAGTCGGTGACGATGATCGCCGTCGCCGAGCCGGCGGCGGTCCGCAGGTCGTCGTCGTCGAGCGAACCGGTGTAGCGGACCAGCTCGTGGCCATCGAGCAAGCCGGCTGCGGCGGCATCGACGAGGCCGTCGCCACTGCCGGCGACGAGCACGACGTCGTCCTTGGCCCGGATCACGGTCCCCGGCTCGTCGAGCGGTACCAGCTCGACGGGCGGGACCGCTTCGCCGACGCGCGGGTCGCCCACCGCCTGCTCGTCGACCATCGGCACGTCCGGCCGGTTGACGACGGGTTCGCCATAGGGGACCGCCGTGCCCAGGCCTGGGACGTCGCCGGCGAAGAGATCGTGGACGATCTCCGGTCGCGGCGTCCGGAAGCGGTCGAAGGCGGCGTCGCCGGACACCCACACGGTGTCGGCGCCCAGCAGCCGGGCGATCGGGGCGATCATCGCCGGCTCGACGGTGCCGGACTGGAAGCGGTCGTCGAGGGCGTACAGGAGGTCCATCGCCGCGGCGCTGCCGAGCGGGAGGAGGTCGCGGGTGACGAGCGGCCGGTCGATCATCCCGGGGAGCGGCGGGTCGACGGTGTAGCCCCAGCGGAAGGCGCCGAACTCCTGACCTGGCAGCTGGAGCACGCGCCCGCGGGTGTCGGCGGCGTCGACGGCGGCAGCGGCCGTGGACCAGGCCGCCGGGGGGTCCTGGTCGCGGTCGATCGCCGGGTCGACGAGGCGGTGCCCCGTGAGCACCGGGAGGTTGGCGACGGCCAGCAGCCCGACCGCGGTCACCGCCAGCGGGCGCCACGAGACCCGCCCGGCGAGGCGCAGTGGCGCCAGGGCGTCGGCGAGGGCCCCGGCGCCGAGGGCCAGACCGAGCATCAGCAGCGGCACGGCGCGCGTGCTCGAGCGCAGCGCCAGCGCGGCGCCCGACGTGCCGTCACCGAGCAGCAGGTCCATCAGCGGCGACGGATCGTCGATCGGGTGCACGCCGACGCCGAGCACGACGCCGGTGACGACGAGGGCGACGGCGAACCGGCGCTCCCGCCAGCGGGTCAGCACGAGCCCGGCGAGGCCGACGAGCAGGAGGGCGAAGCCGGTGGCGATCAGGCGGCCGGAGACCATGTAGTCGCGGCCGGCGGTGGTCGTCGGGGCGTAGGCGTCGCGCACGTACGTCAGCCAGTAGCCGAGACTGCGCCACACCTCGGTCGACGTCGACGTGTAGCTGACCGACTCCAGCGACTCCGAGTAGGCCAGCACGTCAGCGCCGCGACGGCCCTGGATGACGACCATGGCGATCCACCACAGCGACACGCCGAGTGAGAGCCCGCCGATGCGCGCCGCGGTGGCGGCCGCCCGGCGCCATGTGATGCGTCGCTCGGCGCCGGCCACCAGGAGCCACAGCACGGGCGCCGGGGCGATCATCAACAGGGCGGTGGCGTTGACCGCCCCGACCGTGGCGACCACGAGGGCGCACAGTGCCGCGTGGTGCCAGCGGGTGCGGGTCGCGGCGAGAACGGTGAGCCCGACGATCCAGCCCAGGCCGGCCCACGGGAGGAGCATCGCCGAGGTCCGCGAGACGTAGGGGAGCAGGTACGGCGCCAGCTGGTAGACGAGCGCCGCGGCCAGCGCCGCGCCGAGGCTGAGCCCGAGGCGGCGGGCGAGCCACAGCACGCCGGTGCCGGCGGCGAAGAACAGCGTGCCGATCCACAGCCGATGGGTGACCCAGTCCGGGAGTCCGACCGTCTCGCCCAGCCAGTACCACGGGCCCTGGGGCCAGAGGTAGGCGATCACCTGGTGCGGTACCCACCCGGCGAACTGGCGGGCGTCGAACGTCCACGGGGCGTCGCCGATCAGGCGGCCCGGGTCGAGGTACAGGTACAGCTTGGTGTCGGCCGGCATCCGCCCGGGGGACGAGGCCATGGCCGGCACGTAGGCGAGGGCGGCGAGGACGGCGACCGCCAGCAGCATCGCCGATCGCCGCGATCGTGTCGCCATCAGCCGACCCGGGGCAGCACGCCGGAGACCCGCTTGAGCACGGCCAGCGCGCCCGCCCGCGCCGTGCGGCGGTGATGCGATGACCCGGACGCGGCCTCGGCGCGGTGGGCGCAGAACCAGTCGTAGCTCTCGGCGAACATCTCGTCGTTGGACCACCGCGGCGTCCAGTCGAGCGTGCCGCGCACGTGGTCGATGTCGAACCACATCGAGCGGGCGTACATCAACCAGTGATACGGGGCGAACGGAGTGAGGCGCAGGGCCGCGCTGGCCCGCATCGCCGCCGCCGCCGGGCCGGCGGGGAGCGAGCGGACCTCGGCGCCGGTGCCGGCGTGCCGGCAGAGGTGGTCGAGGGCCTCGCGCATGGTGCCGAAGCGGTCAGTGCCGGCATTGAACACGGCCGGTCCCTCGGTGCAACCGGCGAGGAGGCACACCGTCGCCAGGTCGTCGGCGTGGAGGAACTGGTAGCGGTTCGACCCGTCGCCGAGGACGATCGGGTCGGCGCCGTCGGCGATCCAGTCGAAGAGGATCCCGAAGATGCCCAGCCGGCCGTGGCCGAGGATCGTCCGCGGCCGCACGATCGTGACGTCGAGGCCGTCGGCGGCGGCGCGCAGGCAGGCCCACTCGGCCGCCAGCTTGGCGTGACCGTATGCCTCCTGCGGATTGGGCACCGTGGACGGCAGCACCGGGTTGGACGACGGAACGCCGAACACGGCGCTCGACGAGGTGTGCACGACCTTGGCCACGCCGGCGTCGGCGCAGGCCGCGAGGAGGATCTGGGTGCCGTCGGCGTTGACCGTGCGTAGCAGGTGCGGGTCACGGGCGAGTGGTACCTGGGCGACGTTGTGGTACACGACGTCGACGCCGTCGACGGCATCGCGCACTGCCGCGGCATCGCGGATGTCGGCGGCGATGACCGCGACGCCTGTCCGATTCGCGCCCGTCACGTCGACATCGAGCATCCGCACGTCGTCGCCGCGCTCGACAAGTCGTTGCACAAGCAACCGTCCGAAGTAGCCGTTGCCACCGGTGACCAGGCTGGTGGTCATAGGCGGAGGCCCTGCTCGATGCACCAGCGGATGCTGCGCCGCATCCCCTCCTCCAGCGCCACGTCGGGCTCGTAGCCGAGCTCGGAGCGGGCCACCGAGATGTCGCAGGCGATCGTCGTGCCCATCTCGCCGAGGACGTGGACCTGCGGGACGTAGCGCCCGGCGCGCTGGACAAGGGCGTCGGCGCGCTCCGCGAATCGTCCGACGACCGCCGGCAGGCGGAGACGGTTCGGCGCGACCGCGAGCCCTTCGGCGCGCAGGGCGCGCCCGACGGTGGCCACGATGTCGTTGACCTCGTACGGCTCGGCGTCGGCGATCCACCAGGCGCGGCCCGGTGCCGTCGGGGATCAGCTCGGCGAGCACGATGCCCTGTACGAGGTTGTCGATGTAGACCATCGAGCGGCGCTGCCGACCGTCCCCGATCACCGGGAACCGGCCGGCGCGCACGAGGCGGAAGAACGTCGTCTGGCGGGCCGGCTGGAACGGACCGTAGAACCACGGCGGCCGGACGATCACGGCGTCGAGCCCGCGCCCCACGGCATCGTCGACGCGCAGCTCGGCGCGCATCTTCGACCGCCCGTAGCCGGAGGAGGGGTCGTAGGGCTCCTCGTTGCGGAACGTGTCGGTGGTCGAGGCGTTGGCGCCGAACGGGCTGTTCGAGGAGACGTGGACGACCCGCCGCACGCCGGCGGCGAGGGCGGCCGCCATGACGTTGGCCGTGCCGCGAGCGTTGACCTCCTCGAAGTCGTCGACTCGGACCGGGTGGATCACGCCGGCGGCGTGCACGACGTCGACCGTTCCCGAGGTAGCGGCGAACAGCGCGGTGAGGCCGTCGGGCCGGCGGACGTCGCCGACCACCGGCTGGACGCCGTGGACGCCGGCCAGGGCCGCCGCATGGTCGCCCGACGTGACCAGCGCCCGCACCGGTCCGGGGCGGCCGAACCGGCCCTCCGGCCGGGTGAGGTGGTCGAGGAGGGCGCGGCCGAGCCAGCCGGCGGCGCCGGTCACGACGGTGACATCGGGCGGGTCGAGGAGGGTCACGATCAACTCGCCCGCTTGGTGGTGTCGACGAAGCGGCGGGCGTTGCGGATGGCCACCGCCATCACCGAAGCCTGAGGATTGACGCCTGGGGCATCGGGCAGCAGCGAGGCGTCGTTGACACGGAGGTTCGTCGTGCCGTGGACGAGGCCGTGGGAGTCGGTGGCGGCGCGCGGCCCCTCGCCCAGCGGGACCGTGGAGCACAGGTGGACGGTCATCACGCTGGCCCGGGCGACCGAGAACGTGGCTTGCACCGTCGCCAGGTCAGCGCGGCGGCGCACGACCGGTGCGCCGCGGTAGGACGGGAAGACGTCAGTGGCCCCGGCCTCGAGCAGCAGCAGAGCCAGCCGGGCGAGACCCCGGCACAGGAGGGCACGGTCGCGTCGCGTCAGGCGATACGTGACGACCGGGTCGCGCAGGCCCGGCACGGCGCGCACCGCGCCGCGCCCCTCGCTGGTGATCGCCGCGTAGTACACGGCGAGGCGGCGCCAGTCCTCGATCGCCGGGCCGAAGCGGCTCCACGAGTCGCTGAGGGCGAGGGCGGCGAGGCCCGGCCCGGATGCCGAGCCGCCGAAGGAGAGGTCCGGCGCGAACTCCGTGACCTGCTGCACCGGGACGTCGTCGCGGACGTTGACCTCGTCGGGGAAGCGCGCCGTCAGCTTCACCGTGGGGTGGACGGCGAGGGAGCGACCGATGTTGCGCCGCAGCCCGGAGCGCTGCAGGAGCGCCGGCGTCTGGATGGCGCCACCGGCCACGATGACATGGGCGAAGTCCACGGTCCCGGCCTGGCCGCCGGCCGTCGTGATCTCGGCGCGCATCGGCCCGCCGGCCATCGAGGACGAGGCGGTCGACGCGCGTGTCGGTGAGCAGCCGGGCGCCGGCCGCGGTCGCCCGCGGCAGGTAGGTCTCGGTCATGCTGCGGCGCCGCCCGGACGGGGCATCCGGCCCGTCCGTGTAGGTCATCCACCGGGGGATCTCCTCGTGGCGCCAGCCGAGCCCGGCCGAGCCGCGGCGGAGGGCCTCGCTGGCGGCCGTGTGGGCGCCGGGGACGGGCTGCACGGACAGCTCGTGCTCGACCTCGTCGCAGATGGCGTAGAGGTCGGCAGGCTCGAAGTCGACGAGACCGTGGTCGTCGCGCCAGCGCGTGAGGACCTCCTCCGGCGGGCGGCGGTACAGCCCGCTGTTGACCTCCGTACCACCGCCCGCGCAGCAGCCCTCGGTGTAGGCGATCGTCGGGAAGCCGAGCGCCGCCGTCACGCCCCCGGCCCGATACTGCCGATCCATCTGGGCGAGCGAGAACGGCACGACGTCGCCCTGGCGCACGAGCGGGCCCTCCTCGAGGACGAGCACGTCGAACCCCGCTTCAGCGAGCAACGCCGCCGTCGGCGCCCCTCCCGCGCCCGACCCGACGACGAGCACCTCGGCATGCAGCCGTCGGGCGTCGGTCACGAGGCGACCTCGTCGACGGGGCGGCCGGTGCTCGTGGTGTCCGGCCACGTCTCCCAGACGTAGGCGTAGGCGAGCGAGCGGACGAGGCGCACGTACTCGCCGAACAACGGGAGCGGGCGGCGGGCCAGGACGCCCACCGTGCGCCGCCCACCGGCGACCCTCGACACCGCGCCGACGGCGCCGGCGACGACGCCGACGCCCAACCGCAACGGCGACGGCAGCCCGGCGAGGCGCCGGCCGGCGAAGGCCACGACGTCCGCTCGGCGCTCGGTGGGGAGATCGGGGAGATCGTGGGCGACGAGCTCGTCGCAGAACTCGGCGATCAAGCCGCGGGGCGGGAACGTCGGCATCGGAAGGACGCAGGTTAGTAGCGCGCCCTCCCGCACCCGCGGCGCCCGCCGCCCTCCCATCCGAGTGTTTCCTGCGGTCGGAGGGTTTGCCGCGGGGCATCCCCGCACGTGACCCTCGGTGGCAGGAAACACTCGGATGGGAGGGGTCGGTAGGTTGCCCGGCGTGACGCCGGCGGACTCGATCGAGGAGCTCGTCGGGGAGGTGGTGGCCGCCGGCGTGCGCCGCGTGCACGTGCTGGCCTGGCGGGACCTCGACGATCCCGACGCCGGGGGGTCCGAGCTGCACGCCGACCAGTTCATGCGCCGGTGGGCGGCTGCAGGGCTCGACATCGTGCACCGCACGTCAGCGGCCGTCGGGCTGCCGCCGACCGCCCGGCGCCACGGTTACGACGTCGTCCGCCGGGGCAGCCGGTACACGGTGTTCCCCAGGGCCATCGCCGCCGAGCTCGCCGGACGGATGGGCCGCTCGGACGCCCTCGTCGAGGTGTGGAACGGCGTGCCGTGGTTCTCCCCGGTCTGGTACCGACGGCCCCACGTGACGATCCTGCACCACGTCCACGGCCCGATGTGGGACCAGCTCATGCCGGTGCCGCTGGCCGGCGCCGGTCGCTTCCTCGAGGCCCGGCTGGCGCCGCCGTTCTACCGGGCCACGCCCACGGTCACGCCGTCGGAGGCCACCCGTCAGGAGCTGCTCGGCCTGGGGTTCCGACCGGAGCTGGTGACCGCCGTCGACAACGGCGTCGACCCCTACTTCACGCCTGGCGGTGAGCGGTGGCCGGCACCGACGGTCGTCGCCGTGGCCCGACTGGCCCCGGTCAAGCGCATCGACCTACTGCTCGAGTCAGCACTGGCCGCCCGTCAGCGGGTGCCCGACCTGCGCGTGCGGATCGTCGGTGAGGGCCCGCTGCGCACCGACCTCGAGCGATGGATCGCCGAGCACGGCGCCACCGGCTGGGTCGAGCTGCTCGGCCACGTGCCCCGGGACCGGCTGCGCGACGAGTACCGCCGGGCGTGGCTCGTCGCCAGCGCATCGCTGGCCGAGGGCTGGGGGCTGTCGCTGACCGAGGCCGCGGCGTGCGGGACGCCGGCCGTGGGCACCGACATCAGCGGCCATCGCTGCTCGGTCGTCGCCGGGCGGACCGGTCTGCTCGTCCCCCCCGGCGAGTTGGCGGCGGCGATCGCCGACGTCCTCACCGACGAACCCCTGCGGTGCCAGCTGGCGGACGCGGCTCTCGCCAGGGCCCGCACCCTGAGCTGGGACGCCTCCGCGCTCGGCGTGCTGCGCGTGCTGCACCGGGCGATCTTGCAGCCGGTGACGACCGACCGGCCGCCTGATGGCCGGTCGGTAGCCTGCGCCGGTGCCCGAACCCAGCCGCCCGCTCGTCGTACTGCCGACGTACAACGAGCGGGACGACGTCACCGGGTTGCTGACCGCGTTGCGCTCGGTGGTTCCCGGCGCCGACGTCCTCGTCGTCGACGACAACAGCCCCGACGGCACGGGCGAGCTGGTCGAGGAGGCGGCCGCCGAGCTCGGGCAGATCAAGCTGCTCCGCCGTTCCGGCAAGCACGGCCTCGGCAGCGCCTACCGGCACGGCTTCGCCGTCGCCCTCGACGAGGGCTACGACGTGATCGTCACGATGGACGTCGACTTCTCCCACGACCCCGCCGTGGTGCCCGAGCTGCTCGCCATGATCGGCGCCGGCGCCGACACCGTCATCGGCTCGCGCTACGTCCCGGGTGGGGCGACGCTCGACTGGCCCCTGCACCGCCGCCTGCTGTCGCGGTGGGGCAACCGCTACACGTCGCTCGTGCTCGGTCTGCAGGTGCGCGACTGCACGTCGGGCTTCCGTGCCTATCGCGCCGCCGCCCTGCGGGCGATCGAGCCGGGTACCACCGATGCCGAGGGCTATGCCTTCCTCACCGAGCTCGTGCGCCGTCTGGTGCGCGCCCGATACCGGGTCATCGAGACGCCGATCGTCTTCACCGACCGGCGACACGGTGAGTCGAAGATGTCGGGCTCGATCATCGTCGAGTCGATGCTCCTCGTGACCCGCTGGGCGCTGCGCGACCTGGTCAGGGGACGGGACGGGAGGCGGGCCGTTCGGTGAGCGGCGGTTTGAGGAGACGCATCGGCCGCGACCAGCGGAGCCGCTCGCCGATCGCCGAGTAGCGCACGATGCACACCGCGGCACGCGTGCCGTCGCGCCAGCCGATCTTCTTGCCTTCGGCGTAGGTCCGGCCGGCGTAGGCGATGCCGACCTCGTAGATGCGCCACCTGCCGCGCGCCACCTTGGCCGTGATCTCGGGTTCGACGCCGAAGCGGTTCTCCTCGATCGCCAGGTGCTCGAGGACCTCTCGCCGGAAGGCCTTGTAGCACGTCTCCATGTCGGTGAGGTTGAGATCGGTGAACATGTTCGACAGCAGGGTCAGCGTCCGGTTGCCGACGGAGTGCCAGAAGTACAAGACGCGATGCGGGCGCCCGGACAGGAACCGCGAGCCGAACACGACGTCGGCGAGACCGGCTTCGAGCGGTTCGAGCATCGTGGCGTACTCGGCGGGGTCGTACTCGAGGTCGGCGTCCTGGACGATGACGTAGTCGCCCGTGGCGGCGGCGAACCCGGTGCGCAGCGCCGCACCCTTGCCGGCGTTGCGGTCGTGGTGGATGACCCGGAGGCGATCGTCCGTGGCGATCGCCAGTTCGTCGAGGACGTCCCGAGTGCCGTCGGTCGAGCCGTCGTCGACGACGATCACCTGGGCCGACCACGGCGACGCCAGCACCCGCTCGACCACCGTGGCGACCGTCGACCGCTCGTTGTAGCAGGGCACGACGACGGAGAGGCACCGCCGCGGCGTCACGGGATCGCGCCGAACGAGCCGTACAGGGTGGTCAGGGCCACGAGCCCGGCGCCACATGCCACGAGCATGAGATCCCAGATCGCCCGGTCGCGCCGGGGCCACCAGGCCGCCGCGCTGATGAACAGCGGGAACGCCGTGAAGAGGAACCGTGGCCTGGCGGTCACCGTGGCGGGAAGCAGCATCAGCCCGATGATCACGGCGATGTAGGCGACCATCGGCCACGGCAGGGGCCTGCGGTACAGGCACCACAGGCCGAGCAGGAGGGCGCCGAGCGAGGCCGCCGTGAGGGCGTCGGTGGGAGAGGCGAGCGGGTGGGTCAGGAAGCTCAGCGTGTTGCTGATCGCTGTCGCCCCGAAGCTGGTGCCCTCCCGCCACGCCTCGCTCTGGACGCGGAACCACGGCCAGGTCTCGTCGGTGTGGGCGGCGAGGAACAGCTGGAAGCCGACGAACCCGATGGGGGCCAGCAGCGGGGCGACGAGCGAGCTCCAGTCGCGCCGGGCCCTGATGGCGAGGAAGGCGGCGACGGCACAGGCCGCGATGAGGGCCACGCCGTTCGGGCGGGTCGCCGTCGCCAGGGCCGCGGTGATCCCGGCCAGCAGCCAGCGCTCGTCGAGCAGGAACCACAGGCACAGCGCGGCGAGGACGATGAGCAGCGCCTCGGCGTAGGCGTACGAGAGCACGAACGACCCGGGGAACACGGCGAACAGCACCATCGCCCGCTCGGCCACGTCGGTGTCGAAGACCCGACGGGCGAGCACGCCGACGAGGATCACGGCCGTGAGGGCGAGCACGAAGTTGACCCCGAGGGCGGCGAGCGTGTCGCCGCCCGGCAGGACCCGGTCGGCGACGCGCACCACGGCCGGGAACAGCGGGAAGAAGGCGGCTCGGGCCTCGAGCTGGAAGTAGGTGATGTCCGAGGGGATCGTCCGGGGATAGCCACTGCGGACGATCTCCAGGTACCACAACCCGTCCCATTGCGTGAAGACGCCCGTGACCATGCCGAGATTGCTGCTCGGTCGCGGTGCCCCGTCGAGGTTGGCGTCGACCGTGAGCTGGCTGGCGCGGACGCCGGCGCCGGCGAGGACGCAGAGGCGCGACACGACGAAGGCGGCGATGCCGATGGCGACGGCGCGGTTCCACGGCCGAGGCTCGGGCTCGCGGGGGAGCGAGACCGCTGCTCCGTTCGACGCCGGGGCGTCGTCCGACCGGCCCTGTTCGTCGGGGGTGGCTGCCGGGCTGGGGCTCGGCGGCGCCAGTTCAGACTTCACGGGTCATGTCACCATCGATGCATCGGCAGGATTCGTCGCCGTGGACCGAACGCCGGCGGCCGCGCGCCGGCGAGGCCGAGGAGGCGGAGCACGCGGCCTCGTTGCCCGCGGAACGGTTCGAGCAAGGCGAGCATACGTGCGTCGTCCCCACGAGGCTCGGCCGCCAGGTTCCACGCCACGATGTTCGGCAGGTGGTAGTCGCCGACGGCGACGGCGTCGTCATCGCCGAGCACCGGCCCGAGCACGGAACCGATGGTCCACGGACCGACGCCACGTACCAGCGCCAGCTTCGCGGCCAGGGCATCGGAAGGCAGCGTGGCCCACGCCCACAGGCGATCGGCGACGCGAGCCACCTCGGTGAGGGCGCGGGCCCGCTTGGACTCGATGCCGAGCGGGTGGAACCACCAGGCCGGCCGCCGGACCAGTCGCTCGGGCGGGGGCGGCAGCAGCAGCCCGAGGTCGGGACCGGGCGGCGGTGCGCCGAGCTCGTGGCACAGCCGCGCCCACTGGCGCACGGCCTCGCCGGCGGTGATCCGTTGGGCCAGGATCGTCGGCAGCAGGGCGTGGTAGAGGTCGCCGCTGGCGCCGGTGCGCACGCCGTGGAAGCGCCGGGCAGCGTCGGTGAGCAGTGGGTGGTGGTCGGGCAGGGGCGACGGCGGGCGATCGATGCCGGTCATCGCCAGCGCCGTCCGGTGCGCGTGGTCGCGTCCCGGTCCCCAGGCGTCGATGCGCAGCGGCCCGGACCAGTCGAGGACGACGGTCGCCGCTCCGTCGGGTGTCCACGATGCCCTGCTCATCGACGTCGGGCCGAGCCGAGTGGTCGGATCCAGCCGTCCGTGGCGGTACCACGACAAGGTCCGCCGCAGGTCGACGGGCAGCGCCGGCGCGGCGGGTGCGGGTCGGCGCACGGCGGTGGGCATCGGGGCGGAACGTACCAGCAGCACCCCTGGGCGCTCGCGGACGCCGCTCGGTTCGAACACCGACGCGCCCACCGGTCACGATCGGGTGATGAGCGCCATCGATCTCTCGCGGCCCAACCCCGGCGTGGTCCAGGTCACCCTCAACCGCCCCGCCAAGCTCAACGCCATGACGACCGAGTTGGTCACCGGGCTGCACGAGGCACTCGACGACATCGCCGTCGATCCCGACGCCAGGGTCGTGATCCTCACCGGCGCCGGCCGGGGGTTCTGCGCCGGGCTCGATCTCGGCGGGTTCGGCGACCCGCCGCACAGCGCCCACCTCGGGCCGACGCAGCGCGGCTTCGCCACCCAGCGGCTGATCGCCAACCTCATCCCGCACCTGCGCTCGCTGCCGCAACCGGTCATCGCCGCCGTCAACGGACCGGCCGCAGGCGGCGGGTTCGCCCTCGTGCTCGGCTCCGACGTCCGCCTCGCGGCGCGCACGGCTCGCTTCAACGCGGCCTTCGTGCGGATCGGCCTGTCGGCATGCGACATCGGGACGTCATGGCTGCTGCCCCGGTTGGTCGGTGTGGCCCGAGCTCAGGAGCTGATGCTCACGGGACGCATCTTCGACGCCGAGGAGGCCTACCGCATCGGCCTCGTCGTCGACGTCGTCGACGACGACACGCTGCTCGACGCGGCGCTCGTCAAGGCCGCAGAGATCATGGCCAACAGCCCGTTCGGTGTGGCGCTGACCAAGGAGGGCATGTGGTCGGCGCTGGAGATCCCCGGCATGCAGGCGGCGATCGACCTGGAGAACCGCCAGCAGATCATGGCCAGCGCGACGACCGACCACCGCGAGGCGATGAAGGCCTTCCTGGAACGACGTCCGGCCGCCTTCACCAACAGCTGAACCGTTTCTGACGCAGAGTCACGGCCACACGTGGCCGCGAAATCCACGGAGAGTGTGGGCTGGCCGGATCAGATGCGCTCGAGTTCGGCGCCGTCGAAGATCGGCGTGATGCCGAACGTCTCGGCGTCGGCGGCGAGCTCGGCGTCGGTCGGCCGGTCGAGCGGCCCAGAGGCGGCGTCGACGAGCAGTGGCAGCAGCCGAGCGTCGCTCGTCGTGTTGAGGAACAAGCGGGGGTCGGCGAGGACGTAGCGCACGGCCCGGCCGATGGCGGCCGGATCGGTGAGCGGTTCGTACCAGCTGAACCGCGGCTGCGGTGCATCGTCGGTCCACCGGGCCCGGGCGATCGACTTGATCGTCTGCAGGGCGACGCCGTCACGTTCGCAGACGCCGACCAGCTCGTCGACGTCGGCCCGGTAGGCGGGCTCGGCGAGCAGGGTGTGGTTGTACGGGAACAGCACCGAGTCGTACGGGAACCGCTCCAGCGAGCGGAGGTGCATGCGAGCGATCCGCAGCCCGTGCCCCGTCACGCCGATGTGGCGCACGAGGCCCTCGTCGCGGGCCCGGGCCAGGGCCTCGACGGCGCCACCGGGACCGTGGGCGACCTCCCACTCGTCGGGTTCGACGAGGTTGTGCAGCTGGATCAGGTCGACGTGGTCGACGTCCATCCGCTCGAGGGATCGTTCGAGCTGGGCCCGTGCCGCGTCCCCGGTGCGCTCGCCCGTCTTGGTGGCGAGGAACACATCACCGCGGTGCTCGGCGAGCCACGGCTGCAGGCGATCCTCCGACGCCCCGTACCCGGCCGCCGTGTCGATGTGGTTGATGCCCCAGCCGGCGATCGCGTCCATCGTGGCGTCGGCGCGCGCCTGGGACATCCCGCCGAGGGCGGCGGCGCCGAAGATCAGGCGGGTGGACTCGTGCCCGCTGCGGCCGAAAAGTGCGGTGGGGATCACCCCGCCGACGCTACTCAGCAGCGGCGACCGCGTGGTCCGTCGCGGGGCTCAGACGACACTACCGACGCCGCGCGGAAAGTGGCATTCACCGTTGCCAAACCCGGCTACCGTCACCGGCCGTGGCCAGCAAGCCGAGCAAGCGCGCCGAGGTCCTCGAGGCCATGCGCGCCGGGCCACACCTCGACCTCGACCGCCACCGACCCGACGAGACGTTCGGGTGGACCAAAGCGGAGGCCAAGGCCGAGCTGGCGCTCGAGCTCGCCGCCATCGCCGAGTTGCAGACGAGGCTGTTCGCCGAGCGCCAACGGGCCCTGCTCGTCGTGCTCCAGGCGATGGACGCCGGCGGCAAGGACGGCGTGATCCGCAGCGTGCTGACCGGCATCAACCCAGCCGGGCTGCGCGTGGCCAGCTTCGGGGTGCCGTCGGCGACCGATCTGGCCCACGACTACTTGTGGCGGATCCACCACGAGCTTCCCGAGCGGGGGCGGATCGGGGTCTTCAACCGCAGCCATTACGAGGACGTCCTCGTCGTGCGCGTCAAGGACCTCACCCCACCGTCTCGCTGGCGTCGCCGCTACGACCACATCCGCGACTTCGAGCGGATGCTCGTCGACGAGGACACTGCCGTCGTCAAGCTGTACCTGCACATCTCCAAGGAAGAGCAGCGGGCCCGCCTGCAGGATCGCCTCGACAGCCCCGATGAGCGCTGGAAGTTCCGCCGCGGGGACCTCGGGGAACGGGCGCGGTGGGACGACTACATGGCTGCCTACCGCGACGCCCTGCGCGAGACGTCGATGCCGAACGCGCCGTGGTTCGTCGTGCCGGGCGATCGCAAGTGGGTGCGCAACCTCGCCGCGGCGTGGATCTTGCGCGACGCCCTCGAGCGCCTCGATCCCCGCTACCCCGACCCCGAACCGGGCAACGAGGATCTTGTCGTTGTCTGATCCCATCACGGTCGGACTTGACGTTTTGTACAGTTCGCTGCCGTGGGCGTGTTGACTCCGGAGTCGCTGGACGACGCCGTGGCGGCGCTCGGGCGCCACCCCGAGGCGCTCGTGCTGGCCGGCGGGACGGACCTGATGGTCGAGGTCAACGAGGCCCGGCGCCGCCTGACGGGCGACGAGACGGTCCTCGCTGTCGGTCGCCTCCCGGAGCTGCGGACCTGGAGCCACGATCCGCTGGCGGCCACGGTGCGCCTCGGCGCCGGCGTCACCTATGCCGAACTGGAGTCCGAGCCGCTGGCGTCGCTCCTCCCGGCGCTCGCTCAGGCGGCGCGCACGGTCGGGTCGCCGCAGATTCGCAACGCGGCGACCATCGGCGGCAACCTGGCGACATGCTCGCCCGCCGGTGACGGTCTCCCGGTGCTGGCCGCCCTCGACGCCGACGTCGAGCTCACCGGTCCCGACGGCACCCGCACGATGCCGGTCGGCGCGTTCATGACCGGTGTCAAGCGCACCGACCTCCGGCCGGGCGAGTTGATCTCGGCTGTCACGGTGCCCCTGCTCGACGGGTGGCAGGGTTACGCCAAGGTGGGCGTCCGCAACGCCATGGTCATCGCCATCGCCGGGGCGTGCCTGGCCGTCGACCGGCCGACGCGATCGATCCGCATCGCCCTCGGGTCGGTGGCTCCGACGATCGTGCGGGCACCCGAGGCGGAGGCGTTCGCCGCCGGTGCCGTCGACTGGTCGGCCGGGGCCGTCGATGGCACGGCCGCCGCCCGGTTCGGCGAGCTCGCCGCCGCAGCCAGCCGGCCGATCGACGACCATCGGGCCACCGCGGCGTACCGCCGGCGGGCCGTCGAGGTCCTGGCCCGCCGGCTGCTGCACCGGGCGTTCCCCGAGGGACCGGCGTGAGCGAGCGCCAGCGAGCGAGCGCCGGGTCGACCGAGCGAGCGCGAGCGCAGGGCGACGATGGGGCCCGGGGGTGCAACCCCCGACGGAACCGCGTGAGCGCGGGGCTCGGAGATCTGGGCGGGCATCGTCCCGCTTTCCGGGACGGATCCCGCCCAGAGACGGATCCCGCCCAGATGGCGGAACGGCCGTGAGTGAGCAGTACCGCCTCTACGTCAACGGGACGAGCCATGACGTGGGCGACGCCTGGCTCGGTGAGAGCCTGCTGTTCGTCCTCCGCGAGCGGCTCGGGCTGCTCGCCGCCAAGGGGGCCTGCGAGCAAGGGGAGTGCGGCTCGTGCAGCGTGCTCGTCGATGGCGAGCTGGTGTGCTCCTGCCTCGTGCTCGCGGCGAGCGCCGTCGATCTGCCGATCGTCACCGTCGAGGGGCTGGCCGAACCGGGCGCCCCGACCGACGTCCAGCGGGCGTTCGTCGAGGCCGGCGCCGTGCAGTGCGGGTTCTGCACGCCGGGCCTGGTGATGGCTGCCCACGCCTTGCTCGACCGGCGCCCGCAGCCCACGGTGACGGAGATCCGCGAGCAGCTGTCGGGCAACATCTGCCGCTGCACCGGTTACGGCCGGCTCGTCGCCGCCGTGCAGGCCGTCGCCGCCGAACGGGCGGCTGCCGAACGATGAGTGCCACCGACGTCGTCACCGGGCGCTCGACCGGCGCCGGGCGGATCGGTGACTCGCCTCCCCGCCCGGACGGGATCACCAAGGCTCAGGGGACGTTCGCCTTCTCGTCGGACCTGCCGATCGACGGTGCCCTGTGGGGGGCCACGCTGCGGTCGCCGCACCCGTACGCGCGCATCGTCGCCATCGACACCGCGCCGGCGTGGGCGATCCCGGGCGTGGCCACCGTGATCACCGCCGCCGACGTGCCCGGCAAGTCGACCTACGGCCTGATTACCGCCGACCAACCGGTGTTCGCCGCCGACCACGTGCGCTACGTCGGCGAGCCGATCCTCGCGGTGGCCGCTGATCACCCCGAGACGTGCCGCCGGGCGCTCGCCGCGATCGACGTCACCTACGAGGTCCTCGACCCGCTGGTCGATCCCGCCACGGCGATCGACGGGTCGCACCCGCCGATCCACCCCGACGGCAACGTCCTGCGCCACCAGCGCATCGTCCGCGGCGATGTGGACACCACCGGCGACGTCGTCGTCGAGGGCACCTACGAGATCGGCATGCAAGACCAGGCGTTCCTCGGCCTCGAGGCGGCGGTCGCCGTGCCCGACCCCGACGGCCACGGCCTCGAGCTGCACATCGCCACGCAGTGGCTCCACGAGGACCGCAAGCAGATCGCCGCCTGCCTCGCCCTGCCCGAGGACGCCGTACGGCTGACGCTCGCCGGCGTCGGCGGGGCCTTCGGGGCGCGGGAGGACCTCAGCCTGCAGGTCCACACCTGCCTCCTGGCGCTGCGCCTCGGGCGTCCGGTGCGCATGGCCTACAGCCGGGGCGAGAGCTTCCTCGGCCACGTGCACCGCCACCCGGCGACGATCTGGATGCGCCACCACGCCACGCGGGACGGCGAGATCGTCAAGCTGGAGGCCCGCTTCGTGCTCGACGGGGGCGCCTACGCCTCGACGTCGTCGGCCGTGCTGCTCAACGCCGTCACCCATGCCCAGGGCCCGTACCGCTGCCCCAACGCCGTCGTCGACGGCTATGCCGTGCGCAGCAACCACCTGCCGTGCGGGGCGATGCGCGGCTTCGGCGTGGTCCAGGCGTGCTTCGCCCACGAGAGCCAGATGGACCGCCTCGCCGAGGCGTGCGGTCTCGACCCCGTGGAGGTCCGCCTGCGCAATGCCATGGCCACCGGCGACCGGCTGATCACCGGGCAGGTCGTCGAGAGCGTGGCGCCCGTGGCTCGCTGCATCCGGGAGACCGCGGCCCTGCCGATGCCGGACACGCCGGTCGGCATCGCCCCCGACGTCGCCGGGGTCGTCGACCCGATGTGCCTCCCGGGCGGTGCCGGCCTCACCGCCGACGTCGGCCATGTGCGGCGCGGCGTGGGGTGGGGCGTGGCGATCAAGAACATGATGTACTCCGAGGGCTTCGACGACTTCGCCACGGCCCGCTGCCAGCTCGCCGACGGTGTGGCCACGCTCAAGGTCGCCACGGCGGAGGTCGGGCAGGGCTTCGTGACGATCGCCCAGCAGATCGCCCGCACCGTGCTCGGCGTCGACGTCGTCGTGCAGGAGTCGATCGACACGGCGGTCGGCTCGGCCGGGTCGACGTCGGCCTCGCGCCAGACGTGGATGAGCGGCGGCGCCGTCGACGCCGCCTGCCGGGCGGTGCGCGAGCGGCTGTTCGAGCACGTCGGGGCGATGCACGGCATCGACCCGCTGCGCTTCGTGATCGAGGGCACCGACGTCGTCGACTCGCTCGGCGACGTGCGGGTTGCCGTCGAGGACGCCACGTGTGGCGTGCACTTCGACGAGACCGTGGAGTACCACCACCGCCCGACCGAGGAGCTCGATCCCGAGGGGCAGGGCAACTGCCACACCGCCTTCGCCTTCGTCGCCCACCGGGCCGTCGTCGACGTCGACCCCGATCTCGGGCTGGTCAAGGTGGTCCAGGTCGCCACGGCCCAGGACGTCGGGCGGGCGATCAACCCGCTGTCCGTGCTCGGGCAGATCGAGGGCGGCATCTCCCAGGGCCTCGGCCTGGCGGTGATGGAGGAGATCATCCAGGTCGACGGGCGGATCCGCAACGCCAGCTTCACCGACTACCTGCTGCCGACGTTCCTCGACATGCCCGACGTCGTGGCGACGCTGGTCGAGGAGCCCGATCCGCAGGCACCACTCGGCGCCAAGGGTGTCGGCGAACCGCCATGCATCTCCGTGACCCCGGCCATCGCCGCGGCGATCCGCGACGCCCTGCGGCAGGCCGACGACGCCACCGGCCGACCGCGGCGGGACATCACCCGGGTGCCGGTTCGACCGGCCGACATCGCCCTGTCCTGAACAGGAGTGGTGCGCGGCGAGTCGGGTAGCTTCCCCGGTATGGCCGCAGCAGGCAGCGCCGAGCGGGAGATCATGACGTGGGGCGACTTCGGCGTCGCCTCCCGCGACGTCGCCCAGATGGTCGCCGACGACGGCTACGAGCCGGACATGATCCTGGCCATCGCCCGCGGAGGCCTGCTCATCGGCGGTGCCCTCGGCTACGCGCTGTCGGTGAAGAACGTCTACACGATGAACGTCGAGTTCTACACCGGGGTCGACGAGCGTCTCGAGGTGCCCCGCATCCTGCCGCCGGCGCCGGACTTCGTCGATCTCCACGATGCCCGCATCCTGATCGCCGACGACGTCGCCGACACCGGTCACACGCTGCGCAGCGTCGAGCGCTTCTCCGAGGGCAAGGTGGCCGAGGTGCGCACGGCCGTGCTCTACGAGAAGTCGCACTCGGTCGTCCAGTGCGACTACGTGTGGCGGCGCACCGACCTGTGGATCAACTTCCCGTGGAGCGACAAGGACCCTGTCGCCACGCGGGCGTGGGCCGTCCGCGACGCCTGAGCGGCGGTTCTCCGGAGCGTCGCTCCCGCGGAGCGGGAGCGAGGAGCGTCAGAAACGGGCTTCGGCGGCGAGTTGGAGCTTCTGGCGCAAGGTGTTCGGGGGGACCACGCCGAGCAGGCGGCCGTCGCGCCACACCGTGACGATCGGGCGCAACGGGTTGAGCTTGGGGAGCACCGAGGCGAGGTCGTCGTCGGGGTCGGCCTGGGCGAGGCGGTTGAAGGGCGCCATCAGCGAGGTCAGCATCACCCACGGGCGCTGCTCGGCGGGCACCGCCCACAGCTGGTCCTCGAGCACGAGGCCGCCCAACTCACCGTCCTCGCCGCGCACCGCCACCGCCCCGGCGCCTCCGAGGCGGGAGCGCTGCCAGATCATCGAGTCGGCGTCCATGTCGGTGCCGGTCTCGGCGACGCCGAACCACGTCAGGTCGCCGACCGTCACTCCGTCGAGGCGTTCACTGACACTGGCGAAGGCGATCTCGGCGCGGGCGTTGATGGCGATGAACAGCCCGGTGAGCCCCAGCCACAGGCCGGGACGGCCAGTCACCATCAGCCCGAGGCCGACGGCGCCGAGGCCCCAACCGATGACCCGGCCGGCCTGCCCGGCCTCGCGCATCGCCCGGTAACGGTTCCCGTGCATCCCCCAGCGCACGGCGCGCACGATGCGGCCACCGTCGAGCGGGGCGCCGGGCAGCAGGTTGAACAGGCCGAGGGCGACGTTGACGATGCCCAGCCAGGCGAGCACCCTGACGACGGCCACCGGTGCGTCGAGGCCATTGGCGCCGAGGGCGGCAGAGAACGTGACGACGCCGATGACGATGCTGGCGAGCGGGCCGGCCGCGGCGATCCACCCCTCGGCCCTGGCGTTCGCCGGTTCACGCTCGAGGCGGGCGACACCGCCGAGCGCCCAGAGGTCGATCGACATCGTGCCGACGCCGTAGTGCCGAGCCACGACAGCGTGGGCGACCTCGTGGCCGAGGATGGAGACGAAGAAGGCGATCACCCCGACGATGGCCGGGAGCGCTCCGAGCTGACCACCGAGCATGGCGGCGAGGATCACCGCGACGACGATCGCGCTCCAGTGGATCCTCAGCGTCGCGCCGGCGAGCCGGCCGAGGGAGATCGATCCGGGAAGCATCGTCGCCCACCAGGCTACCGGTGCCCGCCGCGGCGGGGAGGGCGCCGCGCGTCACGCCGTGCGGCCGAGGACGACCGTCGCGCAGTTGCGTCCACTGGCCCCCCAGATGCCGGCGCCGGGGAACGTCGCCGCGCCGGTGAGGAACAGCCCGGGCACGGCGGTCTCGTAGCGCGTCAGCTCCGGATCCGTCGAGCGCAGGGCGGCCACCGGACCGCCCCCGAAGCTGGCCGCGTGGCCCTCCGGGAGGTGGAACCGCCGCTCGTAGACGTCCGGGGTCATCGCCCGCCAGTCGACGATGGAGTCCAGGAATCCCGGTTCGCAGCGTTGGGCGAACAGCTCCAGCCACCGCCGGGGCTCCGGAGAGCTGGGCCAGCCACCCGGCCGGCGGTACGGCGTGAGGAGCACCTCCAGGCTGAACACGTGCCGGCCGGCCGGTGCCATCGTCGGGTCGGCCAGCGTCGGCACGTTGACGAGCATCGCCGGACGCTCGAGCACCCCGCCGGAGGGCAGCAGCGCAGCCGCCCGGTCCATCTCGGCGATGGTCGGGGCGATGGTGTGGGTCGAGGCCAGGTTGCCGTCGCTGTCGCGCAGCCGGGGTTCCGTGTCGAGCACGGCGTCGATCTTCGACTCGTACCCGGCCGGGACGGCGGCACGCCGCCAGCGGTCGATCATCGCCCCGGCACCGGCCGGCGGGTGGCGCAGCCAGTGCACGAGCGTCCGCCGCGGATCGCACGCCGAGACGACGACGGACGCGGTGACCTCGCTGCCGTCGGTCAGCGACACGCCCCGCACGCGCTCGCCGTCGCACAGCACGCCGTCGACCTCGCTGCCGGTGCGCAGCGTGCCGCCGTGGTGCTCGAAGGCCGCGCCGCAAGGCATCCGTCAGCGCCCCGCTGCCGCCGATCGGCCGTCCGACGCGTGCGATGTGACGCATCGCGTAGGTCAGCGCGCCGAGGCCCGACCCCGGCTGTTCCGGGCTGATGCCCCACACCATCGGACCGTTGACCAACCCGGGGCCGACCACGGCGTCGTGGGTGAAGTAGGCGCGCATCACGTCGGCTGCGCTGCGGCGGGCCCACTGCAGCACCGTCGGCACGCCGGCGAAGCGGCGGCGGATCGCCAGCCGCGTGAGCCGGCCGATCGACGGGCGGTTCGTTCGCCGCGCCGATGATCATGCCCACCGCCGGCCGGGCGGCCCGCAGGTAGCGGCGGTAACCGTCGAGCTCACCGGGATGGGTGGCGGCGAGCTCGTCCATCGTCCGCCCGACGTCGTGCCAGTGGCGCCACGCCGGGCCGCCGGACCATGCCGTGCCGACCTGCGCCGGTTCCATGTCGATGTATCGCAGCCCGTGGGTGGCGAGGTCGAGCTCGGAGGCGACCGGCGTGGTGCGGAACGTCGCGTGGTCGCAGTTGCAGATGTTGACCGTCGCACCGGCGAACGTCTCGCTGGCGGCCGTTCCACCGACCGAGGGCCGCGCCTCGAGCAGCAGCGTGCGCAGTCCGGCTCGGGCGAGGTAGGCGGCGGTGACGAGGCCGTTGTGGCCGGCGCCGATGACGACGGCGTCGTGATCGGTCCCCGCTCGCAACACCGCCCGCGCGCTCATCGCCGCCATTGTGGTCGGCCGGTAGCGTGCGCCGCGTGCCTCCCGACCGCCGGCTCGCCCACCTCCGCGCCCCCGATGTCACCCGCCTCCTCGGCCCCCGCAGCATCCTCGTGCAGCCCCTCGGCGCCATCGAGCAGCACGGGCCGCACCTGCCGCTGCACACCGACCTGTTGATCGCCGAGCGGGTGGCCACGGCGGCGGTCGAGCGGGTCGGTGCCGAGGTGGACGCGTGGCTGCTACCGGCGATGGCCTACACCAAGTCCAACGAGCACGCCTGGGCGCCCGGCACGGTGTGGCTGTCGGCGTCGACGATGCTCGCCGTCCTCGACGACCTCGGACGTTGCGTGGCGATGACGCCGGCCAAGCGCCTGGTGTTCCTCAACGGCCACGGTGGCAACAGCGCCCTCGTCAACGTCGCCAACCGCGAGCTGCGGTTGCACCACGGCCTGCTGACGTTCCTCGCCCATCCCGGCGTGCCGCCCGACCAGGGCGGCGCCTCGCCGCCCGCCGAGCTCGGCATGGGCGTCCACGCCGGTACCGACGAGACCTCGCTCATGCTCCACCTGGCGCCGGAGCTCGTCGACATGGCGGCAGCGACGCGCGCCGTGCCCGAGCACCTGGCCGCCAACCGCTACGTGCGCTTCGGCGGGCCGGTGTCGTTCGGGTGGCTGTCGGACGACTTCGGCGGCGGCGGCGTGATCGGCGATCCGCTGCCGGCCACCGCCGAGCGCGGCGCGGCGCTGTTCGCCGGCGCCGTCGAGGCCTTCTGCGGCGCGCTCGGCGAGATCGCCGCCTTCGAGCTGTGACTGCGTTCCCCGGCCACGCAGGCCGTCGGTGGCCGCTCCCTCGCTGGCGCTCGGTCGCTCGCACCGGCGAGATGGTGCCGTGATCGCGGCGCACGACCTCCGTGTCGACGGGGCGCGGCTGTGGGCGCGGCTCGTCGAGCTCGGCGAGGTCGGGGCGATCAAGGGTCCTGACGGCGAGGAGGGGTGCGCCCGCCTCGCCCTCACCGACGAGGACCGCGCCGGGCGTGATCTCGTCGTCGGCTGGATGCGCGACCTCGGACTCGACGTGGCCATCGACGCCATCGGCAACGTCGTCGCCACTCGGCGCGGCAGCGATCCGACCGCCGCGCCGGTGATGACCGGGTCGCACATCGACACGGTGGCCACGGGTGGGCGGTTCGACGGCAACCTCGGCGTGCTGGCCGGCCTCGAGGTCATCGAGACCCTCGAGCAGCACGGCGTGGCCACCGTCCATCCGATCGCCGTGGCCTTCTTCACCGACGAGGAAGGGGCCCGCTTCGCCCCCGACATGCTCGGCAGCCTGGTGTTCGCCGGCGGGATGGCGCTCGAGGAGGCGCTCGACGTGCGGGCCGTCGACGACGGCGCCCGCCTCGGTGACGAGCTGGTCCGCATCGGCTACGCCGGTCCGCTGCCGTGCCCGACGAACATCGCACCGCACGCCTACGTCGAGCTGCACATCGAGCAGGGTCCGATCCTCGAGGACGAGGGCATCACCATCGGGGTGGTCGAGGGCGTTCAGGGGATCTCGTGGACCGAGCTCACGATCGTCGGCCGCTCGGCGCACGCCGGGACGACACCGATGGCGATGCGCCGCGACGCCGGCTACGTCGCCGCCGAGATCGCCACGTTCGCCCGCCGCCTGGCACTCGAGCTCGGCGGGGCGCAGGTCGCCACGGTCGGGCGCTTCGAGGTCCACCCGAACCTCGTCAACGTGGTGCCCGACCGGGCCACGCTCACCGTCGACCTGCGCAACACCGACGACGCCGTGCTGCGCCGGGCCGAGGAGGCGCTGGCCACCGAGGTCGTCCGTCTCGCGGCCGCCGAGGACGTGACCGTCACGACGCGCTCGCTGGCCCGCTTCGAGCCGGTCGACTTCGATCGCCCGACGGTCGATCTCGTCGAGTCGACGGCGACGCGGCTGGGCCTGTCGACCCGGCGCATGCCGAGCGGCGCCGGCCACGACGCCCAGATGCTGGCCCGTGTCTGCCCGGCGGCGATGATCTTCACGCCAAGCGTCGGTGGCCTGTCGCACAACATCGCCGAGCACACCCACCCCGACGACGTCACCGCCGGCGCCGACGTCCTCCTCCAGACGCTGCTCACCCTGGCGGTCGCCGTCCCCTGACCCGAGTGTTTCCGGCGACCGAGGGTCTGCTGCGGGGACGCCCCGCAGCAGACCCTCGGGCGGCAGCAAACACTCGGATCAGGAGAGGCGGCGGCCGCGGCGCCACACGATGCGGCGCGGGGCGCCCATGGCGATCGCTTCCCGCAGCGAGGCCGCCGGGACAGCGATGAGATCGGCCGGCGCCCCCGGGGCGATCGCCGGCGGGGTCCGGCCGATCGCCAGCGCGGCGCGGTCGGTGACCGTGGACCAGGCGTCGGCAGGGGACAGGTGGGTCGTCCACACCATCAGCGCCGCCGTCTCGAACGGGCACGCCCGGCCGAGCGGGTTGAACGGGTCCTGCATGTTGTCGGCGCCGGCGGCGACCACGACGCCGGCGGCGAGCAATGCCCGCACCGCGGTCAGCCCGCGAGGCATGCCGTGTTGCTGCTGGCGGCCCTGGAGGAACAGGTTGGTCGCCGGGAGGGCGATCACGGCGATGCCGGCGGCGGCCACGGCCTCGGCCACGGACTGCTGCCGCTCCGGTGGTTGCATGCCGAGGCTGACGCAGTGGCTGGCGGTCACGGGGCCGGCGAAGCCGGTGGCCGTGACCACGGCGGCGAGGTCGCTGAGACCGTCGAACGCCGTGTCCAGCGTCTCGTCGGTGTGCAGGTCGACACCGACGGCGTGATCGGTGGCGATCTGCAGGAAGACGTCGGTGGCGGCACGCGTCCCTTCGGTGTCGAGGTGCGGGCAGCCGCCGACGACGTCGGCGCCGGCTGCCAGCGCGTCGCAGAGCAGAGCCCGCTGGTCGGCGCCGGCCCGCCCCGTGACCGGCCACCCACTCAGGGCGACGATCTCCACGTCGATGACGTCGGCAACGCGCCGGCGCACCTCGACCAGCGCCTCGACGCTGGTCAGGCCGCTGTCCAGGGTCGTGTCGGCGTGCGTGCGGACGGCGGCGAAGCCGTTGGCGGCCATCAACCGCGCCGCCCGCTCGGCCCGGACGACCGTCTCGTCGACTCCGAGCAGGTGGCGGCCGGCCACCATCGCCTCGATGGCTCCGAGCAGGTCGCCCGTCGGGTTCGGGACCAGTTCGGCCAGGAACGCCTTGTCGAGGTGGGCGTGCGGCTCGACGGCGGCGGTCAGCAGGACGTGACCGTCGAGGTCGACGACGTCGTCGTCGGCCACCGCCGCCACGTCGCCGACGGCGCTGATGCGCTCGCCACTGATGCGCACGTCGGCAGGCGATCCGTCGGCCAGCGTCGCCCTGCGCAGCACGACATCGGCCATCGGCCCGAAACTACCCATTGGTAGAGTCGCGGTCGATGCGACCCCTCACGCTGGGTGCCTTCTTCTTCGGCGGCGTGGACTTGGATGACGCCGGTGCCGGTCCGCCGGCGCCGATGGACCGCCGGTGCACCAACGAGCAGGCGTGGAAGGCGACGACGGACTACGTCAACTCGGCGACCGAGGCCGAGCGCCTCGGCTACGACTCGTTCTGGACGACGGAGCACCACTTCCAGCACGAGGGCTACGAGGTCATCCCCAACGGCATCCAGCTGTCGACGTGGATCGCCGCCCGCACCGAGCGCCTGCGATTGGGAACGATGTTCAACGTCGTCCCGCAGTGGAACCCGCTGCGGCTCGCCGAGGACTTCGCCACGCTGCACAACCTGTCGGGCGGCCGGGCGATCCTCGGCGTGGGCCGCGGCACCGTGCCGCGCGAGGTGCTGCACCTCAACGACAAGGGCGTGTCGATCGGCTCCTACGACAACCCCGAGCAGGCCGCCGACGACGAGCGCAACCGCCGGGTGTTCGAGGAGTCGATGGAGATCATCCGCCTGGCTCTCGTCGAGGAGCGGTTCTCCTACCACGGGGAGTTCTTCCACATCCCGGTCCCCGGCATCCCCGACCGGGGGAGCACGGTGCAGAGCTTGACGCTCGTGCCCCGACCGCTGTACCCGTTCGAGATCTGGCAGGCCGTCACCAGCCCGCCGACGCTCGAGTACGTACCGGTCGTCGGCCACGGAGCCGTGTTCTGGAACCAGCACCATGCGTTCATCAAGCGCTTCTGGGACACCTACGGCGAGCGCTACGCCGCGGCCCACGACGGCCACGAGCTGGCCCCGGCGGAGAAGCGCATGCTGGTCATCTCGGTGCGGATCGAGGACACCCACGAGAAGGCCGTGGAGACGGCGACGCCGGGCCACGACGAGTTCTGGAAGTTCCTCGGCCCGTACGGGTGGAGCCGCGGCTACATGGGCGCCGACGGCAAGCCGGCGCCGCCGGGACTGATCCCGACCCTCGCCGAGTCGATCGAGAACAAGACGATCCTCCTCGGCACGCCGGAGGAGGTCGCCGAGGGGATCGCGTTCTACCGCGACCTGCTCGGCGTCGAGCACCTGACGATCTTCCCCCACCTCCTCGGCGACCCCTACAAGAAGGCCGACGAGCAGATGGCCCGCTTCGTCGAAGACGTCGTCCCCCTCCTCGCCTGACTGTTTCTGACGCTCCTCGCTCCCGCTGCGCGGGAGCGAGCCTCCGGAGAACCGATGCCGGTCAGCCGTCCTGGCAGGCCGGGCACCAGTACAGCTTGCGGCCGCCGAGCACCCGCATGGCGACCGGCGTCCCGCAGACGCGGCACGGCTGGCCGGCCCGCCGGTACACGTAGTGGGCGTCGCTGCCGGCGACCGGTCCGGCAGCCCGGTCGCGGTCGGGTGGCCGCGTCGTGATGATCCGCCCCGAACGGAGGCCGGCCCTCATCAACGTCACCAGGTCCGACCACAACGGCGTCCAGCGTGACTCGTCGAGGTCGCGTCCGGGCAGATATGGATCGACGCCGTGGCGGAAGAGGATCTCCGCCCGATAGACGTTGCCGACGCCCGCGACCACCGCCTGGTCCATCAGCAACCCGCCGATCGGCGCCCGGCTGCGGGCGATGCGGGCGTAGGCGGGCTCGCCGTCGGGACGGCGTCGCAGCGGGTCGGGGCCGAGCCTGGCCAGGATGGCGTCGACCTCCGAGGGACTCAGCACGTCGCACGCCGTCGGGCCGCGGAGGTCGGACCACCCCGTCGCGGCGACCCAGCGCATGCGTATTGCGCCCAGCGGTGCCGGCGGCTCACCCTCACCGGCAATGAACCGGCCGAACAGCCCGAGGTGGACGTGCACGATGCGGTCGCCGAAGGCGGCGAAGAGGTGCTTGCCGTAGGCCGTCACGTCGTCGAGCACGCGCCCGTCGACGAGAGCGGCATCGGTGAAGCGCCCCTGCGGGCTGGTCACCGCGATCGGCTCGCCCGCGAACCGCGCCCGCTGGTCGCGCGCCAGACGGTGCAGGGTGTGACCCTCGGGCATCCGTCAGACGCCGGCCGCGCTGCCGACGCGGGCCCGTGGGTCGGCGGCAGCGGCGAGGGCGCCGCCCGGCTCGACGACGATGGCGTGGGCGTGCCCGAAGCCGGAGTCCAGCGCCGGGGCGACGTCGACGGCGTGACCGCGCTCGAGGAGACCGGCGCGCCACGCCGGGGGCGCGTTGCCCTCGATGACGACGGTCGGTGGGCCGTTGCTGGTCCACGTGTCGAACCCGGTGCCCGCACCGCGCAGCACCCAGCGCGGCGACCCGACGGCCTCGGCCGGCGACGCGCCGTGGACGAACAGGCGCGCCGCGACCTGCAGCAGGATCTGCGGTTGGGCGTCGCCACCCATCGTCCCGAACACGGCCGCCAGCTCGCCGTCGCGGGTGGCCATCGCCGGGCACAGGGTGTGCGGCGGCCGCGCGCCCGGCCGGTACTCGGCGGGATGGTCAGGCGTGAGGCTGAACCCGAGCCCGCGGTTGTGCAGGTTGATGCCCGTCGTCGGCTCCACCAACCACGACCCGAAGCCGGCGGCGTTGGACTGGATCAGGCTCACGGCCAGCCCGGAGGCGTCGGCCGTGCACAGGTACGTCGTGTCGCCGGCTGCTGCCGCCAACGGTCGGCGTCCAGCCCGTTGGAGGTCGACCAGGTCGGCCCGGGCCTCGATCGCTGCCAGCAGGGCCTCCCCGTCGGCCGCCTCGTGGAGCACGTCAGGACGGTCGAACGCGGCTGTCGAGGCTGCTTCGACGAGCACGTGCGCCCACTGCGGGTCGTCCGGATCCGCCGGCACGCCGACTTGTTCGAGAAGGCGTGCGGCGCCCAGCGCCAGGTAGCCCTGGGAGTTCGGGCCGATCGTCGACAACTCGACGCCGAACACCGACGCCTGCAGCGGGTCCGTCCACTCCGCCTGGACGCGGGAGAGGTCGTCGTCGGCGAAGTAGCCGGCGCCGAGGGTGAGCAGTCCCTCCCCGAAGGCGCCGCCGTAGAACGCCGATCGGCCACCGCCGACGATCGCCTGGATGGCCAGCGCCACCCCCGGCCGCCGCACCCGCGCGCCGGGTCGGGTGGCCTGCGACGCCAGTTCCTCGAAGCGGGGTCTGGCGTCGGCATCGAGCAGACCGAGCGAGCCGACGAGCAACGGGCTGGCCGGGAAGCCGAACGCCGCCAGGCGGATCGCCGGGGCCATGACCGTCGCCAGGTCGAGGCTGCCGTAGCGCTCGTGGAGGAGGATCCAGCCGTCGACGCAGCCGGGCACGGTGACGGCGCGAACGTCGTGACGCATCGGCATCGCCGCCTGGCCCTCGGCCCGCAGGGCGGCACTGTCGGCCCCGCGGCCCGCCCGCCCGCTGGCGTTGAGCGCGGCGACGCCTCGTCCGGGCTCGTGGACGAGGGCGAACAGGTCGCCGCCCATCCCGCACAGGTGGGGAGCCGTGACGGCGATGGCCGCGTTGGCCGCGATCGCGGCGTCGACGGCGTTGCCGCCGCGGGTGAACATGGCCATCGCCGCCTGCGTGGCGAGCTGGTCGGCGGTGGCGGCGACCGCGTCGAGGGCGCGGATGGAGGCGAAGGGGACGCTCACGGTCATCGGCGCCGACCCTATGGGACGCGCCGCCGTCGACCTCCTCACCGCCATCGCCGCCCGTACAGTGCCGGGATGACGGTGCGCGCGGCGCTGGGGCGGCGGGGTCCGGCTGTCGCCGTGATGGCGGTGGGCGCGTTCGTCATGATCGGCGGGTCGGTGCTGGCGTGGCTGCGCACGGGTGGCCGGCGTCGCCACAGCTACGAGCTGTTCGACCTCGTCGAGCGGCTCGGCTTCGCCCCCGACGGCATCGGGGCGTGGGCGCTGCGCTGGTGGCCGCTCATGCCGCTGCTCGCCGTGCTCGCCGTCGTGACGGCATGGTGGGGGTGGCCGCGCGCCGGTGGCGCGATCGGCATCGCCGCCGCGCTCTACGCCGGTGGTGTCGGCCTGGCGGTCGGTACGGCGTCGTCGCCGGCGGTGGACATCGCCCGTGGCCCGGCGGTCACCGCCATCGGTGCGGCGATCCTCCTCGGCGGTTCGGTGGCGTGCATCGCGGCCGCCGCCCGCGATGCACGGCGCATCAGGTCACCCACTGACCTCGTGCCGCCAGGACGTCCCGCAGCACGACCGGCCGATCCGTCATGATGCCGTCGACGCCGATGTCCAGCAGCCGGCCCATCTCGGCGGCATCGTCGATGGTCCAGACGTGGACCTCGATGCGCCGGCGGTGGGCGCGCGCCACGAAGCGCTCGTTGATGATCGTGATGCGGCCCCTCCTGACGGGCGCCTGCGCCGCCATGACCGCGCCACCCGTGACGCCGATGAAGCGCAGGAGGGCGAGCTCGATCGGCCCGGCGCTCGTGCACAACGACGGACCGAGGCGGCGGCGCAGGCGCAGCAGGCGGCGGTCGCTGAAGGCACCGACGCAGACCCGGTCCAGCACGCCGGTGCGGCCCAGCTCGTCGGCGAGCGGATCGGCGACCCGATCGGTCTTGCAGTCGATGTTCAGCCGGGCGTCCGGCCACGCCTCGAGCAGATCGATGAGCCGGGGGATCGGCTCCCGGCCGTCGACACGTGCCGTGGCGACCTCCCGCCACGGCAGTTCGGAGATGAGACCCGGACGGCCACACGTCCGGCTGAGGTCCTCGTCGTGGAACGCCACGACGACGCCGTCCGCCGTCGTGTGGACGTCGGTCTCGAGGTAGCGGTAGCCGAGCCCGACGGCGCGCTCGAACGCCGGCATCGTGTTCTCCGGCGCCTCGCTGGCGCCGCCGCGATGGGCGAAGGCGATCGGGGCCGGCCAGTCGAGGAACGGGTGTCGAGGCGGGGAGGTGCGCGCCACGGGCCGCAGTATGGTCGACGGCATGACCACTCCATCACAGGTGCGCCCGGTGCCGCTGGCGGGGGAGCGGTTCACCGGGACGGAAGCGATCGTCGTGCGCTCGCCGTACGACGGCGCGGAGATCGGACGAGTACCGGCGTGCGGACCGGCCGAGGTCGACCGGGCGGTCGGTTCGGCCCGGGCGGCGCTGGCCGGCGGCCCGCTGCCGCGCTGGCAACGGGCGGCCATCCTCGACGCGGCGGCCCGCCTGCTCGCCGAGCGCCGCGACCAGTTCGCCGAGATCATCGCCCGGGAGGCCGCCAAGCCGATCAAGACGGCGCGGGTGGAGGCCGAGCGGGCCGTCGGGACGTTCCAGTTCGCGGCGGCCGAGGCGCGCACGTTGGCCGGCGACGTCGTCGCGCTCGACGCCATCCCGAGCGGTGTCGGCAAGGTCGGCTTCACGATGCGCGTGCCGATCGGCGTCGTCGGGGCGATCAGCCCGTTCAACTTCCCGCTCAACCTCGTGGCCCACAAGGTGGCGCCGGCGATCGCCGCCGGGTGCCCCGTCGTGCTCAAGCCGGCCACGCAGACGCCGTTCAGCGGCATCGCCCTCGCCGAGCTGCTGATCGACGAGTGCGGCCTCCCGGCGGAGTGGCTGCACGTCGTCACCGGCGGCGGCTCGACGGTCGGCAACGCCCTCGTCGAGCACGACGGCGTCGCCCTGATCACGTTCACCGGGTCGCCGGACGTCGGGTGGGCGATCCGCGCCAAGGCACCGCGCAAGAAGGTCGGCCTGGAGCTCGGCAACAACGCCCCGGCGATCATCGAGGCCGACAGCGACTGGCGCTCGGCGGCGACGAAGATCAAGACGGCCGGCTTCTCCCACGCCGGGCAGAGCTGCATCTCGACGCAGCGCATCCTCGTCCACGCCGACATCGCCGAGGAGTTCGTCGACGCCCTCGTCAAGGAGGTCTCCTCGCTCGTCGTCGGCGATCCGCTGGACGAGGGAACCGACGTGTCGGCGCTGATCTCCGAGGGCGAGCGCGACCGGGTCACGGCGTGGATCGACGAGGCCGTCGCCGGCGGGGCCACGGTCGCCTACGGCGGCGAGGTCGACGAGCGCGGCGTGCTCGGGCCGACCGTGCTGACCGGCGTGACGCCGGACATGAAGGTGTGCAGCCAGGAGATCTTCGGGCCCGTCGTCGCCGTCGCCAGCTACGCCGACCTCGACGAGGCGCTGCGGCTGGCCAACGACACGCGCTACGGCCTGCAGGCAGCGATCTTCACGAACAACGTCGCCGATGCCTTGGTGGCCTTCCAGACGCTCGACTTCGGCGGCGTGCTGGTCAACGAGGTACCGACGTGGCGGGCCGACCAGCAGCCCTACGGCGGCGTCCGCGACAGCGGCAACACCCGCGAGGGCCCCGCCTACTCGGTCCGCGAGATGACCGAGCTGCGCATGGTGATCCTGTCCCCGTGACCCACCCCTCCCGTTTCTGACGCTCCCGGCTCCCGCTCAGCGCGACAAACCCTCCGCAGAACCGCAGGGGGCCGTCGATACGGTCGGCGGATGGGGTGGTGGCAGGACCCGCTCGGTGACCTCGTTCGCAACCGGCGCGTGATCGTCGCCGGAGGTCCGGCGGCGTTCTGGACACCGATGGTGACGACGCTGCGCGAGCTCGGGTCCGACGACATCCTCGTCGTGGCCACGGAGGGCACGGGAGTGGGGGCCCAACCGGAGGCGACGACCGTCGTCGTCGAGGCGCTCGATCACCGTCGCGACATGATGGCCACCGATCCGCGCCGGCGTGCGGGCGCTCGCCGAACCGCCGCCGCACGTCGTCGCCGCCGTCGAGGCGTTCGACCCCGACCGCCGCGCCGTCGCCTTCGCCAGCTTCCTCAACGAGTCGCCGGCCATCGTCGGGCGGCCGTTCGTCGCCCATCGCCGCCCGGCGTGGGTGGCGCTGGAGGACAAGACGACCGTCGACGCGCTGCTCGACCGGGCGGGCATCAGGCGTGCCCGGTCGGCGGTCGTCCCGCTCGGCGCGGCGGACGGCGCGTGGCGGTCGTTCGACGCCGGGGCCGGCACGGTGTGGGCGGCCGACGCCCGGGACGGCTACCACGGCGGGGCCACGCTGACCCGTTGGGTCACCGACGACGACGAGGCGGCCGCCGTCACCACGGCGCTGGCACCGCACTGCGACGCGGTGCGCCTGATGCCGTTCCTCGAGGGCGTCCCGACCTCGATCCACGGCATCGTGCTGCCCGACGGCGTCGTCGCCGTACGGCCCGTTGAGCTGGTCACGCTGCGACGGGGCCACGACCTGCGCTACGTCGGGTGCGCGACGTTCTGGGACCCGCCGGCCGACGTGCGCGACGAGATGCGCGATCGCGGCGCGGCGGCTCGGCGAGCAGCTGCGCGCCGAGGTCGGCTACCGCGGGGCGTTCACCCTCGACGGCGTGGCGACCGTCGACGGCTTCCGGCCGACCGAGCTCAACCCGCGCTTCGGCGCCGGCCTCGGCGTGATCACGCGCGGGCTCGCCGGCGTGCCACTGCACCTCGTGCTCGACCTCGTCGTGGGCGGCGTCGCGCTGCCGATCTCCGCCGCCGAGCTGGAGCGGGAGATCCTCGAGCGTGCCGACGCCGAGCGTGTCGGCGGCACGTGGCAGGCCGGTGTGTCGCCGGCAACGCCCGTCGACGACCGCCCGGCGTGCTACGTCGACGGCTCGTGGCGCTGGGCCGGCGACGGCGAGCCCGCCGACGGTGTCGTCACGGCCGGCGAGGGCTTCACGCGGATCAGCTTCGATCCGGCGCGAACGCCGGTCGGCCCGAGCGTCGGGCCGCGGGCGGCGGCGTTCTGGCGCTTCGCCGACGACGAGCTCGGCACTGACGTCGGTGCGCTGACCCCGCCCGTCGACGTGGCCCGGCGTTCTCCGGAGCCTGTGTCGCGCTGAGCGGGAGCGAGGAGCGTCAGAAACGTCAGATGCTGCGGCCGGCGGCGTTCCAGTACTCGTCTTTGAGGTGGCGCTTGTAGAGCTTGCCGGTCGGGTGGCGGGGGAGCTCGGCGCGGAAGTCGACCGAGCGCGGGCACTTGACGTCGGCCAGGTTGTCCCGGCAGAAGGCGATCAGCTCCTTGGCCAGCGCATCGGCCTCGTCGTCGTCGGCGGGCATCTCGACGGGCTGCACGACGGCCTTGACCTCCTCGCCGAAGTCGTCGTTGGGCACCCCGAACACGGCGACGTCGACCACCTTGGGGTGGGTGACGAGGACGTTCTCGGCCTCCTGCGGGTAGATGTTCACCCCGCCGGAGATGATCATGTACGCCTTGCGGTCGGTGAGGAACAGGAAGCCGTCATCGTCGACGTAACCAACGTCGCCGAGCGTGCTCCAACCCTTGGGGTGCCGCGAGCTCCGCGTCTTCTCCGGGTCGTTGTGGTACTCGAACTGCGCCCCGCCCTCGAAGTAGATCGTGCCGCTCTCGCCGGTCGGCAGCTCCTCACCGTCGTCGCCGACGATGTGCAAGGTGCACCCGATCGGGGCCCCGACCGTGCCCGGGTGGTCGAGCCACTGCTCGCTGTTGCAGTACACGAAGCCGTTGCCCTCGGTCCCCGCGTAGTACTCGTGGAGCACCGGTCCGAACCACTCGATCATCTGCTGCTTCACCGGGACCGGACACGGCGCCGCGGCGTGCACCACGTACTGCAACGACGACACGTCGTAGCGGGCCCGCACCTCCTCGGGCAGCTTGAGCAGGCGGACGAACATCGTCGGCACCACCTGGGTGTGCGTGACGCGGTGGCGCTCGATCTGCTGCAGGAAGGTCTCGGCGTCGAAGTGGTCCATCACGACGACGGTCGCGCCGAGGGCCTCGGTGCTCATGCAGAAGCGCAGCGGCGCGGCGTGGTACAGCGGCGCCGGTGAGAGGTACACGGAGTCCGTCGTCATCCCGAACAGCAGCTGCAGGACGCCGACGACGCCGATCGCCGCGCTCTCCAGGGGCTCGGCGACGAACGGCTTCGTGACGCCCTTGGGCAGGCCGGTGGTGCCCGACGAGTAGAGCATGTCGGTGCCGGCGATGCGGTCGTCGAGCGGCTCGTCGGTCTGCGCCTCGACGGCGGCCTCGTAGGACTCGTAGCCCTCGACGGTGCCGTCGAGCATCAGGCGGAGCGTCACCCCGGGCGTGTCGTCCATGATCTCGGTCGCCTGGTCGGCCTTGTACTTGGACGTGATGAAGACCTTGGCCTCGCAGTCGCGCAGGATGTACGACAGCTCGCCGCTGGTCAGCCGCGACGACGCCGCGGTGTACACCGCCCCGGCGTAGTGGCAGCCCCACGCCACTTCGAGGTACCGCGGGTGGTTCTCCATGCAGAACGCCACGTGGTCGCCGGGATGCACGCCGGCGGCCCGCAGGAGGCGCGACAGGCGATTGGCTGCGGCGTCGAGCTCGGCGAACGTCGTCACCGCGCCGGTGCCGGCCATGAGGAGCGCAGGCTTGTGCGGATCCGTGTCGACGTACGCGCCGGGGTACATGGGACAGGACGGTATCCGACGGTACCGTCGAGGGATGGATCCCGGAGCCGAGCAGTTCGCCCGGCTGGAGCGCTTCGCGTCCCTCGTCGCCGGCGGCGCCGGCGACGTCCGCCTCGACCGCACCGCGCTGGCGATGGCGTCCGTCCTGCGCGCCCGCCCGGTCGACGGCGCGCTCGACGAGCTCGACGGCCTCGCCGCCGATTGCCGGGCGACGACGTTCGACGAGCTGCGCCGCTATCTGTTCGAGGACCTCGGCTTCGGCGGAGACGCCGAGCACTACGACGAGCCGTGCAACTCCTTCCTCGACGTCGTGCTGCAGCGTCGCCGCGGGCTGCCGATCCTCCTGGCCACAGTGATGATCGAGGTCGGCCGCCGGGTCGGCATCGGCGTCGAGGGTGTCGGCATGCCGCTGCACTTCCTGGTCCGCGACGCCTCGAACGCCGACGCCTTCGCCGATCCGTTCGCCGGCGTGCCCCTCGATCGCCGCGGCGCGCGGGCCCGCTTCGAGACGATCTCCGCCGGGCGCCTGCCGTGGGAGGACCGCCACCTCGAGCCGACCGTCCCACGGATGATCGTCGTGCGCATGCTGACCAACCTGCTGACCAGCTACGGGCGCCGCGGCGACGCCGTGCACGTGGCGCTCGTGGCCCGGATGCGGGCGAGCATCCCCGAGCTGCAGGCCGAGACCGGCGAAGCGGTGCGGCTCAGCGCCGTCTTCAACTGACCCGGCGCCGACCGGCGGATGACGTCAGGTCGCCGCGACGGCGGTACCGTTTCGGCCCATGACCGTGACCGAGGCGCCCGCTTCCACCGACGAGCAGCAGGTCGCCGACCTGCTCGATGACCTGCTCGAGAAGTTCCCGCCGGCGAAGACCGACTCCAAGGTGTTCCTCGGCGAGCAGTTCGACCGCGGCCTCGCCTGGGTGCACTTCCCGGTCGGCCACGGTGGGCTGGGCCTGAACCCCAAGCTGCAGAAGATGATCAACGAGCGGGTGTTCGGTGCCGGCGGTCCGAACGCCGGTCACCGCAACCCGATCGGGTACGGCATGTGCGGACCGACCGTCGTGGCGTGGGGGAGCGACGAGCAGAAGAAGCGCTACCTCCGCCCGCTGTTCACCGGCGAGGAGATCTGGGCCCAGCTGTTCTCCGAGCCCGGGTCGGGCTCCGACTTCGCCGGGCTCTCGTCGCGCGGCGTGAAGGACGGCGACGAATGGGTCGTCAACGGCCAGAAGGTCTGGACCACGCTGGCCCACTTGTCGAAGTGGGGCCTGCTCGTGGTGCGGACCGATCCCGAGGCGGTCAAGCACGCCGGGCTGACGGCGTTCGTCGTGGACATGCGGGACCCCTCGGTCGACATCCGCCCGCTACGCCAGATGACCGGCGAGGCGGAGTTCAACGAGGTCTACTTCACCGACACCCGGATCCCCGACAGCGAGCGCCTCGGCGCGCCGGGTGATGGCTGGCGGGTCTCCCTCACGACGCTGATGAACGAGCGGGTGTCGATCGGCGGGTCGATCCCCCAGAAGGGCTCGGGCCCGATCGCCGCCCTCGTCAAGACGTGGAAGGACCTGCCCGCCGAGCGCAAGGACTCCGCCACCCGCGACGAGGTGATGAAGCTGTGGAGCCGGGCCGAGGTGCTGCGGCTGACCAACATCCGGGCGAATCAGAACCGCAAGATGGGTGATCCCGGCCCGGAGGGCTCGATCGGCAAAGCTGGCCTCGGCGGACCTCAACAAGGACGTCTACGCCAAGGTCGTCGACCTCCTCGGCGCCGAGGGCATGCTCTACGGCAGCTACGAGATGGTCCGCCCGGAGACGGCGATGGGCTTCGACACGCTGCAGAAGGCGTTCTTGCGCAGCCGCGCCAACTCCATCGAGGGCGGCACGACCGAGGTGATGAAGAACATCCTCGGCGAGCGCGTGCTCGGCCTGCCCGGCGACGTCCGCGTCGACCGGGAGGTCCCCTGGAGCCAAGTCCCGCGCAACTGACTGACCCTCACAAACCGACCGCCACGCGGGACTACCGTGCGTTCATGCGCATTGGGATCTCGTTGGCCGAGCCACGCTCCGGTTCACTCCAGGAATTGACGGCCGGCCTGCAGCAGGCGGCCGATGACGGGTTCAGCTCGGCGTGGATGGCCGACATCTTCGGGCTCGATGCGCTCAGCGCTCTCGCCTACGCCGCGTCCCGGGTCGCTGACATCGAGGTCGGCACGGCGGTCACGCCGACCTACCTGCGCCATCCGCTGGCGTTGGCCCGACAGGCCGTCACCACCGACATCGCCACGGGTGGCCGGTTCGCGCTCGGGATCGGACTGTCCCACCAGGTCGTGATCGAGGGGATGCTCCACCTGTCGTACGACAAGCCGGCCAGACACATGCGCGAGTACCTCGCGGTGCTGATGCCCCTGCTGCGCGAGGGGAAGGTCTCGTTCTCCGGTGAGACGCTCGGCGCGGATGCCGCGATGAGCATCCGTCCGGTCGGGGAGCTGCCCGTCTTGCTCGCCGCGATGGCGCCGCGCATGCTGCACCTGGCCGGCGCAGTGGCCGACGGAACGGTGCTGTGGATGACAGGGCCGCGGACGATCGCCGAGCACGTCTTGCCCCGCCTCACCGACGCCGCGGCCGAGGCCGGACGACCGGCGCCGAGGGTGGTCTGTGTGCTGCCGATCTGCGTCACCGACGACGAGGCCGCGGCGCGGGCCCGGGCCGCCAAGGTGTTCGCCGTCTACGACACGTTGCCCTCGTACAAGGCGATGCTCGACCTGGAAGGCGCCGGCGGCCCGGCGGACGTCGCCATCGTGGGCGAGGAGGCGGCAGTGCGCCAGCAGGTCGAGGAGCTCGCCGACATCGGGGTGACCGACTTCGCGGCCGGTGAGTTCGCGACGGGCGATGACGCCCTACGGACCAGAGCGTTGCTCAGAGACCTCGCGATCGCCGGGCAGTAGAAGTCTCGCTGAGGATCAGGCCTCGACGGGCTGCGCCCGTGCCCAGTCGGCGGCCATCGCGGCGAGATGTCCGATGGCCCCGGTGCCCCACATCTCCACGGCTGCGTCCCGCTCACCGGGGTCCGTGCCGGTGACGGTGAGGATGATCCGCGCGCCGTGGCCGGTGCCGTCGGTGAGCTCGACGCGGACCTGCTCGCCGGGCCCGCCGGTGGGCGCCACGTCGAACGCCAGGAGGCGGTGGATGTCGACCTCGGTCATCGTGCCGATCACGACGTCCGGCGCCATGTACGGCGTCAGCGGCTCGCCCACCGCGGGGGCGACGCGTTGCTCGCCGGTGTCGCGGTCCCGTCCGAACCACAGGTCCCAGGCCACCTCCGCCGGGCACGTCAGCTGCCGTTCGAAGCGCACCGTCCAGCGGCCATCGGACTCGGTCACCTCTGGCCGGTCGAGTCCGAACTCGTGGACCAGCTCCTCGTGCCGGGCGACGCCGCGATCCGGCAGGGGCAGCGGCTCGTCGGCGAGCACGCTCCGGAGACCGGCCAGGCAGCGGTCCCAACCGGTGGCGAAGCTCGGCGCCCCGTAGCGGTCGTCGAACGAGTGCGTCAGGGAGAGCGTCGTCCCGTCCCCGGCGGGCGCCAGGTCGAACGTCAGCCGGTCGCGGCCCCATGTGAAGGCGAACCGCCGCGGGGCGTCGACAGCCTCGACCGTGCCGGAGGCGCTGCGATGTCCCCCGCCGAAGTGCATCGCCCCGCCGGGCCGCAGCTCCACCTCGACCGGGCTCGGGAACCACTCGTCGAGGTGCTCGGGCGTCGTGACGGCTCGCCACACCTTCTCGATGGGGTGCGGGTAGTGGCGCTCGATGCGCACGGTCGGTCGTCCGTCGATCGTGTGGAACTGGTCAGCGGGCATCGATTTCTCCTTCGTCGTCGAGCATCGCGTCGAGGTGCGCGCCGAGCCGGTCGAGGCGCGACTCCCACATCCAGCGGTAGGGCGCCAGCCAGTCGTCGAGCTCGACGAGCGGGTCGACGCGCAGGCCATACCAGCGGCGGGGGCCGTCCACCCGGACGGTGACGAAGCCGGCTTCGCGCAACACCCGCAGGTGCTTGGACGTCATCGGCTGGGTGAGCGCCAAGGACTCGGCGAGCTCACCGACGAGGTGCTCGCCGTCGCGCAAGCGGTCCAGGATCGAGCGTCGAATCGGTTGCGCCAGCACCTCGAACGTGGTGAACACTGCATCTATCATGCCAGCGAAGGCATATGCCACGCAACGCATAAATCCACACCCTTTGGCGATGCGGCCGCCGCGGTCGAGCCGACGCCGCGTCAGCCGGCTGTCAGACCCGTCAGCACGTCGCTCGCACTGAGCCGGCGATCGTCCAGCCGTGCCCGCTCGGTGAGCGAGCCGCCGAGCATCGACGTCGCGGCGACATCGATCGCCGTCTGCAGCTCGCGCAGGTTGCGCGGCGGGGGGAAGTACTCGTCCTCGGTGGTGACCTCGACGACCTCGACCCCGCGGGTCGGTGCGAGGCGCTCGATCGTCTGCATCACCAGCTCGTTCGGCGCCGATGCCCCGGCCGTGAGCCCGACGACGCGGGCTTCGGTGATGAGGTCGTCGGGCAGCTCGTCGGCGGTGTTGACACGGACCACCCGGGCGCAGCCCGCCTCGCGTGCCAGCTTCTCGAGGGCCCGGGTGTTCGAGGAGTTCGACGAGCCGATGACGACGATCGCGTCGCAGCGCTTGGCCAGTTCCATCAAGGCCGACTGGCGGTTGGTCGTCGCGAAGCAGAGGTCGCTGCGCCCGGGTGACCACACATCGGGGAACCGCTCACGCACGGCGACGGCGACGTCGCCCCAGTCGCGGTGCGACAGCGTCGTCTGGGCGAGCAGGGCGACGGGCTGGTCGAACTCCGGCAGGGCGGCGACCTCCTCGACCGTCTCGACGCGGGTGATGGCGTCCGGCGCCACGGCCATCGTGCCGACGGCCTCCTCGTGACCCTCGTGGCCGACGTAGACGATGCGGTAGCCCTTGCCGGCGCGCACCTTGACCTCATGGTGGACCTTCGTCACGAGCGGGCACACCGAGTCGACGACGTAGCTGCCCCGCTGGCGGGCCGCAGCGACCACCTCCGGCGCCGACCCGTGCGCCGAGAGCATGATCGGCGAGCCCGGAGGGACGTCGTCGATGTCGTCGACGAACACCACGCCGCGCTGCTCGAAGCGCTCGACGATCAGGCGGTTGTGGACGATCTCGTGGTAGCAGTACACGGGCGGTTCGAACGTGCGGACCATCCACACGAGGGCCTTGATGGCCATCTCGACGCCGGCACAGAAACCCCGTGGTTCGGCCAGGAGCACCTGTTCCACTGCCACTGCCGGCCAGGCTACCGATGAGCCCACCGGTAGCCTGGGGCGGCCCATGAACGTCTCTGCGCTCCCCGGCTGCACCCGCCGCCCGCCGCCACTCCTTCGGCGGCGCCTGGTCGCGCGCACCGCCGCCGTGCGGCGATGACGGCGCCCGTCGTCGTCGCCGTGGCGCCCGGGTCCCCGGCCGAAGCAGCGGGGCTACGTGCCGGCGACGCCGTGGTGCGCATCAATGGGCGGGTGCCGCGCGATGTCATCGAGTGGCGGTTGTGGTCCGACGAGGCGACCGTCGGGTTGGAGGTCCACCGCAGCGGGCTGGAGCTGGAGCTCGACGTGCACAAACAGGCGGGTGAGCCGCTCGGCGCCGAGGTGTCCAGCGCCGTGTTCGACCGGGTCCGCACGTGCGACAACCACTGCGAGTTCTGCTTCATCTACCAGCTGCCGAAGGGCCTGCGCCGGAGCCTGTACCTGAAGGACGACGACTACCGGCTCAGCTTCCTGTACGGGAACTTCACGACGCTGACCCGGTTCACCGAGGCCGACCTCGAGCGCGTCGTGACCGAGGGGTTGTCGCCGCTGCACGTGAGCATCCACACCACCGATCCGGCGCTGCGTGCCGAGATGCTGCGCAACCCGCGTGGGGCGACGAGCCTGCGCTGGCTGCGGGCGCTGCTCGACCACGGCATCGACGTCCGTGGCCAGCTCGTGGTGTGCCCCGGTGTCAACGACGGTCGGGCGCTCGACGACACGTTCGCCGGGATCCTCGACGAGTACCCCGAGCTGACGTCGGTGGCCGTGGTCCCGCTCGGGATCTCCCGCTTCAACCCCGAGGCCAACATGCGCGCCCACACGCCGGCCGAGGCGGCGCGTGTCGTCGACGCCGTCGAGGACTGGCAGGGCGTGTACCAGGCGACGCTCGGACGCCGGCTGGTGCACGCCGCCGACGAGTACTACCTGATGGCCGACCGACCGTTCCCGACCGCCGAGACCTACGAGGGCTTCACGATGCACGAGGACGGCATCGGCATGGCCCGCACGTTCGAGCTCGAGTTCACGGGGCGGACCACCGACGCCACCGGCCCCCGCCGCGGCTTCTTCGCCGCCGTCGACGGCGCCGCCACCGGGTGCGCCTCGCTGCCGCCGAACCCGGCGGCGTACACCGGGTTGCGCGCCGCGGTCGCCGCAGCCCCCGTGACGCTGCGACCGCGTCGGGCCGCGCCGGTCGGCGTGCTCTCGGGCGAGCTGGGGCGCGCGTCATCACCCCGCTGCTCGACAGCCTCGGGCGCGACGACGTCCGCGTCATCCCCGTCGCCAACGAGTTCTTCGGCGGCAACACCGGGGTCACCGGGCTGATGACCGGTGCCGACCTCGCCCGCGTGCTGGCCGCCGAGCCGGTCGGACACCGCTACCTGCTGCCCGACGTGTGCCTCTCCGACGACGGCCGGTTCCTCGACGGCGGCACCGTCGACGATCTGCCGCGGCCGGTCGAGGTCGTGGCGACCGATGGCCACGCCCTCCGCACCGTGCTGGACGCGCCGTGAGCGAGCGAGTCTTCGAGCGAGCGAACCATCAAGCACGGTCTTTGGCTCATTGGTGCACCATCCCCGAACCGGACCTGTCGCACATCGACAGGGTGCACCAATGAGCACGGAGGTCGACGCCTCGCTGCCGGCGGTCGCCGTCGTCGGGCGGCCCAACGTCGGCAAGAGCACGCTGTTCAACCGCATCATCGGCGAGCAGGCGGCCATCGTCGAGGACCGCCCGGGCATCACCCGCGACCGCAAGGAGCTGGCGGCCGAGTGGCTCGGCGTGCCGTTCCGGATCATCGACACGGGCGGGTGGATGCCGGGTGGGAGCGACCTGGACGTCAAGATCACCCGTCAGGTCGAGGCGGCGGTGCGGGCGGCCGACGTCGTGTTGTTCGTCGTCGACGCTGCCGTGGGCATGACCGACGACGACGAGGCCATCGCCGGCTGGCTCCGCCGCGGCGGACACGACGTCGTCGTCGTCGCCAACAAGGCCGACAACGACCGCCGCGAGGACGAGCGGTGGGAGTTCCTCGCCCTCGGCCTGGGCGAGCCGTACCCGGTCAGCGCCCTCCACGGCCGGCGCGCCGGTGACCTGCTCGACGTCGTCGTCGAGCGCTTCGCCGAACACGCCCGCCAGGCACCGCCGCCGATCGCCGAGCTCGACGGCGTCGAGCTCGAGGAGCAGCCGTGGCAGCCGGACGAGCCGCGCCCGCCGCGCGTCGCCATCGTCGGACGCCCGAACGTCGGCAAGAGCACGCTGTTCAACCGCCTGGTGGGGGAGGATCGCTCGGTCGTCCACGACCTCCCCGGCACGACCCGTGACGCGATCGACACGCTCGTCGAGACCGAGGACGGCCCGATCGTCTTCGTCGACACCGCCGGGATGCGGCGTCGCTCGCGCATCGACGACTCGGCGGAGTACTACTCGTTGGTCCGGGCCCTGCGGGCCATCGACGATGCCGACATCGCCCTGCTCGTGATCGATGCCACCGAAGGTGTCACCGGCCAGGATCAACGGCTGGCCGAACGCATCGACGCCTCCGGCTGCCCGATCTTGATCCTGCTCAACAAGTGGGAGCTGATCGGTGATCCCGACGACCGCCTGATCGTCCTCAGCGAGCTGTCCCGCAAGCTGGCGTTCATCGGCGAAGCGCCGGTGCTGAAGATCTCGGCCCTCACCGGTAAGGGCGTGCACCGCCTGCGCCCGGTGCTGCAGGAGGCGATCTTCCAGTACCACCGGCGGGTACCGACGCGCGACGTCAACCGGGTCCTCGCCGAGGCCCAGCAACGGCAACCGGCGGCCGGCGGCGCCAAGGTTCTGTACGCGGTGCAGGGCGCCAGCGACCCGCCGACGTTCACCCTGTTCGTCAACCGCGAGCTGCCGCAGACCTATGTCCGCTACCTCGAACGGTCGATCCGCGAGGCGTTCGGCTTCGGCTCGACGCCGATCAAGCTGCGGATGAGGAAGCGGGCGAGCTGATGCCGTGGTGTGACGACTGCGAGAAGTACTGGGCGCCGTCAGCGATGACACCCGAGGGCACGTGCCCGACGTGCGGCGCCGACCTCGAGACGCCGGCGCCGGCCAGCGAGGACGAGAAGGCGCCGTGGCACTTCAAGCTGCTCGTCGTGGCGCTCGTCGTGTACCTCGGATACCGCTTCTTCGAGATGTTCCTGGCCTGACCGGCGCCTTCTGTCCGCGTCGATCGGCCCGATCCGGCCGGTTGCGAAGGACAGAAACGTGGGGGAGCCCGGGGTAGCATCGCCCGGACACACGGGCTGTAGCGCAGCTTGGTTAGCGCACCTGTCTGGGGGACAGGGGGTCGGGAGTTCAAATCTCCCCAGCCCGACCACTGTGAGCAGGGGGACGGTGGCCCGGGGGCCCTCCGGGCCACCGTCGATCCTGAGTCCGCCCCGCCTTACCCGTCATCCGGACCGGACAAACAACAGGCCATGCCCCCGCCCACCCGGGCTGTGGACCGGGCGGGCGGGGGCAATCCAAGGCCCGGTTCCCGTCGTGCCTCCACGATGCAGGAGCGGCACGGGCCTCACCGTGTCGGCCGACACGCCCGGAGTGTGCCGGCGCGCACGCACGTCAATCCCGCGCCAAGGCCCGAGCGAGCAGCGGCAATTCATCAACGTTGATGATGTGCCCGATCAGGCCCGCAGCGAGACTCGTTGGAGTCGGCCTCGCCCTTCTCCTACGGGGTGACGGGGTCACCTGGGGAGCGACCCCCAAGCTCCCGGAGAGGGTGATCTGGCCGACGCGGAGCGTCCCCGCCGAATCTGGTGGGGGCGCTCCGATCCGAACAACCGTCTCCACCGGCGCTGAGCCATGAGGAGAGAGTGCCGCCCGACACTCTCTTCCCTCCGCGCCGCCACGGTCCACTCTGCGGTTGTGGTTCGTCGCGGCGCGACACGACTGTTTCCTCGCGGGTCCGCCTTCAAACTCAGGCCTCACAACGGGTATCGTCCCTCAGTCGAGTTACGAACGCCGTGCGGGGGGTATGGCGAGGGGGTGAGCTCGGACCTGGTGAAGGGCGGCATGAGGCGGGATTCGCGCGAGGCTCTGTTGACCGTGGGCACGGTCGCGCTCGTGGCGGTGGCCGTGCTGGTCGTCGTCCTGCTGATGGTGTCACAGCCGTGGCGGATCGCCCACGGAGGGCCGACACACGAGGAGATCTGCAGCGTCCTGTTGATCGAGGGCCACGCCCGCGACTACGACGCCTATTGCCCGTGACCGCGGCGGCTCCTCCACGCGGCGAGCGCATTTCACCAACGTTGATGAAGGGCCTGATCGGTCGCCCAGCGACACTCGTGCGTGTCGGCCTCGCCCCGGTCCATCCGGGGTGACGGGTCACCTGGCGGTCTCGACCCCGTGGCGGTGAGTCGAGCTGCCGGACTTCAGGGAGACCTGAATTCGCTCCTCGGAGCAGGTGGTCCGGCCGGTGCGGAGCGTCCCCATCCCGCAGGATGGGGACGCTCCCGATCCAGCCAGGCGCGACCAGCGGCGGCTGAAGGCGGGGACCGGGATAGCGTCCGCGCCCATGTGTGGCCGCTTCGTGTCCTCGAGCACGCCGGAGAAGATCGCTGAGTACTTCGGCGCGGCGTTCGAGGGTGAGACGCTCGGCGAGAACTTCAACGTCGCCCCGACCAACGACATCTACGCCGTCGTCGCCGGTCCCGATGGCACGCCACGGCTGGAGGTCTTCCATTGGGGGCTGATCCCGGTGTGGGCGAAGGACCGCAAGATCGGCGCCAAGATGATCAATGCCCGGGCGGAGACACTGGCCAGCAAGCCGGCGTACAAGGGTGTGTTCAAGAAGACCCGCTGCATCATCCCGATGGACGGCTTCTACGAGTGGAAGGCCGGCGAGCCCGGCGGACCGGTGACGCGGGCGGGGAAGCCGGCCAAGCAGCCGATGTTCATCAACCGCCTCGACGGCGAGCCGCTGGCCGTGGCCGGGCTGTGGTCGGCGTGGCGGGACAAGTCGGCGGGCCCCGACGCCGACTGGCTGCACAGCGCGACCGTCGTCACCACGTCAGCGAACGGGACGATGTCGCCCATCCACGACCGCATGCCCGTGATCCTTCCGCAGTCCGCTTGGGCGACGTGGCTGGACCCGGCGAACGACGACGTCGAGACCCTGTCGGGCCTGCTCATCCCGGCGCCCGACACGTTGCTCGACGTGCGCGCCGTGAGCACCGAGGTGAACAACGTGCGCAACAAGGGCCCGGAGCTGATCGCCCCGACCGACCCCGGCTGAGCGAGCGCAGCGAGCTCCAGCGTCACATCTCGGGTGGTCGTTCCGTCAGACGTTTGATGGAATCACTTCGGAGAGGGTGGACGATGCACGACGAGGAGTGGTTGGCCGAGCGCTTCGAGAGCCACCGGGCCCACCTGCGGTCCGTCGCCTACCGCATGCTCGGCTCGCTCGGCGAGGCCGACGACGCTGTCCAGGAGGCGTGGATCCGCCTCAGCCGCGCCGACGCCTCGGCGATCGACAACCTCGGCGGGTGGCTGACGACCGTCGTCGCCCGGATCTGCCTCGACATGTTGCGCTCGCGCACGTCGCGGCGCGAGGAGGTTCTCGACGGGCACCCGGCGACATCCGGTGACGACGGGCCCGACCCCGAGCAGGAGGCCGTGCTGGCTGACTCGGTGGGGCTGGCGCTGCTCGTCGTCCTCGGCGCGCTGGAACCGGCCGAGCGGGTCGCCTTCGTGCTCCACGACCTGTTCGCCGTGCCCTTCGACGAGATCGCCCTCATCCTCGGTCGCTCGCCGGCCGCGGCGCGCCAGCTCGCCAGCCGCGCCCGCAACAGGGTGCAGGGCACGCCGGCCGTGCCCGAGGCCGACCTCTCCCGCCAACGGGCCGTGGTCGACGCCTTCCTGTCGGCGTCGCGCGAGGGCGACTTCGAGGCCCTCGTCGCCCTGCTCGACCCGGACGCCGTGTTCCGACCGGACGCCGCCCTGGCTGCCGGCGAGCCTGCGGAGCTCCGCGGCGCGGCGACGATCGCCAAGCAGTTCGCCGGGCGGGCGGTGCTCGCGCGCACGGCCCTTGTCGACGGCCGAGCCGGGATCGTCGTCGCCCCGCGCGGGCAGCTGCTCCTGGTGATCGGCGTGACGTTCCGCGGCGACCGCATCGCCGCCCTCGAGGCGATTGCCGATCCGCAGCGCCTCGCCGACGTCGACGTCGCCGTCGTCGATGACGTCCGCTGACCGGCGAGTCAGACGACGTCGGGAGGGGTGTCGTTACGTGGCGGCGACGCCTCGGAGCCCTACAGTCACCCCGTGACGTTGACAGCACTCGATGCGGCGGTGGCGCGCTCGTGAACGACACGCGCACCGGCGACCGCCGCCCCGACGCCGTCGAGGTCGACTCGCTGTACACGATCCCCAACCTGTTCACCCTGGTGCGGTTGCTGTGCCTGCCGCTGTTCCTGTACCTGCTGTTCGGTCGGGACAACGTCGCCGGGGCGGCGTGGCTGCTCGGCGCGCTCGGCGCCACGGACTGGGTGGACGGCTATCTGGCTCGCCGGCTCGGCCAGGTCAGCGAGTTCGGCAAGAAGTTCGACCCCACCGTCGACCGCGTGCTGTTCATCGTCGCCCTGATGGGGATCATCATCGCCGAAGCGGCGCCGATCTGGTTCTGCGTCGCCGTGCTCGTCCGCGAGCTGCTCGTCGGCGGCACGATCGCCATCGCCACCCTGTTCTTCGGCATGCAGCGCTTCGACGTCACGTGGTGGGGCAAGCTGGCCACGTTCCTGTTGATGTTCGCCATCCCCGGCTTCATGCTCGGCGGCAGTGACTTCCCCGGCCACGACGCCTTCCAGGTCGCCGCGTGGCTGGTCGGCATCCCCGGCCTCGTGCTCTCGTGGGCCACGGCGATCGCCTACATCCCGAAGATCCGCGCCGGCGTCGCGGCCAGCCGCGCCCTGGCGTAGGCGCGGAGCCGCGGCGTTCGTTTGGATACGGTGGAGCGTCATGAATGTTCCCGAGCAACTGCGGTACTCGAGCGACCACGAGTGGGTGAGCCGCGACGGGGACGTCGTTCGGGTCGGCATCACGGACTACGCCCAAGACGCCCTCGGTGACGTCGTCTTCGTGCAGGTTCCGACCGTCGGGGCCACGGTCGACGCGGGGGAGACGTTCGGGGAGGTCGAGAGCACGAAGTCGGTATCCGACGTCTATGCCCCCGTCACGGGCATCGTCGTCGAGGTCAACGAGGCGCTCGCCGACGCCCCGCAGTCGCTCAACGATGATCCCTACGGCGACGGCTGGATCTGCACCATCCGGATGAGCGACCCGAAACAATACGAGGCGTTGCTGGACGCCGGGGCCTACGTGGCCCTCATCGAGGGCTGAGCATGGCGTACGTCTTCTGCAACAGCTGTGGCCACCGGAACCCGCCCGACAGCAGCTTCTGCTCGAGCTGCGGGTCGGCGCTCGACATCCAAGGCGACCGCACGATCACGCTGACCGCGGTCGACCCGCTGCAGGACGGCCAGGGCGTCGAGGACGACGTCGTCGTCCCGGTGGCCGATCTGCCGACGGAGCACGCCGTGCTCATCGTCCGCTCCGGCACCCAGGCGGGTGAGCGCTTCGTCCTCGACGGCGACCTCACGCGCCTCGGTCGCCACCCCGACAGCGAGATCATCCTCGACGACATCACCGTGTCCCGCCGCCATGCGGCCATCGAACGCACCGACGAGGGGTACGTGGTCACCGACGCCGGTTCGCTCAACGGCACCTACGTGAACCGCGAGCGCATCGATCGGGCCGTGCTGCACCACGGCGACGAGCTGCAGGTCGGCAAGTTCCGCCTGGTGCTGTTCGAGCGGTCCGATGCCTGAGCCGGGCGCTGGCCACCTGTCCATCGGTGAGGTGCTCGGGTTGCTCCTCGAGGAGTTCCCTGATGTGACGATCTCCAAGATCCGCTTCCTGGAGAGCCAGGGGCTGATCGAACCGGAGCGCACGCCGTCGGGCTACCGCAAGTTCTTCGACGACGACGTCGAGCTGCTGCGCGTGATCCTGCGCGAGCAGCGGGAGAGGTTCCTGCCGCTGCGCGTGATCAAGGACCGCATCGTGTCCGGCCAGATCGACACCGGCGACCCGACCCCGTCGCAGGCGGCCTCACCGCCGACGACTGCGCCGCCACCATCACCGCCGACGCCACCGCCCGTCGAGCAGCCGAGCCGGGCCACCGTCGCCGGGCACCCCGCGGCCAGCCGTCCCGGCGCCCAGCGGCCGTCACGGCCGGAACATGACGCCGCCCCGCAACCGGCTCCGCGCCTCCTGCCGGGCGTCCTCGTCAGCCGGGCGGAGCTGTGTGCCATGGCCTCGGTGACCACCGACCAGCTCGCCCAGCTGGAAGAGTACGGGGTCGTCCCGAAGCGCAGCACCGGCGACCTCTACGGCGAGGATGCCGTGGAGATCGCCGCCGTGGCGGGCGGATTCCTGCGGGCCGGTGTCGACGCCCGGCACCTGCGGGCATGGCGGACCTCGGTCGAGCGGGAGGCCGGGCTGTACGAGCAGCTGATCCTGCCGGTCCTGCGCCAGCGCAACCCGCAGGCCCGCAGCAACGCCGCCGCCCAGCTCGACCAGCTCAACGAGCTGGGTGCTCAGCTGCGCTCGGTGATGATGCGCGCCACCCTGCGGCAGTACCTCGACTGATCCGCGGCGCGTCGCATCGTGGGCGCCGACAGCGCGGTACGATCGATGACGTGGTGCCGTTGGAGCTCGTCGGGGTCCGGGTGGAGGTCCCCGCCAACACGCCGATGGTCTTGCTCCGCGAGCAGACCGGGCGCCAGCGTCTGCTGCCGATCTACATCGGCACGCCAGAGGCGACGTCGATCCACTACGCCTTGGAAGGGGTGACGCCGCCGCGGCCGCTCACCCACGACCTGTTCATCCAGACGCTGCAGGAGCTGGGTGTGTCCCTGCAGCAGATCGTGGTCACCGAGATGCGTGACCACACCTACTTCGCCGAGCTGCACCTGCGGCGGGCGGGGGGTGACGTGACGGTGCTGTCCAGCCGGCCGTCGGACGCCATCGCCCTCGCCGTGCGCTGCCAGGCTCCGCTGTTCGCCGCCGAAGAGCTGCTCGACGAGGTCGGCCAAGAGCCGACCCCGGAGCCGGAGGAAGAGGCCGAGGAGATCCTCGACGAGTTCCGCGACTTCATCGAGCACGTCAACCCCGACGACTTCGCCCCCTGACGGTCACTCGCCCGGTCCTTGACCGGCGACGGCGCGCGCCGTAGCGTCGGTGGGTCACAACGTCGTAACTACGCCGGTGTCGCCGGGGGTACGGTTGGGACTCTGTTGAGAGAGGTGTTGGGCCGTGACGGAACCTGGCTGGAGTGGCACGCAGACGGCGAAGATCGTCGGGATCACCTACCGACAGCTCGACTACTGGGCGCGGACGGACCTGTTGCGCCCGTCGCTGGCCGAGGCCACGGGCAGCGGGAGCAGGCGGATGTACTCCTACCGCGACCTCCTCGAGCTGCGGGTCATCAAGACGCTCCTCGACGCCGGGATCCGCCTCGAGTCGGTCCGTGAGGTGTTCACCTACCTCCGCCGGCACGTGACCACGGACATCGCCTCGGCGCACATCGTGATCAGCGGTAGTCAGGTGATGCTGTGCGACGGCGAGCAACTGGTCGACGTGCTGCGGCGGGGTCAGGGCGTGCTCAACGTCCTGCCGCTGGCCGGCGTCAAGGACGACATCGATGCCCAACTCGTCCCTCTCGCCGACGGCTCGGACGCCGACACCGGTTCGCCGCGCCGCGCCATATGAGCCTCGAGCGCTCGCCGCTCGATGACGTCCACCGCACAGCCGGGGCTCGCATGGTGCCCTTCGGCGGGTGGGACATGCCACTCGAGTACCCGTCGGGCACGATCGCCGAGCACCTCGCCTGCCGGCAGGAAGCCGTCGTCTTCGACGTCTCGCACCTGGGGACGGTGCGCCTCACCGGTCCGGATGCCTTCGACCGGCTGCAGCAGACGCTGTCCAACGATCTCGGCAAGATCGGCCCCGGGCGGGCCCAGTACACGCACCTGCTCGACGACGGCGACGGCTCGGTGCTCGACGACATCATCGTCTGGTGGCATCCGAGCGACGGCGTCGACGTGTTCGACGTGATGCCGAACGCATCGAACACCGATCGCGTCCGCGAGGCGGTGGGTGGTGACGAGACGACCGCGGGGCGAGCCGTGCTCGCCGTCCAGGGCCCGGCGGCGCGGGACCGCCTGGGGGCCGTGTTCCCGGCGGCGGCCGAGGTCGGGCGGTTCCGGGTCGCCCACGCGACGTGGAACGGGGTCGGCTGCACCGTTGCCGGCACGGGCTACACGGGGGAGCGGGGTGTGGAGATCGCCGTCCCGGCCGATGCCGCCGCCGCGCTGTGGGACGCCATCGTCGGCGCCGACGTGCGACCGGCCGGGCTGGGCGCCCGCGACACGTTGCGGCTGGAAGCCGGCCTGCCGCTGCACGGTCACGAGCTCGGTCCGGGGATCACCCCGCTGCAGGCCGGTCTCGGTTGGGTGGTGGCGTGGGACAAGCCGGCGTTCCGCGGGCGCCAGGCCGTGGTCGCCGAACGCGAGGCCGGCGTGCGACGGCACCTCGTGGGCATCGCCACGGAGGGCCGGCGGCCGCCCCGGACCGGCTGTGCGATCGTCGTCGACGGCGATGCCGTCGGGGAGGTCACGAGCGGGAACTTCTCCCCGGTGCTGGGCCACGGCATCGCCCTCGGGTTCGTCCCGCCGGCCGTCGTCGACGGGGCCGCGGTGATGGTCGACGTCCGTGGTACCGCCCTGGCCGGCACCGTGGTGCCGACCCCGTTCGTCCGGTCCTGATCAGCGCCTCGCCGCGGCGCGCTTCTTGACCGCCGCCTTCTTGGCCGGGGCCTTCTTGGCCGCCCGCTTCTTCGCCGGCGCCCTTTTGGCCGGCGCCTTCCTGCCTTGCGCCTTCTTCGCCGGGCGGGTCGTCGCGGCCGGCGTCTGCCTCGCCGGGCTGGCCGCGGGCGCGGGATCGGTCGCCGGGGCCGGGGCGAGGGCCGGCGACGACTGGCGCGAGCCGAGGCCGGGGAGGCGCAACCCGAACAGGCTGCCGGCCTGCTCGGCCATCTGCGTGAGCGGGGACATCCGCCGGCCGAGGTCGTTGATGACCTCCATGAACTGCCCGAGGTCCGTCGGCATCGAGCGCATCAGGGGCGAGTTGAGCGTCTCGGCCAGCCGGCTCAGGCCCGGAACGACCTGATCGATCGGCGTCGCCAGGCGCATCGAGAGCTCGTCGGCCATCTTGATCGTCCGGGTGAGCTGGGGGAGCATCGCCCGGATCGGCTCCTCGTACTCGTTGAGCAGACGGTTCACCCGCGCCGCGGTCTCGTTGAGGTTCTCCATCGTCGAGTTGAAGTTCTCCAGCCCGCGGATCAGCTCCTCGGAGCCCCTGCGCAGTTGGTCGAAGGAGCGGATGACGGCGGCGATCGGACCGGCGACCAAGGAGATGACGTCGGCGAACGGATCGATGCGGCCGGGACCGGTGTCAACCATGGGCGATCACGCTACTCGGGGCCCGCCACCCGGCCGCGGAGCCTCGTTAGGCGAGCGAAGTGGCGTAGGCCTCGAGCGGTTCGCACGAGCACACCAGCTGGCGGTCGCCAGCTGCGGCGTCGATGCGCGAGACCGGCGGGAAGTACTTCGCCACCCGCAAGGACGACAGGGGATAGGCGCCGACCTCCCGGGTGTAGGGCCGCTCCCAGTCGCCGAGCAGCTCCTCGGCGGTGTGCGGGGCGAGGCGCAGCGGACTGGCCGCGAGCGGCCAGTCGCCGCCCACGAGCTGCTCGATCTCCCGTCGGATGGAGATCATGGCGTCACAGAAGCGGTCCAGCTCGGCGAGCGTCTCGCTCTCCGTCGGCTCGATCATCAGGGTCCCGGCGACCGGGAAGCTCATCGTCGGGGCATGGAACCCGTAGTCCATCAGGCGCTTGGCCACGTCGTCGACGGTGACCCCGGTCGTGCGCGTGATCGCCCGCAGGTCGACGATGCACTCGTGGCCGACCCGACCGGCGGCGCCCGTGTAGAGCACCGGGAAGTGGTCGTCGAGGCGCGTGGCCACGTAGTTGGCCGACAGGATCGCCACAGCGGTGGCCCGCGCCAGGCCCTCGTGGCCCATCAGGGCGATGTACGCCCAGGGGATCGGCAGGATGCCGGCCGAGCCGAACGGCGCCGCGGCGACAGGACCCACCGCTTGTGCCGGGCCGCCGAGCGGGTGACCGGGCAGGAAGGGGGTGAGGTGGGCGCGTACGCCGACCGGGCCGACGCCGGGTCCGCCGCCACCGTGAGGGATGCAGAACGTCTTGTGCAGGTTGAGGTGGCTGACATCGGCCCCGAAGTGGCCGGGCTTGGCGATGCCGACGAGGGCGTTGAGGTTGGCGCCGTCGATGTACACCTGCCCGCCGCCCCTGTGGACGGCATCGCAGATCTCGCCGATCGCTTCCTCGAACACGCCGTGCGTCGACGGGTAGGTGAGCATGATCGCGGCCAGGCGGTCGTCGACCTTGGCGAGCTTGGCGGTGAGGTCGTCGACGTCGACGTTGCCACGGGCGTCGGTGGCCACGACCACCACATCGAGACCGGCCATCACGGCGCTGGCGGCGTTCGTGCCATGGGCGCTGGAAGGGATCAGGCACACGGTGCGCTGCACGTCACCGCGGGAGCGGTGGTAGGCGCGGATCGCCAGCAGCCCGGCGAGCTCGCCCTGGCTCCCGGCGTTGGGCTGCACGCTCACGGCGTCGTAGCCGGTGATCTCGGCCAGCCACTGCTCCAGCTCACCGATCAGCGCCCGCAGCCCGGTGGAGTCGTCGGCGGGCGCGAAGGGGTGCAGGTTGGCGAACTCCGGCCACGTGATCGGCACCATCTCCGTCGTCGCGTTGAGCTTCATGGTGCACGACCCGAGCGGGATCATCGTCCGGTCGAGGGCGAGGTCGCGGTCGGCGAGCCGGCGCAGGTAGCGCAACATCTCGTGCTCGGTGTGGTAGCGGTTGAACACCGCCTGGGTGAGGATCTCGTCCTCGCGCCGCAGGCCGGTCGGAAGGCCGTCGGGGCACGTGTCGACGCGGGTCCGGTCGAGCACGGCCCCGAACGCCGGCAGGACCTGCTCGACGACGTCGAGCGTCGACGTCTCGTCGAAGGTGAGCCCGACCGCCTGGTCGTCGACGCGGCGCAGATCGACGCCCACCGCGCGAGCGCCGGCCAGCACGGCGTCGGCGTCGACGCCGTCGACGGTGACGGTGTCGAACCACGACTCATGGCGCACGCTCAGGCCGGCGGCACGCAGCGCGTCGGCCGTGACCGACGCCAGTCGCTGGACGCGTTCGGCGATCCGCGCCAGCCCCGCCGGGCCGTGCCAGGCGGCGTAGAACCCGGCGATGTTGGCGAGCAGCACCTGCGCCGTGCAGATGTTGGACGTGGCCTTCTCCCGGCGAATGTGCTGCTCGCGCGTCTGCAGCGCCAGGCGCAGCGCCGGCCGGCCGGCCGTGTCCGTGCTCACCCCGACGATGCGCCCCGGCAGGGCGCGTGCTGCGCTCTCCCGGGCGGCGATGAACGCGGCGTGCGGACCGCCGAAGGCCATCGGCACGCCGAATCGCTGCGACGAGCCGACGGCGATGTCTGCACCGAGCTGACCGGGGCTGACGGTCAACACGCATGCCAGCAGGTCGGTGGCCACGACAGCGAGCCCGCCGCCGGCCTGCACCCGCTCGATCGCCTCGCGCCAGTCGTTCACCGCGCCCGTCGACGTCGGCAGGCTGAACAGGGCGCCGAAGCAACCGAGCTCGTCGACGTCGCCGACGACGAGGTCGATGCCGACCGGCTCGGCGCGGGTGGCGAGCACGGCGATCGTCTGTGGATGGGTGTCGGGGTGCACGACGAAGCGGGTCGACTCCGCACGCGACAGACGACGGGCCATCGTCATCGCCTCGGCGGCAGCCGTCGCCTCGTCGAGCAACGAGGCGTTGGCCACGGGGAGCCCGGTCAGCTCGCTGACCATGGTCTGGAAGTTGAGCAGTGCCTCCAGCCGGCCCTGGCTGATCTCCGCCTGGTACGGCGTGTAGGCCGTGTACCAGGCGGGGTCCTCGAGGACGTTGCGTTGAATCACTCCGGGCGTGACGGTGCCGGTGTAGCCCATCCCGATGAGGCTCGTGCGGGCCGCGTTGCGGGCGGCGAGGACCCTCAGCGCGGCGAGCACCTCGGGCTCGGAGCGTGGTGCCGGGAGGTCGAGCGGCGCCGCCGTGCGGATCGACGCCGGGACCGTCTGGTCGAGGAGGTCATCGAGCGACTTGGCTCCGACGACGTCGAGCATCCGCTCGATGTCGGCGTCCGTCGGTCCGACGTGGCGATCGACGAAGTCGTCGTGGCCGGCCAGCTGGCTGAGGGGAGTGGGCATCTGGGCTCCGGTGCGCGTCGAGGTTCTCGACCCCGCGCTGTCATCGGTACCTGAGAGTTTCACCCGGCGTCGTTGCCGGGCTTTCACCGTCGGTGAGCCCGACCCCCGTGGGCCGCGCTGCTTTCCAGCGTTGCCTCGCCCGTCCGGTCCAGACGCCTGAGAGATTCCGGGGTGGGTTGCTCCTTCGGCGCCGACCCTGCCGCGGCAGGACCGGCTCTCCCGGACGGGTTCATCAGCATCATCAGGCTAACGCGCCAACCACTTCTGGAGCAGGTTCGGCGACAGGAGTGGCCGCCAATCCCACGGAGAACGTCAGGACCAGATGCGACCCGCGGTCTCCACGACGTCGTTGAGCTTGGCCCACTGCTGGTCCTCGGTGAGGGCGTTGCCCTCCACGGTGCTGGCGAACCCGCACTGCGGGCTCAGGCACAGCTGGTCGAGGGGCACGTAACGGGCCGCCTCGTCGATGCGCTTCGCCAGCAGGTCGAACGGTTCGAGCTCGGGCCGCTTGCTGGTGATCAGCCCGAGGACGACGGTCTTGTCCGGTCCGACGTGGCGCAGCGGGGCGAAGTCGCCCGAGCGCTCGTCGTCGTACTCCAGGAAGTAGGCGTCGACGGCGAGCTCGCTGAACAGCACCTCGGCGACGGGCTCGTAGCCGCCCTGGGCGAACCAGGTGCTGCGGTAGTTGCCACGGCACAGGTGGATGCCCACGACGAGGTCGTCGGGCCGCCCGGCGATGGCGGCGTTGATCAACTGGGCGTAGGCGTGGGGGAGGGCATCGGGGTCGTCGCCGCGCTCGACGGCGCCGGCCCGCATCACGGGGTCGCAGAGATAGGCGAGGTTGGTGTCGTCGAGCTGGACGTAGCGGCATCCGGCGGCGTACAGGGCGTCGAGCTCCGCCCGGTAACAGGCCGCGAGGTCGTCGAAGAAGACCTCCAGGTCGGGGTAGGCGTGGATGTCGATCGCCGCCCGGCCGCCCCGGAAGTGGACCATCGTCGGGGAGGGGATCGACACCTTCGGCGTCTGCGTGGTCAGCGAGGCGAGATAGCGGAAGTCGTCGACTTGGATGTCCCTGGCGTGTCGCAACGGCCCGACCACCGACAACTTCGGTGGCGTCATGTGGACGGTCGTCGCGGCGTCGGAGCTCGCCGCGATGTTGCCGGTGACGGCGACGCCATCGAGCTGCTCGAGGAAGTCGAGGTGGAACCAGGCCCGACGGAACTCGCCGTCGGTGACGCTGCGCAAGCCGATCGCCTCGACCTTGGCGACCGCGGCCGCGATCGCCTCATCCTCGACGGCGCGCAGCTCGCCGGGGGAGATGACCCCGGCGGCGCGCTGCGCCCTGGCCTCGTGGACAGCCGGCGGTCGCAGCAGACTGCCGACCTGCTCGGCTCGGAACGGCGGGTCGAGAGCGCTCATGGCCGCTGTCTAGCAGTTGGGACCCGGAGGCAGATTCCGTCATGACGAAAATGGCAGGGGAGGGGAGGGCGGGGGCTCCATCGCGACGGAGGGCGTCAGCAGGCTCCGATCGCCCTGACGATCGGATACGGGTTGACGGCCGAGCCGCCGCCGGGGTGGACCTCGAGGTGCAGATGCGGACCGCCGGCGTTGCCGGTGTGCCCGACGTAGCCGACGACCTGTCCGGCGGTGACGGGCGTGCCGAGAGCGATGCCCGGCGCCAGCTGCGAGAGGTGGGCGTAGAAGAAGTACGTCCCGTCGGGCCGGGCGATCTTCAGACCGTTGCCGGACAGCGAGCCGGGCGAGTCGGTGTAGATCTGGCTGATCCTTCCCGTGGCCACGGCGTACAGCTGGTTGCCTTCGGCGGCGGCGATGTCGACGCCGAGGTGGATTCGACCGTTGCCGCGCGCCGCGCTCCAGGTGTCGCCGTAGTAACAGGGGCCCTGCAACGGCTTGGCTTCCAGCTGGATGTTGATGGCCGGCGCGGCAGCAGGCGCCGGCGCGGCCGACAGGCCGAGGGCGGCCGCAGTGGCGTCGTCGACCTTGCCCGAGACATTGAGGCCCCTGGCCCGCTGGAACGACATGATGGCTCCCGCCGTGCTGGCGCCGAACACGCCGTCGGCGCCTCCGGGCACGGTGATGCCGGCTCTGATCAGGGCGGTCTGCAGGGCGACGACGCGGGCGCCGCGCTCGTCGTAGTTGGCGAACCCCGCGGCGGTCGTCGCCGGTGCCGGAGCAGCGGGTGCGGCGGCGGTGGCCGACCCGCTCAGCCCGAGTAGGCGGGCGGTGGCCTCGTCGACGGTCCCGGACGCGCGGATGCCGTTGCTCCTCTGAGTCACGAGCAGGACGCTCTGGGTCGCCGTGCCGAAGATCCCGTCGGCGCCACCACGCAGCGTCCAGCCCATGCGCAGCAGCGCCTGCTGGAGCGACACGACGGCCGGGCCGCGGCTGCCGAGGCGCAAGCCGATCGTCGCCGTGGCCGGCCCGCTGACACCCGCCGCGGCCGGTTGCGGTGCCGGGTTGCCGCCCAGCGACAGGGCAGCGGCCGTCCGTGGGTCGACGGTCCCGGTCACGCCGAGACCCTTGGACTGCTGGAACGTCTTGAGGGCGCCTTCGGTGCCCCGGCCGAAGATGCCGTCGACACCGCCGGGCACGGTCACGCCGGCATTGATCAACGCCTGCTGCAGCTGCTTCACCGGTTGCCCGATGGCGCCGCGGGCGAGGGTGCCGGGCGCGGCCGCGACCGCCGCCGGCGCCGGAGCCGGTGCCAAGCCGAGCGCGGCGGCGGTCGCCTGGTCGACGACGCCGGTGACAGGCAAACCCTTGTAGCGCTGGAAGGCCTTCACCGACGCCTGGGTGGCCGAACCGAAGTAGCTGTCGACGCCGTACTTGACGCCGACCCCGACGCGCACGAGCGCCAGCTGGAGCGCCTTGACGGCTTCGCCGTAGGCGCCCTTCTTGAGGCCGACGACATCGACGGCGGCCGGCGCCGAGGCCGACGCCGCTTGGGGCTGCGCCGATGCGACCGCCGTTGCGCTCAGGGTCAGTCCAGACGCGACCAACACGAGGGCGCTGGTTCGACGGATTCGGGCACGACGCGAGCGTGCGGTGATGGGCATCGGGCTGGGCCTCCTTGCAGTTGCGTTAAAGGCTTCGGCCGCGTCGACGATCGGGACGAGGGCCGGACCGCTCAGCGCCGCCAGCGTGTTGCATCGTCCCTGGTCAGCGCTCCTCCGAGGGAGGTGGCTGGTTCGACGACATCTGACATAACGTCGATTATGGGCGCCACGGCGTGGGGGGCCGGAGGTCGTCGCGGGTCGTCCGGTGGCGCTGACACGCCGGCCCCCACGGCCGTGGCGCCCATAATTCGGCCCTGCCCGCTCACCCGCCTGGCCAGCCGGAGCGTGCCGCTGGCCTCGCCGTTGCGTCGGCGTGGACGCTGCTGCCGCTCTCTCCGAGTGTGGCCTCCCTGGCGATTATTTCGTCATGACGGAATCTGGGGTGGGGATGATGGTGCGGCGATCTCGCGGTTGCGGAGGGGGCGGGCGGCGTCGAGGAGCCAGTCGAGGGAGTGGCGGAGGTCGGCGGCGGACAGCTTGGGGGCGGCGAGGTCGCGCTCGACGTCGTCGACGGCGCAGGCGAGGACGTAGAGGTCGTCGTGCAGTTCGTCGAGGGTCGCCTTGGCGATGACGAGTTCGCCGTCGCTGAGCGCCAGTTCGTGGGCGCGCTGGCGGGAGACCCAGTCCCATTGGCGACAGCGGGACGAGCAGAACTCGCGGGGGCGACCTCGGCCCTTCCGCTCCGGGAGGGCTCGGCGGCACCAGCGGCATCGCCGCAATTCCGTCATGACGCAATGAAACCACCTCCCCGGTCACGGAGGGCGGATCGTGTCCGTCGGCGCTGTTTCCGGTGTCCACTACGCTGCTCCGCTTCGAGCACGGGCATGGACAGGTGAGGTGGAATGAGCGATCCGAACCAGCCGGGCGGCGGACCCTCCGACTTCCCTCCCCCGCCGTCCGGCCAGCCGGCCTACGGTCAACCGATGCCGCCGCCGCCGCCCGGGGGCGGCGGGCCGCCGCCGAACTACCTCGTGTGGGCGATCCTCACCACGCTGTTCTGCTGCCTGCCACTGGGCATCGCCTCGATCGTCTACGCCGCGCAGGTCAACTCCAAGTACACGGCCGGCGACGTCGCCGGGGCGCGGGCGTCATCCCAGCGGGCGAAGCAGTTCGCCATCTGGTCGGCGGTCGTCGGCATCGTCGTGCTCGTCGTCTACGGGGCGATCGTGGCCGGCTCGTCGTGACGACCGTGACCGCCACCGCCGCACGCGTCGAGGAGGGCGACCGGTGGGCGGCGGTGCGACGGCCCGTGGTGACCGTGGCCGCGGCCGCCGGGGCGCTGATGGTCGTCGCCACCGTCGACCCCCACGAGCCCGGGCACTATCCCGCGTGCCCGTTCCACGCGGTCACCGGCCTGAGCTGCCCGGGCTGCGGCTCCCTGCGGGCCATCCATGCCCTCACCCACGGCGACCTGGCCGGCGCCATCTCCCGCAACGCGCTGACCGTTGCCGCGGCGCCGCTGCTCGTCTGGCTCTGGGTGGGCTGGGCCCGGCGGTGCTGGACCGGCGGACCGCGCCGGCAGCCGGCGCCTGCCATCGCCCTGTGGGGCCTGCTCGCCGTCGTCCTCACGTTCTCGGTCGCCCGCAACCTTCCGTTTGGCGCGGCCCTCGCGCCGTAGCGGGGTCAGCGGTCGGTCAGTGTGCAGCCCTCGGCCCATGCCGTCTCGACGCGCTCGAGGCGGTCGGCGGCGGATGCCTTGAGCCGTTCGGCGGTGAGGCCGACGAAGAGGTCGAACAGGGCGAGGGTGCCGACGTGGCTGTCGAACGGTGAGACCGAGGCGGCCGAGATGGTGAAGGAGTGGTCGGCGCCCATCGCCAGTGGGGAGAGCAACCCGTCGGTGAGGGCGATCACGGTATGGCCCATCATCCGACCCTGGGTGAAGGCGTCGAGCAACCAGCGCTCGTAGCGCCGCAGGTCGACGACGACCAGCGTCGAACGGGGCTCGCTCAGCGCCAGCTGCCGTCGCACCGTGACGTCGCTGCCGCCGATCACGACGACGCCGGGACGGAGCGCCCCGAGCTCGTTGGCGAACTGCGATGCCACGCCACGCTCGGCGTCGCCGGCGAGCACGAGGATGTCACGTTCGAGATCGGCGAGCAGGGCGATCACGGCGTCGAGCGTGTTCGCATCGACGGCGTCGAGGGTGGCCTGGACGTTGGACAGCTCGGCGGAGCGGTGCCGCGTCAACGGCTGGTCACCGCCGAGCTCGCGGATCCGCTCGGCAGCCGGGCGGAGCTGCCGCGCCAGGTCGCGTTGGATCGACGTCTGCAGGGCGCTGAAGCCGTCGAAGCCGAGCTTGGCAGCCAGGCGGACGACCGTCGCGGCACCGGCGCCGGCGGCCTCGGCGAGATCGGCGACCGTGCCGAAGCCGACCAGCTGCGGCCGTTCCAGGACGACCTGGGCGACGCGCCGCTCGGCTGTCGTCAGCTGCGCACCGGCATTGCGGACCCGCTCCTCCACCTCCATGTCGGCCATGGCGCCAGACAGTAGTGGAAGGCCCTGCGCGGCCGACTGGATCGACCGGCACGTCCCTTCCGCCGCCGAACGTCGCCATTAGGGTCGCGCCCGGGGGTCGCCGCACCAGGGGGTTGCCGATGACGACTGGGTACGCCTACCACGAGATCTTCGGCTGGCACGACACCTCGTCGTACGCCGGCCTGTTCCCTTCCGACCCAGCTGCCGGGCTGCAGCCGTTCGTGCACCTCGAGAACGCCGAGACGAAACGGCGCATCCACGAGCTCGTCGTCGTCAGCGGGCTCATCGACCACCTGACGCGCATCGCCCCACGGCCGGCGACCGACGAGGAGATCCTGCGCGTCCACACGCCGGAGCACCTCGCGCGCATCGAAGCCGAGAGCCTGCTCCCCAAGGGCGGGGACGCCGGGGACGGGATCTCGCCGTTCGGCCGGGGCGGGATCATCATCGCCCGCCTCGCCGCGGGGGCGGTGATCGAGTGCGTCGATGCCGTGCTCGACGGCCGCGTCGACAACGCGTACGCGCTGATCCGGCCGCCCGGCCACCATGCCGTCGCGGCCACCGGGATGGGCTTCTGCATCTTCGGCAACCTGGCCATCGCCGCCCAGCACGCCAAGGTGGTCCGCGGCGTCGAGCGGATCGCCGTGGTCGACTGGGACGTGCACCACGGCAACGGCACCCAGTCGACGTTCTACGCCGATCCCGACGTCCTCACGATCTCGATCCACCAGGACAACGTGTTCCCGCCCAACTCGGGCGCCCTCGACGAGCGCGGCGAGGGCGCCGGTACGGGGTACGCCCTGAACATCCCGCTGCCGCCGGGCACCGGCGATGGCGGGTACCTGCACGCCATGGACGAGGTCATCGTCCCGGCCGTGCAGGCGTTCGGGCCCGACCTGATCCTCGTGGCTTCCGGCTTCGACGCCGGGGCAATGGACCCGCTGGCCCGGCAGATGGTCACGTCGGCCGGTTTCCGGGCGCTCACCGCCCGCCTCCTCGAGGTCGCCGCGGGCTGTTGTGACGGGCGGGTGGCAATGTCCCACGAAGGCGGTTACAACCCGATCTACGTACCGTTCTGCGGGCTCGCCGTGCTCGAGGCGCTGTCCGGCGTCGACGTGCTCGACGACCCGATCCTGCCGATCCTCCGCGGGATGACCGGCCATGACCTCAAGCCCGCCGAGGCCGAGGTGATCGCCGCGGCAGCGACGCGCATCCCCACCCCCGCCCACTCGTAGCTCCGGGCTGACCCCGCCTCTCCATACTGTGGGCGTGCAGCTCCCTCCCCCACCCGACCGCTCGTTCGCCAGCGACAACGCCGCCGGGGCCCATCCCGCCGTCCTCGAAGCCATCGCCAGGGCCAACCACGGTCACGCCCTCGCCTACGGCGACGACGCCTGGACCAAGGAGTGCGAGGGTGCGTTCCGGGAACTGCTCGGTGACGTCACGACGCTGCTGACGTTCAACGGCACGGGGGCCAACGTGCTGGCCCTGGCCAGCCTGCTCGGACCGGCCGAAGCCGTGATCTGCACCGACTGGGCGCACATCGCGACGGACGAGACCGGAGCGCCGGAGCGGATCCTCGGTGCCAAGCTGATCGACCTGCCGGCGGCCGACGGCAAGCTGCGCCCCGAGCAGATCGAAGAGTTGCGCCACCTCCTCGGCGTCGCCCACCACGCCCAGCCGGGCGTGGTGTCGATCACCCAGAGCACCGAGCTGGGCACCGTGTACACGCCCGACGAGGTGGCCGCCGTGTGCGATGCCGCCCATCGCTCGGGGATGACGGTGCACATGGACGGCGCCCGGATCGCCAACGCCACCGCCGCCCTCGGCGGTGACGTCGCCGCGCTGCGCTCGTTCACCGTCGACGCCGAGGTCGACGTGCTGACCTTCGGCGGCACGAAGAACGGGCTGCTCGGCGGCGAAGCGGTGGTGTACCTGCGCCCGGAGCTGGCCCGACGGGCGATGTACCTGCGCAAGCAGGTGACGCAGCTCCCCTCCAAGATGCGCTTCGTGGCCGCCCAGTTCTTGGCCCTGCTCGCCGACGACCGCTGGCTCGAGCTCGCCGTGCACGCCAACCGGATGGCCGGCGCCCTGCACACCGCCGTCGCCGGGCTGCCTGGCGTCGATGTCGCGCCGCCCCAGGTGAACAGCCTGTTCCCCGTCCTGCCGCCCGACATCATCGAGGTGCTCAGGGAGTGGAGCTTCTTCTGGGACTGGGACGCCAGCCGCCATCAGGTCCGCTGGATGACGGCATGGGACACGACGCCGGAGGACATCGAGCGCTTCGTCAGCGGTGTGACGGCTGCCACTGAGGCAGTTGCCTCACAGAATTGACCAGCCGATCATTTCATTTTAAGATGACACCGATGTCGCGTTTTCGCCGAACGCGTTTGAGTCCAGCCGAGGGGGTTTCTGGATGATGGCAGCTGTCGAGTACGTCGGCCTCGAGCCGGTGGACGACGACTGGATGCGCGCCGCCGCGTGCAAGGGTCTCACGCACCTGTTCTTTCCATCGTCCGCCGAGCGGCCACAAGCCAGGGAGCGTCGAGAGGCCACAGCTCGCCAGGTGTGCGCGACGTGCTCCGTGCAGGGGCCCTGCCAGGAGTTCGCCCGCCTGAACCACGAGTACGGGTTCTGGGGTGGCGAGAGCGAGGACGAGCGCCACGCCGCCGGCTACCGCCTGATCGCCCCGATCGGGGTGCGGGCCCGGGCCGTCTGACTGCGCCCGCGCACGTCCTCAGTGGCGGGCGAGCAGCGCCGCCCAGCCCTCGCGAGTCAGGGCATCGACGACCTGCATCGGCGCCAGTGCCTCGCGGACGTGGTCGTACGCGCCGTCGAGGACACCGCTGACGATCAGCGCGCCTGACGGCGCCACCACGCGCTGCAACTCGGGCGCCAGGCCGACGAGCACCGGCGCCAGCAGGTTCGCCAGCACCAGATCGAACGGCTCGTCGATGGCGGCGAGCGGCCGGCTACTGACGGAGATCGCCCCGGCGACGCCGTTGCGTTCGGCGTTGGCGACCGTCGCCTCCACGGCCGCCGGCGAGATGTCGATCGCCTCCACGTAGGGGGCGCCGAGCCGCGCCGCGACGACCGACAGCACGCCACTTCCGCACCCGACATCGAGCACGGTCGCGCCCGGCCACCAGGTCCGACGCAGGAGACGGAGGGTGAGCACCGTCGTCGGGTGGTCGCCGAGTCCGAACGCCGCCCCGGGATCGATGTCCACACGCAGCACGTCGTCACCGGTGGTGATGTCGTGCCAGGCGGGGACGACGACGAGCGTGGCGTCGACCCAGGACGGGACAGCGTGCGCCCGCCAGGTCTCGGCGACGGCCGGGTCGATCTCCACCGTTCGCCAGCGCCACCGCGCCGGGAAGGCCTCGGCGGCCATGGTCACGGCGCCGATGTCGCCGCCCAGGGACGTCCACAGCTCGACGAAGCGGTCCTCGGTCGCCGGCGCGTCGTCAGCGGTGGGCCGCTCCTCGACGGCCGCCACGCCGAGAGCCCACAGCGCGTCGCTCGCCAGCTCGGCCTCGCTGGCCGGGACGGTGACGACGAGGGCCAGCATCAGTCGAGCCGGCGCAGCGCCTGACGGAAGCGGCGGCTGCGGGCGACGTAGGTCTCGACGCTGTGGAGGATGTCGTCGAGGCGGGCGCGGTCGGGCTTGATCGTGGCCGGGGCGCCGACGGCGAGCGCACCAGGTGGGACCTCGACGTCCGCCAGGACGACGGCGTTGGCGCCGACGACGGCGCCGGTGCCGATGACGCAGCGGTGCAGCACGATCGCCCCGTTGCCCACCATCGCCCTGTCCTCGATGGTGCAACCCTCGAGGTGGACGATGTGGCCGATCACGCACTCGTCACCGACGACCGTGTCGAGCTCGGCCGTGGTGTGCAGCACGCTGCAGTCCTGGATGCTCGTGCGCGACCCGATGCGAATCTCGCCGTCGTCGCCGCGAAGCACGGCGTTCGGCCATACCGAGCTCTCCGGGCCGATCTGCACCGAGCCGATGACCACCGCGTCGGGATGGACGTAGGCGCTGGCGGCGATATCGGGCACCTGGTCGCCGAGGGCATAGATGGGCATGGCGCAGACCGTAACCGGACCCGCGGCGGGGGCTCCTTGTCACTGGTTGGAGATCGGGAGGACCCTGTACGGTGGCGGCCCATGTCCATCCGCATCGAGATCGAGCTGACCAGCTCGGCCCCCGACGGCTCATGGACCTGGCGCGCCGCCGGGGCCAGGGAGCCGCGCGGCGTTCTCGACGGTTCGATCCTCCCGCCGGGATCGTCGGTCGGCGACCAGCTGCGCGTCGAGACGGAGAAGGACATCGACGGCATCCGCGTCCTCGCGGTGATCCCGGGCAAGGAGAAGGCGGACCGCTCCGACATGCTCAAGCTGCTGCCGGCGGAGGACAGCTTCGAGCCGGTGATCCAGCAGCGCGCGCCGCGCAGCAGCCGCGACGAGGGCCCGCGCCGTCCGCGGCGTGACCGCCCGGGCGACGAGCGCGGCGAGCGGCGCCGCGAGCGTCCCGACCGTCCCGACCGTCCTGACCGCGGCGAGCGCCGCGAGGGTGACCGGGCCGGGCGGCGCGGCGGCGAGCGCCCCGCCGGCGACCGCCCCGCCGGCGACCGCGAGCGCCCCGCCGGCGAGCGGCGGCCGGGTGGCGAGGACCGCCGACGTCAGCGGCCGCACTTCACGCCACCGCCCGAGGTTCCGCAGCGCCCCAAGCCGAAGCGCCTGCGGCCCGGCAAGCAGCACCGCACCGACGTCCTCGAGGCCCTGCCGGAGGAGCAGCGGCCGGTCGCCGAGCTGGCGCTGCAGGGCATCGCTGCCGTGCGCCAGCGCCTGCGCGAGGACAACGCCCGGTTGCGAGCCGAGGGCAAGCCGCAGATGCCGGAGGCCGCCGTGATGCGAATGGCCGAGGACCTCATCCCCCGGTTGCGCGTCGCCGACTGGCTCGACCGCGCCGACGCGGCCCAGCGTCAAATGGAGCACCTCGACCTGCGCGACCTGCGCAGCGTCGTGGCCGCCTCCGACGACCCTGTGGTGGCCCGCGACGAGTCGACCGCGCGAGCTGGCCACCGCCCTCAAGGCGGCGCTGGTGACCAAGCAGGACGAGGAGCTGACCCTGTGGCTCGCCGACGTGGAGGCGGCGCTCGACGTCGGCCGCGTGGTGCGGGCGCTGCGCCTGTCCTCGGTGCCCCCGAAGGCCGGCGTGCCGTTCCCCGGCGCCCTCGCCGCGCGGCTCGGCGAGGCGACGACGGCGTCGCTGCAACCCGGCGACGGGCCCGACCGGTGGTCGGCCGTGCTCGAGGCCGCGGCGTTCTCGCCCGTGCGTTCGCTCGTCGCGCCGACGGCGGCGCCGGAGCAGCGCAGCGACGAGCTCGTGGCCACGGTGCGCCGGCTGGCGCCCCTGCTCCCCCAGGTCGCCGCCCTGTTCGACATCGAGGTCGTGCCAGGGGCAGCCGTGCCCAAGCCGCTCCGCCCGATGACGCGCCGCCCCGAAACCAAGAAGGCCGCCGCCAAACCCGCCCGCTCCCCCCGCCAACCACCCCCGCCGCCCGAGGCTCGTGGCCCTGAAGCGGCGGCGTCGCCGGCCGAGGTCGGGCCGACCGACACTGCCGGCTCCGAGCGCACGGAGCGCCGGTCGAGGATGCTGCCGAGTCGCCGGCCGCGCCGGTCGGAGGTTGCTGCGCCGGTGGAGTGCTGGCGGAGGTGGCGGAGTCGCCGGTTGAGGATGTGGTCGAGTCGCCGGTCGCGCCGGTGGAGGTTGCTGGCTCGGAGGTGGCGGAGTCGCCGGCCGAGGATGCTGTCGAGTCGCCGGTCGCGCCGGTCGAGGCTGCTGGCTCGGAGGTGGCGGAGTCGCCGGCCGAGGATGTGGTCGGGTCGCCGGTCGCGCCGGTCGAGGCTGCTGCCTCGGAGGTGGCGGAGTCGCCGGCCGAGGACTGCGAGTCGCCCGACGTCGCCGGTCCGAGCTGACGGAGTCGCCGGTTGAGGCTGCTGGCTCGGAGGTCGGCGGAGTCGCCGGTCGAGGATGCTGGTCGAGTCGCCGGTCGCGCCGGTCGAGGCTGCTGCCGTTGAGGCGGCGGAGTCGCCGGCCGAGGCCCAGCCGCCCGACGTCGCCGGGTCCGAGCTGACGGAGTCGCCGGTTGAGGATGCGGTCGAGTCGCCGGTCGAGGCTGCCGGTTGAGGCTGCGGAGTCGCCGGCCGAGGCCCAGCCGCCGACGTCGCCGGGTCCGAGCTGGCGGAGTCGCCGGTTGAGGATGCGGTCGAGTCGCCGGTCGAGGCTGCCGGCTCGGAGGTGGCGGAGTCGCCGGTGGAGGGCGCCGACGAGTCAGCCGACGAGGCACCCGACGCCGAGGGCTGACCCTTCGGTTCTGGAGCGGGTTCAGGGACAGAACTGGCCGCGAAATCCACGGAGAACGGCGGCGCCCGGTTCTGGTGCGGATTCAGTGTCAGGTGTGGCCGCGAAATCGACGGAGAATCCCGAGCGGTGGGATCGTCGGGACCCGCTGGGTGGGCCTACCATCGGCGGCCATGTCCGAGACCGTCACCTATGAGGCCGATGGCCGCGTCGCCGTCATCACGTTGAACCGACCGGAGGCCCGCAACGCCGTCAACGGCGCTGTGGCCACCGGCATGGAGGCGGCGATCGACCGCCTGGAGGGCGACGACGACGTGTGGGTCGGCATCATCACCGCCAACACCGAGGGCCAGGACCGTCCGGTGTTCTCGGCCGGCGCCGACCTCAAGGAGATCAACGCCGGCAACGGTGCGGCGCTCGGCACCGAGCGGGGTGGGTTCGCCGGCTTCGTGTACCGCGAGCGCCGCAAGCCGGTGATCGTCGCCGTCGACGGTCTGGCCACCGCCGGTGGCTGCGAGATCGTCCTCGCGGCCGACCTCGTCGTCGCCACGACCCGCTCGTCGTTCGGTCTCGCCGAGGCCAAGCGCAACCTCGTCGCCGGCGCCGGCGGGCTGTTCCGCCTGCCACGGGCGATCGGCCAGGCGGCGGCGATGGAGGCCATCCTCACCGGTGAGCCGATCCCTGCCGAGCGGGCCTACGCCCTCGGGCTCGTCTCCCGGCTCGTCGAACCGGGCGAGGCGCTTGCCGAGGCTCGTCGCCTCGCCGAGCAGATCACCCTCTGTGCCCCCCTCGCGGTGTGGGAGAGCCGCGCCGTCGTGCGCGCCGCGGCCTACGAGGACGACGAGACGCTCAAGCAGATGACGAACAAGGCGATGGGCGTGGTCATGGGATCCGAGGACCTCAAGGAGGGCCTCACGGCCTTCATCGAGAAGCGTCCTCCGCAGTGGAAGGGACGCTGACCGGAACGGTCACAGCCGCCGCGACACCGTGATCAAGCGGGCCGTGATCCCCGCCCGCTCGTAGAGGTTCTTGGTGTCACGATCGCCCGGCAGGGCGTGGCCCTCGAGCACGGTCGCCCCGCCGGCGCGGGCCGCCTCCGTGGCGGCCTCCAGCAGGGCGTCGCCGAAACCCAGCTCGCGGGCGTCGGGCGTGACGTAGACCTGGTCGACGTGGGCGATCTCGCCGTCGACGTCGAGGACGAGGTACCCGACGACGTGGGCCGGTTCGTCCGGAAACGCCAACTCGGCGGCAAACACCTCGCGCTCGGCGACGGCATCGGCCCAGCGTGGGGCGATCTCGGGGTGCTCCTGCAGCCACCGCCCCCCGCCCCTGGCGTCGACGAGCGACTGGCGGGCCTCCCGCTCGAGCGCCGCCAGCGGTCCGGCGTCGCCGGGACCGGCCCGGCGGACGACCGGGTCGATCATGCCGGCGCGAGCAGCTGATCGATCTTGCCGAGCACCGTGCGTCGGCCGCGGTGATCGGCTTCGAACCGGCGCACCGCGCCCAGCTCGCCGGGGGTCAGCGACGGCAGCCGGGCGACCACCTGGCTGGCGGCGAGGCTCTCGTACTCGTCGATCGGCAGGGTCGCCGCGTCGATCGCAGGGTCACCGGCCACGGGATCGACGTCGGCGGCCGGCACGCCGCCGATCGGCCGCGGTCGCAAGGGCACGGGCACGGCCTCGGAAGCCGACGGTGCGGGGCGGCCAGCCAGGTCGAGCAGCGACGTGACCAGCCGCAGCGGCGCCATGACGCGGTCGTTGACGGCCCGGGTCTGGCGCCTCACGCACCGACACGTCCGCCGGACGATCGTCGCCGGAACGGCGACCGTGGCGCCGACGACGGCGCGCAACCACCGTTCGACCTCGGCCTGGATGGGGTCGTCGGCGAAAGAGGTGGTCATGGGCGATCAGCCGAAGATGGGGCAGGCGTCGTCGCCGACCGGGCAGCCGGGGGCATTGGCACGGACCAGGAGGAAGCAGTTCGGGCACAGCTGCTCGTCGGCCCGCTTCGGCTGCAGCCGATCGCCGGTCTCGCCACGATCGTCGGGCTCGTCCTCGTCGTCCTCGTCCTCGTCGTCCTCGGCGGTGACGAGGCGATCCTTGAGGATCCGATCGAGATCGGCCTCGACGTCATCGGGTGACAGCAGCTCCTCGTCCTCGTCCTCCTCCTCCTCCCCGGCGCGCCGCTTGGTGCGCGTCGTCGGTGCGTCGTCGGCCTCGTCCTCTTCCTCCTCGGTCTCCTCTTCGGCGGGCGTCGCCTCGTCGTCGTCCTCGTCGAGATCCGGGAAGACGTCCTCCTCGTCGACGAGCTCGTCCGCATCCGGCTCGACCTCCGCCATCGTCGACCACGTCCTCGTCGATCTCTTCGGTGTCGTCCAGCTCGTTCGTGATCTCGTCGTCGTCAGCAGCCATGGTGTGCTTTCTTGCCCAAATCGTCGTCCGCGGGACCACCAGGTCGGGGGTTCGCGGGCGGAGCCTAGGCGGGTGTTTCCATCCCGCTGATCTCGGCTGTCGTGACAACAGTCACAGACTCGGCGAGCGTCGTGCCTCGGCGCGCCGCTCGGCCGCCAGGCGCTCCAACTCGGGTGCGTCCGTCGTCAGGTGGGTCATCGCCTCGGCGACCGCCCGGTGCCCCGCCTGCTCGGCGATCAGCCGGTGCATCTCGAGGGCGACCCGCCGGTACGCCGGGTGCCCTTGCGCCCCGGAGCGCAGCTCGAGGAGGTGGATCGCCTCGCGGGCGTTGAACTGCATCACGTAGCGCAACCGGTAGGCCATCGAGACGGCGTAGGACGCTTGCTCCGGGAAGTCGTCGCGCATCGCTTCGAACAGCCGCCTCGAGCGCTGCATCGCCTCGTCGAACGGCGTCGCCTGCCCGGCCGCTTCGACCAGCTCGGGGCGGACGTAGCCGTGGTAGGGGGTCAGTGCCTGCCACTCGATCGTCAGCAGGCGGTGCCGTTGGAGGTCACGGAAGGCGCCGTAGTCGGAGAGCACGTCGAAGCGGTAGTCGATCCGCTCGAAGGCTCGGCCCGGCTTGTGCCGGCGGTTCTCCCGCTGCCCCACGTACGCCCGCACGAGGGCGAGGCGGTCGGCGATGCCGAGCTTGGCGACGCGCTCGAGCAGCTCGTACTCGGACAGGTGCGAGTGCGGGTAGCAGATCGCCGCCAGCAACTTGTCCTCGGCGTCGCGGTCGTAGTCGACGAGGGTGACCTCCGGAGCCGGTTCGGCGGTTTCGGCGGCGAACAGCGACTCGACGAGCGCTGCGGTCTGCTGACGCGTCCGCGCCAGGTAGGTGCTCCACCGCCCACCCCGCTCGGCGACGTCGACGCGCCGCAGGAAGCTCGGGATGACCTTGCGCAGCTCGTGGAGCATCAGCTCCCCGTACTCCCGGGCCTCGGGCAACGGATGGGCGCGCAGCCGCAGCAACAGCGCTTCGAAGGCCTGGCCGCTGCCGTAGATGCCGACGTTGGACAGCGAGGCCGCCGGCAGGATGCCGCGCACGGCGTCGAGGGCCTTCGCCCGCGTCGCCTGGCGGAACACGAAGTCGCTGTCGTCGGGATGGCGCTCGACGGTGGCCCTGACGTGGTCGGTCACCGCCTCCAGCACGGCGCTGTACGTGTCGAACAGGCGGTCCATGTCACCGACGTAGCGGGTGCCGAGGCGACTCGCCAGCACGGCGGGATCGCGGTAGAAGCGGTACCGCCCGCCGAGGCGGGAGTCATAGGCGATGTAGCGCGTGCTCTGCTCGAGGTAGCTCATCAACCGTCCCCACTCGAGCGCCTTGGTGAGGATGTTCGACGCCTGCTCGCACGCCAGGTGGACGCCGCCGAGCTGGGCCACCGAGTCGTCGCCGTACTCGACGAAGACCTTCTCGTAGAGGTCCTCGGCGCGGCGCAGCCCGACGGTGGCGTCGATCGACTGGTCGCCCGAGATGTCGAGATCGCCGACGAACTCGTCGAGGAACAGCCGACGCAGGCTCTTCGGGCTGCGGCTGTAGCGGGCGAACAGGGCCCCCTTGACGACCTCCGGCAGGTTGACGAGCGCGAAGACCGGCCCGTCGAGGTTCGTGAAGTACCGCCGCAGGACGTCCGCTTCCCCGGAGTCGAACTCCTCGGGGACGTAGGCAGTCACGGGGGCCGATCCTACGAGAGCACCGTCGCGTCCCCCGGGGATGCCGCATGACCTGGTGCGGTCCCCGAAACGGTCACTGGGGGTGTCGGAGAACGATCTTGCCGAGTTGCTCGCCGGCCTCCAGCCGAGTGAGCGCCGCCTCGTAATCGGCCAGAGGCAAGACCTCGTCGATTCGCACCTCGACGCCCTGGCTCATCAGCCCCGTCAGCTCGGCGAACTCCTGGTAACTGCCCATCGATGAGCCGATGATCTCGAATTGCTTGAAGAACAGCCGGGGCAGGTTGAGCTCCACGCTGCCCCCCGACGTGCCGCCGCAGACGACGAGGCGCCCGCCCGGCTTCAGCGCCCGCACGGACTTCTCCCACGTCGCCGCTCCGACGCTCTCCACCACCACGTCCGCCTGCACCGGCCAGCGGTCGTCGGCCGAGTCGATCGCCGCGCTCGCCCCCATCGCCAGCGCCTCGGCCCGCTTGGCCTCGCTCCGGCTGGTCGCCACGACCTCGGCGCCGAGGTGCCGGGCGATGGCCAGGGCCGCACACGACACTCCGGAACCGATGCCGACGACGAGCACGGTCTGTCCCGGCCTGCAGACGGGCCCGACGCAGCATCCGGTACGCCGTGAGCGAGGCCAGCGGATAGGCCGCGCACTCCTCCCATGTGCGGTTCGCCGGGCGCCGCAGCACGTTGCGTGCCGGCGCCGTGGCGTAGGTGGCATGGCCGCCCCAGGTGTGCTCGCCGTAGATGGCGAACCCGGGGCCCATCGGGCTGTCGTTGCCGAGAGCGACGATGTCGGCGACCGGCGAGACGCCCGGGTTGACGACGACCTCGTCACCGACGGCCAGACCATCGACGGCGTCGCCGACGGCGTCGACGATGCCCGTGACGTCGCATCCGGGCACGTGCGGCAGCGGCGGCTTCGGTAGGCCCCGCGTCACCCACAGGTCCATGTGGTTGAGGGCACTGGCGACGACCCGGATGCGCACGTCGTCGGCGCCAAGGGGCGGCGGGTCGATCGTGCCCCACCGGTAGCTGCCGGGCGACTCGTCCAGGATCCATGCGTCCAACGGGATTCTCCTCAGATGTGCACCACGGCGCCGTCGGGGTCGACGGCGATGCGCAGGGAGCGTACGGTGCCCCGCCCGACGGCGTCGACCCACAGCCCGAGCGGCCGGTCGAACCGCCAGCTGCGCTCCGTCACCCGTTCCGTACGGATCGCCGGGTGCGGTACGTGGGTGCCGGTCGGCAGCCGCCGCCGCGCCTCCCAGCGGGCGCGGACCCCCATCGACGGGTCGACTTCGACGACGTCGGCGCGACCGTCGTTGGGATGCGCCCGCGGGGCGACGTCCCACGGGCCGCGGTGGTCGGTGTTCATCACGGCCACGACCGGTCCCCGCCACCCCGCCCACCGACGGTCTCGGGCGACGACGTGGGCGACCGCGGTCGTCCGCCGCCCGTCGGCGTCGACGCGCAGGACGTCGATCGGGACCCGCTGCAGCCCCGGGCCGGTCGACCGTCCGCCGAGCGTGCGCAGCAGGTCGCCGCCGACGAGCCGCATCGGCCGCTCCTCGCCCCGCTCGATGCGGGCGGCGAGATCGGCGTCGCTGGCGACATCGACGAGCCCGTCTGGCACGGGTACCGCCTCGCCCCACGTCTCGCCGCGGCGGATCGTCATCGGTCGGCGGCGGCCTCGGAGGCCACCGGTCGCCCGACGACCCCATCGGCGACGACGCCGCGGAACGCCCGCTCGGCGACCTCCCGCGCCCGCTGGCGGGTCTCGGCGTTGGGCGCCACGAGGGCGAGCTGGCGGGCCAGGTCGATGAGCTGCTTCATCGTCCGCACGAAGTCGCCACCCGTCATCGTGTCGTCGGCGACGACCTCGGCGAGGTCCTCCCCGAGGACCCAGGCGTAGGCGGCGGCGACGAACCCCGGATCCGGCGGGCGGTGCTCGCCGAGACCGATCGAGCGCTCGTCGGCAGCGAGGTCCTCGCTCGTCGCCTGGATGCGGCGCCACCGGTCGCGGGCATCCGCCGACGGGAACCACGGCGGCGGCGCCGGTTCGGGGCTGCGATGCTCGTAGACGAACACCGACAACAGCCCGGCGAGCGTCGCCGCGTCGAGCTTGTCGAGGCGACCCTGCAGCAGGCACTCGGCGACGAGCAGGTCGGCCTCGTGGAACAGGCGCGCCAGCACCGAGCCGCGGTCGGTGAGGGCCCACGCCCCGGTGTCGACGTAGTCGCGGCGGTCGAGCACCTCGAGGACGCGGTCGAACTCGCGGGCCAGGGACTGGTTGTGGCCCTCGACGCGGCTGGTGAGATCGATCAGCTCCCGCTCCAGACGCTCGGCCTGCCCGGCTGCCCGCATGCGCTGGCGGAGGTCGGGATCGGACTCCACCGGGTGGGCGCCCGGCGATTGGCGCCGCCCGGTCGGCCGCCCGGGACGATGCAGCTTGGCGTTGCCCAGCGAGCGGGCCACGTCGCGGCGGTACTCGGCCCGGTTGGGGTTGAACACCGGCGGCAGGCGGATCGTGCCGACCGACTGCGGGACCTCATCGAAGTCATCGGGTGTGAGCAGCAGCAGGTCGGCCCGCTTGGTCACCGTGGTCAGGCGCATCCCGCCCTTGCGGTGGGCGCTGGCGACCACGGCCACCGGCCCCCGGTAGCGGCCCTTGGAGGCGTTGACGATCTCGCCGGGCCGCAGCCTGGCCATGCCCACGGCAACGAGGTCGTCGCGGCCTCGGCGCCGGGCCCGGATCTCGTCGAGCGAGCGACGGTACTCCCAGATGTCGCCGTAGGGGGTCTCGGCCTGCTCGCGTGCCGCCGCCAGGTTGGCCCGCACGCGCTCCAGGCGGGCCTCCAGGCGCACGACGTCGCGGTCGGCCTGGTACTGGGCGAACGACAGGTTGAGCAGGTGGTGCGCCTGGTCGCTGGAGTACGTGCCGACGAGGTTGGCAGCCATGTTGTAGGTCGGGCGGAACGCCGAGCGGAGGTGGAACGTCCGGCTGGCCGCCAGGGCGGCGACCTGCTCGAAGGGCACGAACGGGCTCCATTGCACGATGGCGTGCCCTTCGTCGTCGATCCCTCGCCGGCCGGCCCGGCCGGTGAGCTGGGTGTACTCCCCTGCCGTCAGCATCTCGTGATGGTCGCCGGTGAACTTGGTCAGCTTCTCGATGACGACGGTGCGGGCCGGCATGTTGATGCCGACGGCGAGCGTCTCCGTGGCGAAGACGACCTTGATCAAGCCCTCGACGAAGCACGCCTCGACGGTCTCCTTGAAGGCCGGCACCATCCCGGCGTGGTGGGCGGCGATCCCCGCCTCCAGCTGGGCCAGGAACTGCCCGTAGCCGAGCACGGCCAGGTCCTCGTCGCCGAGGCCTGCCAGGCGGGCGTGGACGATCTCCCGGATGCGGTCGCGCTCGCTGGCGGTCGTCAGGCGCAGGCCGGCGGCGAGGCACGACCGCGCCGCCTCGTCGCACTGGTTGCGGCTGAAGATGAACACGATCGCCGGCAGCAGCTGGCGCCGCTCGAGGAGCTCGACGGTCTCCACCCGGCTCGGCGTGGCGAGCACCCGCCGGCCGCTGCCGCGGGCCGGCCGCTCCTGGCGGGTGGCCCGGCCGCGCCGGATCGCCGAGGCATCCAGGCGCACGGCGTCGGGATTGGGACGGCCGCCGACGAACGTCTCCAGCAGGTGCAGGCGCTCGTTCGTGCGGTCCTCGACGAGGTAGCAGTCGTCGAGGCGCACCGGCCGGCGCAGCTCGACGACCGGCGTCGTCGGGCCCCGGACGGTCTGGATCCACGCCGCCAGCTCCGTCGTGTTGCTGACCGTCGCCGAGAGGCACACCAGCTGGACGTGAGTGGGGAGGTGGACGATGACCTCCTCCCACACCGGGCCGCGGTAGGTGTCCTGGAGGAAGTGCACCTCGTCGAGCACGACGAGGCCGAGTTCGTCGAGGGCCGACGAGCCGGCGTAGATCATGTTGCGCAGCACCTCGGTCGTCATCACGACGATCGGGGCGTCGCCGTTGATGGCGTTGTCACCGGTCAGCAGGCCGACGTTGTCGCCGCCGTAGCGCTCGCTGAGGTCGCGGAACTTCTGGTTGGAGAGGGCCTTGAGCGGCGCCGTGTAGAACGCCCTGCGGCCGGCGCGGCGGATCGTCTCGATGCCGTACTCGGCAACGACGGTCTTGCCGCTGCCCGTCGGGGCGGCGACGACGACGTGGTGGCCGGCGTCGAGGGCGTCGATCGCCTCGAGCTGGAAGTGGTCGAGCTGGAACGGATAGCTGCCGATGATCTCGGCGCGGTCGGGCCGACGTGCGGCGTCCGTCGCTGGCTCTGGCACGGTCACGTGGCTCGCCTGACGCTCACGCACACGGGTCAGTCTCTCAGTCGTCGAGGCCGAGGCGGCGTCTGCGGCGCTGGAACAGCAGCCCGATGCCGACGGAGATGAGGTACAGAACCGTCATCGGGACGGCCAGCGCGGCCAGCGAGATCGGGTCGCCCGACGGCGTGATGACAGCGGCCACGAGCACGATCCCGACGATCGCGTAGCGCCAGCCCTTGATCAGCTGCTGCGGCGTGACGACGCCGACGAGCTGCAGGAACACGAGGAGCACCGGGAATTGGAAGCCGATGCCGAACGCGGCAACCATCAGCATCACCAGCCGGATGTACTTGCTGACCTGGAACAGCGCCCCGACGTCGCTGCCGGCCCAGGCGATGAGGAACTCCAGGGCCTTGCCGAGCGTCAGGTAGGCCAGGAAACCGCCCAGCAGGAACAGCAGCACCGAGGTGAGGATGAACGGGATCGCGTAGCGCTTCTCCTTGGCATGGAGGGCCGGCACGATGAAGCGCCAGATCTGCCACAGGATGACGGGCATCGCCAGGATCAGCCCGCCGTAGCTGGCGACCCGCAGGCGCGTCGACAGGCCCTCGACGGGATCGAAGAAGAACAGTGCCGGGTCGTCGCTGCGCGGGTTGAAGCCGCAGAAGTCCTGACCCTTCTGCAGGCACAGGTCGATGTACGGATCGAGCAGGAAGTCGAGCACCTGGTCGTAGAAGGCGACGATGAGGATGGCGAAGAGGATCACCGCCAGGGCGGAGCGGATGATCCGGACGCGCAGCTCACCGAGGTGCTCGGTGAGCGTCATGACGTCGTCCGGCGTCTTCATCGACGGCCGCTCGCGGCGGCGACGGAACGACGGGCTCATGTGCTCGGCGACTCGTCGACGGCGCCCGTCTCCTCGTTCGTCTGGCCATCGTCCGACGAGGGAGTGGGTCCGGTGCCGTCACCGGCTGCCGCGGCAGCCGACACGTCTCCGCTGAGCGTGCGGTTGATGAGGTCCTCGTCCCCGCCGCCGTCGGCCGACGACGAAGACGTCGGCGCAGCCGAGGTCGGGGAGGTGGCGGATGATGGGATGGCAGCCTGCACGGCCGCCGGACGCGACGGCGCCGGCGAGGCGCTCGGTTCGCCGGAGAAGTCGGCGGCGTTGCGCATCAGGTTCGCCGTCTCCTGCATCTCCTTCAGCGGCTCGTCGAGGGCGCTCTTGACCTCCGCCTGGAAGCTGTTGCCCATCCGCTTCAACTCGGCATAGGTCTTTCCGGCCCGGCGCACGGCGTCGGGCAGCTTCTCCGGACCGAGGACCACCAGCGCCAGGAGCAGGATCACGATGATCTCGCTGCCCGACAGGTTGAACACGGGCCGCAGTCTATGGTCCTGCCATCATCGAAGGTCGTGCAACAACGGCTGCCGGCGCTGCTCGACCGCCCCATCGCCTTCGCCCACCGGGGCGCCCGCGCCCACGCCCGCGACAACACGATCGCCGCCTTCACGCTGGGCCTCCGCCTCGGAGCGACTGGTCTGGAGAGCGACGTCTGGGTGACCGCCGACGGCGAGCCGGTGCTCGATCACGACGGCGTCGTCAAGCTCGGCCGGCGCAAGCGCGCCGTCGGCACGCTCACCCGGGGCGAGCTGCCCGAGCACGTCCCGTCGCTGGCCGAGCTCCTCCGGCAGTGTCCCGGTGACCACCACCTGGCCCTCGATCTGAAGGGTCCCGACGCCGGCCCGGCCGTCATCGACGTCGTCCGCCGCGAGGCACCCGGGCTCCTGCCCCGGCTGTGGCTGTGCCATCCGGAGCTCGATGTGCTGCGCGCCTTGCGCCCGTACGACGAGACGGTCCGGCTGGTCGACTCGACGCGCATCAACCGGATGAAGGACGGGCCGGAGCGGCGGGCGGCGACGCTGGCTGCCGAGGGCATCGACGCCGTCAACCTCCACCACAGCGACTGGAATGGCGGCCTGACGACGCTGTTCCACCGCTTCGAGCGGGTGTGCTTCGGCTGGGACATGCAGTTCGAGCACGTCATTCGCCCGGCGCTGCGGATGGGGATCGACGGCATCTTCAGCGATCACGTCGACGTGATGGTCGACGCCTTCACCGCCGAGCTCGGCAGGGTCTGAACCGCCGAACCCCTACAACCACTGCCAGTCGGAGCGCGGCCAGAACACGACGAACGCTCTGCCGACGAGATCGTCCTCGGCGATCGGCCCGAGGGCGCGGCTGTCCTGCGAGCCGCCGCGGTTGTCCCCCATGACGAAGACGAAGTCCTCGGGGACAGTGACCGGGGCCAGCTCACCACCGCAGTTGCCCGGGGTGACGATCGTTGGGTCGAGGTACGGCTCCTGCAGCTCGCGGCCGTCGATGAGCACCTGGCAGCTGCGGATCTCGATCGTCTCGCCGGGGAGGGCGATGACCCGCTTGATGAGGTCCCGCTCGGACGTCCCGCTGATCTGGTGCAGCACGACGACGTCGCCGCGGTTGGGGTCGTGCAGGCGATACGACAGCTTGTTGACGAACACGCGGTCGCCGTCGTGCAGTGTCGTCACCATCGACGTGCCGTCGACGACGAAGTGGGCGAGCACGAACGTCCGTACGAGGAAGGCCACGAGCAGGGCGACGCCGATGACGATCACCCAGTCGAGGACCGCCCGACGCCGGCGGCCCTCCGTCGTGGCGGGCGCGTCGTCCTCGTCGATCTCCTCGTCGATCACGTCAGCGTCCAAGATCTCGTACGGTTCGGCGGGGCCGGGCGCGCCGTCGTCCTCGTCATCGTCGATCAGCTCGGCCTCGATCACCTCACGCCGCGGGCGGGGGATGCCCAGCGGCGTGTCGTCATCGGCGCCGCGCGGTCGGCGGTCGTCGCTCACAATGACCCGATCACAATGACTCGATCAGCTTCTCGACGCGCTCGTCGCGGCTCTTGAAGGGGTCCTTGCACAGCACGGTGCGCTGGGCCTGGTCGTTGAGCTTGAGGTGCACCCAGTCGACGGTGTAGTCGCGCTTGCGCTCCTTGGCCCGGCGGACGAACTCGCCGCGCAGGCGGGCCCGCGTCGTCTGCGGCGGCACATCGGTGGCCGTCTCGATGTCGCCGTCGGTGCACAGGCGTTCGACCAGACCCCGATCCTGCAGCTTGTAGAACGGGCTGCGGGCGCGCGACACGTCGTGGTACTGCAGGTCGAGCAGCTGGACCCGCGGGTGACCGAACGGCAGACTGTGACGCTCCCGGAACGCCTCCAGCAGCTTGTACTTGATCACCCAATCGACCTCGCGATCGAGCTTCAGGGGATCGTTCTCGATCGTCGTGACGCAGTGCTCCCACATCTCCAGCGCCCGTTGCTCGAGCGGCGGGAAGCCCTTGGTGTCGCTGTAGCGCAGCGCCCGGTCGAGGTACTCACGCTGGATGTCGAGGGCCGAGACCTCGCGGCCGTTGCCGAGGCGGACGGTGCGCCGGCACGTCGGGTCGTGGCTGATCTCGCGGATCGCCCGGATCGGGTTCTCCAGCGTCATGTCACGCAGCACGACGCTGCGGTCCTCGAGCATCCGCAGCATGCAGGCGGCGGCGCCGACCTTGAGGAAGGTCGTGTACTCGGACATGTTGGAGTCGCCGACGATGACATGGAGGCGGCGGTAGCGCTCGGCGTCGGCGTGCGGCTCGTCGCGGGTGTTGATGATCGGGCGGCTGCGGGTGGTCGCCGAGCTGACGCCTTCCCAGATGTGCTCGGCCCGCTGGGCGATCGAGTACGTGGCGCCGCGGGCGGTGTGCAGGACCTTGCCGGCCCCGGCGTAGATCTGGCGGCTGACGAGGAACGGGATCAGCACCTCGGCGTAGTGGCCGAGGTCGTCGTGGCGGCTGGTGCAGTAGTTCTCGTGGCAGCCGTAGCTGTTGCCGGCCGAGTCGGTGTTGTTCTTGAAGAGGTAGATGGTGCCGCGGATCGACTCCTCGGCGAGGCGCTGCTCGGCCGACTCGACGAGGCTCTCGAGGATCCGCTCCCCCGCCTTGTCGTGGACGACGAGCTCGTACAGGGAGTCGCACTCGGGCGTGGCGTACTCGGGGTGGGACCCGACGTCGAGGTACAGGCGGGCGCCGTTCTGCAGGAACACGTTCGAGCTGCGGCCCCAGCTGACGACGCGCCGGAACAGGTAGCGGGCAACCTCGTCGGGACTGAGCCGGCGCTGCCCGCGCAGCGTGCACGTGACGCCGTACTCGTTCTCGAGGCCGTAGATCCGCCTCTCCATGGGCGTCAACCTAGCTGCGTGATCGTCCGCCGCAGCGGCGGATCGGATCAGTTCTGTCCTTCCGGAGCGGCCCGATCGGGCCGATCGCGACGGACAGAACCGGTCCCAGCATCCCTACGTGCCGTCGGCCTTCTCGGCGAGCTCCTGCTCGTGCTTGGCGACCATCTCCTCGACGGCCTTCATGTTGCGCTCGGCGAGGTGCTCGCGGTTTGCCCTGGCCCGCTCCTTGGCCGCCAGCGTGCTCCCGGCGTGGCCCTGGAACTCGGGGAAGACCCGCTGGGCGATCAACTCGAAGCTGCGCTTGGTGGCCTCGGGGTTGGCCCACTCGTGGGCCAGGCACATGTAGCAACCGAACCCGCCGGACTGCTTCTGCAGGCGCTCGATCTGCTCGCAGGCCATGTCGGCGGTGCCGATCGAGCCGAGCCCGCTGTCGTTGACGAAGTCGATCATCTCCCGCGCCGCGTCGGCGCTGCCGACGTCCATCTGCGGAAAGGCCGCGGTGTGCTGGAAGTAATCGAACCACTGGCGGATGCCGTACTCGACGTCCTTGGCGGCCTGCTCCTTGGTCTCGGCGATGTGCATCAGGCCGACGAGGCGCCACTTGGCGCGGTCGGCGACGGTGCCGAACGTCTCGGCGCGCTCCTCCATCACGTCCCAGTGCAGGCCGAGGGCGTCGAAGCCGACGGACTGGGTGGCGCCGATCGACAGCAGCCCGACGCCGTACCTGCCGGCCAGTCGCGGCCCCGACGGTGAGGCCACGGCGGGGACGGCGACGTCGAACAGCGGGTTGGAGTACGGCCGCAGGTGCAGCCGGGCGTCGGTCAGGCTCCACATCTTGGTGTGGCTGGACACCGGCTCCTCCGTCGTGAGCAGGCGCATGATGACGTCCAGCCCCTCCTCCAGCAGGGGGCGGGTCTCGGTCGGGTCGAGGCCGATCATGATCGCGTCCGTCGGCAGCGACCCCGGCCCGACGCCGAGCATGAAGCGGCCGCGGGTCATGTGGTCGAGCAGGACGGCGCGCTCGGCGACCATGTAGGGGTTGTGGTAGGCGACGCTGATCACGCCGGTGCCGAGCTTGATGTGGCGGGTCCGCTCGGCGGCGACGGCGATGAAGATCTCCGGCGAGGCGATGATCTCGGTGCCGGCGGAGTGGTGTTCGCCGATCCACGCCTCGTCCCAGCCGAGCCGGTCGAGGTGCGCCACGAGCTCGAGGTCTCGTTCGATGGCCAGCGTCGGGTTCTCCCCGGCCTGGTGGAACGGGGCCATGAAGATCCCGAAGCGGAGACGGTCGGCCATGTCGTGTACCCCCAGTTGGTCGTCGGTCGCCCCCGTCACGTTACGACGACCGCCCGACCCCGGATGCACTGACACCGGCGGGTCACCGGTGGAGGTGGAAGCGGAGGGCGGTGCCGGGGCGGGCTTGGACGATGATCGGCAGGTCGTCGGGATCGACGACCGCCAGCACCGGGTAACCGCCGGTCGTCGGATGGTCGGCCAGCATCACCACCGGCCGCCCGTCCGCCGGGACCTGGATGGCGCCCGTCACCAACCCCTCGCTCGGCAGCTCGGTGGTCACCCGCCGCGCCAGCGGCGGCCCGTCGAGGCGCACGCCGACGCGGCTGACGTCCGGGGACACGATGTACGGCGACCCCGTCAGCTGGTCGAGGGCATCGGGCGCGAACCAGTCACGGCGTGGCCCCGGCCACACGACGACCGTGTCGTCGTGATCCCCTGGCGGGTGCCTGGTCGACGACGATCGCCGTGCCCGGGTCGGGCCCCACGGGCAACCGGTCGCCGGCCGTCACCGGAGGGGGACCGAGGCCGGAGCGGGAGTCCTGGCTGCGCGAGCCGAGCACGGCCCCGACGTCGACGCCGCCGCGCACGGCGAGGTAGCCCCAGAGGGTCCCCCCTGCCGGCTCGACGGCGACGGTCTCGCCGGCGGCGACCGCTCGCGCCGCCCGCTCGGCCGCGGTCGCGACGACCGTTCCGTTCGCCGGGCGGACGCGCAGCCCGCCGAGTGTCTCCAGCACGGCGGCGTCCTCGGGGTTGCCGACCAGCCGGTTGAGCACGGCCCGCAGCGACGCGTCGACTGCGCCGCTCACGGGAACGCCGAGCTCGGCATGCCCCGGTCGCCCGGCGTCCTGGATGCTCGTCGCCCACCCGGCCTCGAGGACGACGCAGCTCGTTCACCCGACCGCCACGAAACGCACCGCGTCGCCCGGGCGGATCAACGACGGCCGGTCGCGCGTCGCATCCCACAGCACCGCGTCGGTCGAGCCGATCAGGTGCCACCCGCCGGGCGAGGGCGACGGGTAGGCGGCCGTGTACTCGGCGGCGACGGCCACGGCGCCGGCGGGCACGCGGGTTCGTGGCGTCGCGCGGCGCGGCAGGTGCAGCGCCGCGATCGAGCCCCGTCAGGTAGGCGAAGCCGGGGGCGAAGCCACAGAAGGCGGCGACGTAGCTGCCGGCGCGGTGGCGTTCGACGACCTCGTCGACCCCCATCGAGCAGGCCGCGGCGACGGCGGCGAGGTCGGGACCGTCGTAGACGACGGGTAGCTCGACCACGGTGGCGGTCTCGGCCGGATCGCGCGGTTCCGGAGCCAGGTCCGCCAACCACCCCCCGACTCGCTCCCGCTCGCCACGATCGGTCATCTGCACGAGCACCGTGCGCGCTGCCGGCACGACCTCGGCGACGGCCGGGTCGGCCGCCCGCCGTACGGCGCGGGAGTAGCCGACCACGTCGGCCGCGTCGAGCTCGACGAGCCAGGCCACCGGCCCGTACGGCAGCAGCCGCGCGCGGTCACGCGGTGAACGGGTGCAGGGTGACGCCGGCCGCGTCGAGGGCGTCGCGCATGGCCCTGGCCAGCTCCACCGCGCCGGGCGTGTCGCCGTGCACGCACAGCGATCGCGCCTGGACCCGGACCACCGACCCGTCGACGGACACCACCTCGTGCTCCGTCGCCAGGCGCACGGCCCTGGCGGCGACCTCGGCCGGATCGACGACCAAGGCGTCGGGCTCGGAGCGCGGCACGAGCCGCCCGTCGCGCAGGTAGGCCCGATCGGCGAAGGCCTCGGAGACGGGCTCGAGGCCGGCGGACTCGGCGGCCCGCAGCAGGCAGGAGCCTGGCGCCCCGAGCACGGCGAGCGATGGGTCGTACTCGGCTGCGGCGGCGACGACGGCGTCCGCCTGAGCCGGATCGCCGATCATCGCGTGGTACAGCGCCCCGTGCGGCTTGACGTAGGCGACCTCGGCGCCGGCGACCTGGGCGAAGGCGTCGAGCGCGCCGAGTTGGTAGAGCACGGCGTCGCGCAGGTCGTACGGATCGATGTCCATGTACCGCCGGCCGAACCCGAGGAGGTCCGGGTACGACACCTGGGCGCCGATCGACACCTGGTTGGCGACCGCCTCGGTGCACACGGCACGCAGCGTCGAGGGGTCGCCACCGTGGAACCCGCACGCCACGTTGGCGCTCGTGACGACCTCCAGCATCGCCGAATCGTCACCGAGCTTCCAGACCCCGAACGACTCCCCGAGATCACTGTTCAGGTCGATCGACGTCATCGGCCGATGAGCGTACGACACCCGAGTGTTTGCGGCCGCCCGAGGGTCAGCTGCGGGACGTCCCCGCAGCAAACACTCGGACTGATCGACGGCCACTCATGTCTGCTCCAGCAGTGCCGAGACCTCGTCGTCGGTGAGCCGCCGGAAGCACCGCCGGCCGTTGCCACGCGAGAGCAGGGCGACCTCCAGGTCGGCTGCCGGCAGCGTGCGATCGGGACCGGCGAGGGCGGGCACTCCGACGCTCACCGCCGCGGCGGCGTCGAGGCCGTCGGTGAACGACTCGCCGAGGCGGGACGAGATGGCGTCGGCGTCGCCGCCGAGCACCGAGTAGTCGCGCTGGTCGAACACCGTGCCGTCGTAGAGGATGTGGAACATCTGGTCGCCGTCCGGCGTCAGGCCGACCTCGGCCACCAGGATCTCCACCTCCATCGGCTTCATCTCGTGGGTGAAGATCTGCCCGAGGATCTGGGCGTACTGGTTGGCGAGGCTGCGGGCGTCGACGTCGTCGCGGCTGTACTGGTAGCCCTTGAGGTCGGCTGCTCGCACGCCGGCCACGCGCAGCTGGTCGAACTCGTTGTATCGACCGACCCCGGCGAAGGCGATGCGGTCGTACAACTCGCTGACCTTGCGCAGCGTCTCGGAGCTGTTCTCGGCGACGATGGCGATCCCGTCGGCGTAGCGCAAGGCGACGAGGGCTCGGCCCCGAGCGATGCCCTTGCGGGCGTAGTCCGCCCGGTCCTTCATCACCTGCTCGGGCGCGACGTAGAAGGGCATGCTCATGAGCCGCGTCCTCCGAGCGTCATCGTGGAGCGACCCCGCTCGAACGGACCTCCTCGGCGATCGCCTCGTACCGCCGGGCGAGCTCGTCGTCGCCGAGGCGAGTGAAGCCGTCGGCCGTGATCGTGGCGACGATCGGGTAGATGCCGCGCAGGGCGTCGGGACCGCCGGTCGCCGAGTCGGCGTCGGCGGCTTCCCACAACGCCCGGCACACCAGGCCGACGCCGGCGTCACGGTCGAGTCCGTCGCGGTAACCGAGCTTGACCACCGTTCCGGCGTGGAGGCTGCCGGAGCCGGTGGCGGCGTATTCCCGCTCCTCGTACCGACCGCCGGTGACGTCGTAGGCGAAGAGCCGGCCCATCCGGCGCCGCAGGTCGTAGCCGCCGAAGATCGGCACGACGGCGAGCCCCATCATCGCCGCCTGCAGGTTGCCGCGGATCATCGCCGACAGCTGGTTGGCCTTGCCTTCCAGGCTGAGAGCGATGCCCTCGACCTTCTCGTAGTGCTCGAGCTGCAGCTGGAAGAGGCGGACCATCTCCATCGCCGGACCGGCCGCGCCGGCGATGGCGACGCCGCTGTGCCGGTCGGCCTCGACGACCTTGTCCATCGCCCGATGGCTGATCAGGTTGCCCGCCGTGGCCCGGCGATCGCCGGCCATGATCACTCCGTCGGCGAAGCGCATCGCCACGCACGTCGTGGCGTGCGGGATCGTGCCGAGTGCCTCGATCTCCCCGCGCGCGTCCGGTGGCGCCGCACCGATGCGCCGCAACAGTTCCGGAAAGCTCGACCCGGGGTCGTCACCGGGCGGGAAGACGGGCATCGCCATGGACGGCTACTGACCGCCCTTCTGGACGTAGGACTTGACGAAGTCCTCGGCGTTGGTCTCGAGCACCTCGTCGATCTCGTCGAGGAGATCGTCGAGCTCGGCCTTCAACTTCTCGCCGCTCTCGGAGACCGGAGGCGCCGTCTCGACGACCTCCTCCTCGGTGGTGCGGGGGGTCTGCTTCTGCTTGTGCGTACGCTCAGCCATGTCGTGGGCCTCCTTCGCCGTCGCTTCCTCGTCGCCTACGAACCGAGACGATCGAGGAGCTCGACGGCGCTGTCGCTCTCGTCGATCAACCTAGCCACGTGGTCTGCGGTTCCGCGCAATGGCTCCATCATGGGGACCCGGCGCAACGGCTCGCGCCCGACGTCGAAGACGATCGAGTCCCAGTTGGCGGCGACGATCTCATCGGGGTACTTCGCCAGGCATCGACCGCGGAAGTAGGCGCGCGTGCTCGTCGGCGGTTCGGTCGTGGCCCTGTCGACATCGGCCTGATCGACGAGCGTCTCCAACCCGGCCCGGGTGGCCAAGCCACGATCGGGGCGCATGTCGTGGTACTGCAGGTCGATCGCCTTCAGCCGTGACGACCCCGGCGAGACGTCGTGTCGCTCGGCGTAGCCGTCGACGAGCCGGCGCTTGGCGACCCAGTCGACCCAGTGGGCGACCGACAGCGGGTCGTGCTCGAGACCCGTCAGCACGCGCTCCCACCGGCTGAGGAGGTCGCGCCCGATGGTTTCGTCGACGCACGCCAGACCGTGCAGCTGCTCGTACTTGCGGGCTCGCTCGAGCAGCCCCCACTGGATCTCCAGCGCCGTGGCGCGACGGCCGTCGCGCAGCGACACGACCCGCGTCATCGTCGGGTCGTGACTGATCTGGCGGATCGCCGACACCGGGTTGCCGAGCAGCCAATCCTCACCGAGGGCGTCGTCCTCGATCATCGCCAGGACGATCGCCGTCGTCCCGACCTTGAGGTACGTGGCGACCTCGCTCATGTTGGCGTCGCCGACGATGACGTGCAGGCGGCGGTACTTCTGGGCATCGCAGTGCGGCTCGTCGCGGGTGTTGACGATCGGTCGCTTGAGCGTCGTCTCCAGCCCGACCTCCTCCTCGAAGAAGTCGGCCCGCTGGCTGAGTTGGTACGGCACGTGGTCGAACGGCACGCCGGGCAGCTCGCAGCCGACCTTGCCGGCGCCGGTGAAGATCTGGCGGGTGACGAAGTGCGGCGTCACCTGGGCGACGATGCGCCCGAACGGCGTCTCTCGCGCCAACAGGTAGTTCTCGTGGCAGCCGTAGCTGTTGCCCTTGCCGTCGGAGTTGTTCTTGTGGACGATGACCTCGGCCGGGCCGCTCGACGTCTGGGCCAGCTTGGCGTTGGCGTGGACCATGCTCCGGCGGATGATCTCCTCGGCCGCGCGGTCGAAGAGCACGGCCTCCAGGGCGGTGGCGACCTCCGGCGTGGAGATCTCCGGGTGGGCGTGGTCGACGTAGTAGCGAGCGCCGTTGGTCAGCACGGCGTTGACGAGCGTGGTCTCGATCTCCGGCGCCATGACGTCGTCGAGCGAGAAGCCGCGGGCGTCGTTGGCGGGCTGCTCGTCGTCGAAGTCCCACCCCACGCGGCCCCGCTGGCGGCTCGTCGTGGCGGCGACGTAGGCGTTGATCAGCAGCGACGACGCCGAGACCGGGTTGTTGTCCGCCCCGCGCACGACGATGCCGTACTCGGTCTCGACCCCGCACACCTTCGGCAGCGCCATGCGTGGACCCTAGCGACGTTCGGGCGCCGAGCACCGGCACTTCTGATGACGACGTGATCGCAGGGGTTCGGCCGGGATTCGGGGTGGGTCAGAGGTACTGGCCGGTGGCGACGCGCTCGATGGCCCGGCCGCCCTTGGGATCGTCCTCGCGGCCCTCGTTGACGAGCGTGCGGATGAACACGATGCGCTCGCCCTTCTTGCCCGAGATCTTCGCCCAGTCGTCGGGGTTGGTGGTGTTCGGGAGGTCCTCGTGCTCCTTGTACTCCTGCTTGATCGAGGCCACCAGATCGTCGATCCGCACGCCTCGCTCACCGCCTCCGATCACCCGCTTGATGGCCAGCTTCTTGGCCCGCCGCACGATGTTCTCGATCATCGCCCCGGACGCGAAGTCCTTGTAGTAGAGGATCTCCTTGTCACCGTTCTGGTAGGTCACCTCGAGGAAGCGGTTGGAGTCGTCCTCGCGGTACATCTCGTCGACCGTCGCCTCGATCATCGACGGCACGAGCTGACCCTCGGCGATGGGAATCTCGGACGTGAGGTACTGGGAGAAGATCTGCGCCGCCGCGGCGGCATTGGGGCGCTCGATCTTGATCTTCACGTCGAGCCGGCCGGGGCGCAGGATCGCCGGGTCGATGAGGTCCTCGCGGTTGGTCGCCCCGATCACGATGACGTTGCGCAGCCCCTCGACGCCGTCGATCTCGGCGAGCAGTTGGGGCACGATCGTCGACTCCATGTCCGAGCTGATGCCCGAGCCGCGGGTGCGGAACATGGAGTCCATCTCGTCGAAGAAGACGATGACCGGCCAGCCCTCCTCGCTCTTCTCCCGGGCCCGCTGGAAGACCAGACGGATCTGCCGCTCGGTCTCCCCGACGTACTTGTTGAGCAGCTCGGGACCTTTGATGTTGATGAAGTAGCTGCGGCCCTTCTCGTCGCCGGTCGAGGCGGCGACCTTCTTGGCCAGGCTGTTGGCCACGGCCTTGGCGATCAGCGTCTTGCCGCACCCCGGCGGGCCGTAGAGGAGGATTCCCTTCGGCGCCGGCAGGCGGTGCTCGGCGAACAGGTCCTGGTGCAGGAACGGCAGCTCGACGGCGTCGGCGATCTGCTCGATCTGGTCGTCGAGTCCGCCGATGTCGCTGTAGGAGATGTCCGGGACCTCCTCCAGCAGGAGGTCCTCGACCTCCGGTCGCGGCAGCTTCTCGAGCAGCAGGTTGGACCGCGTGTCGAGGCGCATCGTGTCGCCGGGGCGGAGGTGGATGCCGCGCACGGCGTCGGCCAGCTCGCAGACCCGCTCCTCGTCGGCCCGCCCGATGACGAGGGCCCGCACGCCGTCGTCCATGACCTCCTTGACCGACACGACCTCGCCGGTGAGCTCGGGATGGCGGGCCATGATGACGTTGAAGCTCTCGTTGAGCACGACTTCGCTGCCGCGGTCGAGGCCGTCGAGGTCGATGTCCGGGTGCGTCGAGACCTTCATCTTGCGCCCGCTGGTGAGGATGTCGACGGTGCCGTCGTCGTTCTTGCCGACCACCACGCCGTAGGCGGACGGCGGCTGGGTGAGCTTGTCGACCTCGTCGCGCAGGGTGGCGATGTGCTCGCGGGCTTCTCGCAGGGTGTAGCTGAGCTTCTCGTTCTGGGCGACTGCCTGGGCCAGCTGGCCCTTGGTCTCGAGCAGGCGCTCCTCGAGAGCGCGGACCCGCTTCGGGGCGTCGGCGAGCCGCGCCCGCAGGTGGGCGATCTCGTCGCCCAGGGCGTCGACCTGGGCGCGCAACGCCCCGGTGCTGTCGTCGCGTGGATCAGGCACGCGTCGCTCCTTCCCGTCGCTCGTGAAATGGACGCTACACGCATGATCCGTGATACATCCGGCATGTTGCGGGGGGTCCGGGGATGGCTGCGACCGCCGTTCCCGGCCCGGCGAACGTTGACGCATGACGTTTCCACGCCCCGCGCCGTGTAAACTCGTGGTCGATCGCCGGAGCGAAGGAGCCATCACATCATGAAGGTCTGGATCGATCAGGATCTGTGCACAGGCGACGGCCTGTGCGAAGAGATCGCCCCCGACGTCTTCACCCTGCTCGACGACGGCCTCGCCTATGTCAAGGAGGGCGACAAGATCTTCGCTGACGCCAAGGGCAACCCGCAGGGTGCCGAAGGCCTGGCGAACATCCCCGACGGACAGCTCGACGCCGTCATCGAGTCGGCCGAGGAATGCCCCGGGGAGTGCATCTACATCGAGCCCTGAGGGCTCAGCAATTCACCTCGCTCGCCTCCTCAGCGCCCGAGGAAGCGGGCGACGGTCAAGAAGCCGGTGTGGGCCACCATGCGGTGGTCCGGGCGCACCGCCTGCCCATCGATGTGCCAGCCGCGGTGGAGCACCTCCACCGTGCGGGCGTCGATCCACTTCCCCCGCAACGCGGCGCGGGCGCCGGCGGCTTGCGTGATCGACGGCGTGTAGGCGACCAGGATCCCTCCACCGCGGAGCACCGTCTCGGTGTGGGGGATCACCCGCCACGGCTCCGGCAGGTCCAGCACCACCCGGTCGAAGGGCCCGTCGGCCTCGTCGATGCCGTCGTAGCTGTCGCCGAGCGCGACGTGGTAGCGGTCCAGGGCCTGCTCGCCGAGGAAGCTGCGCACGTTGGCGGCGGCCCGGTTGGCGAAGTCCTCGCGTAGCTCGTAGCCGACGATCTCGGCGCCGTAGCGCAGCATCGTCATCGACAGGGCGCCGGACCCGACCCCTGACTCGAAGACCCGCACGCCGGGACCGATGTCGGCGAGCATGCAGATCGGCGCCAGGTCCTTCGGGTAGATGACCTGGGCTCCGCGAGGCATCTCGATGACGAAGTCCTCGAGCGTCGGGCGCAGCACGGTGTACTCGGCGCCGCGGGTGGAGCGCACGACGGCGCCCTCCGGACGCCCGACGACGTCGGCGTGGGGCACGAAGCCGGCGTGGCTGTGGAACTCGCCGCCCTCGGTGAGCACGATCAGGTAGCGCCGCCGCTTGACGTCGAGCAGCAGCGCCCGCTCCCCCAGCCGCAACGGACCGCTCAACGGCGCGGCCCGACCGTCTGCGTCCCCACCTCGCCGGTCACCGGCGACCGGACCGCGTGAGCAGCTCGACCGGGACCGGCTCGTGCGCCGCGGCGACCTCGACGAGCCGGCAGAAGGCGCAGACCTCACCGGTCGTCGGCGAGCCGCAGCGGGCGCAGGTACCGAGACCCTCGACGGCGGCACGGGAGCGACCGGCGAGCAGCGGCGCCATGCGCTCGACGAAACCGAGGTAGAACGCCGCCTTGGTTCCCGGCGACGCCGCTTCCAGCTGGTTCAGCGCACCCTTGTAGCCGAGGTGCTTGTTCTTGGCCGCCATCGGGCACTCCTCGACCTGGTAGTCGATGCCCCGCACGATGCACCACGCCGCTGTCTCCCGCTCGGTCAGGCGCATCAGCGGCTTGACCTTGCGGGGGAAGCCGTTGCCGCCGGGCAGGACCGGCAGCTGGCGGGCCAGGTAGTCGATGTCCCAGCGCAGGGAGTTGCCGAGCAGCACGGCCGCCTCGTCGTCGAGGTTGTGACCGGTGGCCACCACGTCGTAGCCGCCCTCCCGCGCGGCGGCATCGAACAGATGGCGCTTCGAGAGTCCGCAGGCCGAGCACGGCACGCGACGGGTGGCCCGGGCAGCCGTCGGCACGTCGTAGCCGTGGGTGTGGCGCAGGTCGATGGTCCGCAGGTGCAGGCCGCGGGCGGCCGCGAACTCCCGGGCGTACCGACCGCTGACGTCGCTGTAGTCGCCGATGCCCAGCCCGATGTAGAGGCCGTCCGCGGCGTAGCCGAGCCCGATCAGCAGATCCCACACGGCGAGTGAGTCCTTGCCGCCGCTCACCGCCACGAGGACGCGCTCGCCCGGTGCCAGCATGTCGTGGTCGGCGATCGCCTTCTCGACTTGCCGGCGGCACAGCTGCTGCAGGTGCTCGGCGCAGAAGTTGGCGTTGTGGCGCGGCAGGTCGATGACCGCCGGCCCCCGGCACACCCGGCACTTGCTCACTGGTGCACCGTCGACTGATGCGACTGGCCTGCCGCTGCGGGAGCCAACCGTGCACCAGTGAGCACTTCGCCGCTGCGCGGCGAAGACTGCGCCGTATCGCTGGAGCTCGCTTCGCTCGCTCATCTGGTCAGCCTCCCGAGATGACCGGCCTGATCTCGACCGTGTCGGCTTCGCCCAAGTGGGCGTCACCGGGAACCAGTGTGCCGTTGCAGATCACCAGGTGCGACTCGCGGTCGAGGTCGAGCTCGGCCAGGAGGGCGCGGACCGTGCGCTCGCCCTCGATCTCGATCTCGCGACGCGGGTTGCGTAGCACCACCCTCACGATCGCTTCGGCGGCCGACCCGTCACCCCTCGCATGATGAGCGTCTCGCCGGGGCGGATGCGCTCGACAGCGACCACGCGCGGCTCGGAGCCCATGATCCGCTGCAACATCCGGCGTCCGATGATGACGAAGGCGAGCACCTTCCACACCCGGCTGTCGCCGAACAGGCCGTCGACCATCGCCCGCCGCATGATCAGCATCGACGGCGACGGGAAAATCGGCGTGCGGTCGGCCATGGTCAGACCCTCCGGATCTCGACGTACGTGGTCTTCTTCTTCCCGCTGCGCCGGCCGAGCATGAAGATGATCAGCACGACCAGCAACGCGCTGATGCCGCCGGCAGTCAGGAAGGTGCTCCGGCGGTCGATGACCTCTTTGCGCACCCCATCCTGGAGCTGCCGGAAGGACTGCTCGAGGTCGTCACGGGTGACGCGTGTCGGAGGGGGCAGTGTCGTCTGCTTGGCCATCACTTCGATTCCTTGTGCAGGTGGTCTCGGTTGATCCGGCTGAGCACGAGCACGATGAGCAGCACGCACACCACGAGGACGATGAGGTACGGCAGCCACGACAGGGAGCCAGTGGAGGAGCGATCCCACTCCGTCTGGATCACTCGCAGGAGGCCGAGCAGGAGGAGCACCAAGCCGATCCCGAGCACCACAGCGCCGGCTGCGCCCATCCCCAACCACCGCGCCGCGCCCTTCATCGGGCCGACGGTCTCCTGCTTGGCGTAGGTCGTGACGAGGTTGACGACCTCCCCGATCGACGGAGGTTCCTCGCGGCTAGGCGATGGGCTGGAGGTGGGCGCCGTCACGGGGAGACGTTCTATCACGCTGGAGTCAGGCCACTCGGGAACGCTCGGCTCGGCTCCTCACCCCAGCCGGAAGCGCAGCATCGCCTCGACGTCGTCGAGGCTCTCCATGAGCAGATCGAGACGCTCGGCCGGTGTGCGCGGCGCACAGCAGGCGGTAGCGGTCGGCCGGTCCGATCGGTGACAGGGCGGCGAGGTGGTAGGAGGCCACGAGCGGATCGTCGCTGACGGAGGAGAGGTCGGCGTCGACGGGTGACTCGCCGAGCTGGCCGGCGAGCTCGAGAACGGCGGTCAGCCGGGCCGTGGCCGCGTCGACCCGGCGGTCGAGGCCCGGTGCGTCAGGATCCTCGTCGGGCCAGTCGTCGACGTCGGCCAGCGGGTACGGGTCGTCGGGGAGCCAGGCGTTGACGCGGAAGCGGCGCGTGCCGACGGCGACGAGGGCGTAGCGGGCGGCGTCGAGGGCGTCGACCTGGACCATCCGGGCGACGACGCCGACGGCGGCGCGCTGGTCCCCGCCCCCGACCTCCCAACCCCGCTCGATCAAGGTGACCCCGAACTCCGGGTCGCCGGAGTGGTCGGCGAGGCAGTCGATGACGAGCTGCCGGTACCGCGGTTCGAACACGTGCAGCGGCAGGACCGCACCCGGGAGCAGGACCGTCCCGAGCGGGAACATCGGCATCACCGCCATCACCGAAACCGTACGCCGATCCTGCTTCTGACGCTCCTCGCTCCCGCCCAGCGGGAGCGGGGCTCCGGAGAACCGGGATGTCAGCGGGGAGCCAGTTCGGCCGGTGTCGGACCGGCCGGGTACGTGGCCAGCATCCCGGCGAACGCGTCCCAGATCGGCCGGTACACGCTCTGGTCGGTGAGCGTTCCCTCGGCGTTCAACAGCAGCGAGAACTCCTCCGCCCCGCCGCCGTCGATCGGCAGATAGCCCGACAGCGTCTTGGCGGCCGGCGGGTCGGCGTTGTACGGGGCGTTGCCGAGCGTCCCCGTCTTGGCCTGCATCCGGCCGGCGACCGGCGACTCGGTGAACACGTCGGTCAGCGTGCCGGAGACGCCCGCCACGGGGAGGCCGGCGCCGAGCGGATCGGTCGGGTCCGAGCGGGCGAGCACGTCGACGAACACCTGGCAGGTCACGCGGTTGTCGTTGCTCAACCCCGAGCCGTCGGCGAACTGCACGCCCGTCATCGGGATGCCCCAGCCCGTCAGCGTGCTGGCCATCACCGCCAGCCCGGCGTCACGCGTCCCGCCGGTCCCGGCGGCCACGCCGAGCTCCTTGACGAGCAGCTCGGCGGTGTTGTTGTCGCTCGTCGCCAGCATCTCGCCCACGACCGCGGGCAGTGGCGCCGACTGCACCGATGCCAGCACGGGCGTGTCGGCCGGAGTGGCGCCGGCCGCCGGCGGGCCACCGACCACGACGCCGCGCGCCTGCAGCAGCTGGGTGAGCTCGCGCGCCGCCGCTTCCGACGGCTCCGCCGCCCGCAACGGGTCGCCGGTGACCCTGGCGTCGTTGACGAGCAAGGCGTCGTAGGGCCCGGCCTCGATCCCCCGGACGTCGTTGACCCAGCTCGGCGCGAAGAACTCGTCGTCGTAGCGGCTGGCGTCGCCGACCACCGCCCCGTCGATGCGCTGCACGCCCGCCGCCACCACGGCGTCGGCCAGGGCGTCGAGCGACGTCGGGTCGGTCACCGGGTTGGGGTCGTTCTGCACCGGATAGGTGGAGCTGGTGAGCAGCGGGTCGCCGCCGCCGACCAGGTACAGGTCGCCGGCGATCACCCCGCCGGACGGCTCCGCCGCCCGCACCTCGGTCGTGAAGCGGTGGTCGGCGCCGAGCACCTCGAGGGCGACCGCACCGACGAGCAGCTTCTGGTTGCTCGCCGGGATCAGGGGGACGTCGGCGCGCGTCGAGCCGACCGGGACCCCGTCGACGGACACGGCGACACAGGACGGGTCGGCGAGCTGCTCGCCGAACGCGGCGACCTCGCCGCGGAACTCCTCCAGGCTGATGTCGCGAGCGAGCACGCCCGGCGTGCGTCGGAACGACAGCAGCGGCGTGGTCAGTGCCGGCGCCGGCGGCGGCGGCACGGTCGAGGTCGGAGGCGGTGGGTCAGCGCCCTCCGCCTCTCCCGACGCCCAGCGCCACAGGACGAACAGGATCGCCGCCGGGATCAGCGCCGCGATCGTGAGCACGACGAGCGGGTTGACCCGTCGGGCGGTCACGAGTGACGGCGGGCCCGGTGGCGGGCGTCGCGGTACAGGTGGCCGAGGGCGGTGACGGCGCGGTTGCCGCTCGGGTAGCACAGCCGGCCCGTCGCCCGCACGGCAGCAGGACCGGCGTTCCCCGGGTCGGCGATGGCCAGCTCGGTGGCGGTGAGGATCGGCTTGCCCGTCGCTCGGCTGAGCTCGTCGGCCGCCTCGGCGAAGCGGGCGTCCTGGCGCTCGTGGTAGGCGGCGATGCGATCGAGCCCGTGACCCGGGAAGAACGGGCCGTCGCGTATCATCCGCGCCTGGTTGGACTGGATCCCGAGGCCGAGGTAGACGATGGCGTGGACGTCCGGGTGCTCGGCGATCAGACGCAGGACGTCGGGGATCGTGTCCCGAGTCTCCCCGCCGGCGCAGTCGACCGGGTTGTTGCGGCTCCAGCGTGGCGGCAGCAGGCCGTCGATGGTGTCGCGCAGGTCATCGGGCAGGCCGAGCAGGCGCAGGTCCGCGTCACGCGTGATGGCGTCGGCGGTGACGACCCCCCAACCCCCGGCCGTCGTGAGGACCACGACGTTCGGGCCGGCCGGCGCGGGCTGCGTGGCAAACGTCGCCGCCGCTTCGAAGGCTTCCTCGACGGTGGCGGCCCGGGTGATGCCGGCCGCCCGGCACTCGCCGTCGAACACCTTGTCGTCGGCCGCCAGCGCGCCGGTGTGGCTGGCCGCAGCCCTGGCGCCGCCCTCGGTGGCCCCGCCCTTGACGAGCACGAGGGGCTTGCGTGTCGCGGCCGAGGCGAGCCGGTCGAGTAGCTGCCGACCGTCGCTGATCCCCTCGACGTAGGCCAGCCCGACGGCGGTGGCATCGTCGTCGGCGTAGTGGTCGAGGTAGTCGGCGACGGACACGGCGGCGGCGTTGCCGGCCGACACCGCCCGGCTGATCCCGACGCCGGTCATCCGGGCGTAGTTCATGAAGCTGGAGACGAAGTTGCCGCTCTGGCTCGCCACGCCGATCCGCCCGGCCGGGGGGTAGGGGGCGACGATCTGGGCGCACAGGCTCACCGGCGTGCTGACGACACCCTGGCCGTTGGGCCCGGCGAGGAGGATGCCCAGCTCGTCGGCGAGGGCCACCAACTCGGCCTCGGCCCGGCGGCCGTCCTCCCCTGCCTCGCCGTACCCGCCCGACGTGACGAATGCCGCCTTGATGCCCTTCGCCGCGCAGGCGCGCAGCAGCGTGGCGTTGGCGGATGCCGGCGTGCACACGAAGACGAGGTCGATCTCGCCGTCCGGCAGGTCGGTGACGTCGGGGACGGTGCGGATCCCGAGCACCTCCTCGCCCTGCAGGTTGGTGCCGAAGACGGCGCCCCGGTAGCCGCTGGCGAGCAGGTTGTGGAGCGACACGAACCCGAACTTGCCGGGGTGCGAGGAGGCGCCGGCGACGAGTACACCGCGCGGCTCGAACAGGGCGCGGAACTGCTCGGCCGTCGGCGGGCGGCGGAGCGGTCCGGCGTCGGCCTCGGCCCCGTCGCGCAGCTCGACGAGCGCATCGACGGCGATCGGTGCGCCCTCCGGGGTGATGATGAGCGGGTTGACGTCGACGCTCTCGACGTCGTGGCGCTCGATGGCGATCTGCCCGAGGCCGCCGAGGACCTCGGCGAGGGCGACGCGGTCGACGGGTGCGTCACCGCGGAACGATTCCAGCAGGCGCTGGGTGGCGAGCTGGTCGATCATCTCGTGGGCCGTGACGGCGTCGATCGGCGCCGGGCGGAAGACGACGTCGGCCACGGCCTCGGCGAGGATGCCGCCGACGCCGAGCATCACCGTCGGCCCGAACTGGGCGTCGCGGAGCACACCGGCGATCAGCTCGCGGTTGCCGCGGATCATCGGGGCGACGAGCAGGGTGACGTCACCGTCCTCGGGTCTGGCCGCCGCCAGCAGCTCGGTCGCGGCCTGCCGCACAGCCGCGGCGTCGACGAGGCCGAGTCGGACGAGACCACGCTCGGTCTTGTGGGCGATGGCGTCGCCGTTGAGCTTGGCCACCACCGGATAACCGAGCTCGTCGCTGGCGGCAACGGCCTCGTCGGGCGTGCGGGTCAACCGCTCCTCGGCGAGCGGCATGCCGAACCCGGCCAGCAACACCTTGGACTCGGACTCGGACAACGTGCGGGACACCATCGGCGCGACAGGGTAGTGAGCGAGCCCGCCACCGGCCGTTCTCTCTGTCCGACCCTCTATCTGGGCGGGATCCGTTCCACCCGGTGAAGTGGGCGGGGATCGTCCCGGAATCCGAGACGGATCCCGCCCCGATACGGATCCCGCCCAGATGTTGGGGAGCGGGTCAGCGCACGGCGACGGCAGCTCGGCTCGACACCTTGCGGCGAGCCCGCCACGACAGGCGGCTGGTCGCCGGGAGGTACTCGGTCACGGCGGCTCGCTCGGCGTCGTCGAGGTGGGTGAACAGCCATCCGAGCGAGAACGGCGCCGGCCCGGAGGCCACGGCGCGCATCGTCTCGCGCTGGACGACGGCGCGCTCGGCGGGCGCGAACCAGCGGGCGATCAGCGGGGTCAGCAGGCGCTCCTCCCGGCTCAGCTGGCCCCTCAGCACGTGGTGCAGGACGGCGGCCAGATCCGACGCCTTGCCGGTCCACCACGCCTCGGCGCCGAGGCCGAACGACAGGATCCCGAGGGCGTCACCGAGGTCGCTGAGCAGCTGATCGATCCAGGCATGATCGCCGGCGATGATGTCCAGCGATCGCTCATCCAGGGCGCCCCGCGCGGCGAGCGCCGGCATGACCATCGAGTCGAGCAGCTCGTGATGGCGGCGCAGCTGATCGGCGAACCCGGCGAACCAACGGTCGAGGTCCTTGTGCCGGCGGATGGCGCCGGGGGGTTCCGCGACGGCGTCGACGAGCACGTCGACGCTGGTCAGCAGCGCCCGGCGCACGAGCGCAACCGCATCGAGGCTGTCGGTGGTGGCGGTCGGGGCGGTCGGCTCGGGCATCGTGGGCTTCCTCCGGTCGGTGACGACCTCATTGTCGAGGCGCCGCCATGACGCCGACATGACGAGCGCATGAAGCGGCCCGTGATACCCCGCCCGCCCGACGCGGCGCGGCGTCAGCGCGGTGGGCTGACGTTGTAGGTGAGCACGCTGGTCGCCACGAGCCGTCCGGTGCTCGCCGCTCGGGCCTCGGGCCGGCTCGGCTCCTCAGACGGCGGCGGGCACGAGGGCGGCGTGGAAGAACGCCAGCACGTGGTCCCGGCGCTGCTCCAAGGCACGCGGATCGAGGGGGTCGATGTCGAGCAGGCCACCGAGGAACGGGGCGTCGGAGAAGTAGCTGAGCAGGGCGCCGTAACCGGTGATCAACAGCTGCTCGGCGTCCTGCTGGCGGAACGTCCCGGCGGCCATCTCCCGCTGGAAGTAGTCGACGGCCAGGTCGAACATCGGCCGCAGCACCGCCGCCAGGTCGATGCCCAGGTGGGCGCCGCCATCGATCGCCTCCCGCCGCACCAGGCGCACGTAGGCCGGGCTGTCGGCGAAGTAGTCGAACCCGGCGCGCAGCACCAGCTCGACCTTGGTCCAGCCGGTCTCATCGGACGACACGGCCGCATCGAGGCGGGCGAACCAGTCCGACAGCAGGCGCTCGAACACCTCGCCGTACAGGGCCTCCTTGGACGGGAAGTGGTGCAGCAGGCTCGGTCGCCGGATGCCGACGCCGGCGGCGATGTCGTTGAGCGACGTGCCCTCGTAGCCGGTCATGGCGAAGCACGTCACCGCTTCGTCGAGGATCGACTCCCGCGTCGTGCGCCCGACCCCTCCGCCGTGATGTACCCCGGCGGGGGGATTCCGAGCCATCTCCCCAACCTACCGGGACGACAGCCTACCGACCAGTCGGTAGACGATGGTAGCGTCGATCCGATGCTGCAGATCGTGCTCCTCGCCTTCGTCATCGGCGCCGGCGTTTCCCTCCTGGCCAACGTCGCCACGACCGTCTATCTCCACCGTGCGCTGTCGCACCGGGCCCTGACGTTGCATCCGGCCGCGGCCCAGGTGTTCCGCTTCGTCATCTGGGTGACGACCGGCATCCGGGCCCGGCAGTGGGTGGCGGTGCACCGCAAGCACCACGCCTTCACCGACGTCGAGGGCGACCCGCACTCCCCCGTGCTCCAGGGCTGGATGAAGGTGCAGGTGATGAACGTGGCGATGTACCGCCGCGAGGCGAGCAACCCGGCGACGATCGCCCGCTACGCCCGCGACCTCCCCCCGACCACGGCTGACCGGCTGTTCTACGACCACGCCCTGTTCGGGCTGGCGATCGGCGTCGCCTCGCTGGTTGCCGTGTTCGGCTGGCAGGTCGGGCTACTGGCGGCGTTCGTCCACGTCAACCTGTACCTCGGCGGTTCCGCCGCGGTGAACGCCATCGGCCATCACTTCGGCCGGCGGCCCTACGACAACCTGGCCGGCAACCTGCAGTGGTTGGCGTTCGTCACCGCCGGCGAGGGGTTGCACAACAACCACCACGCCGCGCCCACATCGGCCAAGCTGGCCCACCGCTGGTTCGAGATCGACCCGGGCTGGTACGTCATCAAGACGCTCACCTGGCTCCGTCTGGCGCGGGTCCGCCTCGCCGATCTGCGCCTCACGGCGACGGCCCGGGCAACCCGCGCCAAGGCGGCCTGACCGCCGGCACGGGCGTCCACGCGATCAGCTGAGAGCGGCGTCGAGCAGCTTCCAGTTGATCAGGTGGTCGAGGAAGGTGTCGACGTAGTCGGGGCGACGGTTGCGGAAGTCGATGTAGTAGGCGTGCTCCCAGACGTCGCACGTGAGCACGGCGGTCTGCCCGTGCTTCATCGGCAGGTCGGCGTTGCTCGTCGACGTGACGGCGAGCTTGCCGCCGTCCAGTGTGAGCCACGCCCAGCCGGAACCGAACTGGTTGACCGCCGCGGCCTTGAACTCCTCGCGGAACTTGTCGTAGGACCCGAACGCCCCGTTGACCGCGTCACCGGCAGCGCCCGACGGCGCCCCGCCACCACCCGGCGTCATCGAGTTCCAGTACAGGGTGTGGTTCCACACCTGCGCGGCCTGGTTGAACTTCTTCCCCTCCGCCGAGAGGATGATGTCCTCCAGCGAAGCCTTCTCCTCGTCCGTGCCCTCGATCATCCCGTTGAGGGTGTCGATGTACGTCTTGTGGTGCTTGCCGTAGTGGTACTCGAACGTCTCGGCCGAGAGGTACGGCTCGAGGGCCGTCATCTCGTAGGGCAGCTCGGGCAGGGTGAAAGCCATCGGTGGGTCCTTCCACTGGACAGGTGACGGGTTACGGGGCTCCCCATGGCATAGCCGTTCCAAACCCCCCGGCGCCAACGATGACGGCCCCTGGCTCCGACGCTCGCGCGCCTGGATACCCTCGGCGTCCATGCACATCGTGTCGGCGCTGTTCGTCGAGAACTTCGAAATGCGGCAGGCGCCGGGACCATCGACGCGCATCGATCTCACCGGGGCGATGTTCTCGATGGCCGCCCCGTCACCCGCGCCGGTCACCGTCGCCCCGCACCTGGTCGCCCTGATCTACTGCCCGCCCGACGATGCCGGGCAGGGCGTGTTCGAGGTCCTCTTCCGACGCACGCCGGACCCCGACATCGAGCCGACCGATGAGGACCAGGTGGCCCGCAACGTGAGCCCGTTCACCGTCGAGCCCGGCAAGTTCACCTACCGACTCGTGCGGGGCGAGCTGGAGTTCCCCGACTACGGGCAGCTGTTCGCCCACTGCCGCGTCGACCGCGGCCCGTGGCTCGTGGTGCCCTTCACGTTGCTGCCGCCGGCCTGACGGTGACCTGGGTAGGGTCGGCGCCGATGCCATCCTCGCTCCCCTCCGACATCGAGGCTCAGGCGATCTCGCTGATCCGCGGCTTCGCCATGGATGCCCCGCTGCATGCCAACAGCGGTCACCAAGGCACGGCCATGGCCCTCGCTCCCCTGGCCCACGTGATCTACAGCCGGGTCCTCAAGCACGATCCGGCCGATCCGGCGTGGCCCGACCGCGACCGTTTCGTGCTGTCCAACGGCCACGCCTCGATCCTCCAGTACTCGATGCTGTACCTCAGCGGCTACGGCCTCGAGCTGGAGGACATCAAGGCCTTCCGGCAGTTGAGTCGCGCACACCGGGGCACCCTGAGGCGCACCACACGCCCGGCGTCGAGGTGACCACCGGCCCACTCGGGCAGGGCTTCGCCGACGCCGTCGGGATGGCCATCGCCGAGCGCGTCCTGCGGGCGCGCTTCGGCCGCCAACTCGTCGACCATCACACCTACGTCATCGCCGGCGACGGCTGCTTCATGGAGGGCGTCAGCCACGAGGCGGGGTCGCTCGCCGGGCACCTCGGCCTCGGCAGTCTGATCTGCGTGTTCGACGACAACCGGGTCACGATCGACGGTTCCACGGCACTGTCCAACTCCGACGACGCCGGCAAGCGCTTCGCCGCCTACGGGTGGCACGTCGAGTACCTCGGCGAGATCGCCGACGACCTCGACGCCTTGGAGCCGCGCTGCGGCGGCCAAGGCCGACGAGTCGCGCCCGACGCTGCTCATCCTGCGCTCGCACATCGGCTCACCGTCGCCCGACCACACCGACGACCCGGCGGCGCACGCCAACCCGTTCACGCCGGAAGACGTCAGCCGGACCAAGGCCGTGATGGGGATCCCCGACGAGCCGTTCTGGTCGCCGCCCGACCTCGTCCAGACGTACCGCGGGGTAATGGCCGAGCGCGGTGCAGGCGAGCGGGCCCGCTGGCTCGAGGCCCTCGACTCGGTCGATGCCGAGGAGCGGGCCGCGTGGGACGCGGCATGGAGCGGCACCGGCACCAAGGGCTGGGAGGATGCCCTCCCGTCGTTCGCCCTGGGCGAGGAGATGGCGATGCGGCAGGCGATGGTCAAGGTGCTCGGCGCCAGCTTCCAGCACTTCCCGGGCATCGTCTCCGGTGCCGCCGATCTCACCGGGAACACGGGCGTCAAGCTGCCCGACGACGCCGGCCAGCAGCGTGCGGAGAACCCCGGCGGTCGCCAGGTGTATTACGGCATCCGGGAGCACACGATGGGGGCCGCGGGCGTGGGCATGGCGATGCACGGCGGCGTGCTGCCGCTCGCCGGAACCTTCTTCGTGTTCCTCGACTACATGCGCCCGCCAGTGCGCCTGGCCACGGTGCAGTGGGCGAAGGCGATCTTCGTCTACAGCCACGACTCCGTCGGCGTCGGTGAGGACGGACCGACCCATCAACCCGTCGAGCACCTGGCGACGCTGCGGGCGATCCCGCGGCTCCAGGTGATCCGCCCGGCCAACGCCAACGAGACCGTGGCCGCGGCGCGCCGCCGTCGACCACCCTGGCCCGACGGTGCTCGTGCTCAGCCGCCAGGCGATCCCGGTGCGCACCGACGGCTCGGCCATCGAGCGCGGGCCGGTATCGTCCACGAGCCCGGCAGCGAACCGCGACTCGTCATCGTGGGTACCGGGAGCGAGGTCACGCTGGCGATCGACGCCGCCCAGCAGCTGAACGCCGAGGGCGCGGCCACGCGGGCCGTGAGCCTGCCCAGCTGGGATCGCTTCGCCGCCCAGGACGAGGAGTACCGCCATGCGGTGCTGCCCCCCGGCGTGCCCGTGCTGTCCGTCGAGGCGGCGACGACGTTGGCTGGGAGCGCTATGCCGACGACTCGGTGGGCATCGACCGCTTCGGCGTCGACGCGCCCGGCGGCGAGGTGCTCGACAAGCTCGGGATCAACCTCGAACACGTGATGGAGCGGGCCAGGTCGCTCCTAGGGTGAGGCCGAGGGCCGAAGGACCGGCGAAGGAGCTGCCATGGAACGACTGATCCGCCTCTACGAGGAATTCGGCCAGAGCCCCTGGTTGGACAACCTGCAACGCGGCTACCTGTCGTCGGGCCGGCTGGTCAAGCTGCGCGACGACGGTCAAGAAGAGGTCTGACGTCGAACCCGACCATCTTCCAAAAGGCCATCGCCAGCTCCGCCGAGTACGACGACCGTTCCGCGCCCTGTTGCAGCGACGACGGTCCGGTGGTCGACGACTACTGGACGCTGGTGATCGCCGACATCGAAGCCGCCTGCGACGTGTTCGACCCGGTGTACGACTCGAGCGGCGGGCGCGACCGGGTTCGTCAGCGTCGAGGTCGCCCCGGGTCTGGCCCACGACACGACCGGCAGCGACGGTCGCACGCACGACAGCTGCACGAGCGCATCGCCCGCCCCAACCTGATGGTCAAGATCCCCGCCACCTCGGCGGGGCTCGAACCGATCCGCCACATGCTCAGCGAGGGTCGGAACACCAACATCACGCTGATCTTCAGCCTCGAGCGCCACCAGCAGGTGATGGACACGTACCTCGATGCCCTCGAGGCCTACGCCGCCACAGACGGTGCCGATCTTCGCCCGGGTGGCCAGTGTGGCCAGCTTCTTCGTGTCACACATCGACACCGAGGTCGATCGCCGCCTGGAGGCCATCGGCACACCCGAAGCGCTCGAACTCCGCGGCAAGGCGGCGATCGCCCAGGCCAAGCTGGCGTATCGCCAGTTCCGCCGGACGTTCTCCGGGCCTCGCTGGCAGGCCCTCGCCGACCACGACACGCAGGTTCAACGGCCGCTGTGGGCGAGCACGTCGACAAAGAACCCCGAGTACCCCGACACGATCTACGTCGACGAGCTGATCGGCCCGGACACCGTCAACACGATGCCGGAGGCGACGATCGAGGCGTTCGCCGATCACGGCACACTCACCCCGCAGGCGTCGACGCAGATGTCGACAAGGCCAATATCATCAGGGCCCGGCTCGCCGAGGTCGGCGTCGACATGACCGATGTCGCCGAGCAGCTCGAACACGAGGGCGTGTCGAGCTTCCAGAAGAGCTTCGACGAGTTGCTCTCCACCCTCGAGGCGAAGTCCGCCGAGCTCGCCGACGACTGAACCGCCGGCGATGGACCCCAACGTCTCGGAGGACGTGCCAGCACGCCGCGGGGGTTGGTCGCGTCGATGGGTCCGCACGGTGACCAGCGCATCGCCACCGAACTGGTCGCCGCTGCCCTCGCCTCATCGAGGACGATCCGGACCCGCTCGATCTGAAGATCGCCGCCGCGGCGATCGCCGAGGATGCGCGAGGCGTTCGGCCTGTTCGCCGCGTTCCACGACATCCCCAAGGTGACCGTGTTCGGGTCGGCCCGGACCCAACCCCACGATCCGCTCTACGAGCAGGCGACCCGCATCGCCGCGGCGCTGGCCGCGCGGTGGGGCGGATGGTCATCACCGGCGCCGGTCCGGGGATCATGCAGGCGGCGATGGAGGGTGCCGGTGGGGAGCGCAGCATCGGCGTCGCGATCAGGCTGCCATTCGAGCAGGGCGCCAACCCGGTGATCGCCGGCGACGAGAAGTACGTCTCGATGAAGTATTTCTTCACGCGCAAGCTGATGCTGGTCAAGGAGAGCCGCGCCTTCGTG
>CAVZPA010000004.1:0-333200 GCA_963776995.1 uncultured Acidimicrobiia bacterium
TGCCGGCGATGAAGTTGCTGCGCAGGCGGTCGATCGGCCCGTCGATGCGGATGTCGGCCAGGCGGGGGAGGAGCTCCTCGAACAGGACCTTGATCTCCATCCGCGCCAGCTGCGCCCCGAGGCACAGGTGCGGGCTCATCAGCCCGAAGGCGACCTGCGGGTTGGGGGAGCGGCGGAGGTCGAACGTGAACGGATCGGCGAAGACCGCGTCGTCGTAGTTCGCCGACATGAACCAGATGACGACCTTGTCGCCCGCTCCGATCTGGCGCCCGGCGAGCTCGGTGTCGGTGGTCGCCGTGCGCCGGAAGTGCATCGTCACCGACCCCCAGCGGAGCACCTCTTCGACCGCCGCTGCGATCAGCTCGCCGTCGCCGCGGGCGACCCCGTCGCGCAGCTCGGCAAGCTGGTCCGGTCGCTCGATGAGCGCCTTCATCCCGGCCGTCATCGTGTAGCGCGTCGTGTCGTTGCCGGCCGCCACGAGCAGCGTGAAGAAGTTGTTGAACTCGTGCTCGCTGAGCAGCTCGCCGTCGATCTTCGGTGCCAGCAGGTCGCTGATGACGTCGTCGGTGGGGTGCTCGCGCCGCCGCCTCGCCTGCTCCTGGGCGTACCGGAACAGCTCGATGCCGGCCGGGCTGCGGAACGGCACGAGGCGGAACTCGTCGGTGTCGACGAGGCCGACGGGGTGGGTCGTGAACTCCGGGTCGGTGTTGCCGAGCAACGCGTCGCCACGCTCGACGAGCCACGGCCCGTCTTCCTGCGGCACTCCGAGCAACGTGCCGAGCATGCGCATCGGCAGCTGCTTGGCGATGGCGTCGACGAAGTCGAAGCGCGTGCCTCGTGCCAGGGCCTCGTCGATGACCGCGCGGGCCAGCGTGCGGATCGCCTGCTCGTAGGCGTAGACCTCGCGCCGGCTGAACGGCTTCGACACCAGCCGGCGGTACGCCGTGTGCTCGGGCGGGTCGAGCTCCATCATCGTGCGCCGGGCCTCGGTCTCCTCGGCGTCCATCTCTTCGAGGCGGATCCCGCGCGCGCTGGAGAACGGGTCGACGTCGCGGCTCACCTGGAGCACGTCGGCGTGGCGGGTGACGGCCCAGAAGCCGGCGCCGCCGGCGTGGTCCTCGGCCCACCAGCTCACCGGGTCCTCCCGCCGCAGGCGCAGGAACGTGGCGTGCGGGACGCCGGCGACGTAGGTGTCGGGATCGGCGATGTCGGCGTCGTCCGGCCCGAGGTCGCCGTCCGGCCCCGGGCCGCTCACTGCGTTCCGTTCATTGCGTTCCCCGGCCACGCAGGCCGTTGCTGGCCGCTCCCTCGCTGGCGCTCGGTCGCTCGCACGATACGACGCGGCTCTGAGCCGCAGCGTTCGCGTTCCTCGGATGACGGGTTCGAGTGTCACGGGCGGCGTTCCAGGGTCGTGCCGGCGCGCCAGTTCGTGCCGACCTCTTGCCAGTACCCACCGATCATCTCGATCGGCGCCAGGCGGGTCAGCTCCTCGACCGGCGACTCGTGGAGCTCGATCGTGGCGTCTCCGGCGAAGCAGGGCCCGACCTCGGCGTCGTAGCCGCGCATCGTGACCAGCTCGTGCAGCGAGTCGGTGCCGTCGCTCTCGATGGCCGGGAACACCCGGTGGTGGATCATCGGGTGGGCGTTGACGAACCCGGCCGACGGCGCCGTCCCGGTGATCGTGAACGTGGCATCGATCAGCCGCCGGCCGTAGGCGGAACACGTCGCCCCGAAGCGCCCGCCCGGCTCGAGCCGCGGCCCGGCGACGCCCACGTTCACCGGGCGGGTCACGTACAGCTCGCCGAGCTTCTTCGGGTACCCCTGGTGGTGGCCGCGCACCATGGCGAAGTCCTTGTCGACCCAGATGTACACGCACCGGCTGAACGTCTCGCCGCGATAGGCGCAGCGCACGACGACGAACGTCTCGACGTACTGCGATCGAACCGGGTCGAGGAGCTCCTCGAAGGTGTCGCTGCAGCTCTGCCAGTCGGCCCAGATCACGGCCACGGCGCCGGGGTCGTCGGCGACCGGATCGAGCGGTGGCGGCAGCAGCTCGGCGACCGCCGCCGGGTCGGTGCGGTACTCGATGGTCAGCATCTGACCGCTGTAGTGCCACGGCGGTGGAGGCACCAGCGATGATCGCCCGGTCGCCGAACGTGGGAACATGAACCCACGTAGGTCGCTCACGACGACCGAACCAGTACGCAGCCCCTGACCACGGCCATGGGCGAACCCTAGTCCTCCCGAGAAGTCGTTTGGATACGAACGAACACGACGCACCTGATCACGACACCCACCCACCACCATCCGAGACCAGCCACCCCGACGACACCGAACCGGCGACGCCGCCCCGGCGGTTGCCGCCGGTCGTCCTCGCCGTCGACATCGGCGGCACCAAGTTCGCCGCCGGGCTGATCTCGATGCGCGGCGAGCTGATCGACCGCGCGGTCGTCCTCGTCGACCAGAACGTCGGCCCCGAGGCCCACTTCAAGTCGCTCGCCGGCATCGTCGAGCAGCAACTCGACGCCGCCGAGCGCCATCAGGTCCGCGTGGCGTGTGTCGGTGTCGGGTCGGCCGGACCGATCACCCGCCACTGCGAGACGGTGTCCCCGGTCAACATCCCGGCCTGGCGGGAGTTCCCGCTACGTGCCCGGCTCAAGGAGCTCACCGGGGCCCGCGTGTACGGCGACCTCGACGGCAAGGCGCTGGCCTTGGCCGAGGGCTGGCAGGGCGCGGCCAAGGGCTATGACGACTACTGCGTCCTCACGGTCTCGACCGGCATCGGCGGGGGGATCGTGCTCGACGGCGAACTGCTCGACGGCGCGTCGGCCAACGCCGGTCACCTCGGGCACGTGATCGTCGAGCCGAACGGGCGCCGGTGCGGATGCGGCGCCCGGGGCTGCCTGGAGGCCGAGGCCTCGGGCCTGGCCATCGAGGCGATCACCGGCCGTTCACCGACCGAACCGACCTACGAGATCATGCAGCGCACCGGGCGGCTGGTCGGGCGCGGCGCGGCGTCGCTGTGCACGTTGCTCGACCTCGAACTCGTCGTCGTCGGAGGCGGCGTCGCCCTCGGCTTCGCCGCGACGTTCTTCAACGCCGCCCAGGAGGAGCTGAGCACGCGCGCCCGCCTGCCCTTCAGCCGCCACGCCCGCATCACCCCGACCCGTCTCGGCGACCGCGGGCCGCTGATCGGCGCCGGCGCGGTCGGGATCCGCGGCATGCGCCGCAACAGCTGAGAGCTGTCGCTTGTCGTGTCTGAGTGAACCTCTGATGGGGTATCGGAGGTCACTGTGACGAAGATCCGCAGCAGAGACGCCAGTCGCATCGAGGATCGGCGCGGCCAGGGTGGTGGCGGAGGCTTCGGCTTCCCCGGCCTCGGCGGCGGCGGTGGCGGCATGGGTATCCCGATGAAGGCCGGCGGGGGCATCCTCGGGCTCATCGTCCTCGCCGCGGCGATCCTCCTCCCGCAGCTCCTCGGCGGCAACCAGCAGCAGATCACCGACGACGGCGTCGGACCGGAGCCCGCCGCGGAGAACGCCGCGGCGTGCCAGACCGAGATCGAGCAGATCGTCTGCGGGGGCGTCAACGACACCTCGGAGTACTGGATCGGCGAGTACCCGCAGGCGTTCGGCGGTACCTACCGCGACACCGGCACGGTCTTCTTCGCCGGTGCCACGAACACCGGGTGCGGGCAGGCCAGTGCCCAGGTCGGACCCTTCTACTGCCCCGCCGACGAGAAGGTGTACTTCGACCTTGACTTCTTGCAACAGTTGCAGTCGCAACTGGGCGCTCAGGGCGATCTCGCTGCCCAGTACATCGTCGCCCACGAGTACGGCCACCACGTGCAGAACGTGCTCGGCGTGAGCAGCGAGATCAGTCGCCTCCAGCAGCAGGACCCGTCACGGGCCAACGAGTACTCGGTCGCCCTGGAGTTGCAGGCCGACTGCTTCGCCGGCGCCTGGGCCAACGACGCCGAAGGCCGCGGTCAGCTGGCGGCGGGCGAGATCAGTGAGGCGCTGAACGCCGCTGCGGCCGTCGGGGACGACCGCATCCAGGAGCAAGCCGGCGGCCAGATCGACAGCGACAGCTTCACCCACGGCACGTCCGAGCAGCGCGTGTCCTGGTTCCGGCGGGGATTCGAGACCGGCGATCCCCGGCAGTGCGACACGTACGCGGAGCTCGGCCCGTAGCCGGCGGCACGACGAGCACCGGGCACGGCGCCCGTCTGACGAGTCGGCCGGCGACGCCGCCGAGCACCCACCGGTGGTGCCCGGGGGCACCGACGACCACCACGGTGCCGGGATCGAGGAAGCGCGTGAGTCCCGGCGCGGCGCGGCGGGCGGCGACCGTGTCGAACAGCCGCGGCGGATGTTCGAGGCCGTGCGCCACCCAGTAGAGGTGCGCCGACGGCGGGACGTCGATGACGGTACGACCGGACGGAGCGATGACCTGGATCAGCGTGACGTCGGCCGCTAATCGCTCGGCGAGCGCCGATGCCGTGGCGGCGACGTGCTCGCTCTGCCCGGACTCGCTGTCGAGGCCGACGACGAGGTGCCGGTAGCCGTCGTCGCTCGGCCGCCAGTTCGGGCCGACGACGAGCAGCGGCAGGGCGCACGCCCCCGCCGTCGCCGCCGACGACGCGTGCCGGTGGGCGTCGGTGCCGACACAGCAGACGCTGGCCCCGGACCACGTGACATATGGACCGATCGCCGACGTGTGCGAGACCGCGCCCGCCCGCCGCCCTGGCGGGCGAAGGTGATGGCGCAACGGGGGCCCATCGACGACGACGGGGAAAGGCCACCCCACCCCCACTCATGCGCCGAGCCGGCGGTACAGCCACTCGGCCGGGCCGATGCCGAACCGCCGGTGCCACCAGCTGGCGACGGCGATGGCCACCACCCAGTACGCGGCCGCCACCATCAGGGCGGTGTCGAGGCCGGTCGGCCGGACCCAGCCGAGCCAATCGACGACGAGGTTGAACACGAGGCCGTGGGCGATGTACAAGGTCAGGCTCATCGCCCCGGCGTGGCGCAGCAGCTCGATCGGAGCGGCGGTCGTGAACCGGTCGGCCAGCCAGGAGATCGCGGCGAAGGCGACCAGCGCCGTGCCCAGCGCGCTCGCCGTGTACAGCAGCCCACGGTCGAACGGATCCGTGCTCGCCAACAGCACGCTCCGTCGACCTGTCGCCGAGGCACCGGAGATCATCGTGGCCAGCCCGAACAACGTCAGTCCGCCGCCGATCGCCGCCGGCCGCCACCAGCTCGTCGTCAGGACGCGCCCGAGCACCATGCCGGCGCAGAAGAAGGCCAGCCATGGCAGCAGCGGGTGGGTGCCGTTGACGGCGACGTCGAACAGCAGGGTCCGCGGCGACCGACCACCGGGTGCGAACAGCCAGTCCGTGCGGCGCCCGTCGAGCTCTCGTTCGAGGCCCCACCAGGCGATGCCGGCACCGGCCAGCGCGGCGGCCACCCCGACGGTCACGAGCCAGCGGGCGCGCAGCGTGAACAGGAAGGCCCCCAGCACGAACATCGCCCCGTAGAACGGGAGGATCGTGCCCGGCCAGATCGTGTCGAACAGCAAGCCGGCCCCGTACAGCGTGAGCCCGCGGCGGATCAGCGTCCAGCGGCGGGCACTGACCAACGCCGGCTGCCTGACGGGCGTCACGGCGCGGCGGGTCAACAGCGTCACGCCGACCCCGGCGACGAGCACGAACGTCGCCGCGAAGCGGGTCGACAGTGGTCCGGTCCACGGGTCGAAGAAGCGGTCGACCGCGCTGTCGCCCTGACGGCCGCCGCGCAGGATCAGGTAGCCGTGGAAGTTCATCAGCACGACGCCGATGAGAGCGACCGCGCGCACGACGTCGGGACCGGGCAGGCGCTCGGTGCCGACGGCCGACGACGGTGGCGTGGCCGTGCGGGTCACGGGCGCGCCTCGCCGCGGCGTCCCGCATGCCCGGCAGCCGTGGCGACCCTCATCGCCAGCGCACCTCGTCGGGGAACGAGGTGATCAGCGGGCGCTGCACGTCGACGCGCTCGGACTCCCGGGGACCGAGCTGGCCGGCGGGGACGTGGAGCATCGAGGTGTGCATGTGCGGCGGCTCGAGCAGCGCCAGCCGCTGGCGGGCGAAGTGGAACGGGCTGCGGCCGTCCTCGAGCGGTTGCACACCGTGGGCGGTGCCGGCGCCGACCATCACGAGGCGGCCATCGGCGGGCACGGGCTGCTGGCGGTAACCGGCGCGTTCGCCGGCCCGCACGGGTCGGACGTCGAGCACGTCGGTGTCGAGGTGCAGGGCCCGCTTGTCGGCGTGCCACAGGGCGGTGCCCATGCGGATGCGGAAGCGGCGCTCCGGCCAGCCGTCGACGAGGTCGTCGTAGGCGGACAGCGAGAGGTGGCTGACCCACACCTCGTCGTCGTCGGCCAGGACGCCGAGCCACACCGCGATGTCGTCGAGGTGCTCGTCGTCGGAACCGGCCACCGGCGGGTGGATGCTGAAGCCGACGATGTCCAGCCCGGCTGCCCGGGCCGCCGCCGTGAGGGTGCCCAGCTCCTCGATCGTCGTGCCGAAGCGACGGACCGACGACGCCAGCTTGACGAGCACCCGGCCGCGCCAGCCCTCCAGGGCGCGGACGTGGGCGATCGAGCCGACGGTGAGGATCGGCACGGTGTCGACGGGCGGCTGCCACGTCGGCGTCAGCACGACGGGGGTGATCCCGCCTGGAACGTGGTCGAGCTCGTGGACCGTCCCGAAGGCGATCGTGTCGGCGAGCCGGGCAGCGATGCGGGCGAGCTCGGCCCGCCCGAAGCCGTAGCCGTTGCCCTTGACGACGGGGACCAGGCCCGGGCAGTGCCTGACCACGTGGTCGACGTTGGCCCGCCATGTGTCGGTGTCGACGGTGAGGCGCAGCGCCACGGCGGCGACGGTACCGCGCCCTCGCCGGTGCCGCCCCGGTTCTGTCCTTCGGCATCGGCCCGATCGGGCCGATCGCCGAGGACAGCACGGGTTCACGTCGCCTCGTCGCCGCCGGCGCCGGCCGACCCGGTCCGGCCGGGCCACGAGGTGAACCGGGGCACGATCGGGGCCGGATCCCGCTCGGCGATCATGCCCCGCCACACCCCGACGCCGTAGGCGAGGTCGTCGACGAGGCGGGGGATGCCGCCGCCCATCAGCGCCGGTACGGCGGTGAGCACGGCGATCCGCCGCACGCGCCGCGAGACGGCTGCCCCGGCGAGGAGGAGTGGCCACCACGCCCGCCGGCCGGCGTCGGCCAGCAGACGTCCGGCGTGGAGGTGACCCATGGCGGCGAGGCGCAGCGATGTGGCGGCCGGCACGCCCGGCAGCTTGCGCACCAAGGCGCCGGCGGTGCCGCCGGCGACGGCGAGGGCGAGGACGGGGTGTCCGGTCAACAGGAGGAACCACACCGCGCCGCTCCACCCGCTCATCCGGACCGGCGCCAGCGCGCCGCGGTGGCGCTTGGCGAGTGGTGCGGCCGACGAGCCGTAGCTGATCCGCTGGGCGATGAGGCCGCGCCACGAGCCGCGCGGACGGTGATGGACCACGACGGCCGGCTCGTACCGGCAGCGCCATCCGGCCTCGATGAGGCGCCAGACGGCGTCGACATCCTCGCCGAGGCGCAGTCGGCGGTCGAAACCGCCGATCGCCCGCAGCGCGTCGGTGCGGACGACGATGGCCGCTGCCGGGACGTAGCTGAGCCGCGTGCCGGGCGCGATCCGCCCCGGCTCCGGGCCCAGGTCGAGCGGCGAGTTGCCCCGCTCGTAGCCGGCCACCGGGCCGGCACCGGGGGCGCTGGCGACGCGGGGCGCCACGAGGCCGACCCGACGGTCGGCGAAGTGGGGGAGGAGGAGGTCCAGCCAGCCCGGCTGCAGGCGGACGTCGGTGTCGACGAAGGCGACGAGTGGGGTCGTGACCGCGCCGAGGCCGGCGTTGCGGGCCACGGCCGGTCCGGCGTTGGTGCGCAGGCGCAGCACCCTGGCCCCGTCGACGGCGTGGACCGGTGGCTCCGACGCGTCGTCGATGGCGATGACCGCCGCCACGCCCGGGCAGCCGCGCACGATCTCCGCCAGCGCTGACTCGCCGAGCACGAACGCCGGCACGACGACGGTCACGTCAGCCGTCCCGTACGGCGAGGCCACGTGGTGGGGATGGATGGCGCCGGCGTCGAGGAGGCGGTCGACGAGCCCGTCGACGGTGGTCCCGGCGGTCACGTCCTCGCCCGCGGCCAGGCGCGCGAAGGCGACGGTGCCGGCGGCGGTCAGGCGGAACACGCGCAGCGGCGACCCGCCGATGACGACGTCGCTCCCCGCAGGGCGGTGGGTCGAGGCGTCGAGTGAGTAGGTCGTCATGGCACGGCGGCGGTCCACGTGTCGTAGGCGCTGACGAGGGCGTCGAGGAGGCGCCCGAAGATCGCCTCGCCCTGCCGGATGGTCGGCACCGGAGGGGTCGCCGAGCACGCCGTTGTGGGAAACAGCCCTGACACCCTCGGCGCGCAGACGGGGGGCGAGCTCGGCGATCGGCGCCGTCGCGCCGGCCGCCGCCATTTCGAGTCGCACCAGCTCGGGCCGCAGGAACAGCAACAGCGACGTCTCGGTGTGCCCGGCGTGGCCGTCGCCGCCCGGCTGGTGGGGCCACCACGCCAGCACCCGGCGACCCTCCGTGCTCAGCGTCGCGACGGCCCGATCGATGGCGTCGCGGTTGCCTCCGTGCCCATTGACGAGCACCACTCCGCGCGCCCAGTCGGCCGAGCGGACGAGCTCGACGACGACGGCCGCCATCACGTCGGTGCCGATCGACAGGGTGCCCGGGAACCCGGCATGCTCGCCGCTGGCCGAGACGCCGATCGTCGGCGCGACGATGAGCCGAGGCCGGTGCGCGGCGAGGGCGGCGGCGAGGCGCTCGGCGACGATGGTGTCCGTGCCCAGCGGCAGGTGCGGGCCGTGCTGCTCGCACGAGCCGATCGGCACGCAGAGCACGGGGCTCCCCGCCTCCGGCCACGTCGTCTCGATCAGCCGCACGGCCTCCGAACGTAGCGACTGGACGGACGGCTCGCCGCGGGACCGTCCGCCGCCGTCGACGCTCAGCCGTCCAGATACCCCCACAGCACGAGGGAGGCGAGGATCCGCTCGGCTGCCTCCGGCGGAGCGAGGGTGACGGCGTCCCCGTGCGACGCCACGGCGGCACCCGCCGCGTCGGTCAGCCGGCGCACCCGTTCGAGGGCGTCGCCGGTCGGCGCCGCCAAGACCCGTGGACGCGGGCGGTACGGGTGGGAGAGATCGTCGACCTCGATGGGGTGGCGCGGCCCGATGAGACGTTCGATGGGCGCCTGGCGAGCCGCCAGCTCGGCCGGCACGGACGCCCGGCGCAGGCGGGCGACGGCGCCCTCCACCGCCAGCACGGCAGGCGCCCGGACGTCGAGGATCTCCCGGCGGCCGCCGTCGAGGCGGCGCGTCACGCGCACGGTGCCATCGCCCGCGAGCGGGTCGACGGCGACCAGCCCGAGGGCCTGGGCAGCGCCCAGCTCGGCGGCGAGGTGGGCCGGGACGGCGCCGGTGCCACGGTCGGCCGACGCGTCGCCGCACAGCACCCACGTCGCCTCAGCGGCGACCGCGGCGATCGCCGTGGCGACGGCGTCGCTCGCCAGGCCGTACGGCGCGTCGACGCGCACGGCCCGCGCCGCGCCGGCGGCGACGGCCTCGCGCAGGGCGTGTTCGGCGGCCGGCTCGCCGACGGTCACGACCGTCACCTCGTCGCCGCTCTGCTCGGCGAGGCGCAGGGCGATCTCCAACGCGGCCCGGTCGGCATCGGAGACGCCCGCCCACCGCTCGTCGCCGTCGACGGCGACCCACTTCCAGCCGACGACGATCACGAGCGGCGGAACACGACCCCGTGGCCGCCCTCGGGATACGACCAGGAGATCGCCCCTTCCCTGTTGCACACGAGGTAGCACGTGCCGCACTCGAAGCACTGCTCGTAGTTGAACAGGATGCCGCCGTCGGCGGTCGGGACGAAGAGCTTGGCGGGGCAGGCGACGACGCAGTCGCGCGTGCTGCAGTCACGGCACACGTTGCCGTCGACGACGATGTGCGGGCGGTCGTGGACGTCGAAGCGCGTCGTGGTCATCAGGTCCTCGAAGGCGATCGCCGGCCACTCGACGCTCACGAGAACGTCCTCAATCCGGTCAACCCGTCACGCAGCAGATCCCGGCGACGGATGCCGAGGCGCTTGCGCTCGCCGGCCAGGATGCGTCGCAGCCCGGGCTTCGGCCGCGGGTTGTCGACACGGAACATCGCCTCGACGGTGTTGGCGACGAGGTGTGGGTAGAGGTGTTGCACGCGGTCGGACAGCACGAGCTGCGGAGCGTGTCGCAGCTTGCGGTGGTCGCGCAGGACGAACGTCGCCTCGAGCCGCCGCTCGTACCCTGCCAGCCCGGCGCGCGTCGTGTCGCCGGCGTCGAGCGCCTCGATCGTCGCCTCCCCGGCGGCGATGCCGCTGGCCATGGCGAAGTTGACACCTTCCAGCCAGATCCCGGCGGCCAGGCACAGGGCAGCGGCGTCGCCGGCGACGAGGAGCCCATCGCCCGTCATCTGCGGCATCATCGCCAGGCCGGCCTCGGGGATCACGTGCGCCGAGTACTCCTTGACCTCGCCGCCCTCGACGAGCGGGGCGATCGCCCGGTGGGCCTTGAGGGCGCCGATGATCTCCTCGGGACGGCGCTGCTGGGCGGCCAGTGCCGGCAGCTTGAGCACGACGCCGACCGCCAGCGTGTCGAGGTTGGTGTAGAGGAAGGCGCCGCCGTTGACCGCCCCGGTGCCGCCGAGGATCTCGATGTCGACACCATCTCGGTCACGAACGTTGAACCGCTCGTCGATGACGTCCTTGGACAGGCCGATCGTCTCCTTCACCCCCAACGTGTAGTGGCTGGCCTCGACCTGGCCGTACAGGCCGGCCTCCTTGGCGAGGAAGCTGTTGACCCCGTCGCAGGCGATGACGACCCGGGCGGTGATGTCGCCGTCGGGGCGGTCGGTGCGCACGCCGGTCACCTTCCCGGCGGGATCGCGCAGCAGGCCGACGACGGTCGTCGACGTCAGGAGGACGGCGCCGTCGTGCTCCGCCTTGCCGGCGAGCCAGTGGTCGAAGTCCGGACGGTAGGCGGTGGCCCCGTTGTACGGCGGTCGGCCCCACGCCTCCGTGCGGAAGTCGATCGTGAGCGCCTGGGTCTCGGTGAGCATCATCGTCGAGCGGCGCGTCACCCAACGCTGCACCGGTGCCTCGTCCCACCACTGCGCGTGCAGGCCGTCGAGGATGCGCGGGTAGACGACACCGCCGTACATGTTCTTGCTGCCGGCGAAGGGACCGCGCTCGAGCAAGAGCACCGACCGCCCGGCGCGGGCGAGGACGGTGGCGGCACACGAACCGGCCGGGCCGGCGCCGACGACGATGGCGTCGTAGTCCGGTTCAGGCACGGACCAGCGCCTCCAGGGCGTCGAGCACGGCGTTGGCGTCGGCGACGACCGCGAGATCGGCCATCTGCATCATCGGGCAGTGCGGATCGGTGTTGACGCTGACGATGTGGTCGGGCGCGCCGAGTCCGGCGGTGTGCTGCACCGCACCACTGATGCCGAAGGCGACGTACAGCGACGGATCCACGACCGCACCCGTCGTGCCGATCTGGCGTTGGTGCTCGACCCATCCTCGGTCGGTGATCACCCGGGTGGCGCCCATCGCCGCACCGAGCGCTCTCGCGACGCGAGCCAGCTGCTGGAAGCGGTCCTCGCCGTCCAGCCCGGCGCCACCGCCGACGATGCGGTCGGCTTCGGTGAGATCCATCGTCGCCACGTCCGGCGGCTGCACCTCGACGAGCGCCGCGTCGGTCGCCGTCACCGGCTCCCCGCTGACCTCGACGCGCGTGGCGGTCGGCGGATCGGCGCGCGTCGTGGTGACGCCACGCACGCCGGGTTGCAGCGTCACCACCACCGGGCCCTGAACGGCCACGTCGACGAGCTGCAGCCCGCCGCCCCGAACGAGGCGGACGTTGCTCGCGGTGGCCAGGATGGCGCCGGCGAGGAGGCGCCTCCCGAGCGCCCGCGCGAGGCGCGGGGCGAGGTCGCGGCCGTCGGGCGACGCGGGGAGGACAACGACGTCGTCGTCGATGAGCGGTGCCAGCAGCTGGGCCCAGCGGCCGGGGGCGTAGTCGCCCAGCTCGACGAGGCGGACCTCACTGGCGATGCCGCGGAGATCGTCGATGCGCGGTGACGACCCGGCGAGCAGTGCCCGCCCGTCGCATTCGGCGACTGCCTCGGCGCCTCCCGACGGCAGCACACCGTCACGAACCGGGATCACGGCGAGCATCTCGTCAGGGTAGGCGTCGCGCCTTCCGCCCACCGGCACGCTCGGCCCAGGCGACGAGCAGCAGTGCGGTGAGGAGGTGCCACGCACCGTGCGGCTGCACCCACGACTGCTCGTCGCACAGCGGGCTGCTCGTCGAACCGGCGACCCACGCGGCCACCGCTCCGGCTGCCAGGAGCAGGAGCGCCGCGGTCCACACGGCCGGCGCGCCGCGCCGGCGGGCCACGAGCTCGGCGCCGATCGTCGTGGCCACGAGCGCCCCGACGGCGATGTTCGTCGCCGCCGACGTGGCCGCCCAGGTGACCGCGCCGGCGACGAGACCGGTCGCCAGGCCGACGAGCGCGCCCGCGTCGGGGGCACCGGCGAGGCGACCGACGTGCCAGCCGGCGACGAAGCCGAGCACACCGATCAGGCCGCCGTCGTGAAGGAGCTGGGCGACGTCGCCGGACGCGCCGTGGTACAGCCAGCTGCCGACCCCCTCCAGCGCCGTCACGCCGGCGAGCGCGGCGAACGAACGTGGCAGCTGCCGCCGTACGACTCCCACGCCGACGACGAGCCCGGCGACGACATAGGCGAGCGACGTCCACGCGTTGACGTCCTGGGCGAGGAACCAGTCGTCACGGGCCTCGCAGTCGGCGGTGGCCGCGGCGAGCCTCATCCGGTGGCCGGCGATGCCCGCCACGGCGGTCAGGGCACCGACGCGGGGGTCTCCTCTTCGTTCTTGCTGCGCTGGTGGCGGACGACCTCGACGATCAGGGTGACCGAGAGGGCGCAGCCGAACGCCAGCAGGAACGCCAGGGTGTGGTTGTCCTTGAACCTGTTGCCGAAGATGTACCCGAGGCCGGCCGCGTACGTCGCCCAGATCACTGCCGCCACGGCGACCCAGCCGGCGAACCAACCCCACGGCTGGTGGGTGAGCCCGGAGGTGACCGTCAGCGCGGTGCGACCACCGGGGATGAAGCGGGCCGTGATCAGCAGCAGCCCGCCGCGCCGGCGGATCTGTTGGTCCGCCCAGTCGAGGCGCTTCGCCGTCTTCTCCCGTTTGGCCGCCCGGGCCTGGATCCACGGCCGGAAGCGCCGGCCGATGAGGTACGCCGTGTTGTCACCGAGGAAGGCGCCGAGGGCGCCGGCGGCGATCACCGCCACGATGTTCTGATCGCCGGCGCCCGCCGCCACGCCGCCGAGGATGACCGTCGTCTCGCCCGGCACGATCGGGATCACGGAGTCGAGGTAGGCGATGGCGAAGATGACGAACAGGAACCACGGCTCGGCGGCCACGTCCTCCAGCCAGTTGGTGAGGTCGGTGAGGATGTTGGCGAGCATGCTGGCGGCGAGGCTAGCGAGCGGGCCGACACCGCGGTCCGGTGTTCAGCTCGTGAACCAGACCGTGGTGTCGGCCGGCACGACGGCGCCTGCGGCGTCGTCGCCGGTCGTGAGCAGTGGCGTCATCCCGGCCGCGGCGGCGACCTGGTGCGGGTGTCGACCGGTGTTGCAGACGACGAGCACCCGTCCCCGGCGCAGCACGACCAGGTCATCGTGCTCGTCGACGAGCTCGGCATCGTCGAAGGAGAGGTTGGTTCGGCGGGCGGCGATGAGCCGGCGGTACAGCGTCAGCACCGAGTTGTCGTCACCGTCCTGCTGGTCGGCGGCGTACCGGCCCCAGCCCTCCGGCTGCGGTAGCCACGGCGCCGCCGGGCCCTCGGACGCCAGCGAGAAGCCGTGCGAGCCCGCCGGGCTCGACGTCCACGGCAGCGGGACGCGACAGCCGTCCCGCCCCTTCTTCAGACCGCCGGTGCCGGCGAACACCGGATCCTGACGGGCGGCGTCGGGCATCTCCAGGACCTCCGGGAGGCCCAGCTCCTCGCCTTGGTAGAGGTAGACGGAGCCGGGCATCGCCAGCAGCAGGCCGGCGGCGGCTCGGGCCCGGCGGGTGCCGGCGACGAGGTCGACGGCGCCCTCCGGGGGGCGCAGGTTGTCGCCCGTCCACGCCTCTGCGTCGGTCGAGTGGGCGTGACCGAGGCGGGTGACGACGCGCTGCGAGTCGTGGTTGTTGAGCGTGAACGTCGGCCACGTCCCGTTCGGTCGGACGTGGTCGAACGCCTCGCCGATGGCCCGCCGCATCGAGGGACCGTGCCACGGCGTGAGCAGGAGGTCGAAGGCGAAGCACTGCTGGAACTCGCCCGGGCGGGTGTACTGCGCCATCAGGTCCGGCCGCCTCGGGGCGTAGGCCTCGGCGATCATCATCACGTCGCGCTCGGGATGCTCGACCATGTAGGCGTCGAGCACCCGGCGCCACTGCCGCCACACCTCGTGGCCCTCGGGACGGAAGCGGGTGGCGGTGTTGAACTCGCCGGGGCCCAGCGGACCGACGTCGGGCAGCGCCGGGTCCTTGCCGACCGGCCACACGGCGTCGACCCGGAAGCCGTCGACGCCACGATCGAACCAGAAGCGCAGGACGTCGGCGAACATCGCGTCGACCGCCGGGTGGCGATGGTCGAAGTCGGGCTGGTACGGCGTGAACGTGCCGAGGTACCACTGCGGGTCGTCGCCCCCGACGGGCGTCCAGACGGAGCCGCCGAAGACCGCCGGCCAGTTGTTCGGCGGTCCGCCGAGCCCGTCGCGGAACCAGAACCGGGCCCGCTCGTCACTCCCTGGGGCGGTGGTGAGGGCCTCCTGGAACCACGGGTGCTGGTCGCTGCAGTGGTTCGGGACGATGTCCATCAGCACCCGCAGGCCGTGGTCCCGGGCAGTCGCCACGAGCCGGTCGAACGTGGCCAGGTCGCCGTAGGCGGCGTCGATCCCGATGTAGTCGGCGACGTCGTAGCCATGGTCGCGCTGCGGGGACGGGTACACCGGACACAGCCAGATGGCGTCGGCACCGAGGGCGGCGATGTACCCGAGCCGCCGGCGCAGGCCCTCGAGATCACCGACGCCGTCGCCGTCGGCGTCGGCGAACGAGCGGACGTAGACCTGGTAGACGATGGCCTGTCGCCACCACGGGCTGGTCATCGAGCTCCCGCCCGCTCGCCCTCGACGACGGCGGCGTGCGCCCGGCGCGGCGCGACGCAGTCGCCGACCCGCTCGACGGGGATGCCGGCCGCCTTGAGGTCGAGGTACAGCGCGTCGTCAGGGGCGGCAGGCACAGCGAGCACGACCCAGTCCGGCGTGCGCACGACGTTGGCGCCGGTCGGGTGGTGCAGCAGCGTGAGCGTCGTCCCGTCGAAGCCCATCGGCACGAGGTCGGTGCTCTGCACGATGCCCTTGGCCCCGGCCCGCATCCACCACTGCTCCATGTCGAGGGTGACGCCGAGGTCTTGACCGACGACCATGCCCGGTGTCGCCACCTCCACCGCGCAGCCCCGGTCGGCCAGCAGTTCGGCGACGGAGGTGGCGTGGTGGAAACCGATCTCGTCGATCAGCACGACGTCGCCGACCGGGTCGGCCGCGCCCGTCAGGACATCGCGCACGTCACAGGCGTTGGTCACGTCGGCGCCGATCCACCACGGTCGCTGGGCGAGGGCGCCGGTCGCCACGATGACGCGGTCGGGGCGCAGGGTCTCGACCGTCTCGACGCTCGCCGGTGCGCCGCAGGTGATGGTGACGCCGACGCGGCGGCACTCGTTGACCTGGTTGCGGATCATGTCGCCGAGCTCGGCGCGGTTGGGCACGCTGGCCGCCAGGCGCACCTGACCGCCCGGGACGTCCTCCCGCTCCAGCACGGTGACGGCGTGGCCCACGCGGCCGGCCGCGATCGCCGCCTGCAGCCCGGCTGGTCCGGCGCCGATCACGAGGACGCGCTGCCGCGGTCCCGGCTCCGCCGACAGGGGTCGCGATTCGCGGCCGGTGCGCGGGTTCTCGATGCACCCGAGCCAACGGTTGAGGCCCATCCGCCCGACGCACTCCTGGTTGCAGGAGAGGCACAGCCGGATCTCCTCCGTCGCCCCGGCGCGCGCCTTGGCCGCGAAGTCGGCGTCGGCGATCTGCCCGCGCACCACGCCGACGAGATCGCAGTGGCCCTCCGCCAGCGCTCGTTCCGCTTGCAACGGATCCTTGAACCGTCCGACGCCGACGACCGGCAGCTCGACGGCCTTGCGGATCGCCGAGGGGATGAACATGGCATACCCCGGCGGGACGTGCATCGAGGCCTCGATCATGAACAGGGTCGCCGTCGCCACGCCGATCGAGGTGTTGATGTAGTCGACATGGCCGGTGGCTTCGACCATCCGGGCGACGTCGACGGCTTCGTCGATGGTCGTGCCGCCGTCGATCAGCTCGTCGCCACACAGGCGCACGCCGAGCGCCAACCGGTTGCCGACGACGCCGCGCACGGCGGCGACGATCTGCAGGAGCAGCCGGGCCCGGTTGGCGAGGCTGCCGCCGTAGTCGTCGGTGCGCCGGTTGGTGGCGGGGGAGAGGAAGCCGCGCACGATCGAGGAGTGGCTGCACTGCAGTTCGATGCCGTCGAAGCCGCCCTCGGCGCAGTGCTCGGCGACGAGCGCGTAGCCGGCGACGATCTCCTCGATCTCGGCGACCGTCACCGCCTTGGGCACCTCCCGGAACAGCGGATCGGCAACGGGGGACGGCGCCCAGACGGGCAACCGGGTGTACATCGACGACGCTTGGCCGCCGTTGTGGTTGATCTGCGCGAGCACCGGCACCCGATGCCGGTGCACGGCGTCGGTGATGCGGCGGTAACCGGGGATCACGTCGCGGTGGAAGCCGTGGATCAGCTTCTCATAGGGCCAGTCCGTCGGATGGGTCGAGTGCTCCTCGGTGATGATCAGGCCCGCGCCGCCGGCGGCCCTGGCGCCGTAGTACGCAGCGTGCTGTTCGGTCGGCAGACCGTTGCGGGCGTAGTTCGTGAGGTGGGCGGAGAACACGATCCGGTTGCGCGCCGTGACCGGGCCCAGTTCGAGCGGTGTCCACAGGTACCGGTACGCCACGGTCGTCGACACTACGAGCACGGAAGTTCCCCGAGTGAAGGCCGGTCGGCCCGCCGTATCCTCGACGGGTCGGGCGATGAAGGGCGGGAGCGGTTGAGCGGGTCGAGGACGTGGATCAGGCGGCGCGCGGTCGCCGGCGCGCCCGCAGCCGTCGCCCCGTCCGCCCGGGTGACGGCGATGGCGACGCCCTCCAGGATGGACATCCGCGTCGGGGTCGTCGCCCTGCTCGCGGGCGTCGCGGCAACGCTGGCCCCGCCGGCACCCACAGCACACGCCGTGATCGACACGATCCTCGTCGGGGGCGTCGTCGCCCTCCTCGTGCTCGTCGGCGCCCTCGCCCCGTGGTGGGCCGTGGCCCTCGGTGCGGGAGCAGCATTGCTCGTCGCCGTCGATCCACCGCTGATGGTGCTGGCGCTGGCCGCCCTCTGCGCTGCGGCGTGGGTGGGCAGCGGACGTCGCCGCCGGCCGGACGTCATCGCCGTTGCCGTCGGCGTCACGTTCAACGTGCTGGCCAGGGCCGAGCTCGGCGCCTTCCTCGGGGCCTCGACGATCGTCGCCGTGGCGGTCGCCGGCGTGCTGTTCGTCACCGGGATCCGCCGTCGATCGAAGCCGGTGCGCCGCGCCGCCTGGGCGACGGTCGGCGTGGCGTTCCTCGTCGGCGGCGCCGGCTCCGCCGGATTCGGCTACGAAGCGGCGCGGTCGCGCCACGAACTGGCCGGCGGATTGCACGCCGCCGAGGTGGGCGTCGTGCAGTTGGAGTCGGGCGAGTTCGAGGCCGCCGCGCAGTCGTTCCGGGATGCCGCGACCACGCTCGCCGCGGCGCACGACCGAGTCGCCGGACCGCTGGCGGCCGTGGCCGCGGTGGTGCCAGTCGTCGCCCAGCACCACACGGCGGTCGCCGACATGAGCGGCGTCGGCGCGGCGGGAGCGGCCACAGTCGCCGAGGCCCTCGGCGAGATCGATCTCGACGCCCTCCGCCCCGTCGAGGGGCGCATCGACCTGGACGCACTGACGGCGCTGCACGGGCCCCTGACCAGGGTGCGCGCCGCGCTCGCCGAACTGCAACGGACTGCCGACGCGTCGCGGTCACCGTGGCTCGTCCATCGAGCGACCTACGAGCTCGACGACTTCGACTCCAGCGTCGAGGAGCACCTGCCCGGCCTCGACAACGCGCTGGCGGCGATCGAGTTGGCCCCGCAGATGCTCGGTGCCGACACGCCGCGCACGTACCTGATGCTCTTCACCACGCCTTCGGAGGCGCGTGGTCTCGGTGGGTTCGTCGACAGCTACGTCGAATTGAGGGTGGACGACGGATCACTGTCGCTGGGCGAGTCCGGGCCGGCGCAGGACCTCGATCTCCGCAACCTGGCGATGACCCCGCACCTCCCATCGGTCGGTTCGGTCGCGGCCGACCTCTACGCCGAGACCACCGGACGTCATGTCGACGGGGTGATCGCCATGGATCCCGTGGTCCTCGGCGCCCTGCTCCGCTACACCGGCCCGATCCACCTGACCACGCTCGATCAGCAGGTGGACAAGTCCAACGCCGTGCTCACCCTGGACGCCCTCCTCGCCGGGGCGCTCCCCGAGCCGATCACCCTCGCCGACGATCTCGCCCCGCTGGCGTCCGAGCGGCGCCTGCTGGTGTGGAGCGCTGACGCGAGCGAGCAGGCGTTGGTCGAACGGGTCGACCTGGCCGGCTGAGCCGGGTTCTGTCCTTCCGAACCGGCCCGATCGGGCCGATTCGGACCGACAGAAGGGCTCGGCGTGGCGCCGAACTTGACCTCAGTATCATGTCCCGGGTTGAATCTCCGAGATGCCCGGACGGACCCAGCCCGGATGACGGTGGGCGACGACCTGGGCGTCGACGTCGGGCGGGCCACCGAGTGGATCGTCGAGCACGTCCCCGATGTCGTCGCCCCGTTGTCGCTCGAGTTCATCTCCGGCGGTCGCTCCAACCTGACCTACCGGATGGTCGATGCCGCCGGGCGCCAGCTCGTGCTGCGCCGGCCCCCGCTCGGCAACGTCCTGCACACCGCCCACGACATGGGGCGCGAGCACCGCATCATCGCCGCCCTGGCGCCGACCGACGTCCCGGTCGCCGAGGCCCTCGGCCACTGCGACGACGTCACGGTGATCGGCGCGCCGTTCTACGTGATGGCCTTCGTGCCCGGCGTCGTGCTGGCCACGATCACCGACGCCGAGGCCTATCCGGCGACGTCGCGGGGACCCGTCGCCGAGGACCTGATCGACGTCCTCTGCCGGTTGCACGCCGTCGACCCCGATCGTGTCGGCCTCGGCACCCTGGCCCGCAAGGAGGGGTACATCGAACGTCAGCTGAAGCGCTGGCACACCCAGTTCGAGCAGTCCAAGACGCGTGAGCTACCGGTGCTCACGGAGGTCCACCGGCGCCTCGCGGCGCGTGTCCCGCCGCAGCGGTGGACGGGCATCGTCCACGGTGACTACCGACTCGGCAACATGATCGTCGGTCCCACCGGGGACCTGCGCGCCGTGCTCGACTGGGAGCTGGCCACGCTCGGTGACACCCTCGCCGACGTCGGCTGGCTGGTGTCGAGCTGGCTCGAGCCAGGGGAGAGCTCCTCCAGCCCGTTCGCCCCGCCCACGACGGCCGCCGGGTTCCCCACCCGTGCCGAGCTCGCCGAGCGCTACGCCCGGACGTCAGGCCGGGACCTCTCCGACCTGCCCTACTACGTCGCGTTCAGCAGGTGGCGCTCGGCGTGCATCGGCGAGGGAGTGCTGGCGCGCTACCGCTCGGCCGTGATGGGGGAGGTCGACTTCGACATCGAGCAGCAGGCGCGGTCGGTGGAGGCCTCGGCCTTCGCCGCGCGCCATGCCCTCGACGGACTGATCTAGACCGCGACCGATGGGAGCACCGCCATGACCACCGACATCACGATCCGCCGCGAGGACCACGTCGACGTCATCACGATCGACCGGCCCGACGTCCGCAACGCCCTGCGCTTCCAGACCTACGACGAGCTGGAGAGGGCCGTGCGCGACACGACGGCGCGGTGCCTGGTGATCACGGGCGCGGACCCGGCGTTCTGCTCGGGCGACGACGTTCGCGAGGTCATGGGCGGGGGCGAGCGGCCGGCGCCCGTCACCGTGTCTCCGCGCCTCACCCCTGCAGCCGACGCCATCCTCCACAGCAACGTGCCGGTCATCGCCGCCGTCAACGGGGCCGCCGTCGGCTGGGGCATGGAGCTGGCCCTGATGTCCGACATCCGGATCGCCTCCGAGCGGGCCAAGTTCGGCGAGCTGTTCGTGCTGCGCGGGCTGTGCACCGACGTCGCCGGGATCGGCCGTCTCGCTCATGTCGTCGGGCGCGACGCGGCGGCCCGCCTGCTGTTCACGGGCGACGTCGTCGACGCCGAGACGGCGCGACGCATCGGGCTCGTCTCCGACGTCGTCGCCCACGACGAGCTGCTGCCGACGGCGATGGAGCTGGCGACGAAGATCGCCGCCCGCCCGCCGCTCGCCGTCGCCAAGATCAAAGAAGGACTGCGCCGCGCTCTCGACCCGGACTGGACCGAGCTGGGGATCTGGGTCTCGATGTCGTTGAGCGAGCTGTTCCGCACCGAGGACCACCGCGAGGGCGTGCGGTCGTTCCTCGAGAAGCGCCAACCGCAGTTCGTCGGCCGCTGACCGTCCCACCCACGCCCAGGAGGAATCCATGCCGTACCAGTTCACGCCGCAGGGAGAGCAGCTGCTCGCCGATGTGAAGTCCTACATGGACGACCACATCTACCCCAACGAAGCCGAGTACTACGAGCAGTACGAGTCACTCGGCCACGACGGGGTCCCGCCGATCCTCGAGAAGCTGAAGGCCGCGGCGCGCGAGCGTGGGCTGTGGAACCTCTTCCTGCCGCACCTCGCCCCGGACGCCCCGGGCACCAAGCTGTCCAACCTCGACTACTCGCCGATCTCCGAGGAGCTGGGCAAGGTCGGGTTCGCCTCGGAGGCCCTGAACTGCGCGGCGCCCGACACCGGGAACATGGAGATCCTCAACGCCTACGGGTCCGAGACGGTCAAGCGCGACTGGTTGGCGCCGTTGCTGGAAGGCGAGATCCGCTCGGCGTTCTCGATGACCGAGCCGCACGTCGCCTCCTCGGACGCCACCAACATCGGGCTGCGCATCGAGCGCGACGGTGACGAGTACGTCCTCAACGGGACGAAGTGGTTCTCGTCGGGTGCCCTGCGGCCGCGGTGCAAGGTGCTGATCGTGATGGGCAAGACCGATCCGTCGGCACCCCGCCACTTGCAGCAGTCGATGATCGTCGTCCCCCGTGACGCACCCGGCATCCGGATCGGCCGCACCCCGCACGTGTTCGGGTACGACCACGCCGGCGGGCACCCCGAGGTCATCTACGAGGACGTGCGGGTTCCGGCGGACAACCTCCTCGGCGAGGAGGGCGGCGGGTTCGCGATCTCCCAGGCCCGCCTCGGACCGGGCCGGATCCACCACTGCATGCGCTCGATCGGCGTCGCCGAGCGGGCGCTCGGGCTGATGGTCGATCGGGCGTTGCAGCGCACCACGTTCGGATCGTCGGTGGCCCACAAGGGGTTGATCCAGGACTGGATCGCCGAGTCGCGGATCGAGATCGACATGTGCCGCGAGTACGTGCTGCGCACGGCCCACCTGATGGACACCGTCGGCAACAAGGCGGCCGCCACAGAGATCTCCGGGATCAAGGTGGCCGTGCCGAACATGGCGCTCAAGGTGATCGACCGGGCGATCCAGGTGCACGGCGCGGCCGGTGTCACGCAGTTCACGCCGCTCGCCGAGATGTACGCCAGCATGCGCACGCTGCGCATCGCCGACGGGCCCGACGAGGTGCACAAGATGACGATCGCCCGCCGCGAGATCCTGCGCCACGACCCGTCGTTCCGCATGAACCCGGTGGCGGGATCGAGCGCCGGCTCCGACGAGCCGCACGCCTTCGCCAGGCCGTGACGGTCGCCGCGGGCGGCGACGACCGCGTGGCCCCGCCGGCGGCGAGGCGCCGCCACGACCCGCGTCGCGAGCGCACGCCGCGGCGGCTGATCGCCGCGGCCCGAGTGGTGTTCGAGCGCGACGGCTTCCACGACGCCCGGCTGTCGGACGTGACGCGGGAGGCGAAGGTCTCGACCGGCACCCTGTACAACTACTTCGAGTCCAAGGAGGCGTTGTTCCGCGCCGTGATGCAGGGCGTGCTCGACGACCTCACGGCGTCGGCCGACGATGATGCCGGCCGCGAGCCGCGCGACCGGGTGCGCGATCCGGTGGCCGGCATCTACGAGGCCAACAGGTCGTACGTGCAGGGCTACCGGCGCAATGCGCGTCTGATGAGCCTGCTCACGCAGGTTGCCGAGCGCGATGACGACGTGCTCGGGATCGCCCTCGCCATCCGCCAGCACTTCGAGGACCGCATCAGCGGAGCGATCCGGCGGTGGCAGGCCGACGGCCTCGCCTACAGCGACCTCGACCCCGTGTACACCGCCAACGCCCTTGCCTACATGGTCGACCGCTTCCTCCACGAGTGGTCGGCCTTCGGACTCGACTACGACGAGGAGAAGGTGGCCGCAACGCTCAGCATGCTGTGGGTCCGTGCCCTCGGGCTCAGCGACGGCCCGCGGCGATCCGACTGAGCTCGGCGGGCACGCTGATCAGCGGAAGACGGGCGGGCGCTTCTCGAGGAACGCCCGCACGGCTTCGGCGTGCTCCGGCGTCGTGTAGGAGAGGTTGAGCGCCTCCAGCTCGCGCCGTTGGACGACGGCCAGGTCGGTCTCATCGGCGTTCGCCGAGAGCAGCTGCTTGATCAGACGGAGTTGGGTCGGTGGGTTGGCGGCCAGCTCGGCGGCCATCGCCATGGCCTCGTCGAGGAGGGCGTCCGGCTCGGTGACACGATCGACGAGGCCGAGACGAAGCGCTTCCTCGGCGAGCACGGTGGTCCCGCTGAGCGCCAGCCACGAGGCTGCGCCGAACCCGCAGCGGGCGGTGAGGAAGTGCGACGACGCCAGCTCGGGCACCAGGCCCATCTTCACGAAGCGTGCCGACAGCTTGGCGCCGGTGGCGGCGACGATCTGGTCCATCGGCAGGACGAGCGTGAGCCCGAGGCCGATCGCCGGCCCGTTGATGGCGGCGATCATCGGCTTCGACTCGCGGCACAGGCGCACCCAGTCGCTCGGGCGCCGCTCCGGCTCCGTGACCTCCTGGTGCTGGCGCTCGATGCCGGACTCGAACACGGCCTCGATGTCGGCGCCGGCGCAGAAGCCACGGCCGGCGCCGGTGAACACGATCGCCCCGATCGAGCGGTCCTCGTTGGCGGCCGCCACGGCCTCCGTCAGCTCGGTCATCATCCGCGGCGTCCACGCGTTCATCCGCTCCGGGCGGTTCAGCGTGATCCGCAGCACGGCATCGATCTGCTCGACGACGATCTGCTCGTAGGTCTCGATCGTTCCGACGCTCATCGTCAGCCTCCTGTCACTCGGCATCGATCCTGTCAGCGGTCCCCGAGTGCCGGCGAGTCGGGACACGCCAGAATCGACGGCGTGAACGGCATGGACGGAGTGGACGACTGGGTGGCTGCGGCGATCGCTGACGCGCGCGTCGGCCGGCTCGGCACCGTCGACAGCGCCGGCGCGGTGCGACTCGTGCCGATCTGCTTCGCCGTCGTCGACGATTGGATCGTCGGCGCTGTCGACCACAAGCCGAAGCGGACCGGGCAGCTGCGCCGCCTGGACGACATCACGGCGACGGGCGCGGCGACGGTGCTGCTCGATCACTACGCCGAGGATTGGTCGCAGCTGTGGTGGGTCCGCATCCGGGGCCGCGCTGTCGTCCACGACGCCGGCGACGTGGTGGCGAACCAGGCTCGAGCGGCGCTCGTCGCCAAGTACGAGCAGTACCGCCAGGCGCCACCGACGGGTGCCGTCTACCGCATCGCCATGGACGAGGTCCGCTGGTGGCGATGGTCGGGCTGACGGCGCCGCGCGTCACAGCGTGAGGCGGGCCTCGATCTCGTCATCGATCGTGCGCCCGGTCGGGACGAAGCCCCGCGCCAGGTAGAAGGGCTCCGGTCCGCCTTCGCCGGGGTGCCAGCTGACGAGCAACGTCCGGTGGCCCTCGGCGCGCAGCCGGTCGGTGAGCAGGGCGATGACGCGGTCGCCGATGCCGCGGCGCTGGTGGCGGCGGTCGATGAGCAGGCGCCACAGGTACGCCTCCGGGTGGGCGGCCGTGCGCTCTGCCAGCATCACGAAGCCGGCCAGCTCGCCGTCGGCCTCGATGCCTCGGAACCACGGCACGACCGGTACACCGTTGACGGGCTCCGGGGTCAGCGCATCGGCGAACGACTCCGCCATCGGCGCGACAAACCGCTGCTGGCTGCGGTGGGTGGCCAGGCGCAGCACGGCCCCGCCGTTGTCCGGCGTCACCTCGACCAGGCGGACCTCGTCCGGCGGGTGCCGCGGTCGTGATCCCCAGGCCGCGCGGGACCCGACGGTGAGGGCGTAACGCACGTCGTCGAACCACCGCTCCCCGACGCGCACGGCGGAGACCGCGGTTCCTTCGTACTCGAAGCCGAGTCGCTCGAGGAGCCGGGCCGACGGCACGTTGTCGGGATCGAGCCCGGCCTCGATGCGGTGGACGCCGACGTCGTCGAAGAGCCGGTCGACGATCGCCCCGACGGCCTCCGTCGCCAGCCCGCGACCCTGATGGGCGGGCGCCAGCGTGTAGCCCAGCGTGGCGATCAGCCCGTCAGCGTCGAGTCCCACGGCGACGTCTCCGGCCAGCTGGCCGTCGAGGGTGACGGCGATCTGGATCCACTCGCCGGCCACGGGGCCGTCCCGCTCCGCCTGGCTGGCGATCAGGCTGTGCGCCGACTCCAGCGGATACGGGGCTTGCCACCCCTGGAAGCGAGCGACGCCGGGGTCCGAGCGGTAGGCCGCGAACGCTGACGCGTCGTCGGCCACCATCGGCCGCAGCACCAGCCGGCTGGTGGCGATCGGCAGCAGGCCGCCCACTCGCCGGAGCCTACGGCAGCCCGGCGCGGTCGGGCTTCGAGCGGTGCGGGGTGGCGTACGCTCCTTGCATGCACGTGCGGGTCGACTCCGAGAAGTGTCAGGGGCACAACCGCTGCTACGCGCTGGCACCCGAGCTGTTCGATGTCGATGACTACGGCCAGGCGCTCGTCATCGGCGACGGCAGTGTGCCGCCCGAGCTCGAGGAGAAGGCCCGCCTGGCCGTCGCCAACTGCCCCGAGTACGCCATCAGCATCGAGGAGACCACGGCATGAGCGCCGAGACGTCCGCCGGCATCTACGGGCCGGTGACGGACTGGGCGACCGACATCGACCACGCCGACCCCTCGTACAACCCGCGTGCGCCGGAGATCTGGGCCGATCTGCGCGCCGCCGGGTGCCCCGTCGCCCACACCGACCGGTACAACGGGATGTGGGCGCCGATCACCGCCGAGCTGGTCCGCGAGGTGGCCTACGACACCGACCACTTCACCAGCCGAGCGGTGGTCGTCAGCACGTCGCACATCGATGCCGAACCCCCGGTCGGGGGCGCCCCGCCGATCACCAGCGATCCGCCGTTCCACGCCTTCGCCCGGCGGCTGTTGCTCCCGCCGTTCACGCCCCGCCAGATCGAGCCGTGGGAGCCGGAGATCCGCAAGCTGTGCCGGAACCGCCTCGACGAGATGGGCGACATCGAGCCAGGGGTGACCGTCGTCGATGCAGCCGTGCAGTACGCCCAGCACATCCCGGTCAACGTCATCGCCCGCATGCTCGGGTTCCCGGTCGAGGACGACGACATGTTCCGGCAGTTCGTCCACGACATCCTCGAGGGCGTCAACCGGGCGCCGGAGGAGCGCCAGGCCGCGTTCGATGTCTTCGACGCCTACATCGATGGGCAGATCGACCGGCACCGGGTCGAGCCCCGCGACGACCTCACGTCGTACCTCCTCGACCTCGAGATCGACGGGCAGAAGCTGTCGCCCGACCACGTGCGCGGCTCGATCGTGCTGCTGCTGCTCGCCGGCATCGACACCACCTGGAGCGCCATCGGCTCCAGCCTGTGGCACCTCGCCTCGCACCGCGCCGACCGTCAGCGGCTGGTCGCCGAACCGGAGCTGGTGCCCACGGCGATCGAGGAGCTCCTCCGTGCCTACGCCCCGGTGACGATGGCCCGCATGGTGGCCAAGGACCACGACTTCCACGGCTGTCCGATGAAGGTCGACGAGTGGGTGCTGCTGCCGTTCCCGGCGGCGAACCGCGACCCGTCGCTGTTCGATCGCGCCGACGAGGTCGTCATCGACCGGTTGGAGAACCGCCACGCCGCGTTCGGGCTCGGCATCCACCGCTGTCTCGGATCGAACCTCGCCCGACTCGAGCTGCGGGTGGCCGTCGAGGAGTTCCTCGGCCGCTTCCCCGACTTCGAGTTGGCCGACCCGGGTGCCGTCGCGTGGAGCGTCGGCCAGATCCGCGGGCCCCGCCGGCTACCGGTGCGCATCCTGGCGACCTGAGCCGGCGGTCGCCGCGCCGGCACACCACGCTCTTACCGCGTCCGGGCACACTGTGTCGCGATGGTCTCCCGAGGGACGTCGCCGGTGGCCCACACCCTGCTGGTCGCCGAGGACGATCGCGCCGTGCGCGAGTCGCTCGTGCGCGCGCTGGAGCTGGAGGGCTACACCGTGGCCGCCGTCGGCAACGGCGCCGAGGCGCTGGACGCGGCGGGCTCGACGTCGCCCGACGTGATCGTGCTCGACGTGTCGATGCCGATCGTCGACGGGCTGACCGTCTGCAAGGTGCTGCGCGCCGACGGCAACCGCGTGCCGATCCTCATGCTGACGGCGCGCACCGAGACGCGCGACCGTGTCGCGGGGCTGGACGCCGGAGCCGACGACTACCTGCCGAAGCCGTTCGAGCTCGACGAACTGCTGGCTCGGTTGCGGGCCCTGCTCCGGCGCAGCCAGCCCGAGCCCGATGCCGACGCCGAAACGGTGCAGCTCGCCGACCTCCGCCTCGATCCGGCGGCGCGGAGGGCGTGGCGCGGCGCGCGTGAGCTGGACCTGTCGAAGACCGAGTTCGACCTCCTCGAGCTGCTCGTCCGCAACCAGGGGGTCGTCCTCGATCACTCGACCATCTACGACCGCATCTGGCACTACGACTTCGGCCCCGATTCCAAGAACCTCGCCGTCTACATCGGTTACCTGCGCCGCAAGACCGAGGCCGAGGGGGAGAGCCGGTTGATCCAGACCGTGCGCGGCGTCGGGTACTCGGCTCGCGAGGCGCCGTCCGGCATCCCCGGGTGAACGACATGAGTCTGCGCTGGCGCATCGCCCTGGCCCTCGCCGCCATCGCCGCGGTGACCACGCTGTCGGTCGGTGTGGTGTCGTACCGGGCCACCAGCACCCGCCTGCTGGAGGAGGTCGACGCCTCGCTCGACCAGGCGTGGAGGGCGATCCGGGCCAACCCGCGCGCCGCCCTCGCCGAGCGTGGGCTGCTCGACGTCTACGAGGTGCAGCTGGTCGAGGACGACGGTGACGTGCTCCCCCGCCGTGGGCGTGAAGCGATCGACCCCGGTCCGGGACCGGCCACCCTGGCCGAGGGGACCGCCGACCGCAGCTACGACACCGTGTCGACCCCAGCCGGCGCCGCCCGGGTGCTGAGCGTCGACTGGGAGGGCGTACACCCTGCAGATCGCCCGCTCGCTCGAGGAGTACGAACGGGTCCTCCACGACCTGCGCAACCGCACGATCCTGCTCGTCGTCGTGGTGGCCCTCGGCGCCGCCGCGCTCGGGTGGCTGATCGCCACGACCGTCACCCGCCCGCTCGTCCGGCTGACCCGGGCGGCGACGGATGTCGAGCGGTCTCGGCGCCTCGACGTCGAGGTCCCCGTCGACGGCAAGGACGAGGTCGGCCGGCTCGGCGACGCCTTCAACGGCATGCTGGCCGCCCTCGCCGCGTCACGCGACGATCAACGGCGCCTCGTCGAGGACGCCGGCCACGAGCTGCGCACGCCGCTCACCAGCCTGCGCACGAACCTCGCCGTGCTGCGGCGCCACCCCGATCTCGATCCGCAGACGCGCGAGCGGGTGCTCGCCGACCTGCACACCGAGACCGAGGAGCTCGTCGTGCTCGTCGAGGAGGTCGTCGCGCTCGCCCGCGGCGTCACCGACGGGTCGCCTCCCGAACGCATCGAGCTCGGCCCGCTGGCGGTCGGTGTGGCAGCCCGCGCCGAGCGTCGGCACGGGCGGCCCGTCACGGTCACGGCGGACAACTCCGTCGTCGAGGCGCCGCCTCCCGCTCTGGAGCGGGCGATCTCCAACCTCATCGACAACGCCGCCAAGTTCGATCCGACGGACAACCCCATCGAGGTCGTCGTCGAGGACGGCGCCGTGACCGTGCACGACCGCGGTCCGGGCGTCCCCCCGGACGATGCGCCGCGCATCTTCGACCGCTTCTACCGGGCCGATGGTGCCCGCACCCTGCCGGGCTCCGGCCTCGGGCTGTCGATCGTGCGCGACGTCGCCGTCAGCAACGGCGGCGACGTCAGCGTGGCTGCCCGGCCGGGGGGCGGCGCCAGCATCGGCCTCCACCTACCACTCGCGTCGGCCTGATCCGAGTGTTTGCTGCCACCGGAGTGTTTGCGCCAGGGCATCCCCGCGGCAGACCCTCGATCGGCAGGAGGCACTCGGATCGGGTCCGAGCCCAAGTGCGTGGCAGGTGGCGGGCCGCGTGGACGGTGTGGAAGTGTCGGTGGGCGTGAGCACCTACATCGTCGGCCTCGACGGGTCTGACCACGCTCGGGCGGCCCTCGACTGGGTGCAGGCGGTGGCCACGGCCGAGGACGAGATCCTCGTCGGTCACGCCTGGGACATCCCGGTGGACACCGGGTACGAGAGCGCGGGGCCGGTGGATCCCATGGCGATGGAGAAGGTCTCGGACGACTTCCTCCAACAGGCCGTCTCCGCCCGCCACGACCACCGGATCAACGGTCGGCTGCTCACCGGGAACCCGGGCCGGGCGCTCGTCGACCTCGCCGCGGAGGTCGAGGGGGACGTGACGATCGTCGTCGGTCACGGCGGCTCGAGCAAGGCATCGCTGCTGCTGGGTTCGACGGCCCACTACGTGACCCACCACACCGACGCCGCCGTCGTCGTCGTCCGCGGGCACACCAGGCTGCCGGTGCGCCGGGTGGTCGTCGGGGTCGACCACGGCGACGATGACGACGAGCCCGACGAGCGCTCGATCGTGGCGCTGCGGTGGGCGCTCCGGCTGCCCGGCGTCGAGCGCGTCGAGGTCTCCCACGCCGACTTCGTGCCCGGCGTCGCCGCCGGCCCGGTGCGCGAGCCGGGGTTCGAATCCGACGAGGCGGTCGTCGAGGACGACGAGTTGCTGAGCGAAGCGATCGCCCGAGCGACAGACGGCACCGGTGTGCCGCCGAACGGGGCCGCCATCGTGCCCGTCGTCGCGGCCGGTACGGGCGCCTTCGCCCTCATCGAGGCTTCCCGGGACGCTGATCTCATCGTCATCGGGACGCGTGGCCGGCGCGGCATGGTCGAGCTGCTGCTGGGGTCGACCGGGCTCGAGGTCACCGCGCACGCCCACTGCCCGGTCGCCGTCGTCCGCTGAGAACACCCACGCAGATGTCCGCCGAGCGGTCCCGGACCGGGCGCGCACCGCCTCCGTAGGATGGCACGGACATGCCGGATGCACCGCTCGTCGCGCCCGCCGACCCCATCGATCCACCGACGGACGGGCTCAACCCTGACCAGCTCGACGCCGTCGTCCACCGTGGCGGGCCGTTGCTCGTCGTGGCGGGGGCCGGCTCCGGCAAGACGAGGGTCCTGACCCATCGCATCGCTCACCTCATCCACGAGGGCGTGCATCCCTCGCGGATCCTCGCCATCACGTTCACCAACAAGGCGGCCGACGAGATGCGCCAGCGTGTCGCGGCTCTCGTCGGGCCGGTCGCCCGCACGATGTGGGTCAGCACGTTCCACTCGGCGTGCGTGCGGATGCTGCGAGCCAACGCCGATCGCCTCGGCTACCCCCGGCAGTTCTCGATCTACGACCAGGCCGATGCCGTTCGCCTGACCGGGTACGTGATCCGTGACCTCCACCTCGACGCCAAGCGCTTCACGCCCCGTGGTGTCCACGGCCTGATCAGCCTGTGGAAGAACGAGCTCCTCGGCCCCGTCGACGCCGCGGCGCAGGCCCAGAACATCTTCGATCGCAAGCACGCCGACGTGTACGCCGAGTACCAGGCCCGCCTCCGCAAGGCCGGGGCGATGGACTTCGACGATCTGTTGATGAACACCGTCCGCCTGCTGCGCGACCACCCCGACGTCCTCGAGCACTACCGGGAGCGCTTCGAGCACATCCTCGTCGACGAGTACCAGGACACCAACCAGGCGCAGAACGAGATCGTCCTGCTCCTCGCCGGTGGGCACCACAACGTCACGGTCGTCGGCGACACCGACCAGTCGGTGTACCGCTTCCGTGGCGCCGACTACCGCAACATCCTGCAGTTCGAGGAAGCCTTTCCCGAGGTCACGACCGTCGTCCTGGACCAGAACTACCGCAGCACCCAGACGATCCTCGACGCCGCCAACGCCGTGATCGCCAACAACGCGGCGCGCAAGCCGAAGAACCTCTGGACCGACGCCGGCGGCGGCGACCGCATCGTGCGCTACCACGCCGAGGACGAGGGCGACGAGGCCACGTTCGTGGCCTCCACCGTCCGCCAGATGCAGACCGATGAGGCGATGAACTGGCGTGACGTCGCCGTGCTGTACCGCACGAACGCCCAGAGCCGGGTGATCGAGGAAGCGATGATGCGCCTTGCAGTGCCGTACAAGGTGGTCGGCGGCACTCGCTTCTACGACCGCCGCGAGGTCAAGGACGCGATGGCCTACCTGCGGGCGGTCGTCAATCCCGCTGACGAGGTCAGCGTCAAACGGGTGCTCAACGTGCCCAAGCGGGGCATCGGCGATGCCAGCATCGCCAAGCTCGATGCGCTCGCCGCGGGCGAGGGCATCGGGTTCGTCGATGCCCTGCGCCGGGCGGTCGATGCCGGCGTCACGGGTCCGGCGGTTCGGGGCATCGACTCGTTCGTCACGTTGCTCGACGAGGTGGGCGCGATGGTGACCGCGGGAGACGACAGCGGCGAGACGGCCGGCCCCGGCGACCTGCTGCAGGCGGCGCTCGAGCAGTCCGGCTACCTGGCCGAGCTGGAGGCGGAGGACACGGTGGAATCGGCGGGGCGGCTGGAGAACCTCGGCGAGCTCGTCGGATCGGCCCGTGAGTTCACCCAGCTCGACGAGTTCCTGGAGCAGGTCTCCCTCGTCGCCGACACCGACGAGCTGCCCGACGGAGAGGTCGAGGACCAAGTCATCCTGATGACGCTGCACTCGGCGAAGGGACTGGAGTTCCCGGTCGTGTTCCTCATCGGCGCCGAGGAAGGGGTCTTCCCGCACAGCCGGGCCCTCACCGAGCCCGATGAGCTGGAGGAGGAGCGCCGCCTGGCCTACGTCGGCATCACCCGGGCCCGAGAGCGTCTCTACGTCACCCACGCCTGGAGCCGCAGCCTGTTCGGCTCGACGCAGTACAACCCGCCGTCGCGCTTCCTCGAGGAGATCCCTGCCGAGCTCGTCGACGCCCAGGGCAACATCACGGGGCGTCGCGCCTACGGCCGCCAGAGCCTGCGCCCGCGGTCGGACTGGGGCGCGCCGCCGCCGTACCGTCGCCGCGGCGGCGCCGACCGCGACGACGAGGGCCGGACCGAGGCCCACCGGGAGCGCGTCGTCGACGCCGCCCTGGCGGCGGCGCGGCGCAATGCCCCGCTGCCGAGCGATGCCCACGACCTCGGTCTGCGCATCGGCGACGACGTCGAGCACCCGGCGTTCGGCGAGGGCGTGATCATCGACCTGCACGGCCGCGGCGAGCAGGCCGAGGCGACGGTGAACTTCGCCGGCGTCGGCACGAAGCACCTCTCGCTGGCGTGGGCGCCGCTCCGGAAGCGCTAGGCGCTTCGACGCCGTGTGCTGAGATTGTCGGCCATGAAGGCCGCGATGCTGGTCGAGAGCCTGACCGGGAACACTTGGAAGGCCGCCGAGGCCATCGCCGACGACCTCACCCAGGAGCGGTGGACGATCACCGGGCTGGCGAAGCTGAAGCACCCCGATCTGGCCGCCATCCAGGACGCCGACATCGTGCTCGTCGGGACGTGGGTCCACGGGCTGTTCGTCTTCGGCCAGACGCCCTGGGCCCTGGCGACGATCTCCAACCTGCCGGCGATGCGCGGCAAGCAGGCCGCCGTGTTCTGCACGTTCGCCCTCGATCCCGGCAAGAGCCTGGAGAAGCTCACCGGCGCCGTCCAGGCGACGGGCGCCAACGTCGTCGGCGGCCTGGCCCTCAGCCGCTCGAAGCTCGACGAGCACAGCGAGGTCTTCGCCTCCCGCCTCGTGACCGCCGTCGGCTAGTTCTGTCCTCCGGGATCGGCCCGATCGGGCCGGATCCGAAGGACAGAACCGTCTGCTGCGTTCACCTCTCGGCCACGGCGGCCCGGAGGTCGATCGAGAGCGAGCGGTCGTCGGACACCACCGGGAACACTCCATCGGGCGGGGCCAGCGCGGTGACGTCGATGCGCCGCCCGTCGCAGTCGACGAACGTGGTCGTGCCGCGCTCCTGCTCCACGGCGCACGTCGGGTCGCGGTCGGCGGGGTAGGCCCAGTAGACGCGCCACCCGGCCGCTGGCTCGTCGCCGGTGTGGTCGACGACCAACGTCCGCGCCCCGCTCGTGGTGTTCAACCCCGGGAAGAGGAGCGGCCCGTCCTCGGCGATCGACGCCGCCCGGGACTCCACGCTGCCGAGCTCGAACGTCGTCGGCGCCAGCCGCTCCGTGGAGTCGGCACCGCCACGGGAGATGAACACCGCAATCCCCCACGTCGCCAGGAAGATCAAGGCGATCACGGCCGCACCGCCGAGCACCGGCACGACCGCCCGGGCGAGCGGCGACCGCAGCCTGGGTGGCGTGACCGGCGAGCCGGGCACGGTGCCGGTGCGTTCGGGGGAGGGCGTCGGCACGGCGCCCAGTCTGGCTGCGGGTTGGTCGCAGTCCACGGGCAGCACGTAGGGTTCTCGGCGCCCGAACCTCCGTGACGCCTGGACGATCACCGACAACGAAGGAGACCACGAACGTGGATCTGTTCGAGTACCAGGGCAAGCAGTATTTCGCCCGCTACGGCATCCCGGTCAGCGCCGGCGGCGTCGCCGAGACCGTCGACGAGGCGGTGGAGCAGGCCGAGCACGCCGGCTACCCGGTCGTGGTCAAGGCCCAGGTCCAGGTTGGTGGGCGCGGCAAGGCCGGCGGCATCAAGCTCGCCAACGACGCCGACGAGGTCCGCACCCACGCCGGCAACATCCTCGGGATGGACATCAAGGGCCACACGGTCGAGCGGGTGTGGGTCGAGAACGCCTCCGACATCGAGGAGGAGTACTACGCCAGCTACACGCTCGACCGCGCCGCCAAGCAGCATCTGCTGATGCTGTCGGCGCAGGGCGGGGTCGACATCGAGGAGGTCGCTGCCACGGACCCGGACGCAATCGTCAGGCTGCACATCGACCCGGTCGACGGCATCGACGAGCCGACGGCCCGCCAGGCCGCGGTCGACGCCAAGATCCCCGAGCGCGCGGTCGACGGCGTCGCCGCGATCCTCGTCCAGCTGTACGACTGCTTCACCAAGGGCGACTGCGACCTCGCCGAGATCAACCCGTTGATCCTCAAGCCGAGCGGGGAGGTCCACGCCCTCGACGCCAAGGTCAGCCTCGACGGCAACGCCTCGTTCCGCCACCCGGAGTGGGCGGAGTACGACGCCACCGAGGTCCTCGACGACCGCGAGAAGCTGGCCAAGGAGAAGGGCCTGCAGTACATCGGCCTCGAGGGTTCCGTGGGCATCATCGCCAACGGTGCCGGGCTGGCGATGAGCACGCTGGACGTGGTCAACCAGGTCGGCGGCAAGGCCGCCAACTTCCTCGACATCGGCGGTGGGGCCAACGCCGACGTGATGGCCGCGGCCCTCGACGTGATCAACCACGACGAGAACGTGCGCTCGATCCTCGTCAACATCTTCGGTGGGATCACCCGTGGCGAGGAGGTCGCCAAGGGGATCGTCGAAGGCCTGAGCCGCGTCGAGCTGCGGGCGCCGATCGTCATCCGCCTCGACGGGACGAACGCCGAGGAAGGCCGCCAGATCATCCTCGACGCCGGGATCCCGGCGTCGAAGCTCATCAGCAAGGCGACGATGCTCGACGCGGCCCGCGAGGCCGTGCGCATCGCCAACGGCAGCGAGGGAGGAGCGTGACGATGGCGATCTTCGTCGACCAGGACACCAAGGTCATCGTCCAGGGGCTGACCGGCGGGCAGGGCAAGTTCCACGGCCTGCGCAACCGTGATTACGGCACGCAGATCGTCGCCGGCGTCACGCCGGGCAAGGGCGGCCAGGACGTCGAGGGCGTCCCCATCTTCGACACCGTCGCCGAGGCCGTCGCGGCCACCGGGGCCACCGCCTCGTTCGTCGCCGTCCCGCCCAAGGCCGCACCGGCGGCGATCCTCGAGGCGGCCGCCGCCGGCATCGGCTTCGTGGTGTGCATCACCGAGGGCATTCCCGCCCAGGACGAGGCGCTCGTCTTCAACACGCTCGTGCAGGACCACCCCGGGACCAGGCTGCTGGGACCGAACTGCCCGGGAATCATCAGCCCCGGCAAGTGCAACATCGGCATCACGCCGAGCAGCATCGCCCAGCTGCCCACCACGGACGGTCCGAACGTGGGCATCGTCAGCCGCTCCGGCACGCTGACCTACCAGGCGCTGTACGAGTTGCAGCAGAACGGCATCGGCGTGTCGACGTGCGTCGGCATCGGCGGCGACCCGGTGCCCGGCACGAGCTTCGTCGATTGCCTCGCCGAGTTCGAGAAGGACCCCGAGACCAACGCCATCATCATGTTCGGGGAGATCGGCGGCTCGGCCGAAGAGGAGGCGGCGGAGTTCGTCACCGCCAACGTGAGCAAGCCGATGAGCGCCTACATCGCCGGGGTCACGGCGCCCGCCGGCAAGAAGATGGGCCATGCCGGCGCCATCGTGTCGGGCGGCAAGGGCACGGCCCAGGGCAAGATGGACGCCCTGCGGGCCGCCGGCGTGCAGGTCGGCCTCAACCCGACGGAGGCCGGCGAGCTGATGGCGGAGATCGTCAAGTCCCGCTGAATCCCGATGTCGTCCGTGCGGGTCGGCCCGATCGGGCCGATCCGCAAGGACAACTCGAAGGGATCACGGTGCCGGCGGCGGCGGGGGAGGCGGGATCGGGCCACCGCTCGACGACGGGGGAGGTGGCGGCGGGGGCTGGCGACGGTCGGTGCCGCTGAACGAGCTCTTCAGCTTGCCGAGGTCGGTGAGGTCCTTGAGGTCGCCGCCCGACTCCCTGAAGTTGAGCACGGCCCCGGCGAGGGCGCCGGCCGAGGCGAGGAAGGCGGCGTACATGCCCGCCGCCCGGTCCAGCTCCACGCCATCGGTGTCCCCGCCGATGATCAAGCGGATCACCATCAGCAACGTCGCCAGTGCCGTCGCCCCGAGGATGATGATCGGCCACGGGGTGGTGCCTGGTTTGACGAACCCGCCGGCGAGGAGGAACGTGACGACCCCGGCGCCGACGACGAGCAGGTAGGCGATGCCGCCGGTGAAGAAGTAGTCGAAGGCGCTGTTGCCGCTGATGCCCCCGATCGACGCCCAGTCCAGCGCCACGCCGAAGACGAGCATGACCGCTCCGCTGGCGACGAGCACCCAGTCACCCGGCCTGAACTTGCTGACATCCACCCGGCGTCCTCCTGCCCGTCGAGCCGCACCCGGACGCGGCCCTGGATCGACGGTAGCCCGGCGCCGGTCGCAGACGTGAGCACCTCGGCGCCCGTGACGATCTTTCGAGCGGCCGCCGGCGTTCGTTACCCTCCGCGGGTGCCCACTGCGCTCCTGTCCGTGTACGAGAAGTCCGGCATCGTCGAGCTCGCTCGCGGCCTCCACGAGATCGGCTGGTCGTTGCTCTCGAGTGGCGGCACGGCGCGGACGATCGGCGAGGCAGGGGTGCCGGTGACGGACGTCGCGGACATCACCGGGGTGCCGGCCATCCTCGGTCACCGCGTGGTGACCCTCCACCCCAAGGTCCACGGCGGCATCCTCGCTGACCCCGACGACCCTGATCACCGTCGCGACCTCGAGGAGCACGGCATCGAGCCGATCGACCTGGTCGTCGTCAACCTGTACCCGTTCGCCAGCGACCCGAGCGTCGACCTGATCGACATCGGGGGCCCGGCGATGGTGCGCGCCGCGGCGAAGAACCACGCCCACGTCGGCGTGCTCGTCGATCCGGCCGATTACCAGGCGGTGCTCGACGAGCTGCGGGCAGGTGGCCGGCTGGCTGCGGCGACACGGCGCCGGCTGGCGCGCACTGCGTTCGCCAGGACCGCCGCCTACGACGCTCAGATCGTCGCCTGGCTCGACGCCCAGCACGGGCTCGCCGAGCCGGCCGCCGCTCGGCTGCCGGCGACCTTGACGCTGCAGCTCGAGCGGGCCCAGGAGTTGCGGTACGGGGAGAACCCGCATCAGGCCGCCGCCCGGTACCGCCGCGTGGGGTCGTCCGGGTGGTGGGACCGCGTCGTCCAGCACGGCGGCAAGGAGCTCAGCTTCCTCAACCTCTACGACGCCGAAGCGGCTTGGCGCCTGGTCCAGCGCTTCGACGAGCCGGCATGCGTGATCGTCAAGCACGCCAACCCGTGCGGCGTCGCCGTCGCTCCGGACATCGCCACGGCCTACGAGCTGGCGAACGCCTGCGATCCGATCAGCGCCTTCGGCGGCATCGTCGCCGTCAACCGGCCGTTCACGAGCGCCGCCGCCAAAGCCCTCGCACCGGTGTTCACCGAGGTCGTCGTGGCGCCCGGCTACGACGATGAGGCGCTGGCGATCCTGACGGCGAAGGCCAACCTGCGCGTGCTGAGCGCCGCGCCGCCCGGGCCGCCCGTGCTGGACCTGCGGTCCGTCGACGGGGGTCTGCTGGTGCAAGAACCCGATCCGGTGTCGCTCGATCGCAGCGCCTGGTGGGTCGTCACGTCGACCGAACCGACGCCCCAACAGTGGGACGACCTGCAGTTCGCCTGGACCGTGTGCGCCGCGGTGAGCTCGAACGCCATCGTCTTCGCCCGCGACCGCCAGGCGGTCGGCATCGGCGCGGGGCAGCAGAACCGTGCTCGACTCGGCGCGGCTCGCCGCTGACCGGGCGGGCGACCGGGCCGTCGGCGGTGTGTGCGCCAGCGACGCCTTCTTCCCGTTCCGCGACGGTCTCGATGTCGCCGCGGCCGCCGGCATCAGAGCCGTGATCCAACCGGGCGGCAGCATCCGCGACGCCGAAGTGATCGAGGCCGCCGACGAGCACGGCATCGCCATGGTCTTCACGGGGCAGCGTCACTTCCGCCACTGACGCGGCGGTGACGCGTTTGTGACCCGGTTCGCCCGCCCGGGACCGGTAGCGTGAGCGGCTGCCATGGCCAGGGTGTCAGATCTCCTCGCGGCCGGCAGGACGTTCTCCTTCGAGTTCTTCCCGCCGCAGACCGACAGTGCCCAGCTGTCGCTGGGCCACACGATCGCCGAGCTCGAACCCCTCGATCCGAGCTTCGTGTCGGTGACCTACGGCGCCGGCGGGAGCAGCCGCCAGCGCACCCGTGAGGTCGTCACCTGGGTGCGCAAGGAGACGGCCATCACGCCGATGGCCCATCTGACCTGCCAGGGCCATGCACGTGCGGAGATCCGGGAGATCCTCGACGACTACCGCACCGCCGGCATCGAGAACATCCTCGCCCTGGGTGGCGACCTGCCGGGTGAACCGGCCGATGCTCGACCGAGCGACTACACCTACGCCTGCGACCTGCTCGACGACATCGCCGGCGATGACTTCTCGATCGGCGTCGCCGCCCACCCCGAGGTCCACCCCAAGTCGCCCGACCGGGCCACCGACCGTCAGCACCTCGCCGCCAAGCTCACTCGCGCCGACTTCGCCATCACCCAGTTCTTCTTCGAGGCCGAGCACTACCTCCGGCTGGTCGACGAGCTCGATGCCCTCGGCGTCGACAAGCCCGTGCTGCCCGGTGTGATGCCGATCACCAATGCCGGGCAGGTCCGCCGGATGGCCCAACTGAGCGGCGCCGCCCTGCCGCGCTGGCTCACCGACCGTCTCGAGGGCATCGACGAACCGATCGAGGTCCGCCGCATCGGGGTCGACGTCGCCACGGCGCTGTGCGCGGAGCTGTTGGACGCCGGCGCTCCAGGGCTGCACCTGTACACGCTGAACCGGAGCACGGCGAGCCGCGAGATCTGGGCGAACCTGGGGCTCGGGGTAGCGTCCCCCGCCGGGGACTAGCCGATGATCGAGCCGGCCACGCGGCCGCTCGAGTGGAGTCCACCTCGGACGGCGATCAGCCGGATTCCGTACCTACCGGGGCTGGATGGCATGCGGGCCCTCGCCGTCCTCGCCGTGATGGTGTACCACGCCAACCCGGGGTGGCTGCCCGGCGGCTTCCTCGGTGTCGAGGTGTTCTTCGTCATCAGCGGCTACCTGATCACGCTGCTGATCATCGGCGAGCACGAGCGCTCCGGCACGGTCAGCCTGCGGCACTTCTGGCTCCGGCGAGCCCGGCGGCTGCTGCCGGCGCTGTTCACGCTGCTCATCGGGATCACGATCTACACGGCGCTGTTCCGCCGCGAAGTGCTCGGTCAGCTGCGCGGCGACGTCCTCGCCGCCCTGGCCTACGTCTCCAACTGGTACCAGATCTGGGTCGGTCAGGGTTACACGGCATCGGGCGACTTCTCGCCGCTGCGCCACCTGTGGAGCCTCGCCGTCGAGGAGCAGTTCTACCTGCTCTGGCCGCTGGTGATGGTCGGCTTGATCGGCCTCGGGCGCCGTCGCCTCCCCGAGATGAGCAAGTGGCTGTTCCTCGCCGCCGTCGCCATCACCGTCGTCACGGCTCTCCTCTACTACCCGGGGCCGATCGAGAGCTGCTCGGCGACGCCGGACGCCTACTGGCAGGTCGCCGGCCGCTGCATCTCCAAGACCGACGCCCTGTACCTCTCGACGCCGACACGGGCCACCGGGCTGCTCCTCGGCGCGGCCTTCGCCATGCTCTGGCGGCCGGTCGCGCTGATGCGCGGACCGATGCGCAACAAGGGCCGGCTCCTCGACGTGGTCGCCGTCGTCGGCCTCGCCGGGCTCGCTGCGCTGTGCTGGTACCTGCACATCGTCACCCCGGAGGGCGCCGACCCCTGGCTGTTCCGCGGCGGGTTCCTGGTCACCGGGATCGCCACGCTGGCGGTCATCGCCGCGGTCACCCATCGCGGTGCCCACGCCGGGCGAGTGCTCGGCATGCCGATCCTGCTGTGGATCGGGATCCGGTCGTACGGGCTGTACCTGTACCACTGGCCGGTCTACCAAGCCATGCGCGGCGTGGCCGGGAACCCGTTGTCGATCGCCCAGTTCGTGGCGGCGCTGGCGATCTCCGCCGTCCTCGCCGAGATCTCCTTCCGGCTCATCGAGATGCCGATCCGCAAGGGTCATGTCGGGCGCTGGTGGCGGCGCCTCCAAGCGGCGCGGGACCCCGCGCCGCGGCGCATCATCGCCGGTGCCGGGGCGGCGATGGTCGCCCTGTCAGTGTTCGCCGTGGCGACGATGGCGACCGCCGAGCTCAAACCCAACGAGATCGCCCAGTCGCTGAGCGAGGCAGCGGGCGCGGTGACCGACCTCGACGACCTCGGCGCCCCGCCGGCCACCGGCGTGCCGGTGACCGACGCCGCCAGTGACTCGACCGCTGCCGCGTCGACGTCGCGCCCGCCCGGCAACACGGCGGTCGTCGTGCCGGCCGCGCCGACGACCACGGTCGCCCCGACCACGACGGCACCGCCGGAACCCCCCGAGCTCCTGGCCATCGGCGATTCAGTGATGCTCGGCGCCGCCGACGAACTGGCAGCCGAGGGCTTCGTCGTCAGTGCCGAGGTCAGCCGGCAGATGAAGACGATGGTGCCGGAGATGCAGCGCCTGCGCGATGCGGGGCAGCTCGGCGAGACCATCGTCGTTCACCTGGGCACGAACGGTCCGCTGGGGGAGCAGACCGTCAAGGACTTCTTCACCGCGATCTCGAGCGTGCCGCGTGTCCTGGTCCTCACGCTGAGTGCGCCGCGGGACTACATCGCGGGGAACAACGCTCTCCTCGTCGCCTTGCCTGCACAGTTCCCGAACGTCGAGATCCTGTACTGGGACGGCCTCGCCGGCCAATGCCCCGACAACTGCTTCTACGAGGACGGCATCCACCTGCGCCAGACCGGGCAGGACTACTACACCCAGTTGATCGCCGGTCAGCTCGGGATCTGAGGCTGAGCCGGAGCGGATTCGGCGCCGCTCGGACCTCGGCCTACGCTCGGCGCCATGACATCCCGCACCCCTGTCCGTGTCGCCGTCACCGGGGCCGCCGGCCAGATCGGCTACAGCCTGCTGTTCCGCATCGCCTCGGGTTCGATGCTCGGTCCGGACACCCCCGTCGCGCTGCAGTTGCTGGAGATCACCCCCGCCCTCGGGGCGTTGGAGGGTGTGCGGATGGAGCTCGACGACTGCGCCTTCCCGCTCCTCACCGAGGTCGTGTGCTCGGACGACGCCGACGTGGCGTTCGGCGACGCGTCCGTCGCCCTGCTCGTCGGGGCGATGCCGCGCAAGCAGGGGATGGAGCGCTCCGACCTGCTGTCCGCCAATGGCGGCATCTTCAAGCCCCAGGGCGAGGCGCTCTCCCGCAGCGCGGCCCGCGACGTGAAGGTGCTCGTCGTCGGCAACCCGGCGAACACCAATGCCCTCATCGCCCAGGCCAACGCGACCGGGCTCGAGCCCGGTCAGTTCACGGCGATGACGCGACTCGACCACAACCGGGCGATCAGCCAGCTCGCCCGGAAGCTCGGCGCGCCGGTCACCGACGTGAAGAAGATGACGATCTGGGGCAACCACTCGACGACCCAGTACCCCGACCTGTTCCACGCCGAGGTCGGAGGGAAGAACGCCTATGACGCGGTCGGCGACCACGAGTGGGTGGACCGCACGTTCATCCCGACGGTGGCCAAGCGCGGCGCGGCGATCATCGAGGCGCGCGGCGCCTCGTCGGCGGCGTCGGCGGCGAGCGCTGCCGTCGACCACATCCGCTCCTGGGCGCTCGGCACGCCGGACGACGACTGGGTGTCGATGGGCATCCCCAGCGACGGCAGCTACGGCGTGCCGGAGGGGATCATCTCCAGCTTCCCCGTCACCTGCGCCGGTGGGGCGTACCGGATCGTCGAGGGCCTCGACATCGACGACTACAGCCGCTCCAAGATCGACGCCTCCGCCGCCGAGCTCGTCGAGGAGCGCGACGCCGTCAAGGAGCTCGGACTCATCTGATCCCGATCCGAGTGTTTGCTGCATCCGAGTGTCTGCTGCGGGGCATCTCCGCAGCAGACACTCGGTCGGCACGAAACACTCGGGTCAGCTGACGGCGACGCGGCAGGCGACGCGCATCATGTCGTCGACGCCGCGGCGGAGCTGTTCGTCGCTGATCCGCTCTCGCTCGTCCTCGGTCGCGCCGAGGATGTCGCTGACCGTCATCATCGCCAGTGCCTCGACGCGGTGCACCGCGGCGATGGTGTACAGCATCCCGGCCTCCATCTCGATGCCGAGGTGGCCGAGGCGTTCCCAGCGTGGCACGTTCGTCGGGTCTGGGTCGTAGAAGATGCTGCTCGTGACGATCGGGCCGACGTGCACCGTCGTGCCCGCCTCCCGACCCAGGCGGACCGCCTTCTCGACGAGCTCGAAGGTGGCCGCCGGCGCCCACCCGGCCATGTCGGCGTAGCGCAGCGGCGTGGTGTCGTCGCACGATGCCGACAGCCCGATGACCGTGTCGGCGAGGGCCACCGCACGGGCGAAGCCGCCACAGGTCCCGACGCGGATCAACCGCCGGGCGCCGAGCATGACCAGCTCCTCGAAGACGATGCCCGCCGACGGGCAGCCCATGCCCGTCGCCTGCACGCTGATCGGCGCGCCGGCGAACGTGCCGGTGAACCCGAGCATCCCGCGCTCCTCGTTGACGAGCCGGTAGCCGGGATCGAAGAACGTCTCGGCGATGTAGGCCGCCCGGCGCGGGTCGCCGGGGCAGAGAACGCGATCGGCGTAGTCGCCGGCCTCGGCGCGCAGGTGGATCGGCATGCGGCGAGGGTAGGTCGACATCTCCGTGCCGCTCGCCCGGCGCCCGCTACCGTCGCACCCGTGGCCACGCTGACCTACGACATCAGCTACGAGGAGCGCCGCGGCCGACTGTCCAACGCCTTCCGGTTGATCCTGGTCCTGCCGCACCTCATCGTCGTCGGCGTCTGGGGCTACCTGGCCGAGGTCTTGGCGTTCATCCAGTGGTTCATCATCGTGTTCACGGGGAAGCGCAACGAGGCGCTGTGGGACCTTCAATGGGCGTGGCTCGCGTATGCCGGACGGGTGAACGGCTACGCCAACCTGATGTTCGACGAGTACCCGCCGTTCGGGACGTCGCCAGGAACGGCGCCGGTGTCGATCGAGCTGCCCAACGAGGAGCCGGCCAGCCGGCTGACCAACGGCTTGCGGTTCGTCTGGGCGATCCCCGCGCTGCTGATGGCGATCCTCATCGGCATCGCCTTCGTCATCGTCGTGGGCATCTCGTGGTTCGCCATCGTCATCACCGGCAAGCACCCGCGCCGCCTGTTCGACTTCGCCCTGCGCGCCCTGCGCTTCATCCTGCGCGTCAACTCCTACGTGCTGCTGATGACCGACACCTACCCGAGGTGGGAGTCGGGCGTTCCGGCCTACAGCGGCAACGCCGATCGCTGGTTGTCCACGACCGGCTCGACCGATGCCACCCAGCCGCTGGCGCCGCCGAGCTCGGCACCGCCGGTGAGCCCGCCGGTCGCGACGCCACAGCCCGGCGGTCCACTGCAGCCTCCTGCTCCCTGACGTCTACTTCAGGAACTTGCTCGTCGTGTTGTCGGCGAGGATCTTGCCGCCGGTCTGGCACGTCGGGCAGTAGTTGACCGTGTAGCCGGAGTACTCGACGGCGCGGACCGTGTCCCCACACACCGGGCACGGCTCGCCGGCTCGCCCGTGCACGCTGCCCGGGCGATCCTTCGACGAGCTCATGTCGTCACGCTCACGCTCGTAGGCCAGTCCCTCGGCGACGGCCTCGCGGATCGCCGTGACGACCGTCGTCGCCCCGTCCAGCCCGAGCTTGCCGGTCATCGCGAACGGCGAGATCCGGGCGCGGTGGCAGACCTCGTTGGCGAGGCGCCGGCCGATGCCGGCGACCATCCGCTGGTCCCGCAGGAACCCGTGCAGGCGCATCGACTTGCTGGCGAACAGGCGCGCCAGGTCGTCGGGCTCGATCCGATCGGCCTCGGGCCCGAGGTGGTCGAGAGGTGGCGCCTCGAGCACACCGTCCGTCGCCACGCACCACACACCGGCCCGTCGTTCGGTGCCCTGCTCGGTGAGCAGCAACGCCGGCCCGTCCCCGGCGAACACGAAGCGAGCCTGCCCGCCGCGGGGCTTCGCCGCTTGCTTGGCGTCGACGAGCAGTCGCCCGCCCTGCATCAGGTGGACGACGAACGTGACCGGCTCGAACGTGACGAGCAGGTACTTGCCGCGCCGGCCGACCTCGACGAGCGGCAGCCCGTAGGCGTCGTCGGGCGCCGGGACGACCGTCTTGAGGGCGGTGAAGGTGAGCGGGACGAAGCGGCGCAGCTTCTGCCCGGCGAAGTCGGCGGTGAGCCGCTCGGCATGGGCCTGGACCTCAGGGAGCTCGGGCACTGATCAGACGTACTCGGTACGTTGGCGGACGTCGTCGAACACGGCATCGAGGGCGCTGAACACGGGCTGCGAGTCGAGGAGCCGTTGTTGATCGCCGTACAGCCGGATGTGCCCGTTGACGAACGCCGACTGGGCGTTCAGATCACCGGTGGCGACGGCGACAGCGGTGTGCCATGTCTGCTCCATGCGCACGTGCTCGGGCTCGGCCGCACCGGGGCCGAAGCGGGCCTCCCCGTCTCCGACCTGCAGGTGATAGGTGACGTCACCCTCCGGCCCGGCGGACACCAACTGGGTGACGCCGATCTCGTGATCACGCGCCAACTGACGCAACGCGTCGTCGGTGGCGACGACCCTGGACAACTCGTCGATCCACTCCAGGCTGAGGTAACGGACCCGCTCCGACATCGGGTCATAGTCTGCCGGATCATGGCCTCTCGCCGGTTCGACGAGCGCGACGACGGCCCGCATCCCGATGCCGGCGCCGAGGAATGGGTCTTCACGGCGTGGCTGCCAGACGGCTCGGCCGGGCTCGTCTCCGGCTACCGGACGCACGGCGGTGACGGCCGACGGGACCCCGGCTGGTACTGGGCGGCCCTCGGCCGGCGCGGACAGCCGCTCCTCCACGTCACGGAGTGGGAGGTCACCGCCCGGCCCGATCCGCTGCTCGTGAAGGCCCACGGTCTGTGGGCCGAGCACGTGTGCGACGCCCCGATGGAGCAGTGGACGATCGCCAATGAGACCTACGCTGCCGCCCTCGACGACCCCGACGAGGCGCTCGGGCGGGCCTACGGAATGCCGAGCGCCGTGGCGTTCGATCTCGAGTGGTATGCCGCCGGACCGCCCGTGACGCTGCCGGCCGGTGACGGCTATGAACAGGTCGGCGTCGTGCATGGCATCGTCGAACTGCCCGAGGGCGCGTTGCACCTGACGGAGGCGCCGTCGCGCCGCTGGCACCGCTGGGCACCGCACCTCGGCCCGCTCGTCGTGCCGGAGGCCTATGCCCACGCCGGGTTGCGCGCGCCGTTCGCCTTCCCCGACGGGACCGTCGCCGACTGGGTGCTCACCCCTGACGGCTGGCGGGCTCGTGCTCCGGTGTCGGCTCGCTGACCGCCGGCGACGCGGGGACGTCCGAGCGGCGCCGCACGAGTTGGTGGACCCACAGGGCCAGCACGGCGAACACCAGCGCGGTGAGGACGAACGGGGCGATGGCCGCGAGCACCAAGACGATCGCGAACAGCCCGCCGACGAAGGCGCCCCATCCCGCAGCCGCGGCGTCGACGATGCCGGGGCGGTCGTCGTCGTCGAGCGCTCCGGGGGACGCGGTCACATCGACGGTGAGCGTTGCCATGGTGACACGGTCCTCGAGCGCCTGCTGCGACGCCAGGAGGACCTCGAGGTCGGTCTCCCGGCGGGTCAGCTCGGCCTCCAGCCGCACGATGGTGTCGATGTCCGTGGCCTCGGCATAGAGCGCCCGCACCCGCTCGACGCTGGCCCGCATGTTGGCGATGCGCGTGTCGAGGTCGGCGAGCTGGTCGGTGACGTCTTCCGCGAGCTGGTCGAAGGACAGCACGGTGCCGAGCTCCTCCAGGGCATCGGCGATGGCCGGCAGCTCATCGGGTGGGACCTCCAACACGAGCGTGGCGCGGGAGCCAGCAGCCCCACCGTCCTCGGCCGGCGGGGCGTAGTCGATGTCGGCCGCGGCGACACGCCCGCCGTGCGTGGTGACCGCCGAGGTGATCCGGTCGACCGCCTCGCGGACATCGTCGGCCTCCAGTGTCGCCCGGGCGTTGATGGCGATCGCCTGACCCGGCACCTGCATCGTGGCCACGTCGACGGACCCGCCCGGCGCGGGCGGAGCAGCGCCCGCCTCCTCACCCTCGACGGCCGGCCTCGCGACGAGGCTGTCGGCGTCGCCGCCGGCGGGCGCGGTGGCCGCGGTGGTCGCGTCGAGCGATGCGTCGTCGTCGTCGCCGGCACGGCAGGCGGTCAGGCTCAGCGCGCCGGCGGTGAGCAGCGCCGCCGCGGCGCTGACGGTGATTCGTCGTGATGTGGTCCCCATGGCGATCCGACGTTCCGCGATCGTCGCCGGTTCCCGTGCTTGAATCGTTCGCCCGTGCCCTACGAACGCGACATCCTCGACGAGATGGCCGATACCCGGCGGCGGGCGCGCTACCGCGAGGTCGACGTCGCCATCGGGATGGTCGTCGAGGAGCGCGCCAGCGGGTTCTGCGGCGACGTCGTCACGTGGAGCACCGAAGCCGTGACGCTGCGTGATCGCGCCCAGCATCGACGCCACTTCGCCTGGAAGCCCGGCGGGTTCCTCATCGACGGCCAGCCGGTGACGCTGCGCCGGCCGGCGGCCGGCCGCGCCACAGTCCCGACGGTCACCGCTTCGGGTTCGATCGCCGGGACGCCAGCGCCGGCCCGGGTGGCGGCGGCGAGCCGGATCTGGGTCGAGGGGCGCCACGACGCCGAACTCCTCGAGCACGTGTGGGGAGACGACCTGCGCGGGCTCGGCGTGGTCGTCGAGCCGATGCACGGCATCGACGACCTCTCCACCGCCGTGACGGCGTTCGGCCCGTCACCGCAGCGGCGCCTCGGGGTTCTCGTCGACCACCTCGTCGACGGGTCCAAGGAGGCCCGCCTGGCCGCCAGCGTTCGTGGGCCGCATGTCCTCGTGACGGGGCATCCGTTCGTCGACGTCTGGGCCGGCATTCAGCCCCGGGTGCTCGGCCTGCGCACCTGGCCGGACGTCCCGCGTGGCGTCCCGTGGAAGGACGGCCTGTGCCAGGCCCTCGGTGCCGATCCCACCCGGTTCTGGCCGCAGCTGCGCAACCGGGTCCGCAGCTACGCCGACCTCCGGCCGGAGCTCGTCGGCGCCGTCGAACGCCTCATCGACTTCATCGCCCCACCCTGACGCGTTTCCGCTCTACCGTCGCCGCAACCCCCATGGCGGTCATGGATGCTCTCGTCGTCGCCGCCGTCACCGCCGTTGCCGCAGGCCAGCACGGCGCGATCAGCGTCGATCAGCTGCGCCGATGCGGGATGTCATCGCGCCGGCAACGGGCCGCGGTCGCTGGCGGTTGGCTCACGCAGGTCGAGCCACGGGTCCTGGTGGTGTCCGGGTCCGGCGACTCCTGGCACCGCCGGGTGCAGACCGGCCTGCTGGCACTCGCGGGCGCTGGCTGGGTCAGCCACGAAGCGGCGGCAGCGCTGCATCGGTTCGATCGGGCGATCGATGGTGCTGTCGAGTTCACCGTCCTCCGGTCGAGTCGCGGTCGGACATGTCGGTCGCGAGTACATACGACCGACAGAGTCGGTCCGCTCGACCTCGTCACCGTCGATGGTTTCCGGTGCACCTCGGCGACCCGGACGATCATCGACCTCGCCCACGTCGGCATCGCCAGGACGCGGCTGGAAGCGGCCATCGACAGCGCTGTCCGGGACGGGCTGACGGCGCCCATCGTCCTCGAGCGCCGTCTCGGAGAGCTACGCGGCCGCGGTCGGTGGGGCGCCCGCCGGCTCGACAGGTTGCTCATCGACAGCGGCGGGGAGTCGGTCCTCGAGCGGCGGTTCCTCCGGCTGCTGCGCGACGCCGGGTTGCCGAGGCCGGAGACCCAGGTCGTCCAGCGGCGTGATGGCCGGCACGTCGGGCGGGTGGACTTCCTGTTCCGCGACCACGGCCTCGTGGTCGAGGTCAGCGGTGGAATGGGTCACTCGACGCCGACCGAACGGGGCCGCGACGCGCAACGGCGCAACGAGCTCCAGGACATCGGTCTCACCGTGTATGAGTACACCTGGACGCACGTGACCGAACGCTCGGCGTGGGTCGCGTCGACGATGCGAGAACGGCTGTCCCGCGCGTCTGCGTCGTCCGGAACGACCTGAAACGGTTTGTCCGGACGACGCAAACGAATCCTGTGAGGGCACGACGTCGGACGGGTGTTGAGATCGTCGGCCGGCACGCCCAGGCTGAGATTCAGGGACGGCGTCCGGGCCCGGTTAGCGTTCGCTGCATGGCGCAAGCGGTCACCCGAGGCCCCGTCAGCGGTACTGCCCAGGCGTCGAGGAAACGCAAGCCGTTCCTCGTCGACCTGTACTCGACGGCTCTCGGCAAGAAGTACGTGATGGCGATCACCGGTCTGATCGGAATCGGCTTCGTCATCGTCCACATGGTCGGCAACCTGAAGATGTACCTCGGCATCGTCGAGCACGACGGCGAGCTGGTCTACGACATCGACGTCTACGGCGAGTTCCTGCGCGAGCTGCTCGTCCCGCTCCTACCTCGCACCTACGCCCTGTGGGCGTTGCGCATCGTGCTCATCGTCGCCCTGGTGCTGCACCTCCACGCCGCCTACACGCTGACGATCATCAACCGCCGCGCCAGGCCCATGCGCTACCAGTCCAAGCGCGACTACGTCGCCGCCAACTTCGCCGCCCGCACGATGCGCTGGACGGGGATCATCGTGCTGCTGTTCCTCGCCGTGCACCTCGCCGACCTGACATGGGGCTGGCTCAACCCCGACTTCGTCCGCGGTGAGGTGTACCGCAACGTCGATGCCAGCCTTTCCCGCCTGCCGGTGGCGATCATCTACATCATCGGCAACATCGCCCTCGGCATCCACCTCTTCCACGGCACGTGGAGCCTGTTCCAATCCCTCGGGTGGAACAACCCGCGCTTCAACCAGTGGCGTCGCGGGCTGGCGACGGCCATCGCCACCGTCATCGTCGTCGGCAACGTCTCGATGCCGATCGCCGTCCAGGCCGGCATCATCCAGATCTGAGGCCACCACCATGACCGCCACCCTCACCGAACGCCCATCGGCCACCGGCGTCACGCTCGACGACAAGGTTCCCACCGGCCCGCTCGCCGAGAAGTGGGATACGTACATCGCCGACTCGAAGCTGGTCAACCCGAACAACAAGCGCAAGTTCAAGATCATCGTCGTCGGCACGGGGCTCGCCGGCGCCTCGGCGGCCGCCACGCTGGCCGAGCTCGGCTACCAGGTCGACGCGTTCACGTTCCACGACTCGCCGCGCCGCGCCCACTCGATCGCCGCCCAGGGCGGGATCAACGCCGCCAAGAACTACCGCGGCGACGGGGACAGCATCCACCGTCTGTTCTACGACACCATCAAGGGCGGCGACTTCCGGGCTCGCGAGGGCAACGTCTACCGCCTCGCCCAGGTCTCCGGGAACATCATCGACCAGATGGTCGCCCAGGGCGTGCCGTTCGCCCGCGAGTACGGCGGGATGCTCGACAACCGCAGCTTCGGTGGCGCCCAGGTCAGCCGCACGTTCTACGCCCGCGGCCAGACCGGCCAGCAGCTGCTCCTCGGGGCCTACCAGCAGATGGCCCGGCAGGTCGGGCTCGGCACCGTCAAGCTGTGGAACCGCATGGAGCTCGTCGACATCGTCGTCGTCGACGGGCGGTGCGCCGGGATCGTCACCCGCGACCTCCTGAACGGCGAGATCACATCGCACAACGCCCATGCCGTGATCCTCTGCACCGGCGGCTACGGCAACGCCTTCTTCCTCTCGACCAACGCCATGGCGTGCAACGTCACGGCCGCCTGGCGCGCCCACCGGCGCGGCGCCTTCTTCGCCAACCCCTGTTACACGCAGATCCACCCGACGTGCATCCCGCAGTCCGACGAGTTCCAGTCGAAGCTGACGCTGATGTCGGAGTCGCTGCGCAACGACGGGCGGGTGTGGGTGCCGCAGCAGGCCGATGACCGGCTGCCGTCGCAGATCCCGGAGGACGAGCGCGACTACTACCTCGAGCGGCTGTACCCGAGCTTCGGCAACCTGGCGCCGCGGGACATCTCGTCTCGCGCCGCCAAGCGGGCCGTCGATTCCGGGCGCGGCGTGGGTCCGCTGAAGAACGGCGTGTACCTGGACTTCACCGATGCCATCAACCGCCTCGGCAAGGACGTCGTACGCGAGCGTTACGGCAACCTCTTCGAGATGTACGGGCGGATCACCGGGGAGGACCCCTACGAGGTGCCGATGCGCATCTACCCGGCGTCGCACTACACGATGGGCGGGCTGTGGGTCGACTACGAGCTGATGACCACGATTCCCGGCCTGTACTGCGCCGGCGAGGCCAACTTCTCCGACCACGGCGCCAACCGGCTCGGCGCCTCCGCCCTCATGCAGGGACTCGCCGACGGCTACTTCGTGCTGCCGTACACGCTCGGCAACTACCTCGCACCGATGCTCAACAAGCCGATCCCCGATGCCGACCACCCCGAGTTCGCCGCCGCCGAGAGCGCCGTCAGGACCCGCTTCGACGGCTACCTCCGCAACGGCGGGACCCGCTCACCGGACCACTTCCACCGCGAGCTCGGCAAGATCATCTGGGACTACTGCGGGATGGATCGCAACGAGGCCGGGCTGCAGAAGGCTCTCTCGGAGATCCCCGCCCTGTACAGCGAGTTCCAGCGGGACCTGCGCGTCACCGGCAGCGGTGAGAACGTCAACCAGACGCTGGAGAAGGCCGGCCGCGTGGACGACTTCTTCGAGCTCGGCATGCTGATGTGCCGCGACGCCCTCGAGCGGCGGGAGAGCTGCGGCGGGCACTTCCGCTCCGAGTACCAGACCGAGGAGGGGGAGGCGCTGCGCGACGACGAGAACTTCGCCCACGTCGCGGCGTGGGAGTGGACGGGCGACCCGATGGACGCCAAGCGCCACCAGGAGGAACTGGTCTACGAGACCGTCCACTTCCAGACCCGGAGCTACAAGTGAGGACGTCATTGCCTCCTCCTCCTTTCGTGTCGGAGACATGCGGTCGAGCGAACCTCACCCTCAAGATCTGGCGCCAGGACAGCCCCGACGCGGCCGGGAGCTTCGAGACCCACCACATCGACGAGATCAGCGAGGAGGCCTCGCTCCTCGAGCTGCTCGACGTGCTCAACGAGCGGTTGATCGCCGAGGACAAGGACGCCATCGCCTTCGACCACGACTGCCGCGAAGGCATCTGCGGTACGTGTTCGCTGATGATCGACGGCCAGGCCCACGGGCCGCAACGGGGAACGGCGACGTGTCAGTTGCACATGCGCACGTTCGCCGACGGGGCCGAGATCGTCATCGAGCCGTGGCGGGCGCGGGCGTTCCCGATCATCAAGGACCTGATGGTCGACCGCTCGGCGTTCGACCGCATCGTGGAGGTCGGCGGGTTCATCACCGCCCCCACCGGCGGCGCGCCGGACGCCAACCTGATCCCGATACCCAAGCCGGTGGCCGACGCGGCCATGGACGCCGCCGAGTGCATCTCCTGTGGGGCCTGCGTGGCGGCCTGCCCCAACGGCGCGGCGAACCTCTTCACCGGGGCCAAGATCGCCCACCTCAACCTGCTGCCGCAGGGCCAGGCCGAGCGGCTCGCCCGCACAGAGGCCATGGTCGAGACCATGGAGCAGTACTTCGGCTCGTGCACCAACTACGGCGAGTGCGAGGCCGCCTGCCCGAAGTCCATCTCCATCGACTTCATCGCGCTGATGAACGCCGACTACCTCAAGGCCAAGGTCAAGAACCGCAAGAAGCTGGCGCGCATCTGAGGCGGCGATCCTGATCACCGCCGGCCGCCTCCTGGACGGCAAGGTCGTCCTCGTCCACGGTGCCACCTCCGGTGTCGGCGCGGGCGTGGCGCGGGCCGCCGCCGCCGAGGGCGCGGCGGCTGTGGTCGTCACCGGTCGGCGGCGCGAGCTGGGCGAGCGGCTCGTCGCCGAGCTCACCGAGGGGGGCACGACCGCCCGCTTCGTGGCGGCGGACCTCGCCGATCCGGTCGCCGCCGGGAGCAGTGTGGAAGACGTCGTGGCGTCCTTCGGGCGCATCGACTGCCTCGTCAACGCGGCTGGGCTGACCAGCCGGGGCACGCTGGTCGACACCACGCCCGAGCTGTTCGACGCCCACATCGCCGTCAACCTCCGCGGCCCCTTCTTCGCCATGCAGGCCGCCGTCCGCGACATGATCGCCCGCGGTGCGCCGGGCACGATCGTCAACGTGATCTCCTCGTCCGAACACGGCGGACAGCCGTTCCTGGCGCCGTACGTCGCGGCCAAGGCAGGCCTCGCCGGTCTGACGCGCAACGCCGCCCACGCTCACCGCTTCGACCGCATCCGCATCAACGGCGTGAACATCGGCTGGACCGACACCGAGGGCGAGGACCTCACCCAGCGCAGGTTCCACGGCGCCGACGACTCATGGCGCGTTCAGGCGGCCCGGAAGTTGCCGATGGGCAAGCTCGGGCAGGTCGATGAGATCGCCGACTTCATCGTCTTCTTGCTGTCCGACCGCAGCGGTGTGGTCACCGGATCGGTCATCGAGTGGGACCAGCAGGTGCTCGGCGGGCTCGACTGACGAGCGTCGCGCTCGTCGGTGTCAGGGCACGAGGATCCGAGCGCCGGCGCGGCGGGTGGCAGTGATCTCGTTGTCCGCGGCGTCGCGCCCGGTCAACGCCACGCCGAGCAGCAGGTCGCCCGGCTCGTCGGGCACGGTGAGCTCGATGCGCCCGACCCGGGCGCACGAGTCGGCATCGACGTCGCCGCGGAACGCCCACTGCTGACGCCCGCCGCGCCACGTGCACGTGAGGGCCACCGTGGCGTCGACCAGGGCAACGCGCAGGTCGTTGACGACGTGCACGTCGAGAGCGATGGCGTCGCCGGGGGCCACGACCGCCGGCAGCGGATCGGTGATCACGACGACCGGCTGGCAGGCGTCGACGACGGTCTGCCACGCCAGTTTCGGCCGCCGCTGGTCGTCGAGCACCGACGCCGAGATCATCGGTGATGGGTCGGCCAGCCACGAGAAGCAGAAGCCGCCCGTCGGCCGGTACTTCAGCCGGCGCAGCGTCTCGATGTGGTGGCGCAGGATCATCGCCTGGTTGCGCTGCGTCGCCGTGCGCCACGAATCGAACGTCGGATGATCCTGTGGTGGCACGCGGGTCAGCATGATGTCGACCTCGAGGCCGTGGTGCTCGTGCAGCTCGTCCCAGTCCAGCGCCGGCCAGCGGGATGTGTCGACGAACTCGTCCGCGGCGGCAGGCACCGACTGGGCGCCGAACTCGCTGACGAAGCGGACGAGCCGCGGCACGACCCGGGCGAGTTCGGCCAGCTCACCCACCTCGCCGCGGTGCCAGCCGAGCCAGAGGTGGGTGTCCGTGCCGTCGAGTCGTGGGAGGTGGGGGAGGACCCCGCCGTGGGCGACCGCCGGGCGGGTGGGGTCGGCCTGCTCGAACGCCCGCTTGAGCCAGCGGTCGAGGATCGACTTGTTCCACGTCGGGAGCTGTTGCGACACCACACGGCGCAGGCGGCCGGCCCGTCCCTCGGACGCGACCTGGGGGGCGTCGGGCACGGGCTCGTCGTGGGCGCACCACTGGACGATCGAGGGGTGGTGGCCGAGGGCGTTGACGGCCTCGCGAGCCTGGCGCACCGCCTCCCGCCGGATGTGCCGCGCGTACCCCCATTGCAGCGGGAGGTCCTGCAGCAGCAGCATGCCGAGCTCGTCGGCGGCCCGGTACAGCTCGTGGTCGGCGATGTGGGCCTGCACCCGCAAGACGTCGAGACCGGCCTCGACGGCCAGCTCGACGTCGCGGCGGACATCCGCCGGGGAGGCGTCGGCGAGACCGGGACGGGTCGGCAGCAGGTTGGCGCCCTTGAGGAACAGGCGCTCGCCGTTGATCGAGCACGTCCAGTCGTTCCAGGCGACCTCGCGGAGGCCGGTGCGTCGCGAACGGCGATCGCTGACCGCGCCGTCGACGAGCAGCTCGACGCCGATGTCCGTGAGCGGTTGATCACCGAGCGCCCGCGGCCACCACAGCCGGGGCCGGTCGAGATCGAGCGACCACTCGATCTCGTTGGCGCCGGCGGCGAGCGGATGCTCCGTCTCGCCGACGACCGTGCCGTCGGCCGTCGTCCGCAGCTGCACGGCACGGGCGACGTCGCTGTCGAGGCGGGCGGCCAGGCGCAGGTGGGCACGGGTCTCATCGGCGTCGCGACACAGCACGCGCAATCGGTCGAGCTTGACCGCCCCGGTGTCGTAGACGAGCACGGGCCGCCACAGGCCGCCCGGGTTCCACTGCCGATCGACGGCTTCGGAGTGCTGGAACAGCCCGGTGATGTTGCGCCGGCCGCGGGTGCCACGCTCGGGGTTGCACGTCACCTCGACGGCCAGCACGTGGTCGTCTCCGAGGCGGCACAGCGCCGTGACGTCGAAGCTGTGGGGGAAGAAGTAGCCCTCCGGATCGCCGAGGTAGGCCCCGTCGAGCCAGACGTCGGCCTGATAGAAGATGCCGTCGAACGTGACCCAGCGGCGCTGGCCAGGTGCCGGTGCGGTCAGCTCGAAGCGACGGCGGTAGAGGATCGGCCCGTCGCTGGTGGCCAGCTCGGGATGGGAACGCCAGTGCCCGGGCACGTCGAGCTCCAGCCAGCCGCTGTCGTCGACCTCGAGACCGATGCCATCCCGGCGGAGCTCGTCGTCGGCTGGGTGGGCGCGCCAGCCACCCGAGAGTTCCACGGCGCCGCAGGCTAGCGACGGTGATGGGGCCGTCGGAGTTGCGAATGCCGACTACCACCCGCTCCTGTCCGGGTCTACCCTCGCGTGCGGTGGGTCAGCGATGAACGACGACATCTTCCGGCCCGACGGAGCCGACTGGATCGAGCCGGCGCGCCCGCCGGTCGAGCCGACGGTCAACGTTTCCGCGACCGACGGCTTCGCCATCGACGGCACCGACGGCTTCGCCATCGACGAGCGTCCGATCGAGACGCCCGTCGAGGCTCCGTCGACCGACCCCGATGGAGTGCCGGCGCTCAGCCGAGGTCGCCTGGTGGCGACCGTCGCCGCAGCGCTGACGGGTTTGCTCGTCGTGATCCTCGTCGGCAGCAGTACGGGACCGCGACCGGTGGTCAGCGATGCCGGCGTGCTGCGGACGGACGACAGCGTGACCACGACGACGGGGCCCGTCGAGTCGACGCCGGAGGGGGCGTGGACACGGTCGCTGCTCGGGCTGTGGGGCTCGACCGCCTTTGCGCCGGTGTACGAGTTCGACGAGAGCGGCGAGTTCGCCACTGACTACGAGACCGTCCCGTACGACACCGTGTACCCCACCGAGTTCGAGACCGACTTCGACAGCCAGTTCGACACTTCGTTCGACACGGACTTCGACGATTCGGGGACGTTCACCTACAACACAATTCCGCCCCGCCGCCTCCCTGTGTTCAGCACCCCGTCACGCACGCGCTTCCCTCCCCCGCGGCGTCTGCTCCCGACCACCCCGCCGATCACCAGTCCGCCGACGCGAGTCGACCACAGCGCCGACCGAGTCGACCACGACCACGGTCGACGACCGACGACCACGACCGCGGCCACGACCCGACGACGACCGCCCCGCCGACACCACCGACGTGGGTTGCGGCGAGGTCGGGCCTGCCGGTGCAGTGTCCGAGCGGACTCGTTGTTCGTCTGGAGGCGGCCGAACGCTCTGGTGGCGAGCCGTGCCGGACAGCGGGTTGTTCGTCACTCGCTGACGGAGGCAGCGACGTGGACGGCAGCTGGGCGGCGACGGCAGGAACCGCCGGATCACGGCGTCCTCGTCCAGGATCCCGCGACGTCGGCAACCGTTCTGGGTCGCCGGTGCCGATGGCGTGTTCCGGACCGGCGACGATGGTGCCAACTTCGTTGAGCTCGGCGAGTTCGACGGACGTGACAGCGCTGAGCGTGCGACGTTCCGACTCCCGGTGCGGACACGCTGCTCGCCGTTTCCGGCAGCGACGCTCCGCGTTGCATTTGTCCGTCGACGACGGCGCGACCTGGGCGGACCTCACCACCAAGCTGCCCTCCGAGTCCGGCACCGACGGCCACCTGCTGGTGCTCGACGACGGTGACGGCGCTCATCGGGCACCGCCGACTGGCGTGTACCGCATCGTCGACGGAGGAGACGTCGTGGACCGCTCCGCTCGAGGACGGTCGTGGCGTCGTCGGTGCGCCCGTTCGCAGTCCAGCCGGCAGCGATCTCGTGGCTGCTGCCCGACGGGTGCAGGTGATCCGGCAGCGCGGACGGGGACTGACGTGGACAGCGCGTGACCCGACGCGGCCGACACGAGTCAGCCACGACGCCGACGAGTCTCGCTGGTGGCGACGGCGGCGGACGCCTGCTGACCGTGGGTCGCCGGACGGGACGTCATGGTCGAGTCGTCCGATGCAGGCGCGACGTGGACGATCACGCCGGAGCCGCCTGCGCCGGCGAACCCACCGACGCCGGCCAAGGCGACGTACATCTGGGAGCGGCGACCTGCGGCGCTGACGCGGTGATGCGCCTCGCCGACCAGTGACCAGGTGATCTTCGACGTGCGTCGTGTGGGCGGGGCGGTGCTTGGCTAGCTTCGAGTCATGGCAGCACGTCCCGCAACGATCGGCCAGCTCCGAGAGGCTGGGTGGGAGTCGCGCCCGGTCAAGGAAGAGGTCAGGGCCAATGCCGTCGCCTGCATCGCCGAGCGGCGAGCCGCTGTTCACCCGGGTGCTGGGATACGAGCAGACCGTCCTTCCGCAGCTCGAGAACGCCCTCCTCGCCGGGCACGACATCATCTTCCTGGGCGAGCGGGGGCAGGCGAAGACCCGGATGATCCGTTCGCTGACCGGCCTGCTCGACGAGTGGATGCCGATCATCGCCGGCAGCGAGATCAACGACGATCCGTACACCCCGGTCTCCCGCCAGGCTCGTGATCTCGTCGCCGAGCACGGGGAGGAGACGCCGATCACGTGGGTCCACCGTGACGACCGCTTCGGCGAGAAGCTGGCCACACCCGACACGTCCATCGCCGACCTGATCGGGGAGGTCGACCCGATCAAGGTCGCCGAGGGGCGCTACCTCTCCGACGAGCTGACCCTCCACTACGGCCTCGTGCCGCGCACCAACCGCGGCATCTTCGCCATCAACGAGCTGCCGGACCTGGCGGAGCGCATCCAGGTCGGCCTGCTCAACGTGCTCGAGGAGCGCGACATCCAGGTCCGGGGGTACAAGATCCGCCTGCCGCTCGACATCCTCCTGGTCGCCTCGGCGAACCCCGAGGACTACACCAACCGCGGCCGCATCATCACCCCGCTGAAGGATCGCTTCGGCAGCCAGATCCGCACCCACTACCCGCTCGAGGTCGAGACCGAGCTGGACATCGTCCGCCAGGAGGCCCGCTCCACCTCGGTCGGAGGGATCGACGTCCACGTTCCGGAGTACCTGGCCGAGGTCATCGCCACGATCAGCCACCTGGCGCGGGCCAGCACGCACGTCAACCAGCGCAGCGGCGTCAGCGTCCGCCTCTCGGTGACCAACTACGAGGTCGTCGCGGCGAATGCCCTGCGACGCGGCCTGCGGATGGGGGAGCGCGTCGTCGTGCCCCGGATCGACGACCTCGAGGCGCTCGGTGCCAGCTCCAGCGGCAAGATCGAGATCGAGTCGCTCGACGAGGGCCGGGAGGGTGCCGTCTTCGAGAACCTCGTCAAGGGCGCCGTCCTCACGGTGTTCAAGTCCCGTGTGGCCCCCGAGCAGACCCGCGACATCATCGCCGCCTTCGAGGAAGGCGTGATCGCCCACACCGGCGAGGACGTCCGGTCGAGCGAGCTCGCCGGCCTCGTCGAGTCCGTGCCGCCGTTGCGGGCCCCCGTCGCCGCGCTCACCCAGGGGGACGAGTCACCGGCCGCTGTCGCCGCCGCTGTGACCTTCGTCCTCGAGGGTCTGCACCTGTCGAAGCGCCTGAACAAGGACACCTCCGGTACCTCGGCGACCTATCGCAGCCGCAGCTGACCGCGGCACGAACCTTCTGTCCTTGGAGATCGGCCCGAACGGGCCGATCTTGAAGGACAGAACGGCTCAGATGAAGGGAGATCGGGTCCAGAGCTCGCCGGTGTCGTTGCGGTCGGGCTCCTTCGGTACGCCGGTCAGCTCGAACACCTCGATCGGGCCGGGGAAGCCGGCGAGCTCGACCGGGCCGTGCGGGGTGGCGACGACACCCTCGGGCAGCCGTTCGAGGCCCATCGTCGGGATCAGCACCTCGTAGCCGTCGGCAATGTCGCACAGCCGGGCGGCCATGTTGACGGCCGAGCCGATGTAGTCGTCCCCCTCGAACAGCAAGGCGTAGCCGGTGGCGATGCCGGCACGCAGGGTGAGCGGCGCGATGACGTCCGCCGACCGGTCCTCCAGGTCGAGGGTGAAGGCGATGGCGTCGTTCTGCTCGACCGCCACGATCATGCAGCCGTCACCGAGCCACTTGGCGATCCGCACGCCGCGGTCCGACGCCACTTCGCGGACGATGGTCCGGAATGCGCTGAGCAGGCGTCCGGCCGCGTCGTCGCCGAAGGCGGCCGTGTAGTTGGTGAACCCGGACAGGTCCACGAAGACGAACGTGCGAGGCACCCGCATGACGTCCAGCCTAGGCGCTTGTGCTTGCGCTCACATGGCCTGTGACCGAAGAGCGACCGCGGTACGGTGACCGGATGCCGGCGCGTTTCACGTACTCCCGTTGGGACGGCACCCAGCAGGGTTTCGAGCTGGACGGCGACGCGCTGCTCGAAGAGCTGACCGACGAGCTGCTGTACCACGGCGACGTCAACGCCGCCCTGCGCCGGATGATGCACCAGGGCCTCCGCGACCGCAACGGCGAGCGGCTGCAGGGCGTGCGCGAGCTGCTCGAGAAGCTGCGCCGCGAGCGCCAGGACCGCCTCGACCGCTTCGACCTCGGCGGTGTCTACGACGAGATCGCCCGCGAGCTCGACGACATCGTCGACGAGGAGCGCCACGCCATCGACAACGCCGTGCGCGAGGCCGAGCAGCACGCCCAGCGCACCGGCGACCGGCGCCGGGCCGAGACCGCACACGACTCGGCGATGGACCGCAACATGCGCCTCGACTTCCTGCCCGACGACCTCGCCGGCAAGGTGCGCGAGCTGCAGGAGTACGACTTCGAGTCGCAGGAGGCGTCGCGCCGCTTCGAGGCGCTGCTCGACCGCCTCCGCCAGCAGCTCGCCAACCAGCTGTTCGAGCAGATGAGCGGGGCGATGCAGCAGATGACGCCCGAGGACCTCGCCCGCATGAAGGACATGATGGCGGCGCTCAACGAGATGCTCGAGCGTCGCGAGCGCGGCGAGGACCCGCGCTTCGAGGAGTTCATGGAGGAGTACGGGGACTTCTTCCCGGAGAACCCGCAGAGCCTCGACGAGCTGCTCGAGCAGCTGGCCCAGAAGATGGCGGCGATGCAGGCGATGCTCAACTCGATGACGCCCGAGCAGCGGGCGCAGCTGCAGGAGCTCTCCGACCAGCTGCTCGGCGACATGGACCTGCGCTGGCAGATGGACCAGTTGGGCGGCCACCTGCGCCGCCTGTTCCCGCAGCAGGGATGGGGGCAGTCCTACGACTTCCAGGGCCAGGACCCGCTGGGCATGGGCCAGGCCATGCAGACGATGCAGGAGCTCGGCGATCTCGACCAGCTGGAGAACCTGCTGCGCAACGCGTCCAACCCCGGCGCCCTCGCCGAGGCCGACATGGATCGGGTGCGCGACCTGCTCGGGGACGATGCCGCCCGCTCCCTCGAGCGCCTCGCCGAGCTGACCCGCATGCTGACCGAGGCCGGGTTGATCGAGCAGCGCGAGGGCCGCCTCGAGCTGACGCCGAAGGGGCTGCGAGCGATCGGCTCCAACGCCCTGCGCGACCTCTTCGGCAAGCTGACCAAGGACCAGGTCGGTCAGCACCAGGTGCACCGGCTCGGACACGGTCATGAGCGGACCTACGACACCAAGCCCTACGAGTACGGCGATCCGTTCCAGCTCGACCTCCAGCGCACCATCCGCAATGCCCTCGGGCGCCGCGGTCGCGGTGTGCGAGGCACTCCCGTCGAGCTCGAGCCGGGCGACTTCGAGGTGGAACGCACCGAGCACCTGACGCGCTCCAGCACCGTGCTGATGCTGGATCTCTCGCTGTCGATGCCGATGCGCGACAACTTCCTGCCGGCCAAGAAGGTCGCCATGGCCTTGCACTCGCTGATCTCGACGCAGTTCCCGCGCGACTACCTCGGCCTCGTCGGCTTCAGCGAGACGGCCCGCATCCTCAAGGCCGAGCAGCTGCCCGAGGTCAGCTGGGACTTCGTGTACGGCACCAACATGCAACACGGCTTCACGCTGGCCCGCCAGCTGCTGGCACGACAGTCCGGCACGAAGCAGATCATCATGATCACCGATGGCGAGCCGACCGCCCACGTCACCGCCAGCGGCGACGTGTTCTTCAACTACCCGCCGGTCACCGAGACGGTCGAGGCGACGCTGCGCGAGGTGCTGCGGTGCACCCGCGAGGGCATCCGCATCAACACGTTCATGCTCGACGCCACGAGCTACCTGACGGCGTTCGTCGAGCGGTTGACGGAGATCAACCGCGGCCGGGCGTTCTTCACCACGCCGGAGAACCTCGGTGACTACGTGCTCGTCGACTTCATCGAGCACAAGCGTCAGCAGGCCCGCACCCGCCGTGCCGGCTAGCTGGCTAGCTGGCTTCGCTCGCTCGAAGACTCGCTCGCTCCGCTGTCTCGCTGCGGCTGGCGCCGCCGGGCCTCCGGCCCGACGCTCGACCTGACCGTCCACGCTCGCTGCGGGCGGGGGCCGAAGCGGTCGGGAACCGTGTCCCGGGGACCAGCTCGCGAACCTGCAGTTCGCGACGGGTGAGAGATCCGCCCTTGCGCGAACGTGATGTGGTATGCGACAATCACATCAATGTAATTACGAGCGTGTCGTCCGGGTCCTTCCGGGCCGGCACCTCGTCCACCTTGGCTCAACGCAGCACGGGACCACACGGCAGGGGGTCCTCCCGCATGTACGACTCATTCGAATCCGCGTCCGATCCAGGGGATCACGGTTGGCAGGACCACGCCAACTGCCTCGGGGTCGATCCCGATCTCTTCTTCCCCGAGCGGGGTGCGTCCACGCGCGAGGCGAAGGAGGTCTGCCGCGGATGCGTCGTGCGTGAGGAGTGCCTCGAGTTCGCCCTCCAGAACGGCGAGAAGTTCGGCATCTGGGGCGGCCTCTCCGAGCGTGAGCGTCGGCGCATCCGCCGTCAGCGGGCCCAGGCGGCCCGCAGCATCCTCGGCGCCTGACGCGCGCTCTCTTTCGGTCCGGATCCCGGTCGCCCGGGCGACCACGATCCGGACGAAACGATCGCCACGCGGGGTCTCGGTACGGTGGCGCGGTGACGACGGACGGCACGTTGCGCCGGCGCCTCGGACTGGCCGACGCCATCGTCATCGGCTGCGGCTCGATGATCGGCGCCGGCGTCTTCGCCGTCTGGGGACCCGCAGCTGCAGCCGCCGGGACCGGCCTGCTCATCGGGTTGGCGATCGCCGCCATCGTCGCCTACTGCAACGCCACGTCGTCGGCACAGCTGGCTGCGGTCCACCCGGAGTCCGGTGGCACGTATGTCTACGCCAGGCGGCAGCTCGGGGCCGCGTGGGGCCATCTCGCCGGCTGGGGCTTCGTGGTCGGCAAGACCGCATCTGCGGCCGCGATGGCGCTCACGGCCGGTGCCTACCTGTGGCCGGAGTACGACCGGGTGGTCGCCGTCGCCGCCGTCGTCCTCATCGTCGCTGTCAACCTCGGCGGCATCACGCGCACCGTCGCCGTCACGCGCGTCCTGGTCGCCGTGTCGGTGCTCGTCCTGCTCGGCATCATCGTCGCCGGCTGGTCGGCACCGAACGCCTCGCTCGGGCGCATCACGCCGCTCGACACGAGCCCCTTCGGGATCCTCCGATCGGCGGGCTACCTGTTCTTCGCCTTCGCCGGCTACGCCCGGATCGCGACCCTCGGCGAGGAGGTCCGCGATCCCGAGCGGACGATCCCGCGAGCGATCCCGGTGGCCCTCGGGGTGGTGCTCGTGCTCTATGCCGCGGTCGCCGTCACCGTGCTCGCCGTCGTCCCGGTCGATGTGCTCGCCGGATCCAACGCGCCGTTGCAGTTGGTCGTCGAGGCCGCCGGCGCTGATGTCCTGACGCCCGTGACCCGCGTCGGTGCCGGTCTGGCATCGCTCGGGGTGCTGCTCAACCTGATCCCGGGGATCTCCCGCACGGTGCTGGCGATGGCCCGTCGACGCGAGCTGCCGGGTGTGTTCGCCGACGTCGACGCCCGCCATTCGTTGCCGCGGCGCGCCGAGCTGGCGGTGGCGGCCGTGGTCGTGGTGGTGATCGTTGTGACCGACCTGCGCGAAGCGCTCGGACTGTCGGGGGTCGCCGTGCTCACCTACTACGCGATCACCAACGCCGCCGCCCTGACGCTGCCGCCGGCGCGCCGCCGCTGGCCGCGAGGACTCGCCGTGCTCGGCCTCGCCGGCTGCGTCGTCCTCGTCGCCACCCTGCCGGCCCGCGCCATCGTCACCGGCGCCGCCGTGCTGGCCGCCGGTGCCCTCGTCCGCCGCCTGACCACCCCCGGCACCGACCGGTTCTGAACCGGATTCAGGGACAGACGTGGCCGCGAAATCCACGGAGAACCAGATCGGGCGGCGGCTGCGGCGGCGTCAGGACCAGAGGCGGCGGGCGATCTCCGCCCACAGGTCGCGGAAGGCGAGGGCGCCAGGGCTCACCGGCGCGTACGCACCGAGCGGGGCCCGCTCGACGCCCATCCGTTCGACCGCCGCCACGCTCGGCACCTCGGCGATCAGCAGCTGCGGCCACTCCCGGCGCAGCGTCGCCGTGACCTCACGGTGCACGGTGCGGCGACGGTCGATCATCGAGATGAACGGCAGCAGATCAGGCGCGTCGTCGTTGTCGGTGAGGAACGTGGACAGCTGGTCGAGCGTGCGCGCCGACAGCGTCGACGGGATCGTCGGCACGAGCAAGGCGTCGGCGACGCCGAACACGCCCTCGCTCGTCAGCGTGATCCCCGGCGGGCAGTCCAACAGGGCGACGTCGTAGGACTGGCCGAGCGGGGCGAGGAGGTCGCCGAGGCGGTCGGGCGTGGTGTCGTCGAGGTGGAGGTCGAGGTGGCGCAGCGAGAAGTCGGCCGGCAGCACGTGCAGCCCGGGGACATCGGTCGCTCGCACGTGGTCGGCGAGCTCGCCGCGCCGCGACACCAGCCGCTGAGCACCGCCCTTCAACGACGGCTTGACGCGCACGAAGAACGTCGCCGCGCCCTGCGGGTCCAGGTCCCACAGCAGGACCCGCGTCCCTGAGCGAGTGGCCTCGAACGCCAGGTTGACCGCGGCGGTGGTCTTGCCGACGCCGCCCTTGATGCTGTAGGTCGCGAGGACCTTCATCCGCCCGACCCGTCGAGCACCGCACGCAGCGCCCGCCGGGTGGCCTTGGCGTCGTACTCGGCGAACCGCTCGGCGAACTCGTCGCGGGCGCCCTGGCGGATCGCATCGAGCTGCTCGATCAGCTGACCGATCGCCACGTACGTCTCCGGAGCCGTGGTCGCCGGCAGCTCGGTGACGGCCTGGCGGAGCTGGGCGATGTGCACCTCGGCGTCCTGGTGGCGGCCGAGGTTGTCCTGCAGCGCCTTGAGCCGCTTGACGAACGCCTTGCGCTCCTTCGTCGGGAGCAGACCGCCGAAGCACTCGAGGAGGTAGCGCAGCTTCTTGGCGTCCTTCCGAAGCTCATGGACGTCCTCGGCCGGGGTCGCCGGGGTGATCGCCCGGCCGTGCTCGATCAGCCGGGACTGGGCCTTCTCGATACGTCGACGGACGACCCGGGCGACCGGATGGTCGGCGTGCGGACCGCCGGTCGCCGGGTCGTGCTGCGTGCCGAGCCAGGCCGACCAGCGCTCGCGCAGCGCCGTGACGCGATCGGACCCGAGCGCCGTGGCGAGGTCCTGATGGGCGGCGGCCCGGTCTGCTTCGAGCTGGTCCCGCACCGGCTGCAGCGCCGCCACGGTCTCCGGCGCCAGGTCGGTCACGTAGTCGTCCCACTCGATCACGTACACGTCGAGGTCCCGTGGCGCGCCGGTCACCGTGCCGAGCTCGCGGAGGTCGTCTTGGACCCACTCCAGCACGTCGGGGGGAAGGACCTTCCGGCCGTGCCGGAGCACCGAGCGGCTGCGCCGGACGGCGACGCGGAACTCGTGCAGGAACTCCGGGTCGACATCGTCGATCGTGCCCTGCAGGTTGGCCTCGATGGACCGGTCGAGGTGGGCCAAGACCAGACGGAAGCCCTCGAGGGCATCGGCGTCAGGATCGAGCGGAGAGGCCGGGTCACTGTCGAAGCCGGCCGGGTCGACACCGGCTGCGGCCATCGCTGTCGCCACGATGTCGTCGTCGATCTCGGTGACCCCCGCGGCGCGCACGATCTCGACGAGCTCCGCGGCCTGCTTCTCGTATCCGGTGAGTTCGTCGACCTCGACGAACCACCCTTCCAGCGAGCCCTGTTCGGTGGCCACCGCCTCGTGGACGGTCGCCGCGGCGACGACCTTGCCGTCGCGGTTGCGGCGCACGGCTCGGCGCGCCCGGGACGTGACGCACAGCTGCGGGAGCAGGGCGCGGATCTCGATGATCTCGCCGAGGCGGGACCGGAACGGGCCGGGGGGCAGGTCGGCGGCGACCCGGGGCGCCCGGGCGACCGGCAGGTGCGCGTCCACGGCACCGTCGCCGCTCAACACGAGTACGCCGTCCCGGAGCTCGAGGCGCAGCCCGGAGCGGTGCACCAACCCGTCGAACGTGTCCAGCACCGCCCGAGTCGTCACCGACGGCGCGCCGACGTCGAGCCCCGCCGATCGCAACGCGGCAACGAGCGACTCGGGATCGGGCACGTCGCCTCGGCCGGTGACCACGTTCCCCATAGCGTCTCGTCAGGGTAGTCGTGCGCGACGTTCCATACTGTGGCCGTGGGCGTGGAGATCGAGCGCAAGTACCTCGTCGAAGAACCGCCGGGCGACGACGTGCTCGGTCCCGGCGTCCGCCTGCGACAGGGCTACCTGGCGGGCGAGGACGACGTGGAGACGCGCATCCGCATCGCCCCGAACGAGGCCCGGCTCACCGTCAAGGCCGGCCGTGGCGTGGCGCGCACGGAGGTCGAGGTGGAGATCCCCGTCGAGGAGGCGGAGGCGCTGTGGCCGCACACCGCCGGTCGGCAGCTGGAGAAGGTCCGTCACCGCGTGCCCGTGCCCGGCGGTGTCGCCGAGGTCGACCGCTACGAGGGTCCGCTCCGTGGTCTGTGGACGGTGGAGGTGGAGTTCTCGTCGACCGAGGCGGCCGAGGCCTTCCGGCCGCCGTCGTGGTTCGGGCGGGATGTCACCGCCACCGACGGCTGGAGCAGCAGCGCCCTCGCCCGCCGCGGCCGCCCGGGCGGAGCAGCCTGAGGGGAAGCTGGGCGGTGGCGGTGGACTCGCCGGGAATTGCCCGACCCGCGTTCCCTGTGCGCAAGGGACTCGTTAGTCTGACGACATGCCTTCAGGCTCCGAATGGTTCATCGTCCTTGCTGTCGTGCTGGTGATCTTCGGCGGCTCCCAGCTGCCCAAGCTCGCCAAGAACCTGGGCAAGGCGCAGAAGGAGTTCAAGGACGGGTTGGCCGAAGGACAAGCCGACGCGACCGCCAAGCCGGAGATCGATCCGGCGACGCCACGCACCGAGACCCGCACCGACTCCTGATCGCTCGACCCGAGCGTCGCCGTCATCCGGCGGCGCTGTTGCGGGACGTCAGTCCGCGCTCACGGCGAGCCGCCTGCGCTTGAGGATCCGCCGGCGCTCGCGTTCGCTGCACCCACCCCACACGCCATGATCGATGCGGTGCTCGAGGGCGTACTCCAGGCATGGCTCGGCGACCGGACAGCCGGCGCAGATCTTGCGCGCCTTGTCGACCCCTACCCCGTCGCTCGGGAAGAACGTGGCCGGCGGGTACAGACGGCAGTTCCCCGCCGCCATCCATGCCGTCGCCGTGTCCAGCATCGCTGGATCCACCCTGTGGGTCGTCTTCGAAGTCCATCGCTGCTGCTCCCTGCGTGAGGGCGTTCTTGGTCTGCGACGCCCGCCGTAGCCAGACGCTTGCCGTCTTTCGTAAGAGTTCGTCAAGATGGGCCCTCTTGGCTTGCGGGCTTCACACAACTGTAACGTCGAGCGGTCTGCGGGGGCCGGTCACCGGTAGGCTCCCGGTCCCATGTCTGAGTTCGCCACCGACCAGCCACCCCGGGCTCACGCCAGGATCGTCTACCTCGGCCCGGTGTCGCCGCATTGGGAGGTGTACGGCGACTGGGGCGACCGCACCGTGCTCGACGAGTTCCGCGCCCGAGTCCTGGCCCGCCTGGTACTGCTGCCGCGCGACGACCCTCAGTTCCGTCGCAACCGCGAGCGCATCGTGCGCGACGCCGAACGGGAGCTGATCTCGCTGGAGTGGGACCTCGGCCGTCCCGACGACGAGTAACGAGCCGAGCCGACAGGCGAGGCGACCGGAGGACACGGCCACATTTCGTCACAACGGGTGACGCCGATCCGGCAGAGTGGGGGCGTGACCGATCGGTTCATCAACCGCGAGCTGAGCTGGCTCGCCTTCGACGACCGCGTGCTCCAGCTGGCCAGCGAGCCCGGCATCCCCCTCCTCGAGCGGGCCAAGTTCTGCGCCATCACCACCACCAACCTCGACGAGTTCTTCCAGGTCCGCGTCGCCGCCCTCAAGGACCAGGTCGCGGGCGGTATGGAGGAGCCGGCGCCGGACGGCCGCACGCCCACCCAGCAGCTCTCCGCGATCAACGACCGGGCGGGCGAGCTCGTCGCCCGCCAGCAGCAGGTGTACCTGGAGGAGCTGGTGCCGGCGCTGGCTGCCGAGGGCATCCACATCGTCAGCTGGGCCGACCTCGACGAGACCGATCAGAAGCGGATGGGTGAGATCTACGAGCAGCGCATCTTCCCCGTGTTGACGCCGCTGGCCGTCGATCCCAGCCACCCGTTCCCATACATCTCCAACCTCGCCCTGAGCATCGCGGCGATGGTGTCGGACCCCGATCCGGAGAGCGATGACCGGCGCTTCTCCCGGGTCAAGGTGCCGACCGTGTTCCCGCGGCTGCTGGAGGTCGACGAGACGCGCTTCCTGCCCGTCGAGGAGCTGATCATCGCCCATCTGCACACGCTGTTCGCCGGGATGGTGATCGAGGAGGCAGCGTCGTTCCGGGTCACCCGCAACGCCGACCTGACGCTGGAGGACGAGGAGGCCGAGGACCTGCTCGAAGCGTTGGAGATGGAGCTGCGCCGGCGGCGCTTCAACAAGGCCGTTCGACTCGAGGTCTCCGAGAGCATGAGCGACGAGATGCTCGACCTGCTCGTGCGCGAGCTCGAGGTCCACCCGGCCGACGTGTACCGCCTCCGCGGCCCGATCGACCTCGGCTTCCTCTGGCAGTTGCTCGGGCTCGACCGCCCCGACCTCAAGGACCGGCCGTGGCCGCCGGTGACCGCCGGGCGGATCTTCCTCGCCGAGGAGACCGACCGCCCGCTGGTGTCGGTGATGCGCGACCGGGGGATCTTCGTGCACCACCCCTACGAGAGCTTCACCAGCAGCACGGAGGCGTTCATCGAGCAGGCAGCCGACGATCCGCGGGTGCAGAGCATCAAGATGACGCTGTACCGGGCCGGTGGTGACAGCCCGATCATCCGCGGCCTGATGCGCGCCGCGGAGCGGGGTGTGCAGGTCGCTGTGCTGGTCGAGCTGAAGGCTCGCTTCGACGAGGAGACCAACGTCAACTGGGCCAAGCAGCTGGAGCGTGCCGGGGTCCACGTGGTGTACGGCATGGTCGGGCTGAAGACGCACTCCAAGTGCGTCCTCGTGGTGCGCGACGACGGTGACCAGCTGCGGCGGTACTGCCACATCGGCACCGGCAACTACAACACCAAGACGGCCCGGCTGTACGAGGACCTCGGCATCCTGACCTGCGATCTCGACGTCGGTTCCGACGTCGCCCGGCTGTTCAACCACCTGACCGGCTACAGCCGGGGCGACGTCTACCACACCCTCCTCGTCGCGCCCCGGGACCTGCGGCCCCGCCTGCTCGAGCTGATCCGGCGGGAGACCCGCTTCGGCCCGGAGGGGCACATCACGATCAAGGCCAACTCGATCGGTGATCCGGCGATGATCGACGCGCTGTACGAGGCCAGCCAGGCTGGGGTGCGGATCGACATGGTGATCCGCGGCATCAGCTGCCTGCGGGCCGGTGTCGAGGGGGTGTCCGACAACATCCGGGTGCGCAGCATCCTCGGGCGCTACCTCGAGCACAGTCGGATCTACCGCTTCGCCCATGGCGACGTCGACGACACGCCGCTGCACCTCATCGGGTCGGCCGACCTGATGCCCCGCAACCTGGACCGGCGCGTCGAGGTGCTGGTGCCCATCGAGCACCCCAAGCACCGCGACTGGATCGACCATGTGCTGGCGTTCCTGCTCGCCGACGACATCGTGCGCTGGGAGCTCCGCCCGGACGACACGTGGGAGCGGATGGGCCCGCAGGACGCCTTCGAGCCGCACGCCCAGGAGCGCCTCTACCGCTGGGTCGTCGAGCGGCAGGTGCAGACGCGCAAGTAACCGCGCCGCACTTCGCCCTGTCGTCGCCAGTCGTTCACCTTCTGTTCACCATCGGCGGGCCTGGCGGCCACCTGGGCTTCCTACCGTTCGCGACCGGAACCCCCTGGTTCCTCTCCTGACATGACTGCACGGTATGGACGCACACGAACGGAGTTCAACAGCGTGAACACCCTCACCCTGCGCCGCAAGGCGCTCGCAGCCGCCCTCGCCGGGACGCTCATCCTGGCCGCGTGCGGCGATGACGACGACGACGAAGGGGGCGCCGACACCACGGCAGCCGGCGCCACCGAGGCGACCGGCGGCACGGAGACGGCCGGCGGCACGGACACGGCGGCGGCACGGAGACGACAGGCGGCGGCACGGACGCGACGACGGGCGACAGCGCCGCCGGCGGGGAGGTCGAGCTGGCGGGCGGGGAGGTCTTCGTGACCGGTTCGTCGACCGTCGAGCCGATCAGCACCCGGGTCGGCGAGCTGGCGCTCGAGCAATCCGGTGGCGACCTCGAGGTCACGGTCGAGGGTCCCGGCACCGGTGATGGCTTCGCCACGTTCTGCGCCGGCGGCGCCGACGTCTCCGACGCCTCCCGCCCGATCAACGACGAAGAGATCGCGGCCTGTGAGGAGAGCGGTGTCGAGTACGTCGAGGTGGCGGTCGCCATCGACGGTCTCACCGTGGCCACGAACCCGGCCAACTCGGCGATCACGTGCCTCGACGTGCCCGCCCTCTACGCCCTCGTCGGACCGGAGTCCGAGGGCACGGCGAACTGGAGCGACACGAGCGAGCTGGCCACGGAGGTCGAGTCGGCCTACGCGGCTGACTTCCCGGATGCGCCACTGGACATCTCCGGCCCCGGCGAGGAATCGGGGACGTATGACACGTTCGTCGAGTTCGCCATCGCCGATCTCGCCGAAGAGCGCGCTCAGGACGAGGCCACCCGCGCCGACTACGCATCGAGCCCCAACGACAACCTCATCGTCGACGGCATCGAGAGCTCGGAGTCGTCGCTCGGGTGGGTCGGGTACGCCTTCTACGCCGCTGAACAGGAGCGCATGAAGGCGATCGAGATCGACGGTGGAGACGGTTGCGTCGCCCCGACGCCCGAGACCATCGCCGATGGCAGCTACCCGTTCTCTCGTACGCTGTTCATCTACGTGAACAAGGCCAACGCCGAGAGCAACCCCGCCGTCGCCTCCTACGTCGACCTCTACCTGTCGGACGCCGGGCTGGCGTCGGTCAGCGACGCCGGGTACGTCGATCTGCCGGACGACCAGATCCAAGCCGCACGGGACGCGTGGGCGAACCGCTGACGACCGGCAGCCTCCCCGCCGTGGTCGGCCGCTCTGCCCCCCGGGGCGGCCGGCCTCGGTGGCGCGCCGCTGACCAGCCGAGGGCGACACGGTCATGATGCTCACCGTCCAAGACCTGCGGGGAAACCGCAAGCAGCGCCGCCGCGAGCGAACGATGCGGATCGTCTTCCAGCTCGCCGCCGTCGCCTCGATCGCCATCAGCGCGCTCATCCTGTACGTCCTCGTCGACGGGGCGATCAACTTCATGCGCCTCATCAACTGGGACTTCGGCCTGCTCACCGACACCGGTTGGTTCCCACGGCGGGAGCGCTTCGACCTGCGAACGATCTTCGTGGGCAGCGTCATCATGGGTTCCGTGGCGATGATCGTGGCAGTGCCCTTCGGGCTGGCCACGGCCGTCTACCTGTCGGAGTACGCGCCCCGACGGGTCCGCCGGATCGTCAAGCCGATCATCGAGGTGCTCGCCGGCATCCCGTCGGTCATCGTCGGTTTCTTCGTCCTCAACTGGCTGGCGCCCGAGCTGGTCAACACCGTGTTCAACCAGCCGCCGGGGCAGAAGAGCATGCTCGCCGCCGGCCTCGGCATCGGCATCCTGGTCATCCCGATCATGGCGTCGGTGTCCGAGGACGCCCTCAGCTCGGTCCCCAACTCGCTCCGTGAGGCCAGCTACGGCTGCGGGGCGCGCAAGGTCAACACCGTGTTCAGCATCGTGCTCCCGGCGGCGGTGTCGGGCATCGTCGCCGCCTTCATCATCGCCACATCACGGGCGATCGGCGAGACGATGGTCGCCACGATGGCCGGCGGGTACGACGGCGCCGGTCCCTACAACGGGCTCAACCCGCTCAACCCCGGCCTGTCGATGACCGCGGCGATGACGAACGCCGCGGGCGGGACCGACGCGACGCAGGGCGGCGCCGCGTTCGAGGTGCTGTTCCTCGTCGGCCTCCTGCTGTTCCTGATCACGCTCGGCCTCAACTTCATCGGCGACCGCTTCGTCCAGCGCGTCCGCCAGAAGTACTGATGTCTCGCATTCGCACGCCTGTCCCGGGGAGGACGTCATGGCCCTGATCACCCCTGCCGCGGCCGGCAAGACGGCGAGCGACGTCGTGACGGCTCGGTTGACGTCACGGGATCGCGACATCTTCGGCCTCGCCATGCTGATCATGCTGTTGGTCGCCACCGGTCTGACGATGCTGGTGCTGTTCATCCTGCTCGCCACGATCGTCAACGATTCGTGGCCGGTCTTCACGAACCAAGGGTGGGACTTCATCACGGGCACGATCGGTTCGGACCCCGCCACGCTGGGCATCTGGCCGGGACTGTACGGGTCGTTCTTCATCGGCCTCGGCGTCGTGATCTTCAGCATCCCGCTGGGGGTGGCGGCGGCGATCTACCTCGAGGAGTACGCCAGCCAGAACAACCGGTTCACGCGCCTGATCCTCGTCAACATCCGCAATCTCGCCGGCGTGCCGGCCGTCATCTACGGCGTGCTCGGCCTGATCATCTTCGTCGAGTGGCTCTCCCCGATCACGTCCGGTGAGACGGTGATCTCGGCCGGGCTGACGATGGCCGTGCTCGTGCTGCCGATCGTCATCATCACCTCGATGGAAGCCATCCGCGCCGTCCCCCAGGGACTCCGCGATGCCGGATACGGCGTCGGTGCGTCGCGGTGGGAGGTCACCCGCGACCACGTGTTGCCGTACGCCGCGCCGGGCATCCTGACGGGGACGGTGCTGTCGATCGCCCGGGCGCTCGGCGAGGCAGCGCCGTTGATCATCCTCGGGGCGATCACCGGGCTCCTGCCGTCGACGAGCCTCGACGGACGCTTCACGGCGCTGCCGATGCTGATCTACTCCTTCTCCGGCCGCCCGGACCAACCCGATGCCGAGGTCGGCTGGGCCAACGCCGCGGCCGCCGCTGGATTTGTCCTGCTCGTCCTGGTGCTGTTCTTCAACGTTGCTGCGATCCTGTTGCGCAACCGCTTCGAGAAGCGCCGCATCGGGACCTGAGAAGATCTGAGATGCCACGATGACACAAGACTCGCCAATCGCCACGAGGTCACCCGCCATGCACGAACACGTCGTCCCGCCGAGCCTGGCGGCCCAGACGGACGGCCACGTGGTCGCGCCCGACGCGGCGACGGTGGTGTTCGCCATCGACCAGCTGAGCGTCCTGTACGGCGACTTCCGCGCCGTGCGCGACGTCACCCTCGACGTGCACCAGCACGAGATCACCGCCTTCATCGGCCCCTCGGGGTGCGGCAAGACCACGGTGCTGCGCTGCTTCAACCGGATGAACGACTTCATCGAGACGGCCAAGGTCGAGGGCGTCGTCAACTACCACGGGGTCAACCTGTACGACCCCGGGGTCAACTCGACCGAGGTCAGGCGGCGCATCGGCATGGTCTTCCAGAAGCCGAACCCGTTCCCGAAGAGCGTCTACGACAACGTGGCCTACGGGCCGCGGCTGGCGGGCGTCAAGAAGCGCAGCGAGCTCGACGTCGTCGTCGAGCGCTCACTGCGCGGCGCGGCGCTGTGGGACGAGGTCAAGGACCGCCTGAAGAGCTCCGGTCTCGGCCTCTCCGGCGGTCAGCAGCAGCGGCTGTGCATCGCCAGGGCGATCGCCGTCGAGCCGGACGTCATCCTGATGGACGAGCCGTGCTCGGCGCTCGACCCGATCGCCACCGCCCGCATCGAGGAGCTGATGCAGGAGATCAAGACGAAGTACACGATCGTCATCGTGACCCACAACATGCAGCAGGCGGCGCGGGTCAGCGATCGCACGGCGTTCTTCACGACGGAGATCAACCCCGAGAGCGACCGGCGCACGGGACGGCTCGTGGAGTACAACCCGACCGGAATGATCTTCTCCAATCCCGATGACGAGCGCACCGAGCAGTACGTGACGGGGCGGTTCGGCTGATGAGCGAGCGAAGCGACCCGCGCATGCGGACGGTGCCCGGCGAACCGTCGTCGAGGACACGGGCGACCTCGGCGACCTGCGGCCGAGCTTCCACCACGAGCTCGACGAGATCCGCGCCGAGATCGCCAAGCTCTCGGCGAAGGTCACCGAGAACATCCCCCGGGCCACGGAGATCCTCCTCAGCCAGGACCTCGAGGGCGCCGAGTACATGATCCTCGGCGACGACGAGGTCGACGCCAAGTGCGTCGTGCTCGAGGAGCGCTGCTACTCCGTGCTGGCGTTGCAGTCTCCCGTTGCCGGTGACCTCCGCCAGGTCGTGGCCGCGCTGCGGATCATCGCCGAGGTCGAGCGGTCCGCCGACCTCGCCGTCAACTTGTGCAAGGCGGCTCGGCGGATCTACGGCCACCGCCTCGATCCGCGCCTGCGCGGCATCATCCAGAAGATGGGCAACCAGGCCCAGCAGCTGTTCCGCGAGGCGACCGAGTCGTTCATGACGAGTGACGCCAACCGCGCCGCGGCGCTCGGAGACATGGACTCCTACCTCGACGGCCTCCAGCGGGAGTTCGTCCAGGCGATCTTCGAGAGCCACTCCGGCGAGGGGATCGAGCTGCAGGTGGCCGTCCAGCTGGCGGTGGTCGCCCGGTTCTACGAGCGGATCGGCGACCATGCCGTGAACATCGGCGAGCGCGTCCGCTACCTCGTCACCGGCTGGATGCCCGAGCACGACGGTGCGGCGCGCTTCGCGACGCGGGCCGCGGCGAGCGATCTGGAGTGACGGGAAGCACACCCGCGGTGTCGACATGATCGTCCTCGTCGCCATCGCCAGCGCCGTTCTCGGCGCCCTCGCCGCCGCGCTTGTGCTCCGGCGACGCCGCCCCGCCGGACCGCCGAATGCCAAACCGAGCCACCCAGCCCGCACCACGGAGCCTTCTGCGGCGCCGCGATGGAACGACGTGGTCGACCGGTTGTCGCTCGGAGTCGTCGTCGCCGGGGCGAGCGGGCGCATCCACTTCCGCAACAAGGCCGCCGGCAGGATGGCCGGCACGTACACCGGTCTCCTCGTCGACGACACGGTCGAGCGCCTGCTCAGCGACGCCCTCGACGGCGTGGCGAGCCGTGAGATGCTCGAGCTGTACGGCCCGCCGCGGATCGCCGTCGTCATCAACGCCACGCCGTTGCAGGGCGGCGGGGCCGTGGCGACGATCGAGGACGTCAGCGAACGGCGGCGCGTCGACGCGGTGCGGACGGACTTCGTCGCCAACATCAGCCATGAGCTGAAGACGCCCGTCGGCGCCCTTGCCGTGCTCGCCGAGGCGCTGGCCGACGAGGACGATCCGGGTGTGCTCCGCCGCGTCGCCGAGCGGATGGTCGACGAGGCACATCGCCTGTCGCACACGATCGACGACCTGTTGGAGCTGTCCCGAATCGAGCTCGGCGAAGCGCCCATGCGCGACATCGTGGCCGTCGCCGACGTGGTGGATGGAGCGATCGAGCGCGCCCGCCAGCTGTCCGAGGTCCGGGCGATCACCATCGAGATCCTCGACGTCCCGCCGGGCGTGCGGGTCGTCGGCGATCGCCGCCAGCTCGTGTCGGCGCTCGGCAACCTCGTCGAGAACGCCGTCAAGTACAGCGAGGTCGGCTCGGCCGTCCAGGTCCGGGTGCGCGTCGAGGGATCGTCGGTGGAGCTGATGGTGGCCGATCACGGCATCGGCATCCCGGCCCAGCACCACGACCGCATCTTCGAGCGCTTCTACCGGGTGGACAAGGGTCGCGGGCGAGACACCGGGGGCACCGGGCTGGGCCTGTCGATCGTCCGCCACGTGGCGACGAACCACCGCGGCGATGTGCTGGTGTCCTCGGAGGAAGGGGAGGGCTCGACGTTCGTCCTGCGCCTCCCGCTCGACAGCATCGATTCGGGCGCCCCGCAGGAGGCCATCAACACATGAAGAAGCTGTCCACCGCACGGGTGCCGCGATGACCCCCACGGTGCTGGTCGTCGAGGACGAGCCGAGCTTCGTCGAGGCCCTGTCGATCGGGCTCCGGCGGGAGGGCTTCAACGTCGAGGTGGCGATGGACGGCTTCGAGGCGCTCGATCGCTTCGACCTCGTCAAGCCCGACCTCGTCCTGCTCGACGTGATGCTGCCCCGGCTCAGCGGCATCGACGTGTGCCGCCAGCTGCGCAAGCGCAGCCAGGTGCCGATCATCATGGTCACGGCCAAGGGCTCGGAGATCGACACCGTCGTCGGTCTCGAGGTCGGCGCCGATGACTACGTCACCAAGCCGTACCGGCTGCGCGAGCTCGTGGCGCGGATGCGCGCCGTGCTGCGGCGTTCCCCCGGCGACGACGCCGGCGAGCTCGGCCCTGCGGCCGTGAGCGTGGGTGACGTCTCACTCGATCCCGAGGAGCACACGGTCGCCCTGCGCGGCGAGCCGCTGTCGTTGCCGCTCAAGGAGTTCGAGCTGCTGCACGTGCTGCTGGCCAACGCCGGGCGGGTGCTGCCACGGGACACGTTGATCGACCGGGTCTGGGGCAGCGACTACGTCGGCGACACCAAGACCCTCGACGTGCACGTCAAGCGGTTGCGCTCGAAGATCGAATCGGACCCCGCCAACCCGACTCGGATCGTGACGATCCGTGGCCTCGGCTACAAGTACGAGCGGGTCTGACGCCACTCTGAATCCGTAGCCTCGGGCTGATGGCCCGGGCTTCGAAGTTCCGTCGCCTTTCCATCACCCACGCGGCGATGATGGGCGGCGACGCAGCGATGCTCGTCGCCCTCGCCGACTCGCTGTTCCTGAGCATCGATCCCAGCGCGGCGCGCAACCGCGTGCTGCTGTTCCTCGTCGTCAGCTTCGCCCCGTTCCTGTTGCTCGCCCCGCTGATCGGTCCCGTGATCGACCGGGCTGCCGGCGGGCGGCGGACGGTGATCCAGTTGGTCGCCGGCGCTCGGGTGGTGCTGGCGTTGATGATGGCCGTGTCGATCGACGAGCTGGCGTTGTTCCCGTTGGTGTTCGCCGCCCTCGTCCTGCAGAAGACCTACCTCGTGTCCAAGCAGGCACTCGTGCCGTCGGTCGTGCGGTCCGAGGCGGAGCTGGTCGAGGCCAACTCCAAGCTCGGTGTGATCGCCGGGCTCACCGGGTTCCTCGCCGTCATCCCGGCCGGTCTGCTCCAGCTGACGCCGGCCAGGGGCTGGGGGACGTTGATCTACTCCGGGTTGTTCTTCGCCGTCGCCCTGGCGGCCGCCACCCGGTTGCCCGCGGACGTCGTGGCGGCCACTCCGGAGCAGCCGGCGGAACGAGTGCAGCTGCACTCCGTCGGGTTGCAGCTCGCCGCCGTGGCGATGCTCGTGTTGCGGGCGAGCGTCGGGTTCGTGTTCTTCCTCCTCGCCTTCTGGTTGCGCACGAAGACCGCCGGCACGGCGTGGTTCGCCGTCGCCGTCGGGCTGTCGGCGTTCGGCACGATGGTGGCCAACGCCATCTCCCCACGGGTGCGCCGGGCCGTGCGGGAGGAGGTGATGCTGGCCGCCGCGCTGGGGCTGTCGGCGGTCGCCGGGATCACGGCGGCGCTGCTCGGCGGCGTCGCCGCCGGCGTCGGGCTCGCCGTCGCCGTCAACTTCGCCGCCGCCCTGGGTCGCCTGGCGTTCGAGAGCATCGTCCAGCGCGACGCCCCGCAGGCCAACCGCGGCCGTGCCTTCGCCCAGTTCGAGACACGGTTCCAGCTCGCCTGGGCGATCGCCGGGTTGATCCCCGTGGTGATCGTCATTCCCGGACGCCTCGGGTTCCTGATCGTCGGCTTGGTCTCGGCCGCGGCCGCCGTCAACTACATCGTCGGCGCCCGCGCCTCGTCGTTCCGCCGGATGCGCCGCCCCCGTCGTCAGGCCCCGGAACGCCGCCCCCTCCCGCCTCCCCGCCCCTGATCCGAGTGTTTGCTGCCGACCGAGGGTGTACCGCCGGGAAGCCCCGCAGCAGACCCTCGGATCACGCCTCGATGCGGGCCAGCCACAAGCCGGGCGCGTCGACCTCGCTCGGCGTGGGAATGGCGTCGGGGCGGAGCAGGAGCGGCGCCATCCCGGCGTCGCCGGCTCGGTCGACGACACCTTGGATGAAGGCCTTGCCGCGGGCGACCTGGTCGTCGCCGAGGCGGATGCCGAGGAGCTGCTCGACGAACGAGTCGCTCGACGTGGTCTCCACGCGACGCCGGCGCACGGCTTCGGCGATCCGCAGGGCGTTGCCGCCGACGACCCGCACGGCGACGGCATCGACGACCCAGTCGGTGTAGCCGACGACCACGGCCACGAGGGCGTCGAGGCGCGGTCGCAGCGCCTGTTGCTCGGGCGACGTGACCGCACCGAGCAGCACCTCGGGATCGCCGAGCGCCTGCTGCAGGACGGCCATCGGATCACCCGCTTCGGTGTCGAGCGAGCCGAGGCGGTCGGCGACGGCCGACGGATCGGGACGGAACCCCCCGACGTGCTGGCGGACGAGGTCGGACAGGGCGTCGCGGACGTGGGTGGCGGCGAAGAGGGCGTGCCCGGCGAACTCGTGGGCGAGCACCCACAGGCGCATCTCGTCCACGGGGATCTCCCAATCGGCGGCGAAGCCGTCGATGTTCGAGGGCACGAGGGTGACGGTTGCCGGCTGCCGGGGGATCGGCAGGTCGTGGGTACCGAACGCCCGCGTGGCGAGGTGCCCGACCATGGAGCCGACGGCCATGCCCAGCATCGCGGGGGCCATCATCCGCGACAGTCCGGCCATCATCGCCATCATCGGGTCGGCCGCGTCGTCGGGATCGTCGGCGACCGGAGCGCCGAGGGCGGTCGCCATCTGCGTGAACAGGTGGCGATAGGCATCGAGCGTGCCGCTCGCCCACTGGCTGCGCGTCACGACCTGGGGATCGGGCGGCGGGTCGCCGGACCCCACGACCTCGGCCACGTGGAACCAGGCGATGCGGGCGAGATCGGCGAACGCCATCCGCACGGCCGGATCCACGTTGGTCTCCGGGGTACCGCCCGTGGCGCCGAGCTGGGCGAACTGCCGGGCCGCGTCCCAGTTGAGCGGCCCCTGACCCTGCAGCGCCTTGGCCAGGTCGCCGAACATCGGCAGCATGGAGAAAGGATCGTCGGGCCGTTCCTCGGGACTGGAGTCGTCGGCCATGGGGTCGATGCTATGCCCACCGCGGACGATCCGCCGCCGCCCCGCCGACCGTCGCACGTGCCCGGACAAGGGGCGGGGTTATCGTCGCAGGCGTGTCATCGAGCACCAGCGCAGTCGCCACCACCGCCTGGACGGCGCCGGCGCGGGTGCACGTCACCGGTGCCGAGGGCAGCCTCGCCCGGCGCGTGCTGGCGCTGCTCGCCGACGATCCCGCCGTCGTCGACGGGTCGGCGACGGCATCCGACGTCGTGGTCCACCTCGGTGCCGGCGAGCACGACCTGCGGGCCCTTCGCCGGGAGAACGTGACCGACGGCGCCGCCCAGATGCTCGACGAGGCGACCGCCGGCCGGGCCAGCCACCTCGTGCTGGTGTCCTCGGCGATGGTGTACGGCGCCTACGCCAACAACCCCGTGCCGCTCACCGAGGACGCCATCCTGCGGCCCGACGTCGAGTTCGTCTACGCCCGCCAGCTCGCCGCGGTCGAGGCGCTCGCCGACCGGTGGCGGCGGGCCGTGCCGGGACGGACCGTCACCGTGCTCCGCCCGGTCGTGGCGATGGCCGCCGACGGCACGTCATCGCTCGCCAGGGCGCTGGCCGCCGGCTTCGGCCAGCGCGCCGGGGCCGAGGACCCGCCCGCCCAGTTCCTCCACCTCGACGATCTGGCATCGGCGGTCGTCCTCGCCGTCGACCAGCGGCTCGACGGGGTGTACAACGTCGCCCCCGACGGCTGGGTGCCGGGCGATCGGGTGCGCGCCCTCACCGGCGCCCGCCCGCGCATCCGCCTGCCGGACCGCGTCGGCGAGGTCGTCGCCGCGGTGCGCTGGCGGTTCCAGCGCGGTCCGATCCCGCCCGGCCTGGGCAGCTACACCCGTGAGCCATGGCTCGTGGCCAATGACCGGCTGAAGGCTCACGGGTGGGTCCCGACGGTCACCAACGAGCAGGCCTTCGTCGAGGGCACGGAGGCGCGCTGGTGGACGATGATCACGCCCAAGCGGCGCCAGGAGCTCGCGCTCGCCGGGATGGTGACGGCCTCCCTGGTCGCCGCGGGCGTCATCGCTGCGGCCGTCCGGTGGTGGCGCCGCCGCTGAAGGAGAGCAGTGCGTCCATCTGGGCGGGATCCGTCTCTGGGCGGGGATCGTTCCGGCATTCCGAGACGATTCCCGCCCAGATCTCGGAGGTCCCCGATCGCGCTGGTCAGTCCGCCGGGTCGCTGCTCGGCTCCGTCCCGACGGTGTCCGGCGCGGATGACGTGCTCGGCACCTCGGTCGTCGTCGTGGTGGCCGTCGTCGGTGACGTCGTCGGGTGGCTCGTCGCGACGGTGGTCGGTGCTGTCGACGGCGCCGTCGTCGGCTCGGTGGCGGCGACGGTGGGCGTCGGATCGCCCGGCATCGTCGCCACGGTGCGCAGGGCCACCCCTTGGCGCTCGTTCGTGCACAGGCCGATGAGGTCGCCCGCTTCGTCGAGCACAGGCGTGGCCTCGTCCACATCGATGGCGGCGAGCTCGGTCATCGTGACCGTTTGCGGCGGATCGCTGTGGACCAGCACGGTGTCGTCCGGAGACGGCTCGGCGGCCGCCAGCTCGTAGCCGCCGGACCCGGTGTCCGGCAGGGAGACGACGGTCAGTCCGGCCTCGCGATCCGTGGCGACGATCTCCACGTCGACGACGTCGCCGGACGGGAGGCGAGCCTGGATGAGGCCGGAGCGGCCGGCCAGCGCCGACATGGTGGTGACCGCCCACCGGCCGTCGCCGAGGGGAGTGACCATCGGCAGCAGTGGACGGTCCAAGGCCATCGCCGTGACCGGCGCCGTGCGCAGCCCCGTGATCGTGGACACCGCGCTCTCGGGTGACGACCGGTCAGGCGTCATGGAGATCGCCAGCACGCCGACGAGCAGCATGCTCAACGTGGCCGTGGTCAAGATGATGACTCGGCCGCCCGTCGACGTCGGCTCGTGCTCCGGCGGACCGAGCTCCGAAGGGTGCCGCCATGAACGCTCGTGCGGCGGCAGGGGGGCGGGGTCCACGACGGCGCAGCGTAGCGACGGGGCCGCTGGCGTGGGTGTCGCGGCGACCTCGCGGCGGTGATCGGGAACTGCGGAGATGCCTGACGCGGGCCGGTCGTGCCGACGGGATGCAGGGCTACGATGCGCCCAGTGCGTGCACCGAACACCGGCGACGATTGGCTGGCGTTGACGTCCGAGGCCCTGCCGGTCGGCGACGTCTACGCGTGGGCCGTGCGCCCGGACTGTGGTGCCGTCGTGCTGTTCAGTGGCACGGTCCGCGATCACGCCGAGGGTCGCGACGGCGTCGAGCACCTGACCTACGAGGCCTACGAGGACGCCGTCGTCCCGCGCCTGGCGGCGATCGCCGCCGAGGCCCGCCAGCGCTGGCCGGTGATCGGTCGCCTCGCGCTGCTGCACCGCACCGGGCGGCTGGCGCTCGGCGAGTCCTCCGTGCTCGCCGTCGTCTCGACACCGCACCGAGCCGAGGCCTTCGAGGCCGGGCGTTACACGATCGACGCGCTGAAGGCGTCGGTCCCGATCTGGAAGCACGAGACCTGGCGCGAGGGCAGCGCGTGGGGCACGGGTGCCACGCCGATCAGCAGTGCCGGGAACGTCGGGTGAGCGGGCGCACAACGAGTCGCTTGACGACAGGAAAGCGAGCGAACGAGGTTGCCCGTTGATCCCGCTCGCCATCGCTGCCGTGGCGATCGCCGTCGTCGTGCTCGCCGTGATCGTCGTCCGCCGCAGGCGCCATCCCGACGGTGTCGCCCAGTTCCGGCGCCAGATCGACGCTCTCTCTCCGGAGGCCCGCCGCCCCGTCGTCAATCGCGTGCAGCAGTTGGAGACCGAGGCCGAGTCCCCGGCGCCGCCGCCCCAGCGGGCCGCCGACGACGAGACCTGATGGCGCGCGACGCGATGAGGTCCTGCTCGGCCGCGGAGGTCCACGCCCGTGGCACGTGACCTGGCCATCGACCTCGGCACGGCGAACACGCTCGTGTACATGAAGGGTCGCGGCATCGTGCTCAACGAGCCGTCGGTGATCGCCCTCAACCGCCAGACGGGTGAGGTGCTGGCAACCGGGCGAGAGGCCTGGCAGATGATCGGCCGCACCCCCGGCTACATCGTCGCCGTGCGGCCGCTGCGCGGCGGGGCGATCACCGACTTCGAGATCACCGAGCGGATGATCCGCCTGCTGCTGCAGCGCGTCGGCGTCAGCCGCTTCACCCGTCCCAAGGTCGTCATCTGCGTGCCCTCAGCGATCACCGAGGTCGAGCGGCGAGCGGTCACCGATGCGGCCCGCCGGGCCGGGGCCGCCGACGCCAACCTCATCGAGCAGCCGATGGCTGCGGCGATCGGCGCCGACCTGCCGATCGACGAGCCGGTCGGCAACATGGTGATCGACGTCGGCGGCGGGACCAGCGAGACGGCCGTCATCAGCCTCGGCGGCATCGTCGCCCTCGAGGCGGTCCGCGTCGGCTCCTTCGACATCGACGCGTCGATCCAGAACTACGTGCGCCGGGAGCACGGCATCGCCATCGGCGAGCGCACGGCCGAGGAGATCAAGGTCGCCATCGGGTCGGCCGACCCGACGGAGGACGAGAACCAGGCCGAGGTCCGCGGGCGCGACCTCATGACGGGGCTGCCGAAGACGGTGCTGCTGACCCCCGAGGAGGTGCGCTTCGCCATCGAGGACGTGGTCTCGTCGATCATCGCCTCCGTCGTCCGCTGCCTCGCCAAGGCGCCGCCCGAGCTGTCCCAGGACTTCCTCGTGCGTGGCATGTACCTCGTCGGCGGCGGTGGCCTGCTGCGCGGCCTGGCCGCCCGCATCCAGCGCGAGACCAAGGTTCCCGTGAAGCTGTCCAACGTGCCGCTCGAAGCCGTCGTCCTCGGCGCCGGTCACGTCATCGAGCACTACGAGGCGCTCAAGGGCATGTTCATGGGCGCCCGCCGGTGAGGGTGGCGGCGCCGGCCTGATGCGGATCCCGCGGCGCGTCGACCGCCTGCTCGACGCCGGGCTCCAGCGGATCCGCGACCAGTTCGGCGTGCCGGCCGGCTTCCCGCCGGAGGTCGCCCTGGCGGCGATCGAGGCGTCCCGCCGCACCCCGGGACCGGATCACGTCGATCGCACGGACCGGCCGTTCGTCACCCTCGATCCGGCGAGCTCCACCGATCTCGATCAGGCCTTCGCCATCGAGCGCGCCGGCGCCGACATCGTGCTGCATTACGCGATCGCCGATGTCGGGTTCTTCGTTCGCCCCGGCGACGCCCTCGACGAGGAGGCTTGGCGGCGCGGCGTCACCGTGTACATGCCCGACGAGCGGGCGCGCCTGTACCCGGCCACGCTCTCGGAGGGCGCCGCCAGCCTGCTCCCCGACGGGCCCCGCCCGGCCGTGGTGTTCGCCGTGCGCGTCGACCCCCACGGTGACGTCCGGCTCGACGGCGTCGAGCGTGCCGTGGTGCGCAGCCGGGCCAAGCTGGCGTACGACAACGTCGGAGCCGACGATCTCCCGGCCGACTTCGTCGAGCTGTCCCGGCGCATCGCGGGCGCCGAGGAGCGGCGTGGCGCGCCCCGGGTGGCGTTCCCCGAACAGGACCTCGAGCGCGTCGACGGCCACTGGCAGCTGCGCTTCGCTCCTCGCCTGGTGAGCGAGGAGCGCAACGCCGCCATGTCCCTGGCCACGAACCTGGCGGTCGCGGATGCCCTCCATGCGGCGGGCACCGGGGTGTTCCGCGTGATGGCCGAGCCTGACGCCGCCGCCGTCGGGCGCCTCCGCCACACGGCGCGGGCGTTCGGGTTGGACTGGCCCGCGGTGCAGTCACTCGCCGAGTTCCAGCGCTCCCTGCCGGCCACCGACCCGCGTGCTGCGGCCTTCCTCACGGCGGTGCGGCGGGCCGGCGGCGGCGCCCGCTACGAGCCGTACACGCCGGCGGAGACACCATGGCACGCGGCGATGGCCGCGACGTACGTCCATGCCACCGCCCCGCTCCGCCGCTTGGCCGATCGCTACGTCGTCGAGGCGGCGTTGGCCGTGGCCAACGGGCGACCCGTGCCCGACGACGTGCAGGCGGCGTTCGCCGGGTTGCCCGAGGCGATGGCCAGGGGCGAGTCGCAGGCCAACCGCGTCGACGCCGCGGTCATCGATCTGGCCGAGGCCGTGCTGCTGGCCGGCCGAGTCGGCGAGGTCTTCGACGCCGTCGTCGTCGACGAGGACCGCCGCGGCACCGTGATCCAGCTCCGCGACCCTGCGGTGCTCGTGCGCGTCTCCGCTCACCGGGTCGATCCCGGCGAGGATGTGCGTGTGCGCATCACCACCGTCGACGTGAACGCCCGCAGCGTCCACGTCGAGCGCGTCGGCTGACGGCACGGGTCACGCCGCGTCGAGGCGCAGGACCGGGCCTTGCTGGGAGAGGGCGTAGAGCTCCCCGCCCGGGCCGTCGACGATCGCCGTCAGGCCCTCCACGGTACCGATGGCGACGTTGCGGCCCGCCGCCATCGAGGCGCCCTGGCCGGTCACCTCCAGCGCCCAGACGTTGCCGGAGCAGTAGTCGCCGTACACGTACCACCCGTCGAGCGTGCCCGTCGCCTCGCCACGGGCCCGCGTGCCGCCGCTCACCGAGCAACCGTCGGCGTGGGTGTAGGTGTGGATCGGAGGCACATGCCCGTCGGCGGGCACGTCGTCGTTGAAGCGTTCCGTGCCCTCGAAGGCGCTCCAACCGAAGCTCAGCCCCTTGCCGGCGTCGACGCCGCCGCTGGCCGGGGCAACGTCGATCTCCTCGATGGCGTTCTGGCCGACGTCGGCGATCCACACGTCACCGGTCTCCCGGTCGAACGAGAAGCGCCATGGGTTGCGCAGACCGCTCGACCAGATCTCCGGCGCCGCGCCCTCCTGGCTGACGAACGGGTTGTCGGCCGGGACGGTGTACGCCTGGCCGTCGGCCACGGCCGGGATCGATGCGCAGCAGCTTGCCGAGCAGCGAGCTCATGTCCGTGGCCCGCCGCTCGGGATCGCCACCGGAACCGCCGTCGCCCATCCCGATGTACAACATCCCGTCCGGCCCGAACGTCAGGTCGCCACCGTTGTGGTTGGCGTACGGCTGCTCGATCTCCAGCACCACACGGGACTCGTCCCGGAACGTGCCGTCGGGATCGACCGGGTACTCGGCGATGATCGTCCAACCCCGGTTGTCGGTGTAGTTGACGTACGCCAGGCCGCCGTCGGGGTCGAACGCCAGGCCCAGCAGGCCCCGCTCGCCGTCGCCCTCGGTGAGGTCGGTGATGTCGAGCACCGTCGCCGGCTCGCCCTCTCCGAGGCGGACGATCGTGCCGTCGCGCTCGACGACGTAGAGCCCGGGATCGCCGTCCCGCCACGCCAGGTCGACCGGCTCGGCGAGCGAGACCACCTCGCTGAAGGTCACGGCGGGTTCCGGCGGCGGCTCCGTCGGACCCGGCGCCGCGGTCGCCGTGGCGCCGGACGTGGTGGTCGCTCCGGCTGGCGGGGCCGGAGTGCCGGGCGCCGCGGTCGTCTCCGCCGGTGCGCTCGCTGTGGTGCCGGACGTGACGGGAGCCGCCGTGTCCGCCGCGCCGTCGTCGGTGTCGTCGCTGTCGTCGCTGCTGCACGCCGCGACGGTCAGCACGAGGCCGGCAGCGAGACCCGCCCGGGCGAGTGCGATCACGAGCCCACCCGGGCGAGGCCCTCTTGCACCACACTGACCACGAGGCGCCCGTCGCGGTCGAAGATCGCCCCACCCGCCAGCCCCCGCGCCGCGCCCGTCGAGAGAGCGTGCTGGTCGTAGAGCAGCCAGTCGTCGGCGCGGAAGTCCCGATGGAACCACATCGCGTGGTCCAGGCTCGCCATCTGCATGCCTGGACTGTCCCAGCCGAGACCGAACGGCAGCACGGTGGTGTCGAGCAGCGTCATGTCGCTGGCGTAGGTGACGATGCAGGCGTGGACGACGGGATCGTCGGGCAGCTCGCCGTCGGCCTGCAGCCACACTCGCTGGCTGTCCGATGGGGTCCCCTTGCGGCTCATCGGGTCGCCGTCGACGTAGCGCACGTCGATCGGACGGGGTCGGTCGTAGAGCTCACCGAGGTGGTCCTTGTAGGGCGCCATGCGCTCGTGCCAGGCCGGCAACGTCTCCGGATCGGGCAGGCCAGCGGGCATCTTGATCTGGTGGTCGGGACCCTCCTCGGGAGCATGGAAGCTCGCCTGGAGGTTGAAGATCGCCCGCCCGTGCTGGATCGCCACGACCCGCCGCGTCGAGAAGCTGCGACCATCGCGCAGGCGGTCGACCTCGTAGAGGATCGGCACGTTGGGGTCGCCGGGGCGGAGGAAGTAGGCGTGCAAGGAGTGCACGAGCCGCGACGCGTCGTCGACGGTCCTCGCCGCGGCCACGAGCGCCTGCCCGGCGACCTGCCCACCGAAGACGCGCTGGCGGTTCTCGTCCGGTGACCGGCCGCGGAAGATGTTGACCTCGATCGGCTCGAGCGCGAGGAGGGTCACGAGTTCGTCGAGGGCGGCTTGCACGGCGCCATTCTGGCGTGCCCCGTCGCCGGGGACGGCCCCTACGCTCGCGCCGTGAACGACGAGTGGCGGCGCCACGCCGTGGCGGCGAAGGGCTTCATGCCGGTCGACGAGGGCGATGCCCTGCATGCCGCCGCCTTGGCCGCGGCCGCCGCCGTCCCCGGGGCCCCGTTCGTCGAGATCGGGTCGTACTGCGGACGTTCGACGATCTGGCTGGGCGCCGCGGCCCGCCAAGTGGGAACCGTGGTGTTCGCCGTCGACCACCACCGCGGGTCCGAGGAGAACCAGCCCGGCTGGGAGTGGCACGACCCGACCGTCGTCGACGCCCGGACCGGGCGGATGGACACCCTGCCGTTCTTCCGCGCCACCATCCACGACGCCGGGCTGGAGGATCACGTCGTCGCGGTCGTCGGGCGGTCCCCCGACGTGGCCCGCCACTGGTCGACACCGGCGGCGCTGGTCTTCATCGACGGGGGGCACGGCGCCGAGCCGGCCCGCGCCGATTACGCCGGCTGGGCTCCGCACGTCGCCCTCGGCGGCACGTTGGCCATCCACGACGTCTTCCCCGATCCCGCCGACGGTGGCCGGCCGCCCTACGAGGACATCTTCGTCCCGGCGCTGACGAGCGGCCGCTTCCGCCTGGCGTCGGCCACCGGCTCGCTGCGCACCCTCGTGCGGCTCGACTGACGCCGAGGAGGACACCGCGCAGGGTCGGACGCGCCGGTATCACCGCCGCCGGTGGATGCTCTTGCATGTGTGCGGCGATCCGCGACGAGCCCCTGGCGACGGGCGGGCTGTCGGCCGGGTGCTGCTGGCGGTCGGCCTGGTCCTCTTCGTGGCCGGCGCGGGGACCTGCGGGTACGTGATCGCCACTGGTGGCATCGACACGGCCCGCCGCCCGGGAGGCGGATCCGAGACGCGGCTCGTCCTGATCGGCCTCGCCGCGCTGCTGGGCGCGCTGCTGGCAGCAGCCTTCGGCAGCCGCGTCGCCAAAGCGAGCCGGAGCAGCCAGCGCACCTACGGCGCTGGCTACGACGACGACATGTGGTGATCCGCCCGGTACCGCCGGCGCGGCGGCGTCGCGGTAGACAGACCGCATGAGGGCTCTGGTCACCGGCGGCAACCGCTACATCGGTCTGCACCTGCTGTCCGAGCTCGTCCGCCGGGGCCACGACGTCACCGTCGTCAACAGCCACGAGGCGGCGATCCCTGCCGGTGTCCGGCGCATCCATGCCGACCGCCGCGTTCCCGGCGCCCTGACCGAGGCGCTGGCGCCACACCGCGACGAGTTCGACATCGTCTATGACAACACCGCCTACGACGTCGCCGACCTGCGCCCGATGATCGAGCTGTTCGGCGGTCGCGTGGCGCACTTCGTGTTCACCAGCTCGACGGCCGTCTACCGGCGTAGTTTCGTCCAACCGATCGGCGAGTCGTTCCGCACCCACGCCGCCGACGACGACGATCCGCGCAAGGCCTACGGCGTGGGCAAGGTCCGCTGCGAGCAGTACCTGCTCGGTGAGCACGCCACGTCGGGCCTGCCGGCGACGGTGCTACGGGTGGCCCACACGCTCGGTCCGATGAGCCCGCTGGCGTCCCGCGATCCCGTCTTCTTCGCCAGGCTCGAGGCCGGTCGCCCGATCTTCGTCCCCGGTGAGGGCTTCCCCTTCGTCCACCTCGTCCACGTCGCCGACGTCGCCGCCCTGATGGCGTCGATCGCCGGCAACGACGGTGCCGCCGGGCAGATCTACAACGTGGCCGGCGCCGAGATCACCAGCATCCGCGGGGCCGTGCAGATGATGGCGAGGGCCGTCGGCGTCGAGCCGCACATCGTCAACGTCCCCCTCGACGTCGCCAGGACCGTGCACCCACCGCTCGTGCACTGGGGAGAAGGGCTCGTCGGCGGCATCGTGTTCAGCATCGACAAGGCCCTCGCCGAGCTCGACTGGCGGCCGCAGTACGGGCTGGAGGACGGCTACCGGCAGTCCTACGAGTGGTTCGCGGCGGGTGGCCGAGACCGCTACGAGTTCGACTTCTCCGCCGACGACGCCGTGCTCGCCCGCGTCAGTCGAGCAACGGCCGCGGGGTGAACAGGGCCGACGCCGGGGAGGCGCCGGCGATCGCGTCGGCGGCGAGCACCACGGCCGCCGCGGTGTAGGAGGTGTGCTCCTCGAAGGGGAAGCGCACCGGCGCGTCCGGTCCGTCGTGGACGAGGCCGGTCCAGTACGACCCGTCGTCGCGACGGTGGGCCCGCGTCCACCGCAGGAGCTCGGACGCCGTGTCGCGGTCACCGATGGCGGCGTAGGCCAGCGCGCACTCGGCGGTCTCCGAGGCTGTCACCCACGGCTCGTCACTCACGCAGCGGATCCCCTTGCCCTCCATGGCGAAGGTGTCCCAGCCCTCGGCGAGCCGTGTCTTGGCGTCCTCGCCGGTGAGCGACCCGCCGAGCACCGGGTAGTACCAGTCCATCGCCCAGCGCTGCTTCGGGGCGAACGCCTCGGGCCGGGTGACGATGGCGTCGGTGATCACGTCCGCGGCGTCGTCCCAGTGTTGGCGCGGCTCGCCGACGACGTCTGACAGCGCCCGGCCGCAGCGCAGGGCGTGCTGGATGCTGGCCGAGCCGGTGAGCAGCGCGTAGTCCCACGGCCGCGTGCCGTCCGCCTCGATGGCCCACAGGACGAGGCCGTCGGACCGGCGCAGCGACAGCACCCAGTCGAGCGCCCGCTCGACGGTCGGCCACAGGTGGTCGAGGAACCCGCGGTCCCACGTGCAACGCCAGTGGTGCCACACGCCGGTCGCCAGGTAGGCGCAGACATTGGTGTCCAGCTTGGACTCCTCGACGCTGCCGTCGGGCCAGTAGTAGTTGTGCCACGCGCCGTCGGGACGTTGCGTCGCGGCCAGCCACTCGTAGGCGTCCTCGGCCTGGTGGTGCAGACCGGCGACGTCGAGGGCCATGGCCGACTCGACGTGGTTCCACGGGTCGCAGTGGCCGCCGGGGAACCACGGGATCATGCCCGACGGCAACTGCAACGACGCCAGGTGCTCGGCGGTGGCGCGCACCTCCTCGGCCGACACCACACCCGGAAGGTCGGGTACCGCGCTCACGCCAAACCCCGCCGTCCCGCCGAACCCGGCCACATCACGCCGCGGCCGCCTTGGTGCCGTAGACGACGAGGCTCTTGCCGAGGACCGGTGACAGCAGGCGGTCAGCGACGCGCGTCGAGCGGGGCTGGGCGACGATGTCCCACTCCAGGAAGCGCCGGTAGCGGACGACGGCCGGGTGGTCGTCGTCGTTGACGCCGACGACGCACTTCAGCCACCAGTACGGCGAGTGCAGGGCGTGGGCGTGGTGGGTGCCGGCGAGCCCCAGCCCGGCGGCGCGCAGCTTGGCCTTCAGCTCGGTCGCCGAGTAGATCCGCACGTGGCCACCGACGGCTGCGGGCGCGTGGTACTCGTCGGAGATCATCCAGTTGATCGTCTCCGGGAGCCACGCCGGCACCGTCGCGGCGAACGTGCCGCCGGGCCGGAGGACCCGGATCATCTCGGCGAGGGCACCGGTGTCGTCGGTGATGTGCTCGAGGACCTCCGAGGTGATCACGGCGTCGAAGCTGGCCGCCGACGAACGGCAGCCGGGTGGCGTCGCCGCGCAGCACGCCGGTGACCCGATCGGGGGGGATCTCGCCGGCCTCGACCATCGCCTCGAACGTGTCCCGCGTCCCTTCGACCTCGCCGGCCGCCTGATCCACGGCCACGACGCGCATGCCCCGGCGGGCCAGCTCGTAGGCGTGGCGCCCGAACCCGGCGCCGACGTCGAGCACGCGGCTGCCCGGGCGCAGCCCGAGCGCGCGCAGACGGTCGAAGCGGATCGTCAACATCAGGAGCCCGGGAGCCGGTTGCGGAGGGACTTGTCGGCATTGGCCGGCATTGCCAGCACCTCGCGGTACTGCTCGACGGTGAGCTCGGCACAGCGCCGCCACGTCCAGCGATCGAGGACGCGCTGGCGTCCGGCGGCACCGACGCGGGCCCGCAACTCGGCGTCGTCGAGACCGCGGGCGATCGTCGCCGCCAGCACCTCGGCATCGCCCGCCGGGCAGGACAGCACGGTCTCCCCGTCGCGGCCGGTGACCTCCGGCAGGGCCCCACCGTGAGTGGCGACGAGCGCCGTGCCGGTGACCATCGCCTCGATCGCCGGCAGGCTGAACCCCTCGTAGAGGCTGGGCACGATGGCCAGCTCGGACTCGGCGTACAGGGCGACGATCTCCTCGTCGGTGACCCCCGACACGAACCGGACGTGCTCGCGGAGACCGAGCGAACCGATGAGGTCCATGCTCTTGCCGGCCTTCGGCTTGCCGATGATCGTCAGCGTGACGTCGCGCTCGGTGCGCAGCTTGGCCGTCGCCTCGAGGAGGTAGGAGAGGCCCTTGAGCGCCACGTCGGCCGAGGCCGTGGTGATCAGCCGCCCGGGGATCCTGGCGATCTCCGGTCGGGGCCGGAACAGGTCGGGGTCGACGCCGACGGGGACGAGGCGCATCCGGTCGTAGCTGACGCCCATGTCGGTGTGGATGTCACGGATCGAGTTCTCGCTGACCACGACGATGCGCGGCAGCCGCGAGGCGACACGTCCCTGCATCTTGACGAACGAGTACCACCGTCCCACGGACCACCGCTTGCGGCGGTTCGGGGCGTGATCGATCTCCAGCTGCCGGTCCTTGGTGATCGGGTGGTGCAGCGTGACGATCGTCGGGATGTGCTTCTCCAGTTGCAGGATCCCGTAGCCGAGGCACTGGTTGTCGTGGACGATGTCGAACTCACTCGCCCGTGGCCTGAGGGCGCGCAGCGCGCGGTAGCTGAAGGCCAACGGCTCCGGGAACGTACCGACCGAGAACTGCGCCACCTCGAGGAGGTCCTCGCGCGTCTTGATCTCCCAGTAGGCGGGGAAGCGACCCGGATAGTGGTCGTTGAACACGTCGAGACTGGGCAACTCGGTGAGCGGCACCCGCTCGTCGAGCACGGGGAAGGGCTGGCCACTGAACACCTCGACGTGGTGGCCGAGGTCGACGAGGGCCTTGGTGAGGTGGTGGGTGTACACGCCCTGGCCGCCGACATGCGGCTTGCCGCGATAGGTGAGGTAGGCGATCCGCAACGGCGCGGCGGGGTCGGTCGGCGCCGGTGCGGGCATGGCGGGCAACGCTATCGGGCGCCGGTTACCGCCGGGTAGCCGACCGCCGGGCCGTCGTGCGACCATGCGGCGATGCGCGCCGTCGTGCAACGGGTCACCTCGGCCGCCGTCGCGGTCGCCGGCGAGGAGATCGCCCGCATCGGGCCTGGGCTGTGCGTCCTCGTCGGCGTGACGCACGACGACGACGAGACCGTCGCCGACAGGGTCGCCGAGAAGCTGTGGCACCTGCGGGTGTTCGACGACGAGGCCGGGGTGATGAACCGCTCGGCGGCCGATGTCGGAGCCGAGCTGCTCGTCATCAGCCAGTTCACGCTGTACGGCGACACGTCCGCCGGTCGGCGGCCGAGCTGGCTGGCCGCGGCCCGCCCGGAGCACGCCGAGCCGTTGGTCGAGCGCGTCGTCGCCGAGTTGCGCCGGCTCGGCGCCACCGTCGCCACGGGGCGGTTCCGGGCCGAGATGCAGGTCAGCCTGACCAATGACGGCCCGGTGACCGTGATCATCGACCGCTGACGGCGGCGTCGGTCGGGGAGCCCAGCGGATCGACCGGTCCCGGTTCGACGAACTGCGGTGGCGCGCTGCGCCGCGACCGGTCGGCCAGCGTCAAGACCCACGACACGGACGAGCGTGAGGCCGAGCAGAGCGATCCACGGCGCGTCGCCGAGGGTGACGTACCAGGTGCGCCCGGTGCGCAGCTCGACCGGGCGACGGATCACCGCCTGCTCGCTGACACCCGTGCGGTCGAACACGTCGCCGGTCGGCGACACGAACGCCGAGAACCCGGTCGGCGCGGCTTGCACGACCCAGCGGCCCGTCTCGATCGCCCGCAGCCGGCTCGAGGCCACCTGCTGGCTCTGCACGATGGTGCCGGTGTAGCTGGCACCGTTGGTCGGGTTCAGCAGCACCTCGGCGCCGGCCTTGACGCCCTCGCGGGTCCGCCCGCCGAAGAACACCTCCCACGAGATGGCCACCCCGAGCGGCGTGCCGTCGGGCAGCTCGATGACCGCCGGGGTGGTGCCGGCGACGGCGTTCGTCGGCACCTGGTCGACCGGCGCCCCGATCGCCTCCAGAAACCCACGCAGCGGGACGTACTCGCCGAACGGGACCCGCCGCACCTTGTCATAGCGGCTCGTGATGTCGCCGTCGGGAGTGATGACGAGCTGGGCGTTGGTGATCCGGCCGGCTTGCCCGGGGACGTCCTCGGTGACGCCGACGGCGAAGGGGACACCGAGCCGGGCCGCCTCGGCGGCGATCGCCGCCAGCTCCTCGCTCGACGCGAAGTCGCTCGTGTCGACGACGTTCTCCGGCCACAGCACGACGTCGAGGGCCGGGTCGGGTTCGATCGAGCGGGTCGCCTCGAGGTGGCGTCCGGTCACGACCTCGGTCGGCACGTCGAGCGCCCGCGTGCCCTGGGCGCCACCCCCCTGGACGGCGGCGACGTCGAGGGATCGCCCGGTGCCGGTGCCGCGGGGAGCGAGGAGGGACACCACCACGACGACGGCCACGGCCGCCACCGCGGCGACGGCCGGCCAGTCCGGGCGCCGCGAGCGGGCAGCCTCGGCCATCGCCCCGAGGGCGAACCCGAGCTGGAACACCACCCAGGTGATGAGGATGACGCCACCGACGCGGGCGATCCCCGCCAGCGGGCCGGCGACCTGGGCGATGCCGAGGCTGGCCAGCGGCACACCGCCGAACGGGAACGAGAAGCGCAGGGCCTCGACGATGGAGTGGGCAGCGGGCCGCCCGATCACCCGCCATCGCCCGTTCGGTGAGGCCAGCTCGGCGAGGCCGTGGAGGCAGGCGAAGATCACGCTGGCTGCGAGGTAGCCGGGAACGGTGAGCTGCCACATCCAGCCCATGCCCATGGCCAGCCAGCCGAAGCCGAACGCCATGCCCCGCCCGAATCCGGCCCGGCGTCCCGGTTGCGGCCCGAGGGCGATCTCGAACAAGGCGACGCCGACGACGGCGAGCGGCCACCATCCCCACGGAGGCAGCGACAGGGCGACGAGGAACCCGGCGCCCAGCGCGAGCAGCAGCGCCGCCCAGCGGGCGCGTCTCGTGGTGGCGGTCATGTCGCCAGGTCGAGATGGACGACGATCCGCTCGCTGACCGAGCCCGGTGGATGGCAGGCGAACAGGGTGGCGGTCGGGACCGCGGTCTGGTCGATGATCCACATGGCGTCGGGCTTGACGATCTCCGTGGCCCGCACGCGGTAGACGTGCCGGCCGGTGGCGGTCGACATGATGACCTCGTCGCCGGGCTGCAGGTCGTCGAGGTTGCGGAAGTCCTGGTTGTGGCTGACCCGGTGCCCGGCGACCACGACGTTGCCGATCTCGCCGGGCATCGCCGACCCCGGCCAGTGCCCCGGGCCGTTGTCCAGGGTCGACAGGCGGATGCCCTCGAACATCGTCCGCGTCAACCCGATCCGGGGGATCTCGATCGAGCCGAGCTCGACGCGTGGGTCGTGCGAGCCGTCCTCCGCCGGTGGCGGCGCCGGCTCGGGCAACGGCGGCGGGGTCGTGACCGGGACCGTCGTCGTGGTGCTCGTCGTCGTGGCGGCCGTGCTCGTCGTGGTCGTGGCGGGCAACGTCGTGGTCGTCGGCAGAGCCGGCCGGTCGGCGACGGTGGTCGTCGGCGCCGGCGTCAGCGTGTCGGCGTCGAGGTCGGCGGCGCACCCGCATGCCACGAGGGCCGCCGCCACCACGATCCCGAACCGACGCATCCGACCAAGTCTGCCAGCGTCGGAACCCACGAGTTCAGCGCGGCGTGCAGGTCCCACCATGGCCTACCTCGTCGAGCGCTGACCGCCTGGCGTCGCGGCGACGCCCACATGGGCGGCGGCACGAGCGGCGGTGGCCCTGGCCTGGGCGATGCACGCCGGCACCCCGATCCCGCCGTAGCTGGCCCCGGTGAGGAACACGCCCGCGGGCAGCGAGGCGTCGACGGCGGCCAGCCAGCGCTGGTGGTGGGGGCGGTACTGGGGGAAGGCACCCGGCCAGCGGGAGACCCGGGTGGCCGTCGGCTGGAGGTCGATGCCGAGGTGGGCGCCGACCTCGTCGACCGCGCGGGCGAGGGCCTCGTGATCGTCCAGGTGGTCGACCGGCAGGCCGTCGCGACCGAGCGACACGCGCAGCACCTCGCCGTCGCCACCCTGCCAGTGGGCCCACTTCTGGGACCCGAACGACGCCGCGGTCACCGTGCGTTGCACCGGCTTCGGCACGAGGTAGCCGCTGCGACCGCGCAGTCGCGCCGGCCAGTTGGCGACGGCGAGCGTGACGAGGACGACGCCGGCGTGGTCCATCTGCGCCAGCAGGCGGGCGGTGTCCGGCGCCGAGGGGGCGACCAGCGGCGCGGTCGGCGCGGCGGGTGTCGCCAGCACCACGGCGTCGAACGGATCGCCGTCGGCCCGCCAGCGCGGCCCGTCGGCGGCGAGCGTGCTGACGGGAGAGCGGGTGCGGATGGTCACGCCCTGCCGCGCGGCGGCGGACGCGACGGCCTCGACGAGCGCCGCCATCCCGCCAAGGGGGGCCAGGAAGACCGGACCGCTCGGTGGAGGCGAGTCGGCCCGTTGACGCCGGGCGCTCAGCAGCAGGCTGCGCCCGCGGCCGGCGAGGGTGGCCAGTTGCGGGACCATCGCCAGGCTGAAGCGATCGGTGTCGGCGGCGTAGATGCTTCCGATGAGAGCGTCGACGAGGCGCTCGTGGACCTCGTCGCCGAACCGGCCACGAACGAGGGCGCCGATCGAGTCGGCTGGATCGCGGCCCGGCAGGAGCGGCTCGGCCGCGGCGCGCAGCTTGCCGCGGATCGACAGCAGGCTGGTCGTCGACAGGCGCAGGAGGTCGGCGGGAACGCCGAGCAGCAGGCCCTCGGGGATCGGATGGAGACCGTCGAACCACACGGCGGCGGTGGCGTCCGTCGGTGAGGTCAGTTCGCCGGCGAGCCCGACTTCGGCGCAGAGCGCGGTGGCGTGGGGGACGCGGGCCAGGAACGCATCGGCGCCCTCGTCCACGGCCGGCAGGCCGGCGAACGGCGACGTGTGGAGCTTCCCGCCGAGCCGGTCGTCGGCTTCCCGGACCTCGATCTCGAGCGTGCCGGACGTCGCCGACGCAGCGAGCGTGTGGGCGACCGTCAGCCCCGTGATCCCGCCGCCGACGACGAGGACGCGGCGGCTCATCGTCCGGCGACGACCCGATCGGCGAGGGCGCCGATGACGGTCGGGTCGGCGTTCATCGACGCCGTGCGCCGGAACACGAGGCCCTGATCCTCGGCCCGCCGCCGGGCCTCGATGTCGAGGTCGTAGAGCACCTCGAGATGGTCGGCGACGAACCCGCACGGGCAGACCAGGAGGCCGTCGGCGTGCTCCGCGGACGCCAGGTCGTCGACGACGGCGAGGATGTCGGGGCCGATCCACGGCTCGGGTGTGCGGCCGGCCGATTGCCAGGCGACCGACCACTGCGACCACGGGGCGAGGCCGACGGCGGCGGCGACGGCCTCGGCCGTGGACCGCAACTCGTCCGGGTACCGGTCGCCGGTCTCGAGGATGCGCTGCGGCAGCGAGTGGGCCGTGAACACGACCTTGGTGTTCGCCGGCATCGTGGCCAGCTCGCGGCGCACCGCGGCGGCGAGGAACGTGACGTAGGCCGGCTCGGTGGCCCACGACTCGATGCCGGCGAACGGCACTCCGGCCGCGTCCGCGGCGGCGCCGGCCCGGCCGAGGTACTCGCCGATCGACATCGACGAGTAGTGCGGGGCCAGGACCAACCCGACGATGCGCTCGGCGCCGGCGGCGGCGAGCGCCGCCACGCCAGCCTCGACCTTCGGGTCGGCGTGCTTCAGGCCGAGACCGACGGTGAAGGCCCCGGGCGCCCGCTCGTCGAGCGCCGCCTGGAGAGCGACACGCTGGTCTTCCGTCAACCTGGCGAGTGGCGAGATCCCGCCGATCGCCTCGTACCGGCGGGTCAGGTCGGCCAGCTGCTCCGGCGACGGCGCCCGCCCCCGGCGGATGTCGGTGTAGTACGCCTCGACCTCTTCGGGCGCCCGCGGCGTCCCGTAGGCCATCACCACGACCCCCGTCGTCACCGGGCGGTCTCGGTGTGGACGAGGTCGACGATGGCGGCGAGCACGTCGGGGTCGGATGACGGGTCGACGCCGTGTCCGAGGTTGAAGATGTGTCCGGGGTGGCCACCGTTGTCGGCGAGCACGGCGCGGGCCCCGGCGAGGGCGACGTCGGCGCCGGCGAGGACGAGGGCCGGGTCGAGGTTGCCCTGCACGACGGCGTCGGCGCCGAGGCGTCGACGGGCCGCGGCGATCGATGTCCGCCAATCGAGCCCGATCACCCGCGGGCCAGCCGAGGCCATGCCCTCCAGGAGGTGATCGCACCCGATGCCGAAGTGGATGCCCGGGACATCGGGGTGCCGATCACCGAGCTCGGCGAACACGCGGCGGGAGTGGGGCAGGACGTATTGCTCGTAGTCGCCCGGCGACAGGGCGCCGGCCCACGAGTCGAACAGCTGGAACGCCTGCGCCCCGCTGCTGAGCTGGACGTCGATGAACGTCACGGCCATCGCCGCCAGTCGCTCCATGACGTCGTGCCACAGCGCGCCGTCGGTGTGCAGCAGCGCCTTGGTGTGCTCGTACGTCCGGCTCGGTCGGCCCTCGATCAGGTAACTGGCCACGGTGAAGGGGGCGCCGGCGAACGCCAGCACCGGCACCTCGGGGCCGAGCTCGGCGGCGACGGTCGCCACGGTCTCGGCGACGTAGGCCACGTCGCCCGCCTCCAGCGGGCGCAGCCTGGCCAGATCCTGGCGGGTCCGCAGTGGCTCGGCGGCCACCGGCCCGGTACCAGGCGCGACGTCGATGCCGAAGCCGACGGCGTGCGCTGGCACGACGATGTCGCTGTACAGGACGGCGGCGTCGACGCCATAGCGGCGGACCGGCTGCATGGTGATCTCGGCTGCCAGGTCGGGGCGCTTGATGGCGTCGAGGATCGACCCGTCACCACGGACCGCCCGGTACTCGGGGAGGCTGCGCCCGGCCTGGCGCATGAACCAGACCGGCGTGTGCGATCCCCTTCGGCCGTGGGCCGCGGCCAGGAAGGTCGAGGTCAAGCGGGTGGCCATGGCGCGGCCGACGTTACCGGCGGACGGCGGCGATGGGGTGTGGGGGCGCAGCCCCCGACGGGCGTGACGCGCCCGATACAGTTACACAACCCCTTTTCGACGGTCACACGCACAGGACGCATGACGCAGCAGCATCCCGAACTCGCCGACGAGCAGGCGTACGTCGATCACGCCTACGAGTGCCTCGAACGCACCAGGGCCTCAGCATGGCGGCTCCGAGATCTCAACGAGGCCGACCTCGGGGGCACGTTCCAGGCCCGCTTCGAACGCAACGCCTTCGACGAAGCCCTGGTCAAGCGCCTGACCGACCTCGACCTCGGCGACGCCGCACTGGTGTTCGGGCGGATCGACCGCTATGCCGAGAGCCCGGCCGCGACGGAGAGCTTCCACATCGGCCGCCTGGCCGTGGCCGACGAGCAGTCCGACCCGATCGTCGTCGACTGGCGGGCACCGGTCGCCGAGCCCTTCTACCGCGCGACCGGCCGCGAGCCGATGGGTCTCGTCCGGCGGCGGCACTTCTCGGTCGAGGGACGGCAGGTGCTCGGCATCGAGGACGAGCTGTTCGGCGGCGGGCACCTCGGCGTCGGCCACGATGACGGGCTCGTGCCGGAGGGGCCGGCCCTGCGTGGCTACTCGACCCTGCTCGCCGCCCTCGAGCGCGGCCGCACCGGGACGCTCGGCGACATCGTCGCCACGATCCAGGCCGAGCAGGACGAGATCATCCGCTCTCCGCAGCCCGGTGTGCTCGTGGTCCAGGGCGGTCCGGGCACCGGCAAGACCGTCGTCGCCCTCCACCGCGCGGCATATCTGCTGTACACCCACCGCTTCCCGCTGGAGGATCAGGGCGTCCTCGTCATCGGACCGAACCGGGTGTTCCTGCGCTACATCGAGCGGGTGCTCCCGTCGCTCGGCGAGGCCGGTGTCGAGCAGGTCGTGCTGGCCGACCTCGTCCCCGACGTGCGCTGGGCGCGCCCGGGCGACCAGGGCGACTCCGAGCTCGCCGCCCGGGTCAAGGGGGACACCCGGATGTCGGCGGTCATCGACAAGGCCGTCGCCGACCGCGAGCGCCCGCTCCGGGCCGACCTCCGGGTGCCGTTCCGCACCGGGTTCGTCCGCCTCACCGTCGCCGACTCGGCGCGCATCGTCAAGGCAGCCCGGCGACGCTTCCGGCGCCACAACGCCGGGCGGCGGTTCGTCGAGAGCGAAGTGTTCGCCGCGCTGGCCGCCTCCTGGCGGGGGGAGCCGGTCACCACCACCGACGTGCGCCAGGCCCTCCGCGCCCTGCCCGACGTCCGCGCCGCCCTCGAGCGGATGTGGCCGTCGCTCACGCCCGCTCAACTGCTCCACGACTTGTTCGGCTCGCCGGCTCTGCTGCACCTCGCCGCCGCCGGCACGCTGACCGAGGCGGAGATCGGCGCCCTCCATCGGCCACGGGCCGAGCGCGTCCAGGACGTCCGCTGGACCCCGGCCGACATCGCCCTGCTCGACGACGCTCGGGAGGTCCTCGGGCCCCGCACCGGCAAGGGCGGGCAAGATCGACGACGCCGACGAGATCCGCACGTACGGGCACATCGTCGTCGACGAGGTCCAGGACCTCACCCCGATGCAACTGAAGATGGCAGCCCGGCGGTCGCTGAACGGCTCGCTCACCGTGGTCGGCGACCTCGCCCAGGCGACGGGCGCACTGGCGCCGGACAGCTGGGACGAGGTCCTCGCCCACCTCCCCCAGCGCAAGCCGGCACGGGTCGTCGGCCTGTCGGTCGGCTACCGCATCCCGGCGCAGATCATGGAGGTCGCCGATCGGGTGATGCACGCCGCGACGCCGCAGCTGCGCTCGCCGCGCGCCGTACGCGTGGGCGACGCCCGCCCGAGCATCGTGCGGGCACCGAGCGCCGCCGAGCTGGGTGCCGTGGCGGCCCAGGCCACCGCGGCGATGACCGCCGAGCTGACGAGCGGCAACGTCGCCGTCATCGTGCCCGACGCCCTCGTGGAGGAGATCTCCATCGCCCTCGCCGCTGCCGGCATCGAGCACGGGAGGGCGACCCGCACCGGCCTCGACGACCCGGTCACCGTCGTGCCGGTCAGCGTGGTCAAGGGTCTCGAGCTGGACGGCGTGGTCGTCGTCGAGCCGGCGCGCATCGTCAGCGACGAGGTCCAGGGCCTGCGCGCGCTGTACGTGGCCTTGACGCGGCCGACGCAGCGGCTGACCGTCGTCCACGCCGCCGACCTGCCGGCGGCGATGCGGCCGGCCTCAGGCGAGATCGTCCCAGAACTCGCGAAGCGCAGCAGCGCCCCTGGCCGGGTCCTGCAGCATCCACCAGTGACCGAGCCCATCCAGAACGGCGACACGCGCCCCGAACCGCTCGGCTGAGCGGCGGGCCAGCTCCTCGCCGCCCGTGAACGGGTCGGCGGTGGCGATGATCACCAGGCCTGGCCGGCGCTCCGCAGCCTCGAGCTGGCGCCCCCACTCCGTCATCGCCGGTTGGGCTGCCGAGCGGTACAGGGTGAGGATGCAACGACCCATGTCCGGTCCGGCGGCGGCCGCGCAGGCCGCCGCGGCATCCGGCGTCATCCCGGCCGCGACCAGCGCGGCGGCCCGGTCGGTCGCCGGCATCGACATCATGGCGTCGACGAACGCCTCGCCCTCGCCGGGCGTCTGCCAGACCTGGGCCATGTCGTGCCACACGTACGCCGGGTCAGCGGCGCCGGCGATGTCGGTCGCCCACGAGCGGATCAGATCGGGGCGCGACGCCGCCAGGCGCTGCACGTGCCCGCCGCCCCAGTCGTGACCGACGAGGTCGACGGGCGGCGGCAGCTGCTCCACCTCGCCGATCAGCCAGGCGAGGTAGTCGTCGGACGTCGCCCCGAAGCCGTCGGGCACCGGCGCGCCGAACCCGGGCGGGGAAAGGGGGACGACGTCGTCGCGCTGCAACTCGGCTCGAGAGGGGATCCCAGATCGCCGCGGTCTCCGGGTTGCCGTGGACGAGTGCGATGGTCACGCCGGCAGTTCAGCAGGTTTGGCGACCGTGGCGGCGACGCCGGCCGTCAGCCGTGATGTTGGTCGCCTCGCCCCTCTCGGCTCGGCTCCTGACGGTGCCTACGATTGGCGGATGTTCGAGACCGACGTGGCCGACGTGGCCGAATGGGCCGTCACGGATCTCGTGGTCGGTGCGGTCGATCACGCCGGCGCGTCACCGCGGCGATGGTTCGTGCTGCTCGGCACGGCGCTGGTCGGGGCGCTCGCCGTGCTGTGGCTCGTCAGGCGTGGCACGGCCGAGCCCGCCGTCCCGGACTCGGACGCCGGCGGCCCGCGTTGAACCCTCACGCCTCGTAGGCGGCGATCAGCGTCAACAGGTTCTTGTGCGCCTTGTCGGCGTCGGCCGGCCGGCGGCGCTCGACGGACCGGCGGAGGAGGTCGACGACCGTGTCGAACCCTCCCAGCAGCTGCTCCCGCTCCGTCTCGATGGCCGGGCGGATCAGCGCCCACAGCACTTCGATGCGGGCCAACGCCTGACGCTGGCCCTCGTTCTCGATGATCCGGTCGCTCAGGGTGGCTGTCTCGGCGGTGAGCTGCCCGAGCAGATCGGCGGTGCTCCCGGTCGGGACGAACGCCGTGGTCGGCGGAGCGCCGTCCGGCCCAACCGTCGTCGCCGCCGGATCGATCGTCGTCTCGGCGCACGACAGCAGCGACGCAGTCGACACGAAGACCGCCACCAGAACGGGGACCGGGCGCCACGCCCGGAGGGTCACGCGCTGACCAGGATGCGGGCGCTGGCGTAGGCCCCGACGCCGACGTGGCGACCCTCGATCTCCACCGTGAGCGTGCCGTCCGGCGAGGCCGCGGTGATCGTGCCGGCGTTCCCCGGCTGCAAGGCGCTGGCCTCGAGGTACTCCAGGAGACCGGGGGTGAACTCCAGCTCTTCGGTGATCCGGCGGATCGTGAAGGTGCCGCCGACGTCGACCGCGGCGAGTGGGCGGGACTTCGGCTCGACGTAGGCCGACCCAGGGATGGGGTTGCCGTGCGGGCACGTCGTCGGGTTGCCGAGGAGCCGGTCCATGGCGCTCTCGACCGCCTCGCTCATCACGTGCTCCCACTTGCCCGCCTCGTGGTGGGCCTCGGCCCACGACAGCTGGAGGATGTCGGTGAGGAAGCGCTCGGCGAGGCGGTGGCGGCGGACGACCTTGGTCGCCAGCCGCTGGCCATCGTCGGTGAGGTGGATGCCGTCGTTCGTATGGATCAGGCCTTCGGACTCGAGGCGGCGCATCATCTCGCTGACCGCGGGACGGCTGACGTTCAGTCGCTCGGCGATGCGCGCCTGGATCACGTCGACATCGTCCTCGGCCAGCTCGAAGATGCACTCGCAGTACTCCTCGAAGGCCGGGTGATGTTCTCCGACGACTGCCATGCGGATGATCCTACTGTGGGCCTGTGACAGCCAGCCTCGATGGATCCGGGCGGCGGGTCGTGGTCATCGGCGCCGGGTTCGGCGGCCTGGCCGTCGTCCGCGGCCTGCAAGGCGAGGACGTCGATGTGACCCTGATCGACGCCAACAACTTCCACACCTTCCAACCACTGCTGTACCAGGTCGCCACCGCCGGCCTCGACGACGAGAACGTGTCCTACGCCGTCCGCGGCATCGTGCGGCCGCGCCGCGGTCGGCGGTCCAACGTGGACTTCCGGATGGCCCGCGTCGTCGAGATCGACCTCGGCGGCCACCGCGTCGTCCTGGACGACGGGGACGCGATGCCGTACGACGTCCTCGTCATCTCCGTCGGGGCGATCGCCCACGACTACGGCACGCCGGGAGTGCACGAGCACACGTTCCCGCTCAAGCAGGTCGACGATGCCCTGGCGTTGCGGGCCCACGTCCTCGACTGCTTCGAGCGGGCCGCCGCCGATGCCTCGTTGGTGGCCGACGGGATCCTCGACGTCGTCATCTGCGGCGGCGGGCCGACGGGCGTCGAGATGGCCGGCGGGCTGCACGAGCTGTACCACAAGGTGCTGGCCAAGGACTTCCCGCAGCTGCCGGTGCGCTCGGCACGGATCGTCGTCGTCGAGATGGCCGACCGGCTGTTGACCCCGTTCACGGAGGAGTCGTCGCGTCGCGCCCGTCGAACGCTCGAGCGGCGTGACGTCGAGGTGATCCTCGGCGTGGGCGTGTCGGCCGTCGAGGCCGGGCGGGTGCATCTCAGCGACGGCTCGAGCATCGGCGCGGGGACGATCGTCTGGGCCACAGGGGTGACCGCCGAGCCACTGGCGGCGGCACTGGGAACGCCCACGGGTCGCGGCGGCCGCCTCGTCGTCGAACCGGATCTCTCGCTGCCGGGTCATCCGGAGGTGTTCGCCGTCGGCGACATCGCCCTGGCCGCCGACGGCGAGGGTGCCCCGTTGCCACAGGTCGCCCAACCGGCGATCCAGGGCGGCAAGCACGTCGCCCGGCAGATCGTGCGGCGCGTCGCCGGGCGGGGCACGGAGCCGTTCCGCTACCGCGACAAGGGACAGATGGCGACGATCGGGCGCCACGACGCGGTCACCGAGCTGGCCAACGGCTGGCGGTTCACCGGCCCGATCGGCTGGGCCGCCTGGCTGGGCCTGCACCTGGTGTACCTGATGGGGTTCCGCAACCGCATCGTCGTGTTCGTCAACTGGGCCTGGAGCTACGTCACCTACGACCGCGCCAGCCGCATCCTGCGGGAGGCCGAGCGGCGCCGAAACTCGCCGTGGCGTCCGGTCCCTCGCCCGCCAGACTGATCGTCATGACCGGCACGCGCTGAGCCCGATCCGTCCGCCTGACCTGGAGCCCTCACCGTGCCAACTGCCGCCCCCTTGCGAGCCCGCGACCTGACGGTCGTGCGTGGCGCGCTCACCGTCCTCGACGGGATCGATCTCGTCGTCGCGCCCGGGCGCCGGATCGGTGTCGTCGGGCCCAACGGCGTCGGCAAGTCGACGCTCCTGCAGGCGCTCGCCGGGCTGGTGCCCGTCGACCGGGGACGGGTCGAGCGCACGCCACCCACGGCGACCGTCGGGTACCTCCCGCAGGAACCGTCGCGATCGACGACGGAGACGGTGACGGCGTTGCTCGCCCGCCGCACGGGAGTCGCTGCGGCGACGCTGGAGCTGGAGGCGGCCACGGCGACGCTGGCGGCGGGAGCCGACGGCGCCGGCGATCGGTACGCCGCCGCACTCGACCGGTGGCTGGCGCTCGGTGGCGCCGACTTCGACGCCAGGGTCGGTCAGGTGTGGGCGGACCTCGGGCTGTCGGGGCGGCTGCTCGACCAGTCCACCGCCACCCTGTCCGGTGGCGAAGCGGCCCGCGCCGGGCTGGCCGCCCTGCTGCTGGCCCGCTTCGACGTGTTCCTGCTCGACGAGCCGACGAACGACCTCGACCTCGACGGCCTGGACCGCCTCGAGCGGTGGGTCGGCGACCTCCCGGCCGCTGTCGTGCTCGTCAGCCACGATCGCACGTTCCTGGCCCGGACGATCACCGACGTCGTCGAGCTCGACGAGTTCACCCACCGAGCGACCGCCTATGGCGGCGGGTGGCAGGCGTTCCTCGACGAGCGCGAGGCGGCGCGGCACGCCGCCTGGGAGCGCTTCGAGGCGTACGACAGCGACCGCAAGGCGCTGGCCCGGCGCGCCCAACGCGAGCGGGAGTGGGCGTCGCAGGGCCTGTCGAAGGTGCGCAAGTCCGACGAACCGGACAAGAACATCCGGGCCTTCAAGATCAACCAGACCGAGCAACTCGCCGGGCGGGCCGCCCGCACCGAGCGGGCCATCGATCGGCTCGAGGTCGTCGACAAACCCCGGGAGCCGTGGCAGCTGCGGTTCAGCGTCTCGACGGCCGGTCGCAGCGGCGACGTCGTGTCCCGGCTCGACGGCGCGGTCGTCGAGCGGGGCTCGTTCGTCCTCGGTCCGATCGACCTGGCGGTCGCCGCCGGCGAGCGCATCGCCATCGTCGGTTCCAACGGGTCGGGCAAGACGACGCTGCTCGACGCCATGCTCGGCCGCCAGGAGCTCACCGCCGGCCGGCGGTACCTCGGGCCGAGCGTCGTCGTCGGCGAGGTCGAGCAGGCCCGTGACCACTTGGACGCCGCGCCGTCGTTGCTGCGTGCGTTCCAGGACGGCACAGGGCTCGACGCCGGCGACGGGCGCACCCTGCTCGCCAAGTTCGGGCTCGTCGCCGACCACGTCACGCGACCGACGGCGACGCTGTCGCCGGGCGAGCGGACCCGGGCGACGCTGGCCCTGCTGATGGCCAATGGCGCCAACGTGCTCGTGCTCGACGAGCCGACGAACCATCTCGACCTGCCGGCGATCGAGCAGCTCGAAGCGGCCCTCGACACGTTCGCCGGCACCGTGCTGCTGGTCACCCACGACCGCAGCCTGCTCGAACGGGTCACCCTGACCCGCCGCCTCGCCCTCGCCGCCGGCCGCATCGTCGCCGACGACCGCCTCTGACATCCCGTTTCTGACGCTCGTCGCTCCCGCGCAGCGGGAGCGAGGCTCCGAAGAACCCGACGGCGGAGCAGAATGGCGGAATGATCGACACCTTGCGCTCGGTCCTGCACTTCCGGCGCCTCGAGCTGGACCCGGCGGCGCGCCGGCTGGCCAGGGCGGCGTCGGTCGAGGACCTGCGACGGATCGCCAGGCGGCGCTTGCCGCGGGGCGTGTTCGACTACATCGATGGCGGGGCCGAGGACGAGCGGACACTGCGCAACAACACCGAGGCGTTCGCCCGCATCGAGTTCCGTCCCCGCGTGCTGCGCTCGGTGGCCTCGATCGACCCCTCGACGACGCTGCTCGGGCGACCGTTGCCGTACCCGCTGGTGCTCGCGCCGACGGGGTTCACGCGCATCGCCGATCCGCAGGGCGAGCTCGCCGTCGCCCGCGCCGCCGAGCGGGCGAGCCTCCCGTACACGCTCTCGACCATGTCGACGCGGTCGATCGAGGAGGTTGCCGACGTCAGTGCCGGGCGGAAGTGGTTCCAGGTCTACGCCTGGCGCGATCGGGGCCTCGTCAAGGAGATGGTCGACCGCTCCATCGAGTGCGGCTACGAGGCGCTGGTGCTGACGGTCGACACGGCTGTCCTCGGCCGCCGCGAGCGCGATGTTCGGCGGGGGTTCGAGCTGCCCCCGAAGCTCGGGCTCGGGACGCTGCTCGACGGTGCCGTGCACCCGGGGTGGACGTGGGCGTTCGCCCGGTCCGAGCCGATCGTGTTCGCCAACGTCGCCGGGCGTGACGTCGGTGACGGCTCCGATGCGGTGTCGCTGGCGAGCTACGTCAGCACCCAGTTCGACCCCAACCTGTCGTGGGACGACGTCGACTGGTTCCGCTCGATGTTCGACGGCCCGATCGTCGTCAAGGGGATCCAGTCGGTCGACGACGCCGTGCTGGCGGCGGAGCGGGGCGTCGATGCCATCGCCCTGTCGAACCACGGTGGCCGCCAGCTCGACTCGGCGCCGGCGCCGATCGATCTGGTCGCGCCCGTCGTCGATGCCGTCGGCGACCGCACCGAGGTGATCTGCGACGGTGGCGTCAGGCGGGGGAGCGACATCGTCAAGGCTGTCGCCCTCGGCGCCCGGGCGTGCATGGCCGGCCGGGCCTACCTCTACGGCCTCGGCGCGGCTGGCGAGCGCGGCGTCGATCACGTGCTGGCGATGCTGGCCACGGACGTCCGCCGCACCATGGCCCTGGTCGGCGCCAGCACGATCGCCGACCTCACGCCCGACCTCGTGACCCGCCCCTCCCGTTTCTGACGCTCCTGGCTCCCGCCCAGCGGGACGGAGCCTCCGAGGAATCCCGCTTTCCGTTTCCGGCCGGACGTCGCGCCCAGGGGAGGTGTGATGAACCGTCCGGATGTCCTCGCCCTGTTCGCCGCCCAGCACTGGGTCGCCGCGTGGCACCAGCTGCAGCAGCTCGGCATCACCCGCTCTGCGGTGTCACGGGCCCGCCAGCGCGGGCTCGTGACGTCGCCGTTGCGCGGTGTCGTCGCCGTCGCCGGCGTCGAGCTGTCCCTCGCCGGTCGAGCGCTGGCCGCCCAGCTGGCGGCTGGATCCGAGGCCTTCGTGAGCGGGCCGACCGCCGGCGCGCTGCACGGGTTGCGCAACATGCCCCGGCAGCGGATCGAGGTGACGATCCCGGAGCACCGCCGGGTCACGTTGCCGCCCGATCATCGACTGGTCCGCACGAGCTGGATCGACGAGCCACGCGACGTCGACAGCCGAGCCGACGGCCTTCGGCTCGCCACGCCGCTGCGCACCCTGTTCGGGCTGGCCGAGCAGTTCAATCAGCATCGCTTCGAGCGCGCCGCCGAGGACGTGTGGCACAAGGGTCTCGTCACGCCCGACCAGGCGGCCGAGTACCTGGCGACGATCCGGCGGTCCGGCCGGACCGGGGTCATCCGCATGGAGACGTGGCTGGAACGGATCGCCATCCGCCCGGCGACGACGCCGGTGCAGAGCGGGTTGGAGCGGGAGTTCGTCGAGATGATCGAACGTGTGGGCCTGCCGACCCCGGTCCGTCAACATCCGCTCGTCCTCGCCAGCGGCGAGTTGATCCACCTCGACCTGGCCTGGACCGACGTCCGCCTGGCGGTCGAGCCCGGGCACTCGTGGTGGCACGGCGGTGACCTCCGCCAGCGGCTCGACCAGGACCGCGACCGGGCCTGTGCCGTCGTCGGCTGGCACGTCGTGCGCTACGACGAGACGTCGGCCCAGGATCCGGCGGCGACGGCTCGGGAGCTGCTGGCGCTGTATCGGCGCCGCCGGGCCGACCTCCTCGGTTCTACGGAGGCTTCGTCGCGCTGAGCGGGAGCGACGAGCGTCAGAAACGGTCAGGCGAGGGCGCCGGTGATCAGTTGGGCGAAGTAGGTGCGGCCGTCCGGGCGGAGGTGGATGCCGTCGTCGTAGAAGCAGCTGCCGGGGCAGGCGGCCGCGGCGTCGGCCCAGTCGACGAGGCGCACGTTGGGGTACGCCGCCGGCAGCACGCGCAGCAGCTCGTTGTTCGGCGGCACCCAGCCGCGGTCGGCCTTCGTGGTCAGGACGATGACCCGCGGCACGGTCGCCAGCTCGGCCATCATGCGGTCGAGGTCCGTGGGCCCGATGCGCCCGTTGGTGCCGAGGCTGACGACGACCGTGCTGCCGAGCCGGCCGTCGGCGCGGAGCCGGATCACCTGGTCGAGCCCGTTGACGAACGCCCGGGACACGACGGCGTCGACGCAGAAGCCCGCCGCGGCGAGGTTGCCGGCCGCCCCGAGCATGACCGAGTCGCCGAGGGCATAGCGGTCGATGGGGGTCGTCGCGCACGGATCGCCCGGCGGCGGAGGTGGGGCAGGGGCCGGTGCCGGTGGTGCGGCGACGGTCGTGGGCGGGACCGTCGTCGTCGGTGCGGTGGTCGTCGACTCCGGCGCGGCCGTGGTGCTCGTCGAGACCGCCTTGGTGGACGTCGACGTCGTCGTCGTCGTCGACCTCACCGTCGTCGTCCGGCGTTGCGTCGGGGGGCGTCGCGAGGTCGAGGAGCCCATCCGGACTGCCGCGGACGCCGCGGCGAACGGGTCGCCGACGAACTGGGCAGCCTCGGCCTGGGCGGTGGCGATCTCGTTGGCCCTCAGGGGTGCCGTGCCCACGCTCACCGCGGCGAACACGATCAGGGCCACGAGGAGCGCCCCGGCGCTGGCGACGATGCGGCGGGCGCCGTCGGTCCTGGTCAGCTGCAGCCGCCGCCACCACCGCCCGAACGTGCCCCGCCGGATCGGTATCTCGATCACCCGGTAGGACACGTCGGCGACGACGACGGTGGCGGCCACTCCCACGAGGAACTCGGGGACGGTCAGCGCGTTGCCGGTGACGCGCCGGATGCCCTGGAAGATCGGCCAGTGGTACAGGTACAGGCCGTAGCTGCGCACCCCGATCCACACCAGCACGACGTTGCCCATCGCCGGCCCGGCCGCCGTGCCCCGGTGCGTGACGGCCGCGATCAGGGCGACCGTCGCCAGGCCCGTGATCAGGAACCCGCCTCGGAACAGCCACGCGCCGGCGCCGTCGGGGGTGACGACATGGACGTACCACGTCAGCGCGCCGAGGGTGACGAAACCGACAACGCCGACGACGTCGAGCAGCCGGCCGCGCCGGCGCATCGGCCCGCGCATCAGGGCCACCGGCCGCCAGACCATGGCCAGCGCCGCGCCGAGCAGCAGACCGCCGGCGCGCGTCGGCGTCGACAGGTACAGGAAGTCCGTCTTCGAGATGCACCGATCGCCGAGCTGCCAGTAGGCCTCCGGGGTCAGCTCGCACGTGGCGATCGGACCGGGGTGGTAGAGGGCGGCGACGACACCGGCGATGGCCACGGCCGCGGCGACGAACGCCCAGCTGACGTTCTGCACCCGCCGCGCCCCGAGGCGCAGGATGACGATCATCGCCAGCGGCCACAGCAGGTAGAACTGCTCCTCCACGGCGAGGCTCCACAGGTGGCGCAGCGGGGAGAAGTCGCCGGACGCGGTGTACCCCTGGCCGACCCAGATCTGGTACCAGTTGGAGACGTAGGCGAGCCCGGCGATCACGTCGCCCCGCAGCTGGCCGAGGGCATCGCGCCGGAAGATCGCCGTGTACGCCGTGACCACGAGCAGCGTCGTGAACAGCGCTGGCAGCAGTCGCCGCGCCCGCGCGTACCAGAACTGGCGCAGGCGCACCCGACCCGATCGCTCGTGCTCGCCGATCAGCAGCAGCGTGATCAGGTAGCCGCTGATCACGAAGAACACCTCGACGCCGAGGAACCCGCCCGGCAGCCAGGCGCTGTTGGCGTGGTACACGATGACCGCCACGACGGCGAGCGCCCGCAACCCGTCCAGCCCGGGGAGGTACGGGACACCGCTGATCGCTCGGGGGCGCGCGGCGCGAGCACCTGGTCGACCGAGGTCACGGGCGGTGCACCTCCAACCGGCTCACGACCGGTTCGTCGGCAGACGCGGCACGAGCCAGGCCAGGAAGCTCTCGGGGCTGCGCGTCTGCAGGTAGATGCGTCCGGGGCCGGTCAGGCGGCAGACCAACCCCTCGCCGCTGAGCATCGTCGACTTCCAGCCGCCGATCTTGCGGACCTCGTAGGTGACCTGCTCCGACCACCCGACCATGTGCCCGGTGTCGACCGTGTAGGACTGCCCGGGGGCGAGATCGAACGGCTGGATCGCCCCATAGCTGGAGACGAGGACGGTGCCGGTGCCGTGGACCTTGAGCATGAACAATCCCTCGCGGCTGAAGAACGTCTTCGCGCCGCCCCACGTGCTGTCGACGTCGATGCCCTCGCTGGCGGCGAGGTAGGAGCCGGACTGCAGGTACACCGTCTGACCGGTCAGCGCCCACTCCACGATGTCGCCGGGGAGCGCTGGGGAGAACGACACCTCGGCGCCCGGTCCGGTGGCCGTGAACGTGTTCATGAAGAACGACTCGCCGCCGAGCACCGACCGCCGGAGACCGCGCATGATCCCGCCCTGGGTGTCGGTGGCGATCTCGACCGTGTCGGTCATCGACAGCATCGCCCCGGCTTCACTGCGGACCACCTCGCCCGGCGCCAGGTGCACCAAGGCGACGGCGAAGCTGGGTGAGAAGTGGATGTCGGTCTGCACGTGGCGGTCTCCGGTGTCCGGCCATCTGGTCGTGTCCGGGTGCCGATGCTACGTGCGCGAGGTCCCGTCCCGGCGGCAGCCACCGCCAGGATTCGCTGTCACACCCCGTCGGTACCCTGGGAACATCGCTGATCACCCGGTGCTGGAGGCGTTCTCGCCCGCCGTGCGGGCGTGGTTCGGCGCGTCCTTCCCCGAGCCCACGCCGGCCCAGATCCAGGGCTGGCCGCCCATCGCCGCCGTCGCGCACACGCTGATCTGCGCCCCGACGGGCAGTGGCAAGACGCTCGCCGCGTTCCTGTCGGCCATCGACTCGCTCGTCACCACCTCCCCGCCGGACGACCGCAACCGGCGGACGCGGGTGCTGTACATCTCCCCGCTGCGGGCGTTGGCGTTCGACGTCGAGAAGAACCTGCGCGCCCCGCTGGCCGGCATCGCGCTGGCCGCCGAGCGCATCGCCGCGTCGGTCGTCATCCCGGAGGTGGCGATGCGCACCGGCGACACCGCGCCACGCGACCGCCAGCGCCTGATCCGCCGGCCGCCCGATCTGTTGATCACGACGCCGGAGAGCCTCTACCTGATGCTCACGTCATCGGCCGCCGAGACCCTCGCGGGCGTCGAGACGGTCATCGTCGACGAGATCCACGCCCTCGCCCCGACCAAGCGGGGGGCCCATCTGGCGCTGTCCCTCGAGCGGCTGGAGGAGATCACCAACCGTTCGCCGCAGCGCATCGGCCTGTCGGCCACCCAGCGGCCCCTCGAGGAGGTGGCCCGGTTCCTCGGCGGCTACGCCGCGCCGGGCGTCCCCCGCCCGGTGACGATCGTCGACGCCGGCATCGGCAAGCCCCTGGAGGTCGAGGTGGTCATCCCGGTCGAGGACATGGGTGACCTCGGGGCTCAACCCGCCGAGGCCTCGGGCGGGCCGCCCGACGCGGCGACGCCGCGGCGCGCCAGCATCTGGCCGAGCGTCTACCCGCGCATCCTCGACCAGGTGCTCGCCCACCGGTCGACGATCATCTTCTGCAACGCCCGCCGCCAGGCCGAGCGGCTGGCGGCGAAGCTCAACGAGCTGGCCGAGGAGCGGGGCATCGGCGTCGATCCGGAGTCCGGCCATCTGCGCGAGGAGCTGGTCAAGGCCCACCACGGGTCGCTGGCGCGCGAGCAGCGGGTGCTGGTCGAGGACCGCCTCAAGCGCGGCGAGCTACGGGCCATCGTCGCCACCAGCAGCCTCGAGCTGGGCATCGACATGGGCGCCGTCGACCTCGTCATCCAGGTCGAGTCGCCGGGTGCCGTGAGCCGCGGGCTGCAGCGGATCGGGCGAGCCGGCCACCAGGTGGGGGAGCCGAGCAAGGGGTCGATCTACCCCAAGCACCGTGGCGACCTCCTGGAGTCCGCCGTCGTGGTCCGGCGCATGCTCGACGGGCAGATCGAGTCGACTCGCTACCTGCGCAACCCGCTCGACGTGCTCGCCCAGCAGATCGTCGCCCACACCTCGGCGCGCGGCGAGACCCCCGTCGGCGATCTCGCGGCGCTGGTGCGTCGCTCGGCCAACTTCGCCGAGCTGTCCGACGAGCAGTTCGCCAACACCCTCGACCTGCTGGCCGGACGGTATCCGAGCGAGGAGTTCTCCGAGCTGCGGCCGCGGGTGGTGTGGAACCGGGTGACCGACACGGTGCGGGCGCGCGACGGGTCCAAGCGGCTGGCCGTCACGTCCGGCGGCACGATCCCCGACCGTGGGCTGTTCGGCGTGTTCCTCCCCGACGGCACACGGGTCGGCGAGCTCGACGAGGAGATGGTCTACGAGAGCCGGCCCGGCGAGACGTTCGTGCTCGGCGCGTCGACGTGGCGCATCGAGGACATCACGTTCCAGAAGGTCACCGTCACTCCGGCGCCCGGGGAGCCGGGGAAGATGCCGTTCTGGCACGGTGACCGCCCGGGACGCCCGCTCGAGTTGGGCCGGGCGCTCGGCGGGTTCATCCGCCAGCTGCGCGAGCTGCCGGCGGCCAAGGCCACCACGGTGTTGCGCGACGAGTACGCCCTCGACGCCCTCGCCGCGTCGAACCTGCAGCAGTACCTCGACGAGCAGGCGGAGGCCACAGGCGTCGTGCCCGATGACCGCACGATCGTCGTCGAGCGCTTCCGTGACGAGATCGGCGACTGGCGCATCTGCGTACTGAGCCCGTTCGGCACGCCGGTCCACGCCCCGTGGGCGATGGCCATCGAGCGGCGCCTCGGCGAGCAGTACGACATGCCGGTCGAGTCGATGTGGGGCGACGACGGAATCGTCCTGCGGTTGCCGGAAGCGGCCGACGAGCTGCCCCTGGACGCCGTGATGATCGACCCGGAAGACATCGAGGAGCTGGTCGTCGCCACCCTCCCCCAGACGGCGCTGTTCTCGTCACGGTTCCGCGAGTGCGCCGGGCGGGCCCTGCTGCTGCCGCGCCGCCGCCCCGATCAACGCACGCCGCTGTGGCAGCAGCGCCAGAAGGCGGCCGACCTGCTCGCCGTGGCGGCCAAGTACCCGACGTTCCCGATCCTTCTCGAGGCGTCGCGGGAGTGCCTGCAGGACGTCTTCGACGTGCCGGCGCTGCGCGAGGTCCTCGGCCAGCTGCGCAGCCGCGCTGTCCGTGTCGTCTCGGTCGACACGACCAAGCCGAGCCCGATGGCCCAGAGCCTCTTGTTCAACTGGATCGCCGCCTACATGTACGAGGGTGACGCCCCACTCGCCGAGCGGCGCGCCGCCGCTCTGGCGCTCGACCGCGACCTGTTGCGCGACCTCCTCGGGGTCGAGGAGCTGCGCGAGCTGCTCGACCCCGGCGTGCTCGCCGACGTCGAGCTCGACCTGCAACGCCTGTCCGACGGCCGGCGCGCCCGCAGCGTCGACGAGCTGCACGACGTCCTCCGCCGCGTCGGTGATCTGACCGCGCTGGAGATCGACCTGCGTTGCGAGGACCCCGGTTCTGTCCTGCGGGATCAGCCCGATCGGGACGGTTTGCACGGACAGAACGTGCGGAACCGGTGGTTGGCCGAGCTGCTGACGGAGCGCCGGGCGATCGAGATCGTCGTCGCCGGGGAGACCCGGTACGCCGCGGCCGACGACGCCGCCCGGTACCGCGACGCCCTCGGCTCGGCGCTGCCGCTCGGCCTGCCCGCGGCCTTCACCGATCCGGTGCCGCGCCCGCTGGAGGATCTCGTCGCCAGGTACGCCCGCACCCACGGCCCGTTCGTCGAGCGGGAGGTCGGCGACCGCTTCGGCATGCCCGAGGCGCGGGTTGCCGGCGTGCTGATGGCCCTGGAGGCCGAGGGCCGCGTCGTGCGCGGCGAGTTCCGTCCGGAGGGCGTGCGCCGGGAGTGGTGCGAGAGCGACGTGCTGCGCCAGCTGCGTCGGCGCTCGCTGGCCACGCTGCGCCGCGAGGTCGAGCCCGTCGAACCCGAGGCGTTGGCCCGCTTCCTGCCGGCGTGGCAGGGCATCCCCGCGCAGCGGCAGGGGCGTCGACGCCGTCGTCGAAGCGCTCGGTGTCCTGGCGGGCGCGCCGATCGTCGCTTCCACCCTCGACAGCGACGTGCTCGCCGGACGGGTGGCCGACTACCGCCCGGCACTGCTCGACGAGCTGTGCACGTCCGGCGACGTGCTGTGGGTCGGGGCCGGCGCCATCGGCTCGGGCGACGGCCGGGTGCGCCTGTGCTTCGCCGACCAGCTGCCGCTGCTGGCGCCCGGGTGGGAGGTGCAGGACCGCCAGGAGGGTGCCCTGCACGACGCCGTCCGGACCCTCCTCGGCGAGCGCGGCGCCAGCTTCTGGAGCCAGCTCCGGGCCGCTGCGCCCGGGTCCGCCGACGACGAGCTGCTGGCGGCGCTGTGGGACCTCGTCTGGGCCGGCGAGGTGACCAACGACTCGCTGGCGCCGCTGCGGGCGTTCACCGGACGGGGTGGCCCACGCGGCGCGCGCCGGGACCACCGGCCGCGGTCACGCCCGCGACCGGGGCGGCTCAACCGCATCGGCCCGCCCGCCGGCGCCGGGCGATGGAGCCTGGTGGCGCCGTTGCTGGAGCCGGCGCCGACGCCGACCGAATCGGCCCACGCCACGGCGTTGCAATTGGTCGAGCGCCACGGCGTCGTCACCCGCGAGGCCGTGCTCGCCGAGGGCGTCGTCGGTGGCTACTCGTCGGTGTACGGCGTGCTCAAGGTGCTCGAGGAGCGTGGCCAGGTCCGCCGGGGCTACTTCGTCAGCGGGCTCGGCGCGGCGCAGTTCGCCCTCCCCGGCGCCGTCGACCGGCTGCGCCTCGCTCGCGAGCGGGCCGACGACGCGATCGGCGAGGCCGGTGTCGTCGCCGCTCCGGTCGTGCTCGCCGCCACCGATCCCGCCCAGCCGTACGGGGCGACCCTCACGTGGCCGGACAGTGCCGGACGGCCGGCCCGGTCGGCCAATGCCCTCGTCGTGTTGCGCGACGGCGTGTCGATCGCCTGGTACGACCGGCGGTCGCACCATCTCGTCACGTTCCCGCACACGCTCGACGATCGCACGTGGGCCGAGGCCCTCGCCGACCTCGTGCGCGCCGGCCGGCTACGCAAGGTCGAAGTGCGCAAGGTCGACGGCGAGCCCCTTGCCACGTCACCGCACGTCGCCGAGATCACCGCCGCCGCCAAAGCCGCCGGCTTCACCGACGGCTACCGGGGCTTGACCTTCCACACGCGCTGACCCCTTTCCGCAACTCTTCACGTATGCGGACAGAAATTGACCGCATACGTGAAGAGTTCGGGAATCCGGACAGCGACAGGGCGCAAGTCGATGCGAGAGTGTCCTACACCGTGACCGCTTCGGCTCCGTCCGCAGCGGATCTGAGAGGTCAGGTCGAGCGTCGGCCCAGCGGGCCGGCGGCGCCAGCCGCAGCGAGACAGCCGAGTGAGCGAGTTTCGAGCGAACGAGGCCATCAAGAGCGTCTCCTCACCCCGCGCAGGCCGGCCCAGGCGAGGTCGCTGATCTGGCGGGCCAGCACGTCGGGGTCGAAGTCCTCGCCCCGCTCGACGAGCCGGCGGCTGGCCCCCTCGGCCAGCCCGACGAGGGCGTGGGCCAGTGTCAGGCGGTGCTCCTCGTCGATGTCGGCGGCGATCAGCGGAGCGATGGCCTGAGCCATCCCGGCCGTCACGCGGCGCACCGCCCGGCTGAACTCCTCGTCCCGGCGCGAGCCGCTGCCGTACAGCAGCATGAAGGCGGCGTGGTCCTCGGCGACCCACCGGAAGTAGGCGTGGAACCCGGCCTCGGTCTGCGAGCGTCCGTCGGGTGCATCGGCCGTGGCCGCGACGATCGCCGTCAACATCCGCGCCCCGACCTCGTCGAGGAGGGCTTGGTACAGCTCCCGCTTGGACTCGAAGTGCTGGTACAACACCGGCTTGGTGACGCCGGCGGCCTCGGCGACCTCGTTCATCGACGTGGCGTGGTATCCGGCCCGGGCGAACACGTCGAGGGCGACCTCGAGCAACTGCTCGCGTCGGGCGGTGGCGGTGAGGCGCGACGACATGGTTACCCGATGGTAACCGTGCTAGAGGCCGCGCTCACGGTCGTCGCGCTCGGCGGCCTTGACGGCGTAACCGAGCACGATCGACGGCGCCAGCAGCACGCAAGCGGCCACGAGCGTGATGATGACGAGAGCGGCCATCGTCGCCGAGAACCCGATCATCAGGGCGACGAAGAACAGGGCGACGGCCACGGCGAGCAGGAGGTAGCCGACTCGGTTGGCGAGCAGCGTCCAGCGGGCGACCTGGGCCCGGCGGACCCGGATCGGGTCGGCCGGCTGGTCGTTGCGGCGGCGGTCGTGGTCGGGCACACCCATAGAGTCGGGCGCATGGTACGGCTGGCATGGGAAGGCGACGACGGCGACAGTGGGCGGCACGAGGTGCTCGTCGTCACGCTGGATCGCCCGGAGCGCCGCAACGCCGTCGATCGGGACACCCTGGTCGGCCTCCTCGACGCCCAGCAGCAGGCGGCCTCGGCCCGGGTCGTCGTGCTCACCGGTGCGCCACCGGCGTTCAGCGCCGGTGCCGATCTGACCGGCGTCGAGGAAGGCGAGTTCGCCCGCCTCCTCGGACAGGTGCTGCGCGGCTTCACCGAGCTGCCGATCCCGACGATCGCCGCCATCGACGGCCCGGCGCTCGGCGCCGGCACACAGCTCGCCATCGCCTGCGACCTGCGGGTGGCGACCCCGGCGAGCCGCCTCGGGATCCCCGCCGCCCGGCTCGGGCTGGTCGTCGACCACTGGACGGTGGAGCGCCTGGCGCGGGAGCTGGGCTGGCCGATCGCCCGGGCCATGCTGCTGGCCGCCGAGACCTACGACGCGGCGAGTCTCCATGCGGCCGGCGCCGTGCACCGCCTCGGCGACCTCGGCGACGCCGTGCGCTGGGCTCGACAGCTGGCCGCCCTCGCCCCGTTGACGATCGCCGGCCACAAGCTGGCCCTCGAGCGCTCCGGTCCCGAGCCGGTCAGCGACGAGGCGGTCGAGGCGGCCCGCCGCCTCGCCTGGACGAGCGCTGACGCCGTCGAAGGCCGCCAGGCCTTCCTCGACAAGCGCGCCCCCCGTTTCACCGGAGCCTGACGATGGCACGCGGTGGTCAGAGGGCGGCCGGGAGCACGCGGTTGACGTTCTGGTAGAAGAAGTAGAGAGCGACGGCGAAGGGGACGATGCCGACCAGAGCGCCGACCCAGTTGCGGCGCACCCGCCGGCTGAGCAGGTACGACCCGATGCCGATGGCGCTCAGTACGAGACCCCACAGGGCGACCTGCGGAAACGCCGCGTCGTCGCTGAACCAGCCGTGGGAGAAGGCGTCGGCGGTCTCCTCGCCGACGTCGGTGCCACCGCCGCTGCCACTCTCCGCGACGACCGCCGTCGTGGACGTCACCGGGTCCGCCGTCGTCGTCACCGTGTCCGCGGTCGTCGTCACCGTCGCTGGCGTCGATGGCGTGATCCCTACCGACTCGCCGGGCAGGGTGGCCGGTGACAGCGTCTCGGTGGCTGGCGCGTCGACCGGGATCAGCGCCGGGAGCGGCAGCGTCGACGCGTCGACGTCGAGGTCGGCGACGACGATCAGCCGCTTCGCCGCGGTGTAGCGCGGGTGGCACGTCGTCAGCGTGAGCCGGGCGATGTCGGGGTCGGTGGTGGCCACGACGTCGGAGTCGCCGGCGCCAACGATCTCGCTCGAGATCATGCGGTAGACGAAGCGTCCCTGCACCGTCGTCAGGACGATCTCGTCGCCCGTCTCCACCTCGTCGAGGCGGTAGAACGGCTGCCCGTACGTCGTGCGATGGCCGGCGATCGCCGAGTTGCCGAGCTGCCCCGGCATCGGGGTTTCGGGGTAGTGCCCCGGACCAGCCTTCAGATCTTCCGGCTCGACGCCGGACACGACCTTGGCGTCCAGGTCGATGGCCGGGATCTCGATGCGCGCCAGCACATCGCCGGGCTCGAACTCCGGCACCGTCGGCGCCGGTGGCGGCGCGGCAGTCGTCGTGGGCGCCGGCTCCACGGAGGATGCCGGCGTCGATGGCTCGGGCACGGTCGGCGCGTCGTCGTCGGGTGCTGTCGAGGTCGTCGTCGGCGCCGCGGCGAGGAGCTGCGCGAACTCGTCGTCGAGCCGGTCCTGCGCCTGGGCGTACTCGAGGCCCGTCCCCCACAGCTGGTAGGCGACGAACCCGAACATCAGCAACCCGACGGCGATGAGCACCCTGCCGATCCCGCCGACGACCCAGCGCCAGTCGTGGGGTGGCGGCGGGCGATCCCACCTCGACGAGGACACGGGCCGTCACGGTACCGAACCGATCGCCGCCGGACCCGGCGGGCAGCCGGCCGCCGGGCGCTGCGGCGACGCCGCGCCGGTAGCGTCGCCCGGCGATGGATCGACCGCGGCACAGCGTCGTCGAGCTGCACGACGCCGTCGTGGTGCTCGGCACGTTCCCCGCCCTCGCCGGGGTCAGCCTGCAGATCGAGCTCGGCGAGATCATCCTCCTGCGCGGGCCCAACGGGGCCGGCAAGACGACGCTGCTGCGGGTCTGCGCCGGGCTGCTCCCGCTGGCCCGCGGCGCTGGCACGGTGCTCGGCTGCGACCTGGCCACGGACCGCGCCGCGCTCCGCCGACGGGTCGGCCTGCTCGGCCACCGCAACGGGTTGTATCTCGACCTCTCGGTTGCTGAGAACGTCCGCTTCTGGGGTGCGACGGTGGGCGCCTCGGATGCCGAGGTCGCCTCGGCGATGGAGCGCCTCGACCTCTCCCGGCTTCTCGCCGAGATCCCGGTACGCCGCCTGTCGGCCGGCCAGCAGCGGCGTACCGCCCTGGCCTGCCTCGTCGCCCGCCGGGCCCAGTTGTGGTTGCTCGACGAGCCGCACGCCGGCCTCGACGCGGCCGGCCGCGACGAGCTCGACGCCACGCTGCGCCAGGCCGCCGCCGCCGGGGCCACGATCATCGTCGCCAGCCACGAGCTCGAGCGCGCCGGGTCGTTGGCCACCCGCTGCGTCGACGTCGTCGCCGGGCAGGTGGTAACGGCACGATGACAGTCCTGCGGACCGCCCTGTTGATCGCCGGCAAGGACCTGCGCGTCGAGTGGCGCAGCCGCGTCGCCATGAACCAGGTGTTGCCGTTCGCGGCGATCGTGATGGTGATGTTCGCCTTCGCCCTCGATCGGCTCCCCGCGCCGCCAGGGACGGACGACACGCTGCTCGAGTCGGTGGCGCCTGGCCTGGTGTGGCTGGCGACGATGTTCAGCCTCCTGCTGCTCGTCCAGCGCACGTTCGCCGTGGAGACCGAGGACGGGGCGCTCGACGCCCTGCGCGCCTCCGGCGTCGACGCCGCCGCCCTGTTCTGGGGCAAGGCTCTGGCTCTCGCCGCCCAGCTCGCCGTCCTCGAAGCACTGCTCCTGATCACGGCAATCGTCCTCTACGGCACCGAGGTGCGCCCGGCCGGCCTCGTCATGCTGGTCGCCACGTGGGTCGCCGCTACCGTCGGGCTGGCCGCGGTCGGTACGCTCTACGGCGGCCTCGCTGCCGGTGCGCGGGGGCGGGAGACCCTCCTCCCGCTGCTGTTGCTCCCGGTGGTGGCGCCCGTTCTGATCGGAGCAACCCGAGCGGTCGAAGCAGCGCTCGGCACCGGCGGGACGGCACTCGCGGACGGCTGGCCCTGGGTCGGCGTCGTCACCGTGTTCGCCGTCGCCTTCGGGGCCGGGGGAACGCTGGCCTTCGGCCCGCTCATCGACGAGTAGGAGAGACCTGTTGGCACGTGAGGTCACCGGCCGCAGCGGCACCTCGACGAGGGCGACACGGCTGCTCGGCACGGCCGCGCTGATCGGTGTCGCCTGGCTCGTGGCGTTCGGGCTGGGGTTCTCGCCGGCCGACGAGAACCAGGACGAGTCGGTGCGCATCCTGTACGTCCACGTCCCATCGGCCTGGCTGGCCTACCTGGCGTTCGTGGTCACCGCCGCGGCATCGGCGATCTACCTGCTCAGCAAGCGCCACGCCTTGGGGTGGGACCGCCTCGCCGGGGCCAGTGCCGAGGTCGGCGTGCTGTTCATGGCCATCACGATCGTCTGTGGCGCGTTGTGGGGCCGGCTGACGTGGGGCGTGTTCTGGGAGTGGGACGCCCGCCTGACGACCACGGCGTTCCTCCTCGTGACGTACATCGGGTACCTCGCCGTGCGCCGCCTCGGCGGCACTCACGAACAGCGGGCCCGCCGCAGCGCCGTGCTGGCGCTGCTCGCTGTGGTCGAGATCCCCCTCGTCCATTGGAGCGTGCGCCTCTGGCGCAGCCTGCACCAGGAGCCGAGCGTGCTGCGCCCCGACGGTGAGGTCAAGATGAACGGGCTGATGCTGTTCACGCTGTTCGTCGGGATCGTCGCCTTCACACTCCTGTACGTGTGGCTGGTGATCCACCGCCAGCGCACGATGGCAGCCGAGGACGCCCTCGACGACGCCGGCCTCGACCTGGCCATCGCCGCCCGCCGCGCCGAGTCGGGGGTCGTGTGATGGAGGACGCCGGTTTCATCATCGGCAGCTACGTCGTCACGTTCGGTGCGATCGCCCTGTACGCCTGGTCGGTGCTGCGGCGCGCTCGCCGCACGACGGCGCAGCTCCCCGACGACGCGAAGCCCTGGACGTGATGATGGCTCGGTCGCTCGAAACTCGCTCCCTCGCGTGGCTCGCTGCGCCTGGCGGCGCGGGCGCTCGCCGGTGCGCGGGGCGGGCGCTGACGGGTTCCGATGGCTGAGGTCGATCTCAGCCCGCGGCAGGTACCCGGCCAGCCCCCGACGCCTCGCGGTCGGCCGCGGTGGGCGCCGATCGTCGTGCTGGCCCTCGTCCTCGTCGCTGGTGGGGTGATCGTCACCCAGTTCCTGCGCTCGGCGGTCGATTACTACTGCAACGTCGACGAGATCGGCACACGCGATGGCTGCGAGCCCGGCCGCCGACTGCGGGTCCAGGGCACCGTCGACCGCGGCACCGTGGAGACGGTCAACGGCCTGACGACGTTCACCGTCTCCTTCGGCGGCGTCACCATGCCCGTGCGCTACGCCGGACAGCCCGGCGGGATCTTCGAGGAGTGCCAGCCGGTCGTCGTCCACGGCGAGCTCGTCGACGACACGTTCCGCGGCGACCGCGTCGAGGTCAAGCACTCCAACGAGTACGAGGCGGAGAACGCCGAGCGCCTCGACCAAGCCCCTGCGGAGTCCGACACGTGCTCGCCGCCAGCCTGAACAGCGCCATCGGCCGGGCCGGCCTGATGCTGACGTTGGCGTCGGCGACGTTCGGCGCGATGGCCACGGTCTACGGCATCCACCGCGGTGACCGCCGCCTCCTTCGCCTGTCGCCTCGTTACGCCTGGCTGTGCGTCGCCGGCGCCGTGCTGGCGATCGTGATGATGCAACGGGCACTGATCACCCGCGACTTCTCGCTGGCGTACATCCAGCAGGTCGGTTCGCACAGCACCCCGCTGCTCTACAACATCGCCGCCATGTGGTCGGCCCTCGAGGGCTCGATCCTGCTGTGGGTCGTGATCCTCGCCGGCTTCACCGCAGCCGTCGGGTGGCGCTTCCGGCGGCGCACCGAGGACCCGCTCGTCGGCTGGGCGCTCGTCGTGATGTTCGTCGTCATGGCCTTCTTCGCCTTGTTGAGCTTCGGGCCGGCCGATCCGTTCCAGAGCGCCGTCCCGGTGGCCGACGGACCCGGTCCCAACCCGCTGCTGCAGAACCACGTCCTGGTGCTGTTCCACCCGCCGATCCTCTACCTCGGCTACGTCGGCTTCACGGTGCCGTTCGCCTTCGCCATCGCCGCCTTGATCACCGGGCGGGTCGGCGAGGGTTGGCTGCTGGAGACCCGCCGCTGGGCTCTGTTCTCCTGGGCGCTGCTGACGATCGGCATCCTGCTCGGCGGCTGGTGGAGCTACGAGGTGCTCGGCTGGAGCGGGGTGTGGGCATGGGATCCGGTGGAGAACGCCAGCTTCCTGCCGTGGCTGACGGGCACGGCGTACATCCACTCGGTGCTCGTCCAGGAACGTCGCGGGATGCTGCGGGTCTGGAACCTCAGCCTGCTGGTGGCGACGTTCTCGCTGACGATCCTCGGCACCTTCCTCACCCGCTCGGGCGTGCTGTCCAGCGTCCACGCCTTCGGCGACGGTCCCGTCGGGAACTACCTGCTGGCGTTCTTCGCCGTCGTCGTCGCTGTGTCGCTGGCCCTGATCGGATGGCGCGGCGATCGGCTGCGCTCGCCGGGCGCCATCGACTCGCCGCTCTCGCGCGAGGGTGCCTTCCTCGCCAACAACGTCCTGTTCACCGTGTTCGCCTTCGTCGTCCTCCTCGGCACGGTGTTCCCGTTGCTCGTCGAGGCGCTGCAGGAGCGCCGCACGGTCGTCGGGGCCCCGTACTTCGATCGGCTGGCCACGCCGATCGGCTTGTCCCTGCTGTTCCTCATGGCCGTGGCGCCGGTGCTGCCGTGGCGCAAGGCGAGCGTCGAGCTGCTGCGCGATCGGCTGTTCTGGCCGGCCTGGTGCGGGGCGGCGACCCTGGCCATCGCGGTGGCCGTCGGTGCCAGCGGCGTGACGCCGCTCCTCGCCTTCACCCTCGCCGGGTGCGCCGCCGGCTCGGCGCTGCGGCAGGTCGTGCTGGCCACCCGCCGCCAGGGGTGGCGCGGTCTCGTCGGGCGGGCCAACGGCGGGATGATCGTCCACCTCGGCGTCATCGTCATCGCCGTCGCTCTCGTCGCCTCGAACAGCTTCACCCGGTCGGCGACACTGGCCCTCGAAGTGGGCGAACCCGTCGAGTGGGGCGGGCACACGTTCGAGCTGCAGGGCGTCACGGAGACCGTCGACGACCGGACCAGGGTGGTCGCCGCCGACGTGCTCCTCGACGAATCGCAGGTGTACCGGCCGGCGAACACCAAGTACCTCCGCCAAGGCATCGACGTCGGGACGCCGAGCGTCCGCACCGGCCCGACGAAGGACGTCTACCTGACGCTGGAGCGCGGCGCCGCACCCGGCGACACGACGGCGACGATCCGCGTGTTCATGAAGCCGCTGATCCTGTGGCTGTGGATCGGCGGTGCGGTGATGGCCCTCGGCACGCTGCTGGCGGCGTTCCCTGGCTCCCGCCGTCGGCGCCCGACCGATCCCGTGTCGGCGCCGGTCGCGGGCGACCGGGAGTTCGTCGAGGTCGCGCCGTGACCCGTCCGTCACGCATCGCGCCGTTCGTCGCCCTGGCCGTCGCCGCCGTGCTCGCCGGGCTGTTCGTCGTGCTGATGGGTGCCGATGCGTCGACCGACGAGTCGGCGGCCACGACGCTGATGGACGAGCCGGCGCCGGAGGCCATCGGCGAGCTGGCCGACGGCACGCCGTTCGAGCTGGCTCGGCGCAAGGGCGACTGGGTCGTCGTCAACTTCTTCCAGTCGAGCTGCGTGCCGTGCCAGCAGGAGCATCCCGAGCTGGTGCGCTTCGTCGAGCAGCAGCAGGCCCTGCCCGATGGCGCCAAGTTCTACACGGTCGTCTACGACGACGACCGGGAGAACGTCGAGCAGTTCTTCGCCACCGAGGGTGGCGACTGGCCCGTCGTCTACGACGCCGACGGCTCGATCGCCGTCGCCTTCGGCGTCTCCAAGGTGCCCGAGACCTGGATCATCGATCCCGACGGCGTCGTGCGCGGGCGGATCATCTCCCGGGTGTCGGCCGACTTCCTCGGCACCCAGCTGCAGATGCTGCGGGAGCGTTTCGCATGACGATGGCGCAGCGGGCCAAGCAGTGGCCGGGGTGGGTGCTGCTCGTGTTCGTGGTCGTGGGACTCCTCGCCGTCGGCGCCAGCCGGGCCGACGGACCGAGCACGCCGGGCGAACGGGCCGAGGCCATCGAGCAGCGCATCGCCTGCCCGGTGTGCGACGGCGAGAGCGTGTTCGAGTCGCGCAACACGGCGTCGGAGAACATCCGCAACCGCATCGCCCAGCTCGTCGACGAGGGCGCCCTCGACGACGACGAGATCATCGCCGTCATCGAGTCCCGCTTCGGCGGGCAGGTCCTCCTCGTGCCGCGGGCGTCGGGGTTCGATGCGCTGGTGTGGGCGCTCCCGGTGGCCGCCCTGGTCTGCGCCCTCGCCGGACTGGCGTTCACGTTCCGGCGCTGGCGCCGCGAGGCGGCCGCCGACGTCGACCCGACGGACGCCGACCGGGCGCTCGTCGCCGCAGCCCTGGCCAGCGAGGATGATGCCCCGCCGGCCGAACGCGACACGTGAACCGTGCTCCCGTGAACCCGGATCGCCTCGCCGAGCTGGAGGACGAGCGGCGCTTCCTCCTGCGCTCGTTCCGCGACCTCGACGCCGAGCTGGCCGCCGGCGACGTCGACCGTGCGGACTACGAGACCCTGCGGGACGGCTACACCAAGCGTGCCGCCGACGTCCTGCGCGACATCGAGGAGGGTCGCGCTGCGCTGCCGCCGCCGCCCGAGCGACGCTGGCCGCGACGGCTCGCCGCCGCTGCGGTGGTGCTCCTCGTGGCGATCGGCGCGGGGTGGTTCGTCGCTCGGTCGTCCGGACAGCGGCTGGAGGGCGACGAGATCTCGGGCGGCGTCGCCCGCGACGACGTCGCCGTGCTCCTCGCCAGGGCGCGCGGCCTGCTCGGCGTCGACCCGCGCACCGCCCAGGCGCTGTACGAGGAGGTCCTCGCCGAGCGCCCCGGCCATCCAGAGGCCCTGACGTACTCCGGGTGGCTGCTGTTCAACGCCTCCCGCGGGGCCAGTGCGGAGCTGCGCTCGGCGGCCGTGGCGGCGTCGAAGGAGCAGCTGGCCAAGGCGGTGGACGCGGACCCGGCGTACCCGGACCCGCACTGCTTCCTGGCCGTCATCGCCGCCAACGCCGACGACGACGTCGAGACGGCCCGCGCCGAGGTCGAGCGCTGCCTCGCCCGCGACCCACCCGCCGAGGTGCGCACCCTCGTGGAGCAGTTCGCCGCCACCCTCGACTCCCCGCCGACGACGGGCTGACCCCTTCTGATGCGGCCGCCGAAGCGCCTGGAGGCGCCGGCGTGCCGTACCGGGGCTTCACCTCACAACGACGCGGCCCGGTGTTGTTCTGACGCTCCTCGCTCCCGCGGGGCGGGACGAACCCTCCGCAGAACCGGCTGTCAGGCCGCCGGCGGCTCGACCGTCGCCGAGGCGATCGCCCCGTCGACGTCGGGAGGGTCGAGGACCCAGATCGTCGCCTTCCGCCAGTCCGGCGGTGTGAGCAGCTTCGTGCCGCGCCGCGCGAGGGCCTCGATCAAATCCGGGACCACGTCGCCGTGACTGCACAGCACGGCACCATCGCCGGCGTCGTCCAGCACCTGGAGGGCCTGCTCGAACGTGCCGCCCTCGGCCAGACGCCGGTCGGAGATGACGTCGAGACCGAGCCGGCGGCCGAGGGGCGCCAACGTGTCGATGCACCGCCGGAATGGGCTCGACCACAACGACCGGACGTCCTCGGAGACGAGCCGGTCGGCGATGGCCTCGGCCTGCTGCCGGCCGGCTTTCGACAGCGGTCGCAGCAGGTCGTCGCCGTCCCAGCTGTCGCGGCTGCCGGCCTTGGCGTGGCGGACGACGAAGATGCTCATCGGCGACCGGCGGGTCAGCGGGCGCCGGCTTCCCCAGTGAGGTGGGCGTGGCGGTCGGTGAGCGCCCGCACGAGGAGTCCCCACGCCACGGCGGCGAGGATCCCGGCGATGCTCTGGGCGACGAGCAGGCCGAGCCGGTCGTGGAAGAAGTCGGCGAGGTCCTCGGCGTCGCTGCCCATCGCCCCGAACTGCTGGCGCAACCCGACGGCGATGAAGACGACCGGCACGACGATGTACAGCAGACCCCAGATCCACAGCAACGGCGTGTCCGGGCTCGACTTCCACCGATCGTCGCCGGCCGGCACATCGGGCTCGGCCGCCTTCCACGACTCGCGCAGCATCAGGAACGGGATGACGTACAGGACCGGCGGCAGGAACCAGCCGCCGATGGCCCAGCCGGGACCCCACGTCAGGCGGCGCCCGAGCGCCTGGTGGTTCTTGGCGATGCGAAAGAGCCAGATCATCGTCAGCACGACGAGGGCCACCTGGGCCACGAGTGTCAGGCCGCTCCGCAGGTTGTAGTTGGCGACGTCGTCGATGAGCTCGTCACCATCGATCGCTCCCGCCTCGAAGTCCTGGGCCGAGTCGACGACGGCGGGCAGGCCGACCACCTGGATGATGGTGCCGATGATGAAGACCACGAGCAGCACGATGATCGCCGTCGTCAGGCCGCGCACCCGCTTGAGGCCGGCCGACGTGGAGGGCGACGGCTGATAGGCCGCATACCCGGGCGGTGGCGCGAGGTTCGGTGGTGGTGGCGGGGGAGGGGGTTCGGAACCGGCGTCGCTCACGCGCCAGAAGCTACACAACCGGGTTTCCCCCGGGTGGCGGAGGTGTCGGACGTCAACGGCGCGACGCTCAGGCCCAACCGAGCTGGTGGAGGCGGTCGTCGTCGATGCCGGCGGCGTGGGCCAGCTCGTGGATCACCGTGACGTAGACCTCCTCGGCGAGGTCGTCCTCGGAGTCGCACAGCTCGCACAGGGCCAGGCGGTAGATGCTGACGACGTCCGGTCCCTCGTGCCCGGTGCGTTCGGTGTGCGGCACACCGTCGTAGAGGCCGAGCAGGTCGGGTTCCTCGTCGTTGCGGTCGACGACCTGGACGACGACGTTGTCCAGGACGGCGGCGAGCTCGTCGGGCAGATCGTCGAGCGCCTCGGCGACCATCCGCTCGAAGCGGTAGCGCGGCACGGCGATCACCGCGCCACTCACACGACCTTGAGCTCGGGGCTGAACACCTTCTTCGGGCGCAGGTCGACGGCGACCCGCTCGGCGAGGACGTGGAACGCTCGGCCCGTCTCGCTGTCGGGGTCGATCGCGGCGATCGGCCGGCCTTCGTCGCCGCCGGCCCGTAGCGCCGGCACGAGCGGCAGCTGGGCGAGCAGGGGGACCTCCAGCTCGGCGGCCAGTTCGGCGCCGCCGCCGGCGCCGAACAGCTCGTAGCGCTTCCCGTCGTCGCCGGTGAACCACGACATGTTCTCGATCACGCCGCGCACCTGCAGGTTGACCTTGGCGGCCATCGCCGCCGACAGCCGGGCGACCTTCTGGGCGGCGGGCTGCGGCGTCGTCACGACGAACACCTCACCCCGCGGCAGGTACTGGCTGAGGGAGATGGCGATGTCGCCGGTGCCGGGCGGCATGTCGACGAGCAGGAAGTCCGGCTCGTCCCAGTACACGTCGGTGAGGAACTGCTCGAGCGCCTTGTGCAACATCGGGCCACGCCACACGACGGCCTGGCCGTCGGGCACGAAGTAGCCGATCGAGATGCACCGCACGCCCCACGCCTCGGGCGGCAGGAGCATCTGGTCGATGGCCACCGGGTCTCGGTCGGCGCCGAGCATGCGGGGGATGGAGAAGCCGTAGATGTCGGCGTCGACGACGCCGACGGAGTGACCACGGGCGGCGAGGGCCACGGCCAGGTTGGTCGTCACGGTGGACTTGCCGACACCGCCCTTGCCGGAGGAGATGAGCAGGGGCCGGGTGCGCGAGCCGGGCTGGGCGAAGGGGATCTCCCGCCCCTCGGCGTGCCCCTGCGGTTGGCCGTGGCTGTGCCCGTGGCCACGACCGCCGTCGCCGTGCAGCCGCTGGCGCAACGCTTCCCGCTCGTCGTCGCTCATCACCGTGAAGTCGATCGTCACGCCGGTCACACCGTCGAGGGAGGTGACGGCCGAGCCGACCCGGTTGCGGATCTCGTTCTTCAGCGGGCACCCCGGCACGGTGAGGGCGACGAGGATCGAGACGCTGCCGTCGGGAGCGGGGACGATGTCGCGCACCATGCCGAGGTCGACGATCGAGCGGTGCAGCTCCGGGTCCTGCACGGGGCGCAACGCGTCGACGATGTCTTCACGGGTGGCGGGCATCGGGCTCCGTTCGCTTCTCTGCGCCAGGGCGGTGGGTGGTCGGCCGTATTTGCACTACGGCCATAGGTAGAATACCGGGATGGTCCAGCCGACCGCCGTCCGCGACCCGCTCCCGGAGCAGGAGCCGGCGACTGGTTCGGGGTTCACGGCCGCCGTGTCGGCCATCACCGATGCGTTCGGCGATCCGACCCGCCGGCGGATCTACCTGTTCACGCGCGAGGCCGCCGGTGACCAGGGCGTGACGGTGTCGGCCGTGGCGTCGGAGGTCGGCGTGCACCCCAACGTCGCCCGTCACCACCTCGACAAGCTGGCCGCCGGGGGGTATGTCGAAGTCGTCCCGAGCAGGGTCGCCACGACCGGACGCCGGGCGGGACGTCCGTCCAAACGGTACGTCGCCGTCGCCAACGCCGAGCTCGACGTGCCCGTGCGCAGCGACGATCTCGTGCTCGCCCTGCTCGGCCGGGCGCTCGACCGGCTGCCTGGCCATGAGGCCGAGGCGATGGCCGAGGAGGTCGGGGCGACCTACGGCCGGGCGATGGCGACCGGGCTCACCGGTGACGCGCTGGCTGCCGGGCAGCGCTCGATGCGCTCGGCGATGCAGGCGGTCGCCGACGCCTTGACGGCGCACGGCTTCGCCGCCCACATGGCGGCCGGCCCGCAGGACGGCTTGCGGATCATCAACGACCACTGCCCGTTCGGCACGGTGGCGACCGATCACCCGGTGATCTGCGCCGTCGACCGCGGCATGGTGCGCGGCATGCTCAGCGCCCTCGTCGGTCACGGTGATGACGTCGCCGTCGCCACCGAGGCGAGCAAGGCCCGCGGCGACACGTTCTGCGCCACCGCCGCCTCCTGACCCGAGTGTTTCCTGCCGGCGAGGGTCTCCTGCGGGGAAGCCCCGCAGGAGACCCTCGGATGGCAGGAAACACTCGGATGAAGAGACGGCGGCGGCTACTGGCGGACGGCGGCGTACTCCATGACGCGGGTCATCACGGCGTCGTTGGCCTTGTGCACCGCACCGGTGTCGAACGGGGGCTGGGGGTCGTACTCGATCATCAGCTGCGAGGCCTCGGCCGCCGTCCGGTCGACGAGCAGCTCGACGAGCCGCAGGGCCATGTCGATGCCGCTGGACACGCCCGCCGCGGTGATGATCCGGCGGTCGAGGTGCTCCACGACGCGGTCGGCGACCGGCTCAGCCCCGTTCTCGGCGAGCAGGGCCATGGCGCTCCAGTGGGTCGTGGCCGTCAATCCGTCGAGCAACCCGGCGGCAGCCAGGACCAGCGAGCCGGTGCACACCGACGTCGTGAACGTCGTCGCCTCGTGGGCCCCGCGCACCCACGCCAGCACGTCCTCGTCGTGCATGAGATCGCGGGTGCCGATGCCGCCCGGGAAGACCACGACGTCCGGGGTCGCCAGCTCGTCGAACGTGGCGTCGACCTCGATGCCCAGGAAGCCGTTCTCGGAGCGGACGACGCCTCGACGGTGGCCGACGAACGTGATGTCGAAGTCCGGGATGCGCTGCAGCACCTCGTAGGGCCCGATGCCGTCGAGGGCGGTGAAGCGGGGGAACAGGGGGATGGCGATGGTGGTCATCGGGGACTCCTCGTGGATGGGTGGCGGGCGAAGCGACGGCGGTAGTCGTCGGGCGGCGTGCCGAGGTTACGGACGAACGTGCGGCGCATCGACTCCGCCGTGCCGAAGCCGACCCGGGCGGCGATCGCGGCGACCGTCGCGTCGGTCTCCTCGAGCTCGCGGCGCGCCACCTCGACGCGGGCGGCAGCGACGTAGCGGGCCGGTGTGACGCCGACCTCGGCGGTGAAGCGGCGCAGCAGATGGCGTTCGCTCATCGCCACCCGTCCCGCCAGCCGGCCGAGGCGGTGGTCGTCTGCGGGTTCGGCGTCGATCAGCTGCTGGGCCCGACGGACCGGCTCGTCGTTCGCCTGCCGGCGCCACACCGGCGCAGCGAACTGGCTCTTGTGTGCCGGGCCGACGCAGGAACATCACCAGCCAGCGGGCGACCGTCTCGGCGACCTCGACCCCGTGGTCATCCTCCACGAGGGCGAGGGAGACGTCGATCCCGGCCGTCACGCCGGCCGACGTCCACACGTGCCCATCACGCGTCCAGATCGGGTCGGCATCGACGTGGACGGCGGGGTGCTCTTCCGCCAGCCGCCTCGCCCGCGCCCAGTGCGTCGTGGCCCGCCGCCCGTCGAGCAACCCGACGGCGGCGAGCAGGAACGCCCCGCTGCAGACGCTGACGACGCGCCCGGCGGCGGCCGCCAGCTCGGCGATGGAGGCGACGAGGGCGTCGTCGGTCACCGCCGCGCGCACACCGGAGCCGCCGGCGACGATCAACGTGTCGACGCGCGTCGAGGGGTCCAGCGGCTCGGCGACGAGCTGCAGCCCGCTCTCCGTGCGCACCGGCCCGGCGGCGATCGCGGCGACGGCGATGTCGTAGGGCGGCACCGTGCGGGCGGCGAGCACGGCGTTGGCCCCGGCGAAGACCTCGTGCGGTCCGGTCACGTCCAAGGCCTGGACACCGTCGTAGACGACGATCACGACGCGGTGCCGGCGAGGCATGCGCCGATCGTGCGCTCACTCGTCGATGGCGTCAAGGACGTGAATCCCACGAATCACGCCACGACCATGCCGACGACGCCGTGGGCGGGCGGGCGGACCGGCCCGGGCGGCGATACCGTCTGAGCGCGGCCCTGCAGGCCAGCGGATGTTGGAACGGAGAAGATCATCGTGGACGTACGGATCGGCGTGACCCAGGCGCCCCGCGAGCTGACCGTCGAGATGCCCGACGAGGAGCGAGAGGACACGGTCAAGCAGATCGAGGTCGCCCTATCCGGCGCCGTTGACGTGTTGTGGCTCACCGACAAGCGGGGCCGGAAGGTCGGAGTGCCGGCGGCGAAGATCGCCTACATCGAGCTGGGGACCAACGACGGCGACCGGCGCATCGGCTTCGGCGGCTGAGCTCCTCCGGCCCGTGCCCGTGCCCGACGGCGACCTGCTGGATCGCCGCCTGCTGTTCGTGACCGGCAAGGGCGGCGTCGGCAAGACGTCGATCGCCGCGGCCCTCGCCGACCTCGGAGCGCGGTCGGGAAAACGCACCCTGGTGTGCGAGATGGACGCCAAGGGCGCGCTCGCCGCGAGGCTCGACACCACCCCGCTGACGTTCGAGCCGCGGAGGATCGACCCCAACTTGTTCGCCATGGCGATGAACACCGAGGACTCCCTGCGCGAGTACCTGCGGCTGTTCGTCAAGGTGCCGCTCGTCGGTCGCATCGGCCCGCTCGCCCGCACGTTCGACTTCGTCGCCGATGCGGCGCCGGGCGTCAAGGAGATCCTGGCTGTCGGCAAGCTGGCGTACGAGGCGCGCGAGCGCCACTACGACCTGGTGGTCGTCGACGCCGAAGCCAGCGGGCACATCGTCGCCCAGATCGCCGCGCCGAGGGTGATCAGCCAGCTCGTCCAGGTCGGGATGGTCCGCCAGCAGACGCGGTGGATGACCGACATCCTGGAGGACCCCGCGCTGACCGGTCTGGTCGTCGTCACGACGCCGGAGGAGATGCCGGTGTCGGAGACGATCGACCTCATCGGGCGGCTCGACCAGGAAACCGGTGTCGCCGCCTCGGCAGTCGTCGCCAACCGCGTCCTGCCGGCGCTGTTCGATCGCCGCCAGGCCGAGGTCGTCGATCGCCTCGACGAGGCGGAGCCGCTGCTGGTCGAGGCCGCCGGACCCGGGGTGCGCCAGGTGTTGGCCGCCGCCCACATCACCGAGGCCCGCCGGCGCGTCGGCAACCGGCACCTCGAGCGGCTGCGTGACGGCATCCCGCCAGGCCTGCCCGTGCTGTACGTCCCCGAGCTGTTCACCAAGGCGACCGGCCGCCGCGTCGTCGCCCTCGTGGCCAAGGCCATGGCCGAGGAACTGGACGTGGCCTCGTGACACCGGGCCGTTGTCGCGATCCGGACCGAGGGACGCCCTGATGGCCAGACGGGTGCCGGTGGGGCTCGACGCCCTCCTGGCGAGCAAGGAGATGGTCCTGGTCCTCGGCTCGGGCGGCGTCGGCAAGACGACGGTGGCCGCGGCCCTCGGCTTGGCGGCCGCCGTGCACCAGGGCGGCAAGGTCCTCGTGCTGACCGTCGACCCCGCCCGCCGACTCGCCGACGCGCTGGGCGTCGGGGCGCTCGGCAACACGGCCAGCCGTGTGCCCAGCAAGGCGTTCGAGGCGGCCGGCATCGAGCCGCGCGGCGAGCTGTGGGCGGCGATGCTCGACACCAAGGCCGGCTGGGACGACCTCATCCGGCGCCACGCTCCGGACAGCAAGGTGCGCGACGCCGTGCTGTCCAACCCGCTGTACCAGAACATCACCAGCCGCTTCGTGCACAGCCACGACTACCTGGCGATGGAGCAGCTGCACGACCTCCACGCCACCGGCGAGTACGACCTCGTCGTCGTCGACACGCCACCGTCGCGCAACGCCCTCTCGGTGCTCGACGCGCCCGCACGGATGGTCGAGTTCTTCGGCAGCCGCCTGCTGCGCTGGCTGACGGTGCCGTATCGGTCCCGCCTGTTCACGGTGGCGTCGAAGCCCTTCTACCAGGTCGCCGACCGGGTGCTCGGCTCCGGCTTTCTCCAGGACATCGCCGACTTCTTCGTGCTCTTCCAGGCGATGGAGAAGGGCTTCGTCGCCCGGGCCCGGGAGGTCGAGGCGCTGCTCGGGGACGCGCGAACCACGTTCCTCGTCGTCTCCACGTTGGAGACGGCGCCGGCCCACGAGGCGGCCTACCTGGCGCGCGAGCTGCTGTCCCGTGACTACGACCTCGGGGCGATGATCGCCAACCGCGTCCTGCCACCGTCATTGACCCGCCGCGGCGCGGCGACGAGCGCCAAGCGGCTCGCCGCGGAGGCGGACGGGCTCGCCGGTACCGTCGCCCGCCAGCTGAGCAGCGACGGTGCGACCGTCGACGAGCGCGTCGTGCGCGACGTGCTGCAGGAGGTGGCGACCCGCTTCCACGATGTCGCCCTGGTCGCCACACGTGAAGCCGAGCGTCGCGCCGAGCTCGCCGCGCTCGCCCCCCAGGTCCTCGACGTCCCGTCGCTGGACTCCGACATCAACGACCTCGCCGGGCTGGCCACCTTGGTCGGCCACCTGCGCGACTGAGCAGATCGGGCAGACTCCCACCGATGGCCTTCCTCGCCGCACTCGTCCGGGACAACACCACCCTCGAACGCGACCAGGTGTCGCACCTCAACCGTCTGATGTCCGAGTGGGGGATGCTGGCCGACTTCTGCTTCGCCGACCTGCTGCTGTACGTGCCGACGAAGGACGAGCGGTGGCTGATCGTCGGCCAGGTGCGCCCGGCGACCGGCCAGACCGTGTACCACACCGACTGGGTCGGCTCGTTCGCCAACGTCAGCGAGCAATCCGTGCTGGCGTCGGCGTTCACGTCGGGGGAGATCACCGAGGGCGACGTGCGCGTGGAGGAGTTGCCCGACTCGGCACGCATGCTGGCCGTGCCGGTGCGCTGCGACGGCCGTCCGATCGCCGTGTTGACGCGCGAGTGGGTGCAGCGTTCGAGCCGCCCGCCGGGCGAGCTGGAGCGGACGTACGTGTCGATCTTCGACCGCTTCGCCGGGATGATCGCCGAGGGCTCGTTCCCGTACCCGGCGCGCGGCGCCGACTCGGCGATGGCCCCGCGGGTCGGTGACGGCGTCATGAGCCTCGATGCCGAGGGCCGCGTCCGCTACCTCTCGCCGAACGCCAACTCGGCGCTGCACCGTGTCGGCATCCACGCCAACGCCGTCGGCATGCGCCTCGCCGAGCTCGGCTTCCACGACGACATGGTGCGCAAGGCCTACGAGACCGGCGTGCCCGTCGTCGAGGAGTTCGAGCCGGCGGCCGATGTTGCCCTGCTGTGCCGCTGCCTGCCGATCCTCGCCGACGGCGAGGTCGCCGGCGGTGTGCTGCTCGTCCGCGACGTCACCGACCTGCGCAAGCGCGACCGGCTTGCTGATCAGCAAGGACGCCACGATCCGGGAGATCCACCACCGGGTCAAGAACAACCTGCAGACGATCTCGTCGCTGTTGCGCCTGCAGGCACGGCGGCTGGAGAACGCCGAGGCCAAGGCCGCGGTGTCGGAGTCGGTGCGCCGCATCCGCACCATCGCCCTCGTCCACGAGTCGCTGTCGCGCGAGCCCGGCGACGACGTCACGTTCATCGAGATCGTGCGACCGCTGCTGCGGCTCGCCGAGGAGAGCCTGCAGTCCCCCGACCGGCCGGTCCACTTCACGCTCAGCGGCGATGGTGGGCGGATCCCGGCGCGGGTCGCCACGCCGCTGTCGGTCGTGCTGACCGAGCTGATGCAGAACGCCGTCGACCACGGGTTCCCCGAGGGCAGCGGCGGCGGCAAGGTCGTCGTCTCGCTGGACAACGACAAGGAGCGCCTGCGCATCGAGGTGGTCGACGATGGCCGCGGCCTCGAGCCGGGGTTCGACCTCGACACGGCGACCGGGCTGGGCCTGTCGATCGTCCGCACACTCGTGACGACCGAGCTCAACGGACAGATCTCGATGCGCCCGGCGAAGGCCGAGGACCTCGCCCGGGCGGGTCTCGAGGTGCATGGCGCCGATCACGGGACCGTCATCGAGCTGACGGTGCCGTTAGCTGAGTGACCTCGCTCGCTCGAAACTCGCTCCCTCGGTCTGTCTCGCTGGCCCTGGCGGGCCCGGCCCTCTGGGCCGACGCTCGACGCGCCGCGAGTGACCTCGCTCGCTCGGTGCCTCGCTCAGTCGCGCTCACGTGCCCTGTCGCTTGTGTCACGTGACTGACATGTTCGTCACGCGATCTCCATACTGGGTGGGTGCCCGCTGCCCTCACCGTCCTCGCCTTGCTCGTCGGCGCGGTGCTGGTGACGCGCATCTCCGGCTTCGTGATGCGCAAGGTGGTGCGACGGCTGGCCGAGCGCAAGGGCGGTGACGTCAACGGCCGCTGGTGGCGGGCGGGCGTGTCGCGCGTCGGGCTGGAGAGCGCCGACGCCACCGAGCAGCGTCGTCGGCAGCGCACCGACGCTGCGGCCCGCATGCTCAACCACCTCGTGTCCCTCGTGGTGTGGATCGGCGTGACGATCGTCGTGTTCCACCTGTTCGACATCGACGCCGCCTTCTTCCTCTCCAGCGCCGGGTTCATCGGCGCCGGCGTGGCGATCGGCGGCCAGCACAAGGTCAACGACTACCTGACCGGCCTGTCGGTGCTCTTCGAGGACCGTTACGGCGTCGGTGACGAGCTCGTCGTCGACCTGGGCGCTGCGGAGCCGATCCACGCCATCGTCGACAACATCGGCCTCGTGACGACCCGGCTGCGTGACGAGCGCAGCACGATCCACGTGCCCAACGCCCAGCTGCCCGTCGTGCGCAACCTCAGCCAGGAGGCGGCCGCCTCGACCGTCCGGCTGCGAGTGCCCGACGACTCCGACCCCGACCCCGAGCAGACGGCGACGGCGGCGCTGCGCAGCCTCGCCGGCACCGAGCAGCTCACGGACGTCGTGTTCATCGGCGACCTGGCGGCCCATCGCACCCACGAGGGCAGCGTCGACGTCGCCGTGCGGACGCTGCGCCCGCTCGACGATCGGTCGCGGTCCGTGCTGGTCGAGCGCGCCGAGCGGGCGCTGCGAACGGGACGCTGAGTCAGACGGCGTCGCGCGAGCGGGCCCGGGCGGCGCGCTGGCGGCGGATCACTCGGCGCTCCTCCTCGCAGAGCCCGCCCCAGATCCCGGAGTCCTGGTTGGTGCTGAGGGCGAAGTCGAGGCAGTCGAGGCGGACCGAGCACTCACCGCAGACCTGCTTGGCCCGCTCGATCTGGATCAGCGCCGTGCCCGTCGTGCCGACAGGGAAGAACAGCTCGGGATCGGTGTCCCGGCACAGCGCATGATCGCGCCAGCTGTAATCGGCTGCACCCAAGGCGAGGCTTGACGCAAGGATCGACACGGATGTCCTCCTCAAGGCGGTCGTCATCGACCGGCGGTGTTGGTCGGGCGCGGGACGTCCGGCCGACCGGGGGAAAGCTAGGCGACGATTCCTGGCATGACAAGGGGTACCGTTCGGTCGTGACGCAGGTCATCGCCCACCGGGGCGCATCGCGCCTGGCACACGAGAACACGACGGAGGCGTTCCGCGCCGCTGTCGCGCTGGGCGCGCACGGCATCGAGCTCGATGCCCGGCGGACCGTCGACGGCGTCGTCGTGGTGCACCACGACGCCGTGCTGCCCGACGGGCGGGTGATCGTCGACACCCCGTGGCGCGACCTCCCCGAGCACGTCCCGACGCTGGGGGACGCGCTCGACGCGTGCGCCGGCGCGTGGGTCAACATCGAGATCAAGAACGCGCCGTACGAGCCGGACTTCGATCCCGGCGACCGGGTGGCCGTCGAGGTGCTCGCCCACCTCGCCGAGCGCGGGCCCGGACGCTGGCTGCTGTCGAGCTTCCGCCTGGAGACCGTTGACCGCTGCCATCTCGTCGCCCCCGACGTGCCGACGGCCTGGCTGACGCTGGAGGTCGGCGCCGACACGCCGGCCGATCTCGTCCGGCGCGGGCACACGGCCGTCCACCCGTGGGAGCCGACGGTCACCCCTGACGTCATCGCCCGCTGCCACGACGCCGGCCTGCTCGTCAACGGCTGGACCTGCAACGACCCGGCTCGCTTCATCGAGCTGGCGTCATGGAGCATCGACGGCCTCTGCACCGACGCCCCCGACGTCATGCTCGCCGCCCTCGCCCACCACTAGCCACACCGGACTCGACCGACACCAGCGAGTCGGGGCGCCGAGTCCGCAGCCAGGGCCGCGTGCGAGACGGTCAGGTCGAGCGTCGGCCCGGAGGGCCGGGCCCGCCAGGGCCAGCGAGACACGCCGAGGGAGCGAGTTTCGAGCGAGCGAGGCCACTCAACGCGGCATGACGAGTTGCACGGCGTCGGGCACGTGGTGGAACTCGAGGCGGTCGGACTCGCCGAGGTAGTCGCCGTCGAGCTGGTAGGGGAACGGCGCGCCGAGGGCCTCGATGACGAGGTGGTCGAGGCCGACCTGCTCGTCGAGCTCGGCGGTCGGCTGCACGCCGCCGCCGCGCAGCGCGCCGGCGAGGGAGCGCAGGATCGTCATGGCTTTCATCGTGCGGAAGGTCACGGCCACCAGCCCACGGTCGAGCGTCGCTTCGTGGGACAGGTCGAGCGGGCGGTTGCCGAGATACGTGTAGGGGTTGGTGTTGAGAACGATCGAGAAGTACCCGTCGTCGATGACCCCGCGCTCGGAGCGGACACGGAAGTGCGGGTGCCGCCGGTCGTACCCGGTTGCCCACGTCGTCAGGGCGGCGGTGATGAACAGGGGGTGACCGAGCCAGCGCTTCAGCGACGCCCGCTTCTCGACCGTGGCGACGACAGCGGCGTCGTAGCCGACGCCCGTGTGGAAGCAGAAGAACCGACCGCTCACCTGGCCGAGGCCGATCGGGCGGAGGTCGCCGGCGTCGATGCCGTTGGCCAACAGCTCGACGGCAGCGACCGGGTCGTTGGGCAGGCCGATCGTACGGGCGAAGACGTTCGTCGATCCGCCGGGCAGCGCGCCGAGCGCGGTGTCGGTGCCGGCGATGCCCGTGGCCACCTCGTTGAGCGTGCCGTCCCCACCGAACCCGACGACGACGTCCACACCGCGTCGAGCGGCGTCGTGGGCGAAGCGCGTGGCGTGACCGCGGCGGTTGGTCTCGACGAGCTCGACCTGGTGGTTGCGGCTCAGCCGCCGGTGCACGACGACGGTGTTGCGCGCCGTCACCGACGACGCGAACGAGTTCACCACCAGCAGGATCTGCAAGCAGTCGAACGTACCAGCGCGCCGCGAGCCCGACGCCTGGCGGGGCGGCGGGCGGGTTGGGGGAATCGTTGACCCGTCGGTAACAATGAGCGGCCATGAACGTCATCGTCTGCGTGAAGCAGATCCCGGACCCGGCGCAGGTCGGTGAGCTCGATCCGTCGGACAACACGCTGAAGCGGGACGGCAAGCTGATCCTCGACGAGTCCGACAGCTACGGCGTCGAGATGGCGCTGCAGCTCGTCGGCAGCCACGGCGGTGGCGAGGTCAGCCTCGTGTCGATGGCGCCGAACGGCGAGGTGTCGGGTCTGCGCACCGCGCTGGCCATGGGTGCGGCCAAGGCCGTGCTGGTGTCCGATCCCGAGCTCGCCGGTTCCGACGCCCTGACGACGGCGAAGGTGCTGGCCGCCGCAGCGCAGCGCCTCGGAGATGCCGACCTGATCATCGCCGGGACCGAGTCCAGTGACGGCTACACGGGCACCGTGCCGGAGCAGATGGCCGAGATCCTCGGCTGGCCGTCGGTGACGTTCGCCAAGCACGTCGAGGTGGACGGTGACACCCTCAAGGTGAACCGCCAGACCGAAGAAGGCTACGACGAGGTCACCTCGACGATGCCGGCGGTCGTCAGCGTGACGGCCGGCGTGGTCGAGCCGCGCTACCCGAGCTTCAAGGGGATCATGGCGGCCAAGTCGAAGCCCGTCGACACGGTGACGGCGGCCGACCTCGGCGTGGCGCCCGTCGGCTGGGCCGGTGCCGGCCAGGAGATCGTCGAGGTGGCCTCGGCGCCCGAGCGGCAAGCCGGGGAGGTCGTCGAGGACGACGGCGAGGGCTACGCGAAGATCGTCGAGTTCCTCGACAAGCTCAAGGTCATCTGAGAAGGCGAGGACTGAACATCATGGCTGTTTCCAACGTGTGGGTGTTCGCCCAGGGCGCCGAAGGCGCGCCGACCACGGCGACGCAAGAGCTGCTGACCAAGGCTCGCGAGTTCGGCGGCTCGGTCACGGCGTTCGTCGTCGGTGATGCCGGCGACATCGCGTCGGGGCTCGGTGAGTTCGGCGCCGGCAAGGTCTACGCGACCGGCGACATCGACGGGCACCTGCCCGGCGTCGCGGGGCGGCGGCGATGAAGGCCGTCATCGACGGCGGCGACGCGCCCGACCTGATCATGTTCCCGCAGAACTACGAGGGCCGCGACATCGTCAGCCGCCTCTCGGTGAAGCTCGACAAGCCGGTGCTGACCAACAACATCGACATCGCCGTGAAGGACGACGTCGTCATCGTCACGACGCCGGTGTTCGGCGGCACCAAGCTGGTGTCGACGACGTTCACTGGTCCCGGTCCCTTCCTCGTCACGTTCCGCCCGAAGAGCTTCGCCGCCGAGGCGTCGGGCGGCGCAGCCCCGGAGGTCGTCGCCGCCGCGGTGCCCGATCTCGGCGCCGCCGGTGGGGCCAAGGTCCAGGCCGTGCACGTCGAAGAGCACTCCGGTCCCAAGCTCGACGAAGCCAACGTGGTCGTGTCCGGCGGGCGAGGCCTCGGCGAGGCGGCCAAGTACGAGATGATCGAGACGCTGGCCAAGGCGCTGAAGGGCGCGCCGGGCGCGTCACGGGCCATCGTCGACGCCGGCTGGGTGCCCTACAGCTACCAGGTGGGCCAGACGGGCAAGGTCGTCAAGCCGAGCGTCTACATCGCCGCCGGCATCTCCGGCGCCACGCAGCACATGGTCGGCATGAAGGGCTCGAAGAACATCATCGCCATCAACAAGGACAAGGAAGCGCCGATCTTCGGCGTCGCCGACCTCGGCATCGTCGGCGACGTGCACAAGGTGCTGCCGAAGTTGATCGAGGCGCTGCAGAACCGCTGACGGTCCACGGCAGCGCCCGACCGGCGTTCCCCATCGGAGTGTTTCCTGCCGCGCGAGGGTTTGCGGCGGGGAGGCCCCGCAGCAAACCCTCCGGTCGGCTGGAGCGGGCGCGTCTCAGTCCGGTTCGTGGACCAGGTCGGGGTGGCGAGGCGGCGCGCTGCGGACCCGCCCGTAGATGAATCCGGCGGCCGCCAGGGCGGCGATGCACACGGCCGTCGTGGTGACCATCCGGCGGACGCTCCAAGCCTCGTCCTCGGGCTTGGCGATGCTGCCCGACTCGGCCCCGCCGCGCCGGATCGGGATGGCCGCGGTGGTGGTGGTCGTCGTCACGGCACTCGCGGTGGTGGTCGTCGCTGCCGGGTCGATCGTCGTCGACGCTGCCGCCGGGGCGATCGTCGTCGTCGGCGCCACGGTGGCGTCCGCGCGCGGGGCGGGTCGTTCGCCCAGCATGCCGAGCGCGACGGCGGCCATCGCGGCGGCGATGACCACGACGGCACGTGCACGAGACATCGGCGCAGAGGGTAGATGGTCGGCCCCGCCGTGCCCGGGCACCTCAGTCATCGGGTCAGGCCGCATCCCGGGCGCTGACCGCCCAGGCGACGCCGTCGACCGACGACTCGACGGCGAGCTGGAGCTGCCAGCCGGTGACCGGTTCGTGGGCGTCCCACCAGTACCAGTGCAGCTCTGCGGCCAGCTCGCCGAGCTCGTCCATCGGCAACGGCCAGTCGTCGAGGGCGTCGCCGAGGGCGGCGAGCAGCCAGAGGGCGCCGAACCGGCCGGCCGCCGCCCCCCGCCGCCGGCCGAAGGCGCCGCCGCTGGCGCCCGCCCAGGCGAGCCAGGCGATCGCGTCGGCCGGATCCAGCTTGGCCCACCGGGCGCTCGTCAGCCCGAGCGCCCGCAGCGCTGCTGGGGCGTCGCCCTCGACGGCGGCGACGTCGACCCGACCGTTGGAGCTCGTCGTCCACGGCTCGACGAGCTGGCTCACCGCGAGCTCGACGGAGCCGTCGTCGAGCCCTCGTGGCTCACCCACTGGGAGGGCCACGTCGTCGAGCAGGGGCGGCGCGGCAGGGGACGGGAACTCGGCGCCCGCGTCGTGGTACTCCGCCAGCTGGTACGCCGGCTCCCAGCCGGCGATGCGGTACGGCAGCTCGAGGACATCGGGGAGGGCGGCGACGGACTCCGCCTCGACCGCCTCGCCCCGCAACACCCGCTCGTGGGCCACGAACGCCGCTCGCGGCCCCGGCTCGAGCAGCGGCGCCAGCTCATGCCACGTGTGGCGCTGCGCGACGACCTCGGTCAGCGGTCCGATGGTGAATCGGCCGGAGCCTTCGTCGAGCACCCCCGCGGCCCACGGCGCCGGTGCAAGGAGTGCCAGCCGGTACTCGGCAAGGGTCGCCGCCGGCCACAGCTGGCGGCCCGTGCCGACGGCGTGCCGCGCCCGATCGCGTAGCCGGCGCAGCCGCTCCCAGTCGCCGGTCGCGCAGCAGTCGTCGACGAGGCGCACCAGCCCGTCGAGGTCGGCGCGGTGGATCAGTCCGTCGAGGACCTCGTCATCGTCGGCGCCGGCCATCAGACGAGCGGCCAGGGGTAGCGACCGCCGGTCTCGTCGCCGGGGAGCACGCCGTGCTCGGCGAGCCACGCAGCACGACGTTGCAGCGCGGCGACCTCGATCGGGGTGATCAACTCGGCCACCTCCGCCGGCACCGCCACGGCCAGGTCCTGGACGGCCGCCAGCTGCTCGGGCGTGAGCGCCTCGCCGGCGAACTCCCAGATGACCGTGCGCAGCTTGAAGTCGGGTGCGAAGCACAGCCCGTTGTCGATCGCCCACACCCGGTCACCGGCGAGCAGGCAGTGGCCGCTCTTGCGGTCGGTGTTGTTGGCGACGATGTCCAGCAGCGCGACGGCCCGCAACTGGTCGTGGAGGTCCGGGCGCTGCTCGGCGATCGTGAAGTAGTGCTCGCGGTGGTCGGCGTCCACGAACCACTGCACCGACCCCTCGCCGAGCGGGCCGTCGTCGCGCAGCGCGGTCGGTGGCACGGCGCCGATGCCCATCACCTCGCTCAGCCGGTACGCCGCCACCTCGCGGCGATGCAGTCCGGGCTTGAAGTCCCACAGCGGCCGCTCACCGCGCACGGGCTTGTAGATGGCCCGTGGCCCATCGCCCGTCCCGAGGTGGACGAGGAACGTGGCGTTGCTCGCCCACGGCATCCGACCTTCGAGGATGATCTCGGCCGACGTGAGGATGGTCAGCGCATCGGCCGGGATGCCCGAGGGGGTCAGTTCATCCGCGGGCACGGATGGCCATCGGGATCGATCGGGTTGCCGCACCACATGCAACTCGGACGACCGGCGGCAACGAGGTCGTCGGCGTGGTCACAGAACGCGGCGGCCTGGCTGCGCGTCACGTAGAGGCGGATGTGACCGCGATCCGTGGCGTCCTCGGTGACCTCCACGTCATCATCGTCAGCGTCGTCATCATCGTCCGACGCCACGAGCTCCTCGAGTTGCACGAGCAGCCGATCGTTGCTGCGGTCGTAGCCCAGCCCGATCGGGCCGAGCACGAAGGACTGCTCGCCGAGGTCGCGCGCGTCGATGGCGCTGAGCATCGGGCGGTCGTCCGGTGGTGGCAGGTCGCTCAGCACGCGGCGCAGGTATTGGGCGATCGCCCGCACCTGCTGCTTCTCGCACTTCACGCTGACCCGCTGGGCACCGGCCCGGGCCTGGAGGTAGAAGACTCGCGAGCCGGGTTCGCCGATCGCCGCGGCGCTGAACGCGTCGACCTCGTCGAACTCGAAGAACACGCTCATCGCCTCGACCTCATCGCGTCCTCATGACGGCTGCAGCTCGCGCAGCGAGCCGCCCGTGGAGTTCACGGCCAGGACGGCCGGACCGCCGTTGGACCAGGCGATGACGCTGACGGCGCCGGTGCTGATGACGATGCGCTGGAACAGATCGAGGTGTGTGCCGAGGGCGTGGGCGACGGCCGCCTTGATCGGATCGGCGTGCGAGACGCACACGATCGTGCCGCCGAGGTGCGACGCCCGCAGGCGATCGAGGGTCGACACGATGCGGTGCTGCATCGCCGAGAAGCTCTCCCCGCCGGGGAACTGGAACGTCGACGGCGCCCGTTGCACGGTCTGCCACTCGGGCTTCTTCATCAGCTTCGGGAGGGCCGCCCCCGTCCACTCGCCGAACTCGCACTCCAGCAGACCACGATCGACCTTCGGCCGCAGGCCGGTGGCGGTGCCGATCGGCGCCGCCGTCTCGCGGGCTCGCTCGAGCGGTGACGTGTACACCGCGTCGACCCGCTTCAGCTCACCGATCCTCTCGGCGGTCCGCTCGGCCTGCTGGCGTCCGGCATCGGTGAGGTGCAGACCAGGCGACCGGCCGGGCAGGACCTTGCCGGTCGAGGGGGTCAGGCCGTGACGGACGAGGATGATCGTGGTCATCGGGGGTGGAGCGTTCCGGGTCGCCATGAATGAGGACTCAACCTACTGTCGGCGGGCATGGAACCGCCGGGCGCGCCCCCGCCGCCCGCCTGCCGTTCCCGGCCGGGTTCTTCGAGCGCTACGACGACGCGCCGGATGCCGAGTTCTACGCGCCGCTGCGCCTCGTGACCCACCTCGACGACGGGGCGATCGCCGAGGTGGGCCGGCTGTACACGGAGCTCGGGCTCGACGGCCACGTGCTCGACCTGATGTCGTCGTGGGTGTCGCACTTCGAACGCCCGCCGGCGAGCCTCACCGTGCTCGGCATGAACGCCGGCGAGCTGGCGCGCAACCCGGCGGCCACGGCGACCGTGGTGCACGACCTCAATGCCGATCCCCGGCTGCCGTTCGACGACGCCACGTTCGACGCGGCGACGTGTTGTGTATCGATCGACTACCTCGTCGACCCGGTCACCGTGTTCGCCGACGTCGCCCGTGTGCTGCGACCGGGCGCCCCGTTCGTGTGCACGTTCTCCAACCGCTGCTTCCCGACCAAAGCGATCCGTGGCTGGCTGGCGAACGACGACCGCGGTCGGGCGGCGATCGTGCGGACCTACTTCCAGCTGAGCGGCGGGTTCGACGAGCCGCACGTGGCGCATCGCAACCCCGGTGCACCGGGTGACCCGCTGTACGCCGTGTGGGCGGCGCGACGGTCGGCATGACCGCGCTGGCGGCCGTGGCGGCCGACGTGGTCGGCTGCCGGGCGTGCCCCCGGCTCGTCGACTGGCGCGAGCACATCGCCGTCGAGAAGCGAGCCGCGTTCCGTGAGGAGACCTACTGGGGACGTCCGGTGCCTGGCTTCGGCGATCCGGCGGCGCGGATCGTCGTGCTCGGGCTGGCGCCGGCGGCCCACGGGGCGAACCGCACCGGACGGGTGTTCACGGGCGACCGCAGCGGCGATTGGTTGTTCCGGGCCATGCACCGCGCCGGGTTGGCGAACCAGCCGACGTCGGTCGACGCCGGCGACGGGCTGCGCCTCGACGGTGCGTGGGTCACGGCGGCGGTGAAGTGCGCGCCGCCCGCCAACAACCCGACGCCGGCCGAACGGGACGCCTGCGCCGGCTTCCTGCGTGCCGAGCTCGCCGCCCTCCGCCCGGCGGTCGTGGTGTGCCTCGGCGCGTTCGGCTACGACGCGGCCTGCCGGCACTACGCCGTGCGTCCCCGGCCGCGCTTCGGCCACGGCGTCGAGGCGGCCGTCGACGGTGGGCCGGTGCTGCTGTGCTCGTTCCACCCCAGCCAGCAGAACACGTTCACCGGGCGGTTGACCGAGCCGATGCTCGATGCCGTGTTCGCCCGTGCCGTCACGCTGGCGTCGACGACCTGACGCTGCGTCCGCCGAGCGCCGGCCCGACGAGCGCTCGCCTCATGTCGGGAGTCGCGCACCGCGCCAGTAGCCTCACGGACTCGTGATCAACGCCCGTCGCCTGACCGCCCTCGGGCTCGTCACCATCGCCGGTCTCGGCGCCTGCACGAGCCAGCCCAGCGTGCAAGCGGTCGCCCGGGACGTCGTCGAGTCGATCGGACTGGAGCCGGACCAAGAGGCCTGCATGCTGGAGGCGATCGACGGTTACTCGGAGGAGGAGCTGGAGCAGATCGGCGAGGCCAACGAGACCGTCGACTTCTCGTCCGACGTGCCGCCGGAGGACCGGGGCACCGAAGCCCTGCAGAAGTTCTACGCCGATCTCGACGCCTGCATGGGCGCCGGCTGATCCGGTCGCTCAGCCCATCGGGCGGGATCCGTCCCGGACTCCGGACGATCCCGCCTGATCCGATCCCCGCCCAGATGGGAGCGGTCCGGCGTGGGTGCCGGGGCGGGTGCTGCGGCAGCCGCCTTCTTCTTCGGCGGCGGCACGCCGATCGTCGGAGCCGGGTCGGCATCCTTCGGCCACCGCCGCCGGGAGACGATGGACAGCGTGCGCAGCAGCTTCATCGCCTTCTCGTCCTCCTGGGCCGGCCGGGCGACGATCGTGCCGTCGGCGATCATCCGGTTGATGACCTCCTCGCCCAGCTCGCTGCGCACGATGGTCAGCGTCCAGTCGTTGTCCTCGCCGATGCCGCCGGTGGCGATGTCGGAGTGTTCGGCAGCGAAGTCGGGGCAGCACTTGCAGCCCTCCCGCGTCCACTGGTGGCACTCCTTGAGATCGATCTCGTGGTACGAGCCGTCCTTCATCCAGATCTGGAAGACGCCCTTGATGTTCATCTTCACCATGTCCTGCTTGGCAAGGCCGTACTTGGCCTCGAACAGCTCGGGGAAGATGGCGTCGTCGAACGTCTTCGAGCACAGCAGGCCGATGTTGAACAGGAACGGCTTGGAGACCTTGCCGGCCTTGCGGTCCCACATGATCGGCGGGGAGCTCGTCTGGCAGCCCATCCCGACGAGGGCCAGGCGATCCAGCCCCTCGGCCTTGGCGTCGCGCAGGGCCAGCGGGTTGGCGCAGTACGTGTAGCGGCTCCCGGCCGTCGCCAGGACCTCGGCGGGGTTGTGGGCGAGCACCGGCTTGGCCTTCCAGGCGTCGTCGTCCTCGACACCGGAGACCATCGCCGCGTCGATGTAGTCGTGCTCCATCAGCCACACGAGCATCGCCGAGACGAACCCGCCGTCCTGGCCCTTCTCGTGCTGCGTCTCGTCACTCGCCCGCGTCAGGAGCAGCTGCCGCCAGATCCCGGCCATCTCGTCCGGCTCGCGGACCCGCCCGAAGAGGTGCATGTCGGCCGCCGGCTCCCACGCTCGGAACCGGGGGCACGCCCGCGTGCACGTCGTGCAGCCCTTCTCGCCGTGGATGCAGTTGTCGGCTCCGAGCTCCTCCTCGAGGTGGAACGGGATGTACTTGCCCTCCTCGTGCTCGTAGCCGATGACGTCGTGCGGGCACGTGACGACACACCCCGCGCACCCCGTGCACAGCCCGGTCGTGATGACCTCGGCGTACAGCTCCTTCCACTGCGCCGTCCAGCGAGCGGCCTTCGGCGGCGTGTCAGTGACCGTCATCAACCCGAACCTAGTGTCCCCCCGGCCAGCCGACCCACCGACACGCACGCGACGCGACGACGTGAGCGAGCACGTGTCAGACCCCGAGAGGGAGGCCCCGAGGCTTCGGCCCCCGGCGCAGCGAGCACGTGCTGTCAGGTCGAGCGTCCGGCCCCGGGCCGGGCGGCGCCAGCCGCAGCGAGACACGCCGAGCGAGCGAAGTCTCGGAGCGAGCGAGGCCATCAAACACGGGACGCCCCCGGGTCGCGATCTCGCGACCCGGGGACTGCCCCTACCCCGCCGCGACGAGGAGCGCGCTGGGGGGCACGCGGCTCGTCGGGGCGGTCGCGTCAGGGTCTCGAGGGGGGACGAGCCCTGCGGCTGCGCCCGGGGCGGGGCGATCCATCTCGGAGCACCGTACGCAGCGCTCCGTTTCGGCCCCGTTGGGACCCGATGAACGGCGTGTGAACGGGCCGCCCGCCCGCTCAGTCGGTCAGGGCGGCGGCGACGACCTGCCTGGCCTCGGCCTGGACCTCGGCGAGGTGGTCCGGACCGCGGAACGACTCGGCGTAGATCTTGTACACCTCCTCGGTGCCCGAGGGCCGCGCGGCGAACCAGGCCGAGGCCGTGACGACCTTGAGCCCACCGATCGCCGCTCCGTTCCCCGGTGCCGTGGTCAGCGTGCCGGTGATCGGTTCGCCGGCCAGCTCGGTGGCGGCGACGTCGCTCGGCGCGAGGGCGCCGAGGCGGGCCTTCTCCTCCCGCGACGCCGGGGCATCGACGCGCGCATAAGCCGGGGCGCCGTGCCGGGCCGTCAGCTCGGCGTAGTGCATCGACGGCGAGCGCCCAGTGGCAGCCTGGATCTCCGCCGCCAGCAGGGCGAGCACGATCCCGTCCTTGTCCGTGGTCCACACGGTGCCGTCGCGGCGGAGGAACGAGGCGCCGGCCGACTCCTCACCCCCGAACCCGACCGTGCCGTCGAGCAGCCCAGGCACGAACCACTTGAACCCCACTGGTACCTCGTCGAGGCGGCGGCCCAGATCGGCGGCCACCCGATCGATCATCGACGACGAGACCAGTGTCTTGCCGACCGCCGCGGCGGGCGACCAGCCGTCGCGGTTGGCGTACAGGTAGGCGATGGCGACGGCGAGGAAGTGGTTGGGGTTGAGCAGCCCGGCGTCGGGCGTGACGATGCCGTGGCGGTCGGCGTCGGCGTCGTTGCCGGTGGCGATCTGGAACTCGGCGCGGCGTTCGATCAGCGAGGCCATGGCGTCGGCGGACGAGCAGTCCATGCGGATCCGGCCGTCCCAGTCGAGCGTCATGAACCGAAATGTGGGATCGACGAGCGGGTTGACGACGGTGAGGTCGAGGCCGTGGCGGTCGGCGATCGCGGCCCAGTAGTCGACGCTTGCGCCACCGAGGGGGTCGGCGCCGATGCGTATGCCGGCTCGGCGGATGACATCGATGTCGACGACGTTCGGCAGGTCGTCGACGTACGTGGCCAGGAACTCGTACGGCTGCGCCGCGGCGCGGGCCGCGGCGAACGGCACGCGCCGGACACCGGCGAGCCCGGCGGCGAGAAGTTCGTTCGCCCGCCGGGCGATCCAGCCGGTGGCATCGGTGTCCGCCGGCCCACCGTGCGGCGGGTTGTACTTGAAACCGCCGTCTGGCGGCGGGTTGTGCGACGGCGTGACGACGATGCCGTCGGCCAGGCCGGCGCCGGCGATCCGGCCGCCGTTGGCGCGCAGGATGGCGTGGGACACGGCAGGCGTCGGCGTGAAGCGGTCCGTGCTGTCGACGAGGACCGTGACGTCGTTGGCAGCCAGCACCTCCAGGGCACTCACCCACGCCGGCTCGGACAGGGCATGGGTGTCACGGCCGAGGAACAGCGGCCCATCGATGCCCTGACGGTGGCGGTACTCGCAGATCGCCTGCGTCGTGGCCACGATGTGGTCCTCGTTGAACGACGCCGACAGGCTCGACCCACGGTGCCCGGACGTCCCGAACGCGACCTGCTGGGTGGGGTCGGCGGGGTCGGGGTGATGGGCGTAGTAGGCGGTGACGAGATGGGGAACGTCGACCAGGTCACGGGATTCGGCCGGAGTGCCGGCCCGGGGATCGCTCACGAGTGACGATCCTTGCAGCATCGTCATCGGAGCGGGTTGTGATCGACTTGACCGGCGGGTCAAGATATGTCCATGGATCTGACCTATCCCGCCGAGACCGAGCCCTTCCGCAAGGAGGTCAGGGCCTGGTTGGAGGAGAACCTGCCCGCGGGCTGGTTCGACGACGATTTCGAGCTCTCCGACGAGGAGCGGGCCCGCTTCAACGCCGAGTGGCCGGCCAAGCTGTACGGCGGCGGGTGGATCTGCGCCACCTGGCCGAAGGAGTACGGCGGCAAGGGGCTGACCACGATGGAGAGCGTCGTGCTGGCCGAGGAGTTCGCCAGGGCCAAGGCACCGATGCGCGCCGACTTCTTCGGTGACACGCTGGTCGGTCCGACGATCCTCCAATGGGGGACGGAGGAGCAGAAGCAGGAGTTCCTGCCCCAGATCCTGCGCGGCGAGATGCGCTGGTGCCAGGGGTTCAGCGAGCCCAACTCGGGCTCCGACCTGGCCAGCCTGAAGACGACCGCCGTGCTCGACGGCGACGAGTGGGTCATCAACGGTCAGAAGGTGTGGACGACCGGCGGACATCACGCCGACTACTGCTTCCTGCTCACGCGCACCGACCCGGACGCCCCGAAGCACAAGGGCATCTCCTACCTCCTCGTGCCGATGCGCCAGGAGGGCGTGGAGGTGCGCGGCATCACGCAGCCCGATGGCACGGCCGAGTTCTGCGAGGTCTTCTTCACGGACGCCCGGTGTCCGAAGGACAACGTCGTCGGTGGCGTCAACAACGGCTGGAAGGTCGCCAACTCCACGCTGGCGTTCGAGCGCGGCCAGTCGGCGACGACGGGCTACCGCCGCTTCGAAGAGGAGTACCGCCAGATGGTCGCCGCGGCGACGGAGAACGGGGCGATCGACGACCCGGTCATCCGCCAGCGGCTGATGGAGTACTACACGAAGATCCAGATCCTCCGCATCAACGGCCTGCGCTCCCTGTCATCGACGTTGAGCGGCAGCAAGGACATGAGCGTGATCGCTCTCGGGGCGACGAACAAGATGTTCTGGTCGGAGATGCACAAGGGGGCCATGGAACTGGCTCTGGACATCTACGGCGCCTCGTCGATGCTCGTGGACACGGGTCCGGCGAACGGATCGTGGCCCGGGGCGCTGCGTGACAAGCGACGCGAGGGCTATCCGGTGAGCCCGATGATGTCGTCGTTCTTCTTCTCCCGCTCGGAGACGATCTGGGGCGGTACCAGCCAGATCCAGCGGAACATCGTCGGGGAACGGGTCCTCGGCCTGCCCAAGGAACCGCGAGCGGAGTAACCGTCGCTGGGCTTCATCAGCCCGAAACACACCTCGCCTACAGTCGGCGCGACATGACGGACACGAGGGCGAGCGCCAGGCCGTGGGACGAGATGCGCGAGGCCGACGGTGCGCCGCGGCCGGCCGCGGAGGAGGTGCTGGCAGTCATCGATCGCCTGGGCGTCGACGAACTGCACGCCCGACAGGAGTCCGCAGCCGCCGACATCCTGACGATGGGCATCACGTTCACGCTGTACGCCGATGGAAGCGGCATCGACCGCGCGTGGCCGTTCGATGTCATCCCGCGGGTCATCGAGGCCACCGAGTGGGCCCGCGTCGAGCACGGGCTCGTCCAGCGGCTCGCCGCGCTCAACCGGTTCATCGACGACGTGTACAACGAGCGCCGCATCGTCGCTGACGGCGTCTTCCCGGCTGAGCTGCTCGATGACGCCTTGAACTACCGGCCCGAGTGCCGAGGCGTGCACCCGAAGTTCGGGGTGTGGGCCCACATCTCCGGCTCCGACCTGGTGCGCGACGCCGACGGCACGATGTACGTCCTGGAGGACAACCTCCGCGTGCCGTCCGGCGTCAGCTACGTGCTGGAGAACCGAGCCGTCGCCAAGCGGGCGTTCCCGGAGCTGTTCGCCCGACTGACGATCGCGCCGGTCGACGCGTACACCGACGAGCTGAACAAGCTGCTGATGTCGCTCGCCCCTGACGGGGTCTCGCAGCCGTCGATCGCCGTGCTCACGCCAGGGATCTTCAACTCGGCGTACTTCGAGCACTCCTTCCTCGCCCAGCGGCTCGGTGCCACGCTCGTCGAGGGCAGTGATCTCGTCGTGATGGACGACGACCGGGTGTACATGCGCACGATCGACGGCCTCGAGCCCGTCGATGTCGTGTACCGGCGGATCGACGACCTGTTCCTCGACCCCGAGGCGTTCCGGCCGGACTCGCGGCTGGGTGTCCCGGGGCTGATGCGGGCCTGGAAGGCCGGCACCGTCGCCATCGCCAACGCCCCGGGCGCCGGTGTGGCCGACGACAAGATGGTCTATGCCTGGGTGCCCGACTTCATCGCCTACTACCTGGGCGAGGAGCCGCTGATCCCCAACGTGCCGACGTACCGCTGCCTCTACGACGACGAGCGGCGCCTCGTCGTCGACAACCTGCGTGACCTCGTGGTCAAGCCGGCCAACGAGAGCGGCGGCTACGGCATCCTCATCGGCAATCGGGCGACCGATGTCCAGCTCGAGCATCAGGCGGCGGCGATCGAGGCCGACCCTCGCAACTGGGTCGCCCAGCCGATCCTCCAGCTGTCGACGGCCCCGACGCTCTGTGGGGGTGCCGTCGAACCGCGCCACGTCGACCTCCGTCCATTCATCCTCAGCGGAGAGACGTCGTACGTGACGGCGGGCGGTTTGACGCGCGTGGCCCTGGTGAAGGACTCGCTCGTCGTCAACTCGTCCCAGGGGGGCGGCAGCAAGGACACGTGGATCGTCGACCTCGGCGCCGGCTGGGGGACGTACTAAGTGGCCTCGCTCGCTTCGAAGACTCGCTCGCTCGGCGTGTCTCGCTGGCCCTGGCGGGCCCGGCCCTTCGGGCCGACGCTCGACATGACCTTGCACGCGTCGCTGCTGCGGGGCGGGGGCCGAAGCGCGCGCACGGACTTCCTCTCGGTGCGTGCCACGCTGGCTCGTCGTTTGTCGGGTGCTCACTGATGTTGTTGTCGAGGGTTGCGGATCGGATCTATTGGGCGGCGCGGTACATCGAGAGGGCGGAGGACACGGCGCGGCTGGTGCGGGCGCACGGCGAGCTGATGGCTGACTTGCCGAGCCACATGACGACGAAGTGGGAACCGCTCGTCACCGTCGTTGGCAGTGACGCCTTGTTCGAGCGCTCCGGCAACGGGAAGGCGGCGTCGTCATCGACGTCGCAGTCGCAGTCGCAGTCCCAGTCCCAGTCCCAGTCGTCCGGATCACCGCCGGACGACAGCGAGATGGCGGTGGCCTCGTTCCTCGTCACCGACCGGAGCAACCCGAGCAGCATCGTCAGCTGCGTCGTGTCGGCTCGGGAGAATCTGCGCACCACACGGGACACCATCCCCCGCGAGGCCTGGCTGACCGTCAACGACCTCTACCTCTACGTGGCCACGGAGGGCGACCGCGGTCGCGACCGCCGGATCCGGGAGCGCTTCTTGAACCGCGTCATCGCCGACAGCCGCCGCCTCGACGGCGTCCTGGCGACGGCGATGACCCACGACGAGGCGTACGTGATGTGGCGCCTCGGTCGGGCGCTCGAGCGCGCTGACATGACGACACGCGTGCTCGGTGTCCGCGCCGCCGCTGTCCTGTCGCAGCCCGCGGCGGGCACCAACGGCGACGGGGTCGAACACGAGGGCCACGACGAGGTGCAGTGGATGGGCGTGCTGCGCTGCGTCCAGGGCCTGCAGATGTACCAGCGGGCCGTGCGTGGCCCGATCGTCGGCTCGTCCGTCGTCCACTTCCTGCTCGACCATGATCGCTTCCCGCGTGCCGTGCGGGCCCTGCTGCGGGAGATTCGCCGGGCACTCGCCGAGATGCCCGATCCCGAAGACCCGCTCGATGCCGTCGATCACGTCGACGTCGTCCTGCGCGACTCGACTGCGGCGAGCACCGACGGCGCCGCGCTCGACGAGGCGATGGATGCTCTGCAGGTGGCGATCGCTCAGCTCCACCGGCGGATCACCGAGCGCTACCTGCGGGTCGGGTGATGCTCGCCGGGGAGCTGCTCGAGCGGCTCCTGCACGATCGCACGGCACTCGGCCGCCGCCAGACGGAAGCCGATCGTGTGATCGCGGCGTCCCTGGCCGCTCACCTCGTGCACGACCCGCGGGCGCCCGAGGATCTGTCGCGACCGTCGCCCAACCGGCCGTGGCGGCTCGACCCGGTGCCGCTCGTGCTCGACGGTGAGGTGTTCGACCGGCTCGCCGCCGCCGTGACTGCTCGCATGCAGGCGATGGAGGTGCTGCTCGCCGACCTCTACGGGCCGCGGCTGACCGTGCGTGAGGGCTGGGTGCCGGCGGAGGCCCTGGCGTCGAGCGACCGCTACCGACTGGCCGCGGTCGGCGCCCCGCCACCGCCACGCTGGCTGACGACGTACGCCGTGGATGTTGTCGCCGGAGCCGACGGAGCGTGGCGCATCGTCCAGGATCTCGCCGACACGCCCACCGGCGTCGGCTACGCGCTGCTCGACCGCTCCGTCATGGCCCGCGTCGCGGCGGAGCTCCTCGGGCCAGAGGGCACCAGTGACCTGGCGACGATCAGTGGGTTCCCCGCCGAGCTGCGCCACGCCCTGGCGACCCTGACCGCCGCCCGCAGCCCCCGCGTCGTGCTGCTGTCCGGCGGGGTGCAGGATGCGGCCTACGTCGAGCACTCGGCGCTCGCCCGGACGCTCGGGTTCCACCTCGTGGAACGTCCCGACCTCGTCGTTCGGCGCGGGCGCCTGTGGCTGCGCACGCTGGGCGGGCTCGATCCCATCGACGTCGTCTACCGCCGCCTGCCCGACGCCGTGCTCGACCCCATCGCGGCCAGCGCGGCCGGCAGCGCCGGCGTGCCCGGGCTCGCGCTGGCCTCGTCGGAGGGCGGTGTGGTGCTCGCCAACGGCCACGGTTCGGGTGTGCTCGAGGATCCTGACCTCGCGCCGTTCTGGGCAGCGGCGGTCGAGGGGCTGACCGGAGCGGCGCCGATGATCGCCTCGGCGCGACGCGACGACGTCCTCGCCGGCGTGCCGGCGTTCCGGTCCGGCCAGGTCGTCAGCGCCAGCGTCGTCGTCCGCCTGCACGCCGTCGCCGGACCCGACGGCGTGACGGTGATGGCCGGAGGCAACGGTCGCGTGCTCGACCCCGGAGACGACCCGCGGCGGCCGTCGGCCCGCCTGGCGAAGGATGTGTGGGTGCTCGGCGGGGCACGCGCCGCCCCGGTGATCGCCGCCCCGCCGCTGCCGCAGGTCGATCTCGGCTCGTCCGTGCCGACCCGCGCCGCCGACGCTCTGTTCTGGGTCGGCCGGGCGGCCGAGCGGGCCGAGGCGATCGCCAAGACGGCCCGCACCATCGCCTCCCGCCGGCAGCAGGACCCGTCGCTGGCCACGTACGACCGCGGCCGGTGGGCGGAACGCATGGCCCTCGTCCTGCGCGTCGTGCGTGGCGTCCCCATCGATGCCGAGCCGCCGCTCCGACCGCCGCTCGTGGCGCTCGACAGCGAGCTCGCCGAGGCGACGCGCGCCGTCGCCAATCGGGTCAACGCGCTCCTCGCCGACGCCGCGACGGTCGGCGAGTACCTGTCCGTGACGACCGGCCGGGTGCTGGGCAACCTCGCCGAGGCTCGCGACGAGCTCGGGGACGGCCGTGCCCCGATCGACGTGCTGGACTCGACGATCGCCGATCTCGCCGCGTTCGTCGGGCTGTGGAACGAGAGCACCGTCCGTGGTCCGGCCTGGCGCTTCGGGGACATCGGGCGGCGCATCGAACGGGCGCTCGTCGTGTTGGAGCTCGTCGACTCGTGCCTGCCGCGCGTCGACGCGGATCGTGAGCCGGCCGACGTCGTCGACCGTTCGGCCCTCGAGGTGCTGCTGGCCGCCAACGAGAGCCTCATCGCCTATCGCCGTCGCCACCGCAGCGACGTCGAGCTGGCGGCGACGATCGACCTGCTCCTCCACGACGTCGACAACCCGCGGTCGTACGCCGCGTCGATGCACCGACTCGCGGCGCTCGTCGACGCGCTCGCATGGAGTCACGGCCGACGAGCCGTGGCGACGCTCGCCGCGATGCTCGATGGTGACGATCCGCTCGGCGCCATCGGCAAGGCGTACGAGAGCGTGCAGGCGTTCGGGCGCTTGACGGTCGACACCTGGTTCGCGACCCCCGTCAACCCGATGCTCGTGCACGGCAGGGTGCGATGACGGGACCACTGCACTACCGTCGTGTCCCATCGCACGACGTACCAGTACACGCAGCCGATGGCGGACGGCTACACGCGGGCCTACCTGCTGCCGCGACCGACCGTGCTGCAGGTCGTCGAGCGCGCCGAGGTCGACGTGGATCCGATACCGGATGAGCGGGCGGAGCACATCGACGTCTTCGGCAACCGGGTGCTGCACCTCGGCATCCACCGGGCCCACGACTCGTTGCAGCTGCTGGCGCGCAGCGAGGTCGTGGTCGAGCCCGGGCGGATGACGTGGCGCGGCGAGCCGTGGGAGATCGCGGCCATGCGCGTGGCCGAGCTGCGTGGCGGCGATGCCCTGGCCGTCCGACCGTTTGCCGGCAGCTCGCCGTTCGTCCGCCTCGAGCGCCACGGCAAGGCTCTGCGCGCCCTCGCCGAGGAGACGTTCGAGCCGCATCGGCCTGTCGTCGACGGCGCACGGGACCTCTGCCACCTGATCCACGAGACGTTCGAGTACGACCCGACGTTCACGGACGTCACGACGCCGCTGTCGGTCGTGCTCGACGCCCGGCGCGGCGTGTGCCAGGACTTCGCCCACCTCGTGACCGGCTGCTTGCGCTCGCTCGGGTTGGCGGCGCGTTACGTCAGCGGGTACATCGAGACGAGTCCGAACGTGCCCGGGGGGCCGGCTCGGGGCGCCGACGCATCGCACGCCTGGTGCTCGCTGTGGGTACCCCAGCAGGGCTGGGTCGACTTCGACCCGACGAACGACCGCTTCCCGACGCATCGCCACGTCACCGTCGCCTGGGGCCGCGACTACGGCGACGTGGCCCCGGTCCGCGGCGTCGTGATCGGTCCGGTCGCCGAGCAGATCCTGTCCGTCGAAGTCGAGGTCCAGCGTGTGTCGGTTGCAGGCCATCGCGACGCCGCGGAACTGGGCGCGGATCGTCTCGGACGATGATCTGGGCGCGCTCAGGCTCGAAATCGAGACTGAGCGCGCCCTGAAGGCCGGCGCGGTGAGGGGTGTGATTTAAGTCGCACGGAGCGGGTCGGACCGCACGAACGGTCGTTGCGCCCCCCACCATGTCGAGGTGTCCGGATCGCGTCTCGTGTCAAAGCCCTTCGTGGCTGTCACCGCGGCGACCGGGGCGTTCTTCGTCTACGTGGGCATGCTCGTGCCCCTCCTGCCACGCTTCATCGAGGACGAGCTCGACGCCGGCGAGCTGGGTGTCGGCCTCAGCCTGTCGACGTTCGCGTTCGCCGCCATCTTCGCCCGGCCGGTGATCGGGCGCCTCGTCATGCGTTACGGGCGCCGGCGCGTGATGGTCGGCGGCTCGCTGCTGGCCGGCGTCGCCGGGTTCCTGTGCGCCACCGTCGACGCCCTGCCAGCGCTGCTGGCGTTCCGCGGCCTCTCCGGCATCGGGGAGGCCGCCCTGTTCGTCGGCGCGGCGACGCTCGTCGCTGACCTCGCCCCGCCGCACCGGCGGGCGGAAGCCGCCAGCTACTTCTCCGTCGCCGTGTTCGGCGGCCTCGGCGTCGGGCCGATCATCGGCGAGGCCGTGCTCGGCGACGATCGCTTCCACCTGGCGTTCCTCGTCGCCGCGGCGTTCACCGTGCTCGCCGCCGTCCTGTCGCTCGCTGTGCCGCACTCTGTGGAGCCGGCGGCCGACTGGCCGGAGCTCGAACCATCCGCGGCACCCGCTCATCGCGGGCTCCGCCGCTTCATCCATCCTGCGGCTGTCGGGCCGGGACTCGTCCTGGCGTCCGGCATCGCCGCCTTCTCGGCGTTCTCGGCCTTCCTTCCCGACCACGCCCGCTCGATCGGCTTCGGCGGGTCGGGCGCCCTGTTCGCCGCCTACAGCGTGGTCTGTCTCGTGCTGCGCATCGTCGGCGCCCGCTTGCCCGAGCGGCTCGGTGCCCGGCGCTCCGTGACGATCGCCTTCGTCTCGCTGGCCGCCGCCCTCGCGGGCCTCGCTGCGTTCCCCGAGGCGTGGGCGCTGTGGAGCGCGGCTGTCGTGATCGGCGTCGGCATGGCGTTCATGTACCCCTCGCTGATGGCGCTCACGGTGAACCGCGTCGACGATCGAGAGCGCCCGGCCGCGATCAGCTCGTTCACGATGTTCTTCGAGATCGGCACCGTCAGCGGCGGGCTCCTGCTCGGCCTCACCGCTCAGCTGCTCGGGAAGCGAGCGTCGTTCGCCGCCGCCGTCGTGGTGTGCGCGTTCGGTCTGTGGCTGCTGCGGGCCCGTGTCACCGCGCCCGAAGCGCGGGCGACTGCACCGGCGGTCGCGCCGGCTTTCGTCCCCGTCCCCGCCGCCTGCGACTGACCTGGGGCTCCGCGGCGGCGGTGGATGTCCGATTCCCGCTGGTCGACCGCAACGGCGCGGGGCCAGGATGGGGACATTGTGACGATGCTGGATCACGACCGCTGCTACCGCGCCGTACAGAGCCGCGATCGCCGGTTCGACGGCTGGTTCGTCACCGCCGTGAGGACCACCGGCGTGTACTGCCGGCCGAGCTGCCCCGCGGTGACACCCAAGCCGGGCAACGTCGAGTTCTTCCCGACCTCGGCGGCCGCCCAGCAACACGGCTTCCGCGCCTGTCAAGCGCTGCCGCCCCGACGCCACGCCCGGCTCACCCGAGTGGAACGTGCGCGGCGACGTCGTCGCCAGGGCGATGCGCCTCCTCGTCGACGGCGTCGTCGACCGCGAAGGCGTCCGCGGCCTGGCCGGCCGGCTCGCTTACAGCGAACGTCACCTGACACGGCTCCTCACCGACGAGCTCGGCGCCGGACCACTGGCCATCGCCCGAGCCCAGCGCGCCCACACCGCCCGCATCCTCATCGAGACGACCGGCATGGACTTCACGTCCATCGTCTTCGCCGCCGGGTTCCGCAGCGTGCGCCAGTTCAACGACACGATCCGCCTCGTGTTCGGGGCGACGCCGTCCGCCTTGCGCGCCGCCGCCGGCCGCGTGCCACGCTCGGGCGCCGGTGTCGTCGACCTCGATCTTGCCGTCCGCGAGCCGTTCGACGCCGAGCACCTCATGGCGTTCCTCGCGGCGCGCGCCGTTCCAGGCGTCGAAGCCTGGGACGGCGAGGCGTTCCACCGCACACTCGACCTCCCGCATGGCCACGGCGTTGCCGTTCTCTCCCTCGCCGCCGGCACGGGTCGCGCCGGCCGGCCGAACGTGCGGGTGCACCTGCGGCTCGCCGACTGGCGCGACCTCGGCCCTGCCGTGCGGCGCGTCCGCCGCCTGCTCGACCTCGACGCCGACCCCGTCGCCGTCGACGCCGCACTCAGCGAGGACCCGACGCTCGCGCCGTCGATCGCCGCCGTGCCGGGCCGCCGCGTGCCGGGAAGCGTCGAGCCGTTCGAAACAGCTGTGCGGGCCGTCATCGGGCAGCAGATCTCGGTTGCCGGCGCGCGCACCGTCGCCGGGCGCATCGTCGCCGCAGCGGGCACGCCGCTGGCCATCGACGGCGGACCGGTGAGCCACGTGTTCCCGTCCCCGGACGCGCTCGCCAGCGTCGACCCGTCGTCGTTGCCGATGCCGCGCAGCCGCGGCCGCACCATCGTCGAGCTGGCGTCCCGGGTCGCCGACGGACGTCTCGTCCTCGACGCCGGCGCCGACCGGGGCGACGTGGCCGCCGCGCTCGGTGCGGTCCCCGGCATCGGCCCGTGGACGACCGGCTATGTGCTGATGCGCGGGCTCGGCGACCCGGACGTGTTCCTGCCGACGGATCTCGGCGTACGCGTCGGCCTGGCCCGCCTCGCGATCGGACCCGAACGCGCCGAGCGGTGGCGACCGTGGCGCTCGTACGCCTTGCACCACCTCTGGGCGATCGCCGGCGCCCCATCGACGGAGGAAGCCAGATGACGCGCTGCCACCACACGATCGACAGCCCGATCGGACCGCTCACGCTGGTCGCCGCGGCCGGCGAGTTGCAGGAGATCCACTTCCCGAACACCGGTGAGGTCGGTGCTGACGTCGGACCTGATGACCCGACCGAGCCCGTCATCGTCGACGCCGCCCGGCAGCTCGGCGAGTACTTCGACGGCAACCGTCAGGCGTTCGACCTGCCGCTGCGACCGCTCGGCACGCCGTTCCAGCTGGAGGCGTGGTGGGGGCTGACGACGATCCCCTACGGCGAGACGGTCAGCTACGGCGAGCAGGCCCGTCGCCTCGGCCACGACGGCAAGGCCCGGGCGGTCGGCGCGGCGAACGGGCGCAACCCACTGCCGATCGTGTTGCCGTGCCACCGGGTCGTCGGCAGCGATGGCAGCCTCGTCGGCTTCGGCGGCGGCCTCGCCACGAAGGCCTGGCTGCTGCATCACGAGCGCCAGGTGCTCGGCCTCGAGCTACCACTGTCCTGATCTCCCGCGGGCCGTGGTGGCCGCATTCCGGTCGGGATTCAGGCCCGACTTCGAGCGCGGGCGGACTGTTCGCGCCGGGCGCGGGCGTCGGCCTGCTTCTTGCGCTTGAGCTCCTGGCGCTTGGCCTTCTTGGCGTCGCGCTCGGCATCGGGCACGTCTGGAGTTCGCGCCGCGGGAGTGGTCGTGACCGCCTCAGCGGGTGGCAGCTTGACCAGCTCGTCGTGCTTCAGGAGGTCCCGGATCACGGCCGACGCGGCTGCCTCGCCGGCCAGCGTCGACGCCAGCATCAGGCGAGTGGCGCCGAGACCGTGACGCTCGACGAGACCCGGGAGCACCTCCCGCAGCTGATCGCTGGACGGGTTGTCGGAGTGGTCACCGAGTTGCTCGATGCAGTCGGCGAGCGTGGCGTCGGTCAGGACGAGGACGATGCTCTCCATCGTCCCGTCGATGCGGCCCTTCGCCGCGGCCTCGCGGATCGCCTCCGGCGTGAGCTCTCCGCCGGTCAAGCGCTCGACGGCCTCGCGGTGGTCGTCGCCGAGCGTCGTGACGATGGCTGCCAGCTCGTCGTCCGTGGCGGCGCGCAGGGCCCGGTCGAGCAGCCCGAGCGACTGCAGGCGGGTCTTCATCTGGTTCACGGGCCGCGACGCTACCGGCCGACGCCGTTCGACCCATCGCTTGTGGTTCGGCGCCCGCCGTCAGCCCTTGACGGCTCCCGCGAGGAGGCCGCGGACGAAGTACCGCTGGAGGGCGAAGAACACGATGAGAGGTACGGCCATCGAGACGAACGCCGAGGCGGTGAGCAGGTGCCACGACTGACCGAACGTGCCGCCGACCTCGACCAGCTTGGCGATGATCGGCTTGTTCTCGCTACCGCCGTAGACCAGGCCGATCAGCAGGTCGTTCCAGATGAACATGAACTGGAAGATCGCCAGCGAGGCCAGCGCCGGCACCGAGAGCGGCAGCACGAGGCGGACGAACACGGTGAGGTGACCGGCGCCGTCGACGCGGGCGGCCTCGATGATGTCCCTGGGCAAGGACGACATGAAGTTCTTGAGGATGAAGATGCAGAACGGCAGGCCGAAGCAGACGTGCGCGACCCAGACCGCGGCGACGCTGTTGTTGAGGTGGAGGTACGGGAAGATCGTGACGTCCCCGATGTGGACGCCGCCGGTGATCAGGCGCAGCAACGGGATCAACGCCATCTGCAGCGGCACCACGAGCATCGCCACCACGGCTACGAACAGCCAGTCGCGGCCCTTGAACTTCATCCACGCGAACGCGTAGCCGGCCATCGCACCGATGCCCACCGACAGGATCACCGAGGGCACCGTGATCTTCATCGAGTTGAAGAAGAACTGGCTGAGGTTGGCGCTGCCCGGCGACGACGACAGCACGGCGTCGTAGTTGCTGAGCGTGAACTTGGGCCGGATGAAGGCCTCCCACCATCCCGACGTCTTGACCTCGTCCTCGGGCCGCACCGAGGAGACCAGCAGGCCGAACGTGGGGATCGTCCACAGGAACACGAGCGCGAGGACGATCTAGCGCCCGCCGCGGCTCGAGAGCGATGCGCTCACCGACCGCCCGACCGGTTCGCCTCCTCCCATCGCCGCGTCGACCGTCGTGTCGTCCGGCAGCGCCCCGGAGCCGAGGGTCGTGGCCTCGACCGGCTCGGCGACGACACCTCGGTCGACGCTGGGTTCGACGGTGCTCATGACAGCTCCTCGGCCCGTTTCTGGGCCCGCCGGTTGATGACGACGACCGGGATCACCAGCAGGAACAACAGCACGGCGAACGCCGATCCGAAGCCGTTGCGGCCCTGCACGAAGTAGACCCGGTAGAACTCGTTGGCGATCGTGCTCGTGCCGAAGTTGCCGCCGGTCGTCGCGGCGACGATGTCGAAGACCTTGAGCGCGCCGATCGCCGTGATCGTGGCGACCGCCACCACGGTGGCGCTGATGTACGGCAGGGTCACCTTGTAGAACACCTGGCGCTTCGTCGCGCCGTCGACCCTGGCGGCATCGATCAGCGCGTCGGGGACGCCCTTGATGGCTGCCGAGAAGAAGACCGTGGCCAGACCGGCCGCGGCCCAGATGAAGATGACGACCAGCAGGATCGTGTTCAATCCCGGCGCCGTGCTCGGCGGGTCGATGGCGCCGATGTTGCGATCGACGAGCCAGATCTTGTCGCCGTCGCCGCCGAGGCTGGCCGGCAGCCCGGGGATCGCCCCTGTGACCTCGTTGGCCAGGCCGACCTCGAACGGCGGGCCGGCGTAGACGAACCTCCAGATGATGCCGGCACCGGCCAGCGAGATCGCCGCGGGGATGAAGATCAGCGACTTGGCGATCTTCTCGCCTCTCATCCCGTCGGCGAAGCGGGCGATGGCGAGCCCGACGATGACGACGAACAGGGTGCCGCCCACCACCCAGGTGAAGGAGTTGGCCAGGATCAGCCGGGTGCCCGTCCCGGAGAAGATCTCCCGGTAGTTGTCGAACCCGACCCAGCTCTCGGCGCTGTCGTCGCGGAAGCTCACCCAGAGCGTGCGGACCGCCGGGACGAACAGCCCGGCGAACACGAGGAAGACGGCCGGTCCCGCGAACACCAGCACCTGCCCCCGCTCGCGCCACGAACCTGGCAGGAACTTCGTGAGGCCGTACAGCCCGAGCAGGACGGCTCCGAGGATCGCCAGCAAGATCATCACCTGGCCGAATGCCTGGAGCATGTCGTTCCCTCCTCCCCGCTCGTACCCCCGGTCCACCAGCGGTGGCCGTCAAACTACTCCCCATGAGCGAAGGGCCCGGAGCCGCAGCTCCGGGCCCCCGCTCGCATCCGCGTGATCAGTCGGCGGGCCAGCTCGCTTCGATGTTGTCGAGCATGGTCTGGGTGTCGCCACCGACGATCCAGGCCGTCGCCTCCGTCCAGAACGAGCCGGACCCGACCGCGCCGGGCATCATGTCGGCACCGTCGAAGCGGAAGATCTCCGAGCTCGCCAGCAGCTCGGCGAACGACGCCAGCAGCGGGTCGGTGATCAACGACGGGTCGATGTCGTTCCGGGGCGAGAGCTCCGCGGGGTCCGCGTTGCCCATCTCCACCGCGTACTCGTTCGACGTCGCGTACAGGATGACGTCCCACGTCTCGGGCTTGTCGGTACCCTGCAGCGAGGAGGTCACCGGCACCGAGCATCACCTTCGGGTCGCCGGCTTCGGCGACGGGCAGGTAGAAGAACGTGACATCCGCTGCGGGGTCGTCGGGCGGGCCAACGACCGTCCCTTCCGGGAACAGCCCGGAGTAGAAGCTCGCCTGGCGGTGCATGTAGCAGTCGCCCGTGGTGATCGGCACGCCGCCGTCCTGGAACTTGGTCGTGGCGATCGCCGTGACGTTGTTCTCGCCGCCCATGTACTCGGGGTTCTTGAGGAACGAGCCGACCGCGTCGGCGACGGCCAGGACCTGCGGGTCGTTGAACGGGATCTCGTGGTTGACCCACTGGTCGTACACCTCTGGCCCGTTGATCCGCAGCATGAAGTCCTCGAACCAGTCGGTGACCGGCCACCCGGTGGCCACGCCCGACTCGATGCCGGCGCACCACGGGGTGCCCCCGTCGGCGACGATCTGGTCGGACAGCGCGGTGAGCTCCTCGAGCGTCTCGGGGACCTCGTAGCCGCCCGCTTCGAACGCGGCCGGGCTGTACCACACCATCGACTTGACGTTGGCACGCCACGGCATGCCCTTGATCTCATCGTCGACGGTGTAGAGGTCCTCCCACCCGGGGATGAAGTCGTTGGCTGGCGTGGGCGGCGACGTTCTCGGGGAGTGTGATCAGGCTGGGTCCGCCAACGTGCGCAACAGTCCCGGCTGCGGGAAGTCGATCACGTCGGGCGGGCTGCCGCCCTGGAGCAGCACCGGGGCCTGGACCTCGAACTGGTCGGTGCCCTGGAAGTCGATCGTGACGCCGGTGCACTCCACGAGCGGCGCCCACCAGTCGGTGAAGCGCTGGATGGCGTCGGGATCGGTCTCGCTGTTGCGGACCGGCGAGAGGATGCTGACCGTCTTGCCCTCGTGCTGCTGGTCGCACGGGATCTCGGTGCCGAGAATGCTCTCGGCCTCGCCGCCGCCGGTCGTGCCCTCCGACGCGGTGTCGCCGGTGGTCCCGGCGGGCGCCTCGGTGGCGTCGGGCGCTTCGGTGCCGGCTGGTGCTTCGGTGCCGGCTGGTGCCTCGGTGCCGGCCGGTGCTTCGGTGGCGTCGGCACCGTCATCGTCGTCGTCATCGCCACAGGCGACGAGCACCAGGGACGTGATCGCCGCGAGTGCCGCGACGCGCTTGCCGTATCTCATGCTCAAAACTCCCCCTTCAGGAACACGCCCCGAGCAGTGGTTCCGTCGAGTTCGTTGCCGTGGCCACTGACGTCAGCGTGTTCTTGCGTTGCGTTTGGAAATGGTGTGGAATCGCATGGAAGATTCCGAGCGCTACCATAGCATTCGGGGTGACAGAGGGGAAGGCGTCGTCGGCAGGAATCGACGATGTCGGCATCGCAAGCAGAAGGGGCCGCCAGTGGGCAGCATCGTGCTCAATGAGATCGACAAGGTGTACGAGAACGGGTTCCACGCCGTGCACAAGCTCTCGCTCGATGTGGCCGATGGCGAGTTCCTGGTGCTCGTCGGACCGTCGGGCTGCGGCAAGTCCACGGCGTTGCGGATGATCGCCGGGCTCGAGACGATCACGTCGGGTGAACTGCGGATCGGGGACAGGGTCGTCAACGACCTCGAGCCCAAGGACCGCGACATCGCGATGGTCTTCCAGTCCTACGCCTTGTACCCGCACCTCACGGTCCGCAACAACATCGCCTTCGCCCTGAAGCTGAAGAAGATGCCCAAGGAGGAGATCAACGCGCGCGTCGAGGAGGCGGCCAGGATCCTCGAGCTCACCGAGAACCTCGATCGGCGCCCCGGCCAGCTCTCGGGCGGCCAGCGTCAACGGGTGGCGATGGGACGGGCGATCGTCCGCCAGCCGCAGGCGTTCCTGATGGACGAGCCGCTCTCGAACCTCGACGCCAAGCTGCGCGTCCAGATGCGCGCCGAGGTCTCCAAGATCCAGCACTCGCTCAACGTCACCACGGTCTACGTGACCCACGACCAGATCGAGGCGATGACGATGGGCGACCGGGTGGCAGTGCTCTCGCGTGGTGTCCTGCAGCAGGTCGACACGCCACAGAACCTCTACGACAATCCGCGCAACGTGTTCGTCGGCGCCTTCATCGGGTCGCCGCAGATGAACCTGCTCCAAGCGACCGTGATGCGCAACGGCGACGGCACGACGCTGCAGGTCGGCAGCAGCACGCTCACGGTTCCGGAGTCGGTGTTGGCGTCCCGCCCGTCGCTCGGAGGCTACGTAGGGAGGCAGGTCGCCGTGGGGATCCGTCCCGAGCACCTGGCGGCCGCCACCGACGGCGCCCCCGACACGATCAAGGGCGTCATCGACGTCCGCGAGGGTCTCGGCTCGGAGGTCATCCTCCACATGACCACCGACGCCGTCGGTGTCGACACCTCGGCGGCCGAGAACCAAGCGGGCACATCGGACCGCGTGGTCGTGGCCCGCGTCGAGCCGCACACCACAGCACAGGTGGGCGAGCGCGCCGTGCTGGGGGTCGACACGAGCCGACTCCACCTGTTCGACATCGCCAGCGGACTGGCGCTGCACTGACCCCGACTGACGTCGGCGGCTCGGAACGGCCTACGTGCCGAACCACACCGCCGCGGCAGGAGCGACGGCGTCGGTGCCCGCGTCGTCGACCGCTGTGACCGCTCGTGGCGGGATCGCGACCGTGGCCCGCACGACGAGCTCGAGCGGCAGCTCCTCGACGAACGGAACCGGCCTGATCCCGGTCGCCAGCGCCCCGGCCAGGATCTCCGACCCACGCTGGCCCGACGCTTCGAGCGGCTGGCGCACCGTGGTCAAGCCGCTGTAGGCGGCAACGTCGATGTCGTCGTAGCCGATGATCGACACATCGCGCGGCACCGCCCGGCCGGCGAGACGGGCCGCCTCGAGGACACCGAGCGCTTGTACGTCGGAGGCCGCGACGACCGCCGTCGGCGGCTCGGCCATGGCGAACAGCTCGGCGGCGAGTTGGCGTGCTGCTGTGCGAACGTGCGGGCCGTACTTCACGTACTGCCGCTCGAACGTCACACCGGCGTCGGCGAGGGCGAGGGCGTACCCGGCTTCGCGGTATCGGCTGGAAACGAAGCCGAACGGGTTGCGCTCAGGCTCGCCGATGAACGCGATGCGCTCGTGGCCCAGCGACAGGAGGTGTTCGGTGGCGATCCGGCCGCCAGAGCGGTCGTCGACGACGACGCTCGGCAACGCTGGGTGCACGGTGTCGATGAGCACGACCGGGAACGGCGCGTGGGCGAGCCGGTCACCTTCGTCGGCGCGCAACGGCAGCGAGATGACGATCAGCCCGTCGAGCTGAGTCCGTGGAAGTTCCACCACGCGTCGCCGAGCACGATCCGGCGCGTCGACGTTGTACAGCACGATCTCGAGGCCGTGTGGTTGCAGCGCCCGAACGATGCCGCGCAGGCGCTGGTACGAGGATGGCTCGTCGAAGTGCGGCACGAGCACCCCGACGAAGCGCTGCCGCCGGGACCCTTTACCAGCAGGTGAGCGAGCTGGGCTGTAGTTCAACTCCTCCATCGCCGCATGGACCTTGGCACGCGTGGTCGGACGCACCTGTTGGCTTCCGTTGAGCACGCGAGAGACCGTGCCGATACCGACCCCGGCCCGGGCCGCAACGTCGGAGATGGTTGCCATGTCGTTACGAGGTCCTGACGGGTGTTGTGGAACGACAATGGAAGACTAGTCCGCACTTTCCACAGGATCACCACCGAGGCGCGGATCCGCTGCGGCGAGCCGGCGGCCGAGCAGCCAGCCATCCCCGGGACCTCGCGGCGGGCCGATCGGTACGAACCCGAGGTGGGCATAGAACGCGGCGGCCCGCTCATTCGCCGGGGCCACGCCGAGGTGGATCCCGGGCACGCCGGGGAGGGCATCGAACAACCTCTCCAGCAGGCGGCGACCGACTCCGCGCCCCTGAGCTCGTGGGAGCAGGTTGACGTGGAGGTGGGCCGGAAACTCGACCAGCACCTCGGACGGCGGGCGGGGCGGGTGGTGGACGAGGCGGTGGAGCTGCTGGTCGGGGGTCAGTTGACCGTCGTCGGATGGATCGGGATAGCGGGCGCGCAGCCCCGGCCACCATCGCGCCTCACACGCGGACTCGAACTCGGTCGTGTCGTCCGCACCGACGACGTAGCCGTCGAGGCCAGCGTCCCCCTCGGCGACGAACGCCAGGTTCGGGCGCAGCGCCAGGTAGGGACCGACCCAGACGTCGCCGAACAGGTCAGGGTCGCTGTACAGACCTGACGCGTCACCGCCGGCGTCTCCCGTGCGGAGGCACACGTCGTAGATCGCCTCGCGATCGCTCGCGATCGCCCGTCTGATGAGCACGTCGCCGACGGTAACGGCGTGCCACGGCCGTCACCGGCCCGATCACATCGCGTCGACGTGGACGAGGCGCCAGCAGAACTCCACCTTGGACCGCACGCCGGCCGACAGGGCGAACGGGTAGAGGTCGCGCACCCCCATCGAGCGGGCCAGCTCGTTGGCGGCGACGCTCGCCGTGATCGACGTCGACAGCCAGGCCCTGGCGTCGGCGGCATCGCCGGGCGCGGTGACGACACCCCAGGAGGATCCGGTCTCGACGACGTCGTGCACGTGCATCAGCTGCGCCCACGACTCGGCGAAGTCCTCCCACGGATGCGCCGAGGCGTAGAACGAGGCGTGGCGGTCGCGCCAGGTGCCATCGTCGATGCGGGCGTAGTGCCCCTCGAGGGCGGCGGCGTAGTCGACACGCTCATCGCCGAACCGTTCACGGAAGTCGGCGAGCAACTGCGGGTCGGACGCCACCAGGCTGAGCCACACGAAGTGCCCGAGCTCGTGGCGGATGTGCCCGAGCGGCGTGCGGTAGTGCTCGCCGAGCGTGGCGCGGATCCTCTCCCGGCGGGCGGGGTCGGCCTCGTCGACGTCGAGCGTGATCTCGCCGCCGATGTGACCGATGACCGGCGCATCGCCGGCCGACGTCGAGCGGTAGGAGAATCCCAGCCCGGATCCGCCACCCCACGGAATGCCGAGCACGGTGAGCTGGGACAGCGCCCGGCGCTGGGCCGACTGGAACGGGATGATCAGCGCGTCGCCGGCCCGCTGCCCGGCGTCGACGAGCACACAGCTGGCGCACAGCGGGGCGGTCGGGCCGACGGCCCGCCAGTTGCAGCCCCACGTCGCGCGGTTGATGCACGGCGCGGTCGCGGTGACGTCGCCGACCGTGACGGCGCCGCCCGGTCCGAGCTCGATCACCAGGCTGGTCAGGCAGCGCACGCAGTCGAGCGAATCGAAGAACACCTCGTTGGCGCATGTCGGGCAGTGCAGGCGCTTCACGCCCGGCAGTCTGGCGTGGGTTCCTCCGGGTGCATCCATTGTCAGTGCTAGAGAGGTGGCCATGACCCCTGACGCCGCTCCCGTCCGGATCACCGATCGCGGTCCTGTCCGCATCGTCACGATCGACCGTCCGGAGCGGCGCAACGCCGTCGACTCGACCACGGCGGCGCTGCTGCTCGAGGCGTTCGAGGCCTTCGACGCCGACGAAACCCTGGCCGTGGCCGTGCTCACCGGCTCGGGTGGCTACTTCTGCGCCGGCGCCGACCTCAAGGCCCTCGCCGAGGGTGACCGCCGCCCGGTCAGCGATGACGGGCCGGGCCCGATGGGGCCGACACGACTGCGCCTCGGCAAGCCGGTCATCGCAGCCATCGAGGGTCCCGCCGTCGCCGGCGGCTTCGAGCTGGCCGTGTGGTGCGACCTGCGCGTCGCCGCCGCCGACGCCACGCTCGGCATCTACTGCCGGCGCTTCGGCGTGCCGCTCGTCGACCTCGGCACGGTGCGCCTGCCGCGGCTCATCGGGCACAGCCGGGCCATCGACCTGATCCTCACCGGGCGGGGCATCGACGGTGTCGAGGCCGAGCGCATCGGCCTGGTCAACCGCGTCGCGCCACCCGGTGAGGCGCTCGACGTCGCCATCGCCCTGGCCGACGAGCTGGCCGCGCTGCCGCAGGTGTGCATGCGCAACGACCGGCGGTCCGCCTTGGAGCAGTGGGATCTCGACGAGGCGGCGGCAACCCGTAACGAGGCCGCTCGCGGCCGGGCGACGATCGCCAGCGGCGAGACCATCGCCGGTGCCGCCCGCTTCGCCTCGGGCGCCGGACGCCACGGCGCGTCGGCGGCCACCTGACCCGGTTCAGCGCAGCGCGGCGCCGGTCGAGAGATCGAAGAGGTGGATCTGGCTCGTGTCGACGCGCAACGTCAGGGGCTCCCAGACGTTGATGTCGATCGCCGAACCCATCGCCACGATGATCGGCGACGTCGCCCGGTGGTCGGTCCACGTCCCGTGCGCCGTGGGCCTCACGCTCGCCGCGCCGATCGTCGCGTGCACGAGTTGGTCGGGGCCGAGCCGCTCGCTGAACGAGACGCTCGCCACGAGCGATCCCTGTTCGTCCCGATGCAACGCCTCGGGCCGCACACCGAACGCCACCTTGCGGCCGACGAGCTGACGCACGACCGGCAGGCGCGCCACGGCCACATCGTCGAGGGGCACGGACTGTGCACCGACGCGCAGTGTCGGGGCGTCGGGCGTGCCGACCACGGTCGCCTCGAGGACGTTCATCGACGGTGACCCGATGAACTGGCCGACGAACACGTCGACGGGGTGCTCGTAGAGCTCCGAGGGTCGGCCGCATTGCACGATCCGACCCTGGTGCATGACCGCGATGCGGTCGCCCATCGACATCGCCTCGACCTGGTCGTGGGTCACGCACACCGTCGTCAGGTGGAGCCGGCGCTGGATCCGCCAGATCGCCGAGCGGGTCTCGGTGCGGAGCTGGGTGTCGAGGTTCGACATCGGTTCGTCCATCAGGAGCAGCCGGGGCTCGCGCACGAGCGCCCGGCCGAGCGCCGATCGCTGCTGCTGCCCGCCGGACAGCTGGTTGGGATGCCGGTCGAGCACGTCGGCGAGCTGGAGGAGGTCGGCGACCTCGCGCACCCGCCTGTTCACCGACGCCACACGCTCGTGGGCCAGCCGGAGTGGGAAGCCGATGTTCTCGGCGACGGTCATGTGCGGGTACAGCGCGTACGTCTGGAACGCCATCGCGATGTCGCGCTGGCCGGCGTCGATGTCGTTGATGACGACGCCATCCATCAACACGTCGCCACACGAGACGTCCTCGAGCCCGGCGATCATCCGCAGCACCGTCGTCTTGCCGCACCCGGACGGGCCGACGAGGACGAACAGCTCGCCGTCGTCGACCTGGAGATCGAGATCGGCGACGACCCGTCCGTTGCCGTAGCTCTTGCTGACGTGCGTCAGCTGCAGCGAGGACATGTGATGGCGCTCTCCACGGTGGCGGTCAGGCCTCCAGGCGCTCCTCCAGGCGGACGGTCACGGAGTCACCGGCCTCCTTGGCGATCGCCTTGCGGACCTCGGCCTTGATCGGCAGCTTGTGGCGCCCGTCGCCGAGGGCCATGAACGAGCTGCGGAACGGATGGCCGTCGACGGTGCCGCGCACCTTGACGAGGCCGTGGGTCTGGAAGTACTCGGCCGAATCGGCCATCACGACATACGTCCACCCACCCTTGCTCGGGCTCTTCTCCAACGTGGCCGTGAACGTCTTGTGCAACGTGCTCATCAGCGCTCCTCCTGCCGTCGGTGCAACACCAGGTGGACCGAGGCCGGCGGGCGAACTCATCGCTCCGCGACCGCGTCGTCATCCCCTCATTGTGGCCGCCCTTGCGACCGCCTGGCGGAAGGATGGCGGGAGCGAGGCACGGTCGGCCGTAGGCCTGGCAGACTCGCCCGGTGCCGCTGACGACCCCGACCCCCGCGCCGACGGGCGCCGACGAGGTGCCGGCCGTCCTGCGGCCGTCGATGCGCGGCGCGTTCCACCGGGCCGCGGTCCCCGTCGCCGTCGTCCTGACCGTCGTCCTCGTCGTGCGCGCGCCGGCCGGTGCCGACCGCGCCGCGGTGATCGTCTACGGGGTCTGCGTGACGGCGATGCTGACGGTGAGCGGCGTGTACCACTCGGCCCGCTTGGCGACGCGCCACCAGCGGGTCCTGCGCCGGCTCGACCACTCGATGATCCTCGTCGGCACGGCGGGGACGTACACCGCGGTGATCGTGCTCGGGCTGGACGGGGCGACACGCGTCGTGCTGCTGGTGATCGCCTGGACCGTCGCCGCAGTCGGGGTCGGCATCCGCATGCTGTGGCTCGACGCGCCGTCCGGACTGGTCGCCGCCGTGTACCTCGTCGCCGGGTGGCAGGTCCTGCTCGACCTCCCGGCGTACGCCGACGCCCTCAACGGGGCCGAGCTGGCCCTGCTCGCGGTCGGCGGGGCGCTGTACTCGATCGGGGCGATCGTCTACGCCCGCCAGCGGCCCGATCCCTGGCCCACGGTGTTCGGCTACCACGAGGTCTTCCACGCCCTCGTCGTCACCGCCGCCCTCTCCCACTGGTGCAGCGTGTTCCTCCTGACGGGCTGACGTGCTGTTCGACCAGCGCACCCTTGCCGGTGTCGGCAGCGGCGCGGTGACCCTGGCGTTCCGCCGGTGGAAGCGTCCGACCGTGCGCGCCGGCGGGACGCTGACGACGGCGGTCGGCGTGCTGGCCATCGACGAGGTGGTCATCGTCGATCGCGAGGCGATCTCCGCCGACCAGGCCGCCCGGGCCGGCGCCGAGTCGCTCGGCGCGCTGCTCGCCGAGCTCGACCGACGCGACGGCGAGCTGTACCGGGTGAGCTTCCACCTGGCCGGCGCCGATCCCCGCCACCAGCTCCGAGAGCGCAGCGAGATCACCGCGGACGAGGCCGGTGAGCTGGAGCGCCGGCTGGCCCGCCTCGACGCGGCCAGCCGTCACGGACCGTGGACGGCGGACGTGCTGCGGCTGATCGCCGAACGTCCCGGCGTGCGCGCCGGCGATCTTGCCGAGCACCGTGGCCAGGAGCGGCTGGCGTTCAAGGCCGACGTGCGCAAGCTGAAGGCCCTCGGTCTCACCGAGAGCCTCGACGTCGGCTACCGCCTGTCCCCACGCGGCAGGGCCTGGCTGGCCCGCACCTCTTGAGGAGTCAGGAGGCGTCAGCGGCGGGCGCGGAGGCGATCGGTGCGGCGGTCCCAACTGGCGCTGGCACCGATGAGCCACGCAACGGCGTCGGCCAGGCGCTCCGTCGTCGCTCGGTAGTGCACCTCGCGGCCCGTCCGCTCGGCGCTGACGAGCGAGGCGTCGGCGAGGACCCGCAGGTGCTTGACGACCGACTGGCGCGTGGTCGGGAAGTGCGCCGCCAGCTCGGTCGCCGTCTGCGGGCCGTCGTGGACGAGGTGCTCGAGCACCGCCCGCCGCGTCGGGTCGGCCAGCACGGCGAACAGCTCGTCGAGCGGCCGGCGCTCGCTCACCGCGTCGCCTCGTTCGCTCGCTGGCGCCGCTGGTCGCGTCGGCGGTGACTCGCGCGGCGCTCGCTCACACGAGGACAGCGCGCGCCCGGGCGACGAGCAGCATGCCGCGCACGTCCCACGCCAACGAGCTCGCTCCAGCGCATGCCCTCGTCTCGGTGACCCGCAGGCGGCTGCCGCTGGCCGACGGGAGAACCACGAGCTCGACGGTCGAGGCCTGATCCGGCCGGGAGTGCGGCCACCAGGTGAAGGCCACGCCGCGGGACGGGTCGACGCGGTCGATGCGGACGTCGCGAGTGACACCGTCGTCGACGACGGTGCCGTGCGAGCCGGGATCCACGTCGATGTCGGCGCCGTCGACCATCCACTCGGCCCACCCGTCTCCGTCGGCGACGAGCGACCACAGCTCGCCGAGCTCGAGGTCGGTCTCGATCGTCCGGTGTCGCGTCGCCGTGATGCCGATTCGCTCGCTCGAAGACTCGCTCGCTCATGGCGCCAGGCTAGTGCAACTTGGCGGTTGCACAACTCGACATGCTCAGCTATCGTCATGTGCAACTCAGTAGTTGCACATGAGCGCCGACAAGGAGACCCGACCATGCTCGTGCCGACCGTCATCGAGACCACCAACCGTGGCGAGCGGGCCTACGACATCTACTCCCGCCTGCTGGCCAACCGGATCATCTTCCTCGGCACGCAGATCGACGACACCAGCGCCAACCTCGTCATCGCCCAGCTCCTGCACCTCGAATCGGAGTCGACGACGAAGGACATCTCGCTGTACATCAACTCGCCCGGCGGCGACATGAACGCACTCTTCGGGATCCACGACACGATGCAGTTCGTCGCCCCCGACGTGGCCACGATCTGCGTCGGCCAGGCCGCCTCGGCGGCGGCGGTGCTGCTCGCCGCCGGCGCTCCCGGGAAGCGCTACGCCCTGCCGAACGCCCGGGTCCTCATCCACCAGCCCCACGGCGGGGCTCAGGGCCAGTCCACCGACCTCGAGCTGCAGATCGCCGAGGTCGTCGAGATGCGCCGGCGGATGGTCGAGATCCTGCGCGCGGCGACCGGGCAGACCGCCGAGCGGATCACGGCCGACATCGACCGCGACTACATCGTGCGCGGCAACCAGGCCATCGCCTACGGGCTCGTCGACCAGATCATCGAGCGCCGCCAGCTCGAGGACGCGCGCACCGCCATCGCCGCCTGAGTGTCAGGGGTGCTCACGGTCGAACTCGGCGAGCAGCCGGCGTGGGGCGCGGGCTCGCCAGGAGTCCGTGAGCACCTCGGTCAGCTCGTCGACCTCGATGGCCGGGAGCCGGACGAGCACCATCGGATAGCCGTCGTAGTGGGGCGTCTCGAAGTAGGTGTCCGGTGACGACGCGAGGAGCGCCTCCTTCTCGTCCATGCCCGACACCCACACGACCAGCGTGTCGGGAAGGTCGTGGATCCGGGCGAACAGCTTGTCCTTGACGCGGAACCCGGGCGTGCCGTAGCTGGGCCGCTCCGTCGTCGCCGGCAGCGACAACGCGATGCGCCGAGCGTCGTCTTCGGTTGCCATGGTCCGATGATGGCGCGCCGGCGCCCGGTACACGGCACCATCCGCGCCACGGACGGCCTGGTGGACGACAATGACGACGACCGGGCGCCCGTCCGGCCATCCAGGAGGTCCCCGCCGTGATCCGCATGACGATCGCCTTCATCGTCGTCTTCCTCGTCGCCACGTTCCCCGCCACGTGGTTGCTGATGCTGTTCCTCGGCAACGTGGGCGTGCTCGTCAGCTACTGGGGGACCTTGCCGCTCGGCATCCTCGTGTCGGCCCTGCTGGGAAGCGCGACGGCGCCGAGATACCAGTCGATCTCGACGGCCTGACCGCGGCGGCGGTCAGCCCTGGTCGACGACCTCGTCGCGCTCCTCCAAGGCGTTGGCGACGGTCTGGGCGTCGATCCGATCGTGGGCGACGAGCACGCCGCCCGCCCCCCGCACGGCGCTCACGAACCGGCGGGCCCACGCGTTCTCCCAGACGATCGCCAGCGCCGAGCTCTCCGGCTCGAGCAGGTCTCCGACCTGCTCGAAATCCTCGTCGCTGAGGATGCCCTGGACCTCGCCCTCGATCTCCACGTACGGAGCGGCGACGTCGTCATCCAGGTCGCTGAGCTCGACACCGGTGACGTTGCCGTCGGCATCCTTGGTCACGAAGACGAGATCGATGATCGACACCGTGCCGGAGCTGACGAGATCGGCGATCGCCGGGGCGACCTCGCCCGTGAACCGGTTGCCCGGAAACGCGATGATCGCGATCTCGACGGGACCGAACGTCGTGTCATCGGACATGGTTGCCTCCTGGCAGTGCGCTGACGTGACCCGACCATAGGCGGCCGAGCCGGCTGCCCGCGGCCCGTCCGACGGCGACCGGATCGGTACCCCTTCGTAGGATCGGGTGATGGCCGTGACCACGCCCGTGCCGGCTCTGCCGGACGTCACTTCGGATCTGGACCAGGCGTGCGCCGACCTCGACGAGCTCGGCGTGGCGCTCATCGCCGACGCCCTGAGCCCATCCGAGCTCGACGCTCTGCGTACCCGGCTCGTCGAGCAGGCGGCGGCCGAGCGGTCGGCCGGGGTGGCGTTCATCGACGGTGGCGGGGCGAACCAGCGGGTCTGGAACCTCCCCAGCAAGGGGGCGGCGTTCCGCGACCTGCTGCGCAAACCGCTCGTGCGCAGGCTCGCCCGCCACGTCCTCGACGGTGACTACTGCCTGTCCAGCCACACGGCCAACATCGCCGGGCCCAGCGGCGCGCCGATGGTGCTGCACTCCGACCAGGGCTACGCACCGCGCGCCATCGAGATGGCGCTGACGATGAACGTGATGTGGATGCTCGTCGACTTCACCGAGGAGAACGGGGCCACCCGCCTCGTGCCCGGCTCACACCGCATCCCGGCGGAACCGCCCGGCGACCGGCCGGTGGCGACGGTGCCCGGCGTCGGACCGGCCGGCACGGCGCTCGTGTTCGACGGCCGGATCTGGCACGGCACCGGGGCCAACACGACAGCTGACGAGTACCGCTACGGGGTCCTGACGTACTTCTGCCGCCCGTGGATGCGACCGCAGGAGAACTACACGCTGTCGACCCACCCCGACGTCCTGGCCTCGGCCGACGACGAGTTGCGGGCCCTGCTCGGCTTGCGGGTGTGGCGCACGCTCGGCGGCGTCGAAGGTCCCTGGGGACGGGGCACGCCAGGCACGACCGGGTTCCGCACCGACGGCTTCGTCAATCGCCCGGCGTCGCCGATCGGTGAGCTGCGCGACTGACGCCGTGCCGCTCCGGCCGGAGCTCCGCCGGCGACGGCGCCTACATTGGCCGGCGGGGCACGACGATTGGGAGGACCGATGACGACCACGGAATCCCCGCAGAACGCGTGGCGCAGGGAGACGCCGGGCGCCGCCGGCTGGCGCCGGTCGGCCCGGCCGGACGACCCGGACAAGCTGTACCTGGTGTCGGCGGACTGCCATGCCCAGGAGCCCGGGCCGTACCTCGCCCAGCACATCGAGCCGCAGTACCTCGACCGCATCCCGCGCGTCGAGCGTCGCGACGACGGCTCGGAGTGGGTGATCACCGAGGGCAATCGACCTCAGCTCGTCAAGCGCGGCGCGGCAGCGCCGACCGTCCAGGCCAGGGAGTCGTTCGAACAGCCCGAGCACGACCGCCACGCGCAGGCGCGCATGGAGCCGGAGGACGTCCTGCGCAACACCAGCGGAACGACGATCGAGCAGCGCCTCGCCGACCAGGCCGCCGACGGCGTCGACGTCGAGCTGATCTTCCCGAACAAGGGCCTGCTGTGCTGGGCGACGCCCGACCCGGTCTTCGCTGACGCCATGTGCCGGGCGTGGAACCGCTGGGCGTACGACTGGTTCGGCGGCGCCGGTGGATGGAACGACGGCCGGACGCGTCCGCTGGCCTGCCTGGCGACAGGGGACATCGACCTGGCGATGGCCGAGGCGACATGGGCAGCCGAGCACGGCTTCGTCGGGCTGTGCCTCGGCAACAGCCCGGTCTACGGCCCCAAGGTGTGGGGCCAGCTGGAGTACAACGATCCGCGCTTCGAGCCGTTCTGGGCGCTCACCGAGGAGCTCGGCGTGCCGCTGACGTTCCACGTCTCGACGGGCCGTGACCCGAGGGCCGTCGGGGGCAACGGCGGAGCGGTCATCAACTACGTCTGCCACAGCATGGAGACGACGATCGAGCCGCTCGTCCAGCTGATCACGTCCGGTGTGTTCGAACGGCACCCCGGCCTGCAGGCCGGCATGGTGGAGTCCGGGATCGGGTTCGTGCCGTGGTTGCTGGAGACGATGGACTACGCCTACCGGGCCCACCACATGTGGGTGCGGCCGGTGATCCCCGAGCTCCCCTCGGCGTACTTCCGCCGGCACTGCTTCGCCACGTTCCAGGAGGACCATGCCGGGCTCGAGGCTGCCGAGGGCCACGACATCGTCGGCAATCTGATGTGGGCCAACGACTATCCGCACCACGAAGGATCGTGGCCGTACTCGGCGGCGTCCATCGAACGCCAGATGTCCGGGCTCAGCGAGCAGTCCCGCGAGCAGATCCTCGGTCTCAACGCGCAGCGCGTGTTCGGTCTCTGATGCACCGCGCCGCGGTGGTCGCCGGCGTCGGCGAGTCGGCGTACTACCACCGGGGCGGCGCCCCGGAGACGGAGTTCCAGCTGGCCTGCACGGCGATCCGCAACGCCATCGCCGACGCCGGCCTGGCGCCCGCCGACGTCGACGGCGTCGTCGCCTACATGGAGCGCAACGAGCCGGTGCGGTTGAGCGCGGCCCTCGGCTTCGGTGACCTGGGCTTCACGGCCCAGACGTTCGGCGGCGGCGGCAACGGGGCCGGCGCCGCCGTGACCATCGCCGACGCGGCCGTCAGCGCCGGGTACGCCGACTGCATCGTGGTGTTCCGCTCGCTCGCCCAGGGCCAGTTCGGCCGTTACGGCCAGGCAGGCGGCGGCCGGCGGGCCCGGGGGAGCGCGGCGTACACCGCGCCGTACGGCATGCTCACGCCGGCCCAGACGACGGCGATGCAGACGATGCGGTTCATGCACGACCACGCCGTGACCCAGGACAGCCTCGCCGAGATCGCCCTGGCCTCGTTCGCGCACGCCCAGCACAACCCGCGGGCGATCCGCTACGGCACACCGCTGACGCGCGAGCAGTACCACGCGTCGCGCTGGGTCGCCGAGCCGTTCCACCTGTACGACTGCTGCCCGGAGAACGACGGGGCGGCGGCGATCGTCGTCACCACAGCCGAGCGCGCCGACGACCTCGCCAGGCCTCCGGTGGCGATCGTCGCCGGCGCCCACGGCCTGGAGCATCGCGATGGGGTCGCCGCCTTCGGCGAGGCCAACTTCCCGACCGCCCACCACCGCCACGTCGGGCGCACGCTGTGGAAGCGGGCCGGCGTGACGCCCGACGACGTGCAGGTGGCGCAGTTCTACGAGAACTTCACCGGCCCCGTGCTGATGGCGATCAGCGAGATGGGGTTCTGCGATCCGGACGATCTGAACACGTTCGTGGCCGCCGGCAACATCCAGTGGCCGGACGGCCGGCTGCCGATCAACACGAGCGGCGGCAACATCGGCGAGGGCTACATCCACGGGTTCGGCAACGTGGTCGAGGCGGTGCGCCAGGTCCGTGGCGACTCGACGTGCCAGGTCGCCGACGTCGAGCTGAGCCTGTCGGTGTCCGGTCCGGGCTATGCGCCGGGCAGCGCGGTGCTGTTCGGTCGGTTGTGACCATGGGTGCATTGCCCGACACCTGGACGCTGCCGGAGCTCACGCCGTTCAACGCGGCATGGTTCACCTCGGGCGCGCTGGCGATCCAGCGCTGCACGCAGTGCGCGACGCTGCAACACCCCCCGGAGGAGATCTGCCACGCCTGCGGGGCGATGACGTTCGACACCGTCACGCTCGCCCCGCGCGGCACCGTCGCCAGCTACACGGTCGTGCACTACGCGGCCAACCGTGCGCTGGCCGATGCCGTGCCGTACACGGTCGTTCTGGTCAGCCTCGACGACGCCCCGCACCTGCGGGTCGTCGGCAACCTCGAGGGCGATGGCGTGTACATCGGGATGCCGGTGGTCCCGTACTGGGAGGAGCGCACCGCCGAGGACGGTGCCGCCGATCCTCCTCCCGCAGTGGCGCCCCGCATAACTGATCCGAGTGTTTCCTGCCGACCGAGGGTGTGCTCCGGGGACGCCCCGCGGCACACCCTCGGAGGGGCCGGCCACCTGGCCCGGGCCGGCCGACGCCGGTCAGCCGCTGGTGGTGTCGATGGCCTGTTGCGAGCCGGAGGTGGAGATCTCGATCTTGCGCGGCTTGGCCTTCTCGGCGACGGGGATGGTGAGCGTCAGCACGCCGTTCTCGTAGGTCGCATGGATCTTGTCGACGTCGAGCGCATTGCCGAGGATCATCTGCCTGGAGAACGTGCCCTGGCGCCGCTCGTTGGCCACGAGCTCGTCGCCCTCGACCGCCTCCCAGTGACGCTCGGCGCTGACGGTCAGCACGTTCTGCTCGGTGGAGACGTCGATCGAGGACGGATCCACGCCCGGCAGGTCGAAGTGGACGACGAAGCTGTCGCCGTGACGGTACGCGTCCATCGGCATGCTGGTCTGCCGCGCCATCGTGAACGCCTGGTCGAACACTCGGTCGATGTCCCGGAAGGGATCGAATCGCATGAGCATCGTCACATCACCTCCACTGTCGGCCCCTCGAGGGGGCTGCGTACGATGAATACCTGACACTCAACATAATACTCCGAGATCGGACGCTGTCAAGTGTCGCCGGTGAGGTGCCGCCGTGTGGTGCGGCTGTCCGTGTGCCCCAGCTGATCGCGGATCGCCTCCACGGACGCGCCCTTGGCGAAGGCGCGGGTGACATAGCTGCGCCGGAGGGTGTTCGCCGAGATCGGCTGCTCGAGACCGGCCTCGGCGCTGATCCGCTTGAGCAGGTAGTCGGCGCCGAATCGGGTCAGGCGGCCGGAGGCGCGAGCCGGGCTCTCGCCGAGCAGCAGCGGCCCGCGCGTGCGGCCGTCGAGGTAGGACTTCAGCGCGTTGGTCGTGCGTCCGTCGAGACGCACGTCGACGGCATCGCCTCGCCGCTCGACGGTGATCCGCGCGGTGCGCGGGGTGAGGGAGACGTCCTCCGCGTCGGCCGCGAGGACCTCGGCCAGCTTGAGCCCGTCGAAGAGCATCAGCCCGACGAGCACCATGGCGCGATCCCCGAGCCGTCCGCTGGAGCGGATCAGGTCAGTGAGCTGCCCGGCGTCGAGGTCGGCGGTGGGTGTGGCCGTGGTCGGCGGCCGACGCTCGCCACGCACCGGCGACTTGATGACGGCTCCCTGCGAGGCGGCGAACGTGAAGAACGAGCTCAGCGCGGAGACCCGCCGGGCGATCGTCGCCTCGGAGGCACCCGCGTCGGCGCATGCCTGCTCGAAGCGGTCGACGTCGGCGGTGGTCGCGCTCAATGGGGCGCGCCGGCGGTTGGCGAGCCACCAGGCGCGGAACCGATCGAGGTCAGTGCGATAGGCCGCCTGGGTGTTCCGCGACGGGTGGCTGACGAGCCAGTCGTGGACGAGGGCGTCAAAGTCGGGGTCGCTCACTGTGGGGCAAGGGTATCGCAGGAATATGTTCAGCGCGCGAGCGACCAGGCCGCGGGTCAGACTCGACGGCGGCTACGGCTCGATGATGGCGGCGTTGAGCAGCTGGCGCAGTTGGCTGCGCAATGGCAGCGCACTGCTCGGCAGGAGCTGGGTCATGAACACGACCGACAGGTCGCGCACCGGGTCGACCCAGTAGGCCGTGCTGGCCGCGCCTCCCCATCCGTGGTCGCCGACGCTGCTCGGCACCTTGGCCTTGATCGGGTCGATGGTGACGCTGACGCCGAGCCCGAAGCCGACCCCGTCGAACGTGGTCTCGCTGAACAGCGGCCGGCCGTACGTCGTCAGGTCGGCGTTGCCGGGGAGGTGGTTGCTGGCCATGTAGCCGACGGTGCCCGGCGACAGCAGACGGACGCCGTCGAGCTCGCCACGGCCGCGCAGCATCTCGGCGAAGCGGACGTAGTCCCCAGCCGTCCCGCACAGGCCGCCCCCACCCATCGTCGCCGACGGCGGCGAGAGGGCTGCCGCGCCCATGGTGTCGAAGCGCATCGCCAAGCCGGTCTGGGGGTTCGGTGTGTAGAGCGCGGCCAACCGGTCGACGTGCTCGGGCGGGACGTGCCACATCGTCTCGCTCATGCCCAGTGGATCGAGCACGTGCTCCTGCACGAAGTCGGCGAACGGCACGCCGGCGGCCACCTCCACCACCCGGCCCAGGACGTCGGTGCTCATGCCGTAGTTCCACTCCGAGCCGGGCTGGAACGCCAGCGGCAGGTCGGCGAGCCGGTCGCACACCCCGCCGAGGTCGAGCCCCGTGGGCACGCCCCACTCGAAGCCCGCCTGCCGATACAGCGCGTCGACGGGATGCGACTGCATGAACCCGTACGTCAACCCGCTGGTGTGCGTGAACAGGTGCCACATGCGCATCTCTTCGGTCACCGGCTCCGTCTCCGGCCGCACCGCCGAGCCACCCCGCCAGACGCGCAGCCGCTCGAACGATGGGATGTAGGTGCGCACCGGGTCGTTGAGCTCGAACCCGCCCTGCTCCCAGAGGATCAGCGCGGCGACGGCCGTGATCGGCTTGGTCATCGAGTACAGCCGCCAGATCGTGTCGGTCTCCACGGCCAGCCCAGCCTCGATGTCGCGCTGCCCGTAGGCGCTGACGTGCGCCAGCTGCCCGTGACGGGCGACGGCGAGCAACCACCCCGGCAACCTGCCGTCGTCGACGTAGCGGTGGAAATGGCGGTCCATGCGCGCCAGGCGCTCGGCATCGAGGCCGACATCGGCGGGATCGATCTCGCGTCTTCAGTGTCCCCATGTCGGCCAGTCAAGCAGGTGGCCCGGAGGGCGGTCACGACCGGGCGATGCCCCTGGCGAAGCGCTGCCCCAGTTCGATCACGTCGCACATCGGGCGGGTCAGGGGTCGCGGCACGACGACGGAGGCCGTGAGGGTGAGGATCGCGTGGGCCGCGGCGACCGGCTCGTCGATCGTGAAGTCTCCCGACTCGACACCCGCCGCGATGACCTCGGCGATGAGGTCGACCAGTCGTTGGCGCTGCCGCTCGATCACTGCCCGCTCGGGCGGGTCGAGGCGGGTGTAGTCGCGCAGGGCGACCCGCGACGCCTTCTGGGCGAAGTCGTCGTGGAGGTTCGAGGCGATGATCGTGCCGACGATCTCGTCGAGTTGGGCGACCGGATCGTCACCGACGCGCTCGACGCGACGGATGATGCGGGCGAGCGAAACCTCCCAGGCCTCGTCGAGGAACTGGCGCAGCAGATCGTGCTTCGACGGGAAGTGGTAGTAGAGGGCGGCGACGCTGACGCCGGCCCGGGCCGCCATGTCGCGCATCGATGCCCTGTCGTAGCCGTCCTCGCCCATCACCGATACCGCGGCACGGAGGATCGCCACCCGACCCGGACGCTGGCGGCCGTCGGAGGCTGACTCGTTCGGCATCTGGCTGGCGCCGCTACGACCTCGTCACGGCGACGGCCGTTGCGGTTCCGTTCCCGTTCGCCGACGCCCCGGCCTCGTGCTCGACGGGGAAGTGGCAGGCCACGAAGTGATCGACGCCGAGCTCGCGTAACACCGGCTCCTCCTCGGCGCACCGCTCCTCGGCGCGCGGGCACCGCGTGCGGAAGCGGCAGCCCGACGGCGGGGCGAGCGGCGACGGCAGCTCTCCGCTGATCGTCGTCGCCTGGCGCGGGTCCACGGAAGGGTCGGTGACGGGGATCGAGGCCATCAGGATGCCGGTGTAGGGGTGCCGCGGCCGGAAGAACAGTTCGTCGGGCGACGCCACCTCGCAGATCTTGCCGAGGTACATGACGACGACGCGATCGGCGATGTTCTTGACCACGGCCAGATCGTGGGCGATGAAGATCAGCGAGATGCCGTACTTCGCCTTGAGGTCCTCGAGCAGGTTGAGCACCTGCGCCTGCACGGACACGTCGAGGGCCGAGACCGGCTCGTCGCAGATGATCACCTCCGGGTCGAGGATCAACGCCCTGGCGATGGAGATGCGCTGCGCCTGCCCACCGGAGAACTCGTGCGGTCGTCGGTCGAGCGCCGCGTCGGGGTCGATACCGACGTCCTCGAGGACCTTGCGCACCTGGCCCTCCGTCTCGGCCTTGAACCGGGACCTGCCGCGCCTGATGCGGATCCACCGCGGTATGGCGAAGACCGGCATGAGCAACGTCAGGACGAGCCAGATCACACCCGTGATGACGAACATGGCGATGATCGGCGTGGCGACCACGAGCGAGGCGATCATCAGCACGTTGCCGACGGTGGCCAGCGCGCCGCCGTCGCGGGTGCCGTCGTCCTGTTCCGGGCCGAATGCCGTCGCCAGCACCCACAGCAGGAGGCCGGTGAAGAAGGCCACCGCCAGGGGCACGGCGACGCGGCGGATGATCGGGTGCCGCCACCAACGCAACATCAGCGGCACGTAGCGCTCCCAGAGGCGGATCCACCACGAGCGCTGGAACGACTCCAGCCAGCGGATCGTCAGCGGCTCGGCGACGACGTCGCGGATCGTGCGGCGCGGGTTCAGCGAGGACGGGGCGTCCTGGAAGATCACCTGCAGCCGGTTCCTGGCGAGCCGCATCTGCTGGCTGTCCAAGCGTCGCCAGGTCGACACCGTCGAGCAGGATGCGTCCTGATGTCGGAGGCGGTACACGCAGGATCGCCTTGCCCGTCGTCGACTTGCCGCACCCGGACTCGCCGACGATGCCGAGCGTCTCGCCGTCGGCGACGTCGAGGCTGACGTCACTGACGGCATGGACGTTGCCGTAGCGCGTCGGGAACTCGACGACGAGGTGCTCGACCTTGACCACCAGATCGTCGCGGTCGCGGAGGTGGGCCGTTCCGGAACCGGCCATCAGATCCCGCTCTCGCGCACGTCGAAGAGTCTCCGCACCTGGTCGCCGACGAAGTTCAGGGCTCAGGATCGTGAGGAACATGAACAGCGCCGGGAACAGCACCATGTGCGGCGAGTCGGCGAGCTGCGAGCGCCCGTTCTGGATCATGATCCCCCAACTGACGCCGGTGACGTCGCCGACGCCGAACAGCACCAGCACGGCCTCGGCGACGATCAGGGCGGGCAGGCAGAAGGATGGCGAAGGAGAGCATCGCCGGCAGCGACGTTGGGCAGGATGTCGCGCAGGACGATCCGCATGTTGCGCGCCCCGAGCGTCCGCGACGCCATGACGAAGTCGCGGTCGCCCCAGATCAACGTCTGGGCCCTGGCGACCCGGGCGATCGTCGGGATGGCGATGATCGACAGGGCGACGATCACCCAGAACGTCTGCTCGGAGGGCGACGAGGCACCGGGCGGGGCGAAGAAGGCGACCAGCGCCAGGGCCAGGACGAGGCCCGGGATGGCCAGCATGATGTTGAGCAGGGAGCCGAGCGCCGTGTCCAGGGTGCGACGATAGAACCCGCCGATCAGGCCGACGGCGCCCCCGACCGTGAGGCCGATGACCGTCGCCACCGTGCCCACGATCAGCGACCGCCGGGCCCCGTAGATGGCGCGGCTGAAGACGTCGTGGCCGATGTTGTCGGCGCCGAACCAGTGCTCCGCCGACGGGCCCTCCCGGGCGACGCCGCGGAACGTCGCCTGCGGGTCCTTCAGCGGAAGGAAGTCGGCGAAGAACGCCGAGCCGATGAGCAGCACCAGCCAGACGAGCGAGGCCCAGAACAGGAAGCCCAGCCGCCGCTTCTGGTAGCGCTCGTCCAGTTCGACCGCCGCGTGGGCGGTGTCGGCGGTGTGCTGGGTCTCGACTTCATCAAGCACGGACATGGCGCACCCTTGGATCGAGGACGGCGTACAGCAGGTCGACGAGGAAGTTGATCAGGACGAAGCCGACGGCGATCACGACGACGATGCCCTGGACGACGAGGAAGTCCTTGGAGAAGATGGCCGTGAAGAGCGTGGTGCCCAGACCGGGCAGGTTGAAGATGGTCTCGACGACCAGCGCCCCGCCGATCAGCGTTCCGGTGGTGATGCCGAACAGGGTCATCAGCGTGAACGACGACGGCCGCAGGGCGTGGGCCCACAGGATCCGCCGGTCGGACACGCCCTTGGCCTTGGCGGTGGTGATGAAGTTGTCCTGCAGCGTGCCGATCATGTCCGAGCGCAGGACGCGCATGTACGTGGCGGCGAGGCCCAGCGCCAGGGCGATCGTCGGCAGGGCCATGTGCTTGAAGTGGGTGAACGCCCCGTCACCGAAGGCCTCGTAGCGGGCGGCGGGGAACAGCGAGCCGCCGACGGTCACGGGACCGATCTTGAACCCGCCGAGGGCGAGGAACAGCACGAGGAGGATCGCCAGCACGAAGTTGGGGATCGACGTCGCGGTGATCGCGGCCGTACTGGCGATGCGGTCGCCGCGGCGGTTCGCCCGGTATGCCGCGTAGACCCCGGCCGGTACGGCGATGACCAGGGCGAGCAGCTGGGCGTACAGCATCAGCAGCAGGGTGACCGGGAGGGCGTTGGTGATGGCCGTCGAGACGTCCTGGCCCTGGATCGCCGAGCGGCCGAGATCGCCGCGGACGGCGTCGCTCAACCACAGCAGGTAGCGGGTGTGCATGGGCTCCTCGAGGTGGAACTCCTGGACGACGTCGTCGACCGCCTGCGGCGTGGCGCCGGGGCCGAGGATGATGAACGCCAGATCGCGCGTGTCGCCACGGCTGTTCTGCAGCCAGAACGTGAAGGCCGTGACGATCACGAGCGTCGGGACCAGGATGAGCAGCCGGCGCAGTACGTACGTGCCGTTCACCAACGTCGCCCCGGCGATGATGAAGGCGAACGACACGAGCAGGACCCAGCCCATCGGCAGCCCGAGGACTCGGCCCGCCACGAGGACGACCACGGCGAGGATCGCCATGGTCGTCCCCGGGTTGCGGAGCTTCCACTTCATGGAGTGTCACTCACGTTCATGCGACGTCACTCGCATTCGCCGCCGTCGCACCACATCTCGTCCAACTGGTGCCGGCCGGCGAAGGCCAGGCCGATGCCTTCGGTGCCGTCGGGCAGGGTGTTCATCTCGACGCCGTTGACGTACGGCTGGGAGACGATGCCCCACATCGTGTACGTCAGCCCACAGGTTGTAGACCATCTCGCCGAAGCGCCGGTTGACGTTCTCGGCGGCCTCCTGGCGCGCTGCCTCGTCGGGGTTGGACTTGATGATCTCCAGGTTCTCGTCGATCACGTCGTCCTTGAAGCGGCCGAAGTTCAGCGCCTGCTGGCCGATCGGCGTCGACGACACGCTCTGCCACCACAGCCGCTGCTGGTCGGGGTCGAGACCGCCGTGGTTGCGCCAGGCGAACGCCTGGAACGTGCCGAACAGGGCGAGGCCGATGTACTGGCCCTGCTCGATCGGGGTGATCGAGGTCTGGACCTGGTCGCCGAAGGCCTCCGTCCACATCGAGATGATCAGCGTGTTGGTCTCCACGTTGAACGGGTCGTTCGTCGTGTTGAACGTGAACTCGATGCTGTCCGTGCCGGTCTCGGCGAGGCACGCCTCCATCTGCTCCTGGGCCAGGGCGATGTCGTACTCCGGGTAGCCGGAGTCCTCGAGGTAGCCGATCGAGCCCTCGGGGAACGGGCCGTTGGCCGGGTTGACGATGCCGGCGCCCCGCTCCTCGGCGATGCGCTCCCGGTCGATGGCGTGGGCCAGCGCCTTGCGGCAGGGCAGGACGAGCATCGGGCTCTGGGCGTTGGTGCCCTCCGGGTCGGTCTCGGGGCCCTCGGCGACGTTGAGCATGGTGTAGCCGGTCTCGCCGTAGCGGTCGGTGTTGACGACCTCGACGCTGTCGTCCTCGAGGAACTGGGCGATGGTGTCGGCGTTGGCGGTGTGCATCACGTCGAACTGCCCCGAGGCCACGCCGTTGGCCCGGCTGTCGATGTCGACAGCCACGACGGCCTCGATGCCGTCGAGGTACGGGAGGTCCTCACCCGTGATCCCGTTCGGGCCGCGCCAGTAGTCCTCGTTGCGCACGGCCGTGAACGAGTTGCCGTTGCCCGGCGTGTAGGACTCGAAGACGAAAGCACCGAGACCGACCGGTGCGGCGGGGTCGCCGTCGGCGGGTGTGGCGGCCAGCGCCTCGTCGTACACCGGGCTCTCCGGGTTGCGCTGCGGCACGTCCTCCAGGCTCGCCAACCACTCCTGCGACAGCATGTAACCGCACGAGCCGTAGGTGAAGTACTGCGGCAATGCCACCCACGGCCCGCCTTGGGTCGTGATGACGACCTCCTGACCCGACGCCGTGACGTTCCCGATCGTCGAGTAGGCGGTGGCCGTCAGCGGGCTGGCCCGGCAGGCGTCGATGTTGAACTTGACCGCCTCACCGGTGAGCGGCGTGCCGTCGTGGAAGGTGATGCCCTCCTTGATCGTCAACGTCCACTCCGTGAAGTCGGCGTTGTTCTCGAACGTCTCGACGAGCAGCGGAGACGGTCTCGCCCTCCTGGGTGACGGCGAACAGCGAATCGCTGATTGCCTCCAACGGGATGTAACCGCTCGTCGCGTAGCTGGCGCGGTAGTGCGGCCAGCCGTTGGCGGTGTCGGCCTCGAGGCCGTAGACCAGCGTCCCTCCCTTGACCGGCTCGCCCTCGTCGGTGGCCCCGCCGCCGTCGCCCTCGCCTGTCCCTTCGGTGGCCTCGGTGCCTTCCGTGGCCTCGGTGCCCTCGGTGGCCTCGGTGCCTTCCGTGGCTTCGGTCGCCCCGGTCGTGTCCTCGGACTCCACGGCGTCGGTGCCGCTCGTGGCACCGTCGTCGTCGTCGTCGCCGCCGCAGGCGGCGGCGACCAGTGTGAAGACCGACAGCATGGCGATCACGGTCGATCGGCGCTTGTTGCGATGCAATGTTCCCCCTGAAGTGTGTTGACGTGTTGTGGGCCTCACGCGGCCCGTTCGATCCATGGTGGCGGCATCGCCGCCTTCGTGTTCTGTGGTCCCCGCGCCCAAGGCGCGGTGACCGTCACCCCCCTTCTGCTGGTGCGTCACCTCCCGTGTTGCTCCACCGCTGCTCGTCGTCCATCACGGCGATGTCGACCTTGGACTCCACCATGGCCACCGACTGCGGCAGCCCGGCGGCGAGGTTGCGCTCGAGCGCCGCGGCGTTCTCCGGCGTGCCGAGCGGCGCGAAGCAGGCGAAGCGATGACCGTCGAGCCCGCTCGGCTCCAACCTCGGCACCTCGACGCGGCACCGGTCGTGCACGTACGGGCACCGCGGGGCGAACGAACACCCCTGCGGTGGATCGATGAGGTTGGGCGGCCGGCCGGTGATCACCCGCAAGCGCGTGTGGCTGGGGTCGTCGACCCGGGGGATCGACCGCAGCAGGGCCTCCGTGTAGGGGTGCCGCATGCGGGCGAACAGCACCGGCGTGCGCGCCTGCTCGACGATGCGCCCGGCGTACATGACGGCGATCTCATCGGTCCGCCCGGCGACGACGCCGAGGTCGTGGGTGACGAGGACCATGGCCATGAACCGGTCGCGCTGGTTGTCCTGCAGGAGGTTGAGGATCTCCGCCTGCACGGTGACGTCGAGAGCGGTCGTCGGCTCGTCGGCGAACAGCAGGCGCGGGCCGCACGCCAGCGCCAGGGCGATCATCACGCGCTGGCGCATGCCGCCCGACAGCTGGTGCGGGTACTCGGCGAACCGGCGCTCCGGCTTCGGGGATGTTCACCGACCGCAGGATGGCGACGGCGGTCAGCTTGGCCTCGTTGCGACTCATCTTGAGGTGCAGGCGCAGCGATTCGGTGATCTGCTTGCCGATGGTCATCACCGGGTTCAACGAGCTCATCGGGTCCTGGAAGACCATCGCCATCTCGGCGCCGCACAGCTCGCGCATCTCCTTGTCGCTCAAGGGGATCAAGTCGCGACCCATGAACATGACCCGGCCGCTGCGCAGCACGTTGGTCTTCGGCAGCAGGTTCATGATCGACCGGGCGAAGATCGTCTTGCCCGAGCCCGACTCGCCGACGAGACCCAGCGTCGTGCCCCTCGCCAGGGAGAGGTTCACGCCGTCGACGGCGCGGACCCGCCCGCGAGGGGTGAGGAAGTGGGTCTTGAGGTCGACCACCTCCAGCAGCGGTCCGGTCGACCCCTCATCGGCGCTGCCGTCGTCGGCAGTGACGTGCACCCCCAAAGCACTCACGACGCGCAGCTTAACGATCGCTCAGTAAGCCGCGTGCATCGGGCGCACGTCAGGCGGAGGTGACGGCGCGGGCGATCTCCGCCCACCGCTCGGCCGAGGCCGGATCGTGGCGGATGCCGTCGGCGGCCGTGTAGGCGATGAGGCGGTCGGCGACGTCGCCGTAGCGGCGCAGCAGCTCGTCGGCGATGTCGTCCCACGTTCCGACGACGGCGAAGTGGTCGAGCATCTCGTCGGTGATCAGCTCGGCCATGCCCTGGATGTCGCCGGCCTTCTGGCGCTCGTTGAGCCGCGCCGAGGTGCCCTCGAAGCCGAGATCGTCGAACTGGAAGGCGTAGTTGCGCGTCGAGCCGTAGAAGGCGATCTGCGTCCGGCAGCGCTGGACCAGCGGGACCCGCTCCTCGGGGCTGTCTCCCGGGGCGATCATCACCGGGATCATCAAGGAGACCTCCTTGACGTCGCGGCCGGCCCGGGCCACGCCGTCGGCCAGCGCCGGGCGCAGCTTGCGGTGCAGGTAGTCGACGGAGTGCAGCGGATGGACGTGGATCCCGTCGGCGACCTCGCCGGCCGTGCGGACCATCACGTCGTTGACCGCGGCGATGTCCAGCCGCACGTCTTCGAAGCGGTGGCGTCTCGGCATGCCGGCGGACGGCAGCAGGCTCATCCGGTAGAACCGGCCCTCGTGGGCCAGCGGGGCGTCGCCGCGGAACGCGGCCCAGCACGCCCGCACTGCCAGCACGTAGTCACGGAGCCGGGCGACGGGCGGGTCGAAGTCGGTTCCGTAGCGCCGCTCGATGTGGGCTCGCACCTGGCTGCCGAGACCGAGCCGGAACCGCCCCTCGGTGACCTCGGCGAGCTCCCATGCCGTCTGCGCCATGACCATCGGGCTGCGCGGGAAGGCGACGGCGACGCCGGTCGCCAGGTGCAGACTCGGCGCCGCCTGATGGGCCGCGGCGATCGACAGCCACGGCGGCTGGCGCATCTCGGTGAACACGACGCCGGAGAAGCCGGACTTCTCGATCTGCGTGGCGAGGTGCTGGACGTCGGCCCAGGCGGCCGGTTCGGTCATCACGTCGAACTGCATCGGCCCATCTTGTCGTCGGCGCGGCGAGCGCCCGGTGTCAGGCCGTCCGGCGGCTCACATCTCGTCGGCTGGCAGGCCGAGGGCCACCCGGCCGGCGTGGACGAGCGTCTGCTCGGGGCCGAACGGATGGAACTTGGCGCCACGGACGTCGCGGTAGCACCGCTCGATGACGGAGGTCTTGAAGTATGCGCTGCCTCCGGCGACCTCCATCGCCAGGTCGCACACCTCGATGCCGCCGAGGGCGACCTCCCGCTTCGCCGCCATCACGTCGACGACCGTCGCCAGAGCTGGCGTCGGGTCGTCGCCGACGGTCCGCAACGCCCCATCGAGCGCCCACGACATCAGGCGCAGGCGGTTGTCCATGGCCCCGACCTGCCGCTGGACCGAGGGGTCGTCGGCGCGCGACGTGCCGGCGACGGCGGCCACGGCGGCGTCGCGGGCCGCCTCGGCGACGCCGAGGTAGACACCCGCGATGACGGGCATGGCGATGCTGGCGATGACCTGCAGCGGCGGGTCGACGACGCCGAAGGGGCGCCGGGCGAGTACCCGCTCCTCGGGCACGAAGACGTCGTCGATGTCGACGTCGTGGCTCCCGGTACCACGCATCCCCAACGTGTCCCAGTTGTCGTGCACCGTGACGCCGTCGGCGCGTACCGGCACGGCCATGTTGAGGACCACCGGCTCGGGGCCGTCGTGGAGCACGAACATCGTCGAGAACACGTCGCCAACCGGGACCTGGCTGGCGAAGACCTTGCGGCCGGTCACCTTGTACCCGCCGTCCACCGGGACAGCCCGACCTCGGGGATGGGTGAAGTCGGCGCCGCCCGTCGAGACGAGCACGATCCGCTCGCCGGCGACGCGGCGCAGCGTGGCCTCGGCACCTGGCAGGCCGCGCCGGTACCGCCAGGCGGTGAACAGGGTGACGTGCTGGTGCATCGCCGAGGCGAGCGCTGTCGACCCACACGATCGGGCCAGGGTCCGCTGGGCCATGGTCACCTCGCGGATCGTCGCCCCGCGCCCGCCGAGCTCCTCCGGTACGGCGATCGCCAGGTACCCGGAAGAGCGCAGCAGGTCGAACGCCTCGGTGACGAACGTGCCGTCGCGGTCGTGGCCCGCGGCGTGGGGTGCGATCTGCGCCGCGAGCTCGCCGGCCCAGCTGATCAGCTCCGCCTCGCGGTCCGCAGACGTGGATGGGGTCGTGGTGGGTGGAGTCATCGTGGGTGCGTTCGTGATCGAGGTCATGGTTGGTGTGATGGTGTCCGTCGCCATGGGGGACATCGTGAGGCCGGCGGGCGTCGGTGCCTAGTGCAAGAAATGCACCACGGCGGGCCCCGATCAGCGCGACGATCGGGGGATGAGGGAGATCGTGGGATGAGGGAGTATGGCCAGTACTGCCCGGTGGCCCTCGGCAGTGAGGTCCTGGCGGAGCGGTGGACGCCGTTGATCCTGCGCGAGATGGTGCTCGGCAGTGTGCGCTTCAACGAGATCGAGCGGGGGCTGCCGGGCATCTCCAGGTCGCTGCTGCTCAAGCGGCTCAAGCAGCTCGAGCGCAAAGGCGTCGTGGCGATCGTGCCGGTCCACGGCGGTCGCGGTCACGAGTACCACCTGACGCCGGCCGGCCGCGACCTCGAACCGGTGATCATGGCGCTGGGGGAGTGGACCGTCCGCTGGTTGTTCAGCGATCCGCTGCCGCGAGACGTGGACCCCGTGACCCTGACATGGTGGATGCACCGCCGGGTGGACGAGGAGCGCGCGCCGACCGGCCGTGTTGTCGTCCAGTTCGACTATCACGACGAGGAGCGCACGACGATCTGGCTGATCTTCGACCGCGGCGAGCCGTCGGTGTGCACCAACCATCCCGGGTTCGAACCGGACCTCGTCGTCACCACCGACTCGGTCTCGCTGATGCGCGTGTTCGCCGGGCTCGACGAGCTGGCGTCCGCCCGGGCCAGGGGCACTGTTCGGATCGACGGACCCCGGGCGCTCGTCGCGGCGTTCCCGACATGGTTCACGTGGAGCCCGTTCCGCCCGGCGGTCCAGGACCACGTGGCGCGCTCGCGACCCTGAGATCGGACGCCACGTCGGCTACAAACGGTGTCAGCGCGCCCGGAGCGCGACCGTTCGAAGGATGAGGTGACCGACATGTCGACGCTGGCGTTCGACCCCGATGCCCTGCGGGACAAGTACCGCGAGGAGCGCGACAAGCGGCTGCGGCCCGACGCCAACGACCAGTACGTCGAGGTCAAGGGCGCCTTCGCCCACTACGTCGACGATCCCTACGTCGAGCCGATCGAGCGCGACCCGATCACCGATGAGGTCGAGGTCGTCGTCGTGGGCGGAGGCTTCGGCGGGCTGCTCGCCGGAGCCCGCCTGAAGGAGGCCGGGATCACCGACGTCCGGCTCGTCGAGAAGGGCGGCGACTTCGGCGGCACCTGGTACTGGAACCGCTACCCGGGCGCGCAGTGCGATGTCGAGTCCTACATCTACCTGCCGCTCCTCGAGGAGATCGGCTACGTGCCGAAGGAGAAGTACTCCCGCGCCCCGGAGATCCTCGAGCACTCCCGGGCGATCGCCCGGCACTTCGGCCTCTACGACGGCGCCCTGTTCCAGACCGAGGTCACCGGCATGCGGTGGGACGAGGAGGCCGGCCGCTGGCGGGTGGCGACGAGCCGTGGCGACGAGCTGCGGGCCCGCTTCGTGTGCATGGCCAACGGGCCACTGCACCGTCCGAAGCTCCCGGCGATCGAGGGCATCGAGAGCTTCCAGGGCCACTCGTTCCACACCAGCCGCTGGGACTACGGCTACACCGGCGGCGATTCCGAGGGCAACCTCAGCGGCCTGCGCGGCAAGCGTGTCGGGATCATCGGTACGGGCGCCACGGCCGTGCAGTGCGTGCCCCACGTCGGTGCCGCGGCCGACCACCTCTACGTGTTCCAGCGCACGCCGTCATCGATCGACGTCCGCAACAACCGTCCCACCGATCCCGAGTGGGCGGCGAGCCTGGAACCGGGCTGGCAGAAGCGGCGGATGGAGAACTTCAACACGCTCGTGTCCGGCGGCTTCGAGCCGGAGGACCTCGTCAACGACGGCTGGACCGACATCATCGGCAAGCTGCTGGTGCGCATGCGCAACGCCGACATCACCGACATGAGCCCGGGCGGACTCGCCAAGTCGGTCGAGATGGCCGACTTCGAGAAGATGGAGTCGATCCGGTCGCGTGTCGACACGATCGTCAACGATCCGATGACGGCCGAGGCGCTGAAGCCGTACTACCGCCAGTTCTGCAAGCGGCCGTGCTTCCACGACGAGTACCTCGACACGTTTCAACCGGCCCAACGTCACGCTGGTCGACACCGACGGCAAGGGCGTCGACCGGATCACCGAACGCGGCGTCATCGTGGGGGAGACGGAGTTCGAGCTGGACTGCTTGATCTACGCCACCGGCTTCGAGGTCGGCACCGACTACACGAGGCGCTCCGGGTACGAGGTCGTCGGGCGCGACGGCATCACGCTGACGGAGAAGTGGAAGGACGGGGCATCGACGCTGCACGGGATGCACACGCGGGGGTTCCCGAACTGCCTCATCTTCAGCCTCCAGCAGTCCGGCTTCACCGTCAACTTCCCGCATGCCCTCGACGAGCAGAGCCGGCACGCCGCGTACATCCTCCGTCACGTCTCTGACAACGACGTGCGCACGGTCGAGGCATCGCAGGAAGCCGAAGATGCCTGGGTGGCGACGATCCTCGAGCTCGCCCAGTTCAACCTCGACTTCCTCGAGTCGTGCACGCCCGGCTACTACAACAACGAGGGCAAGCCGAGGGAGCGCGGGGTGCGCAACGGCTTCTACGGCGCCGGTTCGGTGGCCTTCTTCAAGGTCCTCGCCGACTGGCGCGCCGAGGGGTCGCTGCCCGGCCTGGAACTGACCACCTGACGGCGGCGCGTGCGGGCGCGTCGCCGGGTCAGTCGAGGTGGAACAGGGCGCGGGCGTTGCCGCCGACGAACTTGGCGCGATCGGCCTCGGGGAAGGCCGCCACGAGCTCGTTCAGGTCGTGGACGTACTCCGGGGTGTGGTCGGCGTGGGGGAAGTCCGACGCCCACAGGAAGCGCTCGACGCCGTAGCGCTCGGCGAGCGCGGGGATCATCCGCTCGTCGGGGTCGCAGCTGATCCACACCCGCTCGCGGAAGTAGTCGCTCGGCTTGTGCTCGAGGGGCACGCGGTTGCCGATGAACGTGTGGCCGTAGACGGCGTCGATGCGGTCCAGCCAGTAGCCGATCCACCCGCCGCCCGACTCCAGCACGAGCACCTTGAGCCGGGGGAAGGCGTCGAACACGCCGTAGTCGAACAGCGTCGTGAACTGGTGGCGGACGCCGTCGGCCGCCGTGACGGAAGCCAGCAACCGGAGCTGCTTGACGTTCTCCCACGCCCCCATCCGCGTCCCCTTCGTCCACTGCGGCTCGAACGTCGGGTGGATCGCCAGCGGCACGTCGAGATCCTGGGCGGCGGCGAACACCGGGTTGTTGTCGGGGTGCCCGAGCGGCCGACCGTCGTGGGTGAACGGGGCGACGTAGCCGCCCTTGGCGCCCTCGCCGACGGCCCGCTCGAGCTCGGCGGCAGCGGCGACCGGGTCGCTGAGCGAGAGGTGGGCCGTCGGCACGAGCCGCGGCTCATCGGCGCAGAACTCGCAGATCCAGCGGTTGTAGGCCTTGGTGTACGCCTGGGAGAGGGCCGGGTCCTCGACCTCGGCCTCCCACAGCAGCCCGACGGTGGTGTAGAGGATCACCGTGTCGATGTGCTCGGCGTCGAGCAGCTCGATGCGCTCGCTGGGGTGCATCGACCCGTACGGCGCCTCGCCGACGTACGTGCGAGCGGGGTCCTTCATCATCTCGGGCAGATCGGGCGCCCCCATCGCGCCGAGCGTGGAGGGGAACCCGCGCCTGCTCATCATCGAGCGCCGCCCGGCAACCTCCAGCTCCTCCAGGCCGTTTTCGTCGATGACGATGCGCAGGGCGCGGTCGCGGAACTCCGGGTCGATGTAGGTCTCCCAGAGATCAGGCGGTTCGAGGATGTGCCCGTCGGCGTCGACGGCACCGTCGAAGGCGACGGCATGGGTCTCGTGGATCGGGCGCTGAGCGGCGACGGCGACGGTCATCTCGTTTCCCTTTCGACTTCCCGTTCGACGATTCGACGGTAGGACGCCGCTCGGCCGACACTCGCACCGGAACACCGGGTCGGCGAAGATGCTGCCATGGCCCGCATCCCGTACCCCGATCCCGCCGCCCTCTCGTCCGAGACCGCGGAGTTCCTCGCCAAGCTGCCTCCGCTGAACATCTTCCGCATGCTGGCGGGCGGCGAGGGGCTGCTGCGGGCGTTCAGCCGCTTCGGCAATCACCTGCTGTACAAGACGGCGCTCGATCCGGTGCTGCGGGAGATCGCCATCCTCCGCGTCGGGGTGCTCTCGGATGCGGCCTACGAGATGCATCAGCACGACGCCATCAGCCGCAGCCTCGGCATGAGCGACGTGCTCCTGGCGGCGATCCGCGCCGGCGCCGACGACCCGGCGTTCGACGACCTGCAGCGGCTGGTGGTGCGCTACACCGACGATGTGGTGGTCAACGTGAGGGCATCCGATGTCACGTTCGACGCCCTCGCCCAGCACCTCTCCGTGCAGGAGCTGCAGGAGCTGACGGTCACGATCGGCTTCTACATGGCCGTCTCGCGGTACCTGGAGACCTTCGGCGTCGACATCGAGGCACCCGGAACCACCGAACCGCTCGACGTGTCGCGGTCATGAGCGAGGGGCGAATCAGCGGGCGACGAGCGGACGGTGTGGTTGCCGGCGGCCTCGACGGGTGCCGCGCCGGGGCGGGGCCGGCTGAGCGGGCGGCGCGTCCTCGTCGTCGGTGCCGGGCAGACCGACTTCGGGCTCGACGACCCGCCGATCGGCAACGGTCGGGCGATGGCGATCCTCTGCGCTCGGGAGGGCGCGGCGGTCGTCGCGGCCGACCGCGACGCCGCCTCGGCCGACGACACCGTGGCGATGGTTGCCGCCGAGGGCGGCGTGGCGACGGCGGTGACCGCCGACGTCGCCGACCCGTCCGGTGTCGAGGCGATGGTGGCCGCGGCGGCGGAGATCATGGGCGGCCTCGACGGCGTCGTCTACAACGTCGGCATCGGCGCCGCGGGCGGCCTGGAGCGAGCGACGCCGGAGGCCTGGGACAGCGTGTTCGCCGTCAACGTCCGTGGCGCCATGCTGACGGCGCGCGCCGCCCTGCCGCTCGTCGAACCGGGTGCGTCGCTCGTGTTCATCTCCTCCGTGGCGGGCATCAAGCCGGGCAGCCGGATCCCCGCCTACGACGCCTCGAAGGCGGCGCTCGGCGGGCTCGTGCGCCACGTCGCCCTGGAGGGGGAGCGGCGCGCGGTGCGGGCCAACATCGTGGCCCCGGGGTTGATGGACACGGCGCTCGGACGCTTCGCCTCGCAAGGCCGACCGTCGCGGGCGCGCACGCCGGTGCCGCTCGGCCGCCAGGGCACCGGCTGGGAGACGGCGTACGCGGCCCTCTTCCTGCTCTCGGATGAGTCCGCGTACATCACGGGGCAGACCCTCGTCGTCGACGGCGGACTCAGCGCCCTGCGCTGAGCGGCGCTTCCCCCATCTGGGCGGGATCCCCGCCGAGATCGACCCAGTTACGGTCCACCGGGTGGACCTGGAGGAGTTCCCCGACGGCTGGCAGCGGGCCACGGTGATCGCCGCCCATCCCGACGACATCGAGTGGGGCGCGGCGGCCGCCGTCGCCGCGTGGTCGGCGGCCGGGCGCACCGTCTCCTACGTGCTCGTCACGTCCGGCGAGGCCGGGATCGACTCGATGGAACCGGCAGCCGCCAAGGTCGCCCGGCAGGCCGAGGAGCGGGCCGGGGCGGCCGCCGTCGGGGTGTCGGAGATCGAGTTCCTCGACCATCCCGACGGCTGCATCGTCGAGGGCCTCGAGCTGCGCCGCGACGTGGCCGCGGCGATCCGCCGGCAGCGCCCGGACGTCGTCGTCGCCCAGCACCACGGCGAACGATGGGGCGACGACCCCGGCGCCGGCTGGAACAGCGCCGATCACCGAGCCGTCGGCCGGGCGACGCTCGATGCGGTCTCCGATGCCGGGAACCGCTGGATCTTCTCCGACCTCGCCGAACCGCCGTGGTCCGGGGTGCAATGGATCGCCGTCGCCCACACCGGGTCGGAGACCCATGCCGTCGATGTGTCGGCGGTGCTCGACACGGCTGTGGCCTCGCTCGCCGCCCACGAGCAGTACCTCCGCGCGATCGGCATCGATGACGCCCAGACCTTCGCCGCGGAGCTCGTCCGCAACCAGACCAGCACCGTCGCCGAGCGCTTCGGTGGTCGACCCGGCGTCGCCTTCGAACTGATCCCCGGGCCGGCGGCACCGGGGTAACCGAGCGTCGTCTGGTGAGTCAGGTCGGTACGACGGCTGGGCGAGGTCGTCGACGACCTCGGCGCCGGGCACCGCCAGGAGCATCGACGGTGGCCCCACGACCTTGGCCGCCCGGCTCCCGCCGCCGACGACGATGCGGTCGCACGACATGACCCTGGCGTCGATCCACAACGGCATGCCTGCGGGAAGGGCGAACGGGGTGACGCCGCCGATCGCCATGCCGGTGATCTCGGCGGTCACGTCGGGTGGGGCGAACGAGGCCTTCTTCGTCCCCAGCCGCTTGCGCACGACGCGGTTGACGTCGAGGCGCGTCGAGGCCAGCACGACACACGCCGCGTAGACCGGCGGCACGTCCTGGCGGGCCGCCTTGCCGATGACGAGGATGGCGTTGGCCGACTCGTCGAGGCGGTAGCCGTAAGCGGCGCAGAAGTCGGCGGTGTCGGCCAGTGCAGGGTCGCAGTCGACGACCTCGACGCCGCCGATGCCGGCCACGGCGTCTCGGACACGGCGCTCGATCTCGTCCACGGATGGGGGAGACTAGGTCGATGGCCACCGATGTCACCGGCGCCACGGTCGAGCTGTTGCAGACCCTGATCCGCAACCAGTGCGTCAACGACGGAACCGCGGGGTCGGGTCACGAGACGCGCAACGCCGACGTGCTGCAGTCGTACGTCGAGGGGCCCGGCGTGACGATCGAACGATGGGAGCCGACGCCGGGCCGGGCGTCGTTCGTCGCCCGCCTCGACGGGCGCGATCCGAGCGCGCCGAGCCTGTGCCTGATGGGCCACACCGACGTCGTCCCGGTGCATGCGGAGGGCTGGTCGCGCGACCCGTTCGCCGGCGAGCTGGTCACCGATGGCGACGGCGTGAAGGAGGTGTGGGGCCGCGGCGCCGTCGACATGCTCAACCTCACCGCCTCGATGGCCGTGGCGTTCCGCGACCTCGCCGACCGCGGCGTCCGACCGCGCGGCGACCTGCTGTACTTCGCCGTCGCCGACGAGGAAGCCGGCAGCGCCCACGGCGCCCGCTGGGTCGCCGACCACCACCCGGACGCCATCCGCTGCGACTACGTGCTCACCGAGAGCGGCGGCCTGCACGACGGGAGCCCGGAGGCACCGGTGATCGGCGTGACCGTGGGGGAGAAGGGCGTGGCCTGGCGGCGGCTGCGGGTGCGCGGCACGCCGGGCCACGGCTCGATGCCGTTTCGCATCGACAACGCGCTGGTCAAGGCGGCCGCCGTCGTGCAGCGCCTGGCCGAGTACCGGCCGGCGCCGCGGTTCCACGAGCTGTGGCCGGCGCGGGTCGACGTCGTTGAACGTCCCCGATGAGCTGAAGCAGGCGCTGCTCGACCCGCGGCGCATCGACGAGGCGCTCGAGACGTTGCCCAGCGCCGCCGCGGCGGCCCACCTCCACGCCTGCACGCACACGACGTTCTCGCCGAACCTCATCGACGGCGGGGTGATGAAGACGAACGTGATCCCCGACACGATCGACCTCGACGTCGACGTGCGGACGTTGCCGGGCGAGGGCACCGAGGAGGTCACCGCTCACCTGCGGGCGGCCCTCGGCGACCTGGCCGATCACGTGGACGTGGAGGTGATCCTCGACGACCCGGCGTCGATCAGCCGCACGAACACGCCGCTGTGGGACTCGCTGCAGCGGGCCGTGACGGTGCCGTTCCCCGGCGCCACGCTGTCACCGCAGTTCACCGTCGGGTTCACCGACGCCCGCGTGTTCCGCGAGCTCGGGGCGATCTCCTACGGTGCCGGGCTGTTCAGCCCGACCGTGGACGCCGCCGAGTTCGGCCGCCGCTTCCACGGCCACGACGAGCGCGTCGACGTGGAGTCCCTCGGCCTCACCGTCGAGCTGTGGCAGCGCGTGATCGCCGACCTGATGGCCTGAACCCGGCCGTCCTCCCGGTTCTGTCCTTCTGAACCGGCCCGATCGGGCCGGTCTCGAAGGACAGAACGGCAATCAGTGGCTGCGGGGGAGGCCGAGGACGTGCTGGGCGATGTACGCCAGGATGAGCTCCTGGCTGATCGGGGCGATGCGGGGGAGGCGGGCCTCGCGGAAGTACCGCTCGACGTGATACTCGGTGGCGTAGCCGAATCCGCCGTGGGTCTGCACCGCCCGGTCGGCGGCGAAGAACCCGGCCTCGGCGGCGAGGTACTTGGCGATGTTGGCCTCCTCCCCGCACGGCAGGCCGGCGTCGATCAGCCTGGCGGCCTCCCGCACCATCAGGTCGGCGGCCCGCAACTTGGCATGGGCCTCGGCGAGCGGGAAGGCGATCCCCTGGTTCTTGCCGATCGGGCGATCGAACACGACCCGCTCGTTGGCGTAACGCACCGCCCGTCGGAGGGCGGCCCGGCCGATGCCGAGGGCTTCGGCCGCGATCAGGATGCGCTCGGCGTTGAGCCCGTCGAGCAGGTAGTGGAACCCCCGGCCTTCGTCGCCGACACGATCGGCGACGGGCACGACGACGTCGTCGTAGGTCGTCTCGCAGGACGCCACGGCGTTGCGGCCCATCTTGGGGATCGCGCGGGCGTCGACACCGGGCGCGTGGCGGTCGACGAGGAACAGCGTCATCCCGTGGGTCGGCCGTTCGCACTCGTCGAGCGGGGTCGTGCGCGTGAGCAGCAGGATGCGGTCCGCCTCGAGGGCCTTGGTCGTCCACACCTTGCGACCGTTGATCACGTACTGGTCCCCGTCGCGCACGGCCCTCGTCGTGATGCGAGTCGTGTCGGTGCCAGCGTCGGGCTCGGTGACGCCGAAGGCGACGTGCAGCGAGCCGTCGGCCACGACGGGCAGGAAGCGTTGCTTCATGTCCTCCGTGCCGTGGACCACGACCGGGTGCATGCCGAAGATCGACAGGTGCACCGCCGACGCCCCGTTCATGCACGCCCCCGACGCGGCGACCTCCTCCAGGACGGCCGCGGCCTCCCGGATGCCCTGACCACCACCGCCGTAGCGTTCGGGGATGGCGATGCCGATCCACCCGCCGCGCGCCATCTCGGCGTAGAACTCGGTGGGAAAGCGGTGGTCCGCCTCACACGCCGCCCAGTAGTCGTCATCGAAGCGCCGGCACAGGCCGCGCACGGCGTCGCGGATGACCTCGATGTCGTCGTCGAGGCCCGAGATCGCAGTCATTGGTATCGAGTCTGGCCTGTCGGCCGTCACACCCCGGCGTCGAATGGTGTCCCGGGCGGACCGTCGGCGAGCAGGTCGGCGACGAGCTCGGGCAGTCGCCGCGGCGCGAACACGATGTCTGCGCTCACCGCCTCGATCTCGGCGAGCGTCCACCAGCGCAGCTCGTGGAGCCGCTCGGCCCGCAGTTGCTCCCACGTCAGGCGGGGACGCGGCTCGAAGGCCTCGGTGCGCACGAGGTAGACGTTGTCGCGCTGACCGTCCCAGCGACCGTCGAGGAACGGCACGATGTGCAGCCGCGTCCAGATGTGCGGACCGATCTCGGCGGCCGTCACGCCGAGCTCCTCGTCGAGCTCGCGCCGCAGTGTCGCCTCGTCGTCCTCACCGGGCTCCTGGCCGCCGCCTGGGGTCGCCCACACGGTGACCTCGGGGAACTCGAAGCGCACGAGGAGGATGCGGTCGGCGGGATCGAGCACGAGGGCCCGGACGGCGGACCGGATGCGCAGACCGTCGACGTCCACCGACCGTTCGGCTACTCGACCGGTCTGTCCGGCAGATCGCCGTTGAAGGCCCGGTACATCTCGTAGATCGACTTGCACTCCTCGCACAGCGGGAGCTGCTTGGGGTCGCGCGACGGCACCCACACGTGCCCGCACAGCGCCTCCAGCGGCGTGCCGTAGATGCGTGCCTCGAGCACCTTGGCGGCTGCCGACTCACCCCGCTCGACCTTGACGATGTGGGCCTGCGTCGGTTCGCCCGGCTCGACGACCTCCTCGAGCTCCGGAAGGAGCTCGGCAGGACGGGTTGTCAGTGGTGCGAGACCGGGCTCCGGCACGGTGTCCAGTCAACCACGATCGCCGGCTGACGAAACACCTTGGCAGCGAGGTCGAACGTCCGTACACTGGCTCCCATGCTCGTCGTGACTGTGCTCGCCGCGCTGACCGCAGCGGCCACCGTCGTGGCGGCTCGCGCCCCGGCCCCGGCTCTGATCCCGGTGCGGGTGCGGGTGCGGCGCGTCGGTCGGCGCTGACGCGGCGACGTGCCTACGCTCGCGCGGCGAGCAAGGGGGCACGACATGTCGTCGATCGATCGTGTGTTGCAGGACGCCGTCGCCGCCGGGGCGGTGCCGCAGGTGGTGGCCATGGCCGCCGACCGTGACGGGGTGATCTACGAGGGTGCTGCAGGGCCGCGAGCCGCAGGCAGTGACGACCAGGTGTCGCCCGACACGCATTTTCGGATCATGTCGATGACGAAGATGGTGGCCACCGTCGCCGCGCTGCAGCAGGTGGAGCAGGGCAACCTCGATCTCGATGCCCCGATCGACAGCTATTGCCCGACCTTCGCCGACGTCCAGGTGCTCGATGGCTTCGACGGCGACACCCCGCGGCTGCGGCCGCCGGCCAGCCGAGCGACCGTGAAGCACCTGATGACCCACACGACGGGTCTCGGCTACTGGTTCTGGAGCGCGGAGCTCCAACGGTGGGAGGCGGCGACCGGTACGCCGCCCGTGCTGTCGGGCTCCAACGTCATCTTCACGGCGCCGATGCTCGCCGACCCCGGCACGAGGTTCGAGTACGGGATCAACATCGACTGGCTGGGCAAGGTCGTCGAAGCCGCGAGCGGCGTGACGCTCGATGTCGCCGTCAAGGACGGCATCACCGGACCGCTCGGGATGGACGAGACGGCGTTCGCCCCGACGGTTGCCCAGCGGGCCGATCTGCCCCCGATCCACGTCCAGGGCGAGGACGGAGCGTGGGTGGCGACGGAGATCGACCTCAACCCGACGCCCGACTACTGGGCCGGCGGTCACGGCTTGCACTCCACCCCGCGCGACTACCTCCGCTTCCAGCAGGCCCTACTCCACGACGGCGCCTTCGAGGGCACGAAGATCCTCGAGCCGTCGACGGTCGATGCCGCGTTCACCAACCAGATCGGAGAGCTCGACTTCCCCCCGGCGATCCCGACGGCCGACCCCGCCTCGACCTACGAGTTCAACCTCGGGCCTGGGTACAAGTTCGGCTACGGGCTGTTGCTCAACACCGAGGACATCCCCGGCCACCGCCGGGCGTGGAGTGGGGCGTGGGCGGGGCTGTGCAACACCCACTTCTGGGTCGACCGCACCGCTGGCATCACCGGCGCCATCTACAGCCAGTTCCTGCCGTTCGTGCCGCCCGCCGCGCTGCAGATGTACGCCGACTTCGAAGCCGCCATCTACGCCAGCCGCTGACGCGGCCGCTCAGCTATCGGTTCGGCGCGGTGAGCGTGGCCAGCTCGGCGGCCATGTTGGCGCCGGCCCTGGCCTCCCACCGGTCCCGAGCCGGCCCCGTGGCGTACAGCGGGCGGCGGGCCAGGAGGTCGCGGAGCACCGCGGCTCGCCCGGTGCGCCACGCCGCGGCGTCGAGGTGGGCGTACTCGGCGCGCACCCCGGTGACGTACGCCTGGTAGGCCGCGGGCTCGGCGCCGAGCACGGCCAGGTCGGCGTCGAGCAGCACCGCGCAGTCGGCGTCACCATCGGCGTCGTGCCCCGCCGTCGCCCGCACCAGCCGGGCCACCGTGTCGCAGCGGGCGGCGGACCAACCGAGCTCCCCGAGCACCCGAACGGCCATCCGGGCGCTCTGGTCCTCGTTGTCGGTTGCCCGGGGGTCGTAGACCGCATCGTGGTAGAACGCGGCCGCCAAGACGGCCCCGAGGTCGCTGACGGGACAGTTGGCGGCGAGCTCGTGGACGTGGCGCACGACCCACGTGACGTGGCGCACGCCGTGGTAGCGGCGGTGCGGCTGACGGTGGCGACCGAGCACGTCGTCGAGGGCGGCGAGGGCGTCGTGCTCGGCACCGACCGCCATCGTCCAGGCCGCCCACAGTTCGTCCTCCTCGCTCACGAGACAGAGTGTTCCTCAGGGTGCTGTCTTCCACAACCGGCGCGATCGGGGCGCCCGCAAAGGACAGAATGCGGCGGTGGCCGTGCTGATCGACGAACCGCGCTGGTGGTTCCGCGGTCGCCGGTGGTGCCACCTCGTGAGCGACACGGCTCTGGATGAGTTGCACCTCTTCGCCACCGCCCTCGGCATCCCCCGGCGGGCGTTCCAGGGCGACCACTACGACATCCCCGAGGAGCTGCGGCCGGACGCCGTGGTGCTCGGAGCCGTGGAAGTCGAGAGCCGAGAGCTGGTCCGCCGCCTCCGCGCCGCCGGCCTCAGGCTGACGCCCGCCCAGCGCCGCACCATGACTGGCTGACTCACCGCGGCCACCGGGGAGGCTCGCCGAGCAGGTCGCGCGGGCACCAGGCCGTGCCCGACCCCGGCGGGCCGTCGATGACGAACCACTCGAGGAGCTCGACACCGGCCGCGTCGGCGAGGTCGCTGGCCTCCAGCCAGCGGTCACCGTCGTCGTCGAGCGGGCCGCGACCGGGGCGGACCGAGGCCACGACGAGGGAGCCCGGGCGGCCGGCCTCGGCGATCGAGTCGGCCAAGCGCTCGACGACGTCGAGGACGGAGTCCGGGTCCTCGGTGCCGTCGACGACGACGACCGTCCGGCCGCGGTGATCGTCGTCGAGGACGAGAGCGATCGTCTCGTCCGTGGCCGGCAGGTGCATGGCGAGCTGGATGACGGCGAGCGCGGCCGGCGCCGAATCGACCGGGTCGATGCCGGCACGAGGCGGGCGATGGGCGCCACAGAACTGGGACACGGGTCCTCCCCCGGGGGGTCGGTGGGGTGAGGAGGATGCCGGTGCCGACGACCTTACGGATCCGGTGTCACAGCGGATCCGGCTCGAGCTCCTGCACGGCGACGCGCGGGAGGCGGCTCACGGCCACGATGGCGCCGGCGGTGCCGGCGACGAGGAGCATCGCCATGGCGATCGAGGTCAGCTCGGCCACGATGCCCATCAGGGGCGAGGCGAGCAGGAAGCCGAGCCGGGCCCCCGAGGAGAACGACGCCATCCCGCTGTGGGAACCATGGGTGAGGTCGCTGGCGGCCCGGAACAGCAGGGGGAAGAGCGACGAGAGGCCGAGCCCGGCGATGAACAGCCCGCACCCGGCGAGCACTGCCGACGGCGCGGTGGTCGCGATGACGACCCCCGTCGCGGCCAGCGCGGCCCCGCCTCGGCGCGTCCGTTCGAGACCCAGTCGGTCCGTCGTGTGGTCGCCGATCAGCCGCCCGATGAGCATGCCGCCGGCAACGGCAACGAAGCCGAGGCCGGCCTGGCCGGCGGTGACATCGAAGCGCTCGCTGATCATCAGCGCCGACCAGTCGTTCGGCGGCAGCTCGGCGAGGGCGATCGCCATCCCGATGAGGAACAGGCGGACCAGCATCGGGCGACTCGCAGGCGGCGCCGGGCGGGCATCGACGTGGTGCTCCGGCTGGCGGTGGCGGTCGGGAAGCAGCCACCGTGAAGCGACGAGGGTCACCAGGGCGAGGATGGCTCCCGTGACCAGCAGTTGCCCGCGCAACGGGATGCCCAGCCCCGCGGCTCGGCTGGCGAGGATTCCGCCGGTCACGGCGCCGGCCGACCACAGGGCGTGGAAGCGGGTGATGATCGAACGGTCGATGCGCCGCTGCAACTCGACAGCCTGCGAGTTCATCGCCACGTCGGTCAGCCCGTCGAGCGCGCCGAGCACGAGCAGGGCGGCGAAGACGAGCACCGCGGTGGGCGCGATGCCGAGGATCGGCAACCACAGCGACATCGCCGCCGACGTCGTCATCGTCATCGTGCGGCTGCCGCGACGGTCGACGAGCAAGCCACTGAACAGGCTCGACGCCAGCCCGCCCAGGCCCATCCCGACGAGCGTGAGGCCGAGGGCGGCGTCGGAGATCCCCAGCTCGGCCTGCAACTCGGGAAGCCGGGGGATCCACGACGACAGCGTGGCCCCGTTGACGAAGAACACGGCGCCGATGGCGAGCGCGGCCACCCGGCCCCGGACAGGCGGGCGCGACGGGGAGGGGTGCATAGGGTTGGTCGCCATGGCCGTCGTGACGATCTACCACAACCCCCGTTGCACGAAGTCCCGTCAGGCGATGTCGGTGGCCGACGAGCTCGGTGCCGAGGTCGACGTCGTGCGCTACCTCGACACGCCGCCGGACGCCGCGACGCTGCGGGCGATCATCGCCAAGTTGGAGGACCCGCCGGCCGACCTCGTCCGCCGCGACGGCTGGAAGGAGCTGGGCGTCACCGCCGACGACGTCGCCACGCCCGACGGGGTCGTCGAGGTGCTCATCGCCCATCCCGAACTGCTCCAGCGCCCGGTGCTCGTCACGGAGGACACGGCCATCATCGGCCGGCCGACCGAACGGGTCCGCGAGCTCCTCGCCCGCTGACCAGCGGCGCCGTAACGCTGATTCGCTCGCTCGAGGACTCGCTCGCTCAGTCCTCGCCCGGCCGGCGGCGCAGCCGCTTCGTCTCGCCGCGGCGCTTCTTGTCGTCGACCCGGCGACGCTGGGCAGCCTTCGACGGGCGGGTCGGGCGCCGCGGTGGAGGGGGCGGTTCGATGGCCCCGGCCACGAGGGCCGCCAGCCGCTCGCGTGCCGCCTCGCGGTTGCGCAGCTGCGAGCGGCGCTCCGACGCGGATACCGTGATCGTCCCGTCGACGAGCGCCGCACCCAGCCGCCGGTGGGCGCGAGTCCGCTGGGTGTCGGTGAGTGCGGCGGAGCGGTCGAGGTCCCACGAGAGCTCCACGCGCGAGTCCGTCGTGTTGACGTGCTGGCCGCCGGCGCCTGACGATCGCGAGAACCGCCACGTCAACTCGGCATCGGGGATGACGACGCCGGGGGCGACGCGCAGGTCGTCCACTAGCCCCGGGCGAGACGGAGGTCGAACTCCAGGAGCCCGTGATCCTGGGTCGTGATGCCGGGTGCGTCGGGCTGCGGGATGCCGTAGTCGGCGAACACGATGTCGGTGCTGCCGACGACCTGGACGGCATCCCCGTCCTTTTGGGCTTGGACGTCGAACGTCACTGGCTTGGTGACGTCGCGCAGGGTCAGGTCGCCGGTCGCCGTGGCCGTGATCGGGGTCCCGTCGGCGGGCGCCGCGCCGAGCTCGATCGGAGCGGTGAGCAGGAACGTCGCCGTGGGAAACGTCGCCGTGTCCATCAGCCGGCCATTGAACTGGTTGTCCCGGCGGCTCTCGTCACTGACGACCGTCTGCATGTCGACCTCGAACGAGGCATCGGTGACCTGGGCCCCGGCGAGCGTGAACTGGCCGCTGATCTGGTCGGTGCGCCCGACGCCCTCGGTGTCCTGGCCGAAGAGGACCTCGACGACGCGGTAGCCGACGGCGCTGCCCGTCCCGATCACCCACAGCCCGTCGGCACCATCACCCACCACCACCACCCGCCGTCGGGGCGGTGACCGTCGTCCCCGGTCGGTGCCGCGGTCGGCGCGGCGGTCGCTGTGGGGCCGGTGGTCGACGCGGCGGCCGTGACGGCCGTGGTCGATGCCTGGTCATCGAGAGCGAAGCGCTCCGGGGCGTCGTCCTTGATGAAGTTGATGTAGACGAACGGCCCGGCGACCAGGGCCACGACGATCACGACAGCGGCCGCGATGGCCCACTTGACCCAGGTCTTCATGGTGTCATTGTGGCTGCAACGGTCGGCGCTGTGCTGGCAGGTGGTCAGCGCCATCGGCGCGACGGCGACGTGCCCCGTATGGTTCCGGCTGGCAACGAGGAGGTCGATCGATGGTGTCACCGCTGGCTGATGTGCGGGTCGTCGAGGTCGCCAACTGGATGGCCGCGCCGAGCGCCGCCGCCGTCCTCGCCGACATGGGCGCCGACGTGATCAAGGTCGAGCCCCTGACGGGCGACGTCGTGCGCGGTCTGATGCGACCACCGAAGCTCGCCGAGGGTGCGGTCGACATCGACCACTCCTTCCAGGTCGACAATCGCGGCAAGCGATCGATCGCCGTGGCCCTCGACCGGCCCGAAGGTGCGGAGCTGGTGCGCCGGCTCGTCGAGCGTGCCGACGTGTTCCTCTGCAACCTGCTCCCGCCCCGCCAGCACCGCTTCGGCCTCGATCCGGAGACGCTCCTCGCCCGCCGACCGCAGCTCGTCCACGCCACGCTGACCGGGTACGGGCTCACCGGCCCCGAGGCGTCCCGCCCGGGCTTCGACGTGACGACGTTCTTCGGCCGCGGCGCGATCACCGATGCGATGACCGAGCCCGGTGGCGTCGCGCCGAACCCCCGGCCGGCCCAGGGCGACCACACGACGGGAGTGGCGATGGTCGCCGCGATCCTGGCCGCGCTGCGACTCGTGGATCGCACCGGCGAGGGCCAGGTCGTCGACGTCAGCCTGCTGGCGACGGCGGCGTGGACGATGGCGAGCGACCTCGCCGCTCCGCTCGTCGATGGACGGTCGCCGAGCAAGCGCGACCGCCACCACCTCATCGCCCCGCTGGCCAACCGCTTCCGCTGCGCGGACGACCGGTGGATCGTCCTCAACATGCCGGAGGTCCGTTGGTGGGCGCCGTTCTGCGAGGCCGTCGGCCGGCCCGACGTGCTCGAGGATCCGCGGTTCGGCACGGTGCGCGAGCGGTTCGACAACATGCCGGCGCTGATCGACCTGCTCGACGAGGTGTTCGCCTCCCGTCCGCTCGCCGAGTGGGGACGCATCTTCGACGAGGCCGGGTTGATCTGGGGACCGGCCTCGACGATCGCCGAGCTGGCCGCCGACCCGCAGGCGGCGGCGATCGAGCTGTTCCCGACGGTGGAGCACCCGACCGGTCCGTTCCGGACGGTCGCCGCGCCGATCCGCATCGCCGGTGCCGACATCCGGCCGCGGGGACCCGCCCCGGCGGTCGGCGCGCACAGCACCGAGGTGCTCGCCGAGATCGGACTCGACGAGGGTGAGGTGGCCGCGCTGGCGGCCGCCGGCGTGCTCGGAGGGGTGTAGCGCCGGACGCGCGGCCGCGACGGCCGGGCTACGTTGCGACCGTGCCGATCAACGCCTCCTACAAGCGCTACAGGCACGCCACATCACCCACCGAGATCACCGAGATCAAGGGCCGCGGCCACTCGCTCACGATCGATGCCGGCTGGCCGGAGGTCGCCGAGACGGCGTTGGCGTTCCTGGCGCGGCACGGCCCCGCTCCAACCCCCTGAGAGGTGGTCCCAGCTGTCATGGCAATCGATCTCGCACCCGCCGCCGAACGTCTTGCCGCGCTCGTCAGGGCCGTTCCCGACGACCGTCTCGGCGGTCCGACCCCGTGTCCTGACTACACGCTCGGCGACCTCCTCGACCACGTCGACGGGCTGAGCCTGGCATTCACCGCAGCCGCCACCAAGCAGGGCGGAGGCGCCGGCGCCCCGGGACCTTCCGGCGACGCGTCCCGCCTCGGCGCCGACTGGCGGGACCGGATCCCGACCCAGCCTCGCTGCGCTCGCCCAGTCGTGGCGGGAACCAGCGGCCTGGACCGGCATGACCAGCGCCGGAGGCGTCGACCTGCCCGGCGAGGTCGCCGGGCTGGTCGCGCTCGACGAGCTCGTCATCCACGGCTGGGACGTGGCGGCGGCGAGCGGTCAGCCGTACACGGTCGACGAATCGTCGCTGGAGGCAGTCCACGGCTTCGTCGCCCAGTTCTCCGGTCCCGGGCAGGAGGCCAGCCGGGCAGGGCTGTTCGGCCCCGTCGTCGAGGTACCCCAGGATGCGTCGCTGCTGGACCGGGTGATCGGGATGACCGGGCGCGATCCCGGGTGGTCGCCTTCGGCGGGTTAGCTCGGCGTGCCGGCGATGTTGACCATCCAGTTGACACCGAACTTGTCGGTGCACATGCCGAACGTGTCTCCCCACGGGGCCTTCTCCAGCGGCACGGTGGTGGCGCCGCCACTGCACAAGGCGTCCCAGTAGCCGCGCAGTCGCTGCTCGTCGTCGCCGCTGAGCGAGATCGAGAACCCGCCGCCCTCGTCGTACTCCATGCTGTTCGGCGTGTCGGCTCCCATCAGCGTCAGACCGTCGTCGGCGGTGAGCATGCCGTGCATGATCTTGTCCTGCTCGGCCGGGTCCTCGCTGGCCTGGAACTCGGCGAACGTGCTCAGGGTCAGCTCGCCGCCGAACACCGACCGGTAGAACTCCATCGCCTCCCGGGCGTTGTCCCGGAAGCTGAGATACGGGTTCAGTAGAACGGTCATCCTGCTACCTCCTCGCGAGCCGCGGGCCGCGGACAGTTGTAGCACTCGGGTGTCACGACGGCACCTCGAACTGGGCGGGGATCGTCCCGGATACCGGTACAGATCCCGCCCGGAGACGGATCCCGCCCAGATGGGGGGTCAGCGGGCGACGAAGTACTTGGCCTGGGGGTGGTGGCAGATGATCGCCGACGTGGTCTGCTCCGGCTGGTACTGCCAGCCGGTCTCCTCGCTGACGTCGATGCCGAGGCGCTCGGCGCCGAGCAAGCGGGCCACCGTGGCGTTGTCCTCGAGGTCGGGGCACGCCGGGTAACCCCACGAGTACCGACCACCGCGGTACTGCTGGCGGAACAGGCCGCCGACGGTCGGGCCGTCCTCGTCGACGAACCCCCACTCCTCGCGGATGCGGCGGTGCCAGTACTCGGCGAGCGCCTCGGCCATCTCGACGCCGAGCCCGTGCAGCAGGAGGTATTGCTGGTACGCGTTGTCGGCGAACAGCCTGGCGGTCGCCTCGCTGACGGCGGCGCCCATCGTGACGATGTGGAACGCCGCGTAGTCGACCTCTCCGGAGTCGACCGGGCGGAAGAAGTCGGCGATGCAGAGGAACGGCGCGGCCTTCTGCCGCGGGTAGTGGAACCGGGCCGCCTCGGCGGATCGAGTCTCGTCGGTCCACACGACGAGGTCGTCGCCATCGCCGTTCGCCGGGTAGTAGCCGTAGACCACCTGCGGCACGAGCACCCCCGAGGCCTTGGCCGCCGCCAACTGCTCGCGGAACGTCGAGCGGATGCGGGCCTTGAACTCGTCGTCGCTCTCCGGCCTGCCGTCGGCCAGGCCACCCTCGACGCGCTGCGGACGGAACTGCCACTGGTTGCGGTACAGGGCGGTCTCGTTGACGTACTCGGCGATGTCGTCGAGGGCGATGCCCTTGATGACGCGCGAACCGATGAACGGCGGCGTGAACACGGCATTGTCGGTGGCGACGTCGGGGGAGCGCCGCGGCAGCTCGATCGCCGGCCCCGGCGCTTGGGCGGAGCGCTCGGGAAGCTCGCGACCGGTCGGCACCCGTCCGAAGTCGGGGTCCCACTCGCCGCTGCGCTTCATGCTCATCAGGGCGTCGAGCGTCGACAGCCCCTCGAAGGCGTCGCGGCCGTAGAACAGGCGGCCTTCGTACACTTCGCGCAGATCGCGCTCGACGTAGCGACGGGTCAGGGCCGCACCGCCGAGCAGCACCGGCACCTCGGTGAGGCCGAGCGAGTTGAGCTCCTCGAGGTTGTCGCGCATGATCAGCGTCGACTTGACGAGCAGCCCGCTCATCCCCAGGGCGTCGGCCTCGACCTCCTTGACCTTGGCGACCATCTCGCCGATGGGCACCTTGATCCCGAGGTTGTGGACCTCGTAGCCGTTGTTCGTGCAGATGATGTCGACGAGGTTCTTGCCGATGTCGTGCACGTCGCCCTTGACCGTGCCGATGACCAGCTTGCCCTTCGCCGAGCTGGCACCGACGCGCTCCATGTGCGGCTCGAGGTAGGCGACGGCGGCCTTCATCGTCTCGGCCGACTGCAGCACGAACGGCAACTGCATCTGGCCCGAACCGAACAGCTCGCCGACGACCTTCATCCCGCCGAGCAAGACGTCGTTGACGATGTCGAGGGGCGCCAGACCCGCTGCCATCGCCTCGTCGAGCTCGTCGGTCAGGCCGTCGCGGTCGCCGTCGATGATGCGATGGTGCAGGCGCTCCTGCACCGGCAGGCCGCTGCGGTCGGGCTTCTCGGTCTTCGTCGACTTGACGTCGGCGAACACCTCGAGCAGTTCCTGCAGCGGGTCGTAGTCCGGCCGGCGGCGATCCCACACGAGGTCGAGACACACCTCGCGCTGCTCATCGGGGAGCCGGTTGAGCGGCACGATCTTGCCGGCGTGGACGATCGCCGAGTCCAGCCCGGCCTGCACGGCCTCGTGGAGGAAGACGCTGTTGAGGGCGTGGCGAGCCGCTGGGCTGAGCCCGAAGCTGACGTTGGACACGCCGAGCGTCGTGTGGGCGCCCGGGATCTCGGCCTTGATCCGGCGGATCGCCTCGATCGTGGTCGATGGCGTCGCGGCGGAGGTCGTCGTCACCGGTCGACAGCGGGAACGTCAGGGCGTCGAAGATCAGATCGCTCGACGACAGCCCGTAGCGCTCGACGGCGATCTCGTGGATGCGATGGGCGATCTCCATCTTCCACTCGACGTCGCGGGCCTGGCCCCGCTCGTCGATCAGCAGGCAGATGACGGCCGCGCCGTAGTCGCGAGCCAGCGACATCACGCGGTCGAAGCGGCTGCCGGGCAGTTCGCCATCCTCGAGGTTCGCCGAGTTGAGGATCGCCCGCCCGCCGATGTGCTGCAGTCCGGCCTCCAGCACCGGCGTCTCCGTGGAGTCCAGCACGAGCGGCACGCTGGCCTGGGTGGCGAAGCGTTTGGCGATCTCGTCCATGTCGACGGCGCCGTCGCGGCCGACGTAGTCGACGCAGACGTCGAGCACGTGGGCGCCCTCGCGGACCTGCTCGTTGGCCATCCTCGTGCAGGTGTCCCAGTCACTGCTCAGCATCGCCTCGCGGAAGGCCTTGGAGCCGTTGGCGTTCGTCCGCTCGCCGATGATCAGGAAGCTGAGGTCCTGCTCGATCGGCACGGGGCTGTAGATCGACGACACGCTGGGCTCGGACGACGGGTCGCGGCGCGCCGGTTGGAGATCCCGCACGGCCTCGACGACCTGGCGGAGGTGCTCGGGCGTGGTACCGCAGCACCCACCGATGACCGTCACGCCGAGCTCGGTGACGTGGCGGGCGTGGAACGCCGCGAGCTGTTCGGGCGTGAGGTCGTAATGGGTGCGGCCGTCGACGATGCTCGGCAGGCCGGCGTTGGGCAGCACGCTGATCGGGAGCAGGGAATGCTGGCTGAGGTAGCGCAGGTGCTCCTGCATCTCCGCCGGACCGGTGGCGCAGTTGATCCCGAGCACGTCGGGGCGCAGCGCGCCGATCGACACCACGGCGGCGCCGATCTCGCTGCCCACGAGCATCCGCCCTGTCGTCTCCATCGTCACCTGGACCTGCAGCGGGACCTCGCGCCCGGCGGCGGCCATCGCCCGTCGGCAGCCGAGCATCGCCGCCTTGACCTGCAGGAGGTCGTAGCAGGTCTCGACGACGAACAGGTCGACGCCGCCGGCGAGCAGCCCGTTCGCCTGCTCCTCGTAGGCGTCGCGCAGATCGGCGAAGGTGATGTGACCGAGGCTCGGCAGCTTCGTGCCCGGACCGATCGAGCCGGCGACGAACCGGGGGCGGCCGTCGGCGGCGTAGTCGTCGGCGACCTCGCGGGCGATCCGGGCGGCCGCCACGTTGAGCTCGTAGGCCTTGTCGGCGACGCCGTACTCGGCGAGGACGGTGGAGAAGCTGCCGAAGCTGGCGGTCTCGATGACGTCGACGCCGGCGTCGAAGAACGCCGCGTGCATCCCGGCGATGACGTCGGGTCGCGTCAGGCAGAGGTACTCGTTGCACCCCTCGAGCGACAGCCCGCCGAAGTCGTCGGCCGAGAGGTCGAGGTCCTGCACGTAGGTCCCGAAGGCGCCGTCGAACACGATCACCCGCTCGTGCACGGCGTCGAGGTAGCGCGGGGTGGCCATGGCTGACCGAGGCTACCGGCGCCCTCGCGACGGTGCGTGGAGCGTTGTCGGCGAGACCCTCGCTCATGGCGGGCCGGCACTACGGTCGCCGGGGTGGTGCGCAGGAAGGTGTACACGAAGGCGGGCGACGACGGGTCGACAGGGCTGTTCCACGGCGGGCGAGTGGCCAAGGACTCCGAGCTGCCCACCGCCTACGGCAGCGTCGACGAGGCGCAGGCCGTCCTCGGACTGGCGCGGGCCCACGCCGTCGGCGAGCTCGAGCGCGTGCTCGTCGCCGTGATGCAGGACCTGTGGGTGCTGATGGCCGAGCTGGCCACGCTGCCTGGCAACCGGTCCAAGCTCGAACCGGGGACGACCGCCGTCTCCACGCCGATGGTCGAGCGCCTCGAGCGGCACATCGACGACCTCGACGAGCAGTTCGACCCGCCGACCGAGTTCGTCGTGCCCGGCGGCAACGTCACCGCGGCATGGCTGGATCTCGCGCGCACGGTCGTGCGCCGGGCCGAGCGCCACTCGCTCGCCGCGGCCCCGCCGCCGTCACTCGTCGTGCCCTACCTGAACCGGCTGTCGGACCTGCTGTGGACGATGGCCCGATGGCAGGAAGCTGCCGACGGTTCCACGCTGCGCGTGCGAGACGTCGCCGACGGCGCTGCCGACGGGCAGACTGGCGACGTATGACCCCCGCCGTCGCCAACTTCAACCCGACCCCCTCACTGGCCCGCAACGGCGACGTGACGGTCACCGTCGCGCGCTCGGTTCCCGCGGTTGCCGGCGCCCTCGGCGTACCGGTCGGCGAGAAGGGGGCAGTGCCGCGACAGGTCGGCCTCGATCGTGCGACGCTCGTCGCCTCCGGCTTCGACGGCAAGGTCGGCCAGACGTTGGTCGTGCCGCGGCGCGACGGTCCGAGCGTCGTCGCCGTCGGCGTCGGCGACTCGACCACGCTCGACGCGGCCGGCCTGCGCGACGTCGCCGCCGCCTTCGCCAGGGCCGCCGCCAAGCACGGGCACCTCGCCACGACGCTGGCCGACGTCGCCGCTGTCGCTCCGGAGGCGGCCGGGCAGGCGATCGTCGAGGGCATCTTCCTCGCCCGTTACCGATACGGCGCCCTGAAGCGGGAGTCGTCCTCCACCGACCTGACCGACGTCGTGCTCGTCGCCGGTGCGGGCCGCGCCGCGGCGGTGGAACGAGGTGCCCAGCGCGGCCGCGTGATGGCCGTCGCTGCCCAGCTGTCCCGCGACCTCGCGAATTCGCCGCCAGGCCACCTGACGGCGACGCGCATGGCCGACGTGGCGATCGCCGTCGCGGCGTCCTCCGGGCTGGAGATCGAGGTCTACGACGAGGACGCCCTCGCCGCGCTCGGCTGCGGGGGGCTGCTCGGGGTCAACGCCGGCAGCGACGAACCGCCGCGGATGGTCAAGCTCACCTACCGCCCGGACCGTCCTGCGCGTTCGGGCGGTCACCTGGTCATGGTGGGCAAGGGTGTGATGTACGACTCCGGTGGGATCAGCCTCAAGCCCACCGATGCGATGCATGCGGCGATGAAGATGGACATGTCCGGTGCCGCCGCCGTGCTCTCGTCGATGTCGACGCTGGCTGCGCTGGACTGCCCAACCAGCGTCACGGGCTACCTGATGTGCACGGACAACATGCCGTCGGGCTCGGCGATGAAGCTCGGCGACGTGCTGACGATCCACGGCGGGACGACCGTCGAGATCCACAACACCGACGCCGAAGGCCGCCTGCTCCTCGCCGACGGGCTGGCGCTGGCCAAGGAAGAGGAGCCCGACGCGATCGTCGACATCGCCACGCTCACCGGTGCCTGCCTCGTCGCCCTCGGCCCGGCGGTGGCCGGCGTCCTCGGCAACAGCCAGCCGTGGGTCGACCAGGTCGCCGCGGCGTCGAGCGCCACCGATGAGCCCGTGTGGCAGCTGCCCCTGGAGACGAAGCGGTACCGCAAACTGCTCGACTCCGACGTCGCCGACGTGAAGAACGTCGGCGGACCCTACGGCGGGGCGATCACCGCCGCCGTGTTCCTGTCGGAGTTCGTGGGCGACGTGCCATGGGCCCACCTCGACATCGCCGGGCCGATGAAGGTCGACGCCGACGAGTCGTGGCGGTCCAAGGGGGCGACCGGCTTCGGCACGCGCCTGCTCGTCGACCTGGCGATGAACTTCAAGCGTGAGGCTCTCGGGACTGCCGTCTGAGCAGCTCGCACGCCTCGGCGGCCGCCGCGGCCGGGACGCCGACGGCGATGAGCTGCGGCTCGAGCAGGCCGCGGTCGTCACCGGCGGCGAGCATCGCCGTGGCGAGGGCGTGGGCGCGGGCGAGGGCGTCGAGGCTGATCGTGGTCCGCGTCCAGTGCTCGTGCGCCGATTGCAGCTCGGGAGGGAGGCGCAGGAGGTGGCGCTGGGAGATCGACGGCACGCGCCGCCGCACGACCCAGGCCTCCGACAGGCGCTGGGCGACGCCGAACATGATGCACCGCTGCAGCGCCTTGGCGAACGGTGACGCCATCCCCTTGGAGACACTCAGCCCGAGGGCCCGGGCGGTGCCGGCGACGTCGAGCTCGTAGCCGTCCGGATGGTGGTCGAAGCCGGCGACGAGCCGCCGCAGCAGCCATGTGGCGGTGGGGCCGAGGACCGACAGCCAGAACTGCTCGACGTACGCCGAGCGGGGATCGTGGCCGCGGCGGTCGACGAGCGGGTCGTCCCACGGGGTGACCCGGACGACGGTGGGCAGGGGTTCGAACTCGATGGTCACGGAGGTGACGGACATGGGACCTCCCGGGCGGGATCGGTCGGGCGATGGGGGAGCCGGTGCCCGTCGTGGGTGTCACGAGATCCCGGAAAGGGAAATGCGATGGCCGCTCGGGTCAGACTGGGACCCATGGATGTCGACGAACAGGTGGACCTGGTGCGGCGGTGGGTCGCCGACGCCGAGCGGATCACCGTGCTGACCGGCGCGGGCATCTCGACGGATTCGGGCATCCCCGACTTCCGGGGTCCGCAGGGAGTGTGGACGAAGAACCCGGCGGCGGAGAAGATGGCGACGATCCAGCACTACCTCGCCGATCCGGAGGTCCGGCGACAGGCGTGGCGCCAGCGCGCCGCCAACCCGGCCTTCGCCGCCGAGCCCAACGCCGGCCACGAGGCGATCGTCGACCTCGAGCGGCTGGGGAAGCTGCACGGCGTCGTGACGCAGAACGTCGACGGGCTGCACCAGAGGGCGGGCACACCCGTCGAGCTGGTCGTCGAAGTGCACGGGACGATGTGGTGGACCCGCTGCTGGGAGTGTCAGGACCGCCGCCCGATGGAGGACGTGCTGGCGCGGGTGCGGGCCGGCGAGGACGACCCACCGTGCGCGGTCTGCGGCGGGATCCTCAAGAGCGACACGATCTCCTTCGGGCAGGCCCTCGTCCCCGAGGTCATCGATCGGGCGATGCAGGTCAGCGAGGAGTGCGACCTGCTGCTCGCCGTGGGGTCGACGTTGAGCGTCTACCCGGCCGCCAACTGCGTGCCGGTGGCCAAGGCCGCCGGCGCCCGGGTGGTCATCCTCAACGGCGGTCCGACGGACATGGACGCCATCGCCGACGCCGTCCTCAACGGCCCGATCGGCACCCTCCTCCCGGCGATCGTCGCCGCCCCCGACCGGTTTTGAACCAAAGTCAAGGCCGGAAGTGGCCCTGAATCTTCTCCAGAACCAGTTCGGGGCGCCGGCGGCGGGCGAATCCCGACTAGGGCGATAGGCTTTTCGGCATGGCCACGTTCCGAGAGCTGCTGCGGGCCGCCAAGGCCGAGATCACCGAGGTCGACACTGCTGGGGCTGCTGAGCGCATCGACGCCGGCGCCCGCGTGCTCGACGTGCGGGAGCCCGACGAGTACGACCAGGGCGCCCTCGCCGACGCCGTGCACATCCCGCGCGGTCACCTCGAGTCGCAGGTCGAGAGCAAGCTGACCGACAAGTCGGCGCCGGTCGTCGTCTACTGCGCCGGCGGCGTGCGCTCGGCGTTCGCCGCCCGCACGCTGCAGGAGCTCGGCTACCAAGACGTCGTCTCGATGGACGGTGGCTTCGGACGGTGGAAGGACGAGGGCCGCCCGTGGACGCAGCCCGTCGTGCTGACGCCGGACCAGCGCAACCGCTACATGCGCCACCTGCTACTCCCGGAGGTGGGCACCGAGGGCCAGGCGAAGCTGCTCGGCGCGAAGGTCCTCCTGCTCGGCGCCGGCGGCCTCGGCTCGCCCGCCGCGCTGTACCTCGCCGCGGCCGGCGTCGGCACGCTCGGCATCGTCGACATGGACGAGGTCGACGCCTCGAACCTGCAGCGGCAGATCCTCCACAACCTCGATCGCATCGGCGACCGCAAGGTGGACTCGGCGAAGAAGACGCTGACGTCGATCAACCCCGACGTCGACGTCGTCACCTACGACACGCGGCTGTCGGCCGAGAACATCATCGAGATCATCACCGGCTACGACGTGATCGTCGACGGCGCCGACAACTTCCCGTCGCGCTACCTGCTCAACGACGCCAGCGTGAAGCTCGGCATCCCGGTCGTCCACGGATCGATCTTCCGCTTCGAGGGCATGGTCAGCGTCTTCCACCCGCTGGAAGGGCCGACCTACCGGGACATGGTCCCGGAGCCGCCGCCTGCCGAGCTGGCCCCGAGCTGTGCCGAGGCTGGCGTGCTCGGCGTCCTGCCCGGCATCGTCGGATCGATCCAGGCCCTCGAGGCGATCAAGGTCATCCTCGGCCTCGGGGAGCCGTTGATCGGCCGGATCCTGACGATCGACACCACGGACATGTCGTTCCGCACCTTCAACCTCAAGCCCGATCCGGCGAACCCGGTGACGTACGCCAATCGCGACCGCATCCAGATCCGCGACGTCGAAGGCCTCTGCGCGCCCTGGCTCGACGACCACTGAGTCCGCGGGGTGTGCTGGTCGCGGCGTGGGGGTAGGCCTGTGGCGATGACCGAGCCGACACCGTTCCCACCGATCGTCCCCGATCCCGATGTCCCGGACCCGGTGGTGCCGAACCCCGACGTTCCCGAGCCGCCGCAGCCAGATCCGGTCCCGCCGACCCCCATCATCCCCGACCCCAACCCGATCGATTGACGAGGCTCGGCTCGTGACCGTCAGGCGACGTAGCGGTCGACGGCGTCCGGAGACAGCACCCGGTCGATGACCATCACGGCCGCCCCGACGACGCCCGACAGGTCGCCAGCCGATGCCTGGACGATGCGCAGCTGGGCCGTGGCGAGCGGGAGCGAGCGCCGGTAGACGATCTCCCGCACCCCCGCGAGGAGCGGGTCGCCCGCCTCGGCGATGGTCCCGCCGAGCACGATCACGCTCGGGTTGAGCAGGCTGACGGCGCTGGCCAGCACTTCGCCGACGGTTCGCCCGGCGTCGCGGAGTAGTCGCGTCGCCAGCACCGATCCGCCGCGGGCCAGCGCCACGACGTCGTGGCTGGACGTCGCATGGACGCCGGCGGCGCGCAGCTTGCCGGCGATGGCCGCCCCGCTGGCGACGGCTTCGAGGCACCCGACGTTCCCGCAGCGGCACACGTCGTCGACGTCATGGGGCACCTGGATGTGACCGAGATCGCCCGCCGCGCCCTGGGCCCCCCGGCGCAGCGCCCCGTCACTGATGATCCCGCTGCCGATGCCGGTGGCGATCTTCACGAACATCAGGTGGTCGACGTCGCGGAAGCCCATGTAGTGCTCGCCGAGGGCCATGACGTTGACGTCGTTGTCGACGAAGACGTCTGCGCCGACCTCGGCCCTCACGAAGCCGGGGACGTCGAAGCCGTCCCAGCCCGGCATGATCGGCGGATGCGTCGGGCGGCCAGTGGCGTGCTCGACGGGACCGGGGAGCCCGATGCCGACACCGGCGATGTGGGTGACGTCGCGAGCGGCGGCGACGGTGAGCCGGCGCCCCTGTTCGACGACCCAGCGCAGCACGACCTCCGGTCCGAGCGCGATGTCGAGGTCGACGAGCTCGCTGGCCAGCACGTTCGCCGCCAGGTCGGTGACGGCCAAGCGGACGTGGGTGGCGCCGACGTCGGCTGCCAGGACCACTCGCGCCGCCGGGTTGAAGGCGAACTGCGTCGGTGGACGACCGCCCGTCGACAGCGCCTCGCCGGCCGGCCCGACGAGCGCGCTGGCGAGGAGGGCGTCGACGCGCTGGGCGACCGTCGAACGCCCGAGACCGGTGGCGGCGGCCAGCTCGCTGCGGGTCCGAGGCACGCCGTCCCGCAGATGTTGCAGCAAGGAGCCGGCACCGTCCACGCGGCAAGTGAAACACATCCCACTTCGGTCTGACCAGATCAGCTTTTGCTTGACATCCGGCAGAAGTGTCGTAGCCTCGGCACCGAGCCTGTTCGCTCAGCATCTCCTGGGGGACCAGGGGGAGGATGCCCGGCGTTCGTGCGCCGGCGAGACGAAGGAGACCGAGAGCATGAGAACCACGCGCCCGCGGAGGGTCATCGCCGCCCTGGCCGCCCTCACATTGATCGCCGCCGCCTGTGGCGACGATGACGACGATGGTGACACCGCTGGCACCGACGCCCCGGCTGGCACCGACGCCCCGGCCGGTACCGACGCTCCGGCTGGCACGGATGCCCCGGCCGGCACCGACGCCCCGGCCGGTACCGACGCTCCGGCCGGCACGGCCGGCGGTGGTGAGGGCGATTACGTCATCGGCGTCAGCAACACGCTCGCCGGCAACGGCTGGCGGGAGGAGATGATCTGCGCCGTGAAGGCCGAATCGCTCGCCAGCGGCCAGGTCAGCGAGGTCATCGCCATCTCCAAGAACGGCGGCCCGACCGACCAGATCGCCGACCTCCAGAACCTCATCTCGCAGGGCGTCGACGCGATCATCGTCAACCCGTCAGACCGCGAGCAGCTCAACCCGGTCATCGAGGAGGCGATCGCCCAAGGGATCGTCGTCGTCGCCGTGGACCAGGCGGTCACCGCCGAGGGTGCCTACGTCGCCAGCAACGACCAGGTCGCCTATGGCCGCCTCGGCGCCGAGTGGCTCGCCGACCAGCTCGGTGGTCAGGGTTCGGTGCTGTACATGCGGGGGATCGACGGCGTGCCCGCCGACGCCGACCGCGACACCGGCTTCCAGGAAGTGATGGCCGAGTACCCGGACATCGACATCAAGGAGGTGTTCACCAACTGGAGCTTCACCGAGGGCGGTGAGATCGCCGTGCAGGAGCTCACGGCCGCCGACTACGACGGTGTGTGGACGTCGGGCATCGACTACACCGTCGTCAACGCCTTCGAGACGGCCGGCAAGGAGCCGGTGCCCGTCGTGGGCGCCGACAACAACGGCTTCGTCGGCCAACTGCTCGACGGCACGCCCGGCGCAGCAGTGACCAACCCGGCCGTCATCGGCGGCGTGGGTACGAACCTCGCCCTGCGCGTCCTCAACGGCGAGGAGGTCGAGCAGACCACGCTGCTGACGCCGGAGGTGTGGGACCTCGAGACCAGTCAGGCCGACCTCGAGGCCAACCACTTCCCGGATCGCCCCGAGGACTTCAGCTCGGCGGTGACCATCGAGGGCTTCACCACCTACGAGCCCGAGCAGCTGCTGGCCTGCAAGGGCCCCGGCGAGTGACCTGACGTCCATCCGAGTGTTTCCTGCCATCCGAGTGCGTCGTGCGGGGAGGTCCCGCACGACGCACTCGGATGGACTGTTCAGATGACAGCTCCACTCCTCCAGACCACGGCGATCGCCAAGGCCTTCGGTGCGGTCGTCGCGCTGCGCGCCGTCGACCTCAGCGTCCGGCCCGGTGAGAGCCACGCCCTCCTCGGGGCCAACGGCGCCGGCAAGTCGACGATGGTCAAGATCCTCACCGGCGTGTTGCGAGCCGATGCCGGGACGATCGCCTTGCACGGCCGGCCGACCGAGCTGCGCCGCCCGAACGACGCCCACGTCGCCGGGATGGCGCCGGTGTTCCAGGACCCCGCGCTCGCCCCCGACCTGACCGTCGCCCAGAACCTGCGGCTGTCGGGCGCCGACATCGGCGCCGTGCGCGCCGAACTGGCGGCGATGGACCTCGACGGGCTCGATCTCGACGAGCAGGTGCGGGACCTCCCGTTGCCGTTCCTGCGGATGATCGACCTGGCCAGGGCGCTGGCGTTCGATCCCCAGCTGCTGCTCCTCGACGAGATCACCGCCGCCCTCCCCCCGGACCTGTCCGAGCGGGTCTTCGCCGTGATGCGGCGGTGGAAGGAGCGCAACCGCTCGGTGCTGTTCATCTCCCACCGCCTCGCCGAGGTCCGCGTCCACTGCGACATGTGCACGGTGCTACGCGACGGTCGCGACGTGGCGTCGTTCGTCCCCGGTGAGGGCGGCGAGACGCAGATCGTGTCGGCGATGCTCGGCGAGGCCGCGAACGTCGTCCGTGACGAGGTGCGCGCCCGGACCGCGACGGTGGCGACCGGTGATCGTCCGGCCCTCGAAGCGGAGCATGTCGGTGCGGGGAGCCAGCTGGAGGACGTCTCGCTCGCCGTCTCGGCCGGCGAAGTGCTCGGGCTCGTTGCCCTCGAGGGCCAGGGCCAGGAGACGCTGTTCGACATCCTCGCCGGCAACCGCAAGGCCGAGCGGGGACGGCTGCTGATCGAGGGCCGCGCCGTCAAGGCGCGTCACCCGTTCGACGTCATCCGCCGAGGTGTCGTGCTCGTGCCTGCGGACCGCCTCCATGCCCTGCTGCCCCAGCGCTCGATCCGCGAGAACGTCGCCGCTCCTCTGTTCAACCGGGTCGCCCGGTGGGGCCCGATCAACGGTCGGGAGGAGCGCCGGCGGGTGCAGGAGGCCGTCGACCGGCTGTCCATCGACACCCGCGCCGCGAGCCAGGTGCGGCGCCTGTCCGGAGGCAACCAGCAGAAGGTGACCATCGCCCGGTGGCTGGCGCGCGGGTTGCGCGTGATGCTGCTGTTCGACCCGACGCGCGGCATCGACGTCGGCACCAAGCACCAGGTCTACGACCTCATCCGCACCCTCGCCGACGAGGGCACGGCGATCGTCATGTTCACCAGTGAGCTGCGCGAGGTGGCGATGGTCTGCGACCGCTCCGCCGTGCTGCACAACGGTCGCATCGTCGCCGAACTCCCCGCCGACGCCGGAGAGAACGCCCTGTTGTCGGCGGCTCACGGCCTGGAGGTGGCGTCGTGAGTGCCGAGGCGATCACGCCCGGCTCGTTCGACGGGGCGACGACGCGGCTGCCCGCGCCGTCCAGCCGGCTGTCCCGCTTCGCTCGCCGGCAGGGCTGGACGATCGGCGTGGCCGCCCTGCTCGTCGTGCTGCTGGCGTGGCGGGCGTCGCAGCTGCCGGACTTCGGCGGCTTCGAGATCCGCACGATCACAGCCGGCACGATGCCCCTGGCCTTCCTGGCGATGGCCCAGGGCGTGATCGTCATAGCCGGGGGTGTCGACCTGTCGGTCGGGGCGATGATGGTCCTCGCCAACTGCCTGTCGGCGCTGTGGATGGAGGACCAGGGGCTCGCCGCGTGCCTGCTGTTCGCCGTGCTCGTGCTCGTCGTCACGGTCGCCCTGTCCACGCTGACCGGCATCGTGATCATGGCCTCGGGAGTGCCCGACATCATCGTCACGCTCGCCGCCAGCTTCTTCCTCGCCGGCCTCGCCCTGTTCATCGTCGGGGGACCTGGCGGCGGGACGTCGCGCGACTTCCAGCGCCTCGTGGCCGGGAGCCTGACCAACCCCTGGCCGTCGGTGCTGTGGGTCGTCGGCGCGCTGCTCGTCGTGTGGCTGCCGCTCAAGCGCAGCCGTCTCGGCTTGGCCATCTACGCCGTCGGGAGCCACCGCACCGCGGCGTTCCTGTCCGGCGTGCGGATCGCCCGGACGCGCGTCTTCGCCTACGCCCTCGGCGGGCTGTTCGCCGGCTTCGCCGGGCTCGTGGTGACTGCCTCCACCGGCGGCGGCGAGCCACGCGAGACGATCGGGGCCAACGCCACGCTCAACAGCGTGGCCGCCGTCGTGCTCGGCGGCGTGGCGCTTGACGGGCGGTGTGGGCGGGCTCGTCGGCCCGGTGCTGGCCGCGGCGTGCCTGGCCCTGATCCCGGCGATCATGCTCGGCCTCGGATGGGACCCCAGCAACGCCGAGACGGCGCGAGGCGTGATCATCATCCTCGTCGTCCTCGTCGCCGGGTTGCTGCAGACGCGCCGGCGGGCCACATGACCGACGACGTCACCACCGTGCCGACGGAGGACCGCCCGACAGCGGCCGAGTCGAGCGCCGTCGTGGCGACGATCGCCCGCGAGGCCGCCCGGCCCGGCTGGCGGGTGCGCCTCGCCGAGCAGCCGACGCTCGTGCTGGCGGCCGTCTTCGCCGTGCTCTACGCCGTCACGGCGTGGCAGGACGACAGCCTGTTGCGCGTCGCCGGCGTCCGCTCGATCCTCCTGCTGGCGTGCCCGTTGGCGATCTTCGCCGCCAGCCAGACCTTGTGCATGTTGACGGGCGGCATCGACCTGTCGGTGGCCATGACGGCCAACCTGGCCGCCTACCTCGCAGCCACAGAGAGTGGTCGGGGCACGGCGCCGGCGCTGGCCATCGCCCTTGGCGTGGGCATCGCCGTCGGGTTCGTCAACGGGCTCGCCATCGGAGTGTTCCGGGTCAACCCGCTGATCATGACCCTCGGCATGGCGAGCATCCTGCTCGGCATCGTCACCGTCGGCCTGCGTGGCTTCCTCGCCGGATCGACGAACGTCCTCGACGTCGTGCGCGACATCGGTTCGGGCACGCTGATCGGCCCGCTGCCGGCCAACCTCGTCGTGTGGGCTGTCGTCGCCGTCGTGCTCGTGCTCGGCCTGCGGTCCTCGGGGCTGGGGCGGATGATCTACGCCGTCGGCGACAACCCCATCGCCTGTCGGCTGGCTGGTGTGCGCGTCTGGCAGGTGCTGCTCGCCGTGTACGTGCTGGCCGGGCTGCTGGCCGCCATCGGCGGGCTGCTGTTCTCCGGCACCACCGGCTCGGTCGGCGTGGACCAGACGAACAGCTACCTGCTGCCGTCCGTCGCCGCCACGGTGATCGGCGGGACGTCGATCCTCGGCGGGGCCGGTGGCTACAGCGGCACGATCCTCGGCGCCCTCATCCTCACCGTCCTCAACCGCCTGTTGCTGCGCCTCGACGTCAGCGAGGCGTTCAAGCAGATGCTCTACGGCGTCATCGTGCTGGCCCTGGCGTGGCTGTACGTCCGTCTGACCGGTCAGAAGTCCGGCGAGGGCGAACGATGACTGCGCCGGTGCCCCTCGGAGGGATGCGGTCGTGACGGGGGTCGGGGTCATCGGGACGGGATTCATGGGGGTTGCCCACACCGAGGCGTTGCGCCGGCTCGGCCACGACGTCGTCGGCATCGTCGGCTCGACGCCGGCGCGGGCGCGGGCCAAGGCGGCGGCGTCGCCGGTACCCCTGCCGCCGGTCGTCGACAGCGTCGAGGCGCTGCTCGCCGATCCGGACGTCGCTGCCGTCCACGTCACCAGCCCCAACCACCTCCACGCCGAGCACATCCGCGCCGCCGTCGCCGCGGGCAAGCACGTCGTGTGCGAGAAGCCGCTCGGCGTGAGCTCGGCCGAGACGGCCGAGCTGATCGCCAGCGCCGAGACGGCCGGCATCGTCCACGCCGTCTGCTTCAACATCCGCTACTACGCCCAGAACCAGAACGGCGCGGCGCTCGTCGCCGCCGGCGCCATCGGCGAGCCGCAGTTCGTCACGGGCCGCTACCACCAGGACTGGCTGCTGCTCGACACCGACTGGAACTGGCGCCTCGACGCCGCTCGTCAGGGAGGTCTGCGCGCCGTCGCCGACATCGGCTCGCACTGGCTGGATCTGACCCGCTTCGTCACCGGCCGGAAGGTCGTCGAGGTCCTCGCCGACCTGCACACGTTCGTCACCGAGCGCAACCACCCGACGGGCGACGTGGAGACGTTCGGCGCCGTCGCCGCCGGCGCGGCGCGGGTCCGTGAGCACATGGAGAGCGACGACGCGGCCGGACTGCTGCTGCGCTTCGAGGACGGGCAGCGCGGCACGTGCACGATCAGCCAGGTCTCCGCCGGCCGCAAGAACACCATCGAGTGGCAAGTCGACGGCACCACCGCTGCGCTGGCCTGGGCGTCGGAGGACCCCGAGCGCCTGTGGGCCGGCCACCGAGGGCGGCCGAACGAGGTGATCGAGAAGGACCCGGCGATCATGACACCGGCCGGCACCGCCGCCGCGGCGTACCCGGTGGGACATGTCGAGGGCTACCCGGACACGTTCCGCGCCCTGTTCGCCGACATCTACCGTGACATCGATGCCGGCGCGCCGTCACCGCGCCCGACCTACCCGACGTTCGCCGACGGCCACGACGCCGTGCTGGTGTGCGAGGCGATCAGTGCCTCGGCCCGGACCGGCACGTGGGCCAAGGTCGAACGGGCCTGAGAGGACAGGAGAGATTTCATGCAGATCGGATTGCTCACCGCGGCCTTCCCGGACACGCCCCTGACCGAGGTCGCCGACTGGGCCGCGGGCAACGGCTTCTCGATGCTCGAGGTCGCCTGCTGGCCGCGAGCCGACGGCCCGTCCCGGCGCTACGCCGGGGTGGCGCACATCGACTGCGCGGGCCTCTCCGACGAGCAGGCCAAGGAGATCGTCGGTGACCTCGCCGAGCGGGGGATCGAGATCTCCGGGCTGGGGTACTACCCCAATCCGCTGCACCCGGACCTGGCCCATCGGGCCGAGGTGATCGAGCACCTCGGCCACGTGTTCACGGCAGCAGCCAAGCTCGGGGTGCCCGTCGTCAACACGTTCATCGGCAACGACAAGGACAAGCCGTACAGCGGAGAACTTCGCCGAGTTCACGAGGGTGTGGCCGGACATCGTCGCCCGCGCCGCCGACGCCGGCGTCAGGATCGGCATCGAGAACTGCCCGATGATCTTCTCCTACGACGAGTGGCCGGCCGGCAACAACCTCATGCACACGCCGTCCGCCTGGCGCGACGTGTTCAGCTACCTCGACGGTGAGACCCTCGGGTTGAACCTCGACCCGTCTCACCTCGTGTGGCAGATGATCGACTACGAGCGCGTCGTGCGGGAGTTCGGCGAGCGCATCTATCACGTCCACGCCAAGGACATGGAGATCGACCGCGAGGGGCTGTACGAACACGGTGTGCTCTCGGCCGGGATGGGCTGGCAGGTGCCGCGCCTGCCGGGGCTCGGCGAGGTGCGCTGGGACCGCTTCATCAGCGCCCTGTACCGGGTCGGCTACGACCACGCCGTGATCGTCGAGCACGAGGACCGTCAGTTCGAGGGCACCGACGAGAAGGTCAAGGCCGGCTTCGTCCTGGCCCGCAACGCCGTCGCCCCGTACATCGTCTGAACGCCCTGGCTAGATCACGCGGTCGCTGAACCGGCCGCTGGTCGGGTCCTTGAGGATCAGCTTGCGGCGACCGTCGGGGAGGTGCTCCTCCTTGATCACGACGAGGCCCTCCTCGGTGCGTGCCGTCGACGTGATCCGCGCCGTCGATCCGTGGCGCCAGTCGAGCTCGACCGGTTCCCACTGCCGGCTCGCCGACGACCGGAAGCAGGCGTCCATCACGGCGTTGACGACGTAGCCGTCGTAGAACGTCTCCACGGGCTGGCGGTCCTGATCGATGGCGTCGAACATGTCGGTGAACATCTCGATGTAGCCGAGCTCGGTGATCTCGTCGCCGACCGGGAAGACCCAGCCGCGCTCCGTCTCGGCCTTCTCGGCGACGTAGCCGCCGGTCCCGCCGGCGAACATCTCGAAGCCGGTGCGCAGGAAGTGGTTGGTCCAGATCGTCCCGTCCGTGCCGGCCACCTCGTCGCGCAGGTCCATCCCGCCGCGGAACGTCCAGCTGACCTCGAACTGCCCGATGGCCCCACTCTCGAAGCGGATGAGGGCGATGGCGTTGTCCTCCGCTTCGATCGGGTGGACGAGCGTGTCGCTCCAGCACATCACCTCGACGGGCCGGTTGCTCTTGCCGACGTACGTGCGGATGACCTCGATGCAGTGGCAGCCGAGGTCGACGATGCATCCGCCACCGGCTTGCTCGGCATCCCAGAACCAGGCGCTGTGGGGACCCGGGTGCGTCTCGCGGCTGCGCACCCACAGCACGTCGCCGATCGCCCCCGCGCCGACGGATGCCGCCGCCTTGATCGTCTTCGGCGTGTAGACCAGGTCCTCGAGGTAGCCGGCGAACACGCCGGCCGACTCGACGAGATCGAGGATCTGCTTGGCCTCGGCCGCCGAACGGCCCAGCGGCTTCGTGCACAGGACGGCCTTGCCCGCCGCCGCCGCCGTGGCGACCGCCTCGGCATGCATGTGGTTGGGCAGCCCGACGACGACCGTGTCGACATCGGGATGCTCGACTGCCTCTTCGATGCTGGTCGTCGCGTGGGGCACGTCCCAGCGCGACTGGAACGCCTCGCCGCGCTCGACGGAGCGGGAGTAGACGATCTCGACGCGGTCGCGGCTACGCCGGCCGTGCAGCGTCATGGTGTAGAAGTCGCCGATCAACCCGGTGCCGAGCATGGCGACGCGGTGGCCGTGGGTCACGTGGGCACTCTCCCGGTCGGAACGTCCCGGCATTCAAGCACGTCGAGGATCGTCAACGAGTCGGCTCCCAGTCGTCACCGGGATGTCATCGAGCGCAGAGCACGATGGTGGCGCCCCGCGGGATGGCGGGTCGAGGAGGACGGCAGAGGATGTCGATGACGAGCGACGCAGAGGTCGAGCGGGGGATCAGCGTCACGATGGACGGCGGACGAGTCCTGATCCGGCCGTGCGGCCACCTCGACCGCGAGACGCTCGATGCACTGCTCGGCCTCGTGGCCGGCGCCCGTTCGGCAGGCGCGACACCGATCGTCGAACTCGATCAGGTCGATGCACTCGACCGGCTGGCGGCCGTCGCCGCCCTCGGCGAGGAGTGCTGCGCCGCCGGATAGACGTCGGGCTCGGCTCCTCAGCCGCCGAGGTCCGCGGGTGAGTCTCCCGTTCAGCCGTCAGGGCGGGTGTCGCGCCGCGAGGCACGTCACGACGGCTCCGGCGCGGCGATCTCGGCGGCGACCTCGTCGCGCTCCTGGAGCACCACGCCGGCCAGCACGAGGGCGATGCCGGCGAGGTCGAGCGGCGACGGCCGCTGATCGAGGACGAGCCACCCCATCAACACGGCGGTGACCGGCAGCAACGCCAGCAGGACCGAGAACCGGCGCACCGGGATCCGCCGCAGCACGTGCTGGTCGATGCCGTAGCCGATGGCGTTGGAGAACACACCGACGACGAGGCACGCCAGGAGGAGGCGGGGCGAGGTCCACACCGGCCCGCTGCCCGGTGCGCCGAACGGGGTCAGGGCGACGGCACCGATGGCCATCCCGACTCCCAGACCGGCGACGCCGGGACGGGCGTGGGCGACGCGTGACCCGACGACGATGTAGGCGGCCCAACAGGCCGATGCCGCCAGCAGGTAGGCCATCCCGGTGGCGTTGCCGTCGAGCTCGACGCCACCGAGCACGGCGACGCCGATCACCGCGAGGAGGAGGGCTGCGGCGTTGCGCGCGCTCCTCGTCATCGCCGCGGCGACGGCGATCGGCCCGATGAACTCGATCGCCACGCTCTTGCCGAGGTCGGTGCGGTCGATGGCGAGGTAGAAGAACGTGTTCATCGCCGCCGTGGCGATCCCGAAGATCGCCGCCGCAGCGAGCTGCGGACGGGTCCACCCGCGCCAGAACGCCCCGGAGACGGCGAGCACGGCGAGTGCCGCTCCGGCCATCCGCAGCCAGGCGACGGTCTGCGGGGCGACCTCGTCGAACAACAGCACGGCGATCGTCGCCCCGATGTACTGGGCGACCGCCGACAGGACGAAGAGGGCCTCGGGAGAGGCGGTGTCGAGGAACCGGGAGGGCGACCGGGTCGTGGGGTGGGCGCGTGGTTGTGCCCCGGTGGGCACGGCCGTCTACTCGAACAGGTCGGGGTCCGTGCGGCAGATCTCCTGCCAGAGCGGCTGGAAGCTGAACCAGCCGGCGAGCGGGAACCCCGTCTGCGCCGCCGTGTACGAGGCGAACTCGTGACGGATCTTCTTCGGTTCGCCGGCCGCCATCGCCATCAACTGGGCCTGGCAGGAGCGCTCCATCGACACGAACCAGAACACGGCCTCGTCGACCGTCTCGCCGACCGTGAAGAGCCCATGGTTCTGGTGGATCGCCGCCTTGCCGGACGGGAACGCCGCAGCCAGCTCCTTGCCGGCCTCGACGTCGAACACGACCGCCCCGCCCTGCTCGGTGATCACGTGGTGGTCCTCGTAGAAGATGCAGGAGTCCTGGGTCAGGGGATCGAGCGGGATGCCCAACGAGGCGAACGACTTGCCGTAGGGCGAGTGGGCGTGAGCCGCGGCGACGACGTCGGGCCGGGCCTGGTGGATCGCCGAGTGGATGACGAACGCCGCCCGGTTGACGGGCTGGTCGCCGTAGACGACATCGCCGTGGTGGTTGACGAGGATGAGGTCGCTCACGCGCATGTGGCGGAAGCTCAATCCGAACGGGTTGACCCAGAAGTGGTCGGGGAACTCGGGGTCGCGCGCCGTGATGTGGCCGGCGACGCCCTCACCGAACCCGAAGCGCCCGAAGATGCGCAGCGCACCGGCCAGCTTCTGCTTGCGGTGGAGCCGCTCGTCCTCGACCCGCTCGAACGTCGGCGGCCCGACCAGCTGCACGGCCTTCGGTGTCAGCGAGACGCCGTCGATGGTCGGCGCGTCCACGACATCGGCCTCGGCCTCGCCGTGCCCGCTCGTGAAGTGCTCGATGAGTGCCATGACGCCGACGTTACTGCGCTTCTGTCCGTCGAGATCAGCCCGAACGAGCCGATCCGGAAGGACAGAAGGCGATCGCGCGGCCATGATCGGGCCGTGAACCGCGCCGTGATGCCCACATCGATCGCCCCGCCGGCAGCCAACTACGCCCACGCTGTGGTCAGCGAGCGCAGCGGCCGCCTGCTGCACACGGCCGGGGTCGTCCCGGTGAGTCCGGACGGGTCCGTGCCGCCCGACCTCGCCGAGCAGGCCGATGTCGTGTGGGCCAACATCGCCGCGATCCTCGCCGAGGCGAAGATGGTGATGCGCGACATCGTGTCGGTCACCACCTACGTCGTCGCCGGGGAGGAGCTCGGCCCTGTGATGGCCGCCCGCGATCGCGCCATGGCCGGCCACGTCGCCGCCTCGACGCTGGTGACGGTGCCGGCGCTCGCTCGACCGGAGTGGCGATTGGAGGTCGCCGTCGTCGCGACGGGCCCGTGACCGTCAGCGGCACGCCCCGACGTCGACCGGCTCCGTCGTCGCCGGCTGCTGGTCGAGGAACGGTTGCAGCTCGCTCGCCGAGACGGCGTAGGCCACCGAGTCGGTGCGCGTGGACGCGGCGAAGACCATGCCGATCAGCTGTCCATCCGGGCTGCCGGACTCCGGACCCGCTGTCGCCGGGACGGACGTCGCCGTCGATGACGAGCGCCCGCCGCCGGTATGTGGCGTCATCGCGGGGCTCCTCGACGGAGGCGACGACGAGCCGCTCGACCACCACCGGCCGGCCGTCGATCTGGGCCGGCCCGGGTGCGACCTCGGTGGCAATGGCCGCGGGCCGGCCGGTCGTCGGGGCGGCGAGGAGGGCGGCGTCGATGCGCTCGTCGAGGGCGACCACTGTCGCCGGCTCGCCGTCGACGGTCACCGCGGTCGCCCCGCGCAGTCCGTGGGCGGCCGTCAGCACACGGCCGTCGGCGACGACGATTCCTTTCGACAGCTCGTCGATCAGCGAGCAGCCCTCCGCCCTGACTTCCACATCCGGCGCCACCGCCGATGGGCCGTCGTCGCCACACGCGGCGAGGGCGAGCAGTGCAACGGTCCCGGCGCGTCGCAACGACGTCACCGCGGTTGGGCGGTCGTGCTGCGGGTGACGAGCGTCGGTGTGGTCAGCACGAGCTCCGGCGCCCGCCGCTGCCCGGTCATCCGATCGACGAGCAGCTGCAGCGCGATCCGGCCCATCTCCTCGCGTGGCTGGTCGACCGTGGTCAGCGACACGTGCTGGAGGCGAGCGAAGAACGTGTTGTCGTACCCGACGACGGACACCGCGTCGGGCACCTGGTGGCCGTTGCGTTCCAGCGTCTCGATGGCGCCGACAGCAACGAGGTCGTTGGCGGCGAACACGGCCGTCGGCAGGCTGCGCCGGCGGACGAGGGCGGCAGCGGCCTCGGTGCCGGCCCGCTCGGTGAAGTCGCCCGGCAGGACCTCGATGAACCGGCCGAGCCCGCGGCGCTCCATCGCCTTGCGGTAGCCCTGGCGCCGCGGTGCGGCGCCGGCGCCGCGTCCGCCGTCGACGTGGACGATGCGCTGGTGACCCAGCTTGGCCAGATGGTCGACGACGAGCCGGGCCCCGACCTGCTCGTCGGTCATCACGCTGTCGACGCCGTCGGCGCGCACGCTGCGCCCGACGACCACCATCGGGACCGTCGCCGCGACCGAGGCGATCGCCCCGGTCGGCAGCCGCGGGCTCAACAGGATGATGCCGTCGGGGCGGTACTCGAGGAATCCCCGCATGGCAGCCAGCTCGGCCTGGCGCCGGTCGCTGCCGGCGCCGAGCAGCAGGCGGTAGCCGAGCACCTCCGCGCCCTGAACGAGTCCGTCGAACGTCTCGGCGAAGAACGGGTTGTGGAGATCGTTGAGGAGCACGGCGATCATCCCCGACTGCCTGCTGGCCAACCCTCTGGCCATGGCGTTGGGGGAGTAGCCGAGCTCGGCAGCGGCGGCCAGGACGCGCCGACGGCGCTCGGCGCTGACGTGGGGACTCTCGCGCATCACGAGCGACACGAGGGACCGTGATACGCCAGCCCGCTTGGCGACGTCCTCCATCGTCGTGTGGGTCATCCGTGCACCTTGTGGCTGGTACGAGCGAGAGAGCGCCAGCGAGCGAATGGCCGGCAACGGCCCGGGAACGCCATGACGGCCAGTGAAGCACCCGCGGGGGTCGCCGACAATAGAGCGCTCCAACGCCAATCGCCCGGCGAGCCTTGACAGTCGCCGACGGCGGGTGTGGAATGGCCACCCGTGGAGCGCTCCAATCGACCCCCCGCTTGGAGCGCTCCAATCGATCGGGCTGGCCATGGTCACTGACCGGATCGGCATCGGGCCGATCTCCTGGGGGGTGTGCGAGGTGCCCGGCTGGGGCGTGATGCTCGACCCCGACCGGGTGCTGGCCGAGATGGTCTCGCTCGGCATCAATGCGCTGGAGCTCGGCGCGCCAGGGTTCCTGCCACGTGATCCAGTGGAGCTGCGCTCTGTGCTCGACCGCCACGGCGCGCGGCTGATCGGTGGCTTCGTCCCTCTCGTCCTGCACGACGCGGCGCAGCGGGAGCGCACGATGGCGATGGCCAGGACCGAGGCGAACCTGTTCGCCGCAGCCGGCGCCACGACGTTCGTCTCGACGGCCGTCGTCGACGACGCCTGGGCGCCCCGGTTCCCGTTGTCGGCGACGCAGTGGGACCACCTGGTCGGGATGCTTGCCGAGCTCGACGAGCTGTGCGCCGGGAATGGTCTCGAGCATGCGCTGCACCCCCACGTCGGAACGCTCGTCGAGACGAGCGACGACGTGCGCGAGGTGCTCGAGCGGTCGGCCGTGCGCTGGTGCCTCGACACCGGTCACCTCCTCATCGGCGGCTACGACCCGGCGATGTTCGCCGCCGACGCGGCAGGCCGCATCGCTCACGTCCATGTCAAGGACGTCCGCCTCGATCTCGCCGATCGGGCCCGCCGCGGCGAGCTGTCCCTGATCGGCGCGGTGCGCGCCGGGCTGTTCTGCCCGCTCGGGCGCGGTGACGCTCCCATCGCGGCGACCATCGACCGTCTCCAGCACGATGCCTACGCAGGGTGGTACGTGCTCGAGCAGGACACCGATCTCGGCGCTCACGCACCGCCGCCCGGCGAGGGCCCGGTGGCCGACGTCCGGGTCAGCGCCGACTACTTGCGCGGGCTGCTGGCCGGGCAACGGGCAGGCTGAAGGTCTCGACAACGCGACAGACGTCGCACCACAACCCAGGGGGGATCACATGAAGACCAGGTTCCGTGTCACCGGGGCGCTCCTCGCTGCCGGTGCGCTGACGCTGGCGGCGTGCAGCTCTGCGGAGGACGCCGGCAACGACGACGGTGACGGCACCATCAGCGAAGCAACGACGGGGGACGGCACGGCCGCCGCGCCGGCCGGGACGGAGGCGCCGGAGGGAACCGAGGCCGGTGGCTCGGAGGACACGGTCGACCTCGTCCAGGGCAGCGACCTCACGATCGAGGTCGTCACCCATGGTCAGGCGTCCGATCCGTTCTGGTCAGTGGTCCAGCGCGGCGTCGACGATGCCGCGGCGCTGACCGGCGCGACCGTCAACTACAGCGCGCCGGCGACGTTCGACATGGTGCAGATGAGCCAGCTCATCGATGCCGCGGTCGCCAAGGGCCCGGACGGTCTGGTCGTGTCGGTGCCCGACTTCGATGCACTCCAGGACTCGCTCGCCGCGGCAACCGATGCCGGGATCCCGATCATCACGATCAACTCCGGCTCCGACGTGTACCAGGAGATCGGCGCCCTGACCCACGTCGGTCAGGACGAGACGGTGGCCGGCGAGGGTGCCGGCGCCCGCCTGGCCGACGAAGGGGCGACGAAGGTGATCTGCATCAACCAGGAGGTCGGCAACGCCGGCCTCGACGCCCGCTGCGCCGGTGCCACGTCGGCGATCGAGGAAGCCGGCGGGACCATGGAGGTGCTGCAGGTCGACCTCAACGACGCCGCCGGGGCGCAGAACACGATCAGCTCGGCGCTGCAGGCCGACCCGGACATCGACGGGATCCTGGCGCTCGGCCCGACCGGCGCTGCGCCGGCGCTGGCCGCCAAGCTGGACATCGGCAGCGACGCCATGCTGGCGACGTTCGACCTCAGCCCGGAGGTCCTCGATGCCATCGAGGCCGGCGACATGGCCTTTGCCGTCGACCAGCAGCAGTACATCCAGGGCTACTTGCCGATCATCTTCCTCGATCTCTATGCGAGCAACCTCAACACCGTCGGCGGTGGCCTGCCGGTCCTCACCGGGCCGGGGTTCGTCACACCGGAGAACGCCGCCCAGGTCAAGGACCTCGCGGCCGCCGGGACACGCTGATCTGAATCGGGCAGGGGCCGCTCCGGCCCCTGCCCACACACGACTGGGGGATCCGATGGGAGCACTGCCATGGCAACCGTGACCACACCCGTGGTCTCGACGACCGACGAGCGCCTCGCCCGCACGTCGCTGTTCAAGCGGCTGCTCATCCGCCCGGAGTTCGGGGCCCTGGCCGGGGCCATCGTCGTGTGGGTCCTGTTCGCCACCCAGGCCCGCAGCGTCTGGCTGAGCTGGCAGGGCACCGCCACGTACCTCGACACGTCGGCGCTCTACGGGCTCACCGCGCTCGCCGTCGCCCTGTTGATGATCGGAGGCGAGTTCGACCTCTCGTCGGGCGTGATGACTGGAACGACCGGCATGTTCACCGGGATCTTCGCCGTCGAGGTCGGCATGAACATCTGGCTCGGGATGATGCTGTCGCTGGCCATCGCCCTCGTCATCGGCTTCCTCAACGGCTACATGGTCGTCAAGTCGGGCCTGCCGAGCTTCATCGTCACGCTCGGCACGTTCTTCATCCTCCGCGGGTTCAACCTGTGGCTGACGCAGCGCGTCACCGGCCTCACCAACGTGACCGGTGTCGAGTCGACGGCGGGCTCAGAGGCGGCGCGCAAGATCTTCGCTGGCACCCTGTTCACGATCGGCAACGCCAAGTTCAGCGTGGCCATCCTGTGGTTCGTCGTGATGGCCGCTGTCGGCACGTGGGTCCTGATGCGGACTCGCGTCGGAAACTGGATCTTCGCCGTCGGCGGCAACCGCGACGCAGCACGGATGATCGGCGTTCCGGCCAACGCCACGAAGATCGGCTTGTTCATGACGGTCGCCTTCTGCGGCTGGATCCACGGTCAGGTGGTGCTCATGCAGACCAACCGGGCCAACGTGATCGAGGGCGTCGGCCAGGAGTTCTACTTCATCATCGCCGCCGTCCTCGGGGGCTGCCTGCTGACGGGCGGCTTCGGTTCGATCGTCGGCGCCGCCCTCGGATGCTTGATCCTCGGCATGACCCAGCAGGGCATCCCGCTGGCCGGTTGGGACAACAACCTGTACTTCCTGTTCCTCGGGGTGATCCTGCTCGCCGCCGCCTTCGCCAACGAGTGGATCAGGCGGTGGGGACGGACGGCGTCGAGACCGGCGATCCCGCCACCAAGTGCCGCTCCGGCCACCGCCGTGGCCGCCTCGGGAGGTGAGTGATGGCCGAGCTGCTCGAGCTGCAGCGGGTGTCGAAGTTCTTCGGCAACATCATCGCCTTGCAGAGCATCACCACGAGCGTGAAGGCCGGCGCGGTGACGTGCGTGCTCGGCGACAACGGCGCCGGCAAGTCGACGTTCATCAAGATCCTCGCCGGCGTGCACCACCACGACGACGGCATCTTCTTGATGGAAGGCCAGCCGGTGAAGTTCAGCTCGCCGCGCGACGCCAAGGCTGCCGGCATCGCCACGGTGTACCAGGACCTGGCGATGGCCCCGCTGATGTCGATCTGGCGCAACTTCTTCCTCGGCTCCGAGCCGACGACGGGATGGGGTCCGCTCCGGCGGATCGACGTCGACTTCGCCAAGCAGACCGCGGTCGACGAGATGCGCAAGATGGGGATCGATGTGCGCGACCCCGAGCAGCCGGTCGGCACGCTGTCGGGCGGCGAGCGTCAATCGGTGGCCATCGCCAGGGCTGTGTACTTCGGCGCCAAGGTGCTGATCCTCGACGAGCCGACCGCCGCCCTCGGCGTGAAGCAGTCAGGTGTCGTGCTGAAGTACATCGTCGCGGCGCGCGACCGTGGCCTCGGCGTGATCTTCATCACCCACAACCCGCATCACGCCTACCCCGTCGGTGACCGGTTCCTGATCCTCAAGCGTGGCCAGAGTCTGGGCGACTTCGCCAAGCAGGAGATCACCCGGGAGGAGCTGACGCAGCTGATGGCCGGTGGAGCGGAGCTCGAGGCGCTCGCCCACGAGATCGAGTCCGTCGTCCGACCGGAGGAGTTGCGGGAGATGACCGGACCAGGATGATGGTCGAGCAATGACCGAGCTCGACGTCCTGACGGTCGGGCGGGTCAGCGTCGACCTGTACGCCGACGAGGTGGGTGCCGGCTTCGGCGGCCCGCAGCGGTTCGTCAAGTCGATCGGTGGCACGGCGACCAACGTCGCCGTGGCCGCGGCTCGACTCGGCCATCACGCCGCCGTCGTCACCAAGGTCGGCGACGACCCGTTCGGCGGCTACGTGCGGGCCAAGCTTGCCGAGCTCGGCGTCGACACCCGCTTCGTGGGCACCGATCACATGTTGCGCACGCCGCTGGCCTTCGCCGCACTGACGCCGCCCGAGGATCCCGAGCTGCTGTTCTACCGGGAACCGGCTGCGCCTGACATGCAGCTGGTGCCCGACGACGTCGACGCGGCGACCGTCCGCGACGTCGCGGTGCTGTGGATCGCCGGCTCGTCGATGGCCGAGGAGCCGGCCCGTTCGACGGTGCTCGGCCTGCTGGCGCAACGCCGCCGGGCCGAGCACACCGTGCTCGACCTCGACTACCGGGCGATGCTGTGGGACGACCCCGACGACGCCCGACGCCTCATCGGTGGTGCCGTCGACTCGGCGACGGTCGCCATCGGCAACCGCGCCGAGTGCGCCATCGCCGTCGGCACATCCGATCCCGACGAAGCCGCACGGCGCCTGCTGGCGCGCGGCGTGAGCACGGCGGTCGTCAAGCTCGGTGGCGACGGCGTCCTCGTCGCCACCGCCGACGGCTCGGCGGTCGTCCCGCCGCGTTCCGTCGAGGTGGTGTGCGGTCTCGGCGCCGGCGACGCCTTCGGCGGGGCCTTCGTCCATGGGCTCCTGTCGGGGTGGCCGGCAGAGCAGACGGTGGCCTACGCCAATGCCGCCGGGGCGATCGTCGCGTCCCGGTTGATGTGCGCCGACGCCATGCCGACGGCGGACGAGATCGACCTCGAGGTCGCCCGGTGAGGCTGTCCGACTCGGCGTTCGGCGAGCTCCTCGACGTGCGCGTCCACGAGCCAGCGCGCATCGCCGCGGCCCTCGCCGGCCGCCGACGCCGCGCTGCGCTGACCCGCGACGGCATGCTGTTCATCGTCGCCGCCGACCACACCGCGAGGGCGATGGTCGGCCTGGGCGACGACCCGCTGGCGATGGCCGACCGGCGCTCGATGCTCGATCGGCTGCTCACGGCGCTGGAGCACCCCCGCGTCGACGGCGTGCTGGCCAGCGCCGACATCTTGGAGGACCTCGTGCTCCTCGGCGCTCTCGAGGACCGCGTCGCCGTCGGCACGATGAACCGCGGCGGCCTCGCCGGCGCCACATGGGAGCTCGACGACCGCTTCACCGCCTACGACCCCGAGCACATCGTCAAGGCCAACCTCGACGCCGGCAAGATGCTGCTGCGCATCGACGGCCGGGACCCCGGGACAGTGCCGACGCTCGCCGCGTGTGCCCGGGCGGTCGGCGAGCTCAACGACCGCAGGATCATGGCGATGGTCGAGCCGATCCCGTACACCACGGACAGCACGGGCAAGGCGGTTTGGGACCACGATCCGCTGCAGCTCGTCAAGGCGGTCGGCGTCTGCGCGGCCTTGGGCGCGTCGTCGGCGTACACCTGGTTGAAGATCCAGGCGACAGCGGACATCGCCACGGTCGCGTCGATGACGACCCAGCCGCTGCTGCTCCTCGGCGGCGCACCGGGACCTGACCCCGCGGTGACGTTCGCGGCGTGGGAAGCCGCGCTCGCCGAACCAACCGTTCGCGGGCTCGTCGTCGGCCGGGCGCTGCTGTACCCCCCGGACGGTGACGTCGCCGCCGCCGTCGCTGCCGCGGCGACGCTCGTCGAGCACGCCGCCAAGGAGCGGCGCGCGCCCGAACGGCGACGTGGTGGCGCGGTGAGCGCCCACCCGTGGTACCTGCCGGCGGGCTCGACCGCCGACGGTTCCGGGGCCTCCGTCGTCATCGACCCGACGGGGGCGGGATGGACGTACTGCGGGCTGGAGGTCCGGTCGATCGACGCCGTCGGGCACGAGCTCGTCACCCACGGGCGCGAGCTCGCCGTGCTCCCGCTGTCCGGCTCGGTCGTCGTCGAGGTCGACGGCCGCCGCTTCGAGCTGGCGGGACGTGACTCCGTCTTCGCCGCCGTCACGGACTGGGCGTACGTCCCCATCGACGCCGAGGTCCGCCTGTCCAGCGCCGGCGGCGCCGAGATCGCCCTGGCCTCCGCCGCCGCGACGCGGCGCTTCGAGCCGGCGTACGTCGCGGCCGCTGATGTCCCGGTCGAGGTGCGCGGCGCCGGTCCGGCGACCCGCCAGGTCACCAACTTCATGGCTCCCGGCGTGTTCGACGGCGCCGACAAGCTGATGTGCGTCGAGCTGCTCACGCCGAGCGGCAACTGGTCGAGCTATCCGCCGCACCGTCACGACGACAGCCCGGAGTGCCCGGTCAACAACGAGGAGATCTACTACTTCCGCGTCGGGCGCGACGGCACGACGCAATACGCCGCCGAGGGCTTCGGGCTGCACCGCACGTACACCCCCGAGGGCGACGTCGACGTCAACCTGGAGGTCCGCGACGGCGACGTGTTCTGCGTGCACCGCGGCTACCACGGCCCGTGCGTCGCCGCCCCCGGCTACCCGCTGTACTACCTCAACGTGCTCGCCGGCCCCGGCGGCGAGCGGTCGATGGCCTTCTGCGACGACCCGGCCCACCACTGGGTCCGAGCGTCGTGGGACGGAATGGCGCTCGACCCGCGCTGCCCGATGACGAGTGCCGGCGGCGGGCGATGAAGCAGCCGCTCGGGATCGGCGTCGTCGGCTTCGGCTGGATGGGCCAGGCCCACAGCCGCTCCTACCGGCGCATCCCGACGCTCTTCCCGGAGCGCGTCGCCGATCCCGTGTTGATCGTGTGCGCCGACGCTGTGGAGGCTCGGCGGCGGGACGCCATCGAGGGATTCGGATTCCGGGAGACGACCGACGACTGGCGCAAGGTCGTCGAGCACCCCGAGGTCGACATCGTCGTCGTCACGGCACCGAACATGCTCCACGTGGAGATCGCCTCGGCCGCCGCGGCGGCGGGGAAGGCGGTGTTCTGCGAGAAGCCTGTCGGCGGCACGCCAGCTCAGACCGTGGCCATCGAGCGGGCTGCTCGTCGCGTCGTCACGGGAGTCGGCTACAACTACCGCTGGGCGCCCCTCGTGCAGTACACCAAGGCACTCGTCAGCGCGGGTCGTCTCGGGCGGATCACGAACTATCGCGGCCGGTTCTTGTCGTGCTACGGCAACGACCCGCTCGGCCTGCTGTCGTGGCGCTTCCTCGTCGACCAGGCCGGCCACGGCGTCAGCACCGATCTGCTCAGCCACGCGGTCGACCTCGCGCTGCACCTCGTCGGCCCGATCAGCGACGTCGTCGGCTTCGGCGAGACGTTCATCCGGGAACGCCCCCTGCCGACCACCACCGGCAGCCACTACGACCGGGGCGCACCGGGCGACGCCACCGGACCCGTCACCAACGAGGACTGGTTCGGGGCCTTGGTCCGCTTCGCCGACGGGGCGGTCGGCACGTTCGAAGCCTCCCGCTCGATGACCGGGCCGGAGAGCCAGCACGGCTTCGAGATCTACGGCACGGAGGGGTCGGTGCGCTGGAACCTGGAGCGGATGAACGAGCTCGAGGTCTACCTCCACCACGACGAGGCGCACACCGGCTACACGACCGTGTTCGGCGGCGACCGCTTCGCCGAGCACGGGGCGTTCGTCCCGGGCCGGGCCAACCCGATCGGCTTCGAGGATCTCGTGACGATCGAGGACCACCACTTCGCCGCCGCCGTCGTCGAGGGGCGGCCGTTCGACCCGGGCTTCGCGGCCGCCGTGGCGTACGTCAGCGTGCAGGACGCGATGTTGCGGTCATGGGAGTCCGGGCGGTGGGAGACGGTCCACGACCTGCGTCAGGAGGACTCGTGAGCACTCGGATGACGACGGCCGACGCCATCGTGCGCTACCTGATCGCCCAGCGCACCCTCATCGACGGCATCGAGGCGCCGCTGGTGCCCGGTGTGTTCGCCATCTTCGGTCACGGCAACGTGACGTGCCTCGGCCCGGCGCTGCACGCCGCGGGCGACGACCTGCCGACGTGGCGCGGGCAGAACGAGCAGGGGATGGCGCTGGCTGCCGTCGCCTACGCCAAGGCGATGCGGCGCCGCCAGTTCATGGTCGCCACCAGCTCGATCGGACCGGGGGCGCTGAACATGGTGACGGCGGCGGGTGTGGCGATGGCCAACCGCCTGCCCGTGCTGCTCCTGGCCGGGGACACGTTCCAGAGCCGCCTGCCCGATCCGGTGCTGCAACAGGTCGAGCACTTCGACGACCCCTCGACCACGGCCAACGACGCCTTCCGTGCCGTCGTGCGCTACTGGGACCGCATCACGCGACCGGAGCAGGTGATCCAGTCGCTGCCGCAGGCCGTCGCCACGTTGCTCGACCCGGCGGACTGCGGGCCGGCGTTCATCGCCCTGCCCCAGGACGTCCAGGGGGAGGCGTTCGACTTCCCCGACCGGCTGTTCGAGCCCACGGTCCACGAGATCGCCCGGCCGCGGCCTGATCGCCGCCAGGTGGCGGCGGCGGCGGACGCGCTCCGTGCCGCGACGGCGCCCCTGCTGATCGCCGGCGGCGGCGTGCACTACTCGCTGGCCGAAGCGGAGCTGGCGGCGTTCGCCGAGCGTCACGGGATCCCGGTGGTCGAGACCGTGGCCGGCAAGTCCAGCGTGACGTCGGACCATCCGCGCTACGCCGGACCGGTCGGCGTGATCGGGTGTGAGGCGGCCAACCGGTTGGCTGCCGACGCCGATGTCGTCATCGCCGTCGGCACCAGGTTGCAGGACTTCACCACCGGCTCGTGGAGCATCTTCCGCAACCCGGCGATGCGGCTGATCGGCCTCAACGCGGCGCGGTTCGACGCCGGCAAGCACCTCGCCCTGCCCGTCGTCGGCGACGCCCGCGAGTCACTCGCCGAGCTCGGCGAGGCGCTCGGCGACTGGACGGCGCCGGCACCGTGGACCGACCGGGTCGCCGGTGAGGTCGCCGGGTACTGGACGTACCTCGACAAGCTGGCCGCGGTCAGCGACAGCCCTGCCGCGCTCCCCACCTATGCCCAGGTCGTCGGCGCCGTGTCGGCGCTCGCCGGTCCGGACGACTACGCGCTGACGGCCGCCGGCGGGTTCCCGGGGGAGCTCAACAACGGCTGGCGGTCCCGCGGCATCGCCACGTTCGACTGCGAGTACGGCTTCTCCTGCATGGGCTACGAGCTGAGCGGGGGGTGGGGCGCGGCGATGGCCCGCTCGGCGTTGGCACCGGAGGGGCGCACCTTCGTCCTCGTCGGCGACGGCTCGTACCTGATGATGAACAGCGACCTCTACTCGTCGGTGCTCTCCGGTCACCCGATGGTGGTCATCGTCTGCGACAACGGCGGTTATGCCGTCATCGATCGCCTGCAGGTGAACCAGGGCGGGGCCTCGTTCAACAACCTGCTCGCCGACTCGCGTACGGCCGGCGAGCCGGTGCACGTCGACTTCGCCGCCCACGCCGCGGCGATGGGGTGCAATGCCGAGCGGGTGGCCACCATCGCCGAGCTCGAGCACGCCGTCGGCCGGGGCCGGCGGGCCGACCGCACGACGGTGATCGTCATCGCCACCGATCCGCACGCCTGGACCGAGGGCGGAGCGTGGTGGGAGGTCGGCGTCCCGGAGGCGAGCGCCCGGCCGTCGATCACTGAGGCCCGGGCCGCCCTCGACGCGGCCAAGGCCGCGCAGCGGGTGGGGATCTAGCGATGGCCGACGTCGTGCGCATCGGGGTCCTCGGCTGCGGGCGGATCGGGCGCATGCACGCCGAGTTGCTGGCGCGACGGATCGCCGGGGTCGAGCTCGTCGCCGTCCACGACGTCGTGCCGACGCTCGCGGCCACGCTGGCGGAGCAGCTGCGCGTCCCGGCGCTCGACAGCGCCGCCGACGTGCTCGCCGCCGGCGTCGACGCCGTGGCGATCTGCACGTCGACGGACACCCACGTCGAGCTGATCACGACCGCCGCTGCGGCGGGCGCGGCGATCTTCTGTGAGAAGCCGATCTCTCTCGACCTGGCCGCGGTCGACGTCGCCCTCGCCGCCGTGGCGGACGCCGGCGTGCTCCTCCACGTCGGGTTCAACCGACGCTTCGATCCGGCCCATGCCTCGGTGCAGCAGGCTGCGGCGTCGGGGGAGCTCGGGCAGCTGCACATGGTGCGGATCACCAGCCGGGATCCGTCACCGCCACCCATCGGTTACATCGAGCGCTCCGGCGGGCTGTTCCTCGACATGACGATCCACGACCTCGACATGGCCCGCTTCGTCACCGGGAGCGAGGTCGTCGACGTGTTCGCCGACGGCGGGGTGCGCATCGATCCGGCGATCGGCGAGGCCGGCGACATCGACACCGCCGTCGTCCACCTCCGCCACGCCGATGGTTGCCTGACGGTGATCGACAACAGCCGGGCCTGCGCCTACGGCTACGACCAGCGGGTCGAGGCGTTCGGCACGGCCGGCATGGCCGCCTCGGAGAACCCCACCCGCCACAGTGGCGTGCGCCATGATGCCGACGGTTCCCGGCACCCGCCGATCCCGGCGTTCTTCCTCGACCGCTACGAGGCCAGCTACGTGCGTCAGTGGGACGCCTTCGTGCGTGCCGTCGTCACCGGCGGCCCGCCACCGGTCTCGGGGGCCGACGGGCGCATCCCGCTCGTCCTCGGTCTGGCTGCCGGACGCTCGCTGGCGGAGCGCCGTCCGATCACGATCGAATAGCCCCTTCTGTCCTTCCAGATCGGCCGGATCGGGCCGATCTCGAAGGACAGAACGGGGTCTGCCGCCCGGTCAGCGGAACTCGGGCGTCTCCCAGATCCGCTGGTCCAGGTAGGCCTGCACCGCGCCGATGTACTCCTTCGCCGATCCCGTGTACCAGCGCCCCGAGAACCAGCGGCCGATGCAACCCCAGGCGTCACCAGCGACGTACTCACGGTCGCGCTCGACGTCGTTGAGCCACGTCTCGTGACCCTCGTAGCAGTTGCGCCACACGTTGAGGGCGACATCCAGGTTGTACGCCGACGACCGCAGGGCGCCCTCGACGGTGTCGCGGAAGAACGGCGTGCGCACCTGCATCAGCCCGACCGACTCCGGGCACTCGCCGCGCCTGCCGTCCGCGCCGACGGGATGGCCGGGCGCGCACGTGCCGGCGTTGGTGGTCCAGTCGCCGAGGTTGGTCTGCCTCCACCACGACTCCTTGGCGACCTGGGCCCGCAAGGTGTCCTCGTCGAAGCCCCACTTGCAGGCCGCCCACTGGATGATCTCGTCCGTCGTCCCGGTGAAGTTGCCGGTCGCCCGGGGGAGCTCGGCCGACCGCGACTCCCATGACGTGGCGTTGTAGCCGGCGTTCTCCGGCCGGACCTCGGCGCCGCCGCGCCGGACTCTCCCTGCGCACTGCCGCGTCGTCGGGCAGGGCACCGCGAACACCGATCCAGCCGAAGTACCCGTCCTCGGCGGGCGGGAGATCTGTCCTCGTCGGCGCCGAGGCGCGCTCGGTCGTGCTGCAGGCGACGAGCAGGGTGATCGAGGCCAGCGCCAGGTGGCGCAGGCGCCGCAAGGCCGGGGAGCTGCGCAGGCGAGCGGCATGGCGGCCGAGCGAGCGCTGCATGTGATGAGAGTGTGACAGGTCGTGAACGGCGGCCGTTGGTCGCGGTGGGTCAGGACGGCGCGGGATCGGCCGGCTCGTGGCGGGCCCGGCTCGGGTTCACGCGGCGGGCCTCGTCGGGCATCTTGGGGTAGACCGGCGGCCACGGGGCGTCGGGGATCCCTCGGGCGAGGTCGTCGCGGTAGCGGGCGACGAGCGGCTCGATGGACTGCGGTTCGGCGTCGATGGCTGCCCACGGGTCGCCGTCGGCGGCGAGCCGGTCGGGCACCGTCGCCATCGTCAGGTGATCCGGATGGATCGCCGGCAGCTCGTCCCAGCGGAACGGTGCCGACACCTGGGCGCCCGGGCGGGCTCGCACGCACCAGGCCCCGAACACCGTCTTGTGCGGGGCGTTCTGGTTGAAGTCGATGAAGACGCGGGCACCGCGCTCCTCCTTCCACCACTTCCCGGTGATCAGATCGGGTCGCCGATCCTCCATCGCCCGGGCGACGCTCACCGCCGCCTGCCGCACGCCATAGGAGTCCCAACCAGGTTCGACGCGTGCGTAGAGGTGCAGGCCGCGGTTCCCCGTCGTCTTGGGGAAGGCGGTGATGCCGTGCTCGGCGAGGAAGGCGCGCACCTCGACGGCGGCCTCGCGCACCATCTCGAACGTCGTCCCTGGCGACGGGTCGAGATCGATCCGCAGTTCGTCGATGTCCTCCGGGGTGGCCGCCCGGTACGGCCACGGGTGGAAGCCGAGACAGCCCTGGTTCGCCGCCCACAGCACGTGGGACACGTCGGCCATCACGATGGCCCGCGACTCGGTGCCGTTGACGGTGGCGACGGTCGTCGTTTGCAGCCACTGCGGCGCACTGTCGGGGATCCGCTTCTGGAAGAAGTTCTGCCCGCCGACGCCATTGGGCCAGCGCTGCAGCAGCGTCGGCCGGTCGCGGACCGTGCGCATCAGCGGCTCGCCGACGGCGACGTAGTAGCGGGCCAGATCGAGCTTGGTCTCACCGCGCTCGGGGAACATCACCTTGTCGGGACTGGAGATCGTGACGGTCCGCCCGTCGACGTCGATGTCGACTGGCGCCCCGTGGTCGGCCTTGGCCATGGCTTGGACAGTACCGAGAAGGTCGACGTTCGCGTGGGCGAGCGTCGCTGCGGAGCGGCGGCGGCGAGCTCGGAGGTGAGGTGAGCAGCTTGGCTGCGAACCGAGCCCAGGGATTACGTCGTGTGGAGGGCGGCGTTGAGACCGCCCCACGATCCGCTGCGCGGGCGGGCCTCGACGGCGCCGGTCTGGCTGTGGCGGATGAACATCATCCCGCTGATGCCCGAGAGCTCCCGGCCCTTGACGACCGCGCCGTCGGGCAGCTTGACGAGCGTTCCGGCGGTGACGTAGAGGCCGGCCTCGACGACGCAGTCGTCGCCGAGGCTGATGCCGATCCCGCTGTTGGCACCGAGGAGGCACCGCTCGCCGATCGTCACCTGCTCGGTACCCCCGCCGGACAGCGTGCCCATGATCGATGCCCCGCCACCGATGTCCGAGCCGTCACCGACCACGACGCCCTGGGAGATCCGACCCTCGACCATCGACGTGCCGAGCGTGCCGGCGTTGAAGTTGCAGAACCCCTCGTGCATCACGACCGTGCCCTCGGCGAGGTGGGCGCCGAGGCGGACGCGGGAGGCGTCGGCGATGCGTACGCCGGGCGGCACGACGTAGTCGGTCATCGGGGGGAACTTGTCCAGGCTGCGGATCGTCAGCGCCCGGCCGTCGCGACGCAGGGCGAGGCGCACATCATCGAGCTCGGCGGGCGCCACCGGCCCGATATCCGTCCAGGCGACCGTGGCCAGGAACCCGAAGGCGCCGTCGACGCGCACCGAGCGCGGTGGCGCCAGGCGATGCGAGAGGAGGTGCAGGCGGAGGTACACGTCGGCGGCGGACGCCGGCGGTTCGTCGACGTCGATCGTCAGGCGGATCGGTCTGATCGTCACCCGCCGCGTGGCGTCGGTGCGCTCCCCGCCGGCCAGTGCCACGTCGACTTCCGCCGGCGCCTCGGTGCCCAGCTCGCCCCACCCGAGCCAGCGGAACCAGGCGTCGAGCGTCGCGCCGTCAGCCGCTTCCGTCGTGAACCCGGCTCCCCAGGCAATCCGAGTCATGGACGAACCTCCGGACGTAACGTCGGGAAGAGGATGACGTCGCGGATCGACTCGACGCCGGCCAGCATCATCACCAGACGGTCGATCCCGACCCCGAGGCCGCCGGTCGGCGGCATGCCGTACTCGAGCGCCCGTAGGTAGTCCTCGTCGATCGACCCCCGCTCGGCGTCACCGGCATCACGGGCTCGCTGCTCCTCCTCGAAGCGCTGGCGCTGCTCGACGGGGTCGTTGAGCTCGCTGTAGCCGTTGGCCAGCTCGCGGGAGTCGGCGAACAGCTCGAAGCGCTCGGTGAGGAACGGGTCGTGACGGTCGACCCTGGCCAGTGGGGAGATCTCCACCGGATGCCCGGTGATGAAGACCGGGGCGGCGATGTCCGGCTCGACGGTCGCTTCGAACAGCTCCTCGATCAACTTGCCGGAACCCCATTGCGGCTGCCATCGCACGTCGTACCGCTCGGCCAGGGCGCGGACGTGCGTCGACCGGCTGCGACGGGTGGACCTCCTCGCCGATCGCCTCACCCACGAGGTCGACCATCCGCCGCTTCGGGATCCCGGCGGCGAGGTCGACCTCCTGCCCGCGGATCTGCACCACGGTCGTCCCCAGCGCGTCGCGTGCGGCGCGGACGATGAGCTCCTCGGTCAGCGCCATCACGTCACCGACGTCGGCGTACGCCTCGTAGGACTCCATCATCGTGAACTCGGTGTTGTGACGGCTCGAGAGGCCCTCGTTGCGGAACACCCGCCCGATCTCGAACACCCGATCCATGCCTCCGACGATCAACCGCTTGAGGTGCAGCTCGAGGGCGATCCGCAGGTACAGCGGCATGTCCAGCACGTTGTAGTGGGTGACGAAGGGGCGGGCGTGGGCGCCGCCGGCATCGACGTGGAGCACCGGCGTCTCGACCTCGACGTAGCCGCGCTCGGCGAACGTGCGACGGAAGCTGGCGATCACGGCATGGCGCACGTCGAACGCCCGCCGGGCCTCGCTGTTGACGACGAGGTCGACGTAGCGCTGGCGGAACCGGGTGTCGGGATCGGAGAGGCCGTGCCACTTGTCTGGCAGCGGCCGCAACGACTTGGCCAGCAGCTCCAGGCGGTCGACCCTGATCGACAGCTCGCCGGCCCGCGTCGTCATGACCGTGCCGTGGACACCGACCCAGTCGCCGCGGTCGAGCTCCTTGACATCGGCGAAACCCTCATCGCCGACCACGGACTTGGAGATGAACAGCTGAACCTCGGCGCCGCGCTCGGCGATCGTGGCGAAGACGAGCTTGCCGGTGTCGCGCTTGAGCAGGACGCGCCCGGCGACGGTGACCGCGTCGCTCGTCTCCGTGCCCGGCTCGAGGTCGGGCCACCCGGCGCGCACCTCGGCGACGGTGTGGGTGCGGTCGAACCGGTAGGGGTACGGCTCCCGACCGGCGCGTCGACGCTCGTCGACCTGCGCCTGGCGGCGGGCCCGCTCGGCGGCCAGGCCGCTGCCGGCGACGGTGTCGGTTGCCTCGGTCATGACCGGGTCACGGTAACGCGCCGGTCTCGATCCGGGGCCTTCCTGGACGCCGCGGCTCGGGCTGGCGACGGCGCCTAGCCTGGCGCGGTGACGTTGCGCTTCGTGATCCTCGGCGGTGGTCCGGCCGGCAACACGGCGGCGACGTACGCAGCACGCCTCGGCGCCCAAGTGACGATGATCGAGCGCGACGTCGTCGGCGGTGCCGCCCACCTGTGGGACTGCATCCCGTCGAAGACGATGATCGCCACCGGCGGGGCGATGGCGTTCCTCAAGCGATCCACCGGGATGGGGCTCGAGCAGGTGCGGGCCGAAGTCGACACGGACGCCCTGGCGGCGCGCATCGAGGGCATCAAGACGCACCTCAGCGACGGCACGGCCGGATTGCTGGCCAGCCAGAACGTGCGGATGCTGCGCGGCGCGGCGAGCTTCACCGGGCCCTACGAGGTCGAGGTCACCGGTGTCGAGGGCACCGAGCGGATCGGCTTCGACTACGCCCTCATCGCCACCGGGTCACGTCCACGCATCCCGGAGTGGTGCGAACCCGACGGCGACCGCATCCTCACGACACGTGATTGCTACCCGCCGAAGGTGTTCCCGGAGTCGGTGACCGTCGTCGGATCGGGTGTCACCGGCGTCGAGTTCGTGCACATGTTCTCCTCCTTCGGCGCCGCGGTCACCCTCGTGGTGTCCCGCCAGCAGGTGCTGCCCGGCAAGGACCCTGAGGTGGCGGCCGTGCTGGAAGAGGACTTCCTGCGCCGCGGCGTCAAGTTGCTCAAGGGGGCCCGAGCCACGGAGATCGAGCGCGACGGCGACCACGTCATCGTCCGCTGTGACGACGGTCGGGCGGTGCGCTCGACGCACGCCGTGCTGGCGATCGGCTCGGTGCCGAACACCGAGGACCTCGACCTCGCCGCGGCCGGCGTGATGACCGACGGCGGCTACGTCCCGATCGACCACAACTGCGTCACCAACGTCGCGCACATCTACGCGGCAGGCGATGTGAGCGGCAAGCTGCCGCTGTCGTCGGTGGCGGCGATGCAGGGCCGCAAGGTCGCCGAGCGGCTGATGGGCCTGCATGCCCGCGAGCACCGCCACCTCGACTACGACAAGGCGGCCTCGGCGATCTTCACCGAGCCGGAGATCGCCGACGTCGGGCTGGCGGAGGCCGAGGCGTTCGCCTCGGGACGCAAGATCCGCGTCACCAAGGTGCCGTTCACGGCCAGCCCCAAGGCACTGATCAACAACGACCCGCGGGGATTCGTGAAGATCCTCTCCGACCCGGCGACGGGGGTGGTGCTCGGCGGCTCGATCGTCGGTCGTCACGCCGCCGAGCTGATCTCGGTGATCGCCCTCGCCGTGACCGCCAACCTCAAGGTCACCGACATCGTCGAGAGCCTGCTCGTCCACCCGGCGCTGAGCGAATCCCTGGCCGAAGCGGCCGAGTGAGCTTCGCGCGAACCCGAGCATCAGTCGATCACGGCGACGATGTCACCGCCGCCGACGGTGTCGCCCGGCGACACCTTGATCTCCTTGATCGTGCCGGCCTTCTCGGCGGCGATCTGGTTCTCCATCTTCATCGCCTCGAGCACGACGATCGCCTGGCCGACCTCGACGTCCTGACCGACCTCGACGAGGACCTTGACGATCGTTCCCTGCATCGGGACCGTCACATCGCCACTGCCGACGGCGCCACCGCTGCCACCGCCGGCAGCCCGCTTCGGCTTGCGGGCCTTGGTCGCCCCGCCTGGCGCTGCGGCGACCGCGCCGGCCGACTCGGGCACCCACATGCTGACGTCGAAGCGCTTGCCGTTGACCTCGACCGTCGCCTTGCGGCGCACGAGCGGCTCCGGTTCTGCGCCGTCCGTGGTCGGCTCGGGGACCGGCGGCGGCGGTCGCCGCGACGTTCGAGAGGTCGAGCCGCTCCTCGACCCACTTCGTGGAGTGCTCGACGGCGGCGAAGTCGGGATGGCGCAGGATCGCCAGGTCGGCCGGGATCGTCGTCGCCACGCCGACGACGCGCATCTCCTCCAGCGCCCGGATCGTGCGGGAGATCGCCGTCGGTCGATCGCGACCCCAGACGACGAGCTTGCCGACGAGGTTGTCGTAGAACTGGCTGACCTCGTCGCCAGCGTGGTAACCGCTGTCGAAGCGGATCCCGAAGCCGTCGGGCGCCATCAACTCGGTGATCCGGCCCGGTGACGGCAGGAAGCGGCCACCGCTGGGGTCCTCGGCGTTGATGCGGACCTCGATGGCGTGACCGCGCTGCAACGCCCGGACCTCCTCCTGGGTCAGCGGCAGCGGCTCGCCCGAGGCCACGCGGATCTGCCACTCGACGAGGTCGATACCCGTGATCACCTCGGTCACCGGGTGCTCGACCTGCAGGCGGGTGTTCATCTCGAGGAAGAAGAAGTCTCCGTCCTGGTAGATGAACTCGACCGTGCCGGCATTGAAGTAACCGACCGCCTTGGCCGCCTTGACGGCGGCGGCGCCCATCGCGTCCTCGACCCCGTCGGGCAGCGCGGGCGCCGGCGCCTCCTCGATCAGCTTCTGGTGGCGCCGCTGCGCCGAGCAGTCGCGGGTCGACACCCACACGACGTTGCCCTGCTGATCGCCGACGATCTGCACTTCGACGTGGCGTGGCCAGGTGAGATAGCGCTCGACGTAGACCTCGTCGCGGCCGAAGAAGTTCTTCGCCTCGCGCTGGGCGCTGGCCATCGCGTCGTCGACGTCGGCCGCCGACTGCACGACCTTCATCCCCCGCCCGCCACCGCCGAAGGCCGCCTTGATGGCGACCGGCCAGCCGTGCTCGTTGCCGAAGTCCCGGATCTCATCGGCCGATGCGGCGAACTCGGTGGTGCCCGGCACGATCGGCGCTCCACCGCGCAGCGCGGCTTTGCGACTCGACACCTTGTCGCCCATCTCCTCGATCGCTTCGGGCGGCGGGCCGATGAACGTCACGCCCATGTCCGTGATGGCCCTGGCGAACTCGGCGTTCTCGCTGAAGAACCCGTACCCGGGGTGCACGCCATCGGCGCCGCTCTGGCGGATGGCATCGAGGATCGCGTCGGTGTTGAGGTAGCTCTCCGCTGCCGTCTGACCGCCGAGCGCGTACGCCTCGTCGGCGAGACGCACGTGCAGCGCGTCTCGGTCGAGCTCGGAGTACACGGCGACCGTGGCGATGCCGAGCTCCCGGGCCGCTCGGATGACACGGACGGCGATCTCGCCCCGGTTGGCGATCAGGATCTTCTGGAGCACGGCTGCCAATGTAGGTGGCGTGATCGACGGCGCCGCCAATGGACACGGCGCCTGGCCGCCCGGGTGGACCGTGGAGTACGTCGACGTCACCGGCAGCACGAACACCGATCTCCTGGCGACCGCCGCCGAGCGGCCTGACCGCAGCGTCCGGGTGACCGGGCACCAGACCGCCGGGAAGGGCCGCCTCGATCGGCGATGGGACGCGCCTCCCGGCACCAACCTGCTGGTCTCGATCCTCTTCCACACCGTGCCGGAGCACCCCGGGGAGCTGACCAGGCGCGTTGCGCTGGCGGCCGTCGAGGCCTGCCGGCAGGTCGCCGGCGTCGAGGTCGCCCTGAAGTGGCCGAACGACCTGCTGGTCGACGACCGCAAGCTGGCGGGGATCCTCGCCGAGCGCAACGCAGCAGGGTCGGTCGTGGTCGGGATGGGCCTCAACGTCGGTTGGGCGCCTGACGGCGCGGCACGGCTCGGCGACGGGATCGAGCCGTTGGACGTGCTGCGGGCGTTGCTCACCGCCTACGACGCGCTGCCCGTCGACGTTGGTGGCCCCTACCGCGCCGCGCTGGTCACGCTCGGGCGGCGGGTCCGCGTCGAGCTCCCGGACGGGCTGCTGGAGGGGACGGCGATCGACGTCGAGGCCGACGGGCGGCTGATCGTCCTCGACACGTGCGGCGTGACGCATCGCCTGGCCGCCGGCGACGTCATCCACCTCGCTGAGTGGCCTCGCTCGCTCGAAACTCGCTCGACTCGGCTGTCTCGCTGCGGCTGGCGCCGCCCGGCCTTCGGCCGGACGCTCGACCTGACGGACCGAGCTCGCTGCGGACGGGGGCCGAAGCGGTCACGGAAATCCATCCGAGTGTTTGCGGCCATCCGAGTGCCACGTGCGGAGACGCTCCGCAGGAAACACTCCGTGGCAGGAAACACTCGGATGGGGCAGGGCCCGATGACCGGGATCGGCGATGACCCGCCGGTAGCGTGATCGGCCGTGTCTCGTAGCCGGCTCCGTCGCCCACCTGGGGCAATGGCGTTCGGTCTCGCCGTGCTCGTCGGGGTGGCGGGGAGCGCCGGCGTCCTCGTGTCGGCGAAGGACCGCTCCGACGACGTCGCCCGCGTCGAGGGCATGGAGGAGGTCCTCGAGCAACCGTCCAACGACTTGCCGGCCGAGAACTACCTCCTCGTCGGCTCCGACACGCGCGAGGGCGCCGATCCCGACGATCCCAATGCCGGGGCCATCGGCGACGCCGATGACACCGTCGGGGCCCGCAGCGACACGATCATCGTCCTGCGCCGCGAACGCAACGGCGGGGCGTCGCTGCTGAGCCTGCCGCGCGACCTGTGGGTCGACATCGCCGGCACCGATCGCTCGGCCAAGATCAACGCCGCCTACAACGAGGGTCCGCAACGGCTGGCGCAGACCGTGACCCAGTCGCTGGGCATCCCGATCCACCACTACGTGGAGGTCGACTTCGCCGGGTTCACGACGATGATCGACGAGATCGGCGGCGTCGAGGTCTGCGTCACGAACATGGCCCAGGACACCCACTCCGGCCTGCTGCTCAACCCCGGCTGCCAGGTCCTCAACGGTTCGCAGGCGTTGGCGTACGCCCGCTCGCGCCACTACGAGGAGTGGATCGACGGCGAATGGGTCGAGGACCAGCGGGCTGACCTCGGCCGCATCGAGCGCCAGCAGCTGTTCATCCGCACCGCCGTCACGGCGATGCTGCAGAAGATCGAGAGCGACCCGTTCTCCATCGGCGACCTCATCGGAGCGGCCACGTCGTCAGTGCAGATCGATGGCGCCCTCGACCCGGTGCGCGCCGCTGACGCCCTTCGCGAGGCCGCCGAGCAGGGCCTGCAGACCTACACCCTGCCGGTGGAGGGCGTGATGAAGGGCGATCAGGCGGCCCTCGAGCTGCTCGACGACGCCGAACCGATCCTCGACTACTTCCGCGGGGTGTCGGCGACTCCACCGCCGACCACGACCATCCCCGGCTGATCGGCTCGGCTCCAAACGGCGGGCTGTCGCCCGACCGTCTCAATGGCGGGCTGTCGCCCGACCGTCTCAATGGCGGGCTGTCGCCCGACCGTTACAACGAGCCGAGCCGTACACTGCCCGACCGTATGAAGGCCCTCATCCTGGCCGGTGGCGCCGGCACGCGGCTGCGGCCGATCACCCACACGCGGGCGAAGCAGCTGGTTCCTGTCGCCAACAACCCGATCCTCTTCTATGGCATCGACGCCATGGTCGACGCCGGGATCACCGAGATCGGCGTGATCACCGGCGATACCGGACCGGAGGTGCGCGAGGCGCTCGGGGACGGCACCCGCTTCGGCGCCAAGATCACCTACATCCCCCAGGATGCTCCGCTCGGCCTCGCCCATTGCGTGCTCATCGCCGGTGACTTCCTCGGCGCCGACGACTTCGTGATGTACCTCGGCGACAACCTGCTGGAGCAGGACCTCGGCGCGTTCGTCGAGGCCTTCGAGGCCGCCAGACAGTCGGCCGAACCGCCCGTCGCGCAGATCCTGCTGAAGCAGGTCCCCGACCCTCATCGCTTCGGCATCGCCACGCTCGACGCCGACGGTCACGTCGTCGAGCTCGTCGAGAAGCCGGAGGACCCCCCGTCGGACCTCGCCCTCGTTGGTGTGTACCTCTTCGACCCCACGATCCACGAGGCCGTACGAGCCATCGAGCCGTCGGCCCGTGGCGAGCTGGAGATCACCGACGCCATCCAATGGCTGATCGCCTCTGGCCACCGCGTTCGCACCGAGCTGCTCACCGGGTGGTGGATCGACACGGGCAAGCTGACGCCGCTGCTGGAGGCCAACCGGTTGCTGCTGGAGAAGATCGAGACGCGCCTGGACGGCGCCGTCGACGAGACCTCGACGATCGACGGCCGGGTCATCGTCGAGGCGGGCGCTGAAGTCGTCAACTCGACGATCCGCGGCCCGGTCGCGATCGGCGCCGGCACCCGCGTCGTCGACAGCTTCATCGGTCCGTTCAGCGCCGTGGGCGCCGGTTGTCAGATCGTCAACAGCGAGATCGAGCACTCCGTCGTGATGGACGACTCGCAGGTGTTCGACATCCCGCGGTTGGAGGACAGCCTGATCGGGCGGGAAGCGGTGGTCCGCCGGAGCCGCATCCGCCCCCGGGCACTGCGCCTGATGGTCGGCGACCACTGTCAGATCGACGTCGAGTGACGGGAGTCCACGCGTGAAGCTGTTCGTGACCGGCGCCGCCGGTTTCATCGGGTCGAACTACGTCCGCCACGTGCTGGCCACGACGGACGACGAAGTGACGATCTTCGATGCGCTGACCTATGCCGGCAACATGGAGAACGTGCGCGACCTCGTCGACGACCGGCGGTGCCGGTTCGTGCACGCCGACATCTGCGATCAGGACGCCGTCACGGCGAACCTGCCGGGTCACGACGCCGTGGTCCACTTCGCCGCCGAGAGCCACGTCGACCGCTCGATCAAGGATCCGTACGCCTTCGTGCGCACGAACTGCCACGGCACCAACGTGCTGTGCGACGTGGCACGCGAGGCCCGCGTCGAGCGCTTCCTCCACGTGTCGACCGACGAGGTCTACGGGTCGATCGACCACGGTTCGTTCACGGAGACCGATCGCCTGACGCCGCGCTCGCCATACTCGGCGGCCAAGGCCGGCAGCGATCTCATCGCCCTCTCCTACCTCACGACCCATGGATTGCCCGTGCTCGTCACTCGCTCGAGCAACCAGTTCGGTCCGTACCAGTTCCCGGAGAAGGTGATCCCGCTGTTCGTCACCAACCTCCTCGACGGGCAGAAGGTGCCGCTGTACGGCGACGGGATGAACGTGCGCGACTGGCTCTTCGTCGGCGACAACGTCCGCGCCATCGACCTCGTGCTGCGCAAGGGTGACGTGGGCGAGATCTACAACGTCGGCGCCCACAACGAGCTGCCGAACGTCGAGCTGACGCACAAGCTGCTCAGCCTCTGCGGGCGCGACGAGAGCTACATCCAGCCCGTCGACGACCGCCTGGGTCACGACCGCCGCTACTCGATCACGACCGACAAGGTGGCCGAGCTGGGCTGGTCGACGGAGCACGACCTCGACGACGCGCTCGCCCGCACGGTCGAGTGGTACCGCACCCACCGCGATTGGTGGGAGCCACTCAAGGCCCGCGCCGCGTTCTGATGCGGCTGGTCGTCACGGGCGCCGGCGGGCAGCTCGGACACGACGTCGTCGCCACGGCGACCGCGGCAGGAGACGACGTGGTCGCCGCGGATCACGCCACGCTCGACGTCACGGACCGCGACGCGGTGCTCGGGTTGATCACCACGGTCCGTCCGGACGCCGTCGTCAACTGCGCGGCGTGGACCGCTGTCGACGCATGCGAGAGCGACCCGCGGCGGGCGTTCGCCGCCAATGCCCTGTCGGTGCGCTGGCTCGCCGAGGGCTGCGACCGCACCGGCGCCCACCTCGTCCACCTGTCCACCGACTACGTGTTCGACGGCACGCTCGACCGGCCCTACCGGGAATGGGATCGGCCAGCTCCGCGGTCGATCTACGGGGCGTCGAAGCTCGCCGGCGAACACGAGGCCGCCGCGCTCGGTACCCGGGCCGCGGTCGTGCGCACCTCATGGGTGTGCGGCGAGCACGGTTCGAACATGGTGGCGACCGTGCTGCGCCTGGCGGCTGACCGGGACGGCCAGGCGGCGTCGCTGGCGTTCGTCGACGACCAGCACGGGCATCCGACGTTCACCGCCGACCTGGCTCCCGTGCTGCGCCGTGTGGCCATCGAGCGGCGCTCCGGTGTGCACCACGTGACGAACCAGGGCGCCGTGTCGTGGTACGAGTTCGTCGCCGAGGTGCTCGCCGCCGCCGGCTACGAACGGGCCATGGTCCGCCCGATCACCACGGCGCAGCTCGATCCGCCGCGTCCGGCGCCGCGCCCCGCCAACAGCGTGCTCGACAACGCCGTGCTCGCCGCCGCCGGGATCCCGCTGCTGCGCGACTTCCGCGCCCCGCTGGCCGAGCTCGTCGCCCGCCTCCGTCGCTGACCGCAGACGACCTCGGCTGGAACTGGGTGGCGATCGTCTCGGATTCCAGGACGGATCACGCCCAGAGACGGATCCCGCCCAGATGAGGGGAGACGTCAGGGTTGGAGGATCGGGTCGTCGATGGCGCGGGCCGCCAGCTCCTGACGGTTGCGCACGCCGAGCTTGCGGAAGATCGACGTGAGGTGGGACTCGACCGTGCGCGGGCTGATGAACAGCTTGGCGGCGATGTCGCGGTTCGATGCTCCGCCGACGACGAGCCGGGCGACCTGCAGCTCGTGCGGCGTCAGCAGCTGGTGCGACGCCACGTCGTCGGCGATCGTCCCGCCCGCGGCCCGCAGCTCCGTGGCCGCCCGCTCGGCGAGGACCGTCGCCCCGACCTCGCGGAACAGCTCCGTCGCCCTGGCGAGGTGGGCCCTGGCCTCGATGCGGTGCCGCGAGCGGCGCAGCCGCTCACCCCACACCAGCAGGACCCGCGCCTCGGCGTACGGACTGAGCATCTCCGCCGCCGCGGCCGCCGAGGTGGCGTAGTACTCGGCCGCGACGTCGTCGTCCTCGGCCAGCAGGCCCTGGATCCGCGTCCGCTCCTGGTGGGTGAGGAGGTCGGGCGGGATCTCGGCGACGAGGTCATGGAACAGCGCTTCTGCGTCGTCGCGCCTCCCGGCGCGGGTCAGCGTCTCGATCCACTCCGTCTCCCACCGGACGAAGCCGCGGCCGATCGGCAACACGCTGACGACCTGGCGATAGATGGCATCGGCGTCGTCGAGGCGGCCCTCGTTGAGCGCCAGGTAGGCGAGTCCGATCGGTCCGAGCATGCGGCGCTCCGGCGCCGCCACGTCACGTAACAGCGCCGCGGCTTGCTCACCGCGCGCCCGGTCCCCGATCGCCGCGGCGCACAGGGCAAGGGTGCAGGCGGCGAGCGAGGCCAGCTCGGGGGCCCCGTCGGCCTCCGCCAGGGACACCGCCTCGAGCGCCGCAGCGAGGGCAGCCGGGAACGAGCGCCCGTAGTGGGCCATGGTCTGGGCGCCGAGCACGGCGACGAGCGGTCGCACGGCGCCCTTCGCTCGCAGATCCGCCTCCAGCGTCGTCAGCAGGGCGTCGCACTCCTCGCTCCGCAACAGGAAGCCGAGCGCCGGACCCAGGATCGTGGCGAGGAACCAGGTATCGGCCGCCGACCGCTGCGGTCCGACCATCTCCCGGTACCGGCCGAGCAGCGGCTCGGCAGCCGGGTCACCGCGGATGACCAGGAGCCCACCGTGGGTGACGTCGATCCGCCGCGCCCGGTCCTCGTCGACCCCCGGCCGCAGTTCCACGCACCGGTGGATCGTGCGCGTGATGTCGGCGAAGGCACCTTCGCGGATGAACTCGTCCAGTGCGGTGAACAGCAGGTCGACGGCGATCCCCGCATCGACGGCCGCGACCTCGTCGGCCAGGCTCCGCAACGTCGCCGCCGGCCGGACGACACCGCCTTTGGACAGCGGCAGCAGGCAGCGCAGCTGCTGGCGGCGGATCCGCTCGATCAGATCGTCGGCGTCGGGATGCTCGGCGATGACCCGGTCGGCACGGTCGAGGAGCAGCCCGGCATCGGCCGCCATCCCGGCATCGAGCTCGGCGCTGGCCGCCAAGCGCAGGCGCCTGGCCCGTCCCGCGGGATCCGGCGACAACCGGCTGGCGAGCTCCCACGACCGCGCCGCGATCGCCGGAGCGCCGCGCTGGAGCGTCGCTGCGGCCGCCTCGTCCAGCGCGCCGGCGACCTCCGCATCGGGACCGAGCGCGGCGCGGGCCAGGTGCCACGCCCGGATCGGCGACGCCTGGGGAAGCGTCCGCGACAACGACCGGTGAGCGGCACGCTGGGCCATGCGTGGGGCGTCGTGGTAGGCGGCCGAGCGCAACAACGGGTGGCGGAACGACAGGCGCCGGCCGTCGATCGTGACCACGCCGCCCGCCTCGGCGGCGCGGAGCTCCGGCAGGCCGAGCTGCTGTTCCGCCAGGGCCGTGGTGATCCGGTCGAGGTCACCGTCGGGCTCGGCGGCGGCGACGACGAGCGCCGCCCGCACCTCCGGGGCGACGCGGCGCAGGGCCAGCTCGGCGACGTGTCGGCCGGACCGTCCGAGCGGCAGGGGGTCGGGCAACTCGGCCCGGCCCGCCCGCTCGTCGTCGTCGAGGAGGTTGGCGCCCTCGATGAGAACGATCGGGATCCCTCCGGCAGCAGTGATCAGCCGCCGCCTGACGTCGGGACTCGTGACGCCGACGTCGATGAGGACCTCGTCGGCCACCTCGTCCGAGAGCGCAGTGACCTCGATCAGTGGTCCCGTGTCGGTGCCGACGTCACTGTCCGTACGGCGGCTGGCGATGAGCGCCACGCGCTCGACCTCCAGCTGTTCGGCGATGTACAGGAGCACCCGGCGCGTCGGCAGGTCGACCCACGGGAGATCGTCGACGAGCACGAGGATCGGTGCCGACTCGGCCGCCTCGACGAGGAGGTCGCGGCTGGCCACGGCGATGGCGAACGGCTCGACGTCGCGCTGACCGCCCTCGATGGCCAGCGCCGAGCGGATGGCTGAGGCGCGCGCCGGAGCGAGGTGGTTGACCCGGTCGAGCATTCCGGCGAGCAGCTCGGCGAGGCCCGACCAGGCGAGCTCGACTTCGGCCTCCACGCCCCGCAGGCGGATCACCCGCATGCCGTCGGCGATGGCACGGTCGGCGAGCTCGTCGAGCAGGGTCGTCTTGCCGATCCCCGCCTCGCCGACCACGGTCCGCGCACCGCCCTGTCCGTCGGCGGCCCGGGCCGTCACGGCGAGCAACTGGTCCAGGACGTCCTGACGGCCGCGCAGCATCGGTCGAGCAGTGTCCGTGGGAGTGCGGGCGCGCGACATCGGCATCTCTGGGCAGCGGCGCCGGGGCGGTGGGGACGCCGGCGACCCACGTTACTGGGACGGGCGTGGCCCGTAGCCTCGCGGGATGTGGGCTTCAGCCGGGCCGAGTTGGAGGCCTTCCGCGACGCGACGGTTCCTGACCTCATCGGCCCTGGCCTGCGGCTGCTGGTCGTGGGCATCAACCCGGGCCTGTGGACGGCGGCCACCTCGACCCACTTCGCCCACCCGGGGAACCGCTTCTATCCGGCGCTGCTGCGCGCCGGCGTGATCGACCGGGTCATCGACCGCGGTACCGGCATGACCGACGACGACCGGCGGTACCTCGTCGAGCGGGGGATCGGCATCACGAACCTCGTCGCCCGCGCCACCCCGCGGGCCTCGGAGCTGACGGCGATCGAGCTACGCGCCGGCGGAGACCGCCTGCGCAGCTTCGTCGCCGTGCACAAACCCCGCGTCGTCGCCGTCGCCGGCGTGACCGCCTACCGGGAGGCGTTCGGGCGCCGTGACGCCGTGCTCGGCCGGCAGCCCGAGGACGTCGGTGACGCCGAGCTGTGGGTGGTCCCCAATCCGAGCGGCCTCAACGCCCACGAGACGATCGACAGCCTGGCCGACGCCTATCGCGCCCCGGCGGTCGCCGCCGGGATCCTCGCCGGCGAGTGAGCCGCGCGCTGTCAGCCGTGGCGGGCTCGTCCTCGCGGTATCCGAGTGTGTGCTGCGGGTATGCCCCGCGGCAAGCACTCCGATCACTGACGACCGGGGCGTGTTGGGTCGCGGTTCAGGCGTTGGGATCGCGCTCGGCGGCGGCGCGGTTGGCGCGGTACCAGTCGATGGTCTCCCGCAGGCCCTCCTCGAACGGCTTGGTGGCCCGCCAGCCGAGCAGCTGCTCGGCCCGCGTCGCGTCGACGCGGCGGCGCGGTTGGCCGTCGGGCTTGGTCGGGTCCCAGCGCAGCTCGCCCTCGAACCCGACGAGGCGGGCGATCGTCTCGACCGTCTCGCGGATCGTCACCTCGTGATCGCTGCCGAGGTTGATCGGCTCGGTGCCGTCGTGGACCTCCGCGGCGAGCACGATCGCCGCCGCTGCGTCGTCGACGAACAGGTACTCCCGGCTGGCCCGCCCGGTGCCCCACACCTCGACCTTGTCCTCGCCGGTCTCGACGGCGTCGACGCACTTCTTGATCAGCGCCGGGATGACGTGCGACACGCTGGGATGGAACTTGTCGCCGGGCCCGTAGAGGTTGGTCGGGATGAGGTACGCGAAGCGCTGCCCGTACTGGGCGGCGTTGACCTGGGCGTGGATGAGGTGGGCCTTCTTGGCCAGCCCGTACGGGGCATTGGTCTCCTCCGGGTAGCCGTCCCACAGGCTCTCCTCGCGGAACGGCACCGGCGTGAACTTGGGGTACGAGCACACGGTGCCCAGGAGCACCGTCTTCTCGACACCCGCATCGTGGCGAGCCGCCTCGATGACGTGGGTGCCCATCAACAGGTTCGCCAGGTACAGGGGTGCCGGCTCGGCCTGGTTGTACCCGATGCCGCCGACGCGTGCCGCCAGGTGGACGATCGTCGCCGGGCGGTGGTCGGCGATCAGGGCCTCGGCGGCGCCGGGGACGGTGAGGTCGTACTCGGCGCTGCGCGGCACGACCACCTCGGCTTCGAGGTCCTCGAGCTTGGCGACGACACGGCGGCCGAGGAATCCGCTGCCCCCCGTGACGACGACGGCGACGGGCTGACCAGAAACCGGGCATCGGAGTGAGCCTCCTACGTGATGGGCGGCATGTGTGACGGACGCATGTCGAGCCGCCATCATGGACGCCGTGCGCGTCGCCTACACCCTCGAGCAGTGCTGGCACGACGCGCCCGGTGGCACCGCCATCGCGGCCATCGAGGTGGCCCGGCGCCTGGCAGCGCGTGAGGACGTCACCCTGGTCGGCGTTTCCGGCCGGCACCGCGCCGCGCCGGATCCGGCGTGGCGATCCCCCATCCCCGTCGCCCAGCTCCCGCTGCCGCGCCCGCTGCTCTACGAGGCGTGGCTGCGGCTGCGCCGGCCCGCCGTGGAGCACGCCACCGGTCCGGTCGACGTCGCTCACGCCACAGGACTCGTGCCATGCCCCGCGGCCGCCCCCCTCGTCGTGACGATGCACGACCTGGCCTTCGTCCACCAGCCCGGCCAGTTCAGCCGCCAGGGCCTGCGGGTGATGCGACGCAGCCTTGCCGTCACCCGCGACGTCGCCACGCTCGTCGTCACGTCGAGTGAGGCGAGCCGCCGCGACCTCGAGGCCAACGGCGTGGAGGCGGCCCGCGTCCGCGTCGTGCCGCTCGGCGTCGACCACGCCCCAGCGACACCTGACGCCGTCGCCGCGATCCGCCGGGCGTACGGGCTGCCGGAGCGGTTCGCCCTGTTCGTCGGCACTCTCGAGCCGCGCAAGAACCTCCGCCGGCTCGGCGCGGCGATGGCCCGCCTGGCCGACCCACTGCCGCTCGTCGTGGCCGGTCCCGACGGTTGGGGCGCCGCCACCGACGGGCTCGACGCCGCCGATGTGCGGTTCCTCGGCTTCGTACCGGCCGCCGAGCTGCCGGCGCTGTACGCCGCGGCGACCGTGTTCGCCTACCCGAGCGAGTCCGAGGGTTTCGGGCTCCCCGTGGCCGAGGCGATGGCGCAGGGCACCCCGGTCGTGACGAGCGCCGGTACGTCGACCGAGGAGGTCGCCGGAGGAGCCGCCGTGCTCGTCGACCCGTTCGACACCGACGCCATCGCCGCCGGCATCGACGCAGCCCAGCGTCGCTCCGACGAGCTGGCGATCGCCGGCCGGGCGCGGGCCGCGGCGCTGACGTGGGATGCCGCTGCCGAGCGCACGCTCAGCGTGTACCGGGAAGCGGTCAGTGGTCGCTCGTGACTGATGCACCCCGCGACCTGGAGGTCGGCGTCAACCTGCTGTGGTGCCTGCCCGGGGGCGTGGGCGGCTCCGAGGAGTACCTCGTACGCCAGCTCACCGGACTCCGCGATGCGGCGCCGGAGATCCGAGCTCGCTTGTTCGTGCTGCCCGGCTTCGCCGCCGCGCATCGTGAGCTGGCCGCCCGCCACGAGCTGGTGGTCGCCTCCCTCGACGCCCGGCGCCGCAGCCGCCGGATCGTCTCCGAGGCCACCTGGCTACCGAGCCGCCTGGGCAACGTCGACGTCGTCCACCATGGCGGCGGCACCGTCCCGCTGCGCTCCCCGCGCCCGGTGCTGTTGACGCTGCACGACGTCCAGTACCGCAGCTACCCGGAGTACCTGACGCCGGTCAAGCGGCGCTATCTGCAGCTGGCGATTCCATTGTCGGTGCGACGCGCCGACGTCGTCGCCGTGCCCAGCGAGTACGTGCGCAGCACCGTGATCGACACCTTCGGCCGCGATCCCGACCGCGTCGTCGTCGTGCCCCACGGCGTCGACGTGCCGGCCATCGTGACCGACGCCACCGAGCTCCGGCAGCGCTACGGCATCGGCAGCCGGCGCTACATCGTCTACCCAGCGCTCACCCATCCGCACAAGAACCACCGCTTCCTGCTCGACCTCCTGGCCGGACCGTGGAACGACCCCGACCTGGCCCTCGTCCTCCTCGGCGGCCGCGGCCTCGTCGAGGACGACGTCGTGGCAGCGATCGGGCGGCTCGGCCTCGGGGGACGGGTCGTGCGCCCGGGACGCGTGTCCGACGCCGACCGCGACGGCCTGATCGCCGGCGCCGAGGCGCTCGTGTTCCCGTCCGAGTACGAGGGGTTCGGGGCTCCCGTCCTGGAGGCGATGGCGCTGGGCACGCCGGTGCTCTGCAGCGACCGGGCTGCCCTGCCGGAGGTCGCCGGCGACGCCGCCCTCGTGCGGCCCCTCGATCCCGACGCCTGGAAGGGCGCCCTCGACGATGTCGCCGCGGCACGCGACGAGCTCGTCGCCGCCGGTCGACAGCGGGCAGCGCTGTTCACGACGAGGGCGTCCGGGGACCGCCTCGCTGCGGCGTACCGCGCTTGCGCGGCGACATGACGAGGCGCCCGCTGCGGCTCATCGTCATCGGCCCGCACTTCGCGCCGGACACCGCGCCGACCGGCCACATCCTCACCCGCCTCGTCGAGGAGCTGGCGGCGCGTGGTCACGAGCTGCACGTCGTGGCCGCCCTGCCGTGGTACCGGGCCCACGCCATCGAGCCGGGGTGGGGCGGTCGACCGATGCGCGGCGAGGCGACCCGATGGGGCTCCGTCCGTCGCGTGCACCCGTTCCCGGGCGGCGACAAGCGCGACCTGCCGCGGCGCGCCGTCGGCTTCGCCGGGTTCTCCGTGCTCACCGCTTGGGCGGGGCTCGGCGCCGGCGGCTGGTGGCGCCGGGCGGACGCCGTGATCGCCATGTCGCCGCCGTTGACGCTGGGGCTCACGGGTCGGCTCATCGCCTGGTCGCATCGGGCACCGCAGGTGTTCAACGTCCAGGACGTCTTCCCCGACGCCGCGGTGGAGACCGGCGCCATCACCGACCGCCGGGTGATCGCGGTCGCGAGGTGGCTCGAGCGGCTGAGCTACCGGGTCGCCGACGCGGTGACGGTGCTGTCCGACGATCTCCGCGGCAACGTCACGGCGAAGCTCCCCGCCGCCCGGTCGGCGACCGTGCACACGATCCCCAACTTCGTCGACACCGACCGCATCCGGCCCGCCGAGCGGATGACCCCGTACCGCGCCGAGCTCGGCATCGGCTCCGAGCCGGTGCTCCTGTACGCCGGCAACGTCGGCTTCTCGCAATCCCTCGACCTGCTCCTGGACGCCGCCCGGCAGTTGCCCGACGTGACCGTGCTGATCAACGGCGATGGAGCGGCCAGGGCCGAGCTCGAGCAGCGGGCCGCGGGCCTGGCGAACGTCCGCTTCGCCGGCTACGTGCCCGACGACCGGCTCGGTGAGCTGCTGGCGACCGGCGACGTGCACGCCCTGCCACTTCGCCGCGGCCTGGCGCGGGTGAGCGTGCCCTCGAAGACGTACTCCATCCTCGCCGCCGGCCGGCCGATCGTCGCCGCCATCGACGAAGGCACGGAGGTGCCCCGGATCCTCGAGGCGTCCGGCGCCGGGGTGGTCGTGCCGCCCGACGATCCGGCCCGCTTCGCTGCCGCCGTCGCCGAGCTCGTCGCCGATCCGGCCAGGGCCCGGCGGATGGGCGACGCCGGGCGGGCGTGGGTGCTCGGCATCGCCTCACCGGCCGGAGTGGCCGGCACCTATGAGGACCTCGTACGGTCGTTGATGCCGCCCGGCCGCCGGTTCAACCGGCCGACCCGCCGGTAGCATCTCGCCTTCGTGGTTTCTTCATCGTCGACCAAGAAGGCCGCCAGGCTGGCCCAGAAGGGCAAGGGCAAGAAGGTCCGCTTCCAAGGCGGGACCCTCTTCCCGATGCTCGTGTTGGCGATCCTCGTCATCGGCCTCGGGGTCATCGTCTACGCCCGGGCCACCGTCCCCGCCGCCGACGCCTCACCGCCGACGGCGGACGATCACTGGCACGTCGCCTACGGGTTCTCGCTGTGCGACACGGAGGGCTTCGTCCAGCTCAACGGCAACCTCGAGGAGGTCGACGCCAACGGCGCGCCGGTGAACAACGACTTCTCCCGCACGGGCGTCCACAGTCACGACGACGGCGTCATCCACTGGCACGCCTTCACGTCGGCGGCGACCGGCAGCAACGCCACGCTCGGCGTGTTCCTCGACAACTACGGCGTCGAGCTCGACGACGACTCGCTGCGGTTCCCCGACAACCAGAACGGCGGCAAGGAGTACGTCGAGGGCGAGACGGAGTGCGACGGCGAGGACGGCGAGCTGTCGGTCACCGTGTGGCAGAGCCCGGAGGACACCAGCGACGGCCGCCGGTACGTGTCCGGCTTCGACGACATCCGCATCGACAAGAACAGCCTGGTGATCACGATCGCCTTCCAGCCGCGCAGCACGGAGATCGGGAAGCCGGAGCCGCAGGCGTCGCAGCTGGAGCAGCTCGGAGCGGCCGACACAGGCCAGACCGAGCCTCTCCCCAGCGTGCCGGTGGGCTCGACCCCTGGGAGCACCGCGGGTACTGGTGCTGCGACCCGGACGGCCGATTCGTCGCCGACCTCATCGCCGGCCTCGACGCCGACGACTGCTGCCGCCACGACCACCACGGGCGGCTGATGCACGCCGTCGTGCTGGTCGGCGGGTTCGGCACCCGCCTCCGGCCGCTCACCAACACGGTGCCGAAGTCGATGTTGCCGATCGCCCACGTGCCGCTGATCAGCCGCCTGATCGGGCAGCTCGAGCGGGGTGGTGTCGATGCCGTCACCCTGGCCCTCGGGTTCTTGCCCGAGCCGTTCATCAACGCCTTCCCGCACGGCCGCTGCGGCGGCGTCGCACTCGACTACGCCATCGAGCCCGAGCCTCTGGACACCGCCGGGGCGATCCGCTTCGCCGCCGAGCACGCCGGCATCGAGGACACGTTCGTCGTCGCCAACGGCGACGTCCTCACCGACCTGTCGGTCGCCGCCCTCGTCGGCGTGCACCGGGAGGCCGAGGCGGAGGCGACGATCCACCTCATCCCGGTCGAGGACCCCTCGGCCTTCGGCGTCGTCGCTCTCGGCGACGGTGGTCGCATCACGGCGTTCGTCGAGAAGCCGCCGGCGGGGACCGAGCCGAGCAACCTGATCAACGCCGGCACGTACGTGTTCGAGCCCGGCGTCCTCGACCGCATCCCGCCGGGTCGACCGGTGTCGATCGAGCGCGACACGTTCCCCCTCCTCGCCGACGGCGGTCGCTTCCACGCCATGGCGACGGAGGACTACTGGATCGACGCCGGGCGTCCGGACCTGTACCTGCGGGCGAACATCGACCTCGTCACGGGACGGCGCGCCGAGACGTGCAAGCCCCTGGCCGACGACGCGGTCGTGCATCCCGACGCCATCGTCGAAACGAGCGTGATCGGGTCCGGTGCTCGCGTCGGTGCGGGGGCGGCGGTCACCGGTTCGGTGCTGCTCCCCGACGCGATCGTCGGTCCCGGCGCCGTCGTGACGGACTCGATCGTCGCCGGCGCAGTCGGCGACGGGGCGTGGGTCGTTCGCTCCGTGCTCGGTGCCGACGCCATGATTCCCGACGGTGAACACGTCCACGACGCCCGGATCCCCCCACCAGGCGACTGACGCCGTGCCCGACCAGCGCGCGGCGCGCCGGCGGGGTGCTCGTCATCGGCGGCGCCGGGTTCATCGGCTCGCACCTCGTCGACCGCTTGATCGCCGAGGGCGAGTCGGTCGACGTCGTCGACGACCTCTCCTCGGGCTCGCTGGGCAACCTCGCCGACGCTCGCGCCGAGGCCTCTCGGTTGGACGCCAGCGAGCTGCACATCCACACGCTCGACGCCGCCGGCGACGACTTGGCGTCGATGATCGCCATGCGCCGGCCGCGGGAGATCTACCACCTGGCGTTGCTGCCGCGGAGCTCGGCGTCGGCCGTCGCGCTCGGTCGTTCGTTCACGTCGATGCTCGGCGTGCTCGACGCGGCGAGGCGATCCGGCGTCACGAAGGTCGTGGTCACATTGCCGGCGACCGCCCTGTACGGGCATCCGTCGAGTCGCGACCTTCCGGTGAAGGAGGGGTCACTGCAGCCGCGCGGCGTGCGCGGCGTGGTGGCCAAGGCCATCGTCGACCTGCTGACCGCGTACCGGGAGGGGTGGGGGATCGAATTCACGGCGCTGGCCCCGTCGACCGTGTACGGCCCCCGCCAGCGGTCCGACGCCGGCGTCGTGGCGGCGATGGTGGCCGCGGCCGCCGGCGGCGCGTCGCCCCGGATCACCGGCGATGGGCGCCAGACGCGCGACTTCGTCTACGTCGATGACGTCGTCGACGCCCTGGTGCGTTCCGGCCATCGGGGCAGCGGGCTGGTGGTCAACGTGGGCACCGGCGTGCAGACGTCGCTGCGCGATCTGTGGGCGCTCGTCGCCCCGGAAGGTGGACCGCTCACGTACGTCCCGCCGACCCCGGACGAGGTCGTGCGCTTCTCCGTGTCCCCGGTGCGAGCGCGGATCCACCTCGCTTGGTCGCCCTGGACGACGCTGGCCGAGGGCCTCGACGCCCTGCGCTGACAGCGTCAGACGAGCAAACCTGACAGCGGAGAGTGTCGATCGGGCGAGCTCGGCCGCGACCTCGGGCGTGGACATCACGGACGGCACGACAACGGCGCGCACGCCGACCGCCTCGACCGCCGCCGCGAGCTCGGCGTCGACGGGGTCGATGACGAGGGTCGCCGCGACGGGGGCGTAGAGCCGGGCGACGCCGACCACCGACGGCTCGTGGCCGAGCTCGGCGAGCATCCGGTCGGCCGGGCCCTTCAGCGCCGCACCGCCGACGATCGGCGACACGGCGACGACGTGCTCGCGGCGCGCTGCCAGGACCTCGTCGACGCCAGGCAGGGCGCGGACGGGACCGATCGAGACGAGGGGGTTGGAGGGGGCGATGACGATCGCGCCGGCCGTTTCCAGCGCCGTGCGCACGGCTCGGGTCGGCGCGGCCGTGCCGGCGAAGCGGATGGCCCGGACCGGGACGTCGTGGCGCAGGCGCACGAAGTAGTCCTGGAAGGAGACCTCCTCGCCGGTGGCGAGCTCGACCATCGTGACCAGCTCGCCGTCGGTCATCGGGAGCAGCCGGATGTCGAGGTCCCAAGCCCTGCGCATCTCGTCGGCGATCGCCGACGGCGTGGCGCCCTCGGCCCGGCGTGCCGTGCGGTAGAGGTGGGTGGCGAGGTCGCGGTCACCGAGGTTGAACCACGTCGTGGCGGCCGTCGAGCCCGCCGGGCGCACCGGCTCGTAGCGGGCGATGGCCTCCATGGCGTGCCAGGTCTCGCCGGCCAGGCCCCAGCCCCGGTCAGCGTCGATGGCGCCCGCCAGCGTGTACGTGATCGTGTCGAGGTCGGGGGAGATCGACAGCCCATGGAGCACGGTGTCATCACCGGTGTTGACGACGGCGGCGATCCGCTCCGGCGGCACGACGAGCTGCAGACCGCGCAGGAAGCGCGCCGCACCGACTCCTCCGCAGATCACCGTCACGTCGCGGTCCATCGATCATCCTCCAACACCCGGCGGTACAAGTCGACCATGGCCTCGGCGGTCGCGGCCCACGAGAACCGGGTGACGTTCTCGCGGCCGGCGGCGACGAGGCGCTCCCTGTGTTCCTCGTCAGTGAGCACCCGCCGCAGGGCAAAGGCGAGGGCGTCCTCGTCGCCGAGCGTGACGAGCTCGGCGCCGTCGCCGGCGACCTCGGGGATCGAGCCGGCGCGGGTGGCCACCACGGGCAGCCCGATCGCCTGGGCCTCGAGGATCGGGAATCCGAAGCCCTCGTCCAACGACGGGTAGGCGAGCAGGCGGGCGTGATGCAGCAGCCACGCTTTGGTGGCGTCGTCGACGGGCCCGGGGCGCACGATGCGCCCCCGGGCCCCCGGCGGTAGGGCCGCGACGGCGCCGTCGAGTGCCGCGATGTCGTCCCCGGGGGCGCCGGCGAGGACGAGCGCCGCGCCGTCGGCGACGCCCGCCGCACCGAAGGCCCGAACGAGCGCGGGGAGGTTCTTGCGCCGCTCGACGGTGCCGACGGCGAGCACGAACGGGCCGAGCGTCGACGCCCACGGCGGCGCCGAGGCCATCTCGGCCGCGGGCACGGCGAGCGGCCCGAGGTGGACGACCTCGACCCTCGTCGCGTCCAGCAGCTCACGGGCGGCGTCGGCGGTCGCCTCGCTGGAGGCGTGGATGACGGCCCCGGCGCGCACGCGCCGGCGGAGGATCTCACCGGCCCGGCGGACGTCGGGGGAGGCCTGGTCCGGGTGACGCAGGAACCAGCAGTCGTAGACCGACACGATCGCCGAGCGGCGGGTCGGTGGGACGACGTAGTTGGTGCCGTGGACGATGTCGGCGGCGCCGAGCCAGCGGTCGACACGGGGGTGGTCACCCGTGGACCACAGCCGGTGGGCGACGGCGGCCGGGAGGGGCAGGCGGCGCACAGGGGGCGTCGGCCGGGATCGGAAGCTCAGCACGTACGGCTCGATTGCGACGCCGGTGCATCCCTCGAGGGCGCTGCGCAGCTCGGCGACGGCCGCGCCGACACCGGTGCGGTGGCCGTAGAGGGGCCCGACGTCGAGGGCGATGCGAACCGGATCCATGAGGGTCGGACGAGCGTAACGGCCCGTAAACTCCCCGGGTCTGCCGTCTGGGACGGCTCGATCGACTGTGGAGTCTCCATGCCGCGCGCGTTCATCACCGGGATCACGGGTCAGGACGGTCAGCATCTGGCCGAGTTCTTGTACGGCCAGGGGTATGACGTGTTCGGGATGGTCAAGGGTCAGAACAACCCGAAGGCGGCGCAGCTCGTCGAGCAGCTGCCGTTCGTGGAGCTGGTGCCCGGCGACCTGGCCGATCTGCCGTCGTTGGTGGCGGCGTTGGAGATGTCCCAGCCCGACGAGGTGTACAACCTGGGGGCGATCAGCTTCGTCGCGTTGTCGTTCTCGCAAGCGGAGTTGACGGCGAACACGACGGGGTTGGGGGTGCTGCGGATGTTGGAGGCGATCCGCATGATCGGCGGATCGGTGAGCAACCCGATCCGCTTCTACCAGGCGTCATCGTCGGAGATGTTCGGCAAGGTGCGGGAGTCACCGCAGAACGAGCTGACGCCGTTCCATCCCCGCTCCCCGTACGGCTGCGCCAAGGTGTTCGGCCATGACATCACGGTGAACTACCGGGAGTCGTACGGGTTGTTCGCCTGTTCGGGGATCTTGTTCAACCATGAGGGGCCACGGCGGGGGATCGAGTTCGTGACCCGCAAGGTGACCAACGCGGTGGCCAGGATCAAGTTGGGGTTGCAGCACGAGTTGGTGATGGGCCCGTTGGACACCAAGCGGGACTGGGGTTTCGCCGGTGACTATGTGCGGGCGATGTGGTTGATGTTGCAACAGGACGAGCCGGACGACTACGTCGTGGCGACAGGGGAGACGCACTCGGTGGAGGAGTTCGTCGTGCGGGCGTTCGCCGAGGCCGGCATCGAGGACTGGCGGCGCTTCGTCCGCCAGGACCCCAAGTTCTACCGGCCGGCCGAGGTCGACCTGTTGATCGGCGATGCCACCAAGGCCCGCACCAAGCTGGGCTGGGCGCCGGAGGTGGACTTCGGCACGCTCGTCAAGATGATGGTCGATCACGACCTCACCAGCGAAGCCCGCAAGGCCGGCCTCGCCCTCCCGTGACGATCGGTCCGGATGGGCGAGCGCCGCTGCGCAGCGCGCGGCAGCGAAGAACGTCAGCTCTCGAGCGGCCTGTCGGTGAGCGCTTCGAGCACCGAGCCACGGTCGGGGACGGCGCCGCTGGCCAGCTTGTAGCGCAGCGCGAGAGCGAACGCCGCCACCGCCGCGAACGACGACACGACGAGTCCGATCTCGACGCGCCGGAACAGGTCGTCGCTCGACAGCCACGTGCCGAGCACGAAGGCGACGGCGCCGGTGAACCACCCGAGGGCGACGAGGGCGTGGCCCTTGAGGGCGATCACCGCCTGCGCCAGCGCCAGGGCGGCCATGTAGCAGGCGCTGCCGAGGGCGAGCATGGCCAGCGTCCGCCCGGTGAGGTCGGCGTCGTACACGAGCTCGATCACGAACGGGCCGAGCACGAGGGCGCCCAGCGTGCCGACGACGCCGACGGCGAGGACCACCATCAGCAGCCGCCTGAGCCCGGCTCGGAACTCGTCGAGCTCGCCCGTGGTAGCCAGCCGGCTGAGTCGGGGCAGCAACGCGGCCTGCACGGCCTGGAACATGAACAGCGGGATGCGGGCCAGCAGCACCCCGTAGGCGAACTGGGTGACGAGGGCCTTGTCGCTGTCGTCGGCGAGGATCGTGGTGGCGATCGGGCCGGCGTTGAGCAGTGTGGAGGCGAACACCGATCCGAGCAGCAGCCAGCCGAGGTTCGGCGTGACCTCGCTCCACGACGCTTCGGGGCCTGGGTCGGTGTGCAGGTTGCCCCGGGAGAAGACGTAGGCGACGCCGACCAGCGGGGCGAGGGCGACGGCGAAGCCGTAGGGACCGGTGGCGGTCACCCCGGCGATCGCCAGGAGCACGCACAGCACGATGCGCACGACGCCGTCCGTGCCCAGGACGACGGCGTAGGAGTGGAAGCGGCCCGATCCGGAGCAGATGCCGCGGGCCACGTGAGCCGGGGCGTAGGCGGAGAAGGCGACGATGAGGGCCACGAGCATGACCCAATCGCCGTCGAAGTAGTTCGTGGCGATGATCGGGCTCAGGCAGATGATGGCGACGACGACGAGCGTGACGAGGATCACGCCGAGGCGGGCGACGCGAGCGACCACCGGTCGACCGCCCTCGCCGATCGCCCGGCGAGCCGAGAGGGCCCGGCCGAGCTCCTGCTCGAGGGGGATGAAGAACCCCGGCGCCAATGCGAACGTGGCGAACCACAACGACGAGATGGGGTTGAAGGCGTCCTCGCCACCCACCGCCCACGTGCCGACCTTGAAGAAGGCGTACGTCGCGACTCCGGCGATCAGCAGCCCGGCGGCGACCGGAAGGGTGCCCTCGGGCAGCGGGGTGCGAGCGGTCGCTGTTGAGGACACGAGGATCCCAGGCTATCCCCGCCTCACGTGACCGACGAGGCACCCCTCGGGACACGCGACAACGCCCCGTGCCGAGGGGCGCACGGGGCGTTGCGGGGGGTCGGGAGGTCAGGCGGCTTGGCGGACCTTGTCGAGCTGCGTGGTGAGCAGCTCGAGGAGTTGCTGCTGCAGGGCCTGCAGGCGCTCGGCGGTCATCACGACGAGGCCGATGCCGACGTAGGCGGCGTCACGGGCGAAGCCGGCGACCTGCTCGACGCTCGGCAGCTCGACGTTCGGCAGGTCGACGTTCGGCAGGTCGAACTTCGGCAGCTCGAACTCCGGCCACTGGATCTTGGAGAAGTCGAGCTCGGGAAGCTCGAAGCGAGGGAAGTTGGCCATGGTGGGGGTGCTCCTTGTGAGAGATGATCAGAACACGAGACACCATAACGCAGACTGCTAACTATTGCAAGCATCCGTCGGAACATCTGAGGGCCGCCTCGGACGAAGATGACAACTTGGTGACGGCGGCCCTCGGCCGGCCGCCGATAGCCTCGCACCTCCGTGGAAACCGACGCTCCGCTCGCGCCGCCCGTCGTCGCGGTCGTCGTCGTCCACGCCCCCGGCCCGTGGTTCGAGGAGACGCTCACCTCGCTGGCCGACCAGGACTACCCGAACCTCAAGACGCTCTTCATGCTGACGTCGGGTACGGCCGCCGCCGACCTCCGCGCCCGCATCCTGCACCTCCTCCCTGACGCCTTCGTCCGTGAGCTCGGCGGCAACCCGGGGTTCGGCGCGGCGGCCAACGAGGTGCTCCGCCTCGTCGAGGGCGACAGCGGCTTCTTCTGCTTCTGCCACGACGACGTCAGCCTCGACGCTGACGCCGTGCGGGCGCTGGTCGAGGAGCTGTACCGCTCGAACGCCGGCGTGGTCGGCCCGAAGCTCGTGTCGTGGGACGATCCGAGCGTCCTCCAGCACGTCGGGCTCGGCCTGGACCGCTTCGGCGAGGTCGACCCGATCACCGAGCCCGGCGAGTACGACCAGGAGCAGCACGACGCCGTCCGCGACGTCTTCGTCCTCCCCTCCGCCTGTCTCCTCGTGCGCGCCGACCTGTTCCGCGCCCTCGGCGGCTTCGATCCGGCGATCACCTTCCACGGCGACGACGTCGACCTCTGCTGGCGCGTCCACCTGAGCGGGGCGCGCACCGTCGTCGCCCCGCAGGCGCGGGCGCGGCACCGTGAGGAGCTGGAGGTCCGCCGACCCGACGTCCACCACGACCTCCTGCGGGCTCGCCACCGGATGCGCTCCGTGGCCACACTCACCGGCACCGGACGGCTGCCGCTGCGCTCCCTGGAGATCGCCGTGCTGACCGTCGTCGAGCTGGTCGTCGGGCTGTTCACCGGGCGCGTTGGCGAGGCATGGGCCTCGACCAGGGCGTTCGTCGGACTGCTCCCGCGTTCGCCGTCGTTGATCAGCAGGCGGCGCACGATCCTCCGGCGCGTCGGCGACGCCGAGATCCTCGACCTGCAGAACCGCGGCAGCGCCCGCCTCACGTCGTACCACCGAGCCCGGGACACGGAGACGTACATCGGCACCGACGCCAACGTCCGGCGCTGGCGGGAGAGCTCGCTCGGGGTGACCATCGCCTGGGTCGTGGTCGTGGTCGGGATCATCGTCGCCAGTCGCACGCTGATCGACACCTCGGTGCCCAGCGTCGGCGAGCTCCGCCCGCTGCCCGACAGCCCCGGCCAGTGGTGGAGCGACTTCGTCTCCGGCTGGAACCCGGCCGGCTTCGGGGCCACCGTCGCCAATCCGACCGGCTGGGCCGTGGTGTCGATCGCCAGCGTGCTGTGGCTGTTCCGGATGGGCCTCGGTCTCACCGTGCTCGTCGTCGGGTTGGTCTTCCTCGGCGTCCTCGGCGCCTGGCGTCTGGCCACCCTGTACCCGTCGAACCGGGCCCGCATCGCCGCCCTCCTGGTGTACGCGGCGATCCCGCTGGTGCCGGGCGTCGTCTCCACCGGCCGGCTCACGGCGCTCGTGGCCTACGCCGCGGTCCCGTGGTTCGTCCACCTGTTGCGTGTCGCCGTGGGCATCGGCACGGCTGATCCTCACGCCGCCACCGACGAGCTCGTCGACGGCATCATCGGCCTGACGCGCCGCGAACGCGTCCGGCGCACGGCGCTGCTGGCGATCGTCACGGCGCTCGCCGTGGCCCTCGCCCCCGCTGTGCTGCCGGTCGTCGCGGTCGTGGCCGTCGTCCTCGGGCTGACCACCCTGGCCGCCGGCGGCGGCTGGCGGACGGCGGCGTGGTTCACCGGCCTCGGCCTGATCGCCTCGCTCGCCGCGTGGCTGCTCAACCTGCCGTGGTCGCCGACGTGGTCGTGGGACGACCTCGCCGCGCCGGAGCTCGCCGGACCGCCCGGGCGCGGTGTGGTCGATGTGGCGACGATGGCCATCGGCCAGGCTCGGCTGGAGGTGGTGGCCCTGGCGCTGTACGTGCCCGTCCTCGTGGCCCTCGCCGTCGGCCGGGCGTGGCGCCTCACCTGGGCGGCGCGCGCCAGCGGCCTGATCGTCGTGTTCCTCACGCTGGCGGTACTGCAGGACCGCGATGCCCTCTCGGCGCGCCTGCCCGACGTCGGCGTGCTGCTCGTGCCGGTCGGACTGGGCATGGCCATCGGCGCTGCGTCGGCCGTCGCCGCGTTCGGCGAAGACGTCGCCGGGCGAACGTTCGGATGGCGCCAGCCGGCCAGCGTGCTGTCCGTCGGCGCCGTGGCCGTCGGCCTGTTCCCGGCCCTGCTGACGATCGGCGACGGCGCCTGGTTCATGCCCGGCACGAGCCTCGTCCAGTCCGTCGAGACGACCCTCGCACCGCCCTCGGACGTCGGTGACTACCGCGTCCTGTACCTCGGTGACCCGCGGTTGATCCCGTTCCCCACCGACGACCTCGGCGACGGGGTGGCGGTGGCCGTCGTCGGCGACGGCTCGACGGATCTACGCGACCGCTGGCCGGTCGTCGTCCAGCCGATCGACGATCAGCTGCGCGGCGTGATCGAGCAGATCGCGACCGGCGACACGCTGCGCGGCGGTCGACTGTTGGCGCCGTTCGACGTGCGCTACGTCATCGTGCCGCTCCTCGACGGCGTGACGTCGACGGCGGCGGAGCCGCTGCCGCCACCGGCCGGGCTCCTCGACGCCCTGGGCGCCCAGCTCGACATCGTGCCGTCGCGCAGCCCGCCGAACTTCGCCCGCTTCGAGAACCGCGCCACGATCCCGACGACAGCCCTGTTGACCGGCCCGCTCGCCGAGGCCTCCCGGGCCGACGAGCTCGCCGGACTGGTGGCGATCGACACATCGACCGCAACCCCCGTTCTCACCGGCGACGGACGAGTCGCGGGCGGCGTCGGGCGAGCTCGCCGGGCCCGGGGTCGTGCACTTCGGGACGCCGCCCGACGGCGCGTGGCAGCTCGAGATCGGCGGCGCGGAGGTCGAGAGCCGCACCGGCTTCGGCGCCACGTCGGCGTACGACGTGACCGCCGCCGGACCCGCCGGTCTGCGCTACCAGCAACCGACCTCGCGCCCGCTCGGTCTGCTGCTGCAGGGGCTGCTGTGGGTGGCCGTGCTCCTCGCGGCCAGCCGCATCGCCCTGCCGGCGCGCCTGCGGCCGCGCCGGACCCGCGACGAGACGCTGCTCGACTTCGACGCCGAGCCCGGCGCCGGGCTGCCAGACGACGACCGCACCGGCTTCGCCGGGTGGGTCGACGAGCTCTTCGCCGAGGAAGAACGAACCGAGCACCACCCGGAGGAGTCGCGGTGATCCTGCGCCGCCTCCCGATGCTCGCCGTGTCCGTCGGTGCCCTCGGCGTCATCGCCATCGCCGGGCGGGAGACGCCGGAGCCGGTGAGGGCCGTGTTCGCCACCACTGCTGCGCCCTGGATGCCCGCCGTCCCGGTCGAGGGCGCCCTCACCAGCACGTGGTTCTGCCCGGGCGTGCCGGCCACCGGGGAAGCAGACACGGCGGGGGAGATCATCGTCGCCAACGCCGGTGGATCGCCGATGGAGGCCCGCGTCACGCTGTTCGCCGGGCCGGGCGCGGCCGTCGAGCAGGCGGTCACCGTGGCCCCGTACCAGCGGGCGGTCATCGACGCCTCCGAATCGCTGACGACGCCCTTCGCCAGCGCGATGGTCGAGATCGACGGCGGCGGCGGCCTCGTCGAGCAGCGCGCCACGCAGCCCGCCGGCACATCGGTTGCGCCGTGCACGACGCAGCCGTCGTCGACGTGGTACCTCGCCGAAGGCTTCACGGCGGAGAACAGCAACGAGCAGCTCATCCTCACCAACCCGTACAGCGAGTCGGCGATCGTCGACATCGGCTTCGCCACCGAGGACGGCTCCCGGGTGCCGCTGGAGGGCACGCCGGTGCCGCCGCGCTCGGTCCGGGTGATCGACATGGACTCGATCGCGGCGCGCGACGAGGCGGAGGTGGCCGTCAACGTCGTCGCCACGCGTGGCAACCTCATCGTCGGGCGGGCCCAGGTCTACGACGGCGGCGGCCGCCTCGGCTACAGCGTGAGCCTGGCGTCGCCGGCGCTTCGTTCGCAGTGGTGGTTCGCCAACGGGCTCAAGGGCGACGGCGTCACCGAGCGCTTCAGCATCTACAACCCGACCGACGACGACGTCGAGCTGACGCCGGTGTTCCTCGGTATCCCGGAGGGCACCGACGTGCTCGTCGAGCCGATCGTCGTGCCGGCCCGCCAGGTCGTCACGTACAGCTCGGAGACGGTCCAGGGCCTGCCCGACGGCCGACACGCCGTGGTCTTCGGGACCACGGACTTCTCGCAGTCGGTGGTCATCGAGCGGGCGATCACCCGCACGATCGAGGGCATCCCGACGACGTCGGTGCTGGCGGGGGCTCCACCACGCGCCGAGGACGGGTACATCCCCAACACGTGGACGCTGGCGGTCGGTCCCGGTGAGCCCACCGACGACGCCCTGATCGTCTACAACACGACGAGCGCCGACGCCACGGTCACCGTGCAGGCGGTGACTCCCGACGGGGTCGTGACGATCGAGGCGCTCGCCGATGTGGCCCTGCCCGGAGGGTCGATCATCACGATCCCGCTCACCGACCCGGCGATCATCGACAGCCAGGTGGTCGTCCGCTCGACGTCACCGGTGTTCGTCGAGCGCTCGCTGCCCCGCGAGCCGGGCGCTCAGGGGCGCAGCGCGACCTGGGCCGTCCCGGTCGTCGGCTGAGTGAGATGGTTGCGTCGTGAGTCGGCTGCTGATCACCGTGGCGATCGTCGCCGTCGTCGTGACCGTGGCGCTGATCGCTCGCCGCCGGCGCACGGACCCACCGACACAGCCCGGCCGCACCGTGCCGGTGCAGCTCGACCGGGCCGACTTCACCCGCCCCGACGCCCCGTGGCTCGTCGCCGTGTTCACGTCGACGACGTGCCAGACGTGCGCCGACGTCGCCCGCAAGGCGGAGGTGCTGGCCAGTGACGAGGTCGCCGTGGCCGAGGTCGAGTACAGCGCCAACCGCGACCTCCATCGCCGGTATGGGATCGATGCCGTGCCGATCCTCGTGATCGCCGGCGTCGATGGCGTCGTCCGGCGGCACTTCGTCGGTCCGGTGTCGGCCACCGACCTCTGGGCCGCCGTGGCCGCGGCGCGCGACGACGACGTCCCGCCGTCGTAATCTGCGCCCAGCCATCGTCCGGTGGCCGTGAGGAGCCTGGGGGTCACCGATGGGAGCACACGAGGTGTCGGTCGTCGTCGAGGGCATGACCTTCGTCGAGTCGCCACGCTGGCACGAAGGCCGCTTGTGGTTCTCCGACTTCTACACCCAGCGGGTCATGGCGGTGGTGCCGGGCGAGGAGCCGGAGGAGATCGTCACCGTCGCCGGCCAGCCGTCGGGCCTGGGATGGCTGCCCGACGGCCGGACGGTGATCGTGTCGATGCGCGATCGCCGTCTGCTGCGACACGAGCCGTCCGGCGAGCTCGTCGAGCACGCCGATCTGGGCGGCGTGGCGACCGGGCACGTCAACGACATGGTCGTCGGTCCGGATGGCACGGCGTACGTCGGCAACTTCGGGTTCGATCTGATGGCCGGGGCGGCGATGCAGAGCGCCGTGCTGGCGAAGGTCGATCCGGACGGCGCCGTGAGCGTGGCCAGCGAGCCGTTGTTCTTCCCGAACGGGTCGGCGATCACACCGGACGGCTCGACGCTGATCGTCAGCGAGTCGTTCGGCAACCGGATGAGCGCCTTCGACATCGCTGCCGACGGCACGCTCGGGCCGCGCCGGGACTGGGCGGCGCTCGGCCCACCCCCGTCCACGGACGATCTCGCTGCCGCCCTCGGGTCCGCGGTGTTCGCGCCCGACGGGATGTGCCTCGACGCCGAGGGCGCGGTGTGGGTCGCCGATGCGATCGCCAATCGGGCCGTGCGCCTCGCCGAGGGCGGGACGATCCTCGACGAGGTCAAGCTGGACGAGGGCTGTTACGCCTGCATGCTCGGCGGCGACGATGGCCGCACCCTGTTCCTCTGCGTCGCCCCGAACTTCAACGAGGACGAGCGCGCCGCGACCCGCGAGGGGCGCATCCTGTCGACCGTCGTCGACACGCCGCACGCCGGCACCCCGTAGTTCACGTTTTGGTCCGGATCTCGGTCGCGTGGGTGACCACGATCCGGACGAAAAGCGTGGTGTCTCGTTACGTCTCGCGGGGCAGGGGGACGCCACTGACGGCGGCGTCGGACTCCGGGTCGAGGACGTTGCCGTGGAAGGCCGACGTGTCGCCCGACTCGGTGAGCCCCTGCTGGATCAGGTTGGCGACCTCGCGGCCGTCGATGGTCTCGTCCTCCAGCAGGGCCTCGGCGATCAGCTCGAGACCGCGGCGGTGCTTGACGATCAGCTCGGTCGCCCGCTGCTCCTGCTCGGTGAGGATCCGGGCGACCTCCTCGTCGAGGAGCTTGGCGGTGTCGTCGCTGTACTCGCGGCCGCTGGTCATCAGGTCCTCACCGAGGAAGACCTGCTGCTGGCTGCTCCAGGCCATCGGCCCGACGCGGTCGGACATGCCCCACTCCCGGACCATCCGCCGGGCGATCCCGGTGGCCTGCTCGAGGTCGTTGGCGGCACCGCTGTTGACGTGGTCGAACACGACCTTCTCGGCGACGCGGCCGCCCATGGCCTTGCAGATGGTGTCCTCGAAGAACTCCAAGGAGTACGTGTGGCGGTCCTGCGGCAGGCTCCACGTCACGCCGAGGGCCATGCCCCGGGGCAGGATCGTCACCTTGTGCAGTGGATCGCCGTGGGGCAGCACGGTGGCCAGCAGGGCGTGGCCGCCCTCGTGGTAGGCGGTGGCCCGCCGCTCCTCGGCCGACATGATGAGGCTCTCCCGCTGGGCGCCGAGCACGACGCGATCGCGGGCGTTCTCGAAGTCGATGCGTTCGATCTGCTTGGAGCCGCGACGCACGGCGACGAGCGCGGCCTCGTTGACGAGGTTGGCGAGGTCGGCGCCGGACATGCCCGGTGTGGCCCTGGCCATGATGTCCAGGTCGACGTCGGGGCTGACCCGCTTGTCACGGGTGTGCACCTCGAGGATCGCCCTGCGCTCCTCGAACTCGGGCAGCGGCACCACGATGCTGCGGTCGAAGCGTCCCGGACGCAGCAGTGCCGGATCGAGGATGTCCGGTCGGTTGGTGGCCGCCATGATCACGATGCCCTCGGCCGTCTCGAAGCCGTCCATCTCCGACAGCAGCTGGTTGAGCGTCTGCTCACGCTCGTCGTGACCGCCGCCGAGACCGGCGCCGCGCTTGCGGCCGATGGAGTCGATCTCGTCGATGAAGATGATCGCCCGACCCATCCGGCGGGCCTGCTGGAAGAGGTCGCGGACGCGGCTGGCGCCGACGCCGACGAACATCTCCATGAAGTCCGAGCCGGTCACGGACAGGAAGCCGACCCCGGCCTCGCCGGCGACGGCGCGGGCGAACAGGGTCTTGCCGGTGCCCGGGGGCCCGACGAGCAGCATCCCCTTCGGGACCCGCGCCCCGATCTCCCGGAAGCGTTCCGGCATGCGCAGGAAGTCGACGACCTCGGTGATCTCCTGCTTGACGCCCTCGTAGCCGGCGATGTCGGCGAACGTGGTCGAGGGCTTGTCGGTCGTGTAGGCCTTCGCCCGGCTGCGCCCGATGGACATCACGTTGCCCATCTGGCCGGCCGCCCGGCGCTGCATCCAGACGAAGAAGCCGATGATCAGCAGCACGGGCAGCAGCAGGCCGGCGATGCTCAGCAGCCAGTTGTTGCTCGGCGTCTTGAACTGGTAGTCGACGTTGTTCTCGCGCAACGTCGCTTCGTCGCTCTCCGACAGGCCACGCTCGCCGCCGCCGGTGGTGCGGAACTCGGTGCCGTCGTCGAACTCGCCGTCGATGGCGCCCGTGGAGTTGTTGATGACCACCGAATCGACGTTGCCCTCGCGCACCTGGGCCATGAACTCGGTGTAGGACAGTTCCTCGCCCGCTTTGCTGGGCCACAGGCTCGGCAGCAGTAGCGCCAGGGCGACCACGCCGAGCAAGACCCACATCGTCCAACGCGGCCAGCTGCCTGGCCGGCGCAAGCCGCCGCCGTCGCCTCCGCCCTCCGGCGGCGTCGGGCGCTGGTCGCCGGATTGGCGCTGCTGACCGCGGCCGCGGCCCGGGGGGGGCGGGGGAGGCGGCGGTGGCAGATTGCTCATGGGTCTCCATGCTACGGGAGCGGGTGCTCGAACGTCGTTCGCCTTGAGGCTCAGATCCACCGCCTGGCCTGCGAGATCTCCTACTGTTCGCCGCCATGCCAGGGTCGCTCCGTCAGTGTTCGCGGCCCGGGTGCGCCGAGCGCGCCGTCGTGACCCTGAGCTACGACTACGGGCGCTCGCAGGTCTGGCTCGACGAGCTCCTCGCCGAACGCGATCCACACGCCTACGACCTGTGCCGGCGCCACGCCGCGACGCTGTCGGTACCCCTCGGCTGGCGCCTCGCCGACCGCCGCGACCGGGTGGTCACCGCCCTCCGCGCCGGCTGACCCCACCGCCCCCAATCCGAGTGTTTCCTGCCACCAGAGGGCCTGCTGCGGGGACGCCCCGCAGCAGGCCCTCGGTCGCCGGAAACACTCGGATGAGGGAGCGGCGGGCGGTCGGGCGGCGGGAGGCCACCGGTACAGTGGCCGGTCGTGCGTGTCGATCCGACGCAAACGCCGTTGCGCCACGCCGGCCGGCCCGTCGATGTGCCGGTGGCGGTCGTCACCTGGCTGGGGGCGTTCCTCCTCGGACAGATCCTGTCCTCCGCCGTCGTCGCCGCCTCGGGGGTCGATGACGTCGACGACGTCGCCATCCCGACCCTGTTCGCCGCCGTGGCGGCGACGTGGATCGCCTACCTGGCCGGGATGTGGGCGGCGTCTCGGCGCTCGGGCACCGGCGACTTCGTCGAGGACTACGCCGTGCGCTTCCGTGCCATCGACCTCGTCGGCGTGCCGATCGGGGTGCTCACCCAGCTCGTCGTGATCCCGCTGGTGTACGTGCCGCTGCGCGAGCTGTGGCCGGACACGTTCTCCGACGACCGGTTGTCGGAGACCGCCGAGAAGCTGGTCGACCGGGCGAGCGGCCCGACGATCGTGCTGCTCGTGCTGATGGTCTGCGTCGGCGCCCCGATCGTCGAGGAGCTCGTCTACCGCGGCCTGCTGCAAGGCTCGTTCGCCGCCCGGTTCAACCACATCGCGGCCTGGGTGGCCGCGTCGGCGTGGTTCGCCCTCGTCCACCTCCGTCCCGTCGAGTACCCGGGGTTGTTCGTCTTCGGGCTCGTCGCCGGCGCCTGTCTGCTGGTCACCCGCCGCCTCGGCATGTCCATGGCGACCCACGTCGCGTTCAACGCGACGGGGGTGCTGCTCGCCGTGCGGTGACCTCCGAATCCGGCCGCGGGCTGCCATCATTGCCCGTCGCGATGAACGAGGGCAGCGAACGAGGCGAGGCCGGCGATCACACCGGCGAGACCGACCACGATTCCTCCGTGGCGGTCGTCGACGCGCCCGCGCGCCCCGACGACGAGGTCGTCACGGGCGACGTCGACACCGAGTCTCGCTCCTGGGACGACGAGCCAGCCGAGCCACGGCCGCCGTCGTGGCCGGCGCGGGCCGGGCGCCGCATCGTCCGCCGCCCGGTGCGCTGGGCCCAGGCACCCTGGCCGACCGAGCGTGTCGTCCGGGTCGTCGTCACCACCCTGACCCTGCTCATCACGACCGTGGTGATGATGAACGTCGTCCACCTCAACCCGCTGAACCCGGGCGCCGACCTGATCTTCGACGACACGACCCCCACCGGCGGCGACATGGGCGCCCACGTGTGGGGGCCGGCGTTCCTGCGCGACCACCTGGTCCCGCACCTCCAGCTCTCCGGGTGGAGCATGGACTGGTACGCCGGGATGCCGGTGTACCGCTTCTACATGGTCGTCCCGGCCCTGGCCATCGTCGCCCTCGACGCGCTGCTCCCGTACGGCGTGGCGTTCAAGCTGGTCGCCGTCTCCGGGCTCATCCTGCTGCCGTTCTGCTGCTGGGCGTTCGGCCGTCTGGCCCGCTTCCGCTACCCGATGCCGGAGCTGTTCGCCTTTGCCGGCCTGTGCTTCGCGCTCGACGAGAGCTTCAGCATCTACGGCGGCAACCTCAAGTCGACGATGGCCGGCGAGTTCTCGTTCTCCATCGCCCTCAGCCTGATGATCCTCGGTCTCGGCCTGCTGGCCGCCGGGATGCGCACCGGCAAGTACCGCAGCTGGGCGGCGATCGTGCTCTCCCTGGCGATCGTCTGCCACGGCATCGTCGCCATCTACACCGTCTTCGCGGCACTGATCATCGTGCTCGTCAACATCGACGGGCTGCGTCGCTTCCTCTACGGCCTGGGCGTCGGCGTGGCGACGCTGCTGCTGCCGATGTTCTGGATCGGACCGTTCGTCGGCAACCACCAGTACATGACGGACATGAAGTACGGCGCCCGTCCGGAGGGCGCCGGCGACTCGTTCTGGGACATGTTCTTCCCGCTCACCGCGCCGCTCGACATCGTCGTCACAGCGCTGGCCGTGATCGGGTTCTTCGCCGCGATCGCCCGCCGCCAGGCCAACGGCGTCGCCCTCGGCGTGATCGCCCTGCTCACCATCGGCGGCGTCTACCTGACGCAAGAGAGCCTCCCGGTCATCGGGTTGCTCTGGAACCCGCGGCTGCTGCCACTGCTGTACCTCATGCGCTACTTGCTGATGATGATCGGCGTCGTCGAGGTCGTCGGCTGGCTGGTCAATGCGTGGCGCGCCCGCCAGGTCGGCGAGTCGCCCGGCTGGGTCGGCGGCTCGATCACGGTCGGTGCCGTCGGGCTCGCCGTCCTGGCCGTCCTCGGGTTCGTGTTCGAGGTGCTCCCCGGCGACGGGCGGCGGGTGTTCCACGACGCCAGCAAGCCCGTCTACGCGTGGGGTCCGCTGCGCAAGACGGCCACGGGCACCGACGCCCAGGGCGACGGGTGGTCGCGGTACAACTTCACCGGCTACGAGGGCCGGCCGCCGTACCCCGAGTACTACGACGTCGTGCAGACGATGGACTCGATCGGCGAGACCAACGGCTGCGGCCGGGTCACGTGGGAGAACAACGAGGACAACGGGCAGTACGGCACGACGATGGCCCTGATGCTGCTCCCGCACTGGACCGACGGGTGCATGTCCTCGATGGAGGGCTTGTTCTTCGAGGCCTCGGGCACGACCCCGTACCACTTCCTGACGACCGCGGCGATGTCCAAGCAGAGCTCCAACCCGGTGCGCGAGCTGCGCTACGACAACAACGACGCGTCGATCGGCGTGCCCTACCTCCAGGCGCTCGGGGTGCGCTACGTGATGGTCCGCACGCCGGAGGCCAAGGCGCAGGCGGCCACCCAGCCGGAGCTGGAGCTGCTGGCGACCAGCGGGCCGTGGGAGATCTACCAGGTCGCCGAGTCCGACATCGTCGTGCCCCTGGAGACCCAGCCGGTCGTCGTGGCCCGGCGTCCCGGCGACCAGCGCGAGCGCAACCTCGAGCTCGGCACGAGCTGGTTCCAGAACCGTGACGAGTGGGCGGCGATCCCCGCCGATGGCGGTCCGGAGGAGTGGCAACGCATCGACGTCGCCGTCGACGAGAGCCGCGCCGTTCCCGATCCCAACCGCCCCCTCGAGGATCCCGACACCCGCGGCAAGCAGGTCGACATCGTCGTCCCCGTCCAGGACATCGAGCCCGTGGAGCTGCCGCAGGTCGAGGTCAGCGACGTCCAGATCGACCAGCAGGAGCTGTCCTTCCACGTCGACGAGGTCGGCGTCCCCGTGCTGGTCAAGGTCAGCTACTTCCCGAACTGGGCCGTCGACGGCGCCGAAGGGCCGTACCGCGTGGCCCCCAACATGATGGTCGTCGTGCCGACCGACAACGAGGTGCGCCTGCACTACGACCGCAGCCGGTCCGACCTGTTCTTCTACTTCCTGACCCTCGTCGGCATCGGGTTGCTCGTCGTCTTCCGCATCCAGGGTGACGTCGACATGTCCGCCCAGGCGGCGCCGGCCGGCGCTGGCGGGGCCGGCGCGCCGCCGCTGCCGACTGACGGTGAGCACGGCGCGTGGGGGCCGCCGACGGGGGACGAGCGCGCCTCCGAATCGGGCCCGGATCCGCCAGATGACGATCTGACGCCGAGTGGTGAGCGTCCGGTCGGGCCTTCCGACGACCTACTAGCCTGACGCCCCGAATGTCAGTACTCGACGAGATCGTCAAGGCTTACGACGTACGCGGCACCGTTCCGGATCAACTGAACGAGGATGTCGCGCGAGCGCTCGGGGTCGCCTTCGCCCGCTACGCCGCGGCCGACGAGCTGCTCATCGGCCGCGACATGCGGCCCTCCGGGCCGGCCCTCGTCGACGCCTTCACCGAAGGCGTGCTGAGCCAGGGCGTCGACGTCGTCGACATCGGGCTGGCGTCCTCGGACCTCGTGTACTTCGCCGCCGGTCACCGCGACCGGCCCGGGGTGATCTTCACGGCCTCCCACAACCCCGCCGAGTACAACGGCGTGAAGATGTGCCTGGAGGGCGCCCGCCCGGTGGCCACCGACGGGCTCGGCGAGATCAAGGCCGTCGCCAGCTCCGTGCTCGACGGCCACGGCCCGGCCACGGCCGCCCGGCCGGGGCGTCGCCGGGAGGCCGACCTGCTGCCGGAGTTCGTCGACCACGTCGTCTCGTTCATCGATCCGACGGCGTTGCGCCCGCTGCGCGTCGTCGCCGACACGGCCAACGGGATGGGCGGTCTCGTCGTCCCGGCCGTCTTCGAGCGGCTGCCGATGATCGATCTCGAGGTCATGTACGGCGAGCTCGACGGGACGTTCCCCAACCACCCCGCCGACCCCTTGCAGCCGGCCAACCAGCACGACCTGCGGGGGCGCGTCCAAGCCGGCGGCTTCGACCTCGGTTTGGCCTTCGACGGCGACGCCGACCGGGTGTTCGTCGTCGACGAGCTTGGTGCCGGCCTGTCCGGGTCGACGACCACGGCGATCCTCGCCGCCGCCGTCCTGCGCAGCGAGCCGGGCGGCACCGTGCTGCACAACCTGATCTGCTCCCGGGCCGTCCCCGAGGTCATCCGCGAGCACGGCGGCGTGCCGGTGCGCACGAAGGTCGGGCACTCGTTCATCAAGCAGGTCATGGCCCAGACCGGGGCGGTGTTCGGCGGCGAGCACTCGGCGCACTACTACTTCGCTCGCAACTACCGGGCCGACAGCGGGCTGATCGCCACGATGCTGATCATCGACGAGGTCAGCCGCGCCGACCAGGAGCTGTCGATCGTCCGCAAGCCGTTCGAGCGCTACTCGCAGAGTGGCGAGATCAACACCCAGGTGGCCGACGCCGCCGCCGTGCTGGCCATGGTCAGCGAGCACGTGCGCGAGCACCGCCAGGACCACCTCGACGGCCTGTCGGTCGACTGCGGTTCGTGGTGGTTCAACCTGCGGCCGTCGAACACCGAGCCGCTGCTGCGCCTGAACCTCGAAGCAGCCACCCGTGACGAGTGCGACGCCCACGTCGCCGAGATGCTCTCGCTGATCACCAGCGTCTGAGCGAGGAGGACGACGAATGGCCCTCGATGCCGCCCTGCTGCAGATCCTGGCGTGTCCTGAGGACAAGGGACCGCTGTACTACGTCGAGGACGAGGACCTGCTGTACAACCCGCGTCTGCGTCGCGCCTACGAGATCCGCGACGGCATCCCGGTGATGCTGGTCGACGAGGCCCGCCAGGTCGACGACGCCGAGCACGCCCGCCTGCAGGGCCGCATCGACGCCGAGTCGATCGCCCCGACGTTCGAAGATCCAGGTTCTGTCCTTTGATATCGGCCCGATCGGGCCGAAATCGAATGACACAAGCGGCCGCCCAGCACCACTGTCGAGGAGAACCCAGATGACCACGTCCGTTTCCCCCGTCGCGGCGCGTTCGCGACTTCCGCGTCGCCGACCTGTCGCTCGCCCCGTTCGGCCGCAAGGAGATCCTCCTCGCCGAGCACGAGATGCCCGGGCTGCGGGCCCTACGGGCCGAGTTCGGGGCGTCCAAGCCGCTCGCCGGTGCGCGCATCTCCGGGTCGCTGCACATGACGATCCAGACCGCCGTGCTCATCGAGACACTCGTCGAGCTCGGGGCCGAGGTGCGGTGGGCGAGCTGCAACATCTTCTCCACCCAGGACCACGCCGCGGCCGCCGTCGTCGTCGGCCCTCACGGGACGCCGGACGACCCGCAGGGTGTGCCGGTCTACGCCTGGAAGGGCGAGACGCTCGAGGAGTACTGGTGGTGCACCGAGCAGATGATGACGTGGCCCGACGGCGACGCGGCGAACATGATCCTCGACGACGGCGGTGACGCCACGCTGCTGCTGCACAAGGGCGTGGAGTACGAGAAGGCCGGCGAGGTGCCCGACCCGACGGGCGCGTCGAACCCCGAGCTGGCGATCGTGCTCGGCCTCCTGCAGCGCTCGCTCCGGACTGATCCGACGAAGTGGACGCGCATGGCGGCGTCGATCAAGGGCGTGACCGAGGAGACCACGACCGGCGTCAAGCGGCTGTACAAGATGCACGCCGACGGCGAGCTGCTGTTCCCGGCGATCAACGTCAACGACTCGGTGACCAAGTCGAAGTTCGACAACCTGTACGGCTGCCGGCACTCCCTCGTCGACGCCCTCAACCGGGCCACGGACATGATGCTCGGCGGCAAGGTCGCCGTCGTCTGCGGCTACGGCGACGTCGGCAAGGGCTGCGCCCAGAGCCTGCGCGGCCAGGGGTGCCGCGTGATCGTCACCGAGATCGACCCGATCAACGCCCTGCAGGCGGCGATGGAGGGGTACCAGGTGACGACGATCGACGACGTCGTCGGCACCGCTGACGTGTTCGTCTCGGCGACCGGCAACGCCGAGATCATCACGACCGAGCACATGCGCCGGATGAAGCACAACGCCATCGTCTGCAACATCGGGCACTTCGACAACGAGATCGACATGGCCGGACTCGCCCGCTCCGGAGCCACCCGCGACGAGCTCAAGCCGGGCACCGATCTGTGGCGGTTCCCCGACGGGCACCAGGTCATCGTCCTCGCCGAGGGCCGGCTGGTGAACCTCGGCTGCGCCACCGGTCACCCGAGCTTCGTCATGAGCTGCTCGTTCTCCAACCAGGTGATCGCCCAGATGGAGTTGTTCGGGCACACCGAGCGCTACCCGGTCGGCGTCTACGTGCTGCCCAAGCACCTCGACGAGAAGGTCGCCGAGCTGCACCTCGGTGCCCTCGGCGTCAAGCTGACGAAGCTCACCGACGAGCAGGCCGAGTACCTCGGCATCGAGCCCAGCGGCCCGTTCAAGCCCGACCATTACCGCTACTGAGCGTTTCGGTCCGGATTGTGGTCGCCGGCGCGACCACGATCCGGACCGAAACCAGCGTGAGCCGGCGCCGCCCGACTTCGGCCGGTCGACCGCGATGGCGTTCAATCGGGGGATGACCGCAGCTCCGACGATCGATCTGACCTCGACGGCAGCCTTCGCCGCCGGTCATCCATGGGACCAGTACGCCTGGCTGCGGGCGAACGATCCGGTGCACTGGCATCCGGAGGCCGATGGACCCGGCTTCTGGGCCGTGACGCGCTACGACGACGTGCGCTCGGTGAGCCGCCAGCCGCGCACGTTCAGCTCCTACGCCCGCGGCGTGATGATGACCGAGCCCGACGACGCCGGCCTCGCCGCCCAGCGGCAGATGATGCTGTCGATGGACCCGCCGCAGCACGACCGCTTCAAGCTGCTCGTGAGTCGCGGCTTCACGCCGCGCAACGCCCAGTCGCCTGACCGGTCGCGTCGAGGAGCTGGCGCGCGACATCATCGACGACGTCATCGAACGCGGTGAGTGCGACCTCGTGCACGACGTGGCCGGCCGCCTGCCGTCCGGACTGATCGCCGAGCTCATGGGCATCGCACGCAGCGACGGCGAGCGGCTGTACGAGCTGACCGAGATCATGCACACGACCGACGACGCCGTCGCCCCACCCGAGGTCAAGCTGGCCGCGATCTCCGAGATGCTCGGGTTCGCCGCCGAGGTCGCCGAGCGCAAGCGGTCCGAACCGGGCGATGACATCGCCTCGACGCTGGTCCAGGCCGAGGTCGACGGCGACCGGCTGACCGACGGTGAGTTCCAGTGGTTCTTCCTCCTCCTCGTCAATGCCGGCGGTGACACGACGCGCAACCTGCTGGCGAGCGGCATCCAGCTGCTGTTCGATCACCCCGACGAGCGGGCTCGGCTGATGGCGGATCTCGACGGGCTGCTGCCGACGGCCATCGAGGAGATGCTCCGCTACACCTCACCCGTCGTCAACTTCCGCCGCACGGCGTTGGAGGACACCGTGCTGCGCGACCAGCCGATCGCCGCCGGCGACAAGCTGATGGTGTTCTACGGCTCGGCGAACCGCGACGAAGACGTGTTCGTGGATCCCGACCGCTTCGACGTCGGCCGCGCGCCCAACCCGCACATGGCCTTCGGCGGCGGCGGCCCGCACCTCTGCCTCGGTCTGCACGTCGCCCGCATCGAGATCGCCGCCATGCTGCGCGAGCTGCTGACCCGGATGCCGGATCTGGCGCCGGCCGGTGCGCCGGAGCACCTGGCGTCCAACTTCATCGCCGGCGTGCGGACGATGCCGGTGTCGTTCACGCCCGGCGCTCGCTGATCCGAGTGCCTCCTGCGGGGCGTCCCCGCGGGAGGCACTCGGACGGCCGCAAACACTCGGATGGGGGAGCGGTGGATCAGCGGAAGGCGGCGATCACCGGGGCGAAGGCCTCGATCTGGGCAGGCGTGCCGTCGAGGTGGAGGGCGACGACGGCCTCCTCGACGCCGGCCTCGGCCCACTGGCGGTAGCGACCGATGTGCTCCTCGACCGTGCCGACGACGGGCGCGTAGCGCTCGGCCGCGCTCGGTGATCCGCCGAGCACGGCGGCCTCGGACAGGTTGGTGATCGTCACCGTCGCCGGATCGCGCTCCTCGACATCGCAGTGCCGGCGCAGCACGTCGACCTTGCGGGCGACGGTCGGCGGATCGCCGAACAGGTTGCAGGCATCGGCGTGGCGGGCGACGAGGCGCAGCGTGCGCCGCTCGCCGGATCCGCCGACGAGGATCGGGACGTGCTCCTGCAGCGGCCGCGGGTAGCAGGTCGCGGCGGGCACGGTGATGCGCCGGCCCTCGAAGCGCGGCGTGCCCTTGCCCCACATCAGCGGGAGCAGCTCGAGGGCGTCCTCCAGCAGCTCGTAGCGCTCGTCGAGCGGCGGGAACGGCCACCCGTACAGCTCGTGCTCGCGCCCGAACCACGCCGCGCCGAGTCCGCAGAACGCCCGCCCCCCGGAGAGCACGTCGAGGGTGGCGACGATCTTGGCGACGTGCCCCGGGTTGCGGTAGGTGATCCCGGTCACCAGCGTGCCGAGTCGGATCGTGCTCGTCGAGGCGGCGAGGAAGCCGAGCGTGGCGGTGCTCTCCAGCATGTCCTCCCATTCCCTCCCGACACTCGGGATCTGCACGAAGTGGTCCATCACCGACAGCGATGAGAACCCGGCCTCCTCGGCCGCCCGGGCGATGGTCCCCAGGCGGGTCGCCGTCTCCGCCGGGGCGTCGGGCCACGTGAACCGGCCGACCTGCAATCCGAAGCGCAACGGCATGGGCTCGTCCTCCTGGCGCCGAGCGGCGGCCGGTGTGTCGTGGAGCGGTAGGGGCACGATCTCGACCGGTCCGTCGGAGACGCGGTGGACGGCGTCGAACTCGTCGCCGAGGTCCTCGACCGTCGCGGCCAACGCCCGCAGCTGGCTCGTCACGACGGCCGACGGCACAGCCTCCGGTCGTGACCGGTTACGGGCCCGGGTCAGCCGCTCCGGCGTGTCCACGACCACGGCGTGGCACGGCACGCCGGCCGCGCTGGCGAGTGCCCGGTACCTCGCCCGCACCTTGGCGTCGAGGGCGGTCGAGTCGATGACCGTCAGCAACCCTCTGGCCAGGCGCTTGGCCACGATCAGGTCGAGGACCTCGAGGGCGTCGGACGTGGCCCGCAGGTCATGGCGGTGGCGTCCGACGGTGCCCCGCAGGTCGTCGGACGACACCACCGCGGCCGGATCGAAGCACGAGGCGGCCCACGTCGACTTGCCCGATCCGGCCGTGCCGACGAGCACGACGAGGCACGGATCGGGCAGCCGGATGGCCATCGGGCAACACTCGCGCACCCCCCGTTCATGATCGCACCCATGATCTTCACGACCCGCTGCGCCGGCTGCGACCGCCCGGGCGCCACGCTCTGCCGTCCGTGCCGGTTCGCGCTGCTCGGGCCCGCACCCTCGGCGACGCCCGGCGTGCTCGTCGCGGCGCCATTCACCGGCCGGGTCCGCGACATCCTCCTCGGGTTCAAGTACCGCAACCGACGAGCGATCGCCGGTCACCTCGCCGGGCTGCTCGTCAACCAGGTCGCCCACGCCGGCCAGCGGGTAGACGTCGTGACGTGGGCCCCCACGAGCCTGCGGCGCCGCCATCAGCGGGGGTTCGATCAGGCCGAGCTCGTCGCCCGGCAGGTCGCCAGACAGCTCGGTGTGCCGTGTCGCCGCCTGCTCGACCGCGCCAGCGGCGCGCCGGCGCAGACGGGGCAGGCCCGCGCGGCGCGGCTCGGCGGACCGGCGTTCCGGGCCCACCCGCGGGTACCTGCGGCGCGGGTCCTCGTCGTCGACGACGTGGTCACGACGGGTGCCACCCTGCACGCCGCGTCCGCCGCACTGCGCGCCGCAGGGGCGACCGACGTCGTCCTGGCCGCCGTCGCGGCGACGCCGGCGCAGGCCGATCCAGCCCGCCGCGTCGCCTGAGCGGGGGACCGCTCCCGGGGCCGTCACGATGGTCTCGCCCGGGCGCGTGGCGTACCGTGCGGTGATGCCTCACCAGGACGGCGGCGCCAATGAGTGACGATCCCGGCTCGACACCCCCCACTGGCGGATCACTGCCACCCCCGCCTCCCGGCGCCGCCCCGCCGCCCCCACCGGGCGCAGTGCCCCCGTCGCCCCCCAATGTGGGCGGCCCGGCGGTCCCGCCGCCGCCGACAGGGGGCGCGTGGCCGACGGCGACAGCCGACGAGCCGCCGTCGGGGTCCCGGGCCGGCTACATCATCGGCGCTGTCGTCGCCGCGCTGGCCATCATCGGCGTCGCCGCGTTCTTCCTCACACGCGACGGCGACGACGAGACGGTCAGCAGTGATTCGGCCGCCGCCTCGACGGTCGCCGATCCGACGAACCCGGACGACGGGGCGACCGAGCGCACCGTCGATGACGGCAGCAGAGCCGACGACACCGTCGCCGACGACACCAGCGGGGAGCCGACCGAGCTCACGCTGCCCGACCTGACAGCGGCGGGGCGCGACGGCGAGATCCCGCCACCGACCGAGGAGCCGGACGGGTTTGGGTGACGACAACGAGCTCAACGGCCTGGCCAACGACTGCTACGACGGTGACATGGGGGCCTGCGACACGCTCTACGACCGGTCCGATGCCGGATCGGACTACGAGCGCTACGGCGACACGTGCGCCGGCCGGCAGCCGGCGGACACGCTGGTCTACTGCACCGTCACGTTCCCGTCCGACTGACCGCCTCGCCGGGGCGGGCTCCGGGCCAGGCGGTAGGCTCGAACCCCGCATGGGCATCCTCGATCGCATCCTCCGCGCCGGCGAGGGCAAGAAGCTGAAGGCGCTCCAGGGCATGGTGCCGGACGTCAACGCCCTCGAGCCCGGCATGCAGAAGCTCAGCGACGCCGAGCTGCAGGCCAAGACGGGGGATTTCCGTCAGCGCCTGGCCAACGGCGCCGACCTCGACGACATCGCCATCGAGGCCTTTGCCGTCACCCGCGAGGCCGCCGTGCGGACCATCGGCCAGCGCCACTTCGACGTCCAGATCATGGGCGGCGCGGCGCTGCACTTCGGCTGGGTCGCCGAGATGAAGACGGGCGAGGGCAAGACGCTGGTGTCGACGCTCCCCGGTTACCTCAACGGCCTCAGCGGCAACGGTGTCCACCTCGTCACCGTGAACGATTACCTGGCCCGCTTCCACGCCGAGTGGATGGGTCGCATCCACCGCTTCCTCGGGCTGGAAGTCGGCCTGATCATCCCCGGCTTCAAGGCCTCACCCGCCGAGAAGCGCGCCCAGTACGCCGCCGACATCACCTACGGCACGAACAACGAGTTCGGCTTCGACTACCTGCGCGACAACATGGCCGGCAAGCTCGCCGACAAGACCCAGCGCGGCCACAACTACGCCATCGTCGACGAGGTCGACTCGATCCTCATCGACGAGGCCCGCACGCCGCTGATCATCTCCGGCCGGGTCGCCGACGCCGCCAAGCTGTACTACCGCTTCGCCTCCATCGTCCGCTCGCTGCAGCGCGACGTCGATTACGAGGTCGAGGAGGACAAGCGCGTCGTCGTGCCGCTGGAGGCGGGCATCGACAAGGTCGAAGCAGCGCTCGGCGTGGAGAACATCTACGACGAGGTGCAGCAGAACCTCGTCCACCAGATGTCGGTCGCCCTGAAGGCCAAGGAGCTGTACAAGCGCGACAAGGACTACATCATCCAGAACGGCGAAGTGAAGATCGTCGACGAGTTCACCGGCCGCATCCTGGAGGGCCGGCGCTGGAGCGAGGGCATCCACCAGGCCGTGGAGGCCAAGGAAGGCGTGAAGATCAAGGAGGAGAACCAGACCCTCGCCACGATCACGCTGCAGAACTACTTCCGCATGTACGACAAGCTCGCCGGGATGACCGGCACGGCCGCCACCGAGGCCGCCGAGCTGATGAGCACCTACGAGCTGGGCGTCGTCCCGATCCCGACGAACATGCCGCTGGTACGAGCCGATCAGGCGGACCTCATCTACAAGGGCGAGGTCGGCAAGTTCGATGCCGTCGTCGAGGACATCGCCGAGCGCCATGCCGCCGGGCAGCCGATCCTGATCGGCACGGTCAGCGTGGAGAAGAGCGAGTACCTCTCCCGCCAGCTGCAGCAGCGGGGCATCCCTCACGAGGTGCTCAACGCCAAGCAGCACACCCGGGAGGCGATGATCGTCGCCCAGGCCGGGCGCCTGGAGGCCGTCACCGTGGCGACCAACATGGCCGGGCGCGGTGTCGACATCATCCTCGGCGGCAACCCCGAGCTGATGGCCCGCCACGAGGTGCTCAAGGACGGCCACTCGCCTGACGTGATGGTCGACACGTTCGCCCTGCCGCTGCCGCTGGCCCAGATGCCGGAGGACTTCCAGGAGGCGAGAGCCAAGGCGATGGCCCGCTACGACGAGCTGCTCGTCGAGTTCGAGGCCCAGTGCCGCGAGGAGGGGGACAAGGTCCGCGAGCTCGGCGGCCTCTACGTCATCGGCTCCGAGCGCCACGAGTCACGGCGCATCGACAACCAGCTGCGTGGCCGCTCGGGTCGCCAGGGCGACCCCGGGGAGAGCCGCTTCTACCTCAGCCTCGACGACGAGCTGATGCGCCTGTTCGCCACGGGCGCCCTGTCCTACGTGATGGGCAAGGCGCTGCCCGACGACGAGGCGATCGAGGCGAAGATGGTCACCAAGGCCATCGAGCGGGCGCAGACCACCGTCGAGACGCGCAACGCCGAGATCCGCAAGAACGTCCTCAAGTACGACGAGGTGATGAACGAGCAGCGCAAGGTGATCTACGCGCGCCGTGACCAGATCCTCGAGGGCGTCGATCTCAAGTCGGCGGCGATGGACTACCTCGCCGAGGCCGTCCATGCCCTGCTCGAGTCGCACTGCGCCAGCCCCGCCGACGACGAGTGGGACCTCGACGGGCTGGCCAAGGAGCTGAAGACGTTCTGGCCGACAGAGATCGGTGAGGAGCGCCTCGCCGCCTGCCGCGACACCGACCAGATGTACGACCTCGTGATGGCCGATGCCACGGCCTACTACGAGCGACGCGAGCAGGAGCTCAGCGAGCGTGTCATGCGTGAGGTCGAGCGCCAGGTGATGCTGCGGATCATCGATCAGCGCTGGCGCGAGCACCTCGAGGAGATGGACTACCTCAAGGAGGGGATCAACCTCCGGGCGATGGGCCAGAAGGACCCGCTGACCGAGTGGCAGCGCGAGGGCTACGAGATGTTCGGGTCGATGATGAAGGGCATCGCCCAGGACTTCGTGCGCTACGTGATGCACGTGCAGGTGGTCCAACAGCAGCAGCCGCAGCAGCCCCAGCCCGCGGGCTCGGCCCAGGCCGCACGGCGCCGGCACCGGCCGTCGCTCCCGCCGTGCAGAACCTCCAGACGACGTCGTCGGACACCGAGCAGGCGTCGGGTTTCCTCACCGCCGCAGCGAGCGCGGTGGCCAGCGGCGAAGCGCCGGCCGAGGTCCTGTCGGCGGCGCAGGCCTCGCCGACGGCGATCCCCCGGACCCGACAGGCGAACCGCCCCGCTGCCAAGCAGGAGACCGTCGTCAAGGACGAGTGGTCCAAGACGCCGCGCAACGCGCCGTGCCCGTGCGGGTCGGGCAAGAAGTTCAAGATGTGCCACGGCGCCGGCTGATGGCGCTTCCCTCGCCGGCCGGATGCCGATCGGCCGACGCGACCTGACTCGCCGTGCGTGACTTCACCGACGAGGTGCGCGAACTGCGCCGGCGGCTCGGCGAGGCCGAGACGTACCTCCGCGTCGGCGAGTCGCGCAACCGGTTGATCGAGCTGGAGGCGGAGATGGGTCGTCCCGACCTGTGGGACGACGCTGACGCCGCCAAGGCGCTCACGGCGGAGTACGCCAACGTGCGCGATGACGTGGCGACCTACGACGCCCTGGCGTCGATGCTCGAGGACGTCGAGGTGCTCCACGAGCTGGCCCGAGACGAGGACGACGAGTCGCAGGAGGGCGAGATCGCCGAGGGCGTCGCCGAGGTCACTCGCGGCCTCGACCAGCTCGACCTGCGCAGCCTGTTCACCGGCGAGCACGACGAGGCCGACTGCATCGTCCAGATCAACGCCAAGGACGGCGGTGTCGACGCCCAGGACTGGAGCGAGATGCTGCTGCGGATGTACGAGCGGTGGGCCGAGCGGCGGGGACTGCGCTTCGGCGTCGACAGCGTGTCGGAGGGCACCGAGGCCGGGATCCTCTCGGCCGAGTTCACGCTCGAGGGGCGGTACGCCTACGGACTGATGACCAGCGAGCGGGGCACCCACCGCCTCGTGCGGATCAGCCCGTTCGACAACCAGGGTCGACGCCAGACGAGCTTCGCCGCCGTCCAGGTGTGGCCGGTGATGGACGACCCGGACGTCGATCTCAACGAGTCGGACATCCGTATGGAGGTGTTCCGGGCCTCCGGCGCCGGCGGCCAGCACGTCAACAAGACGTCCTCGGCGGTGCGCCTGATCCACGAGCCGTCCGGGCTCGTCGCCAGCTCCCAGGAGGAGCGCAGCCAGCTGCAGAACCGGGAGAAGGCCCTGGGGCGGCTGAAGGCGATGGTGGCGGCGAAGGTCGAGGACGAGCGCGCCGCCGAGCTCGACGCCATCGCCGGGAAGCAGGCCCAGGTCGGCTGGGGCAGCCAGATCCGCTCCTACGTGCTGCAGCCGTACCAGATGGTCAAGGACCTGCGCACCGAGATCGAGTCGGGCAACGTCGCCGGGGTCCTCGACGGCGACCTCGACGGGTTCATGGAGGGCTACCTCCGGTGGCGCTCGGCGCGCAGCGCGTCGACTCCTGAGGGCCCCGCCGGCACATCCACGGGCCATCCCGCTAGCCTGCCGCTTTCGTCACGCGATCGACACAAACCATGATCCGACTCGAGAACGTCACCAAGAGCTACAGCCCGGAGGTCGTCGCCGTGCGCGACGCCAGCTTCGACGTCCCCAAGGGCGAGTTCGTGTTCCTCGTCGGGCCGTCGGGGTCGGGCAAGAGCACGTTGCTGCGGCTGCTCAACCGCCAGGACCGCCCGGAGAAGGGCGCCGTGTGGGTGGCCGGGCGGAACATCATCGATCTCCCGTCGGGCCGGGTGCCGCAGCTGCGGCGCAACATCGGCAACATCTTCCAGGACTTCAAGCTGCTGCTCAACAAGACCGTGTTCGAGAACGTGGCTTTCGCCCAGGAGGTCATCGGGAAGCCCAAGCACGTCATCCGTCAGCAGGTGCCCGCGGTGCTCGACCTCGTCGGCCTGGCCGGCAAGGAGGACCGCTTCCCGCATCAGTTGTCGGGCGGTGAGCAGCAACGGGTGTCCGTGGCCAGGGCGTTCGTCAACCGGCCGCTGATCCTGCTCGCCGACGAGCCGACGGGGAACCTCGACCCGGCGACGGGTGAGGGCATCATGCGCCTCCTCGACCGCATCAACAAGACCGGCACCACCGTGCTGATGGCCACCCACGACCAGCGCATCGTCAACACCATGCGCAAGCGGGTGATCCAGCTCGACCGCGGCGTGATCGTTCGCGACCAGGCCCGCGGCGTTTACGAGTGACGGCCGACCGCTAGATGTTCTCCCGCCTCAGTTACACCTTCCGCGAGACGTGGGCCAGCTTCCGTCGCAACATGACGCTGACGGTCGCGGCCATCATCACGTCCGCCGTCTCGCTGCTGATCTTCGGACTGACGTTGCTGATGCAGCGCGGCTTCGACAACCTCCTCGTCGCCTGGGAGGGCGACGTGGAGATGATCGTCTACCTCAACGCGGCGGCCGACGACGCCCAGCGGGCGGAGATCCAGAACGCCCTGTCGTCGCTGCCACAGCAGGTCGACAGCTTCACCTACTGCGATACGGCGTGCTCCCTGGCCGAGGCCCAGCGCCTGCTGGCCGGTGATCCGGCAACGCTCGAGTTGCTCAACGAGACGAACATCCCGACCCAGTACAAGGTGGTGCCGACCGACGGCACGGACGTCGACACGCTGCGCCAGTTGCGGGAGACGCTGCGCGACCTGCCCAACGTGCAGAACATCGTCCTCGCCGACGAGCAGCTCGACGTGATCTCCAAGCTCAAGGGCTTCGTCGGGTTGTACACGGTGATCTTGTCGATCACCCTCCTGTTCGCCGCCATCCTCCTGATCTGGAACACCATCCGAACGGCGATGTTCGCCCGCCGCAGGGAGATCGAGGTGATGAAGCTGGTCGGCGCCACCGACTGGTTCATCCGCATCCCGTTCATGCTCGAGGGCCTGATCCAGGGCTTCATCGGCGGTTTCGCCGCGTGCGCCGGGTTGCTGGTGATCAACAACCGCTGGACCGCCGGCGTGGGGGACTTCCCCCCGAACAGCGGCTTCGCCGCCCTCGTCGTGACCGACGGCTACGTGCTCACGGTGATGCTGATCATCCTCGGCATCGGCATGATCGCCGGGGCCATCGGCTCCGGCATCGCGGCGTCCCGCTTCCTCGACGTCTGACGCAGGTCGCGGGCAGCCCCAGGGCGAACAGGGCTGCCCGCGTCCCGATCCCGCGATTCAGTCGTCGTCGTGCCCGCTCGGGCCGGAGTTGTCGTCGCCGTCGTCGTCGTCGGCGTTGCCCGGACCGGAGTTGTCATCGCCGTCATCGTCGTCGTTGGCGTTGCCCGGACCGGAGTTGTCCTCGCCGCGGTCCTCGGCGTTGCCCGGACCGGAGTTGTCCTCGTCGACGTCGTCGTCATCGTCGATCGTGGTCGGCGTGCTCACGTCCGGCACCGTCACCTCGGGCGCCGTCACGGACGGCTCGGTCACGGATGGCTCGGTGACGGACGGCGCGGTGACGGACGGCGCGGTGACCGGCGGGACGGTCGTCGTCGACGACGTGGTCGGCGACGACGTGGCGACGGTCGGAGCGACCGTGATGTGGTCGCCCGTGGTCGTGGGCCCACTCGTCGAGCTGCCATCGTCCACGCCACTCGTGATCGGCGAGGCGGTGTCGAGGGCGCTGGCGGCGGTGATGCCGAGGCCGGCGAGCGCGGCGGCACCGACCACGACGGCGGCGGCGATGGAACGGTTGCGAGTCGGGCGCACGGGGGACCTCCGGGGGTTGGTGTCTCGGTTCGGTGGAGACACGCCGCCGGACCCCGTCCGGTTGGGTCCGTCCGATCCCGCTCAGCCCTCGATGACCTCGGGGACGAGGCGGCCGTCCTCCAGGTCGACGCGGATCTCCGAGCGTCCGGCGTCGCTCTCGAAACGGACGCCGACTCGATCCGGCCCGTTGTCGTCGATCCGCACGCCGTAGCCCGCTCTGGGCGACGGGTCGCCGACAAGGGCGATGGCGCCGCCTGCCAGGCGCACGGTGATCGAGCCGCCGGAGCTGTCGTAGACCGTCACGGTCGCCGAGCTGGTCGGCGGCGGTGCGGTCGATGGGGCCGGCGTCGCCGCCGGCTCGGTCGGCGCTGAGCTCTGCGGGGCAACGGTGGTGGCCACCGGCGGGTTTGGTGCGACGATGGTCGGGGTCCCGGGCGGGACCGTCGTCGCGATCGTCGTGTCGACGCGGGTCCTCGGCGGTGCGGGGAGTGCGGTCGTCACCGTGGCCGGGACGGTCGGCGACGTGGCCGGGGTGCGCACCACCTGCTCGTCGCCGGCGACGCTGGTCACCAGGAGCACGCCGACGACCGCCGCAGCAGCCGCCAGGGCACCGGTGGCGGCGCTGCGCCGGAACCGACGCGCGCGGGCCCGGTGAGCGACCGCCCCGAACGCCGCGTCGGTGTCGAGGACCTCGACCGTCAGGGCATCGGCCCGATCGCGCAGTGCGGCGGCCAGCTCGTCGTCGTCGAGCCCGTCGTACTCGTCCATCATCGTTCCTCTCGATCCAACACGGCGCGCAGGCGCCGGCGGGCGTCGTGCAGGTGTGACTTCACGGAGCCCTCGGCCAGGCCCATGGCGTCGGCGACCTCGGCGACGGACAACCCGTCGACGTAGTACAGGGCGACGGCGACCCGCTGCTGGCGGGGCAGCGTGGCGAGGAGGGCGGCCAGGCCGTCGGGTTCCGGCGGGTCGATCGACTCGGCCTGCTCGGCGGCCAGTCGGGCGATGGCCCGGCGTTTGCGGGTGGCCCTCCGGTGATCGTCGTGGAGGAGGTTGATGGCGACGCGCCGCACCCAGCCGACCGGGTCGTCGTAGTGGCGCAGCGTGCGCCACCGCACGTGCGCCCGCACGAACGCCTCCTGCACGGCGTCGGCCGCCAGCTCGCCATCGCCGCTGATCACCGCCAGCGACCGCACCAGCCGGGCGTAGTGGGCGCGGAAGAACGGTTCGATGTCGCCGGACGCCGTCAGGGGCACCGGAGAGGGGCGCGGCTCGGTCACGAGGGCGATCACCGCCCGGGACACGACGCGCCGGCCCGGGCGGTTGGGTTCAAAGCTTGCGGATCAGGGTCAGCCCGTCCCCGACGGGCAGGATGAAGCTCTCGACGCGGTCGTCGGCGGCGACGCGGTCGTTGAACGCCCGGATCGCCGTCGTGTCCTCGTCAGTGGCCGACTCGTCGACGACGCGTCCCGACCACAGCGTGTTGTCGGCGAGCAGCAGCCCGCCGGACCGGACGTGTGGTACCAGCTCCTCGTAGTACGCGACGTAGCCACCCTTGTCGGCATCGATGAACACGAGGTCGATCGTCAGGTCCGCCGGTAGCGCCTGCAGCGTCTCCAGGGCCGGTGCGAGGCGCAGCTCGATGCGGTCGGCCACACCCGCCTCGACCCAGGCCTCCTTGGCGACGGCCGTGTACTCCTCGCTGATGTCGCAGCACAGCAGCCGCCCGCCGGGTGCCAGACCGCGGGCGATGCAGATCGAGGAGAACCCGGTGAACGTGCCGACCTCGACCGCTTGGCGGGCGCCGACGAGGCGGGTGAGCAGCGTCATCAGGGCGCCCTGATCGGCGCCGATCTGCATCCGCGCCGCGCCACCGAGAGCGCTCGTGCGGTCCTGCAGCGCCCGCAGGGCCTCGTCGGGCGGGGCGGTGCGCTCGGCGATGTACCGGGCGATCGCCGGCGGGAGCAGGGTCGGTCGGTCCGGGTCAGCAGCCACGGAGCGACGGTACCGTGAGGTCATGGCGTTCCCCGGTCACGCAGGCCGTTCACTGCGTTCCCCGGCCACGCAGGCCGTTGGTGGCCGCTCGCTCGCTGGCGCTCGCTCACTCGCAGTTCCCGCCGACCGGCGCTCGCTCACGCGCATCAGGGAGATGGTCGACAGGTGAGTGATACGACGCTGTACGAGCGGGTGGGCGGGTCACGGTTCTTCGAGCGCCTCGTCGATGCCTTCTACGACGGCGTGGCGAACGATGAGGTGCTCCTGCGCCTGTACCCCGAGGCGCCTGACGTGACCGGGGCCCGGCACCGCCTCACGCTGTTCCTCATCCAGTACTGGGGCGGACCGACGACGTACTCGCACGAGCGCGGCCACCCGCGATTGCGGATGCGCCACATGCGCTTCCACATCGGCCGGGAGGAGCGCGATCGCTGGCTGACGCACATGGGTGATGCCGTCGACGTCGCCGCGGCCGAGTTGGGCGAGCCGCTGTCCTCGGCCGTGAAGGCCGAGCTGCTCGGGTACTTCATGCCGGCGGCCGAGCAGATGCGCAACGACACCGGGCTGCCCATCTCCTCGCCCCGTCGGTAGGTTCGGGGCCACATGCCGGCGATCGTCTCGCGCGACCTGAGGAAGGAATACGGCCCGATCCACGCCGTCGACGGCCTGTCGTTCGAGGTCGCTGCCGGCGAGGTGTACGCCCTGCTCGGCCACAACGGGGCGGGCAAGTCGACCACCGTGGAGATCCTCGAGGGGCACCGCCCGAGGACGTCGGGGGAGGTCACCGTGCTCGGCCACGACCCCGGGACCGCCGGGCGAGACCTCCGCGACCGCATCGGCATCGTCCTGCAGACGTCCGGCGTCGAGCACGAGCTCACCGTCGCCGAGGCCGTGACGATCTACGCCTCGTGCTACCGGCGGCGCCGCCCGGTGGAGGAGGTCGTCGAGCTGGTCGGCCTGACGCCGCAGCTCGGCCAGCGCGTCGGTCACCTCTCCGGCGGGCAGCGTCGGCGGCTCGACCTGGCGATGGGCATCGTCGGCCATCCCGACCTGTTGTTCCTCGACGAGCCGACCACAGGCTTCGATCCGGCGGCCCGCCGTCAGGCGTGGGACCTGATCCGCGGACTCGGCACGGGCGGGACGACCGTGCTCCTGACGACCCACTACCTCGATGAGGCCGAGCACCTCGCCGACCGCGTCGGCGTGCTCGTGGCCGGGCGGATGGTCGCCGAGGGCACGCCCGCGGAGCTGATCGGCGCCACCGGCTCGACGACGGTGCGCTTTGCCGCTGCCGGCGGCGACGTCGGCCGCCGATCTGGACGATGCCGTCCCGGACGGGCGCAGCGATCGTCGACGGCAACGTCGAGTTCTCGACGACCAATCCGACGGTCGACGTCCACCGGGTCACCGGCTGGGCGCTGCAACGTGGCGTCGAGCTGACCGGTCTCAGCGTCGAGCGGCCGTCGCTGGAGGACGTCTTCCTGAGCCTCGGGGCGTCGGCGCCGGTGGAGCACCGCTGATGGTCGCCGGCAGGTTCCCGCCGAGCGGGCAGCTGCTCGCTCGCCAGGTCGCCTACCAGGTGCGCACGTTCTGGCGCACGCCGATCGCCGTGTTCTTCACGATCGCCCTACCGCTGATCATGCTGGTCCTGTTCAACGCCCTGTTCGGCGACAACGAGGTCGACACCGGATCCGGAGCGTGGCCCCTGAGCCAGTTCTACACCGGCGGGCTCGCCGCCTTCACGGCCGTGTCGGCGACGTTCACCAACCTCGCCAACATCGTGCCGATCCGGCGCGACGAGGGCGTGCTCAAGCGGTGGCGCGGCACGCCGCTGCCGCCGTGGGTGTACCTCGGTGGGCTGGTCGGGTCGGCGATCGTCCTCGCCGCCGTCGGCGTGCTGATCACCCTGGCCCTCGGCGTCGTCGCCTACGACCTCGACATCGAGGCGGCCAAGGTGCCGGCTGCCGTCGTGACGTTCCTGGTCGGCGTGTCGGCGTTCGCCGCGCTCGGCCTGGCGGTCGCCGGGCTGTGCCCGTCGGCGTCGGCGGCGTCAGCGGTCGCCAACGCGATCATCCTGCCGATGGCCTTCGTCTCGGGGATCTTCATCCCCCTCGAGGACCCGCCCGCATGGCTGGCGACGCTCGGCGACGTGCTGCCGTTGAAACCGTTCGCCGAGAGCTTCCAGGACGCCTTCAACCCGGCGGTCGAGGCGCCGGCGTTCGCCTGGGGCGACCTGGCGCTCGTCGCCGCCTGGGGCGTCGTCGGCGCCGTCGTTGCCTTGCGCTCGTTCAAGTGGGAGCCTTCCCGTGGTGGCTCGACCCCCCGCCGGCGAGCGAGGATGGCCGCCGCCGATCAGGCCTGACGACCGAGCGGAGCGGGGAGAGGACATGGAGCCCGAACTGAGGGAGGAGCACGAGGCGCTGCGGGCGGTGGTGCGCGAGTTCGTCGTCGCCGAGATCGAACCGCACGCCGAGGACTGGGACCGCGACCACACGTTCCCCGTCGACACGGTGCTGAAGATGGGCGAGCTGGGCCTGTTCGGGATCCCGTTCCCCGAGCCGTACGGCGGCGGCGGTGACCTCACGGGTCTGTGCATCGCCATCGAGGAGATCGCCCGCGCCGACCAGTCGATGGCGATCACCCTGGAGGCCGGGGTCGGGCTGGGCGCCAACCCGATCCAGAAGTTCGGCACGGCCGAGCAGCAGGAGCGCTGGCTGCCGGACCTCTGCGCCGGACGGGCCCTCGGCGGGTTCGGTCTGACCGAGCCGGACGCCGGTAGCGACGCCGGTGGCACGCGCACCAAGGCGGTGCTCGACGAAGGCGCCGGCGAGTGGGTCGTCGACGGGGAGAAGGCGTTCATCACCAACTCCGGGACACCGATCACGTCGCTCGTCACGGTGACCGCCCTGACCGGTCCTGGGGAGATCTCCTGCATCGTCGTGCCGGCCGGCACGCCCGGCTTGGAGGTCCAGCCGCCCTACCGCAAGATGGGCTGGCACGCCTCGGACACCCACGGCCTGACGTTCGTCGAGTGCCGGGTGCCGGAGGACCACCTCCTCGGGGCGCGCGGCCGCGGCTTCGCCCAGTTCCTGGAGATCCTCGACGAGGGGCGCATCGCCATCGCCGCGCTCGCCGTCGGCGTGATCCAGCGCTGCGTCGACGACTCGGTGGCCTACGCCAACGAGCGGCACACGTTCGGGCGACCGATCGGCTCGAACCAGGGTGTGGCCTTCCGTTGCGCCGACATGCAGGTCGCCCTCGCCGCGGCCCGCCGGCTCGTGTACCACGCGGCGTGGCTGCACGACACCGGCCGGCCGTTCAAGACCGAGGCCGCGACGGCCAAGCTGTTCGCCACGGAGGCGGCGGTCGAGGCCACCCGCTCGGCCACGCAGGTGTTCGGCGGCTACGGCTTCATGGACGAGACCCCGGTGGCCCGCCACTACCGCGACGCCAAGATCCTGGAGATCGGCGAAGGCACGAGCGAGGTCCAACGCCTGGTGATCTCCCGCGCCCTCGGCCTGCGCGTCTGACCCCGCCGCTCGCTCATCCGAGTGTTTCCTGCTGACCGAGTGCCTGCTGCGGGGAGGCCCCGCAGCAGGCACTCGGGTCAGAAGACGACGGTCTTGCGGCCGTGGACGAGCACGCGGTGGTCGAGGTGGGCCCGGACGGCTCGGGCGAGGACCGTCGTCTCCAGGTCGCGACCGGCCCGGGTCAGGCGGGCGACGTCGTCGCGGTGGCTGACGCGGGCCGTCTCCTGGTCGATGATCGGGCCCTCGTCGAGCTCCTCGGTGGCGTAGTGGGCGGTGGCCCCGATCAGCTTGACGCCGCGGTCGTGGGCCTGGCGGTACGGGTTGGCCCCGGCGAACGCCGGCAGGAACGAGTGGTGGATGTTGATGATCCGGTTCGGGTAGCGGGCGATCGCCGCCGGCGACAGGATGCGCATGTAGCGGGCGAGGACGACCAGCTCGACGTCGTGGTCGGCGAGCGTCGCCAGCACGGCGTCCTCCTGGCGGCCGTCGTCGGTGACCGGCAGGTGGACGAACGGCGCGCCGAGGCCGGCGCACAGCGCGGCGTGGTCGGGGTGGTTGGCGACGACGACGCGCACGTCGCACGGCAGCTCGCCCGACGACCACCGCACGAGGAGGTCGGCGAGGCAGTGCGGCTGGCGGGACGCCAGGATCGCCGTGCGCAGCGGCCGGTCGGTGAAGCGCACGTCGGCCCGCATGCCGAAGCGCTCGGCGATCGGAGCGAACGCCGGGGCGATCTCGTCGCGCTGCAGCGTCAATCCCTCGAGCTCGAACTCGACGCGCTGGAAGAACACCTTGCGATCGTCCTCGTCGACGTCGAGGTGCTGGTCGGCGTGGAGGATGTTGCCGCCGTGCTCGACGATGAAGTTGGCGACGGCGGCGACGAGGCCGCGCTGGTCGGCGCACGACAGCAGCAGCACCGCCGTCGGTGGGGTGGCCGGCGCATTCATCAGGACCGCGATGCTCGCCGACGGAGGACGTGGCAGGCAATCGCCGACGCGGCCGCGGCGTTCAGCGAATCGACGCCGGCGGCGAGCGGGATGCGCACCACGGCGGTGCACCCGGCCAGCGTGGCCGGCGTCAGGCCGGCCCGCTCCGAGCCGACGACCACCGCGCAGCGCGGCGGTGGGTCGATGCTGTCGATGTCGTGTGCCGCCGGGTCCGGTGTCAGGCCGTACGTCGTGACGCCGCGCCGGTCGAGTTCGGCCACCGTGGCGGTGACGTCGTCGACGCGGGCGTGCGGGAGGGCGAACGCCGTGCCCATCGCCACCCGCAGCGAGCGACGGGCGAACGGGTCGGCGCTGCCACGGTCGAGCAGGAGGCCGTCCCAGCCGAGGGCGGCGGCGTTGCGGACGATGGCGCCGATGTTCGCCGGGTTGTCGACGGCCTCGGCGACGACGAGCCGGTCGGCCGTCGCCGTCAGCACCTGTGCTGCCGCCGGCTGCGGGCGCTCGAACAGGGCGACGATCGCTTGAGCCACGCCGAGGTGGGTCACCGCCCGGCGGATCGCCGGTCCCGCCCCGAACACGTCGACGCCGAGCCGCCCGGCCACCGGCGGGACGCGCTCGGGATCGACCAGTGCGGCGATCGGCCGGCAGCCGGCGTCGAGGGCCCGCTCGACGACGAGGTCGCCCTCGGCGAGGAACCACCCGGCGCGGCGCAGCTCCCGGTCGCCGCACCCGAACCCGGCGACCCGTGGGTCCTCCGGGTCCTCGATGGGCTCAACCACATCGGCCACTAATAGTGGTACGGCACGCCGGACCAGTCCGGCGGGCGCTTCTGGAGGAAGGCGTCGCGACCCTCGGCCGCCTCATCGGTGCCGTACGCCAGGCGGGTGGCCTCGCCGGCGAACAGCTGCTGGCCGACGAGGCCGTCGTCGATCAGGTTGAAGGCGTACTTCAGCATCCGCTGGGCGGTCGGGCTCTTGGCGTTGATGGCTCCAGCCCACTCCAGGGCGACCGCCTCCAGCTCGGCGTGGGGCACGACAGCGTTGACGGCGCCCATGCGGTGGTAGTCGTCGGCGGAGTACTCGCGCCCGAGGAAGAAGATCTCCCGGGCGAACTTCTGGCCGACCTGCCGGGCGAGGTAGGCCGAGCCGAATCCGCCGTCGAAGCTGGCCACGTCGGCGTCGGTCTGCTTGAAGCGGGCGTGCTCGGCGCTGGCCAGCGTCAGGTCGCAGACCACGTGCAGGCTGTGACCACCGCCGGCCGCCCAACCCGGCACGACGCAGATGACGACCTTGGGCATGAACCGGATCAGCCGCTGGACCTCGAGGATGTGCAGCCGCCCGGCCCGTCCCGGCTCGATGCTCTCCGCCGTGTCATCGCTGGCGTACTTGTAGCCGTCGCGGCCGCGGATGCGTTGATCGCCGCCGGAGCAGAACGCCCAGACGCCGTCCTTCGGCGACGGGCCGTTGCCGGTCAACAGCACGCAGCCGACGTCGGTGGTCATGCGGGCATGGTCGAGCGCCTGGTACAGCTCGTCGACGGTGTGCGGGCGGAAGGCGTTGCGCACCTCCGGACGGTCGAAGGCGACGCGCACCGTGCCGTGGTCGACGGCCCGGTGGTAGGTGATGTCGGTGAAGTCGAAGCCCTCGACGGGTCGCCAGGCATCGGGATCGAAGAGCTCGCTCGGCATGGCGCCATGTTGGCCGACGGCCCGGCCGGGCGACGATCCTCGGCAGTAGCGTGCGCGGCCATGGAGATCGCCGGTGTCGAGGGCCTGCCCGAGATCGCCGCCGGCGACGATCTGCCGGCACTGATCGCCGCCGCAGGCGGCATCGCCGACGGCGACGTCCTCATCGTCACGTCGAAGATCGTCTCCAAGGCCGAGGGACGCACGCTCGAGCTCGACACCGTGGAGCCGTCGGGCTTCGCCACCGAGTGGGCCATCCGGTGGGACAAGGACCCGCGAGTGGTCGAGGTCGTGCTGCGCGAGGCGCGGCGGATCGTGCGGATGGTCGGCCCGGTGCTGATCACCGAGACGCACCACGGCTTCGTGTGCGCCAACAGCGGCATCGACCAGAGCTCCAGCGGCGCCGCCGGCCGTATCGTGCTCCTGCCCGAGGACCCCGACGCGTCGGCCCGCCGGCTGCGCGAAGGCGTTCGCTGCCCTCGGGCACGACGTCGCCGTGATCATCAGCGACACGTTCGGCCGGCCGTGGCGGGAGGGCCAGACGGACGTCGCCATCGGCATCGCCGGCATCGCCCCGTTGCTCAGCTACATCGGCCAGACCGACCCCCACGGTCACGAGTTCCGGGTCCAGGAGCTGTGCGTCGTCGACGAGCTCGCCGGGGCGGCCGAGCTGGTCAAGGGCAACACCAGCCGGGTGCCCGTGGCGGTCGTGCGCGGCTACCAGTGGCAGCGCGACGACACCGCCTCGATGGCGCCGGTGATCCGCGACGCCCAGCGCGACCTGTTCCGGTAGCCCCTGGTCGCTTCTGACGCAAAGTCACGGCCAGATGTGGCCGTGATTCTTCGTCAGAACCATGGCGCCGGTGGTCGAGTGCTACGCCAGCAGGTCCTGGTACGCCGGATGGCTGTCGATGAACTCGGCGACGAACCAGCACGTCGGCACGACCTTGCGACCCGCGGACCGGACGTCGTCGAGCGCCCGGCCGACGAGCTCGCCGGCGAACCCCTGCTCGCGCTCAGCGGGGTGGGTCAGCGTGTGGTGGAACACCAGCGTCGTCCCGCCGTCGGTGACCCGGTAGTCGGCGTGGGAGACCTCCGTCCCGTCGCGCAGCAGCCGGTAGCGGTGACCCGTCTCGTCGTGGTCGAGCGTCAGCTCCATGCCGTCATTCCAGTCGCCGCAGCGGGCCGGGATCGGATCGGGACTCGCCGACCTCGATCGTCGCGTCGGTCACTGCTGTGCGCTCGGCAGACGCGATGATCGGGTTGAGGTCGGCGAACGTGATCTCGGGGTGGTCGCCCACGAGCTGCGCGACGCGCGTCAGCGTGTCCACCACGGCCTCCGACGAGAGGCCGGCGTTGACCAACGCCGGCCCGGCGCGCGATGTGGCGAGCAGCGCCGAGGCGCCCGCCAACGACAGTGGTGCCAACCGCGAGGCCTCGTCGGCGACGAGGTCGGCCGTCGAGCTGCCGAGGCCGATCGTCACGAGCGGGCCGAGGCGGTCGTCAGTCGTCGTGCGGATGCGCAGGTCGAGGCCCGGCGGGACCATCTGCTGGACGACGACGTTGGCGGCGTCGTCGCCGATGGCGTCCTCCATCACGGCCAGGGCGTGGGTGACGTCGTCGGCGCTGCCGAGGTCGAGGGCGACGCCGGCGCGCGCCGACCGGCCGAGGTGGCGATGCTGTGCCTTGACGGCGACCGGGTAGCCGATCGCATCGGCGACGACGACGGCGTCGCCGGCCAGGCAGCTCGTCGTGGCCGGCACGTCGATGCCGTAGGCCGAGAGCACGACGGCGACCTCCGCCGTGTCGAGCTCGGTGGCCCCACGCTCGAGGGCAGCGGCGATCACGGCGGCGACCTTGGCCCGGTCGATGTCGGCCACCTCGGCGCCTGCGGCGGCGACGGCCTCGTGCTGCAGCCACGTGCCGTACTGGTACGAGCGACCGAGGGCCGCGGCTGCCGGCTCGGGGAAGGAGAACGCGGGCAGCGGCGAGCCGACCCGCAGCGGCCCGTTGCGCCCGCCCATCAGCACGGCGACGACCGGCTTGGTGCTGTCCGCCGCGGCGGTGTCGATGTCGGCGACCGGGGCCGCTACCGCTCGGGCGAGCGGCGGAGTGTGCACGACGAGTAGCCCGTCGACGTCGTCGGCCTCGAGGGCGGCCCGCACGGCCGTGCCGTACTCGGCCGGCGTGGACCGCCAGTCGAGGCCGATGGGTGGGTCGACGGGGATCAGCCCGGCGGCCGTGAGGGCCGCCCGGCTCAGCGTCTCCGGGCTGCGGGCGTTCGTGAGGACGGCGATCCGCGGTCCGCGCAGCACGGGTTGCATCGCCAGGAGGCGGGCCGTGTCGAGCATCGCCGGGACCGTGGGCACCTCGATCAGTCCGGCGTGCTGGTACAGCGCCCCGCCCGACGGGCCGATCAACGCAGCACCCGTGCGCACGGCCACGATCGGCCGCTTCTGCGACACGCGACGGGCGATGCGGGCGAACTTGCGCGGGTTGCCGAACGACTCGGTGTACATGGCGATGACCCGCGTCGTGTCGTCGTCCTCCCAGAACTGCAGCAGGTCGTTGCCGGACACGTCGCCCTTGTCGCCGAGGGACACGAACCACGACAGCCCCATGCGCAGCTCGTCGGCGTGGCGCAGCAGCGAGGCGCCGAGCGAGCCGGACTGCAGGGAGATGGCGACGTTGCCGGGCGGGAGCGTGACCGGCACCAGCGAGGCCTGGAGCCCGATCGACGGCCGCGACGAGGCGATGCCCATGCTGCCGGGGCCGATCAGGCGGACGCCGTAGCTGCGGGCGTGCTCGACGAGGGCCTCGACATCGATGTCGGTGCCCTCGACGGAGGTGATGATCACCGCGCCGCGCACGTGCGACGCGATGCAGTCGTCGACGATCCCCGGCAGCGCATGGGCGGGGACAGCGACGACGGCGAGCGACACAGGGACGGGCACGTCGCGCAGCGTCGGGTAGGCGGTCCGGCCGCCGACCGTGTCGTGGCGCGGGTTGACGGGGAACACCGAGCCGGTCGCGCCACCCGTGACGTGCCGCCAGAGCGCCTGGCCGACCGAGCCCGGCGTGTCGCTGGCGCCGACCACGGCGATCGTGCGGGGAAGGAGCAGGCGGGCGACGGCCCGGGAGTCAGCCCGCTGCTCGCGCCGTTCGACGGAGTCGAGGAATTCCTCGGTCTCGTCGAGGGAGAAGTCGAGGTCGACGACGCCGCTCTCGTAGCGCCGCTCGACGGGCCACCCGGCGCGGCTGAACACGGCGAGCATCGGTCGGTTGTCAGCGAGCACCTCGGCGGTGAAGCGGGTGATCCCGTTGGCTCTGGCGATCGCCGCGAGATGTTCGAGGAGCAGCGTGGCGATGCCCTTGCCGTGGTGCTGGTCGTCGACCTGGAAGGCGGCGTCGGCGTCGTCGCGCCCGGCGAGGCGCTCGTAGCTGGCCCAGGCGATGAACTCGCCGTGGCGCTCGACGACGAGGGCCACGCGGTCGACCATGTCGAGGACCGTGAAGTGCTCGAGGTCGGCGGCGCTGAGGCGCGGGCGGGGCGAGAAGTAGCGGCGGTAGATGCTCTCCGGCGACTGCCGCTCGTGGAAGGCCGCCAGCGCCGGGGCGTCATCGGGGCGGATCGGGCGAACGTGGACCGTCTCGCCGTTGCCGAGCACGACGTTGCTCGCCCACCGCTCAGCGGATGGCGACGACGAGTCCATGCGGCGATGATGGCATGACCGCTGCGCCGTGCGGCTCGGTCGTGGCTGGAGTCACCGACGGCGTGTCGGTGTGGTGTCCTCGAGCTCGATCTCGACGACCTCCGTCGGCGGGGGGCGCCGGGGACGGCGGGGACGGTGCCGGGTCGGGGTGACGACGGGCGGGCCGGGGTCGCGGGTCTCGGCCAGCTGGCGGCGGATGTCGGCCACCAGATCGGGCCCGCCGACGGCGCCGACGACGATGAACGCAGCTTCGTGGACCCTGGCCAGCCCGGCGCACGTGACGTACGGGCGGTCGACGACCACCCGGTCGCGGGACACCACGACGCCGTAGCGCTCGAGCAGCGGACCAGCGAGCCAGTGGGTGGCCGCCGTGCGGCCGCGCAGCAGTCCGCTCGCGGCGAGGAGGGCCGACCCCGTCGAGCTGGTGAGCACCCAACGCGGCTCGACACGCCGCAGCCAGGCGCTGATCTCGGGGTGGCGGTGGCTGCCGAGCCCGCCCGGCACGACGACCACGTCGACGTGCCCGACGCTGTCGAAGATGGCCTCGATGCACTGCGCCCCGCCGGGACCGCCGACGATGCCGAGGCGATGCCCGACGGTCAGCACCCGCGCCCCGGGCACCCTGGCGAACACGTCCCGGAACGCCCAGCTCTCGTCGGCCAGCACGCCCTGGTAGGCGACGACGGCGACCCGCAACCACTCGGACCCCGTCGCTCGCGATGTCCCTGTCCCGAGCCTGGTCGCCATCGGTAGGACCTCCTCTGGTGGGTCCATCCTCGCGCACCGGCGCTGTTGTTGGCACCCCAGCGGGCGGCACGCGGCGCCGCGCACTGGGGCCACAATGGGCCGATGCCTCCGACCCGCGTCGCCGTCGTGCTCGGAGCCGGAGGCACCGTCGGCCATGCCTTCCACGCCGGTGTGCTCGCCGCCCTGCACCACGAGCTCGGCTGGGACGCCCGCCACGCCGACCTGGTCGTCGGCACGTCGGCCGGATCGGTCGTCTCCGCGCTCCTGCGCGCCGGGCTGCCGGCCGCCGACCTGGCCCGCCGGGCGACCCGCCAGCCCCTCTCGCCCGAGGGCGCCGCGGTCATCGAGAAGGCCAAGCTCGGACTGCCCCGGCGGATGGCGCCCCGGGGCCGGCCCGAGCTCGGTCAGATGGCCTCCCCGGCCCGCCTGGCCCGCGCCATGCGGGCACCCTGGGAGGTCCGCGCCGGATCACTGGCGGCCGCCGTGCTGCCCGAGGGACGCATCCCGACAGCGCACATCGCCGCCCCGATGGACGCCCTGTACGGCGACCAGTGGCCCGCCGACCCGATGTGGATCGTCGCCGTCCAGCTCGACTCCGGCCGTCGCGTCGTGTTCGGCCGCGACGGGTCACCGACGGCCACGCCGGCCCAGGCCGTCCAGGCGTCGTGCGCCATCCCGGCGTACTTCGAGCCAGCGGAGATCGACGGCCGGAAGTACGTCGACGGCGGCGTGCACTCGACCACCAACGCCGACCTCGTCATCCCCGAGCAGCCCGAGCTGGTGCTCGTCAGCGCCCCGATGTCAGCAGCCCGCGGCGTGCGCAACCTCGGCCCCGGCATGGCCATCCGCCACATCGCCCGCCTGTCCCTGGCCCGCGAGGTCGCCGCCATGCGAGCCCGCGGGATCCCGGTGCGTGACGTTCCAACCGACCGCCGCCGACATCGAGGTGATGGGCGGCGACTCCCTCGACCCCGCCAAGTTGGCCCCGGTCTGCGAACGGGTGCTGGAGACCACCACCCACCGCCTCGCCCGCTCCGACGTCCACGACCGCCTCACCGCCGTGCTGGTGTGACAGCTGGCGGTCCGTCGGCACACAGGGTGCGTCACAGTCCCCGGTCAGCGGCCCTTCAGGTCGGGGGCGCCCAGATCGACGGTGAGCTCGACTCGTCACGGGGACGCCCGCAGCTTGTGCCTCGACGGGCACAAATGCCGAAGTCCTCGATGCCGGGAAAGACCAGCGCCATTGCCCCTTCCAACAAAGATAACAGATCGTCGTCGGAGGGCTGAACATGAACCAGGATAGGCACGGCCGCCGCGGCGCTCTGCCGCCGGGTTGTCGCGGCTAGAGGTCCGTTGCCAGCTATATGTAGTGGCATACCGAGGTTTTCGGCTACTTCGATGGCGAGATCGAAGTGCTTGTACTTCACGAACCGACCATATGCAAAAAGAGACCCGGCCGGTTCACGCCGGGCAGGTGAATAGAACTCGATGTCGGCCGGCCAGCCCAGGGTCGATTTGACGCTCCCAGGCATACCGAATGGGCGAATGGACATAGCAGAGGTGGCGATCAACGAACGCTCGGATCCGACGAATTCACGAGCGAGCGCGTGGCTCGACTTCCAAACCAGGCCGTACGCGCGTTCCCTCCGCAGACGCAGCCACGCATGCGGCACGAGGGGGAGCGTGAGGCTGTTGCGCGTGCGTAGTGCGGCACGATCCAAGTACGTTGTTCGAAACTCGCGCCCGTGCGTCTCGATCGACACCTCCGGCAGCCTGGTGAGCGCGTAGGGGTCTGCGTCCGGCGGCCAACGCTCGAGTCGCTCCGGATCTGCCGCCGATCCATTCGCGCACGATGGCAGTGCTGAGGAACTCAGGGCCATGTGGTGTCACGTGGAATGTCGCCGAGAGGACGTCACACGACCCCAGAGTTGCCGGCTGGAGCGTGTCTTCGAGCGCTCTGCGACGGCCGGAGTGGTTGATACGATCCGACGCATTGACGCTCGGACTGAACGTTTCCGGCGGAAGCGCCTCACAGGTGCGCACACGTTCTCGCGCCCACGCGTCCGATGATGTTCGGCGGTCGATTCGGGCCCGGGTACGAAGGTTTGTGGTTCACTATGCAGAGGCGCGGGCTTCTACGGGCGAGGGAATTCACGTCGCAGTCGCAGGCCCGGCCAATTGTTGAGGGGGTCACTTCGCCACAGATAACAGTCGTCGCATGGCCATACCAGCGGGCCGCGCATCGCAATCCTATCCTCAGGCTCCTCTACGACGAAATGCAACGAGTCACGTCGACGCACGTCGTCGACTTGTCCCCCCGCGCAATTCTTGCGGCTCAACCGCCACAGATCCTGCATGTGCACTGGCCCGATGGTTTTCTAGCCGCGGGACGAGGTCTCAAGTTCTGGGTCCGCTATGTTGTCCTGAGAGTTCTGTTCTTTGTCGCCAGATTACGAGGGATCAAACTCGTCTGGACCGCTCACAATGTCAAGCGTATGGGTCAGCCCAATGCGGATCAGCTCGATCGGTACTTCTGGCGTTGGTTCCTCCGCCGCACCGACGCGATCGTTTACATGAACGAGGCGTCGAGGCAGGCGACGATTGACATTGTTCCGGAGGTCGGACGTCGACCAGCCGCACTGATCCCCCTCGGCCACTACCTCGACATCATGTCCGAGCAACCCTCGCGCCCTGCGCCCAGCGGTCCACCAGCGCTCATCACCTTTGGACCGATCGCCGCCTACAAGGACACCGGTTCGCTCGTGCAGGCGTTCCTCGAAGTGCGGCCGGGGGAACTGCGACTGGAGATCATAGGGACGGTGAGCACGGTGTCGCCCGACACTCGTTTCGAACAGCTGATTGGTGGCATTGACGAGGAGCGGAGCTGCTGGTTGACCCACCGGGCCGCTTTCCTGCCCCAGGACGACCTCATTGCAGCTATCCGGTCCGCGGACGGAGCCGTGTTCTCGTACTCCGACTCGCTGAACTCCAGCGCGGCCATCTTCGCCCTTTCGGCCGGTGTGCCGATCCTGACCTCAGACCTTCCCGTGTTCCGCGAGCTACAGGCGATCGTCGGATCGGACTGGGTGCAGATCTATCCCGGGCACCTATCGTCCGAGCAGTCTTGTTGCGTTCGCCCAGAGCGCCAGAACGACTTCGTTCGCGCGGCGTCGTACCCGACCTCAGTCCTCTCGACTGGGACGGCATCGCCCGGGCGACGGTTCGCCTGTACGAGGCGGTCCTCGACGCAGCAATGGTTCCGTGAGTCGCTCGCTTCCGCGCGTACGGATCGTTGATCAGACGAACCCGCGAAGGGCACGGTCGCGGGACGCCTGGTCCGATCGGCGCTCCGTGCCGACCTTCCGTGGACACGAAACGAGGTGGTCGTTCTCGTTGACGCGGAACCGCTCGACCTGACTCGACGGCTGACTGCGGACCCCCACAAAGGAGAGCGCGAAGTGCGGCGTGCGACGCCGACCTGTGAAGCACGGCCTGTCATGCAGGAGTTCGTCATTCCCAGACGTGGTCGCCGACAGGTTGAGCAGTGATTAGGGCCACTGTCACCGAACTGGGACCCTTCGTCGTCGGCATGCGGCGACGGTTTATCGCGCTGACGATTACTGCTGCGATCGGGGGCATCAGCGAAGCGGCGGCGCTGCTCATCGCGGTCCGATCGGCCCTGGCGCTCGACGAGGATGGATTAGCTCCGACGAAGCTTCCGGTTATCGACGTCGTGCTGTCAGCGCGCGAGCGCCGTTGCGATCGCCGCAGTGGCGGCGATCGCGTCTCTCTTGGCGCACATCGTCATTGCACGGCAGGCGGCGGGCCTGAGTTCGGAGGTGCTCGCCCACGCTCGTACGATCGCGATTCGGCAGTTCGTCGAGGCGGGGTGGCCCACGCAGGCCATGCAGCGGGAAGGTGCCCTGCAAGAGACGACCACGACCCTGAGCCAGCGGGCCGCGATGCTCATGTCGGCCTCGGCCGCGGGTGCATCGCAGGTCGTGACGCTTTGTATGTTCGTGTTGGCGGCCCTCGTCGTCGATCCAGCGACCACTGTGATCGTCGTCAGCGCCGGTGGGCTGATCTATGCGTGCATGCGACCAATCGCTCGTTCGACGCGTCGCCGGTCGCGCGCTTTCGTGAACGCGAACAGCCGCTACGCAGAAGACGTCAGCCGGCTGACGGCAGCATCGATGGAGCTGCGAGTTTTCGGCGTCCAGGGCGAGGCTGAGCGGATGCTCGCCGTCACGAACGAATCGGTCCGGCACAAGCAATTCCGGTCGCGTTTCATGACGGTGTTCGGCTCGAACCTGTACAAGGACCTGGTCGTGCTGTTGCTGGTGTTGTGCGTCGGCGGGCTCGCCGTGAGCGGCGTCGATTCCATCGGGGGAATTGGCGTCGTGATCACCCTGATCGTGCGTTCGCTCGGCTCGGCACAGCAGGTAAACAACTCGTACCAGACTGTCATCGAGAACCTGCCGTTCGTCGAGGCCCTCAACCGCCGGCTTGCCGTGCTCTCCAGGGGTGCGGCGCCGGTGGGTACCGCCCGACTTTCGCGGATCTCGACCATCGAACTTCGCGGCGTGCATTACGAGTATACAAGCGACGTCCCTGCCCTCACCGATGTGACGTTCACACTCGCTCATGGCGACGCGCTTGGCGTCGTCGGTCCTTCGGGCGGGGGGAAGTCCACCCTTGTGCAGGTCCTGCTGCGACTTCGTCGCCCGACGTCGGGTCAGGTTCTCGTAAACGGTGATGACTACGCCTTCATCGACGACCCCGATTGGGCGCACGCGATCGGTTTCGTCCCGCAGGAACCTATTCTCCTGGAAGGGACCGTCGCTGAGAACATCGCCTACTACCGGAGCATCCCGAGGTCGGACATCGAACAGGCAGCGCGTGAGGCCAACGTCTTTGACGACATCGCACGACTTCCTGACGGATTCGACACCAAGCTCGGGCCACGAGGATCGGGCCTATCCGGAGGACAGAAGCAGCGCGTGGCAATCGCTCGCGCGATCGTTGGCCGGCCTCAGTTGCTCGTGATGGATGAGCCCTCAAGTGCCCTCGACATCCGCTCCGAGCAGTTACTGCAGGACGCAATCCGCCGCCTCAAGGGGGACACAACGATCGTGGTGATAGCGCACCGACTCAAAACGGTCGAGTCATGTGACCGACTGCTCGTGCTCGAGCATGGGCTTGTTGCACAGCTCGGCTCCCGCGAGGAACTCCTTCGATCGAACGGCTTCTACCGGACGGTCCTACAAGCGATGCAGTCGTGACCCCCTCGGATGGGCGAATTGAGCCGAGGCCGGGACACCGCCGAACGCAAGGTCGGCGATCCCACCTTGAGCAAGCACGCCTTCCCCTTCAGCTCTTGGGCTTGCCCATGGTGTGGACGTCGTTGTACATGTGGTCGAGGCCGAAGGCCGTGAGTATTTCCAAGCCCGCCTGCGCCTTACGCTCGTCCACCATATCGCGCCATCGAGAAGTTCGATCGGCGGACAATTGATGGGGTTCAAACCGTCGGCTCAGGAAGTCGGTCTTGGAGGGCGTACTCGCTCTATCAGGCTTGTGGGAACTGACCGATCCGAACCCCAACGACTCCGCAAGCACGTTGAACTCACGTTCGAAGTCTGAGAAGAACCTTTCGAAGAAGACTGTGCTGACGCCGCGCGGCGGTGAGCTCAGCACCATGACGTTCTCGATGCACCATCTCAGCACCAGCCTCTCGAAGGTGCTCTGTCGGCTGGCGTGAAGTCCACGTGTCACATCGGCCCACTCGGCGAGCGGGCTCTGGCGGACTCGAGTCTGAGCACAGACTTCGTCGACATAGCGGAAGGCCTGTGCCTCCCAGATGTGACTACGAACTGGAGATCGAGTCGCCTCCGCCCGAAAGAGGGCATCGATAGACGTTGCCACCGCGAACGGATGACGAACGATGTACACCATGCGAGTGGATGGGAACTCATCGCGTAGCCACCACGCCAGATTGTTGGCGGCAACGCATTTGACAATTCGTCGCGTCGCGAACCGCCGCGTATTGTGACTGTCAACCCATCGATCTCGAATGCGTCCTGAGAGGCATCGGGACCAAAGCTCGCGCAATGCTACGTCGCGCGTGCCTGGTGGTAAGTACTGGGCCCACATGAATCCAGGCGGTACGAGGCTCGATTGATCCTTGTTCAGCGGCTCCAGAAGTATTCGGAATCGGCCGAGATCGCTGAGCAATTCGGCGATCTTCGTGGTGCCACTTCGGGCGGTCCCGAGAACGACGATCGACCGATCCTCCCGCTTTCTCAGGTCGACATAGCTACTTCGAGACGAAATCGACTCTCGAGCCGTCCGGACGACCGACCTCGCTATTCGCCCCCGGGTTCCCGCTGTGAACCGCGAGTCTGGGCTTCTCATATCAGCTGGCGACGCCCGACCTAGAGGACCTAGGTGGTCGACTGTGCCGCTTCGCTTTGCACCCTGCGCAGAGCAAAGGCCTGGGCGACGACGGGATACTTGCCTTCGGCAAACTGCGATCTCCTACTCATAATCATCGACGAGTCAAATTCATCATAGCCATACAACTCACTGCGGTCGCCAAAGTAGAGTCCAAGTTGCGTCGCGTCGACCAGTTCACGGATGCTGACGTTCGATCCGTATTGATTCGCCTTTACGTTAGTAAACGGCTGTAGATCAAGAAAGAGGTCTACGGTAAACACCGCTTCTCCGCAAGGTTTGAGAATCCTCTCGACCTCACGCATGAGCGACTGCCTTGCCGACTCGTCGAGGTGTTCAATAACACTGACGCAGATCACGCGGTCGCAGCTCTCATTGGGGATGTCGGCATGCTCGAGCGTGGACTGGATGAGGTCGACGTTCGTTCGATACGCCCGATTGAGTCGCCGAATCACATCGGGCGGGGATTGGCCCTCGTACGGATTTCTCAGGCCATAAGCCAAGAAGGGGTCGACGATGGTGACATCAGCTCCGCCCTTTGACAGCACGAAAGGAAGGCCGGAGAAGCCTCCGCCGACATCGACGAGCCGCAGACCGCTCACGGGCTGGCACCTCTCGAACACCCACGGATACTCGAATCGGCGTGTGGTGCTGTTCGGTTGAAAGGCAAATGGACCGGCGAGCCGCGGAAATTTTAGAGGGTGCAAGCCGGCCTTACGGATCAGACGCGCGGTGCGCCGACCTCTCGGTGCGCCCCAACGGCGATTCCAGGCGAGTTGGTTCGTGGACAAGGGCTCGCGACCGATCACTGTTTCAATGGTAGTCACGACCGTCCCCGACGAGTGAGTCCCGCGACGTGTGTTGGAGGGGACATCGATCCTCGGGGTGAGGGTGGTCATCGTGCGATTGTCGGAAGGGACCAAGCCAACGAGCGAGACGCACGTGAACGACCGACGCCGGTGCGGGAGCGTTCTGTCGTAACCTGCCGCTCGATGCTGTATGTGCAGTACGGATGCGGTTTTTCAGCACCCGCTGGGTGGATCAACTTCGATGCTTCCCCCACCCTTCGCTTCGAGCGCGTCAGCGGTGTAGGTCGGTTGTACACGAAGAATCGCACGAGGTTCCCGCGTACCGTGCGATTCGGAGACGTCCTCCGAGGGCTGCCAATCGAGGATCAGAGCTGTGATGGGGTGTACGCGAGCCACGTCCTTGAACATCTCAGCCGAGTCGATTGCCGCAAGGCGTTGACCGAGACCTACAGGATTCTTGCCCCAGGAGGCACCTTCAGGCTGGTGGTTCCCGACCTCCAGGCGTACGCGACTCGCTACGTCGAGGCGAGCCGCCGAGGTGAGGCGACGGCTGCGCACGCGTTCATGGAGGAGACCAGTCTCGGACAGCGATCCCGGCCTCGATCGCCGCTGGCCATCGTGACCACCCTGATCGGCAATTCGGCTCACCGATGGATGTGGGATGAGGCGTCGTTGCGGGCTGAGCTTGCCGACGTTGGATTCATAGACGTTCGAAGGGCGCAACATGGAGACAGTGGGGACCCAATGTTCGATCGCGTGGAGGACACGTCGAGGTTCATCGATGCGTGCGCCATTCAAGCCCATCGGTGAGAGCTCACGAGCCCCTTCACCAAGCCCTGTCGGCACATGCGATTTCGAGATGCCGTCGACGCTGAAGCGTTTGACGATGTCAGCGAGGCCCCCGGAGCACACGCTCAATGAAGCACCGGCAGATCACCCTGGGTCAGGGCTTGCCCCGCCAGCCGCCGCGGTTTCCGTCACGATCTCGACGAGGCGGCGCTTGAACGGCACCTCGAGCGTCCGGACGTACTCCTCGGTGAGATGGTTGGTGTCGCGGTAGACCATCACCTGCCCGATCACGGCAGGACACGGGTCCTGCGGGCAGATCAGCGGGTTCAGGTCGATGAGCTCGTCGCCTGGCTGCATCGCCGCTACGAGGTCCCGGCCGGACGCCCCGTCCTCCTGAGAGAACGCGCACGCGTCCAGGTCGTCACGGTGGTCGTAGACGCACTCGGCCATGTTGAACTCGGGCCGGGGTGAGTCGGCGAGAACGACCACCTGCACCCCAGCTTGACGCAGTGGCGCCCAGGCGTTGACGAACGCGTCGGTTCTCTCGGCGCTGCCGCGACCAGGGTTGCCCGCTCCGAGAATCACAACGTCGGGAGGGTCAGCGGTGAGGGCCGCTTGCACGGTGCCGATCCAATCCTGGCAGGAGGGATCGCGTTCGGCCAGGCTGAGAGAGCACCCCTGCTTCAGGTAGAAGCGGATCGTCCACCCGTTCTCGATCGCCGCACGGTACGCGAGAGTGCGCCATTGGGCAGCATGCGAGTCGCCCACGAGCGCGATGACGGGCGCTGCCGGGTCGCCGTTGACGTTGCAATTATCGCGAATTTCGCGTCCGTCAGGGCGGGTGATGCACCTGACCGGGGACGCAACGGATTTGCTGCCCGGCACCGGGTAGATCACGTTGCCCGTGGTGTCGACGTCCGGCGCTGCGAGCGGGGTGCCGTCGAGGTCGACGAGCGTCTCGGCGCCGAGGCGTTGACCGGGGAGGAGCGCCGGCGGCAGCGTCGTGGTGGCGGCCGACGAGGTAGGAGTCGCCGAGGAAACTGGCGGCGCGCCTGCCGTCGACAGCACGACCGTCGTCGGTGTGGTCGTGGCCGGTGCGGCGGCCTCCGCACGCTGGTCCGCGAACGGGTTGCTCGAGCTGTCAGCCGACGTCAGCGTCGGCGATGTCGAAGCAACGTACCCCGCGACACCCACCGAGACGACCATGATCCCGGCGGCCATCGACAGCGCCAGGTTCGGGCGGGCGAGCGGGCGCGAGAATCTCACTGGTCGCTCGACGAGACGCTCGGTGAGGAGGCTCGGGATGACCGATGCCACGACGATCACCAGTGCGACTGGGGTGGTGAGGCCGTCCAGCAACTCGTCGGCGAGAACCAGCATCGGCCAATGCCACAAATAGAGGGTGTACGAGAGGTCGCCGATGCGGAGGATCGGTTTGGACGTGGCCAGCTTCCCCGCTCGCGTCGTTGACGCGGCCGCGCCGCCGGCGAGCACGGCGAGCGTGCCGGCGGCAGGTGCTAGCGCGGACAGGCCCGGATAGGGCGCCTCGGTGTCGATGAGCACCGCTGCAGCGATGAGGGTGACGACCCCAGCGGCGGCGAGCGCAGACGCGGTGCGCCGACCGATGGCGCGTCGGGAACGTTCCCAGACCGCGAGAAGTCCGCCGAGCCCGAACTGCCACACGCGGTTGAGCGTCAGGAAGTAAGCGGGATTTGGGGCGCGGTATGAGTCGATGATCGAGTAGACGAAGGTGGCGACGACAACGAGAGCCATCACGGACATGAGCCGCCGGCGGTATCGGCCGGAGCGGACGAAGCCGCGAGCGCCTCGCATGACGAGCAGCATGAGCAGCGGCCACACCAGATAGAACTGCTCCTCCACAGACAGCGACCAGTAGTGCTGCAGCGGTGACACGCCGGTCTCGGCGGCGCCGTAGTCGACGGCCTGCCCGGCGAGCCGCCAGTTCTCCACATAGAGGGTCGAGGCGATCGCGTCGAGCGAGATTGAGTGGTGCCGTAGCGTCGGCATGATCACGATCGACGCGGCGAGAGTGACGACGATGACGAGCGCGGAGGCGGGCAGCAGCCGACGGGCTCGCCGAGCGTAGAACGCGCCCAAGCTGATCGTTCCCGACGTCGCCCGTTCCTGCACCAGCAGGTTCGTGATGAGGTAGCCGGACAGCACGAAGAAGATGTCAACGCCGATGAAACCGGCGCTGATGCCGGGGAGCCCGGCGTGCCAGAGAAGCACCAGGAGGACAGCGAGCGCGCGAAGGGACTGGATGTCGGCTCTGAAGCCGATCCCGCCACTCGCCGCCGTTGGCGCCGCAGTACTGAGCCGGATTGAGCCTGCCGAGCGTGTTGCCTCAATCAGTGGGCCGAGGCTAGCAGTGTGCTGACCTTGATCGACTGCCAGGAGGTACGGTGACGCGATGGGATCGGTGAGGCAGAAACGCGGAGGTTGCCGTGCTACACCTGACGCGTCAGCTGCGCATCTACGATCGGACCTGCCATGCCCGTGAGCCTCACGCTGTCACCGTTTGGGTTGCCGCGCCCGATCAAGGAGATTCACGACGACGGGCCTGGTCGATACAGAAACTCACTTGCTGTCTGGGGAGTTGACACGATTCCGACGTGGGCGCTGGGTTCTGGCGAGACGCCAGAAGGCAGGTTGCAAGCGTGACGACGGAGCTTGGAACACGGGCGTCCGTGCGCACTGGCAGTTGGTCGCCCAATTTGGACGATCGGCCGCTCGTGCTCTGCCTGGCCACCACGCTCGGCGCCGCGTTACCCCTCCTTCTCGCGGGTGATCCCATTCGGACGCTCGCGTCGCTGCCAGGTGCAGCGACGTTCGCACTGGCGGTGTTCTCGGCGGCTCGCGTGGGCGGCGGCATGTGCGGTACCGGGATCCCCTACATGACCACCACGTTTTACATCTTCACGTATATCTGGTTCGGGCTGGCTGGGTTCATCCAGCTGGACGCCGATCGTTTTTCATGGTCGAGACCTTTCTCGGCAGGACGTTCCCACCGTCGACACGAGTCGGAGCAGTCGCCGATCATTTGGACTGGGGTCGTGGCATATGAGGTGGGCCGACGTCTTCGCGCGGCCCGAGATCGAATCGTGCCCACACGATCTCATCGCGTCCTGTCTGCGCGCCGCCTTCGCGTAGTAAGCATCGTGACGCTGGTGTTCGGCCTTTACATGATCTCTCGTCTCGGGATCTCCGCCTTTGCATCCAATCGAGCGTCCTTCGACGAGAGCATACGCTCCTACACGAGCGGAGGGTATTCCTTTGTGTTTCAGCGCCGACTGCTCACGATCGTTCCAATTGCGGCGGGATTCGCGAGCTTGGCACTGATCTTCCAGGAGGGAGGTCGGGCTTGGCGAAAGACGCCAATCGTGGACAAGGTGCTCACCAGCGCGGTCATCGGGTTGGCCTTGTTTGTCAACAATCCGATGAGCGCTCCTCGCAATGTATTGGGTGCCATGGTCCTTGCTTTCGCCTTCGCAGTCATCCGCCCGAGTTCCATACGGCTCCGGCGGATCGCATTCGTCGCAATTATTCTTGGGATACTCTTCGCGTACCCGGCGGCAAGCGCGTTTCGACGAGAAGGTGGGACCGCGCAGACGTCACTACAATCGGCGCTCGTGGAGACGGCCGACTTCAGCATGTTCGGTCAAGTGCACGTCGCATACGATTACGTCTCACAGGAGGGTATCCGCGATGGCCGACAGCTGGCGTCGGCTGCCTTCATTCTCGTGCCGCGATCGGTGTGGCACGGCAAGGCATTCGACACTGGCGATGTGATCCATGACGGCATCGGATTCCCGGAGCGGCTCAACCAGTCGAGCCCCCTGTGGGTCGAATTCTTCGTCGACTGGTCGTGGCCCGGGGTGGTCCTCGGCTTCCTGTTGTTCGGGTTGCTCACATCGAGGCTGGAATATGAAGCGTCGCGCGCGGGCCCTTTGACGTGGCCGGGACTCTTCGTTCCGGTACTTGCGGCCTACCAGCTCTACTTGCTCCGGGGCTCACTGATGGCATTCCTGATCCCGTTCGGGCTCCTCAGCGTCAGTTTGTACCTGACGACGCGCCAGCCTCGAGTCTTGACCGCCCCCCGGGCGGTGGCCGTCCGACAGAGGGCTTGATCTCTCGGCTCAGCCGTTCGGATAGGGCCCGTTGAGGTTGAGGTCTGACTCCCCGCTCGTGCGATCCCCACTCGTACATTGCCTGAATTTCGTCGAAGAACTCGGGTTCGAGCCGTTCGAAGATGGAGACGTGTCGTCGGACCGTGTGACCGAACTCATGTCTCGCCTGCGCGATGTCGTAACTCGCTGGCGCTGGCGCCTCGCGAAAATAGAGTCGACGGACGGCCGCACTCCGCTTGACAAGTGTGACGAAACGGTTCAATCGAAGGTCGCGGGCCAGATCGAGCGCGCTGCGGGACCACCTGACGAGCGACGGAGAACGCGCTGATCCGCGCTTCATTCGACTTTCGTTGGAGGAAGCCCGCATCAGCGAGGGCAGCTTCGATCCCGAGTCGACGGGCGATCTCTTCGTAGAGTTGAGCAGGATCGTTTCGGATTTGAGTAAATCTCACATAGAGGATCCTGGCCTCGAAGTATGGGAGCCAGCGGGACAGGTGCGTGGTGTAGTCGCCGTGGTCCAACAATTCGCGCTCGACGGCAAGGGCGTCGAGAAAAGGCATCGACAGGTCGAGGCGACCTTGGCTCTGCATGAACCGAAAGGCCGAATAGGCTCGGTCGATCGGGTCCCGGAGTCCCACGAGAATGGTCGCGTTCTGACCCAGCGTCTTGCAGATACGAACCGGTGCGTCGGGTTCGTAGAGATAGTCGTGCGAGACATCGAGCCCATACGTCTGGGTCCGACTCCAGGCGAATTGTCGCTCATACCATTGCAAGCCGCGATTGAAATAACGGTCGAAGAAGAACAGCTCCTTGGCGGAGGCTCGAGCAATCTGCGGGTGGCGACCGAGCGCTTCATGTAACCACGTGGAGGCTGTCTTGTCCGGGCCAATGAAGAGCACGAAGTGGCGTGGCAGCCTCATTGCCCTCGCCCGTTCGGAGGGGTCGAGTGAGGCTTCTGAGTCGCTGACGGGACGCGCGTCGCGCGGCCGAAGTTCAGGTGGCCCGTCGACCCACCTCCGTCCTACTGCGCTCTCATCCACGGATCCATCGTCTCACGGAGCGGTGCTGGGACCCCGTGTGCCAACGTACCCCAGCCACCCGGCGCCTGACCATCGAGTGAACAGGGCATCCAGCCGGATCACTCCGCCCCGCCGCCGATCACCGCTGCCGACGGTTGCAAGCCAGCGTGACGGCCTCGGTGTAGCGCTCGGCCATGGTCGTGCTCGACAACCTTCCTCCCGACTGCTGTGCCCCGGGTGCGAGGACTTCGTGCAGACCTGCGTCGATCAGGCGGCGGACCGCCTCGGCGAAGCGCTGTCCATCCGGTTCGCGGATGAGCATCGAATTGACGCCGTCCTCGAGCAGGGTGAACTCGGGACTCTGCGCACCGTATGGATTTCGGCTCCGGGTGGCAACCGGCACCCCTGCGACCAGCGCGTCGACGACCGTCAAGCCGACACGCCCGGGCAGAACGACGAGATCGGCCCATGCCAGATGCCGTGCCAGGTCACGATCGTCCACGGCTGGGCCGACGACTTCCATTCCCGATGTGGTCGTCAGCAGGTGCATCAGCGGACCGTCGCCCACCACGCGCAGGCGGTGCCGTGGGTGGAGTGCGTCGGCCAGCAGCGGAAGATCTTGGACACCCTTCTCGCTCACCAGTCGGCCGATGAAGAGGACGTTCGCCGAGCCCGGCGAACGTACGATGAATGGCTGGGACAGCAGTTCCTTCCGCAGCGTCTCGGTGTTGGTCGCGTTGCCCAGCACGGTCACCCGGGCAGGATCCGCACCGTGCGACACCTGATGGTCCCGACCGGCCTGCATGTAGGTCAGCACATGGTCAGCCATCTTCGAACGACGGACGACCAGCCAGTTCCGAATCCTCTCCAAGACGGACGAATCGCGCGAGCCGAAACCGAAGACGACCACGCTGACCGGGAGGAGACCGAACCAGCGCAACATCAAGAGCAGCCAACCGAACGGATCCGACAACTTGTCCTGGATGACAACGCAATCGAACGAGCGCTTCAATGTCGATAGCGGAAAGTACGTCAAACGAACGCGCCGTCCGATGGAGAGCGTACGGATCGGTAGCACGTGAACTTGGTCGACATCTGCTGCGTCAACGAATCCGTCCGAAGCCCGTGAGCTCGTCGGATAGCCGATCGTCAGATCGACACGCTGCGCCACCGTTCCAAGGAACTCGCGGCGATAATTCGGTGGGTAGCGCGCCATGACATGGAGAACGCGGAGTCGGGCCGTTCTGTTCGGAGGCCCCGTCTGCGCTCGCGCGTCTCGACCAGCTATCACGGAGATCCACCCATTCTGACGCGGTGAGTCCTACAGCTGGGCCGGTGTTCCATGTGCCGCTTGTCAGCCCCTGACAGCGTGGGGACTCGCGAGCACCGCGGCCAGAGCGGCGTCGCGTTCTGCGCGACTTCGTGTCGCGAGCGTCTTGAAGCTCGCGAGCGCTGCCGCGCGTCGTTGCCCCAGGTTGCCGTCGGAGCGCAGATGATGTACCGCCGAGGCGAGCTCGTCGAGGGGCACCGACACACCACCGCCGAGGGTCGCGATCTCCGGGATGCAGCCGAGGTCGGTTGCGGCGAACGGTGTACCTACGCTCAGTGCCTCGAGAAGAACGATGCCTTCGGTCTCCGACCGATACTGAGTCGGGAACACGAGCAGGTCGAGCGACGCAAGGAAGGCTCGCTTCTCCTCTCCGTAGAGCTCCCCTACGTTCACGACTCGCCCGGGGAATCGCGCGGAGACGTCGGCGACACGCATTCGATCGGCGTTCGACGCGCACTTTCCACCGACGCTCACTCGAAGACAAGGATCTGCCACCAGCATCGGTTCGACGATTTCCAAGAAACTCAAGAACCCCTTGCCAGCGGAGATCGTGCCGAAGTACCCGAGCGTGATGGAGCTGGCATGAGCTCGATCGAGGATCGTGTCGGGCCGGGTCACCGCAAAGGCGTTCGAGAGCGGCATCGCGACTTCCACGCCGTAGATCTCGCGGTATCGCCCAGCGAGACACTCGCATTGCAAGAGATGAACGAACCGGCAACGGCGCTCAGCGCGGATCCCGAGCGATACCCAGAAGCTCCTTCTGGCGAGGTACCGGCGAGAGTGGTGGTGGACGATCGCGGCGTTGCCCCGAAGCGCACAGGCGAGCAGCAGGAGCGTGGCGACCGGGACCTCGCTCCCGTCAGGAAACGCGAGGTAGACCACCGGCCGCCGGCGGGCTGTCACGATGAAGCCGGCTGCTCGGACGTATGACCAGGTGCGTAGCAGCGGTTCGTACCACCTGTCGCGGTTCCGTGATGTGTCGACGGCGCGGACGTCGTACCCCATCGACCGGAGATCGCTCACGAACACGGCCGTCGAGACGGAGCGACCCGACGACGGCACTCCGAGCGGTCCAATGGCCACGAATGGTGGACCGGTTGTCGGCGGTGGAACTGCTGCTGATCGGGCACCTTCGGTCCAACGGCGACGCGGTGGTGCATCTCTGACCGGCCGAGCAGCGCCGAAGCTCACGGATGCAGCGCCGAGCTCTGCGATCGCAAAATCGTCTCGCATGCGGTCGACCACGAGCTGGCCAACTGCTCGTCCAACCGGTGCTGTTCGACATCACAGAAGCGCTTCACATCCGGCTCCGGCGGTCCGGGCTGGACGTTGTCGCCTCCGAAGACGACAACGTCCTTTGCCCTGCGGGCCATCGACATCACGGCCGGCGGAAGATTCCGCTTCGACGCCGCCGCGATGCGACGAACGGTTGGGCGCGAGAGGAGATTGAAGCCGGCACGTAGTCGGGGCTGGCGAGCCTCGTTCGCCATCACCGACCGAACCTCCAACGGTGGGCGGATCCCCCACATGACGCACAGCGCGGAGATGACCGTCCCGGGCGTGTCACGAAGAACTGAGCTCGGCACCACGGTGACCTGTCGCGGGTCGATCAGTGATCGCAGACGCGCCAGCTGGCTACCGATCGCCGACACGCGCTGGTAGTCCGCTAGCCACGGCACAGGTAGCTCGGCGCGTGTGTCGAGCGACGAGCGCCAGGCCTCGTTCACGTCCTGCGATGCAGCCCATCCGTACCTCATCAGCTGTCGGTGATACGAGTTCAGGAGAGCCCAGATCGGCCGGACACAGACGATGACGTGCACCTGCGGGTTGGTGTCGACAACTTGCTGGATCGCGTCGTCAGATGCCAAGTAGAGAGTCGAGGCGTCGCACGTCATCCCACCCCGCCGGAAGCACCGTTCGTAGTCATCCCGCGTGTCGATCCCGACCGCCCGTCTCATCCCACGGAGGTCTGTGCCGAACCAGTACGTCTCCTTGGGAATGGACACGCTGACCTGCGGTACGTCCGCCAGCATCGACGCCAAGGCCGTGGTCCCGGCCTTCGGAGCACCTGCGATGACGACCTCCGGCAATGTCGCTCGGCGAGGGCTCGTGAGTCTCAGCGCCAGTTTCCATCGGGCATGCTTCAGCGACCGTGGCCGACCTGCTCCGACACGCGGTCGTGGACCCACGCGAACGTGCGCTCGAGGCCGTCTCTCAGGCGTGTGGTGGGCTCCCATCCAAGCTCTTTGCGAATGAGGGTGTTGTCGCTGCTGCGACCGCGCACGCCCTGTGGTGCGGAGAGGTCGTGTCGACGATGAAGTGTGACGCCGGCGATCTCACAGACGATGTCAACCATTTCGTTGATGGTGACGACCTCTGCGCTCCCGACATTGAGCGGATCCACGACGTCCGACTCCACGAGCAGCAGGGTGCCCTCGACGCAATCGTCGATGAACATGAAGCTTCGAGTCTGTTCACCATCTCCCCAGACGTCGATCTCGCGCTCGCCGGTCAGCTTGGCGACGGCGACCTTCCGGCAGATGGCGGCCGGCGCCTTCTCACGTCCGCCGTCCCACGTGCCGTACGGCCCGTAGACGTTGTGGTAGCGGGCCACCCGCGTCTGAAGTCCGAAGTCCTCGAGGAAGTGCCGGCACATTCGCTCGGTGAACAGCTTCTCCCACCCATAGCCGTCCTCGGGCATGGCAGGGTACGCATCCTCCTCGCGCAACGGGGCAACGTCGGACTCGGCCTGCCGGCCGGCGGCGTACACGCACGCGCTGGACGAGAACAAGAACCGTTCAACGCCCTCGTCCCTCGCCGCGACGAGCATATGAGTGCTCGGCAACACGCTCAGCATGCATGCGGCCTTGTGGTTCTCGATGAACCCCATCCCGCCCATGTCCGCAGCAAGGTTGAAGACTTGTGCTGCGCCCCGTACCTGCTCACGGCACGACTCCAGGACCGAGAGGTCCACCTGAACGTTCTCGACGTCGGGCTGGACCTGATGCCACTGTTCGAGCGGCTTGATGTCGAGGGCCCGGACCGCATGGCCCCGGTCGCGCAGCTCGCCGCGCAGATGCCCGCCGATGAATCCGCCCCCACCTGCAACGACAACTTTGGATGCCACGTCTACTCCCTCGATGTTGCCTGCATCAGCACCTGCTCGAACCGCCCCGCGATCACCCGCGAATCGAACGTGGTCTCAGCGTAGGCACGCGCCGACCGCCGCGTGCCGAGCGCGGCCCACCGCGTCCTCGTACATCTGTCGCGCAGCGGTCCTGAACGCCGCGACATCGCCTGGAGCGACGACCAGCCCTGCGTGCGCGCGCTGGGCGACGAGCCTGGCGGCCGAGTTTTCCGCCGGGATGGCCGCCAGGATGGGTCGCTGCGCGCACAGATAGCTCAGGGTCTTGGATGGGACGCTGAACGCGCCCGCCTCTGCACTCAAAAGCGTGATGAGGACGTCGCCTGTACCAAGGACGTCGGGAAGGTCGTCGAACGCCTGGAATGGAAGTTGGACGAGATTTTTCCTTGGTGATCGAGCGTCCTCCGACCGAAGCCAGTCCGCACCTGCACCCTCGGCGACCACGACCACACGAACCCGATCGTCGCCGCCAAACTCGTCGGCGAGGGCGAGGAGCAACTCGGGCGAGTGCTTCTTGCCCAGTGTTCCGCTGTACAGGAACACGAAGAGGTCGCGCAGGTCGTGGGCGACCGCCCAGCGGTTCTCCTTGGGTCGGACCGGCAGAGCGTCGAGAGGCGCCCAGTTCTCGATGACGTCGATGCGCTCCTCCCTGACCCCGTTGCTGACGAGCAGGTCTCGGAACTCGGGCGAGATCGCGACGACCCGGTCGGCCCGTCTGAGTAGGAAGTGTTCCAACCGGGCCAGGACGCGGCTGACCCAATTCGACTTGCCCGCCACCATGCTCGCAAGCCCGGATTGCACGTCCTGGAGCCAGAGAGTCCACGACGTCTTCGTCAGCGCAGCCCACATCCAGAGCAGCGCCAGAGAGATGAGCGGGACGTTGCTGGTCAGCAGGTGCGTTGGCCGGAACGACCGCGCGATGATGATGGTCCGCCACCCATACCTGGCTTCGTCGGCCAAGCGTTTGCGCAGCTCGAACTTCGCGAACGGTCGTCCAAGATCGACGGGACAGATCACGAGGTTGACCCCCGGAGCGGCGATCGTCTGAGGCGTGACGTTCGATGCGCAGTAGGTGTGCGCGACGACATGGCCTCGCGCCGCAAGCATCGTGGCCAGTTCGTACTGGAACGGATGGCACGCGTAGTCGACGATGAGCGGACGCATCGCCGGAGATTGTTGCCGACTAGTGGTCGCTGGAAGCAGGCGAGAGAACGGGCGGAGTTCGAGGTGTAGCGTGCGCTCACGAAGTCGCCTCGTCCCCCAAAGGGGTGTTTGTGGTCGATCGTCGTGGAGGTTCGAAACTTTTGGCCGCAGCGACTACACGGGACTGGTGGTCCGTGTACTACCATCACCTGCCGGCGGCAGGAGTACCTGAGACGGGACCAATGTTCGCTGCTAGCGGGTGGGCGACTCCTCGGAGTCGTTTGGGTGGCATTCAACGAGAGCATTGAGGGAGCTGTTGATGAATCGATCCGAGCGGGACGCGCTCCCAGGGTCCGGCGGACGGGGGACCTTGTTGGCGGTCGCGCATTTCGAGTCGATCAGAGCCAACGACGGCGATCGTACGTTCGACTCGGAAGGCGCATTGTCACTGTCCAAGCGGAATCTCCACGGCAGCTTGTGCCTCGTTGCGGCACCGCCCGTCGTGTCGACCGGGCTCCGTTACCACGGGTGGCGTCGCTATCTCAAACGCGCGTTCGACGTCGGCGTGGTGGTGATCGCTGCTCCGATCGTCGTCCCTGTGCTCCTTGCCCTAGCCGTCATCGTCAAGTTGACCAGCCGCGGGCCGGTGTTCTTCGCTCATGAGCGGGTCGGCGAGCACGCCAAGCCGTTCAGGATGCTGAAGTTCCGGACGATGTACATGGACGCGGGTGACCGGTTGCGAGCGGACACCGACCTTTATGAGCGATACATCGAAAACGACTTCAAGCTGGCCATCGACGAGGACCCGCGGATCGCTCCGTTCGGTAAGTTCTTGCGCCGCTCGTCACTGGATGAACTGCCTCAACTGTTGAACGTTCTGACTGGGCGGATGAGCCTCGTCGGACCGAGACCCGTGGTCGAGGACGAGCTCGCGCGCTACGGGCCTTGGGTCGACGCCTACCTCGAGGCGCGACCAGGGATCACCGGGCGGTGGCAGACCGACGGGCGCAACCACGTCCGGTATCCGGAGCGGGCCATGCTCGACGCCGAGTACCTGGAGAACTGGACGTTCTGGTCCGACCTGGTCATCCTGATCAAGACGATTCCAACGGTCCTCAGGGGTCACGGATCGCACTGATCACACTGCGCGCCGCCGCTCTCGCTGAGCAGGACGCTACGTTCCTGGCGTCATGCCGCCGCGTCACCGCAATCGTGTAGCGGAGGACGTCGCGGTCGCCGTGGCGTTCGTCGCGGGCGGGGTAGCCGCGTTCGCGCCACCCGCTCCGACCGAGCGTCCACTCGTCGATGCGCTGCTCGTCGGGATCTCGGTGGCCGCCGTCGTGTACGCCGCAGCGTCGGCGCCATGGTGGGCGGTCGCCGTCGTCGCCGGAGCGGCGCTCGCCGTGGCGGTCAACCCACTCTTGGTGGCGGCGGCGCTCGTCGCGCTCGGTCTCGCCGTGTGGGTGGGGGTGAAGCGGCGGGACATGCCGGAGGTCCGGGCCATCAGTGCGGCGATCTCGATGAACGTGCTGGCGTGGGCCGAGCTGGAGGAGTTCTTCGGGCTCACCGCGATCGTGGCCATCGCTGCTGGAGTGCTGCTGTTCGTCGTCGGCATGCGCCGGCGACCGCGGGCGATCCGCCGACGCGCCTATGCGATGGCCGGGGCGGTCGGCGTGCTCGCCGTCCTCTCCGTCGCCGGGTTCGCCGTCGCCGCCGCCGAGTCGCGCTCCAGGCTGGAGAGCGGTCAGGACCTGGCAGAGGCTGGCATCAGCGCTCTCAACCGAGGTGATTTCGCCGACGCAGCGGACCAGTTCGAGCGGGCGGCGAGGCGCGCTGCGGCAGGCAGACCAGCAGCTCGGCCGACCTTGGACCTTCGGCGCGTCCGTGGTGCCGGTCGTCGCGCAGCACCGCTCGGCCGCTGTCGAACTGACCGCAGCCGGCTCGCAAGCCTTGGACGAGGTGGCGGCTGCGTTGCACGAGGTCGACCCGGCGTCCCTTCGCGCCGTCGGCGGGCAGATCGACGTGGCGGCCGTCAGCGCCCTCGCCGAGCCGTTCGGAGCTGCGCAGGGTGCGCTCGACGACATGGCGGCCGCGCTCTCCGACGCGGATTCACCGTGGCTGGTCGAGCCGGCCGACGAGCTGCTCACCTCGCTGTCCGACGAGCTCGCCGAGAACGCCCCGAAGCTGGACAACGCCATCGCCGCCGTCGATCTGGCCCCGGCCCTGCTCGGCGCGGACGGTCCCCGCGTCTACCTGGTGCTGTTCACGACGCCGTCCGAGGCGCGGGGCCTGGGCGGGTTCGCCGGCAACTACGCCGAGATCACCGTCGACAACGGATCGTTCGCCATGACCGGGTTCGGACGCGTCGCCGACCTCGAGCGGGCGGGCGCCGATGCGGGCGCCCGGATCGCTGGCCCCGAGCCCTTTTTGGCCCAGTACGGTCGCTTCGGCTTCGACGAGGACGGCGAGGGCCTGGTCGGCACCGCCGCATGGCGGAACCTCACCATGACGCCCCACTTCCCCCACGTCGGTGAGGTCGTGGCCCAGCTCTATCGACAGTCCGCCGGCAAGGAGATCGACGGGGTCCTGGCGATGGATCCCTACGTCGTCCAAGCACTGTTGAAGTACACCGGACCGATCCAGCTGACGACGGTCGATCGGCAACTCACGCCGTCCAACGCCGCGCAGTACATCCTGCGTGACCAGTACCTCACCGATGCTGACAACGCCACCCGCATCGACGCCCTCGAGGAGGCTGCATCGATCACGTTCGACACACTGTTGACCGGGACGCTGCCCGAACCGACCGTCCTGGCCCGCGACCTCGGCCCGTTCGCCCGCGAACGGAGGCTGATGGTCTGGACGAACCGGCCGGAGGAGCAGGACCTGCTGCGCGCCGTCGGCATCCTCGGGGAGATCCCGCCGCTCGCCGGCGCCGATGGCTGGTCCGTCGCCGTGACCAACGGTGGCGGCAGCAAGATCGACAACTACCTCGAGCGCGTCGCGAGCTACAGCTCGACGACCGACCCGACCACCGGCCGCACGACGGGAACGGTCCACGTCGAGCTCACCAACGGCGCCCCGCCGAGCGGGCTGCCCGACTACGTCATCGGCAACGCCCTCGGCCTACCGGAGGGGACCAGCCGGCTGTTCGTCGAGTTCTACAGCCCCCTCGACATGGTCAGCACGACGATCGACGGGAAGCCGTACGGGCTCGAGCCGGGTCGCCACGACGAATGGAACACCTACAGCCGCTTCGTGACGATCCCGCCCGGCGCGACGATGACGATCGACGTCCAGCTCACTGGGTCCGTCGAGGATCCGAACCGGGTCGTGACCTGGGAGCAGCCGCTCGTCGATCGAGCGCCGTCGGACTGACCGCAGACCGACCCGTGACCCGTCGCGCCCTCGTCGTCTGCACCGCCAACGTCTGCCGATCGCCAACCGTGGAGCGTCTGCTCCGCCGACGCCTCGAGGGCACTCGCGACGTCGACGGTGAGACGTGGACCGTGACCTCCGCCGGGACCCTGCGCGTCGACATGCAGAGAGACATGCAGACCGTGAGGGCTGCGGCCTCCGCCGGCATCGACCTCGGAGACCATGTGCCTCGCGCGATCGACCGGGAGATCCTCGACCGCGACGGTGCCGACCTGGTGCTCGTGATGACCCGCGAGCACCTGCGCCGCGTCGTCGCCCTCGACCGCGGCGCCTGGGCGCGTACGTTCACCCTCAAGGAGCTCGTCCGCCGGGCGCAGGGCGTGGCACCGCCCGCGGCAGCCGACGGTGTCGCCGGCTGGCTCCGCCGCCTCGGCGAGGGCCGCCGCGCCGCGGAGATGATGGTCGCCGATCCGCTCGACGACGTCACCGATCCGCATGGCCTCCGGCGTTCGGCCCACGTGGCGATGATCGACGAGACGTCGGCGCTCGTCGACCAGCTCATCCGGTTCGGCCCGTGGGTGTCCTGCACCGGCCAGCGATGATCGCCCGCGTCACCCGGCGCCCCCCTGTCGGGACGTCATCGGACTATCCTTCGGCGCGGTCATGAACGCTGATCGGGAGATGACCATCCGCGACTACGCCAAGGTCGTCGCCCGCCGGAAGTGGATCGTCATCGTTGCCGTGGTGGCGTCCGTCGCCGGCGCTCTGACGATGGCACTGCTGCAAGAGCCGATCTACGAGGCCGAGGCGCAGATGCTCGTCGAGCCTCGGCTCGGCGCGGCCGTCTTCCAGCAGGACCCGACGCTCAACGTGCAGAACCTCGAGCGAGCCATCCAGACCGAGATCCAAGTGCTCGAGGGCCAGCGCGTACGCGAGCGCGTTCAGGAAGACCTCGGGCTCGACGCGTTGCCGGCGAACGTTCGGGCCAGCCCTGTGGGTACGACCGATGTCGTGTCGGTGAAGGTGCGGAGCAAGGATCCGCGCACGGCGCAGCTCCTCGCGGACGCGTACGTCCAGGCGTACTCCTCGACGCGGCGGGAGCAGGCCATCGACACGCTCCAACTGGCCGAGGCTGAGCTCAGTGACAAGGTCGACGAGCTGCAGGCGCAGATCGACACCGCTGACCCCGCGCAACGGGCGGCGCTCGTCACCCAGCAGGCCGCCTTCAAGGAGCGGTTGGACCAGCTGCAGATCGACGCCGCCCTCACCACGGGCGGGACATCCGTCGTCAAGTCCGCCGATCTCCCGACCACACCCGTCGAACCTCGACCGCTCCGCACTGTGGTGCTCGCTGCCTTCGTCGGGTTGTTGCTGGGGTTGGCGGCGGCGTTCCTCGTCGATTACCTGGACGACTCGATCCGGACCGCCGACGATCTGCAAGGCCTCACGGAAGCGCCGGTGCTTGCCGTCGTCCCGGTCGAACCGCCGCCGGACAACCGTCCGATCGCCCTCAGCGAGCCGCACGAGTTCGCCGTCGAGATCTACCGCGGCCTGCGCACCAACGTGCAGTTCCTCGGCCTCGACCGGGCGCTGCGCGTGATCCAGGTGACCAGCTCGCTGCCGGGTGAGGGCAAGACGACCACGGCCACGAACCTCGCCGTCGTGCTCGCCCAAGCGGGCAACCGCACCTTGCTCATCGACGCCGACCTCCGCAAGCCGCGGATCCACGAGGTCTTCGCCGTCAAACCGTCGCCTGGCTTCACCGAGCTGATGCTCGGCGAGGACTCCGGAATGGTCGTCCACGACGTCGGTGATGGACTGCACATCGTCACGGCCGGCGCCGTGCCGCCGAACCCGAGCGAGATGCTGTCGACTCCACGCGTCGCGGCAACCTTGGCCGACCTCGGCTCGCGCTACGACTACGTGATCCTCGATTCCCCTCCTGTCCTGCCGGTCGCCGACGCGGTCGCGCTCGCCCGTGTCGTCGATGGGGTGCTCGTCGTCACGCAGGCGAATCGAGTGTCGGCGCGCGACGTCCGTGGCGCCTTCGAGCGGCTCGAGCGGGTCGGCGCGCCGCCCATCGGCGTCGTGCTCAACCGGGCGCGACATGGCGGCAGCGAAGTCGGCTACGGCTACGGGTACGGCTACAACTACCGCCGGCCCGAGGACGCGCGTGGACGAGACGCTGGCCGGTGAGGGCGTGCCGACGCCAAGCCAAGGTGTCGGCCCGCCTGTCGACGACACGCCGACGACACCAGCGGGTAGCACGACCGCGGGCGAGATCCGTTGACCCCGAACCGCGCCCGGAGCGCGTGACTCCCCACGGTGGGACGCCCGCTGGTCGTTTCCATCGTTGGGGTCGCTGCGCTTCTCCTCGGCATCGCGATCGCCGGTCAGCCCCGAGAAGTGCCGAGCGATGTGGTGTCGTC
>CAVZPA010000005.1:0-258249 GCA_963776995.1 uncultured Acidimicrobiia bacterium
CCACCACCCTCGTGCGGGACGGGCATCGAGCGCCAGGCGGGTGTGGGCGTTCTGCGCAGCCACCCACTGCTGCACCTCCGACGAGTCACCGTCCTCGAGCCAGCGGTAAGGGTCGGGGACCTCGACGCCGTGAAGGACGTCGACGACGCCGTCACGCCTGGTCGGCGGCGGCGGGGTCATCGGGGGCGGGAACCGACGTCAGCCGCGGCCCATGTTGGGACGCTTGCCGTGGTTGGCCTTGGAACGGCGCATCCGGGCCTTGCGCTTCTTGGTCTTCTTCGACATAAGGCGTCGAGTCTACGGCGCACCGGCCGGCTCCCTCGGGCCGTCGACGCGACGTCAGCGGTCACGCCGGAGCGCGGCCTCGATCGCCGCCACCAGCTGCGGGTCGTCGGGGGCGACCATCGGGCTGAACCGGGTGACCCCACCCTGCGGGTCGACGAGAAACTTCTCGAAGTTCCAGCGGATGTCGCCATCATGGCCCTCGGCGTCGGCGACGGCGGTCAGCTCCTCGTAGATCGGGTGCCGCCCCGGACCGTTGACCTCGATCTTCTCGAACATCGGGAACGACACGCCGTAGGACGTCGAGCAGAAGGTGGCGATCTCCTCGGCCGTGCCGGGCTCCTGGCCGCCGAACTGGTTGCAGGGGAACCCGAGCACGCTGAAGCCGCGCTCGCCGTACGTCTCGTGGAGCTGCTCGAGCCCGCTGTACTGCGGGGTCAGCCCGAACGCGACGCCACATTCACCAGCAGCAGCGCCTGCCCCTCCCGGCCGGCGAGGCTGCTCGGCTCGCCGTCGAGGGTCTTGATCGGGTGCTCGAAGATCGACATCCCGCCAGCATGCCGGGTGACCGGGGTTTCGTGCGCACCGGACTACCGTCGCCGCATGGGTATCGAGGGGACATGTAACGAGCGGTTCATCACGGTGCGGGAGGCATTCGAGGCCAACTTCCTCCCCCGCGACGAGAGCATCTACGACGACGGCGCCTCGATGGCGATCACGATCGACGGCGAGCTGGTCGTCGACCTGTGGGGCGGCACGGCCGATCGCGACGCCGGGCCGGCGATGCCGTGGGAGCGGGACACGATCATCAACGTCTGGTCGACCACCAAGACGGTGTCCGCCCTCGCCTGCCTGATCCTTGCCGACCAGGGCGAGCTCGACCTCTACGCGCCCGTGGCCAAGGTGTGGCCGGAGTTCGCCGCCCGCGGCAAGGGCACCATCGAGGTCCGCCACGTGATGAGCCACACCGCGGGGCTGTCCGGGTTCGAGGCCCCGATGACGATGGACGACCTGTACGACTGGGAGAAGGTCACCACGCTGTTGGCCGCCCAGGAGCCGTGGTGGGAACCGGGCACGGCGTCGGGCTACCACGCGGTGACCCAGGGCTACCTGGAGGGCGAGCTGGTGCGCCGCGTCACGGGGCAGACGATCGGGGAGTTCGTGGCCAAGGAGATCACCGGGCGGCTCGGCGCCGATTTCCACATCGGCACGGCGCCCGAGCACGACGCCCGCGTCGCCCACGTCATCCCGCCCAGCGGGCCGCTGCCGATGGAGGGCGTCGACCAGAGCTCGGTCGCCTTCCGCACGCTGACCAACCCACCGCTGGTCGCCGAGGTGTCGGCGACGATCCCTTGGCGCCGTGCCGAGATCCCGGCCGCCGGGGGGCACGGCAACGCCCGCTCGGTGGCGCTGATCCACGCCCCGATGGCGTGCGGCGGGGAGGCCAACGGCGTCCGCCTGCTGTCGCCGAACGGCATCGACGTGGTGTGGGACGAGCAGTGCAACGGCGTCGACCTCGTGCTCGGCATCGGACTGCGCCACGGCATCGGGTTCGGCCTCCCGTCGCCCGACATGCCGATCAGCCCCAACGAGCGTTCGTGCTTCTGGGGCGGCTGGGGCGGGTCGTTGGCGATCATCGACCGCGATGCCCGGATGAGCCTCTCCTACGTGATGAACAAGATGGGCGAGGGCACCGTCGGCGACATCCGCGGCGCCGGCCTCGTCCTCGCCGCCTACAGCGCCCTCGGCCAGCTCTGAAGCTCTGATCCGAGTGTCTGCTGCGGGGAAGCCCCGCAGCAGACACTCGGCCGGCAGCAAACACTCGGATCGGGAGGGGCGGATCATCCAGTCCAGGCGAGGAGGTCGTCGGCGGACATCGTGTTGATGATCTTGTCGATCGGGACCTCCCGCTCGGCGGCCCGGTCGCAGCCGTGCGGCTGCCATTCCAGCTGCCCGGTGGCGTGGGCGTCGGTGTCGATGGAGAACCAGCAGTCGTAGGCGATCGCCAGGTCGATCAGCTCGCGCGGCGGGTCGAGCCGCTCAGGGCGACAGTTGATCTCCACGGCCGTGCCGAACTGCTTGCAGGCAGCGAACACGTAGTCGGCGTCGAACGTCGACGGCGGCCGTCTGCCGATCATCCGCCCGGTGCAGTGCCCGAGGATGTCGACGTGTGGGTTGGCCACGGCCACGACCATCCGCTCGGTCATCTGGTGGCGCTCCATGCGCAACTTGGAGTGCACGCTGGCGACGACGACGTCGAGTCGCTCGAGCAAGTCGTCGGCGAGGTCCAGCGAGCCGTCCTCGAAGATGTCGACCTCCATCCCGGTGAGGATGCGGAAGTCGTCGTCGAACGACGCATTCACCGCGGCGATGTCGTCGAGCTGGCGCTCCAGGCGTTGACGGTCGAGCCCGTGGGCGATCGTCAAGCGGGCCGAGTGGTCGGTGAGGACCATGTACTCGTGGCCGAGCGCCCGCGCCGTGGCGGCCATCTCCTCGATCTCGGCGCCGCCGTCGCTCCACGTCGAGTGGAGGTGGCAATCGCCGCGCAGGGCCTCGCGGTAGCGCTGACCCGTCAGGCGTGATGCTGACCTGCGTGGTCGCCTCGAGCTTGGCGAGGTAGTGCGGCACCCCGCCGGCGAGCGCCTCGGTGATGACCTTGGCACTGGAGTCTCCGATGCCGTCGAGCTTGGTCAGCGTGCCCGCTGCCGCCCGCTCGGCGATCTCGGCGGGATCGGTGTTGCGCACGACGTCGCGGGCCCGCTGGAACGCCTTGGCACGGAAGCCGGTGTCGTGGGCCCGGTCGAGACAGTGCATCACCCGATCGAGTGCGACCTCCGGAGTCATGGCGGTGAGGGTAACGCCGCCGCCGTCCACCGTTCCGGACGACGACGGATCAGTCGTCGACGAGGCCGTAGCGGCGGCGCACCCAGCGATCCATCGTGCCGAAGACGAGGGCATCGACGAGGATGCCGATGGTCAGGATCACGATCATGATGGCGATCAGGCCCGCCGTGTCGTTGATGGTGCGGTACTGCTGCAGCAGGAAGCCGACCGAGAACACCCCCAGCGTCACGAGCAGCTCGCCGGCCATCAGGCTGCGCCAGGCGAAGGCCCAGCCCTGCTTGAGGCCACCGACGAACGACGGCAGCGACGCCGGCAGGACGACGTAGCGGAACTTGTCCAGCCCGCGCGCTCCCATCATGTGACCGGCTCGGAGGAGGACGGGCGGCACGTGGTCGACGCCGGCGATCAACCCGTTGGCGATCGACGGCGCGGCGCCGAGCACGACGACGAACGTGATCGCCCCTTCGGACAGCTGGAACAGCAGGATCGCCAGCGGGAACCAGGCGATCGACGGCATCGTCTGCAGCCCGGTGATCATCGAGCCGACCGCCGAGCGGGCGATCTTCGACGAGGCCACGATCCCGCCGACGACGACGCCGATGGCGACGGCGAGGGCGAACCCGACGACCGCCCGGCGCATCGTCACGCCGACGGCCTCGGAGACCGTGCCGTCGGCGATCAGCTCACCGAGCCGGTCGAACACCGTTGCCGGTGCCGGCAGCACGTACTCCGGCCGCCACCCGGACCACACGACGATCTGCCAGAGCAGGAGGCCGAGGGCGATGGCGGCGACCTTCGGCCACGTCGCCAACCAGATGCGCCGGGCGAGCTCGGCGCGGTCGCGCCCGCCGCCGTCGGTGACGGTGGCACTGTCGTCGAGGCGCGCGACGGGGGATGGGTCGTCGACGGTCGCGGGATCAACGGCGAGCATGGGCGAGCGCCTCCTCTCGGAGCTGGTCGGTCACGGTCGCCGCGAGCGCGCTCACCTCGGGCGAGTCGATGCGCCGCGGCCGCTCGATCGGGACGTCGAAACTGGCCGTGACCCGTCCCGGCCGGGGCGACATGACGACGATGCGGTCGGCCAGCCGGGCGGCCTCGCGGACGTTGTGGGTGACGAACAGCACGGTCAGCCCGCGGGCCCGCACGAGCGTGTCGAGCTCCTCGTGCAGGGCGTCGCGAGTCATCGCGTCGAGCGCCCCGAACGGCTCGTCCATCAGCAGGATGTCGGCGTCCTGGGCGAACGCCCGGGCCAGCGCGCCACGCTGACGCATGCCGCCCGACAGCTGGTGGGGCCGCTTCTTGGCGAACCCCTCCAGGTGCACCGCCGTCAGGAGCTGCTCGACGCGGGTCCGTCGTTCGGCCTTCGGCACGCCGGCGAGCCGCATCGGCAGCTCGACGTTGGCGGCGACGGTGAGCCACGGGTACAGCGCCGACTCCTGGAACATCAGCGCCGCCCTGCCCCGGACGTCGATCGTCCCGGTCGTCGGCGTGTCGAGCCCGGCGACGAGGTTGAGGATCGTCGACTTCCCGCACCCCGAAGCGCCGATCAGGCACACGAACTCGCCGTCAGCCACGTCCAGGTCGACGTCGCGCAGGGCGGTCACGGCGTGGCGACTTCTGCCGAACGTCTTGTGCACGCGGTGCAGCGAGATCCCCGTCACAGCCCGCTCGCCGTCGACTCCCCGCGCGCCGCGCGGATCTCGTTGAGCAACGTCAGGTCGTAGATGCCGGGGTCGGTGAGATCAACCGCCTCGAGCAGGCCGACCGCCTCGGCGTCGTCGGCCGAGCCCTGCAGCGAGGAGGCGATCGGATCGAGCGTGAACTCGAGGTGCTCCCACGCCCCGGCGATGGTCTCGTCGGAGAGCCGGCTGGTCGTCACCTTCTCGATGCCGTCGTTGACGATCTGCTGGGCGGCCGTGGCGTCGCCGTTGGCCTCGTCGATGGCCTCACCGAGCCCACTGATGAGGTCACGGATCACGTCCGGGTGCTCGTCCAGGTAATCGGTGGCGACGATCAGGTGGGTCGTGACGAACTGCCCGTCGGGCCAGAGCTCGGCCTCGTCGAGGAGCACGTGGCCACCGCCTTCCAGCACCAGCCGGGTGGCCCACGGCTCGGGCACCCAGGCGCCGTCGACGCTGCCGGTTTGGAAGGCCTGCAGGGTGTCGGCATTGTCCTGGGGAGTGATCGCGACGTCCCCGCCCCCGCTGGCGTCGGTGGCGTAGCCCTGCTCGGCGAGCCACGCCCGCAGAGCGACGTCCTGGGTGTTGCCGAGCGACGGGGTGGCCAGCGTCGTGCCGGCGAGATCGGCGGCATCGTCGATGCCCTCGCGGACGACGAGCGAGGCCCCGCCGGAGGTGGTGCCGGACACGATCCGCAGCGCCTCGCCGTCGGACTTGGCGTAACCGTTGATCGCCGGGTTGGGGCCGATGAACGAGGCGTCCACGGCGCCGGAGAACAGCGCCTCGATGACCTCGGTGCCGGAGTTGAAGGTTGACGGTTGGAGCTCCACGCCAGCACCAAGGTGCTCCTCGAAGAGCCCGGTCTCGACACCGATGATGGCGGGTGCGTGGGTGACGTTCGGGAAGTAGCCGAGGCGCAGGGCGGCGGTCTCGGCCGGCGCGCTGCCCGTTGCCTCCGGTGCCGTGTCGGCTGAGCCGTCGTCGTCGCCGTCGTTTCCGCACGCCGCGACGGCCAGCACGAGGCCGGCGAGCGCAGCAGTCAGGCGGCGATTGGGTCTAAATCTGATCGACATAGTCGACTTTCTACATGGTGGAATGGCTTCCCGCAACGTGGAATAGTAGATGCATGCGGTCCGGGGCGCAATCCGTCGAGCGGGCGTTGGCTGTCCTCCACTGCCTGTCGGCAGCGGACGACGACCTCGGTGTCAGCGACGTGGCCACCCGCACAAGTCTCAGCAACAGCACGGCTCACCGCCTGCTGCAGGCCCTTCGCCGCGACGGCCTCGTCGCTCAGGCCCCCACGCACGGATCGCTACCACCTCGGTCCGGGGCTGGTCGCCCTCGGCCGCCGCGCCGAGGCTCGGGTGCGCTTCGACCGCCTGCTCCCCCATCTCGCCGACCTCGCCGCGACGACCGGTGAGTCGGTGAGCCTCGGTACCCGGGTGGGCGACGAGGTGCTCGTCGTGCTGCACGCCGACTCCCCGCAACCGCTGCGCTTCGACCTGACGCCCGGCACCCACATACCCGTCCACGCCTCGGCGATCGGCAAGGCGCTGCTGGCGTTCGCCGACGACCCGGCGGCCGAGGTCGCCGCGCTGGCCGAGCTGGCGGCGTTCACGCCGGCCACGCTGACGTCGCGCCAGGCCTTGCTGGCCGACCTCGAGGCGACCCGCCGCCGCGGCTGGGCGCTCAACGACGGCGAGCGTGACGTCGGCGTGCGCACGATGGCGGCCCCGCTGCTCGACGACGACGGCCGGCCGTGGGCCGGCGTGGCGATCCAGGGCCCCGCCGTCCGCCTGCCCGACGAACGACTCGCGGCGCTGGCGGACGTGCTCCGAACGGCGGCGGCGGCGATGCCCGGCACCACGTAGCGTCACCGCCGTGGACCCGCCGCCGTGGCACCTCGCCGAGCTCAACGTGGCCCGCCTCCGCCGGCCGCTCGAACATCCGGACACGGCGGAGTTCGTCGCCGCGCTCGACGGGATCAACGCCCTGGCGGAGTCGTCGCCGGGCTTCGTGTGGCGGCTCACCGACGACTCCGGCCAGTCGTCGAGCTACGTCCGCGCCGACGACGACCCGCTCGTCATCATCAACCTGTCGGTGTGGGAATCGCCCGACCATCTGCACGACTTCGTCTTCCACACTGCGCACACGCCGTTCCTGCGGCGCCGCCGGGAGTGGTTCGAGCGGATGACGGAGCCCTTCCTCGTCTGCTGGTGGGTACCCGCCGGTGAGGTCCCCTCCGTCGAGGAGTCGCTGGAGCGCCTCGGGCGCCTGCGCCGACACGGGGTCAGCGACGAGGCCTTCACGTTGCGCGACCGCCGGCCGCCGCCCCTCACGTCCGCACGACCTGCCGAGCCCGTGCGGGCAGGACCTGAGGCCGCCGACCGGCGCCGATAGCGTCGTCGGCCGCATGGAACGATTCGGCCTCGTCGGCCTCCCCAACGCCGGGAAGAGCTCGCTGTACAACGCCCTGACCGGCGGCGGCGCGCTCGCTGCGCCGTACGCCTTCGCCACCAAGGACCCCAACATCGGCGTGGCCAAGGTGCCCGACGTGCGCCTCGATCGCCTGGCCGAGATGTCCAAGAGCCGCAACGTCGTCCACGCCGCAGTGCAGGTCGTCGACATCGGCGGGCTCGTCGAGGGCGCCAGCAAGGGCGAGGGCCTCGGCAACAAGTTCCTCGCCAACATCCGCGAGGTGGACGCCGTCGTGTTCGTGCTGCGGGCGTTCGAGGACGACGACGTCACCGGGCCCTCCGACCCGGTCGAGCACCTCCGCGTCGTCGAGTTGGAGCTGGCGCTGGCCGACCTGGAGACCGTCGAGAAGCGCCTGCATCAGGCCCAGCGGCAGTCCAAGCTGGACCGCTCGCTCGGTGACGAGGTCGCCGCCCTGCAGGCGGCGTACGACGCCCTTTCCGAGGGCCGCCCGCTGTACCGCGCCGGGCTGAAGCCGGACCAGCGCGACGTCCTCGCGCCGCACTTCCTGCTGACCAACCGCCGCGTGCTGGCGGTGGTCAACGTCGGCGAGGACGACCTCGACGAGATCCCCGCCGCCGAGGCCCGCATCGCCGCCGAGCTCAACGACGCCGGCGACAACGTCGAGGTGATCGGGATGTGCGTGCAGCTGGAGGCGGAGGCCGCAGCGATCGAGGACCCCGCCGAGCGAGCCGAGATGCTCGAGGGCTTCGGGCTCGGCGAGGGGGCGTTGTTCCGCATGGTCCGCAGCTCCTACCACCTCCTCGGCCTGCGCACCTTCCTGACGACCGGCGACAAGGAGTCGCGGGCGTGGACGTTCTACGAGGGCTCGACGGCCCCGCAGTGCGCCGGACGGATCCACACCGACTTCCAGCGCGGCTTCATCCGGGCCGAGGTCGTCGACTGGCAGGAGCTGCTCGACATCGGCTCATGGACGAAGGCCAAGGAGCTCGGCAAGATCCGCCTGGAGGGCAAGGACTACGTCGCCCAGGACGGCGACGTGATGGAGTTCCGCTTCAACGTCTGACTCGGGTCTCGCGATCGGCCCGTACGGCCGGGGAGCCCGCCTCGCTGGAGGCGGGCTCCCTCTCGGCCGCGTTCAGCTGCTCTCGAACGTGGTGATCAGCTCTCCGACGTCGTTCAGGAACTGCGTCGCCGCGTCGTACTGGACGATCTGCGCCGACTCGACCAGGTAGCCGTCCTCCTCACCGTTGGTCTTGAACGGGATGCCCTCACGGATGAGGGAGCCCTGGTAGTCGAAGTTGCGGGCCGTGTTGGATGATCGACGCCTGGGTCAAGCCATCGGGTGACTCCGCGGCCTGGCGCAGGATCTCCACGGTCACCTCGGCGTAGGTCCAGCCTGCCGCGCTCGTCGGCACGGTGTCGGTCAGTCCAGCGGCCTCCATCGCCTCCAGGTACTCCGCGACGCCGGGGATGGTCTGGTTGTCCGGGTTGGTGATGTCGACGGCACCGAACGCCCCCGAGGTGTAGAGGCCGTTGGCGGCCTCGCCGGCGGCCCCGAGGATCAGCGGGCTGGCACACGTGTTGGTCAGGTAGACGCGCGGTTCCCAGCCCGCGTTGGCCGCCTTCTGGTTGGCCAGCTCGCTGAGGAACACCGGGCACTGGGCGCCGAGCGGGAAGGCGACGATGACGTCGGGGGCGTTGCCGGCGATGCTGGCGAGCTGGGCGGTCGGCGGCGCGCTCTCGGCGGCCTCGATGGTCTGGTCGTCCACGATCTCGATGCCGAGGTCCCCAGCCACCTCCTCGAAGCCTTCCTTGGAGACCGCGCCGGCGTCGTTGTTGACGTAGAACAGCGCCGCCGTGGCGCCGTCGGGGAACTCCCTCGCCACGTCCTCGGCGTAGATCTGCCACTCGACGTCGTAGGGCAGGTTGGAGCCCATCGTCCACGGGTAGTCGACCACCTCGCCGAACGCGGGATCGCCGCTGGCTGCCTCCAGGTGCGGGACGCACTCCTCGTTGAGGATGTCGCGCACGGCGAGGTTGTTCGGCGTGCCGATCATCCCGGAGATCAGGTGGGCACCGTCGTCGAGCGCTCCGTTGATCACCCCGGGGGTCAGCGCCGGGTCGTACTGGTCGTCGCCGAAGCTGACCGTGATCTCGTGGTCGGGCAGGAGCCCGTTCTCGTTGGCGTAGTCGATGTAGGCCTGGAAGCCCTGCGATGACCGGAGCGAACGCCGCCGCGGCCGGCCCGCCCGACAGCGGTCCCGACGAGCCGATGTTGACCGTGCCCTCGATCGGTTCGTTGACCCGATCAGGATCGACGCAGTCCTCGGTCTCGACGACCCAGCCCGCGCCGCCGCCGCCGTCCTCGCCTGTGTCCTCGGTCGCCGCGGTGTCCTCGGTGTCCCCGGTCGCCTCGGTGGTCTCTCCGCCCGTGTCGCCGGTCGTGGCGTCCGTGGCCGTGTCCTCGGTCGCTGCGGCGGTCGCCGCACCGCCTGTCTCGGCTGGCGCAGCGTCCGTGTCGGCGGCACCGTCGTCGTCGTCATCGCCGCACGCGGCGACGATCAGGGAGGCGGCAGCGCACGCGGCGAGCAGCCGCGACGTCGTCGTTCGATTCATGTCGGTTCTCCTGTGGTGGATGGGTCGGCGGCGAAGATGTTGACGTCCGGCTCCAACTCGACGCCCTCGACGTCGGAGGCAGCCTCGGTGGTCGTCAGCAGGTGGCTCTCGTCGATGGGGTGGCCGGCCGGGCTTGGGCACGATGACGATGAAGCGGTGCGCGATGCGCTTGAGCAGCCCGACGATGCCGAACGGGGCGACGAACATGGCGCCGAGCAGGATGATGGCCAGGATCAGCGTCGCCGGCGATCCCTGGATGTTGAGCCAGTCGTTGAAGATCGTGCCCATGATGCCCTCACCGGTCTCCCCGGCCTCGCGCGTCCTCGCGTCGAGCGTGACGTACACGAGGGCGCCGACGATCGGACCCCACAGCGTGGCGGCGCCGCCGAGCACCATGATCAGCAGGAACGTGATGCTGCCGATGAGCGTGATGTTGCGGATGTCCGGGCTGGCCAGGTTCAGCCGCATCGTCGACAGCGAGCCGGCGATCGCGCACATCGCCGCCGAGATGCCGAACACCATCGTCTTCGTCCGGGCCCGTGGGACGCCCATCACGGCCGCCGCCGTCTCGTTGTCGCGGATCGCGACCAGCGACCGTCCGACCCGGCTCTTGACCAGACCGCGGGCGACCAGGTAGCTGATGACGAGCAGCAGAACCGCCAGCCAGTAGATGAAGACGGCCCGACCCTCGCGACCACGGAGCTCGCCGAGGACCGGGTAGTTCGGGATGTCTTCGTACGTGACGCTGCCGATGCCGGCAGGACCCTCGGTGAGCCATTCGAGCTTGTCCCACCTGATCGAGCGTCGGGAACAGGACGGCCAGGGCCAGCGTGACCACGGCGAGGTAGATGCCCTTCAACCGGAGCGCGGGCAAGGCGACGAGATAGCCGATCACGAAGGTGATCGCCGCGGCGACGAAGAACGTCCAGCCCTGGCTCCAGCCGTAGCGGGTGACGAGGATCGCGGTCGTGTACATGCCCATGCCGAAGAACGCCGAGTGGCCGATCGAGATGATCCCGGCGTAGCCGAGGACCAGGTTGAGCGACATCGCGGCGATGGCGTACTCGAACGCCAACGTGAAGTCGCCGACCGTGCTCGAGGTCGTCTTGGTCGGGATGTAGAGGAGGACGGCGACGACTGCGGCGACCCACACCAGGCGGATCGCCCAGTGGGCGATGGAACCTTGATTGATCTTGATCACACTCGCTCGACTTTCGCCGTGCCGAACAATCCCGACGGCTTGAACAGCAACACCACGAAGATGGCCAGCAGGGCGACGGCCAGCTTCATGTCCTGACCGATCCACTCTGGTTGGAACTCGGCTGCCACGGCCTCGCCGATGCCGATCAGCAAGCCGCCGATCACGGCGCCGCCGGGACTGTCGAGGCCGCCCAACACGGCCGCCGCCGTGGCGTAGGTGAACACCGTGACCATCAACGTCGGCGTGACCTGTCCCTGGTTGCCGGCCACGAGGAGGGCGGCCAGCGCACCGAGCGCACCGGCGACCGCCCACGATCCGGCCAGGATGCGGCCGGTCGGGATGCCGACCAGCCGCGCCGAGTCGGCGTTGCTGGCCACGCCGCGCATCGCCAGCCCGAAGCGCGTCTTCTGGAACAGCACGAACAGCAGGGCGGTGACGGCGAGCGTGACGGCCAGGGTGCCGATGTCCTTGTACCGCCAGACGGTTCCGAGCACCCGGACGAAGTCGTCGGGATCGTTGGGGAAGAGGCTGTCGATCGTCTCGTCCGGTGGCGCGCCCCAGACGCCGGACGTGTAGGCGTTGATGCCGAGGAAGATGGCGATGGTGGCGACGAACACCGCCAACTCCGACCGCCTGGCCAACGGGCGGATGATGCGTCACCTCCGTGACCGCGCCCAGGGCGAAGCCGAACAGCATCCCGATGAGCGTCGAGAGCAGCAGCGGCACACCCTGGTTGTCGAACCACCACACCACGAACACCGACAGCGTGCCCATCTCGCCCTGGGCGAAGTTGAGGTGTCCCGTGCCGCGGTAGACGACGACGAGGGCGAGGGCGACGAGTCCGTAGATCGCACCGGTGGACAGGCCGAGGAAGAGGGCTTCGAAGAAGCGGTCCATCAGTACCCCAGATACGCCTTGCGGATGCTGTCGTCGGCGGCGATCGTCTCGGCGTCACCGGAGGCGACGATCCTCCCGGTCTCCAGCAGATAGACGCGATGGGCGATGTCCATGGCCAGGTTGGCGTTCTGCTCCACCAGCAACACGGCGATGCCCTCCTGCTTGCTCAGTGAGTCGATGATCTCGAACATCTCCTGGACGATGATCGGCGCCAAGCCCTGGCTCGGCTCGTCGCACAGGAGCAACTTGGGCCGGCTCATGAGGGCCCGGGCGATGGCCAGCATCTGCTGCTCGCCACCCGAGAGGCTGCCGGCGCGCTGGTCGCTCCGCTCGGCCAGCCGCGGGAACGTCTTGAACCAACGCTCGATGTCGGCGCCGGCGCCGCCGTCGCGCCGGGTGTAGGCGCCGATGCGCAGGTTGTCGAGCACGCTGAGCTCCGGGAACGTGCCGCGCCCCTGGGGAACCTGGGCGATCCCGGCCCGGACGATGGCGTCAGCGGATGAGTCGACGATCGACTCGCCGGCGAAGGCGACGTTCCCGGAGCGATGGATCGTCCCGGAGACCGCCCGCATCGTTGTCGTCTTCCCGGCGCCGTTGGCGCCGAGCACGACGACGATCTCGCCGTCGTCGACTGCAAAATCCAGCTCGTGGAGCACGTTCACCGGGCCGTACCCGGCCCGTAGCTCCGTGACCTCCAACAGGCTCATCGTCGCGGGCCCCCTTCGTTGCGCTCGTTCACCGCGCCGCCCCGAGGTAGGCCTCGATCACCATCGGGTCCTGCTGCACCTCTGTGGGCAGCCCTTCGGCGATCTTGCGACCGAAGTCCATGGCGACGACCTTGTCGGAGACCCGCATCACCATCGACATGTGGTGTTCCACGAGCAGGATCGTCAGCGTGAACTCGTCCCTGATCCGCAGCACCGTGTCCCCGAGCTCGTCCACCTCGCCGTGGGTGAGCCCGGACGCCGGCTCGTCCATCAGCAGGAATCGCGGGCGGGCGGCGAGGGCGCGGGCGATCTCGAGGCGCTTGAGGGTGCCGAACGGCAGCCCGGCAGCGGGCCGGAACATCAGATGACCGAGACCGAGCTGTTGGAGGAGATCTCCGGCGTCGTCGCGGATCCGCCGGTTCTCCCGCGCCACGCCGATGCGGCTGACCGACTGGACGAAACCGACCTTGCCCTGGCTGTGGGCGCCGACCATGACGTTCTCGAGCAGCGTCATCGTCGGGAACAACGCGAGGTTCTGGAACGTGCGGGCGATGCCGTGGTCGGCGATGCCGTGCGGCGGGACACCCAACAGGTCGGTTCTGGTCGAACGTGAGCCGTCCCGAGGCCGGCTCGTAGAGGCGGCTGACGACGTTGAACATCGTCGTCTTGCCGGCGCCGTTGGGGCCGATCAGCCCGCAGACCTGACCCTCGTCGATGGTGAACGAGAGCTCGTCGAGCGCGACGATGCCGCCAAAGCGCACGGTGATTTCCTGCACGTCGAGCAAAGTCACGCTGGCCCCCAAGTGGCGGATTGTCGGGCGCCGACACTGTAGTAGCTGCCCAACAGGCCCCTGTGGCAAACGGCGAGCGGACCATTCTCCGCGCCGCGCTCGCGCTGTGCGTCGTCGGTCGGTGCGAGACTGCGCCGGCCGTAGCAGGACTGGTGAGGATTGGGGGTTGATGGTGTCGGAGACGACTGGGAAGGGTGAGGTTCGGTTGCGGGTGCCGCGTGATCGGGAGCGTGACTACACCGAGGAGTTGGCGGCGCAGCGTCGGTCGTTCGTCGCCGAGCGCACGGGTATGCCATTGGCGCACGTCGGTCACTACTCGGTGGAGCCGGGCACGTTGCCGGGGAACATCGAGAACTTCATGGGCGTGGCGCAGGTGCCGATCGGCTTGGCCGGTCCGCTGTTGATCAATGGTGAGCATGCCCGTGGCGAGTTCTTCGTGCCGTTGGCGACGACGGAGGGGACGTTGGTGGCCAGTTACAACCGGGGGATGCGGTTGCTCACCGAGAGCGGCGGGGTGCGCACGACGGTGCTCGATGAGTCGATGCAGCGTTCACCGGTGTTCGTGTTCGACAACGCCTTGGAGGCCCGCCAGTTCGGTGAGTGGGTGCGTGAGCACTTGGAGGAGGTGCGAGGTCGGGCGGAGTCGACGACGAGTGTCGGCAAGCTGACCGAGATCCGCCAGTACGGGATCGGTCCGTTGCGGTATCTGCGGTTCAACTACACGACGGGTGATGCGGCGGGTCAGAACATGTGCGGCAAGGCGACGTTGGCGGCGTGTGAGTGGATCCAGCAGGAGTATCCGGGGCGCCCGGAGTACATCTTGTCGGGCAACGTCGACACCGACAAGAAGCACTCCCAGATCAACATGATCGCCACCCGCGGGCGGCGCGTGGTGGCCGAGGCCGTCGTCAAGAAGGAGTTGCTGAAGAGCCTGATGGGGGTGGACACCGAAACACTGTTCTGGGCCCGTCAGATCTCCAACGCCGGGGCCTTCCTGGTCGGCGCGGCGAACAACGGCGCCCATGCCGCCAACGGCCTGACAGCGATGTTCATCGCCACCGGTCAGGACGTCGCCAACGTGTCCGAATCGCACGCCGGTGTCGCCTACACCCAACTGCTGCCCAACGGTGACTACTACTGGTCGATCACCCTGCCGGCGTTGATCGTCGCCACCTACGGTGGCGGCACCGGGCTGGCCACCCAGCGCGAATGCCTCGACATGCTCGGCTGCTACGGCAAGGGCAACGTCAAGAAGTTCGCCGAGATCTGCGCCGCCGTCGTCCTGGCCGGCGAGACGTCGCTCTCCAGCGCCATCATCGCCGGCGACTGGGTCTCCAGCCACGACCAATTCGGCCGCAACCGACCCTGACCAAACAGCGCGCGACCGCCGGCGTCACCTCCGTGCCGCGTACGGGTCCCAGGCCGGCGGCGCCGTGCGCAGGTGCTCGACGAGCAGCTCGACGAACCGGTCCGGGGCGATCGAACTGTCGCCATCCCCCGACGTGAGGCGGGGCGTCAGGCCGCCGACGGGGGAGGCGCTCCAGGTGGCCTCCGCGCGCTCCTCCTCCTGTAGGCGGGCCGCCAAGCGGCGCCAGATCACGGCGCAGGCGCAGCGGCCGCGAGCGCAGCTGCACCCAGGATTCGTAGCGCAGCTCGACGTCGTAGCGGCGGCCGCGACGGGTCGCGACGACGAGCCGGGACGTTGCGGTGTTGACGGCCATCGGGTGCAGCCCGGTCACCCAGTCCCCGCCGAAGCGGTGCCCTCCGCTGGACGGGGCGTCAGCGGGGACGTCGACGACGGCGAGATCGACGTCGGCGATCTCCTCGATGGCCACCGCGCCGCTGGCGATGGCGGCCTCGCTGGCCGCCAGGGCGTCATCCTCCTCGGCCCACACGGAGCGGAACCGGTCGACGTTGTCGACGAGCTCCGGGAGGCGTCCGAGCAGCTCGCCGTAGAGCACCGCGGTCTGCTCCGGGTACTCGACGGGCAGCGGGCCGAAGCTGTCGACGGTCCCGGCGGCGTACGCCGACAACACCATCGAGACCTTCGCCGCGTCCCGGTCGCGGCAGACGGCGAAGTCCCCGGCGGCGGCGACGTCCTCGAGGAACGATCGGCGGGCGACGGCTTCCGCCGGGTCGACGAGGGCGAAGATCGACACCAGCCCGTCCTGGTCGAAGTGGTTGTTGGAGACGGCCTGCACCTCCGGCGGGAGCAGCTCGGGGTGCTCGAGCAACCGAAAGGCCATCTGCGCCGACAGGTCGTCGGCGACCGTCTCCGGCGGTGGGTAGCCAGGCCAATGGGTGACCGTCAGCACGGTGCCGGCGGTGGGTGACCCATCGACGATGACGTTCGGTTCACCCTCGAGGCGGTGGTAGGCGACGAAACGCATCAGGCCTGGCACGGTACGACTTCGAGTGCGCTCGACGTCAAGAGCGATCGTTCGTCACCGCCTCGTTCATCGCGCGTCATCGGGCACGACGGCGTGCTGGCCCGCCCGCAGCCACGCCCGCACCTCGTCGCCAACGTGCAGGACGGTGGTGTGGGGGACGGTGGCGCGGACCAGCGCCCCACTGGGCAGGCGCAGGGTGTAGCTGCGCGTCGGCCCCTCGAACACGCCGGCGACGACCGTCACCGGCGTTCCGCATCCGCGGTGCGCTCCGTCGACGGCGACAGCGTGCGGACGGACGACGACGAGTGCGCCGTCGGCCACCAACCGGTCGCCGGCGAGCTGCCCGAGCTCCGTCCCCCCGTCGCGGACGGGGAGGAACGCAGCGTCGCCCATGAACCCGGCGACGAAGCGGTTGGCCGGCCGGTGGAACACGTCGTCGGGGCTGCCGAGCTGCTCGACGCGCCCAGCCCGCATGACGGCGACGCGATCTCCGACCGTCAGCGCCTCGGTCTGGTCGTGGGTGACGAACAGCGCTGGCGTGCGCGTGGTGCGCAGGATGTCGACGATGTCGGCGCGCAGCCGCGTGCGCAGGTTGGGGTCGAGGCTGGCGAACGGCTCGTCGAGCAGCACCAACCGCGGAGCCGGCGCCAGGGCCCGAGCCAGGGCGACGCGCTGCCGCTCACCGCCGGACAGCTCGTGCGGGTAGCGCCCACCGTGGCCACCGAGGCCGACGACGCTGAGCCAATGGTCGCACCGCTCGGTGCGGGTGGACCGCGGCATCCCGCGCAGGCCGAACATGATGTTGTCGGCGACGGTCAGGTGGGGGAACAGGGCGTGCTCCTGGAACACCAGCCCGGTTCGACGGTGCTCGGGCTCGACGCGACGAACGCCGTCGTCGACCACCTCCCCGCCGACGCGGATCGTCCCCTCATCGACGGCCTCCAGCCCGGCGGCGACGCGCAGCAACGTCGACTTCCCGCACCCACTCGGCCCGACCAGGGCGACGAGCTCGTGGTCGGCGACGGTGAGATCGACGCCGTCGACGGCGGCGATGCGGCCGTACGCCTTGCGCACGGCGCGCAGCTCGAGGACGGTCACGGCCGCGCCGACGACGGCTGGTCGAGGTGCCGGCTGAGCATGGCGACGGGGACGAGGGCGACGAGGATGATCGTCAAGGCTGGCAGGGCGGCCTGCTCGTAGCGCGACTCCGAGGCCAGGTCGTACACCCACACCGGCAGCGTGTCGAAGCCGACCGGCCGCAGGAGGTAGGCGATCGGCAGCTCCTTGAGGGCGTCGACGCCGACGAGGATGGCGGCGGCCAGCAGGCTGGTGCGAGCCAGCGGTAGGTGGATCCGCCGCAACACGGACAGCGGGCCGGCACCCAGCGACTGGGCGGATGCCGTGACCTCGTTCGGCACTCGCGTGATCCCTGCCTCGACCGTCGTCAGGCCGGGGGCGAGGAAGCGGATCGCGTAGGCGTAGGAGAGGGCGATGAACGAGCCCGTGGCGGCGAAGCCGGGAAGCCCGGTGCCGACGCGGTCGAGCAGGTCGTCGAGTCCGACGAGGGCGAGCACGACGCCCATGGCGACGACGGGTCCGGGCACCGCGTAGCCGACGATGCTCACGCGACTGGCCATCCCGACGACGCGGGCCGGGCTGAAGCGGCCGGCGTTGGCGACGATCGTCGACGCCAGCACGCAGATGATCACGGTCACGGCGGTGAGGGTGATGCTGTTGCCGAGGAACTCGGTGTAGCGCGACAGCATCGGTGTGCCCCGCGTTCCGCGCTGCTCGGCGACGGCCCACGTCACGAGTCGGGCGGTCGGGGCGAGGAACGCCGCCGTGACGACGCCCGTGGCGACCAGCGTCGCCGCGGCGGCCCGCCAGCCGCGCAGCCGCAGCGGCTCGACCCGGGCGGCATGGCCGGCCGCGTCACCGAACCGGGCCCGTCCGCGCAGGACCCGTTCGAAGCCGATGGAGAACAGGGCCAGCACGAGCACCAACGTGGCGATCTCGCTGGCGGCGTCGCGGTCGTACGTGCCGCGCCAGATCCGGAACACCCCGACGGTGACCGTCTCCTGGTTGAAGTACTGGACGGTGGCGAAGTCGGTGAGCGTCTCCATCGCCACGATCGCCGCCCCGGCGGCGATCGCCGGCCGCAGCATCGGCACGACGACGCGGCGAGCCACCTCGGCGCGGGAGGCGCCGAGCGTGCGGGCGACGAGCACGGCCGTCGCGGCCTGGTCGCGCAACGCAGTTCGGGCGAGGAGGTACACGTAGGGGTACAGCGTGAGGGTGAGCGTGACGATCGCCCCCGGCATCGAGCGGATCTCGGGGAACCACGCGTCGCGGCCGAACTGATCGCGCCAGAACGTCTGCACCGGCCCGGCGACGCCGAAGACGGCCGTCGTCACGAAGCCGAGGATGTAGCTCGGCATGGCGAGCGGCAGCACGAGGGCCCAACTGAGCACCCCTCGTCCGGGGAAGCGGTGCGCCCCGACGAGCCAGGCCAAGCCGACGCCGAGCACGATCGACCCGACGACGACACCGACCGTGAGCACGATCGTCGTGATGATCTGATCAGGAAGCCGGGTCTCCCACTGCTGCCGCCACACCTCGGCGTTCGGCCGCAGGATGCTCGTCGCCAACATGGCGATCGGGGCGATGACCAGGACGGCGACGGCGACCGGCATCAGCACCCACCCTGGCCGGGCGAAGCGGCGCCCGCGCCCGCCCCGGTCGTGCGGGCCGGCGAGCGGCGCCAGCGACGTGTCGGAAGCCGACAACGACGTCAGCCGAAGTTCGCAGCGTCCATCGCCCGTACCGCCTGAGCGTTCAGCGAGCCGAGGACGTCGGCGCGCAGCGCGTCGCGCACGAAGTCGGTTCCGAACGTGTCGCGGATCAGCGGCTCCGCTTCCACGGCCGGGTTCGCGGGGTACTCGTGGTTGTCGGCGACCAGGGTGTCCTGACCGTCGGTCGCCAGCCACTCGAGGAACTGCTGGGCGAGCTCGACGTCGTCGGCGTAACGGGTGACGCCGCCGCCGGAGATGTTGATGTGCACCCCTCGGCCGTCCTGCTCGGCCCACAACAGCCCGATCGGCGCGTCCGGATCCTCCTCGAGCTTGCGAGCGAGGTAGTAGTGGTTGACGACGCCGATCTCGCACGCACCCGCCGCCATCGCGTCGAGGAGGGCGATGTCGTTGGCGTACACCTCGGCGTTGGCGGCCCAGCCGCGCAGCACGTCGACGGTGGCCTCCTCCCCGTCGGCCGCGATCATGCTGGCGACGAGCGACTGCTGGTAGTCGTTGTTGGCGTTGCGCAGGCAGATGCGGCCCTCGTACTCGTCGCTGGCCAGCTCCTCGTACGTCGTCGGCACGTCGGCCGGGTCGATGAGATCGGTGTTGTAGACGATCGTGCGGGCCCGCACGGCAAGGCCGAACCACCGGTCCTGCTCGTCGCGCAGCTCCGCCGGGATGGATTCGTCGAGGACCGTCGACTGCAAGGGCTGGAAGATGCCCTGCTCGGCGGCCGCCCAGAGGTTGCCGGCGTCGACAGTCAGGTAGACGTCGGCCTCCGTGTCCTCGCCTTCGGCGGCGATGCGCTCGCGCAACTCGGCGTCGTTGCCGGTGAGGAAGTCGACGTCGACGCCGGACTCCTCCGACCACGTCTCGAAGGCCGTCTCGATGCCGTAGTGGCGCCCGGAGTAGACGGTGAGCGTCTCGCCGTCCTCGCCGCCGCAGCTGGCGACGAGCGCCGCCGCGGCGAGCGCCCCGAGGGTGCGGGCCGTCCGGTGGTGGGTCCGAGTGATCATCAAGCCGCCACGCTAGAGGACGTTCGGGCTGCAGACCACAGCGCGACGCCCTACTGGCGTCAGATGGTAGGCAAGCTTTATATTGCTCGGGTGCCGATCCTGATGACCACCGAGCGGATCGCCCCCGTCCTGCTCGGCGCCGGCGCGCCCGAGGCGCCGGCTCTCGTCGCCGGCGACGACGTCGTGTCCTACGCCCGGCTCACGGCGGCCGTGCATCAACGCGCCGGTGAGCTCGACCTGCCCCCGCGCTCGCTGGTGATCCTCGAGGCATCGAACACCGTCGAGTTCGTGACGACGTATCTGGCCCTGCTGCACGGTGACCACGTGCCCCTGCTCGCCGGCGCCCACGTCGCCGGGCTCGCCGAGGCGTGGGCGGCCGACGCCATCGTCGGCGCCGACGACGACGGCCTGCGCATCGAGCACCTTCCGGGCGCGCCGTCGCGGCAGCTGCACCCCGACCTGGCGCTGCTCCTCAGCACGTCCGGCTCGACGGGCGCTCCGAAGCTCGTGCGGCTGTCCCACGCCAACCTCCTCAGCAACGCCCGGGCGATCGCCGGGTACCTCGCCCTGACACCCGCCGACCGCGGGATCACGTCCCTGCCGCTGCACTACTGCTACGGCCTGTCGGTGCTGCACTCCCACCTCGCCGCCGGCGCCGGCGTCGTCATGACCTCGGCCTCCGTCGTCGATCCGTGCTTCGCCGCGGCGATGGATGCCGGCCGAGTCACCAACCTCGCCGGCGTACCGCACTCCTTCGAGCTCCTCGAACGAGCAGGGCCCGAGCTGGTCCACGTCCCGTCGCTGCGCTTCGTGACGCAGGCCGGGGGGCGGATGCGCCCCGAGCGGGTGCGGGCCTGGGCCGAGCGCTGCCGCCAGTGGGACGCGGCGTTCTTCGTGATGTACGGCCAGACGGAGGCCACGGCCCGGATGGCCTACCTGCCGCCGGCGCTCGCCACCGAGCACCCGCAGGCGATCGGCCGGGCGATCCCGGGCGGCCACCTCGAGCTGCGGCCCGTCGACGGCGCGCCGGCCGACGTCGGCGAGCTCGTCTACCGAGGTCCGAACGTCATGCTCGGGTACGCCACGAACCAGTCCGAACTGGCGCTCGGGAGCCACCGTCGACGAGCTGGCGACCGGTGACATGGCCCGCTACGACCCCACGGCCGACGTCTTCGAGATCGTCGGGCGACGCTCCCGCTTCGTGAAGCCCTTCGGGTTGCGCATCGACCTCGATGCGGTCGAGACCGAGCTCGCCGCCGCCGGGTTCGACGTCGTGGCCACCGGCGACGACGATGTGCTCGTCGTCGGTGCACCGGGCGGACCGGTCGAGGCGATCAAGCAGCGGGTCGTCGCCCTGACCGGTCTGCCGGCCGGAGCGGTCTGCGTCGAGGCCGCGCCGGTGCCACGCACCGCCAGCGGCAAGGTCGACTACGAGACCCTGCGCGCCCGCGCTCGGCCGGCGCGCCCATCCGGGAACGGGCAGGGCCGTTGCACGTCCGTGGCCGACGTGTACACCAAGGTGCTCGGGCGCTCCGATGTGGTCGCAACGAGCACGTTCCTGTCCCTCGGGGGCGACTCGCTGAGCTACGTGGAGTGCTCCGTGCGGCTGGAGGAGATGCTCGGCCCGCTGCCGGCGGACTGGCACCTGCGCACCGTCGCCTCGCTCGACGCCGCCGACCGCCGCCGGGGGCCGCCCCGGCTCGACACGACAGCTCTCCTGCGGGCCGTCGGGATCTGCGCCGTCGTCGCCACCCACATGTCGTTGTGGTACTTCCCCGGCGGCGCCCACCTGATGCTCGCCGTCGTCGGCTTCAACTTCAGCCGCTTCCACCTCTCGATCGACGGCACCGCCGACCGCGCCCGTGCCGTGGCCCGCACGATCACCCGCATCGCCATCCCCGTGATCGCCTTCGTCGGGACGTACATGCTGCTCGCCGGCGGGTACGGCGCGGCGACCCTGGGACTGGTCAACAACTACCTCGGCCCACCATCACATCACGACGGGAACTGGCACTACTGGTTCATCGAAGCGATGATCCAGGTCATGGTGGTCGTCACGGCGCTGCTCGCCGTCGCGCCCGTGCGGCGACTCGAGCGACGCCACCAGTACGTCCTCCCGTTGCTCCTGCTCGGCGGAACGTTGCTGCTGCGCGGACGGTGGGAGGTCATCGACGGCGTCTACAACCTGCGCTTCCAGACCCATGGCGTCGCCTGGTTCTTCGTCCTCGGCTGGCTCGTCCACCGGTCGACGAACCCCGGCCTGAAGGTGCTGACGTCGGTGCTCTGCCTCCTGACTCTGCCGGGCTTCTTCGGCCGGCCCGAGCGGGAGTGGTTCATCGCCCTCGGCCTCATCGTTCTCGTCTGGTGCCGCGATGTACCCCTCCCCCGCTTCGCCGTGCGCGGCGTCGCCCTCGTCGCCGCGGCGAGCATGGTGATCTTCATCAGCCACTTCCGCATCTTCCCGCCGCTCGATCGCAACCTGCCGCGCGGCGTCGCCTATGCGGCGACGATTGCTGCCGGCATCGCGCTGTGGTTCGCCGGTGAGCACGCCGCCCGCCTCGCTCGACGCACCACCGCCCGACTCGGCGCCCGGCGCCGAGCGTCGGCACCGACCACGACGATCGCCGTCGCCCTCGACTGAACGCGCCGCCCGTCCGGCAGCGCCGCCTGACCGCCGGGCACTCGATGGCGGCCGTTCATGACGGTGCCATGCTGGCGACCATGGCTGTTGCCGATCCGAAGGCGGAACTCCACCGCTACCTGCAGATTGCCCGTGACGCACTGCTGTGGAAGCTCGACGGGGTCTCCGAGTACGACGTTCGTCGGCCGCTGGTCCCGACGGGCACCAACCTCCTGGGACTCGTCAAGCACGTCGCCAGCGTCGAGGCCGGCTACCTCGGCGACACGTTCGGCCGACCGTTCCCCGAGTCGCTGCCGTGGTTCGACGACGGCGCTGAGCCGAACGCCGACATGTGGGCGACGGCGGAGCAATCGCGACAGGACATCGTCGGCTTGTACCACCGCGTGTGGGAGCACTCCGACGCCACGATCGAGCGCCTCCCGCTCGACGCCCTCGGCAGGGTCCCGTGGTGGCCGGAGGGCCGCGCCGAGGTGACGCTGCACACGATCCTGATCCACATGATCGCCGAGACCGATCGCCACGCCGGCCACGCCGACATCGTCCGCGAGCTGATCGACGGCGGTGCAGGGCTGCGCGACGGCAGCGACAACATGCCCGACGCCGACGCCGCCTGGTGGGCGAACTACCGCAGCGAGCTGGAGCGCGTGGCGCGCCAGGCCAGTGGCGACCCGGCGTTACCCGACGACGTGCGGGCGTACATCGACGCCCTCGACGAACCTCACCGCCGGTTGTTCGACCACCTCCAGGAGCTGATCCTCGGGGAGCTCCCCGACGCCTCGGTCGTCATCTCCTACCGAATGCCGATGTACAAGGTCGGCCGGCGCCACGTCGGGCTCAACGCCGGCCGCCCGAACGGGGTGACGCTCACGACCACCGCGCCGGAGCACATCGAGGAGTTCCGGCGCCGGCATCCGGAGTTCAAGGCCAACAAGGCGAGCATCCAGTTCGGCTTCGACGACGAACTGCCCGACGACGACATCCGCGACGTCATCCGCCGAGCGACCAACGCGTGATGGACGAGCTGCGTCGGGAGATCGACCGGGTCGCCGCCGAGACGTCGTTCTCCGGCGCTGTTCGCGTCGACCGCGAGGGTGCGATCGACGTCGCCGTGGCCTACGGACTCGCCCACCGCGGCTGGGCGATCCCCAACACCGTGGACACGCGCTTCGGCATCGCCAGCGGCAGCAAGGGCCTGACGGCGCTCGCCGTCGCCAGCCTGATCGAGGACGGGACGTTGGACTGGACGACCACGGCCCGCTCCGTGCTCGGCGACGACCTACCGCTCATCGACGACGCGGTGACCGTCGAGCAGCTGCTTGCCCACCGATCCGGGATCGGTGACTACCTCGACGAGGAGGCCGGTAACGACATCGACGAGTACGTCATGCCCGTTGCGGTACACGAGCTGGCGACCACCGAGCAGTTCCTCGCCGTACTCGACGGCTACCCGATGAAGTTCCCCCCCGACGAGCGCTTCGAGTACTGCAACGGCGGCTTCGTCGTCCTGGCCCTGATCGCCGAGCGGGCCAGCGGCAGGCCGTACCACGACCTCGTCGCCGAGCGGGTCTGCCGTCCGGCCGGCATGTCCGACAGCGCCTTCCTCCGCTCCGACGAGCTGCCCGGCGGCGTCGCCCTCGGATACCTCGAAGAGCGAGTCGCGGACGAACGTGTTCCACCTACCGGTGCGCGGCAACGGTGACGGCGGGATGTACACGACGCTGGCCGACGTCCACGCCTTGTGGACCGCGCTGTTCGACGGACGCATCGTGGCGCCGGAGGTGGTCGCCGAGATGGTTCGGCCGCGCAGTGACGCGCCGTCGGAGCGGAGGCGCTACGGCCGCGGGTTCTGGCTCCACGCGACGGGAGCGACGGTCATCCTGTTGGGCTACGACGCCGGGGTCTCGTTCTCCAGCAACCACGACCCGGTGCGCCGGATCACCTACACCGTCATCGCCAACACCTCGGAGGGGGCGTGGCCGATCGCCAGGCGCCTCATCGAGCTGCTGGACTGAGCCGCGCCCGGCGGTGAGCGACCGGGAGGGCTGGCGGCGGGAAACGGGTGGATCGCCCGCCGACCGGCGCCTAGGTTGCGCCGAGGAGGAGGAGCGGTGTCATGGCCAGCCTCACCGAGGACATGCAGCGCGTCGTGCGGGAGCAACGGCTCGGGTTCCACGCCACGGTGTGCCCGGACGGAACGCCGAACCTGTCGCCCAAGGGGACCACCGATGTCTGGGACGACGATCACCTCTACTTCGCCGAGATCTGTTCACCGCAGACGATCGAGAACATCCGGCACGGTTCGCTGGTCGAGGTCAACGTGGTCGATCCGTTCGTTCGCAAGGGCTATCGGTTCAAGGGCCCCGCCGTCGTGCACGAGCCGGGGAGCGACGTCTTCGACGACGGACTCGAACGGCTGCGCGCCGCCGGATCGAAGCTCGTATACCGGGTCAGAGCGATCGTCGTGATCGAGGTGCAGCACGCGCGGCCCGTCGTGTCGCCGGCCTACGACGACGGCACGATCACCGAGGCCGAGATGCGCGCCCTCCACCAGGCCCGGTTCGAGCGCTTGCACGACGCGTCCGGCGGGTGATCGACCGCTCCCCGGTCTCGCGTCCGTCAGCGCAGCAGGGGCAGCACGTCGGGGGGCGTGCGTCCTGTTGCCGCCTCGATGAACGTGACCGGCTCGGCCATGCCGGCCAGCAGATCGACCGTGTGGGCCAACGCCTCGGGAGGGATCGACGACGCCGAGATCCCGGTCGCCGCGCAGAGGTCCAGCCCATGGACGACGGCCTCGAGCACGGCGATCGACAGCACCTCGCCGATCGGGAAGGTGCCGTTGCCGAAGTACTCGACGACGATCGGTCCCGCCGCTCGGACCTTGGCGATGACCGCAGGAGCAGTCTCGGCGAAGACCGCGACGAGCTGATCGGCGGACATCGACGCCGCCTGCCGCCGCGCCAGCTCGGCGACCCCCTCCGCGGATGTCGTCGCCACGCCTCCCGGCGCGTTGAAGCCGCGGAGCATGTCGCGCGCCGAGCCCACCGCCGGCTCGGCGTCGACCGGTTGCGTCGCCAGGTAGCCGAGCCCCCGGACGAGGAGGGTGGCGTGCGCCACCAGCGCGGCCACGTCCCAGCCGGGAAGGCGGGTGCCTGTGCGCCATGCCTCCTCCCCGACGGCCGGCAGCGTCGTGGCCCACCATCCCCAGGCGTCGGCCAGCGTCCGGGAGCGCTCGGTGAGGGCGTCCACCGCCGCCAATGTAGACGGGACGCCGCGCGAAGGCGGCTGCTCACGTGGTCCGCACGTCCTTCACATGGCCCGGACTGGACGATGTGCTCCATGAACGCCGCCGTGCCCGTCATCGCGCTGGACCATCCGGCCGCATTGGATGTGGCCCGGGTCGGTCGCACGTCCGCCACCCTGGCGCGGGGGCGCGCCGCCGGACTGCCGGTTGGTTCGGGCGTCGTACTGACCACCGACTGGCGGCGCGAGGACCGCTCCACCGTCGAGCAGATCTGGCGGATCATCTCCCACGACGGCGCCCGGCCGCTCGTCGCGCGGCCCTCGCCCATCCACGGCGGGGGCCGCGCTGCCAGCAGCGGGGTGCTCGAGCCGATCCACCGCGCCCGTACCGCGGCCGAGCTGGTCGACGTGATCGACCTCATCCGCCACGGCGTCGAGTGCGCCGAGCCCCACGTGCCGGTGCTCGTGCAGCCCGAACTTCCGGCCCCGTGGCGGGGCGTGCTGTTCGAAGGCGACACCCGCGGCCGGTGGCGCCGGCAGGCGATCGTCGTGGCCCACGACGGCGATGCCGAGGACGCCTGGATCGCCGAGCTCGATCACGGCGGCCGCATCCGTGATGTCCTGTCGGGCTGGCACCTCGAACACCCCCCGCTCGAGGTGCTGGTCCGGCTGGTCCGCCTGGCGGATCGGGTGACGGCCGCCCTCGGCGGCGGGCACGACATCGACTGGGCCAGCGACGTGTCGGGGCGCCCGCAACTCCTGCGGGCCCGACCGTCCGTGCGTCTGCGGTCGGCCTCGGACGCCGAGCGCCGTCGGCTGGTGCCGGTGGTCGTGGGCAGCGAATCGGCGGCCTGAGACGAGCACTACGTTGGTTCGCCGGAATCACGACGGAGGGGTCAACGGATGGAGCTCACCAAGGGACAGGTCGGTGTCGTCACCGGCGCCGGCAGCGGCATCGGGCTGGCGCTGGCCGAGCGGCTCGCCGCGGCCGGCCTCGATCTCGTCCTCGCCGACGTGCAGGACGACGCGCTGGCCGCGGCAGCCGAGCAGGTCGCCCGCCGCGGCGTCGACGTGCTGACGGTGCACACCGATGTCAGCAAGGAATCCGACGTGCAGGCCCTCGCGGAACGGACGCTCGAGCGCTTCGGGGCCGTGCACGTCGTCTGCAACAACGCCGGCGTGGCGGCCAGATCCGATCCCTGGTTCGGGCCGATCAGCTCGTGGGAGTGGGTGATGGGCGTCAACTTCTGGGGCGTCGTGCACGGCTGCCGAACGTTCCTCCCGCACCTCGCCGGCGGCGGCCACATCGTCAACACGGCGTCGATCGCCGGGCTGATGACGGGCTTCGCCCCGAGCTACGACGCGTCGAAGCACGCCGTGGTGGCGATCAGCGAGGACCTCTACACCACGGTCCGGGTCGTCGGCCTGCCGATCGGGGTCAGCGTGCTGTGCCCCGGGTGGGTGCGCACGAACATCCTCGACGCCGACCGCAACTGGCCCGCCGAGCTCGGCGAGAAGCCGCCCGACGACCCGGCCAATGCGCCGTTCCGGGAGCACGTCAGCCGCGCGCTGGCCGAGGGTCGCACCCCGGCGTCGGTCGCCGACGCCGTCGCCGAGGCGATCGTCGCCGACCGCTTCTGGGTGATCCCTCACCAGGACTTCCTGGATCTGGTCATCAACCGATGGGACACCATCGCCGAGCGGGCCGACCCCGACCCCCCGGAGCACATGCCGGGCATGCCGCCGCGCTCGCAGATCATCGCCGAGGTCCTGGCCGCGCTGGCGGTCGAAGCGCCGAGTTGACGGCCGCTGCCCTTGACCCCACCCCGCCCAGCGAGGGATCATGGTGGTGACAGGTCGTTGGGACCTGCCGTACGAACCGATCGATCATCAGTCGAGGAGGTACGGAACATAATGAGGTTCGCCGAACATCCGGAGCGTTCACCTCCGATTTGATGCGGCTGACCAGCCCGATCTGGTCGACGTCGTCTGACCCGTTTCGATCACGGACCTCGGATGCGCAGCAAGGACGCGGACGCGTCATCCGCTCGCCACCGGGCTCGGCCGCCATCCGGCGGGCAGCGCACGATCGTCAGTCGGGAACCACCGGACGTCCCGCCGACAGGCTCACGGCAGCCCGTCGGCGGGACGTCTCGCGTCCGGAGTCTCCGGCGATCCGGTTTTGAACCGAAGTCAAGGCCAGAAGTGGCCCTGAATCTTCTCCAGAACCTGTTGGGGCGGTGGTCCGGGGCCGTGGTCCGGCGCCGGGCGACTTACAGTCCGGGCATGGACATCGGGGCCTTGATCTTCCCCACGGACCTGTCGATCCGCCCGGACCGGCTGGCGACGGAGCTGGAGTCACGGGGCTTCGAGTCGCTGTGGGTCACCGAGCACACCCACATCCCGACCAGCCGGCGCACGCCGTGGCCGGGCGGCCCGGTCCTGCCGGAGGAGTACCGCCGGACGCTCGACCCGTACGTCGCCCTCGCCAGCGCGGCCGCCGTGACCGAGCGGTTGCGGCTCGGCACGGGGATCACGCTGGTGGCCCAGCACGACCCCATCGTCCTCGCCAAGACGGTGGCCTCGCTGGACCACCTGTCCGGCGGACGCGTGCTGCTCGGGATCGGTGTCGGCTGGAACGAGGACGAGATGGAGCACCACGGCGTCGACCCGGCGCGGCGTCGCGCCGTCGCCCGGGAGCACGTCCTGGCGATGCGTGGGCTGTGGACCGAGGAGGAGGCGTCCTTCGACGGCGAGTTCGTCCGCTTCTCCCCGTCGTGGAGTTGGCCCAAGCCGGTGTCCGACCCGCACCCACCGATCATCATGGGCGGCGCCGGTGGGCCGATCACGTTCCGCCACGTCGTGGAGTACTGCGACGGCTGGATGCCGATCCACGGTCGCCGCAACATCGCCGACAAGCTCGACGACCTGCGGCAGGCTGCCGACGACGCCGGCCGGGACATGGCGACGATCCAACTGGGCGTCTTCGGGTGCCCGGCCGATCGGGCCGTCATCGACGGTTACGCCGAGCTGGGCTTCACGCGCTGTGTGATCGGCGTGCCCCCGACCGGGGAGGACGACGCCCTGCAGGCGCTCGACCGCGCCGCTGACGTCGTCGCGGGCGTGGCGCTCGACTGATCCGTGCGGGTGCTGGGGATCGACCTGGCATGGGGTGAGGGTCGCGCCGGCAGGGCACCGAACGAGACCGGCCTCGTCGCCGCGGAGCCGTCCGGACGGATCCTCGACGCCGGCTGGGCACGCGGCCTGGACGAGGTCGCGGCGTGGATGGCGACATGGTCGGCGGACGACACGATCGCCATGGTCGACGCCCCGTTGGTCGTCCGCAACGTGACGGGGATGCGGCCGTGCGAGCGCGAGGTCGGACGGTGCTACGGCCGCTGGAAGGTCGCGGCCAACGCCTCCAACCTGGCGTTGCCGGCGCTGGCAGGCGTCTCGCTCGCCGGGCGCCTCGCCGCCGACGGCTGGCGCTGCGCCGACGGCCGGGGCGGCCCGCCGGCGCACGGGCGCTGGCTGTACGAGGTCTTCCCGTACACGACGCTCGTCGGCGCCGCCGAGCTCGGCTACGACGGCCAGCGCCCCGTCTACAAGCGCCGGCTGCGGCACCTCACCCCGGCGGCGTTCCGCGAGCTGCGGGCCGCCAACTGCGACGAGCTGGTGCGCCGCATCGACGGGCTCCGGGCCGTCGATCCGCCCATCGACATCCGCTCGCACCCGGCCACGGCGGCGCTGCGCGACGAACCGACGCCACTCGCCGACCGAGCCGTCAAGCACCGTGAGGACCTCATCGACGCCGTGTTGTGCGCCTGGACGGGGCTGCTCTGGCGACGTCACGGCCTCGCCCGCTGCCAGGTGCTCGGTGACGGCGAGGGCGATCCGCCGGCGATGATCCTCGCCCCGGCGCGGCCCGAGCAACGTCGCTGACGGCGCCGTTACGTTGGGCCGACCGTGTCCAGATCAGCCGGCGATCCGGTGCTCACGTCGCTCGATCTGCGCCGCGCCGTGATGGCCCGGCAGCTGCTCGTCGCCCGCGCCGCGATGGACATCCCGTCGATGCTGGAGGCGGTCGCCGGCCTGCAGTCGCAGTACGCGCCGACGATGTACGTCGGCTGCTGGTCCCGCCTCGCCGCGTTCCGGCGAGGCGACCTCACGGCCGACCTCGAGCGGCGGCGGGTCGTCCAGGCCACGCTGATGCGCTCGACGATCCACCTCGTGTCGGCCGGCGACTACTGGCCGCTGGTGCGGGCGATCCGCCGGTCGCGCCGCGACTGGTGGCTGCGCACACACGGCGTGCGTGATGACACGGCCGCCATCGAGGCGGCCGCGCTGCGGGTGCGGGCGGCGCTCGAGGAGCACGGGCAGCTCACCCGCAAGGAGCTCGACGCCGTCGCCGGACGCGGCCTGTTCGACGGCGCCACCGTGTTCCTCGATCTCGTTCGCGTCCCGCCGTCGGGGACGTGGGAGCGCCGCCGGGCCGATCTCTACGCGCTCGCCGAGACGTGGGTCGGTCCCGAACCCGACCTCGACGACGACGTCGCCATCGACCACCTCGTGCGTCGCTACCTCACCGGGTTCGGACCGGCGACGGTGAAGGAGATCGCCGGGTGGGCGGGGACGACGGCGGGCGAGATCGCCCCGTCGCTCGAACGGCTCCCCCTGCGGCGGTTCCGCGACCGAGGACGGCAAGGCGCTCGTCGACCTGCCAGACATGCCGATCCCCAGCGGAGACGACAACAGCGATGCGCCGGTCGTCCGATTCATCGGCACGTGGGAGGCCCTGCTGCTCGTCCACGCCCGGCGGGCCGTCATCCTGCGCGAGGAGGATCGCCCGCGGATCTTCAGCAACCGGACGCCGCACTCCTTCAACACGTTCCTCGTCGATGGCGTCGTCGAGGGCACGTGGCGCTACGACGATGGCGCCATCGAGGTGACCCCGTGGCGCGACCTGACCGGACCCGTCGTCACCGCCGTCCAGACCGAAGCCACCGCCCTGGCCAGCCTCTTCGCCTGACCCGGCTGCACCCGGGTGGGCCGCCGCCCCCAACAGTTCTGAAGACGATTCATGGCCATTTCTGGCCTTGACTTCGGTTCAAAACCGGTGTGGGGGCGGCCGAGAAGGTGGGGGGACGGATAGTGGCAGCATGGGGGCGTGGTGTTCGAGGCGTTGCGCCGGCGGTTGCCGACGCGCGTCGTGTGGACCACGGGGCTGAACCGCTTCGCCGAAGCCCAGGCGCTGTCAGGCGCGGGCGACGCCCTCGTGGCCGTGTCCCTCGCCGGCTCGCTGTTCTTCAGTCTGAGCCCTGACGCCTCCCGCGAGCAGGTCCTGCTGTACCTGCTGATCAACATGGCGCCCTTCGCCCTCCTGGCGCCACTGATCGGTCCGGCCATCGACCGCTTCCGCATGGGCCACCGCTGGATCGCCACGTTCCTGTTCGCCCTGCGCGCCCTGTGCGCCTTGGCGTTGGCGTTCACCCTGCTCGACCTGGCCCTGTACTTCTTCGCCCTGGCATTGCTGATCGCCGCCAAGGCGTCGGGCATCGTGCGTCAAGCCCTCGTACCGGCGCTCGTCGACGAGCCCGATCAGCTCGTCGCCGCCAACTCCCGGCTGGCCCGCCTCACCGTCATCGCCGGTGCCGTCGGCGGCGCCATCGGCGCCGCCGCGCTCGCCGCCACCGGGTCGCCGGCGGTGACGCTCGGCCTGGCCTGCGCGGCCTTCGTCGGGGCGGCCATCGCCACATTGCGCGTGCCCCAGGTCGCCGCCCACGACGTCTCTGTCGCCAGCGTCGAGTACGAGGAGCTGCACGCCCCGACGATCGTCGCCACTGGCTGGGCGTTCACCGTCGTGCGCGCCGCGGTCGGCTTCTTCGTCTTCGGCCTGGCCTTCGCCCTGCGCCGGGAGAGCGAGCCGGCGTGGATGTACGGCGCGGCGGTGGCCGCCTACGGCGTCGGGACGTTCGCCGGGAGCGCCGTCGCCCCGGTGCTGCGCCGGCGGTACGGCGAGGACCGGCTCACCGCCGGCGCCCTCGTCGCCCTCGCCATCGTCGCCGGCTTCGCTGCCCTCGGCGCATCGCGGGCCCTCGTCCTGCTCGTCTCCCTCGTCCTCGGCGCGGCCGCTGCCGTCGGGCGGCAGGGCTTCGATGCCCTCGTGCAGACCCGGGCACCCGGAGCGTCGCACGGGCGCTCGTTCGCCCGCTTCGAGACACGCTTCCAGCTCGGCTGGGTGGCCGGCGCGATCGCCGCCGTCGCCGTCGCCATCCCCACGCGCTACAGCCTCGCCGTCGTCGCCGTGGCGCTGGTCCCCGTCACCTGGCTCTACGTGCGGACCCTGCGCGAGGCCCACGAGGCCCACGTCGAGGATCCCTTCGACCCCGTCGAGATCGCCCGCCGGCGGATCGACCACGCCATCGAGTGGCATCACCGGCATCTCGATCGGCTCGCCGTGACCGAGCTCGCCGGCGTCGTCGACCTCGCCCGCGCCCTCGGGACGGAGATGGACGCCCCCTCGATCGTGCGCCTCGACGCGCTGCGCACGGCCGCCCTGTCGACCTGGCCGCTCGACACCCGCGAGGTGTACTGGGCGATCGAGCGGGCCGTCGCCCTCATCGAGCAGCTCGAGCGCACCTCGGCCGGCGACCGCCAGCCCACGCCCGCCGTGCCGGCGACCGGACCTCAGGCCTCGCCGGTGGGCAACACCGACGACGAGGTGACCGTCCACTGCGACGAGACCAGCTCCATCGTGAACACGCGCTTCGACCAGTCGACGTCGGATCGGTAGACCTCGACGGCGATGTCGACCGGGTCGCCCTCCGGTGCCAGGGCTCCGACGGCGATCAACAGGCCGTCGTCACGCACCGGGGCGTCGGCCTCGTCCTGGAGGACGACCTCGGACCTGGCGTCGGCGAACTGCACATCGACGTCCTCGTCGAGCTCGCCGACGACCTCCGCCTGCACCGACGCCTCGATCTGCTCCTCCCCCACGCCGATGACGAACACGACCGGCAGCATCTCGGGGTCGTCCGGCGGGGGCTCCTCGCCCACCACGTCACGGATCGCCGCGATGTAGACCTGGGCATCGCGCGACAGCTCCTCGCTCCGGGGTCCGCCGCAGCCGACGATCGTCGCGGCCGCAACGACCACGACAGACGCAGCCCACGATCTCACCCCGGCCAGGCTAGTTGGAAGGTCTCAGAGCACCTCGGACGGTTGTACCGTCACGATGCGCCGGTGCGCAGGGCGATGATCCGCTCGACGGGCCCGTACGGCCACCCGTCGGGGAGGTCGGTGGGGAGGTCTGGCATGTTGACCACCGTCTGGCGGCGTTCGCCGAAGAGGATCAGCCCGAGCTCCTCGCGTGCCGCCTCCATGATCCCGGCGTCGGTCTGCAAGCGATCGACCTCGCGCTGCAGATCGGCGTTCACCGACTGCAGCTCGCCGAGCTGCAGCTCGAGGCGTCCCAGCTCGTCGTTCTGACCGAACCACGTCCGCACGGGCAGTCCGAACAGGGCGGCCCCGATGGCCCCGGCGACGACGAGACCGGCGACGCCGAGGATGATGGCCGGCCGCCGGTTGGGGGCGATGCGCTGCTCCTTGGCGATCGGCCGCGTCAGGTCGCCGAGCCGTGACCGCCCGGCGTCGGACGCGCTGCGGCCCGGCGCCTTGCGGATGACGGTCGTCGTCCGGGCCTCGCTCACGACGGCCATTGTCGCAGCACGAGCCTGTCCGTCGAGGTCATTGAGAGGTGACGAGCGCCTGGCGGCCGCGGAAGGCGGCCGCCTCGCCGAGATCCGCTTCCAGTCGGAGCAGCTGGTTGTACTTGGCCACGCGGTCGCTGCGCGCCGGAGCGCCCGTCTTGATCTGCCCACAGTTGGTGGCCACGGCGAGATCGGCGATCGTCATGTCCTCGGTCTCCCCGCTGCGGTGGCTCATCACCGATGTGTAGCGGTTGCGGGTGGCCAGCTCGACGGTGTCCAGCGTCTCGGTGAGGCTGCCGATCTGGTTGACCTTGATCAGCACGGAGTTGGCGACACCGCGCTCGATGCCCTGGCGGAGGCGCCGGGCGTTGGTGACGAACAGGTCGTCGCCGACGAGCTGCACGCGGTCACCGATCGCCTCCGTCAGCGACCGCCAGCCGTCCCAGTCGTCCTCGGCCATGCCGTCCTCGATGGACACGATCGGGTAGGTGTCGACGAGGCGCGTCCAGTACTCGACCAGCTCGTCGGAGGAGAGCTGCTTGCCCTCGCCCGCCAGGTGGTAGCGACCCTTGCGATAGATCTCGCTGGTGGCCGGGTCCATGGCGATGGCGATCTCCTCGCCCGGCACGAAGCCGGCGGCATCGATGGCCTCGACGAGGAACCGGATGGCGTCCTCGTTGGACGGCAGGTCGGGGGCGAAGCCGCCCTCGTCGCCCACGGCGGTCGACAGCTTGCGGTCGTGGAGGATCTTCTTCAGGACGTGGTAGGTCTCGACACCCCAGCGCAGCGACTCGGCGTAGCTCGGCGCGCCGAGCGGCATGATCATGAACTCCTGGAAATCGATCGAGTTGTCGGCGTGGACCCCGCCGTTGACGACGTTCATCATCGGCACCGGCAGGACGTGGGCGTTGGGGCCGCCGACGTACCGGTACAGCGGCAGATCGAGCTCGTCCGCCGCCGCCTTGGCGACGGCGAGGCTGGCACCGAGGATCGCGTTGGCGCCGAGCCGGGCCTTGTTGTCGGTGCCGTCGAGCTCGATCAGCGCGGTGTCGACGAGGCGTTGGGTGAGTGCCTCCATCCCCCGCAGCTCGTCGGCGATCTCGCCGTTGATGAAGCCGACGGCGCGCAGCACGCCCTTGCCGCCGTAGCGGTCACCGCCGTCGCGCAGCTCGACGGCCTCGTGCTCGCCCGTCGACGCCCCGCTCGGCACGGCGGCGCGCCCGTGCGCCCCGCTGGCCAGGACGACGTCGACCTCGACGGTCGGGTTGCCGCGCGAGTCCAGGATCTCGCGGCCCTGCACGTGCACGATCTCACTCACTTGGTCGCACTCCTACCTCGCTCAGCTCGTTCATGAGGGAGCCACCGTAGTGCGCCGCCGTCGTGCCACCCTGGGCCGATGGATCTCCAGCTCACCGGCAAGCGGGCCATCGTGACCGGCGGTAGTCGCGGCATCGGCAAGGCCGTTGCCGCGGCCCTGGCGGGCGAGGGCTGCGACGTCGTCATCGCCGCCCGTGGTCGCGAGGCCCTCGACGCCGCCGCAGCCGAGTTGACGGCCGTGGCGGGCAGGGCGGTCATCCCGCTGCCCGTCGACACCGGCGCCGACGAGTCGGTGCGGTCGATGGTCGCCGCGGCGCTCGACGCCCTCGGCGGTGTCGACATCCTCGTCAACAGCGCCGCCAAGCCGCTCGGGCAGGCACCGCCGCCGAAGCTCGCCGACGTCACCGCCGAGCTCTTCTGGGACGACATGAACGTCAAGGTCCTCGGGTACCTGCGTTGCGCTCAGGCCGTCGCCCCCTCGATGATCGAGCAGGGCTGGGGGCGCATCATCAACATCTCCGGACTCGGGGCGCGCAGCACCGGGGCGGTGATCGGCTCGATGCGCAACGTCGCCGTGGCGGCGATGACGAAGAACCTCGCCGACGAGTTGGGTCCGCACGGCATCACCGTCACCGTGGTGCACCCCGGGCTGACGCGGACGGAGGCCACGCCGGGCGTGATCGAGCGCCTCGCCGCCAGCCGCGGCATCTCGCCGGCCGAGGCCGAGGACAGCCTCGCCCGCAACAGCATCCGGCGCGTCGTCGACGCCGCCGAGGTCGCCGACGTCGTGACGTTCCTCGCCTCACCGCGCAGCGGTTCGATCACCGGCGACGCCATCGCCTGCGGCGGCGGGCAACCCGGTCCCATCCACTACTGATCGGTCGTGCCGAGATCGCCGAGGAACAGCTCCGCCGTCGGCCGCTCCAGTTCGAGGTGCTCGTCGGGTGCCGGGACGAGAATCTCGGGGATGTAGGTCTCCAGCGCCTCCTCCAGTGACACATCGCGTCCCTGGCGCTCCGACTCGAACCAGCGGTGCTCGAGGATCTGGTGGAAGATCTCCGTCGCCTGCATCTTGCCGATCAGCGCCGGCGGGATGGCCCCGATGATCGGCTCGAAGCGCTGGTCGAACCAGCGCACGGCCGTGACGTTCTCCGACGGCGTGGCGCCGGTCCGCGACTGCATCTCGGCTCCGAAGCCGCGGATGTCGTCGAGCAGGCGCCGCGCCTGGTTCTCCCCCGCCCACAGGCCGGTGAGGGCGAACAGCCGATCCTGGTGGTACCCGCTCTCGACGACCCGCGGGACGAGGCGCAGCCGCTGGCCGTCCTCGTCGGCGAGCACCTCCATCTCCCCGACGTCGAACCCGAGGTCGTGCAGGCGGCGCAGCCGTTGCTCGACCTTCCACATCTCGCGGGGGGTGAACTCTTCGATGGCCGGTGAGCTCGTTCCACAGGCTCTCGTAGCGCGACTCGAGGTTGCTGGCGACACCGAACGGGTCGATCTCGTCGACCAGGCGGCCCCCGGCCTGCAGGTCGAGCAGGCCACCGGCGACGTTCTCCGCGGCGATCTCCAGATCGGTCTTGCGCTGCCCGTCCGTCAGCTGGTCGTGGCGCTCGCTGGTCTCGACATCGATGATGTAGGCCTGCAGGAGACCGGCGTCGCGCCGGAACAAGGTGTTCGACAGTGAGCAGTCGCCCCAGTAGAAGCCGGCCAGATGGAGGCGGACGAGCAGACCGACGAGGGCGTCGAGGAGACGGTCGCCGAGGTAGGGGATCGTCAGGCCGCGCCCCGACAGCAGCGTTCGGTAGGGCAGCGAGTAGTCGAGATGGCGGGTGACCAGCAGGCCGTCGCGCTCGCCGGAACGGTCGGTGACGACGGCCACGACGATGACCGTCGGCAAACGGTCCTCGACGAGACCGCGCAGCAGGCGGTACTCACGGCGGGCCAGGCGATCGGGGAGCTCCTTGACGACGTAGGACGTGCGCTGGGCGCCCTCGCCGAGCTCGACGAGGCGGACCACGTGGCGGTGCAGGCCGAGCACGCCGTGCATGTGCGGGAGGTCCCACTCGGCGAGGTCGGCGGCGAACGGCAGCGTCCCGAGGTGCGGATGGTCCGACGGATCGGCGAACTGCAGGCGCACACCGCCATTCTGGCTCGGCCGGTGACGGCGCCCGCGCCGCCCTCAGGGCTCGGCGCGCTTGACCTCGTTCCAAAGGGCGTCGAGCGTGGCCAGGTCGGCGGCGCGGAGGTCGACGCCGCGCTCGGCGGCGAGAGCCTCGACACCCTCGAAGCGCCGGCGGAACTTGCTCGCCGCCGCCCGCACGGCCAGCTCGGCTTCGACGTCGGTGTGGCGGGCGACGTTGACGAGGGCGATGGCGACGTCGCCCAACTCGTCGGCGATGCGCGCCGCGTCGCCGCCGGCGATGGCGGCGCGCAGCTCGCCGACCTCCTCGTCGACCTTGGCCAGCGGCCCGGCGACGTCAGGCCAGTCGAAGCCGACTTTGGCCGCCTTGCCCATCAGTTGCTGCGCGTAGGCCAGCGCCGGGAGCGAACGGGCGACGCCGTCGAACACCGACTGCCGGCCCTTCTCCTCGCGCTTGATGTCGTCCCAGTTCGCCAGCACCGTCGCGGCGTCGTCGGCGGCGACGTCACCGAACACGTGCGGATGGCGGCGCACCAGCTTGTCGTGGATGCCCTCGGTGACGTCGGCGATCGAGAACCGTCCGGCCTGCTCGGCGATCGTGGCGTGGAACTCGATCTGGTAGAGCAGGTCACCGAGCTCCTCGACCAGGGCGTCCTCGGTGACCGGGTCGTCGGGGTCCAGCGCCTCGACGGCGTCGACGAGCTCGAACGTCTCCTCGACGAGGTACGGCAGCAGGCTGCGATGGGTCTGCTCGCGGTCCCACGGGCACTGCTCGCGCAACGTGCGGGCGAGCTGGTGGAAGCGGACGTAACCGTGGCCGACGGGCACGCCGAGCGAGGGCACGTACACGCACGTCAGGTGATCCGGTTCCACCGCCCGGTCGAGCTCACTCCAGGTCGTGGTGGTGATCGACTCGCCTGGCGTGCCGAGGCCCTGGAGGATGACGACCGGCTCGTCGCCGCGGGCGTCCTCGACGGCCAGCTTGACGTCCGACAACACCCACTCGGCATGCGTGTGGGCGATCAGCACCGGACCGCTGACGCCGGCCGCGGCGGTGGCGAACTCGTGCCCGTCGATCAGCCGCACACCCGACTCGACGGGATCGATGCCGAGCCGCGCCCACGCCAGGTCGAGGAACGACATCGCCGGTAGCACGACGCAGTCGACGCGCTCGTCGGCTTGCAGCAGGCGCACCGTGCGCTCGAGCACGAGCGGCGATCCGGGCACCGCGTACAGCACCTCGCCGTGCTCGATCGCCGCGGCGACGAGCGACTCGGCGATCGACGAGTACACGTCGGCGAAGCGATCGGCGGACTCGTAGACGTCGTCGAACGTCGACGCCGCCGGCACCAGCTCGGCGCTCGGGTGCCGGGCCGTGCGCAGGTAGCGGTGCGGGATCCGCTCGATCGCCTGCAGCGTCTCGACGGTGACGTGCTCGTGGCCGCCCGGACCGAGCCCGACGACGACGATCCTCGGTCTCACCCGTGGACCATGTCGCCGAGGCGAGCGAGCGAGCGCCAGCGAGCGAGCGGCCAGCAAGCGGCCTGCGTGGCCGGGGAACGCAGTCACAGGGCGACGACGGCGCTCGTCAGCGGGTCCCAGCGCCCGTAGCGCGGGTCGACGCCGACGTCGGACGTCGCCAGGTAGCCGGCGAACATCAGCTCGCCACCCTGCTCGGCGAACAGTGCCTCCAGCGGTTCGGCGATCTCGTCGAACGGCCGGCGCTCGATGACGTGCCACCCGAGCGACGTCTGCACCGGCTGTGTCGGTTCGCCGATCTCGCTCGCCTCGACGGCCGACAGGAAGTCTGGGCCGGCCTGGGTGACCGAGGTCAACGGGATGCACTCACCGCCGAGGACGGCGTCCGACTCGGCCGCCGCCGGATCCGTGGAGCGCTCGGCGGCCAGCTCGACGAAGTCGGCGCCCGCTTCCAGCTCGTCGAGGACGTCGAGGGCCTCGCTCTCCGTCTCCACCAGGATGTGCCGGGCGCAGAGCGCTCCGAGGCTCGCGGGCGAGTCGGCGTAGAGGCGCTCCAACTCGGCGCTGTCGGGCGTTGCGACGCGCCCACGTGCCGTCGGTGCCGCCTGCAGGTCGACGAACAGCTGCACGACCTCATCGGGGAGGTCGAGCACGGGGTCGTCGTCGGGGACGTTCGCCAGCACGGTGTCGCGGTCCTCCTGGGTGATCGACTCACCGGCGGTGGCGAGGTACTGCTCGTTGGCGGCGCCCTCGACCATCGCCGTCAACAGGCTCCGGCCGTTGTCACCCGCCACGGTGCCAGTGACAGAGTCGACCGTGAACTGCAGCGAAGGTGACTCGGCGAAGGCGGCGAGCATCGACTCGTAGTCGTCGCGCGAGACCTCCTCCTCGCCGACGGTCGCGGCGGCGTCGTTGTCGTCGAACGTGCTGCATCCCGAGGCGGCGACGGCGGCGAGGGCGACGAGCAGAGCAGCGCGACGGCGGCGGATCACGGCGCCGAAGCTACCGTTCCGGGCTCGTCGGTCACAGGCGGGATGAGCTCGCGGAGAAAGCCGACGAGGAACTCGGCGGGCTCGGCGCGCCGCGCGATCGGCACCACCAGCTGGCGGGCATCCTCCTTCCACTTGGCGTCGCGCGAGAGCCGGCGCAACCGTGTGGTCTGGCTCAGCTTGAGGTCGAGCGGGGCGAGGCGGGCCTGGTCGGAGGAGATCGAGATGTCCGTCACGCCGAGGCGGTGGCACTCGGCGCGCAGCGCGCCGACGGTGAGCAAGGCCTCGGCCGGCGGCGGCAGCGGTCCGTAGCGGTCCTCCCACTCGGCGCGGATGTCGGCCACCTGCTCCGGCGTCGTGACGCCGGCGAGGCGCCGATAGGCCTCCAGGCGCAGCTCCTCCTTGGTGACGTAGTCCACGGGGAGGTAGGCGTCGGTCGGCACGTCGAGCTTGATCTCCGCCGGCGGGCGGATCGGCTCGCCCTTCATCTCGGCGACGGCCTCGGTGACCATCTGGCAGTACAGGTCGTAGCCGACGGCGGCGATGTGCCCGGACTGGGCCTGGCCGAGCAGGTTGCCGGCGCCGCGGATCTCGAGGTCGCGCATGGCGATCTTGAACCCGCTGCCCAGCTCGGTGGCTTCGCCGATCGTCTTCAACCGCTCGTAGGCCTCCTCGGTCAGCGTGACGTCGACGGGGTGGAACAGATAGGCGTAGGCCCGCTGGCCGCTGCGCCCGACGCGGCCGCGGAGCTGGTGCAGCTGACCCAGCCCGAGCAGATCGGCCCGCTCGACGACGAGGGTGTTCACCGTCGGCATGTCGATGCCCGACTCGATGATCGTCGTGCACACGAGGACGTCGAAGCGGCCCTCCCAGAAGTCGAAGACCACCTGTTCCAGCGTGCCCTCGTCCATCTGGCCGTGGGCGACGGCGATGCGTGCCTCGGGCACCAGTTCGCGCAGGCGGGCCGCGGCGTGCTCGATCGAGCGCACCCGGTTGTGGACCCAGAACACCTGACCCTCACGCAGCAGCTCGCGGCGGATCGCCTCCACGGCGACGCGCTCGTCGTAACCGCCGACGTAGGTGAGGATCGGAAGGCGGTCTGCCGGCGGCGTCTGCAGCAGCGACAGGTCGCGGATCCCGACGAGGCTCATCTCCAGCGTGCGCGGGATGGGCGTCGCCGTCAGGGTCAGGACGTCGACGTTCGTCTTGAGCTGCTTCATCGCCTCCTTGTGCTGCACGCCGAAGCGCTGCTCCTCGTCGACCACGAGCAGCCCGAGGTCCTTGAACCGGACCTGCTCGCCGAGCAGCCTGTGGGTGCCGACGACGCAGTCCACCGCGCCGGACTCGATGCCCTTGATGACGTCGCGGGCCTGGGCGGGGGTGAGGAAGCGGCTCAGCGTCTCGACACGGATCGGGTAGCCGGCGAAGCGGTCGGCAAAGGTGTTGCCGTGCTGGCTGGCGAGCAGCGTCGTCGGCGTCAGCACGGCCACCTGCTTGCCGTCCTGGATGGCCTTGAACGCAGCACGCACGGCGACCTCCGTCTTGCCGAAGCCGACGTCGCCGGTCACGAGGCGGTCCATCGGGTAGGGCAGCTCCATGTCGCCCTTGACGTCGGCGATGGCGACGCGCTGGTCGGGCGTCTCGACGTACGGGAAGGACTCCTCCATCTCGGCCTGCCACGGCGTGTCGTTGCCGAAGGCGAAGCCTTCGGCGTTGACCCGCTTCTGGTACAGCACGACGAGCTCCTGGGCGATCTCGCGGACGGCGGAGCGGACGCGGCTCTTGGCCTTGGCGAAGTCGCTGCCGCCGAGGCGGTGCAGGGTGGGCGCCTCCCCGCCGACGTACTGGCGCAGCACGTCGATCTGGTCGGACGGCACATACAGCCTGTCGTCGCCCTTGTAGGCGACGAGGAGGTAGTCGCGCTCGACGCCGCCGATGGTCCGCTTGACCATCCCTTCGTAGCGGCCGACGCCGTGCTGGACGTGGACGACGTAGTTGCCCGGCTTGAGATCCTCGAAGAACCCGGCGCTGTCGCGTCGACGCGGCCGCGGCCGACGGTGGGCGTGCCGCCGCCCGGTGAGGTCGCTCTCGGCGACGATGGCCAGCTTGGCCGCCGGCAACGTGACGCCGTGGTGCAAGGGAGCGACGACCACGTGGCCGCCGGCGCGGGTGAGATCACCAGCGGTGCCACGGTGGACCGGCAGGTCGAGGCCGTGCTCCCGGAGCAGCCCGGCGAGGCGGTCCGCCGACCCCTCGCCGTCGGCGGCGACGACGACGCGGTACCCGTTGGCGAGCAGCTGGGTCAGCCGGGCGACGAGTCCGGATCCGTCGCCGACGACCGGTCCCCACCCCGACGCCTGCACGACCGGCGTCTCCGGGGACTCCGGCGCCGAGTCGAGCGTCCAGGGGGCATCGCGACCGCTCAACATGCGGTCCGGACTGGCGTGCAGGCGCGGGAAGGGCTTGTCGGGATCGCGCTCCCACGTCGACGCCAACGCCTTCGCCAGGTCGTCCTCCTCGGCGAGCAGGTCGATCGCCCGGTCGCGCATCCGACGCGGCTCGACGAGCAGCACCTTGGCGCTGGTCGGCAGGACGTCCGTGAGCAGCTCCTCGGTGTCCACGAGCCAGGGCAGCCAGCTCTCCATGCCGTCGAACAAGGTCCCTTCGGCGAGGCGCTCCCACTGCTCACGGCCCCACGGCTCGGCCCCGACGAGCTTGGAGGCCCGCGCCCGCACGTCGTCGGAGGGGATCAGCTCGCGGGCCGGGAAGATCAGCGTCTCCGCCAGATCGTCGATCGAGCGCTGGTCGTTGACGCCGAAGCGGGTCAGCCGATCGACCTCGTCACCCCACAGGTCGATGCGCACCGGGGAGTCGCCGGTCGAGGGGAAGACGTCGATGATCGCCCCGCGGCGGGCGAACTCGCCGCGGTGCTCGACGAGCTCCTCGCGGCGGTACCCGAAGGAAACGAGCCGTGCGACGAGCTCGTCGGGGTCGACGACGTCGGCCGGGTGGACGGCGATCGGGTCCGTGGACGTGGCCTCCGGCCCGAGACGCTGCAGCAGGCTGCGGACGCCAGTGACGATGACGGCGGGGCGGCGATCGGGGTCGCGTAGGCGCCACAGCAGCTCGAGGCGCTGGCCCATCGTCTCGACCGACGGGCTGACCCGCTCGAACGGCAGGGTCTCCCACGCCGGGAACACGGCGACCTGGCCGGCGGGCAGGAACTGCTGGAGGTCGTCGGCCAGCTGGGCGGCCATCGTCGACGTCGGCGTGGCGACGACCAGCGGACTGCGTCGGGACAGCGATGCCAGTGCGGCGATGGCCATCGGCCGAGCGACCTCGACCACGGCCAGCCGGGCGTCGGGCTCCCCGAGGGCGCGCGTCAGGGCCGGTTCGTCGCGCAGTAGCGGGGGGAGATCAGCCAATCGCACGGGGCATCCCAGGATACCGACCGACGCCGCAGCTCCTGCCGGGACGTCACCACCGTTTCGGTCCGGATATCGGTCGCCCGGGCGACCAGGATCCGGACCAAAACAACGTCAGGCGTCGGCGTCGCGGCGGGCCCGCGCCCGGCGCTTGCCCTCGTGCATCGCCGCCGTTCGGGCGATCGGGATCTCGTGGCCCTCGGCGAGGAGATCGGCGGGCAGCCGCTGCGGCGCCGGGAGGGCGTCCGCCCAGGGGTCCCGGTCGCCGAGGCGGTCGAGGGCTGTCGTGATGGTGAAGTCGCCCGGTGCGACGGCGTCGAGCTCCTCCCAGGGCACCGGGAAGGACACCGGAGCGCCCGGGCGGGCCCGTGGGCTGTACGCGGCGACGACCGTCGCACCGCCCGTGCGGGTGGCGTCGACGAACACCTTGCCGCCGCGGTCGGCCTTCAGGAAGGCGGTCGTCGCCGTCGCCGGATCGAGCTGCTCGGCCCGCCGGGCGATCGCCCGCGTGGCCGCCGCGGCGTCTTCCATCGATGCCCGCCGCTCGATCGGGACGAACACGTGGACGCCCTTGGCACCGCTCGTCTTCACCGCCCCGGACAGGCCGACGTCGAGCAGTGCCTGGCGGACGAGGTGGGCGGCGCGAACGGCGGCGGCGAACCCGTCGCCCTCTGGCGGGTCGAGATCGAGCACGAGGTCGGTCGCCCGGTCGAGGCGGTCGGTGCGGGCGAGAGCCGGGTGGTACTCGACGGCCCGCTGGTTGGCGAACCACAGCAGCGTCCGGCGGTCGTTGCACAGCGCATAGGTGACGGTGCGCTTCGAGGCCTCGGCCCACAGCGGCACGCTGGCCACCCACTCGGGCGTGTACGACGGCAGGTTCTTCTGCATGAAGGGCTGCTGCCCGTGCGTGACGCGGATCACCGACAGCGGCCGATCACGCAGCACCGGCAAGATCCGCTCGTGGACACCATCGAGGTAATCGACGAGGTCGCGCTTGGTCACGCCGGCGCCCTCGAACAGCGGCTGGTCCAGGTTGGTCAGCTCGACGCCGCCGCGCGACGTCGTCGGTCGGGCCATCGCCCGAGCCTAGGTTGCGATCAGCGCAGCCCGAGACGGCGCGCGCAGGCGGGCCACGCGCCCCACCCCTGCCTGTCGCGGAGCAGTTCGCCGCGACGGATCTGCTCGGCCCGGCTGTGCTCGTGGGGGCGCCCCGTGCCGCCGACGGCGCGCCACGACGAGAGCGAGAACTGCAGCCCGCCGTAATAGCCGTTGCCGGTGTTGATCGCCCAGTTGCCGCCGGCCTCGCACTCGGCGAGCCGGTCCCAGACACCACGGGCTGGTTCGGCCGCTTGGGCGGCGACGACTGGCGCCTGCGAGGACTGCCACTGCTGCAGCTCCTCGGGCGTGCAGGCCGCGGCGAGCGGGAGGATGGCGAGCGCGGCGAAGGCGGCGCGTCGTCGGGCGTTCATGGCCGACGGACCGTAACCAGAGCGTCATCTGTCGGCAACCATCGTGACATGTACCCGCGAGGTTGCGAAATGGCTTTCGGCGCGGGACAGCGCGGCTGGCTGGCAGTGGCGATCGAGCTGCGACGGGCCGGCTCGAGCCGGCCGCTGCCTCAGGGCGCGACGGCGTCGGCGAAGCCCTTGATGTCCCGGACCGTGGCCGCGTAGACCTCCGGCATCGCGCCGCGGAAGATGGCGTCGCCGGCGTGGCACGTGCCGTTCACCGTCCGGCTCGCCGTGCTCACCCCGGCGGCGAGCAGGCGGCGGAAGTAGGCGAGGCCCTCGTCACGCAGCGGGTCGAGCTGGTTCACCGAGATGACGTGGGGCGGCAGCCCCTCGAGGTCGGCCAGCGTCGCCGCGTACGGCCAGCACGTCGGGTCGCCCTTGTTCGCCCCGCCCGGGTCGTAGACCTCGGCGAGCACGGCCATCAGGTCGCAGGAGATGAAGTAGCGGTCGTTCTCGTGCAGAGACGGGAGATCGGCGGGCGGGTCGGCCCAGGCGTTGGAGATGTACGGGCACTGGGCGTACACGCCGGCGATCCCGTCCAGCCATCCCTCGCGCTTGGCACGCAGCGTCACGGCGAGGGTCAGGTTGCCCCCACCCGACTCCCCCGACACGACGACACCCGAGGCGCCGAGCTCGTCGCGGTGATCGATGACCCAGCGCAGGCCTGCCGCGCAGTCGTCGAGGCCGGCGGGGAACGGGTGCACACCGAGCTTGCCACCGCCATTGCGGTACTCGACGCCGACCACGACCAGGCCAGTGGCAGCGAGCTCGTCGCGCCAGCGGATGTACTGGGGGCCGGCCGCCTCGAGGATGACCATGCCCCCGCCGTGGATGTGGTACACGACCGGGAGCGGCCCGGTGGCATCGGCCGGGCGGTGTACGTACAGGCTGATCGCAGTCCCGTCGCCGCGGTCGAGCGACACGGTCTCCGAGGTGACCCCTTCGACCGGTGGCAGCCCGTCGTACAGGGCGGTGAACACGGCCTGGAACCCGGCCTCGGCGTTGGCACAGAACTCCAGCTGCTCGTCGCGCGGCGACGACGGCGTGACCGGCGGGGGCTCGGTGTGGCCTTCGAGGCCGAAGGCGGCCAACGCCGCGACCATCCGCGGATCGGCCCGCGGATCCGACGCCAGCGTCCGGTCCGGATCGCCGAGCCGACCCGGCAGGTCGACCTCCCTCGACTCTCGCCTTGTTGACACGTCGACCATGACCCCTCCGATCCTCGATCGAGACCCCGCGGCGATCGTACGTCGTCGTACAGACCCCGTTCGTCGGCGGCTGTCAGTCGGCGGGGTCGGCCACGCCGCCGACGAGCATCAACTCGAACGGGTACAGCTCGGCGGTGAACAACCCGCCGGCCACACCGGGCTCGGCGGTGACGAGCTGCTGGGCGGCATCCTCGGACGGGGCGTTGACGACGATGATGGCGAAGGCGTCGCCGTGACCCGTCGCCCTCCCGGCCAGCGCCACGCGGCCGGCGGCGTGGAGCTCGGTGGTGTACGCCCAGTGGGCGCCGATCAGCTCGGCCTCCTCCGGCGTCGGGCCGGTCTCCAGGATGTCGGCCCGGGTCGGGCGCAGCAGGTAGCACCACCACGTCTGGTCGGCTGCAGGCATCTCGGTCCCCCTTGGTCCCGTGCACGGTACTGCGGGCGGGCCGGGCAGGCCTGCGCCGCGGTCAGGCCGACGGGAACGTCGGTTCGCGCCGGGCCGGGTGGAGGGCCAGGAGCCGCCGCGCCCGGGCGACGTCGACGGTCCGGCGGGGTTCGATCGGCTGGCAGCTCGGGCACCACGTGGCGACCCGGCGCCACGGGCTGTCGCGTTCGTCCCAGCCGTCGAGGGTGGTCCCGCACAGCGGGCACGGGCGCTCGCGGCGGCCGTAGATCCAGTGGTCGGCCACGCGCAGCCGCCTGCCGGTCGTGTTCTGCGGGCCACGGACGGCGTTGGTGCGGATCACCGCCGCGCCGAACCCCAGCAGCTCGCCCAGCCCGTCGACGGTGCCGACCCGCTGGTTCGGGGACACGCCGGCGATGAATGGCAGCTCGACGGCGTAGACGTTGCCGAAGCCGGCGACGTTGCGCTGATCGAGGAGGGCGCCGGCGAGCGGTTCGTCGGGGCGCTCGGCCATCCGCTCCACGACGACGGCGAGGTCGGGCGGCGCCGGGCCGCAGAGGTCGGGGCCGAGGTGTCCGACGACGTCTTCCTCGCGTGCCGTGGCGACGACACCGAGCACGGGGACGTCGACCGCGGTGAGCCGGCCGGTCTCCATCCACAGCTCGACTCGACGCCGCCACAGCGCCTCGCGCGCCACCGGACCCACCGTGAACGAGCCGTCCATGCGGAGGTGGGCGAACAGCGTGCGGGCGTCGTCGAAGCGGATCAGCAGGTGCTTGCCGCGGGCATCGGCCTCGCGCAGCACGGTGCCGGCGAAGTCGACGTGGACCAGCCGAGGATCACGCGTGACGGAGCGCTCACACCGCTCCCCGGCGAAACGACGGTTGATCCGCTCCGCCAGACGACGGATGGTGTCACCCTCCGGCATCCCGCCCGTTGTACTCGCGCATCGCCGCGTCGACGCCTTCCGTGACGATCACCTCGACGGCGTCGGCGGCCTCCTGCACGGCGACGTCGAACAGCTCCCGCTGCTTGGCCGGGAGCCGAGACAGCACGTGGTCGGCGCCGCGCTCCTTCGACGGCGGCTTCCCGACGCCGATGCGGACCCGCAGGAAGTCCTGCGTCCCGAGGTGCTGGGTGATGCTGCGCAACCCGTTGTGTCCGGCGAGGCCCCCGCCGGACTTGACCCGCAGCACCGTCGGCGGCAGGTCGAGCTCGTCGTGGACGATCACGACGTGGTCGGCGTCCTCGATCCCGTAGCGGCGCACCAGCGCCCGCACGGCCTGTCCGGAGTCGTTCATGAACGTCAGGGGAAACGCCAGGACTGAGCGCTGCTCACCGATGCGCGACTCGGCCACCAGGGAGTTGTCGCGGCCGCTCTTGAGCTTGTCGCCACGACGGCGGGCGAGCTCGGCGATGACCTCCTCACCGACGTTGTGGCGGGTCCGGGCGTAATCCTTGCCCGGGTTGCCCAGTCCGACGATCAACCAGTCGAACGGGGTCTTGCGCCTCACTCGGCAGCGACGTCGCCCGAGGGCTCGTCGCCCCCGGCCTCACCCTCGGGCGCGGCCTCGGCGGCCGCCTCACCCTCCTCGGCCTGCACCTCAGCGACCTCGGCGTCGGCGGCCTCGATCTCGGCCACCTCGGCGCGCATCGTGAGGACGGTGACCACGGGGCTGTCGGCATCGCCGGTGGCCGTGACGCCGGCGGGCATCGGGATGTCGCCGAGGCGGATGACGGAGTCCATCTCCATGTCCGACACATCGACGACGAACTCGTCGGGGATCGTGCGCGGCGTGGTGACGACCTCGATCGAGTCCACCGCGGGGTCGACGAGGCCACCGCCCTGGACGACCGCCGTCGCCTCGCCCTCGAGGCGCAGGGGCACCGAGACGGTGATCGCCTCGTCGAGGTTGACCTGCAGGAAGTCGATGTGGGTCACGGTGCGGCGCACCGGATGGCGCTGCAGGTCCTTGACGATCGCCGGGTACACCGTGCCATCGACGGTGAGATCGAGCACGGTGTTCACGCCGGCCGCGCCGGACAGGGCGAGGCGCAGATCGCGACGCCCGACGGCGAGCGTGACAGGGCTCATCCCATGCCCGTAGAGCACGCCGGGGATCCTGTCGGCGGCGCGCAGCCGGCGGGCAGCCGAGCTGCCGGTGGGTCGTCCGATATCAGCGACGAGCACGGTGGAAGCCATGGAAGAGACCCTTTGCGAGATGGTGGCGAGCGGCCGAGAAGCTTACCGGCGTGACGCTGAACGTGGGCAGGAGGGGGAGCGGTCGTCGAACGAATCAAGCCAGATTTTCGCCGTCGAAGATCTCGCTGACGCTGGTGTCGTCGAACACCGCGGAGAGGGCCTCGGCGATCAGCGGGGCGATCGACAGCACCTCGATCAGGTCGAGCTGCTTCTCCGGCGGCAGGGGCAGCGTGTTGGTCAACACGACCCGTCGCAGGGCGCTGTTCTTCAGGCGGTCGATCGCCGGTCCGGACAGCACGCCGTGGGTGGCCATCGCCCACACCTCGGTGGCGCCCCGCCGGAGCAGCAGCTCGGCGGCCGAGGTGATCGTGCCGGCGGTGTCGATCATGTCGTCGGTGAGCACGCACAGCCGGCCCTTGACCTCGCCGATGACCTCCGTCGCCTCGGCCACGTTGGTGGTGCCCTTGGGCCGCCGCTTGTAGCAGAAGGCCAGGTCGGCGCCGCAGTCGCCGAGGTGCTGGGCCATCCGCTCGGCGACCTTGATGCGCCCGGCGTCGGGCGACACGATCACCGGCGCGGTGACGTGCTCGCGCAGGTAGTTCTCGAGCACCGGCATCGCCGTGAGGTGGTCGACGGGCCCGTCGAAGAAGCCCTGGATCTGGCCGGCGTGGAGGTCGATGGAGATCATCCGCTTGGCGCCGGCGGCCTTGAACATGTCGGCGACGAGGCGGGCGGTGATCGGCTCGCGCCCGTCGGCCTTGCGGTCCTGGCGGGCGTACCCGTAGAAGGGGCAGACGGCGGTGATCCGCTTGGCCGACGCCCGGTAGGCGGCGTCGATCATGATCAGCTGCTCCATGATCGAGTCGTTGACCGACATGCTGTCGACGCTGGCGTGGCTCTGCAGGATGAACACGTCGCTGCCGCGGACGCTCTCGGCGAAGCGCGTCTTGATCTCCCCGTTGGCGAACTCGACGATGTTCGGGTGGCCGAGCTCGATGCCGAGGTGCTGCACGACCTCCGCGGCCAGCTCGGGATGGGTTCGGCCCGAGTACAACGCCAACTTCTTGGTCGTGACCTTCTCCATTGGCGTCTCCGTGTCGCTCAGTCGATACCCGCAGTGTAGAAGGCACCCGTCACCACGGCCTTGCCGACGTGGGAACCCGCTGGCAGGTAGGCGTACGGCCCGACCCGGGCCCGGTCACTGATCTCGGCCTCGACGCCGACGGCGTGCTGGACGCGGCAGTCGCGCCCGACCACGCAGTCGTCGAGCCGGGTGTCGGGGCCGACCTCGCTGCCGTCACCGACGAGTGTGTTGCCCTCCAGGATCGTGCCGGGGTACAGCGTGACGTCGCGCCCCAGCGTCACCGTGACGTCGATGAACGTCTGGCGCGGATCGAGCATCGTGACGCCGTTGAGCAGCCAGCGGCGGTTGGTGCGTGACCGCAGTTCGCGCTCGGCGAGGGCCAGCTGCCAGCGGTCGTTGACGCCCTGGGTCTCCTCGGCCGGGGCCTGCACGCGCCCGACGCGGTGGCCCATGCCGCCGAGCACGCCGACGACGTCGGTCAGGTAGAACTCGCCCTGGGAGTTGTCCGGTGAGAGGTGCCGGAGGGCCGGACCGAGGAGGTCGCGGCGGAAGGCGTAGATGCTCGTCGCCACCTCGCGCTCGCCGAGCTCCTCGGCACTGGCGTCGCGCTGCTCGACGATCCGCAGCACCCGCCCGTCGGCCGCCTTGATCACCCGGCCGTATCCGGTGGGGTCGTCGCGCACGCTCGTGAGCAACGTCGCCGCGCTGCCGTTGGCGACGTGCGTGGCGACCAGCTCGTCGAGCGTCTCGGGCTGCAGCAGCGGGGTGTCGCCCGGCAGCACGACGATCGTCGAGTCGTCGTCGAGGTCGTCGCCGGGGAACGCCGACATCCCATGGGCGGCGGCGTCACCGGTGCCGCGCTGCTCGGACTGCTCGACGAACACGACGTTGGCCCACGCCGGGGCGAGCTCCTGGACCTTCTTCGTGACGAGCTCCGCACCGTGGCCGACGACGAGGGCGGTGCGGTCGGGGCTGAGCCGCTGGAGGGCGTGGATGACGTGCAGCACCATCGCCCGACCGCAGATCGGATGGAGCGGCTTGGGCCGCGACGAACGCATCCGCGTGCCTTCGCCGGCCGCCAGGACGATCGCCGACACGCTCATCGGGGCGTCATCCGATCACGCTGCTCCACTCGCTCCGGGGGGAGGACTCGAACCCCCATACTCTGAACCAAAATCAGATGTCCTACCATTGAACGACCCCGGAATTTCAGTCGTCAACGGGCTCACGCCGTCGTCACGATCACGGTATCGCGGAGGTGCGCGATCCGCCGGTAGCCTGCCGGGCCGTATGGGTTCGCTGATCAAGAAGCGCCGCAAGCGGATGCGCAAGAAGAAGCACAAGAAGATGCTCCGACGCACCCGCCACCAGCGTCGCAAGTAACCGACTTCGTCAGCCCGCATCGACGGTGCGGGCGACGATCACCGCAACGCCCTCGCTGCGCAACGCGGCGAGGGCGTCGTCGCGCTCGCCGAGCAGGAACCACGTGGCCCCGCTACCGGCGAGCGTGGGCACCGCCCCGGCGAGCTCGGTGATCCGGTCGCGCCACACGGCGAGGGCCGGTTCGACGACGATCGCCGCGGGCTCGAGGTCGTTGGGGCCGGCTGCGGTCGGACCGCCGAGCTCGTCCCATGTCCGGTACACGGCGGGCGTGCTGACGGTCAGCGGCGGGACGACGAGCGTCACGGTCAGCTCGCCGAACGGCAGGGGCTCGACGATGTCCCCGATGCCCCCGACGCGGGCCCGACCACCGATCAGGCAGAACGGCACGTCGGCACCGAGTTCGGCAGCCGCCGACGGATCCTCGTGGCCGGCCCAGCGCAGCACGGCCGCGGCGTCCGCCGAGCCACCGCCGAGCCCGCCGCCGTGGGGGATCTGCTTGTCGATGTGCACGGCGGCCCGCCGCCCGGCGGTCGCCAGGGCGCGGGCGACGAGGTTGGTGCCGTCCGTCGGCACACCGTCGGCGTAGGGCCCACCGACGCTGAGGCCCGCCGCGCCCGGCGTGATCGTCAGCTGGTCGGCCAGATCGAGCGTCACCATCTCGGCGTCGAGGAGGTGGTAGCCGTCATCGCGCACCCCCGTGATGCGCAGCGACAGCGTCAGCTTGGCGGGCGCGGCGACGCGCACCGCGGTCACGGCACGCCGACCACGCCGGCCAGCCGGACCCAGTCGTCGAGCGCCAGCTCCTCCGGGCGAGCGGTCTCGGCGATGTCGGCGGCGGCGAACTGCCCGGCGGTCACCACCCCCGCCAGCGAGCGCCGGAGCATCTTGCGGCGCTGCCCGAACGCCGTGCGCACGAGGGGGAACACGGCATCCGGGGCGGCGTCGGGTGGTGGGCGACGGACGATCTCGACGAGCGCCGACTCGACGTTGGGACGGGGCACGAAGACCGACGCCGGTACGTCGCCGACGATCCGCGACCGCGCCCAGTAGGCCACCTTGACGCTCACCGCGCCGTACGCCGGCGAGCCGGCGGTCGCCGCCAGCCGCTCGGCCACCTCGCGCTGGACCATCACGAGCATCCGCTCGATGGCCGGAACGCCGTCGAGGAGGTCGCACACGAGCGGCGTGGCCACGTTGTACGGCAGGTTGGCGACCAGCACCCACCCGGTGTGGCCGCGGAGCAAGCCCTCCCAGTCGAGGGCCATGGCATCGGCCTCCACGACGTCGACACCCGGCACGTCAGCGAGCACGTCGCGCAGCGCGCCGACGAGCCCGTGATCGACCTCCACGGCGGTGACGGCCGCGCCCGTCTCGGCGAGGGCCAGGGTCAGCGACCCGAGCCCGGCGCCGATCTCGACGACGCGATCGCCAGGCCCGACGCCGGCGAGGTGGGCGATGCGGCGCACCGTGTTCGGGTCGGCGACGAAGTTCTGCCCGAGGTCGCGGCGTGGCGCCAGGCCACGGCTGGTCAGCAGCTCGCGCACCGTCGGCCGTGAGTGCGTCATCTCACGCGGGAGGTGACGTGGCGCGCCACGCCACACGGCTCACTGACGGATCTCGACGTTGATCGGCGCGTTGGTGAGATCGGCGATCTGCCGGAAGCGGTCGGGGTGCATGACCAGTTCACCGTGCGGCGCGTCCGCCGAGCGCGGCGCCGTCCAGCACTCGATCGATCGCCCGTTGTCGACGTTGACGACCGTGATCAACTCGCCCACCTCGACCCCGTTGAACGCGCACGTGTCGACCCTGCCGACCGACTGCCGGTAGATCGCCTGCGCCGTGGCGACCACGACCTCGTCGGTGCTGCCGACGGCGATCGGCACATGCTCCGGTGGCGGCGGCAGCGGTGTGCTATCGAGGTAGCGGGCGTCGACGTCTCCCATCGGATCGGCGGACGTGGTCGGTGCGGCTGTGCCGGCGGCGCCGTCTTCGGCGGCCAGACCGACCGCCGCGACGTTGGGGCGGGACCCCTCGTCGTCCTGGTTGACGAGCCACACGGCGGGGAGCGCGACGACCGTCAAGGCGCTGGCCAGCACCAGCCGCCGTCGATCCCTGTCGTCGAATCTCAAGGGTCTGCTCCCAGGTCCGTACAGGCCGGACTGGCTCCCGACCCATGAAGGAACGAAAAGGGTAGGTAGCTGGACCGCAGAACGCAAACCGGCCGCCGCGGACTCGGTCCGCGGCCCCCTGGTCAGGACAGGCCGAAGGCGGTCTCGGCGTTGGCCCGCGTGACGTCACGGACGGTGTCGGCGGCGAGACCGTGGATCTCGGCCAGCCGGTCCCCGACGAACGTGACCCAGGCCGGCCGGTTCGGCTTGCCGCGGTTCGGCACTGGTGCGAGGTACGGGCTGTCGGTCTCGACGAGCGTGCGGTCGAGGGGCACGAGAGCCGCCGCGTCGCGGACGTCCGCCGCGCCGGGGAACGTGACGATGCCCGAGAAGCTGACGAAGGCACCGCGCTCGACGCACCGTTGGGCCTCATCCGGTCCGCCCGTGAAGCAGTGGAAGATCGTGCGTGCCGGCACGCCCTCGGTGTCGAGGATGGCGAACGTGTCGTCCCACGCCTCGCGGGTGTGGATGACGAGCGGCAGGCCGAGGCGGTGGGCCATCCCGATCTGCGCGGCGAACGCCTCGCGCTGGACGTCACGCGGCGAGTGGTCGTAGTGGAAGTCGAGACCGCACTCCCCGACGGCTACCGGCTGCGTCGCACCGTCGAACAGGTCGGCGATCGTCGCCACGCCGTGCCGTGCCTCGTGGGGGTGCAGCCCCACCGTGGCATGGACCTGGGCGTGGCTGCCCGCCACGGCCAACGCTTCCAGTGACGAGGCACGGTCGCAGCCCACCGTGACCATCGTCCCGACGCCGGCCGCCAAGGCCTCGGCGACGACCTCGGCGGCCGAGTCGAGGGGGATGTGGCAATGCGAGTCGACCCAACTGGGGCGGGCGTCGGTCACGGCGTGATGCGCGGGAACAGCGCCGGCCCCTTGGTCACCGGCAGGCCTCCGGGGTACCGCCCCCACTCGACGTCGCGGAGCACGCGCTGGTCGTCCACGGAGCCCGCCAGACCGATGCGCTCCCAGATCGCCTGCGCCGAGCCGGGGATGGCCGCGGCGGCGAGGATGGCCACGATCCGCAGCGCCTCGAGGGCGTCGCCGAGCACGGCGTCGACGTGCGAGCCGGGGTCGAGCTTCCACGGCTCGTTGACCTCGAGGTGGGCGTTGGTGGCCCGCACGAGTTGCCACGCCGACTCCAGGGCCCGGTTCGGGGCGACGGCATCCCACCCCGCGATGGCGCCGGCAACGGCGTCCGCCGCCGGGACCGCCAGCGGACTGTCGGCGGCCGGCGCCGGTCCGACGCCGCCGCACTTCGACCCGACGACGGTGGTGACCCGGGCGACGAGGTTGCCGAGGTTGTTCGCCAGGTCGGCGTTGTAGCGCCCGACCAGACCGTCGTAGGTGAAGTCGCCGTCCTGCCCGTAGGGGGTGTCGGCGAGGATGTAGTAGCGGAAGCCGTCGACGCCGACGGTGTCGACGAGGTCGAGCGGCTTGACGACGTTGCCGGTCGTCTTGCTCATCTTCTCCCCACCGCTCAGCAACCATCCGCCGACGGCCCACCCCTTCGGCGGCTCGATGCCGGCCGACAGCAGCATCGCCGGCCAGTACACGCAGTGCTGGCGGATGATGTCCTTGCCGATCAGGTGGTAGTCGGCCGGCCACCACTGCTCGAAGCGCTCGGAATCGGTGCCGAAGCCGACCGCCGCGACGTAGTTGGTCAGGGCGTCGAACCAGACGTAGGTCACGTGACTCGGGTCCCACGGGAGCGGGATCCCCCACGTCAGGCTGGTGCGGCTGACGGAGAAGTCGCGCAGCCCGGAGCGGATCAGGCCCAACGCCTCGTTGCCGCGGAACTCCGGCACGATCGCCCCCGGATGGGCCGCGTACCAGTCGAGCAGGCGGCCCTGGAAGCGCGAGAGCCGGAAGAAGTAGTTCTCCTCTTCGAACTCCTCGATCGGCAACTTGTGGATCGGGCACAGGTCTCCAGGGAGCAGGTCGTCGTCGCTGTAGTACAGCTCGCAGCGCACGCAGTACTTCCCCCGGTACAGGTCGAGCTCGATGTCGCCGGCGTCGTAGCACCGCTGCAGGAGCTCGATGACGGCCGCCCGGTGCCGCGGCTCGGTCGTGCGGATGAAGTCGTCGTTGGCGATCTCCAGGTGCTTCCACGCCTCGGCGAACTTCGGGGCGATCGAGTCGGCGAACGCCTGCGGCTCGAGCCCGGCCGCCTCGGCGGCCCGTTGGATGTTGAGGCCGTACTCGTCGGTGCCGGTGAGGAAGTAGACGTCGTCACCGAGCAGGCGGTGCCAGCGCGTGAGCGCGTCGCCGACGATCGTCGTGTACGCGTGGCCGAGGTGTGGCTCGGCGTTCACGTAGTAGATCGGCGTCGTGACGTAGAACCGGCTCACGCCGTGAACGCTACCGATGCGGTTCGCGCCGTGAGCCAGGGGTTGAGCCGCTTCTGTCCTCTGAGATCGGCCCGTTCGGGCCGATCTCAGAGGACAGAACGGACGGTACGGCCGTAGCGGGCGCCGGCGGCGAAGCTGGCGCAGGCGATCGCCGTCGCTCCGGCCGCGGTGACCGAGCGGCGGATCACCGACTTCGTCCGCTGGCTGAAGTTGACCATCGGCCAGCCGTGGGCGCGGGCGTGACGCGCCAGTTTGGAGTCGGGGTTGACGGCGACAGGATGGCCGACGGCCTGGAGCATCGGCAGATCGCTGGCCGAGTCGGAGTAGGCGTAGCTCTGGGCGAGATCGAGCCCGTCCCAGCGGGCGATCTCCTCCATCGCCGTCACCTTGCCCGCCCCGTAGCAGAACGGCCCGGCGAGCTCGCCGTTGTACACGCCGTCGACGATCAGGCTGCGCGTCCCGATCCCGGCGGTCATCCCGAGCGAGTGGGCCAGCGATTCGACGATCTCGACCGGGGCCGCCGAGACGATGTAGGTGTTGCGTCCGGCGTGGCGGTGCAGGTCGAGCAGCCGGCGGGCCTCCGGGCGGATCTTCGCCAGCAGCTTCGGGAGGACCTCGGCGTTGAGGGCGATCAGGTCGTCGCGGCGCATCCCCTTGACGGCGCCGAGGATCCGGTCGCGCACGGCGTCGGTCGTGCGGTCGCTCGAGCCGCGCAGCTTGAACGCCAGGGCCGCCCTGGCGTCGCGGACGAACTGGCGGGTCGGCACGAGGCCGGCCGAGCGCGCCGTCGTGGCCAGGATGAACGCCGAGGAGCCCGAGATCAGCGTGCGATCGAGGTCGAAGAACGCCGCGCTGGGACCAGAACTGATCATCTGGCGGTACTCGCTGACGGTGTCGCGCCGCTCGTTCATCGACGGCTCAACTGGGGGGCTACGCCCGGTGCCCCATCGCCGCCCGCTCCTGATGGTCGCTCGGTCGGCCTCGCTCGGTCCCGAATTGTCACATGTCACGCCTTCATGCGACGGCACTCTAGCGGGGGTGGGACGCCTCGGTGTCGGGGGGCGGTGTCCCGAAGCTGTCGTCGGCAACGGTAGTCGTGGCGCGCCCTCCCCGCTCGGTCACCGCGAGGTCGTAGGCCACACGGCGCGGCACGCCGAGTCGGGCGGCGACCGCCGTCGCCGCATCACGCCGCGAGCGGCCGGCCGCCAGCTCGGCTCGCAACGCTGTCCTGATCTCGTCGTCGTCGGGCGGCGCATCGTCGGGCCGGGCGCCCTCGACGACGAGGACGTACTCACCACGCGGTGTGCCGAGGTCCACGTCGCCGAGCGTGCCGCGCACGACGGTCTCGTAGAGCTTGGTCAGCTCGCGCGCCACCGTCACGCGACGGTCGGGTCCGAAGCGCTCGGCCAGATCGGCGAGCGTGCGCTCGACGCGGTGCGGGGCCTCGTAGAGCACGATGGTGCGCGGCTCGTCCGCCAGGGCGTCGAGCCGCTCCACACGGGCTCGACCGGATCGGGGCAGGAACCCCTCGAACACGAACCGCCCGGTCGGCAGCCCGCTGGTGACCAGGGCGGCGACGAACGCCGTCGGACCGGGGACGGCGACCACCTCGTAGCCGGCGTCGAGCACGGCCCGCACCATCCGCTCGCCCGGATCGCTGATGCCGGGCATCCCGGCGTCGGTGACCACGGCCACGTCACGCCCCTCGCCGAGGACGTCGAGGACCTCGCCGGTCCGCGCCAGCTCGGTGTGTTCGTTGCACACGGCGAGCCGGGCCGCCGTGACACCGGCGTGCTGCAGCAGGCGACCGGTGCGGCGGGTGTCCTCACAACACACCAGCCCGGCTTCGGCCAGCGCGGCGATCGCCCGCGGCGACAGGTCGCCGAGGTTCCCGATCGGGGTGCCGACGAGGACGAGGCGGCCCCGCGACGGTGCGGCGTCAGCCACCGCGATCGTCGCCGGCCGGATCGCCGGCGCCGTCGCGGAGCTCGACGACGTCGCCGACATGCAGGCCCCACCGCTCGAACGCCCCGGCCTCGGCCTCGATGACCCAGGCCGCCTTGGTGACGGGCCACCCGACGCGGTGGCGCGGCATGCGCACCGCCTTGACCACCGTGCCGGCGTCGTCGACGTAGGCGACGTCGAGGGGAAAGCGCATCCCGAGGGTGTGCACCCACCGGCACGAGGTGATCACCATCGCCCCGTCCAGCCCGTCGCGCTGCAGGAGCCCGCGGCGGCGCTCGGACCGGGACTCGGCCACCTCGGCCGAGGCGAGGACGCGCGCATCGCTCACCAACCAGGCCACGGCGGAAGCATGGCACGCGGTGCTTGAGTGGCCTCGCTCGCTCCGATGGACCTCGCTCGCTCGAGACTCCGCTCGCTCGGCGTGTCTCGCTGCGGCTGGCGCCGCCGGCCCAGGCGGGCCGACGCTCGACCTGACCATCCATGCTCGCTGCGGACGGGGGCCGAAGCGGTCACTGACTGCCACCGCGCTCGCGAGATGGTTCGGACGGCTGATGGTTCGCGGCGCAGGTCTCGGCGCGAGCGGGCTGGCTACAGTCCGGCGTGCAACGCCAGCCATGTACGACACAGGGGGTTCGAGTGCCCGGCAGCATCCTCGGCAATCGGGTGGTCCGCAAGGAGGATCCGAAGTTCCTCACCACCGGCGGCATGTACCTCGACGACCTCAACGACGTCGGCGAGCTCAGCGGAGCGGCCTACGTCGCCTACGTGCGCTCGGCACTCGCCCACGGCTCGATCACGTCGATCGACACGTCCGCGGCGGCGGCGATGCCCGGCGTGGTCGGCATCTTCACCGCCGCCGACCTCGAGCTGCAGCCGGTCCCGTCGCCCTTCAACCCGGCCGTCGCCAAGACGCTGCTCGCCAGCGACCGCGTGCGCTACGTCGGCGAGCCGATCGCCGCCGTCGTCGCCGAGACCCGCGAGCAGGCCGTCGACGCGGCCGACGCGGTGCTCGTCGACTACGACTCCCTCGACGTCTACATCGATCCGCAGGAAGCGCTCACCGGCACGACGCTGCTGTACGACGGAGCGGGCAGCAACGTCGTGTTCGACTCCACCGCCCTCGGCATGCCCGATCTCACCGGCGACGAGTTCTTCGCCGACTGCGAGGTCACCGTCTCCGGCACGTTCGTCAACCAGCGCGTCGCCCCGTGCCCGCTGGAGGTCCGTGGCTCGGCGGCGACGTGGATCGACGGCCGGTTGCACCAGTGGGTCTCGACCCAGCACGCCCAGGGGATCAAGGACCCGATCGTCGCCGGCAACGCCGTCGACGCCGAGCAGGTGCGCATCCTGACGCCCGACGTCGGCGGCGGCTTCGGCGCCAAGATCAGCACCTACCCGGAGGAGATCGTCCTCGGCCCGATCGCCAAGCGCCTCGGGCGGCCGGTGCGCTGGCAGGAGACCCGCAGCGAGTCGATGATGGCCCTCGGCCACGGCCGGGCGCAGGTCCAGCACGTCACGATCGGCGGCCGCCGCGACGGCACCGTCACCCACTACCGCCTGCACGTCATCCAGGACTCCGGCGCGTTCTGTGACATGGGGGCGATCCTCGCCCCCTTCATGACGCGTCCGATGTCGTCGGGTGTCTACGCCATCCCCAACATCGAGTGCCGTACGACGTCGGTGGTCACCAACACGACGCCGACCACGGCCTACCGCGGCGCCGGCCGGCCGGAGGCCACGGCGGCGATCGAGCGGGCCATGGACATGTTCGCCCTCGAGGTGGGTCTCGACCCCGCCGAGGTCCGCCGGACGAACCTGATCCCCCCGTTCGCCGATCCGCACACCACGACGATCGGCCAGACCTACGACGTCGGCAACTACGCCGGCGCCCTCGACAGGGCCCTCGAAGCGGCGGGTTACGCCGAGCTGCGCGCCGAGCAGGCCCGCCGCCGGGAGTCCGGTGACCCGGTGCAACTCGGCATCGGCGTCAGCACCTACGTCGAGATCACCGGTGGCGTGCCGCCGATGGGTGAGGCGGCCAAGATCGAGGTCCTCGACGACGGTCGCGCCGTCATCTACACCGGCACCTCGCCGCACGGCCAGGGACACGACACGTCGTGGTCGATGATCGCCAGCGAGCAGACGGGGATCCCGCTCGACCGCATCGAGCTGGTGTGGGGCGACACCGACCTGGTGCCCGTCGGCGGCGGCACGATGGGCTCGCGCTCGCTGCAGCAGGGCGGCGCCGCCGTCGACAAGGCCGCCGGCGAGCTCGTCGACAAGGCCAAGGCGCTCGCCGCCAAGGCGCTGGAGGCAGCCGAGTCCGACATCACACTCGACCGCGACGCCGGCGCCTTCCATGTCGCCGGCACACCCGCCGTCGCCAAGACCTGGGGCGAGCTGGCGGCGCTGGCGTCGAGCGACGGCGACCCGTTGCTGATCGAGACGAGGTTCGAGGCGGGCAGCCCGACGTTCCCGTTCGGCGCCCACGTCGCCGTCGTCGAGGTCGACGTCGAGACGGGACAGGTGCGTCACGTCCGCCACGTGGCGTGCGACGACGCCGGCCGGGTCATCAACCCGCTGATCCTCGAGGGACAGATCCACGGCGGGGTCGCCCAGGGCGCCGCCCAGGCGTTGCTGGAGGAGGTCCGCTACGACGCCGACGGCAACCCGGTGACGTCGAACCTCGCCGACTACGGGATGATCACGGCCGCCGAGCTGCCGAGCTTCGAGGTCGTGCACATGGAGACGCCGACGCCGGTCAACCCGCTCGGCGCCAAGGGGATCGGCGAGTCGGGCACGATCGGCTCGACACCGGCCGTGCAGTCCGCCGTGGTCGATGCCGTGTCCCACCTCGGGGTCCGTCACATCGACATGCCGGCGACCGCGGAGCGCGTCTGGCAGGCCATCCAAGCCGCCTCCTGACGGCTTTCGTCCTTGGAAACCGGCCCGATCGGGCCGGTTTCGCAGGACAGAACGGGTGAACGGGCGGTGGACGGTGGGTTGCTGACGACCGGCGGCTCGCTGAACGTCGCGCTATCGTCGCGCCAATGCTCAGCTATCTCGATCCCGGCACCGGGAGCATGATCGCCGCCGCCTTCGCCGGCGGCATCGCCGGTTTCGGTGTGCTCTTGCGGATGTACGGCCATCGCGTGCTGGGGGTGTTCTCCAAGAAGCACCGGACGAAGGCCGAGGAGGCGCAGGCCGAGCTCGTCGGCTCCGACGCCGACAGCTGAGGTGCGTCGAGCCGACCCCGGTTCGTTCCGCGACCCGCTGTCGCGGGTGTACATCGACGACGACGGCGTGTGGCGCGGCCTGTCCAAGGAGGCCTTGGCCGACTACGAGGCACTCGCCGAGTCCCGCTTCTTCCAGGAGGCCATGGCACGCGGCGACATCGTCGGCACCGAGCGCGTCGACGGCGAGTGGTCGCTGCCCGGGGATTGGGCCGCCGCGCTGCGCCACGAGCGCATCGAGGTCCTCTCGTACCCGTACGAGTGGCCCTTCGAGATGCTCCGCGACGCCGCCCTCCTGCAGCTGGCGCTCACCCGCGGCGCGCTGGCCGATGGCCTGATCACGAAGGACGCCTCGTCGTACAACGTGCAGTTCGTCGGTGCCAGGCCGGTGTTCATCGACGTCGGGTCGTTCGAGCGGTTGCGCGGCGGCGAGCCGTGGCCGGGCTACCGCCAGTTCTGCGAGCTGTTCCTCAATCCGCTGCTCGTCCAGGCGCTGCTCGACGTGCCGTTCCAGCCGCTGCTGCGCGGCAGCGTCCACGGCATCTCGCCGACCACGGCCGCCGACCTGCTGCGCCACGAGGGCCGCTTCACGAAGGGCGTCTTCACCCACGTCAAGCTGCACGCCAGAGCGGAGCGCCGATACGCCGACGCCGACCGCGAGCACGACGTCAAAGCGGAGCTGCAACGAGCCGGGTTCGGCCCCGGGCTGATCGATGCCCAGTTGAAGAACCTCGAGAAGGCGATCACCAAGCTGGAGTGGGGCGCCCAGCGGTCGACGTGGTCCGAGTACTCCGATCGCGCCCATTACGACGAGGGCGACCTGCGGGCCAAGGAGCGCTTCGTCAGCTCCGCCGTGGCGACCGTCGCGCCGCGCCGCGTGCTCGACCTGGGTGCCAACGACGGCCACTTCTCGCGCCTCGCCCTGCAGGCCGGGGCGGCGTCCGTGGTCGCCGTCGACTCCGACGACCTCGTCGTCGACCGGCTGTACCGGGATCTCCGCCGCGACGGCGAGCGCCGCGTCCTGCCGTTGGTGGTCGACCTCTCGGATCCGTCGCCCGGCCTCGGCTGGCGGTCCCGGGAGCGCCTGCCGTTCCTCGAGCGGATCCGCCCGGACCTCGTGCTGTGCCTGGCCGTCGTCCACCACCTGGCCCTCACCAACACCGTCCCGCTCGAGGAGATCGTCGCCTTCCTGCGCGACTTCGCCGCTCCACTCGTCGTCGAGTTCCCGCACCGCGACGACGTCATGGCCTCCCGTCTGCTGGCCCGCAAGCGGACCGGTGTGTTCGACGCCTACGACCGCGAGCACTGGGAGCGGGCGCTGGCCGCCCGCTTCACGGTCGGCGCCACCGAGACCATTGGAACGCGCACGTTGTACCGCTGCGACCCGGCCTGATCCCGTCAGGACGCCGGACGCAGGGTGACGTCGCCGCCGTCGCCGGTCACCTCGTACAGCTCGACCTCGTTGCGCCCCTCGACGTAGCGGTCGGCGACGTAGCCGGTGAAGTCCCAGCCGCCGTCGCTCGGGCGATAGCCGCCGACGACCCCGGCGATCGTTCCGTTGACCGCGGCGAGCAGTTCCGGGGGGTTCGCCGGCCCGGTCACTCGGCCGGCGAGGACGAACGGCAACTCACCGTCGTCGGTCGGCAGCGCCGCCAGCTCGTCGGCCTGGTCGAGCGTGGCGGACCACTCGCTCGGTGCTCCGACGTCATGCTCGGCGACCTCGGTCCCGACGAGGTCGCCGTGCTCGCCGACGGCGGCCAGGGCCATCCAGTCGTCACCGTGGGGGAACTGCTCGGCGCGCCGGGCGGCGATGGCGATCGCCGCCTCGACGTCGGTCGACACCTTCGGTCGGGTGTGCGCCGCGCTGCCGTCGAACAGCGAGTGGCCGTCGAGCTCCCAGTCGACGTCGGCGTCGAGGAGGTCGATGATCGACGGCAGCACGTCGAGGTTCTGGGCGCTGTCGTCGCGGACCTCGCCCGTGAGCTGTCCGGGCGCCTTGATGAACAGCGGCACCCGGTAGACCTCCTCACGGTTGGCGTCGGTGACGTGCATCCGCCCGATGTCCGGTGGCGTGAGGTTGGTGCCATGGTCGGAGGTGACCACGAGCAGGGTGTCCTCCCAACCCGGCGATGCCCGGAGGTGGTCGACGAGCTCACCGACGAGGGTGTCGGCGGCGCCGACCTGCATGCTGTGCAGCTGGTACTCCATGCGCGCGCCGAACTGGTACCCGGGGGCGTCCGGATCGGTGATCAGCTCCGGCGCGAACGACGTCCCGACACCCGTGCGGGAGAGGACCCACGGACGATGCGGCAGGGCGACGTGGACGACGTGGAGAGCCGGCGAGCCGTCGATCGCCGCGGTCATCTCGCGCAGCACTCCGGCCTGGCCGAGTGGGCTGCGCTCAGCGGCCGCCAGCCCCTGCCACTTGGCGTAGGCCTGCTCGATCAGGGAGTCGCCCTGCGACCCGTCGGCGGCCGCGCCGGCCTCCTGGCGCACCAGGTCGTCACTGCCGTCGGCGTCCTCGGCCCCGTACGCGCCCCACGAGTTGTCGATCGCCGGCAAGCCGTCGCGCAGCTCCTCCGGCAGGACGCGGTGGCCGTAGACGACGGTGGCGTCCTCGATCGCCTGCCGCAGCGGCTGGCGGGGCGGCGGTTCGCACACCGTCGGCGGGCACAGGTCGGTCACCGACTCGTAGCGGTGCACCGGGACGTCATGACCGAGCAACGTGAACAGGTTGCGCGGATGGTCGGCGGCCGTGGGCAGCACGTCGCCCTCGGCCAGCCGCCCATCGAGGATCGACGGGACGGCCCGGTGCGTCAGGTTGTACTGGCTGGAAGCGTTGCGGAACCACGTGCTCACCGCCGCCAGCTCGGCGAAGCCCGGGTACCGCTCCTCGTTCAGCGATCCGTCGGCGCGCATCAGCGTCGCCGCCGGCAGCTCGTCGAGCACGACGAGCACGACCGGGCCGTCGAGCGGCGGAACGACGACCTCACCCTCGTCGGCAGCGGGTCCGCCGGCGATCAGCTCCGACGTCTCGCTGAGGAAGATGAAGGAGCCGACGAAGAACAGGTTGGCCACGGCGAGGTAGGAGACGAACAGCTGCATCCCCCGCCGGCGGACGACGAGCACCGCCGCGCCCACGCCGAGCAGCACGGCGACCACGGCGACGACGACCACGCGGTCGACACCCAACGTGCGCAGCAGGCCGAGGGCGAACGCCGTGGCCAGGGCGGCCGCCACGACACCGAAGACGACGGTGCCGAGGCGACGGTCGATGAGCGTGGCCAGGACCGTGACGGCGATGCCGGCGAGTGCCGGCACGACGGCGATGAGCACGGCGAACCACACGATCTGGCTGGAGCTGTAGTTGCCGGCGACGAAGAACTCGGGGTTGCGGCCGAACAGGTCGAGCAGCGGCTGGGTGACCGCCAGCCCGCTCAGGCCGAGGATGGCGAACGCCCTCGTGCGCAGCTCGCCCCTCACGGCGTCGCAAGCTATCGGCGGGCCCGACCGCCGGGCCGTCACCTCCCGACGTTCGTCCTGTCCTTCGTCACCGGCCCGATCCGGCCGATCGGGACGGACACGACCTGGCCCCAGGCATCGGCCATCTCGATCGGCGGCGGGAGGCCCTAACATGACTCACCATGGCGACCGGCGGACGGACCATCCGCAACCTTGGCGTGCCGCCGCGGCTCGCCCGTCGCGGCGACGGTGTCGTCGTGACCGCCACTGCGGCGCCCCCGTCGACCCGCTCCGGCGGTGACATCCTCATGCGCCGCCTCCTGCGGCTGCCGGTCGACGCGCCTCCCGGTTCGGCCGAGGGCGCGCGCAAGGCCTTCCAGACCTCGATGCTGGTGGCCACCGTCCGCTGTCTGCTGATGTACCTCGTGTTCCCGTTCGTCCTTCCGGCGATCGGGGTGGCCCGGGGCGTCGGCCCGTTCATCGGGTTGGCGATCAACCTCGCAGCGATGGTGTGCATCGTGATGAGCATGCGGCGGTTCTGGCGGGCCGACCACCCGAAGCGCTGGTGGTACGGCGCGCTCGGAGGCACGGTGTTCGTGTTCCTCGTCGTGCTCGCCGTGCAGGACTTCGCGAGCATCGTGAGCTGATCGTCCCGCCTTCGGGTTGCAGTGCCCGATCCGTTAGGGGTACCTTACGGCCGTAATGGCGCTGGTGTGTCTCTGTCACGGGATCGGCGAACGCCGCGTCCGCCGGGAGATCGAACACGGTGCCCGGACCATCGAGGAGATCGCCGAGCGCTGCCACGCCGGGAGCTGCTGCTACGGCTGCCACCCGACGCTCGACGCATTGCTCGCCGAGCACGAGCAGATCGTCGCGGAGCCGCGGCGCCGCCGTTTGCGCATCGCGTGAGGACAGCCGCTGCCGCGGCGAAGACCATGAGCGCCGGGGCGCATGCGTGCGCCTAGGGTGGCGCAGATGCACGGCGATCCGGAGATCATCGACCTGCTCAACGACGTCCTCACGGCGGAGCTCACCGCCATCAACCAGTACTTCATCCACGCCAAGATGTGCGAGAACTGGGGCTACCACCGCCTCGCCTCCCACGGTCGTGACGAGTCGATCGAGGAGATGAAGCACGCCGAGATGGTCATCGATCGGATCCTCTACTTCGACGGCGTGGCGAACATGCAGCGGCTGTTCCCGGTCCGCGTCGGCGAGACGGTCGCCGAGCAACTGCAGCTCGACCTGGAGGTCGAGTACGCAGCCGTGGAGCGGCTCAACAGCGGCATCGCCACGGCCGTCGCCAAGGGTGACAACGGCACGCGCGAGCTGCTGGCCGGGATCCTCGTGTCCGAGGAGGAGCACATCGACTGGATCGAGACCCAGCAGGAGACGATCCGCCAGATCGGGATCGAGCAGTACCTGGCCCAGCAGCTCCACGACTGAGGTCGCGGACACGCAGTCGGGTGGGTTTGCCGCCCTCGCGTTCAGGCGTGACATGATGGCCGGCCGGGGGAGACGACCGCATTCCTCAAAGGGGGGCCATCAGTGGAGATCAGCGTCACCGTCAACGGCACGGCTCACACCCATGACGTCGAGCCGCGCACGCTGCTCGTGCACTACATCCGCGAACAGGTCGGGTTGACCGGCACCAACATCGGGTGCGACACGTCGTCGTGCGGGGCCTGCACGCTGCACATCGACGGTGAGTCGGTGAAGAGCTGCACCGTCCTGGCCGTGCAGGCCGACGGTGCGGACATCACCACCATCGAGGGCCTGGCCACCGACGGCGAGCTGCACCCGATGCAGCGGGCGTTCATGGAGAACCACGGCCTCCAGTGCGGGTACTGCACGCCGGGCATGGTGATGGCCGCGACCAGCCTCCTGCAGGAGAACCCCCATCCGACCGAGCGCGAGGTGCGCATCGGGTTGGAGGGCAACCTCTGCCGCTGCACGGGCTATCACAACATCGTGTTGGCGGTCCTCGCCGCGGCCGACGCCTGACCGGGGGTCGCACCCGTGACCACCACCGAAGCCGCTCCCGGCGCCGGCGTGCCATCCACCACTCCCAGCACACATGGAGGACCGACATGATCCCCGCCGCCTTCGACTACGTCCGGGCCGGCTCGGCCGAGGAGGCCATCAGCCTGATCGGCCAGCACGGCGACGAGGCCAAGTTCCTGGCCGGCGGCCACAGCCTCCTGCCGCTCATGAAGCTGCGTCTGGCCCAGCCGAGCGTGCTGGTCGACATCGGACGGCTGCAGGATCTGTCCTACATCCGCGACGCCGGCGACCACATCGCCATCGGCGCGCTGACCAGGCACATGGACATCGAGCGCTCCGATGTCCTTGCCGAGCACGTCCCGCTGCTCGCCCACGCCGCCAGCCACGTCGGCGACCCCCAGGTGCGCCACCGCGGGACGATCGGCGGGTCGATCGCCCATGCCGACCCGGCGTCGGACCTGCCGGCGACGACACTGGCTCTCGGCGCCACCTACGTCGCCCAGGGACCCAACGGCACCCGGGAGATCGCGGCCGCCGACTTCTTCGAGAGCTTCCTGACGTCGACGCTCGCGGCGGACGAGCTGCTGACCGAGATCCGCGTGCCCAAGATGCAGGGCGCCGGGTGGAGCTTCCAGAAGTTCAACCGGCGGGCCCAGGACTGGGCGATCGTCGGCGTGGCGGCGTGGCGGCGGGACGGTCAGGCGGGTGTCGGGCTGGTCAACATGGGTTCGACGCCGATCCTCGCCAGCAGCGTGGTGTCGGCGCTCGCCGGCGGGGCGTCGGCCACCGACGCCGCCGAGCAGGCCGCCGCCGAGGCCGACCCCCAGGCCGACCTCAACGCCAGCGTCGAGTACCGCGTCCACCTGGCCAAGGTCCTCACCCGCCGCGCCCTCGAGGCCGCCAGCACGTGAGTTTCTGACGCTCCTCGCTCCCGCTGCGCGGGACGAGGTCTCCGGAGAACCGGGCGGCGCACCGCCGCCCGGTTCACAGCAGCGCTTGGTAGGAGCCGCCGTCGACGTGGATCTGGGCGCCGGTGAGGAACCCGGCCTGCTCGCCGCAGAGGAAGGCGACGATGGCACCGAAGTCGTCGGCGTCGCCCATCCGCATCTCGTCGGCCGCCGAGCCGTACAGCGAGGTGACCCGGTTCGTACGGTGGAGGCCCGGCTGCACCGAGTTGACCGTCACGCCGTCCTCGGCGACCTCACGGGCCATCGTCTTGAGGAACCCGGTGGCCCCGGCGCGTGCCGTGTTGGAGAGGATCAGCTGGAGGATCGGTTGGCGCACGGCCACGGAGGTGATCGCCACGACGCGGCCCCACCCCTGCGCCTGCATCGGCGGCACCGCGGCCTTGCACATCGCCACGACCGACATCAGGTTGAGGTCGATGGCCGGCGGATAGGCGTCGACGTCGGTCGATGCGAAGTCGCCGGGAGGCGGACCGCCGGCATTGGTCACGAGGATGTCGATCCCGCCGAGGGCCTCGTTGGCCGCGCCGACGAAGGACGAGCCCCCGGCGGCCCCGGCGACGTCGCACACGAGCGCGATGCACCCGTTCCCGACGGCCGCTGCAGCGTCCTCGATGCGCCCCTGGTCGCGGCCGCAGATGGCGACCGTCACGCCCTCGGCGGCGAGGGCCTTCGCCGACGCCAGACCCAACCCGCTCGATGCCGCAGCGACCGCGGCCCGGCGGCCCGAGATTCCCAGCTCCATGGCAGCACCGTAGATGAGGCCGGGACCGGGCGTCGCCGCCTGCGGCGCCGGTACTGTGCAACGCCGTGACCGGCCCGTTCGACGACCTCCTGGCCGCCAACCGGCGCTTCGCCGAGACGTTCACGCTGCGCGGCTTCGACGGCGTCGCCCACGCCGGCGTCGCCATCGTGACGTGCATGGACTCGCGCATCGACCCGCTGCGCATGGTCGGCCTCCAGCCCGGCGACGCCAAGATCTTCCGCAACCCGGGTGGCCGGGTGACGGACGCCGCGCTGGAGGCCCTCGTACTCGGCGTGCACCTGCTGCGCGTCGACCGGATCCTCGTCGTGCCGCACACGAGGTGCGCGATGGCCGCGTACACCGAGGACGAGCTGCGGTCGGCGATCTCCGCTTCCAGCGGGCAGGACGCCTCGTGGCAGTCATTCGCCGTGATCGACGATCAGCTCGCCGCCCTCCAGGAGGACGTCAAGATCCTCCGGACGCACCCCCTCATCCCCGACACGGTCGCCATCGGCGGGTTCCTCTACGACGTCGACACCGGGTTGATCGAGCACGAGGTCTGAGCCCCGTGAGGAGCGACGAGGACTTCGACCGCCGGCACCTCGACGCCATCGCCGACGCCGAGCTGGCGCCGTACTGGTACGAGGACGTCGACGAGCCGGACTCCAACCCGACGCTCGTGCGCAACGAGAGCTGCGACCTGTGCGTGATCGGCGGCGGCTACACCGGGCTGTGGACGGCGATCATCGCCAAGGAGCGCGATCCGTCGCGTGACGTCGTGCTGATCGACGCCGGCGAGATCGGCTCCGCCGCCAGCGGGCGCAACGGCGGGTTCATGGAGTCCAGCCTGACCCACGGCATCGCCAACGGCCAGCAGCGCTTCCCCGACGAGATCGAGCTGCTCGAGCAGCTCGGCCTGGAGAACCTCGACGCCATCGAGAACGCCATCCACCGCTACGACATCGACTGCGACTTCGAGCGCCCCGGGGTCATCGACGTGGCGACGACGGCGCACCCCCCGAGCTACCTCGACGAGCTCCGCGACGACGCCATCCAGCTGCGGCGGCTGGGTCAGGACGCCCGCTGGCTGGATGCCGAGGCGATGCGCGCCGAGGTCGACTCACCGACCTACGTGGGCGGGCTGTGGCGCATCGGCCGCGCCGCGCTCGTCGACCCCGCCCGCTTGGCGTGGGGGCTGAAGTCGGCCGCCGAGCGCCTCGGCGTGCGCATCTACGAGGACACCAAGGCGACGAAGCTCGACCGCGACGGGGTCGGTGTGCTGGTGACGACCCCGCTGGCCAACGTCCGGGCGGCCCGCGTGGCGCTCGGCACGAACGCCTTCCGGCCATTGCTGCGGCGCCTGCGTCACTACATCGCCCCGGTCTACGACTACTGCATGGTGACCGAGCCCCTGACCGCCGAGCAGCTGGCGACGATCGGCTGGCCCAACCGCCAGGGCCTGTCCGACATCCCCAACCAGTTCCACTACTACCGCTTGACCGAGGACAACCGGATCCTGTGGGGCGGTTACGACACCGTCTACTACTTCCGGGGCAAGGTCTCGGCGGAGTTGGAGAGCCGGCCGGCGACGTGGGCCAAGCTCAGCCAGCACTTCTTCCAGACCTTCCCGCAGCTCGACGGGGTGCGCTTCAGCCACATCTGGGGTGGCGTCATCGACACCTGCAGTCGCTTCTGCGTGTTCTGGGGCACGGCGAAGTCCGGGCGGGTCGCCTATGCCCTGGGGTACACGGGCCTCGGCGTGGCGTCGACCCGCTTCGGTGCCGACGTGATGCTCGACCTGCTCGACGGCCGGCGCAGCGTCGCCACGTCCACGGACTTCGTCCGGGACAAGCCGGTGCCGTTCCCCCCGGAACCGTTCCGCTTCGCCGGCATCCAGGCGACCCGCTGGTCGCTCGACCGGGAGGACCGCACCGGCAAGCGCAACCTCTGGTTGCGCGCCCTCGACCACCTCGGCCTCGGCTTCGACAGCTGACCGCTCCCCCGCGTCCCCCGGTCCTCCCCGTCCTCCTCATCCGAGTGTTTGCGGCCGACGGAGTGCCTGCGGCGGGGACGTCCCGCAGCAGGCACTCGGATCATCACGGCCGTCGGGCGAGGACCTCGACGTGGGGCACGACGAACACGGCGTCGGGCTGCGCCGCCCAGTGGCGCCAGCCGGCGGCGATGTCGGCCAGCTCGGCGTCGTCGGCCAAGCCGGCGGCGCGGGCCTGGGTGGCGTAGGAGGACTGTTCGACGCGATCGGCCCACAGCCCGCCCCACCAGGCCCGGTCACCGGGATCGGCGAACGTCCACGTCGAGCTGGCGACCGTGAGGTCGTCGAAACCGGCGGCGGCCACCCACGCCGGAAGGAAGCGCCCGGCGTCGGCCTCGGCGCCGTTGCGGGCGGTGAGCTCGTGGTACAGCGCCAGCCACCGATCGAGACGGGGCTCAGCCGGCGACCAGAAGAACCCGGCGTAGTCGCTGTCGCGGACGGCGAGCAGCCCGCCGGGTCGCAGCACCCGGCGCCACTCGACCAGCGCCGCCACCGGGTCGGTGAGGTGCTGCAGCACCTGGTGGGCGTGGACGACGTCGAACGAGCCGTCGGGGAGCCCGAGGTCGTAGGCGTCGGCGACGGCGAACTCGACCCGCTCGTCGCCGGCCGCCCGAGCCTGGTCGATGACCTCGGCCGAGGCGTCCACCCCGAGCACTCGCCCGGGCGCCACCCGGCCGGCGAGGTCGATCGTGATCGTCCCCGGCCCGCACCCGACGTCGAGCAGGTCGAGCCCGGCGTGCAACGACCCGAGCAGGTAGCCGGCGGAGTTCTCCGCCGTGCGCCAGGTGTGGCTGCGCAGCACCGACTCGTGGTGGCCGTGGGTGTAGACGTCGCCCATCCGCCGAGCCTCGCGCAGCCGGGCAGATGGAGTGTCTGCGGCGGGGCCTACCCTCCGCAAACCCTCCGTCAGCAGCAAACACTCGGATGAGCGGGCGGTCAGCGGCGGGTGAGGATGACGACCGAGCGCGGGCCGACGTCGTAGGACTGACCGACGGGGATGGCGTCGTCGTCGTCGACGATGTCGTCGGGCGGGAGCAGCGACGTGTCGACGACGCGCCGCCACCGGCCCGGTCGCTGGAGATGGAACTCCAAGGGCTCCCACCAGGCGTTGGCGATGACGTAGAGGTCGCCGACGGACCAGGCGAGTGACCGCGAGTGCGGACCGAGATCGGCCTCGGCGACGGTGCCGAAGAACTGCACCGCGTCGCCCCACCACGCCGGCTGGGAGAGGATCGGATGGCGTTCCCGCAGCGCCAGCAGCTTGCCCACGAACCGCTCGAGGTCGGCGAAGGAGGCGGCTCGCTCCCAGTCGAACCACGACGTCTCGTTGTCCTGGTTGTAGGCGTTGTTGTTGCCGCCCTGGGTGCGCCCGGCCTCGTCGCCCATGGCCACCATCGGCACTCCGTGGGCCATCGCCAGCAGGCACCAGGCGTTGCGCAGCTGGCGGTGACGCAGCTCGCGGACCTCGTCGGGCACGTCGAGGTCGCCCTCCCACCCGCAGTTCCACGACCGGTTCGACGCCGCTCCGTCGTGGTTGCCGTGGCCGTTGGCCTTGTTGTGCTTGCGGTCGTAGGCGAAGAGGTCGTAGAGCGTGAACCCGTCGTGGCAGGTCACGAAGTTGACGCTGTGCATCGGCGCGTCGAAGAGGTCGGGGCTGCCCTGCACGCGCTCGGCGAGCAGGGCGATCAGCCCTTCCTCGCCGCGCAGGAAGCCGCGGATGTCCTCCCGGAAGCGGTCGTTCCATTGCATCCAGCCGTGTCCGGGCCAGGCGTGTCCGAGCTGATGCGTACCGAGGGCGTCCCATGGTTCGGCGACCATCGCCACGCCACGCGACGCGCACCACGCGTCGAGGCGGGCGATGAACGGGGCGTGACGCCCGAGCACCGGGGCGAGGTCGAACCGGAAGCCGTCGACCCCGAGGTCGGCGAGACGATCGAGCGCCCACACGACCAGATCCTGGGCCGCCGGCGAGGCGGCGTCGATGTCATTGCCGCACCCGGTGGTCTCGATGTACGAGCCGTCATCGCGGAGCCGGTAGTAGGCGCCGTCGGACAGCCCGCGCAGGTTGTAGGTCGGTCCCGTGGGATCGACCTCGGTCGTGTGGTTGAACACGACGTCGAGCCACACCTCGATGTCGTGATCGTGGGCGGCGGCGGTGAAGGCAGCCAGCTCGGCGGCGGCGTCATCGCCGGCTGCGTACTGGCGGTGGACGGCACCGAAGGCGAGCGGCATGTAGCCCCAGTAGCTGCCCTCCTGCGGATCGTTCTGATGGACCGGCAACAGCTCGATGACGGTGATCCCGAGGGCCGCCAAGCGCGGCAGTTGGGTTCCGAGTGCCGCGAACGTACCGGGCCGGGCGACCGAAGCCCGGCGGGTGAGGCCGCGGACATGGGCCTCGTACACGACGGGCGCCCGCGTCGAACGGCGCGGTGCCTGTGCCGGCCGCGGCGGGCGGGCGATCGCCAGGGGGCCGCGGCCGGCGTTGGCGACGCCGGGCAGGCGGGCCGCCTTGCGGTCGTGGCCAGGCGGGAAGCACACGTCCGTGGCCTGCGGATCGAGCAACACCTTCGAGGGGTCGAACCGCGGGCCGTCGCCGTCGGCGACGAGACCGTAGATCGTGCCGGCCGCGACCTCGCCGACCCAGTCATCACCCTCCCGCCGCAGCGGGGCCCGATCCAGCTCGACTCCGGCGCCGTCGAAGCGAACCAGCGTCAGGGCCGTCGCGAGGGGCGCGCGGACGCGAACGGGGATCACGGTGGCGCCGCGAGCCCGCGGAGCAGCGCGTCCACGGCGAGCGGGGCGATGGCGTCCCAGTCGAACGGTGGGCCCTGGTCGCTCCCCGTCGACAGCTCGAGCGAGGCGAGCCCGTGCTGGCACGCCCAGAGCGCCGCCGCCACCGTCATCGGGTCGCCGCCGCGCAGCCTCCCGGCAGCCATCGCCCGCTGGACGCGAGCGGCGACCTGGCCGAGGGCCGCGAGAGCCACCTCCTTCGCCGCGTCGGAGGGCTCGAAGTCGGGCACGACGCGGGCGAACATCAGCGCGTAGTAGGTCGGGTTGTCGCGGGCGAACTGCCGGTAGCAGGCGCCGCACTGGCGCAGGTCCTCCATCGTGTCGTCGCTGCTCGGTGCGTCCTCCATGTGCGCAGCCAGGCGTCGGAAGCCGTCGATGAACAGCTCGTCGAGGACGCCGTCCTTACCGCCGAAGCGGGAGTAGACGTTCATCGTGCTCATTCCGGCGGCGGCAGCGATGCGGCGGACGGTGAGGGCGCCGGCGCCTTCCCCGGCGAGGAGGTCGTGGGCCGCGGCGAGCAGGGCCTGGCGGGTGTCGTCGCCCCTGGACGCCGCCGGTGGGCGGACGGTGGTCGCGCCGTAACGCTGGTTCGCTCGCCCTTCGTGCTCGCTCATGCGTCGGTCACCGTACCGAACGGATTGCCGTGTCCGGTGTCATGTGGCAGCAGTCTAACACATTGTGATAACGATGTGATTGCACTGTTCCACCGTTCCCGGAGGTCCCTTCATGCTCGAGACATCCTCGACCCTCACCCCGACCGGCCAGCGCGGTCACCGGCGCTGGCTGGTGCTCCTCGTCCTCTGCGCCTCCGTGTTCGTCATCGTTCTCGACGGGACGATCATCAACGTTGCCCTCCCCACGCTGGCCACCGAGCTCGGTGCGTCGACGAGCGAGCTGCAGTGGATCGTCGATGCCTACGTCCTCGTCTTCGCCGGCCTCTTGATGGCCGCGGGCAGCCTCGGCGACCGCTTCGGGCGCAAGGGCGTGATGCAGATCGGCCTGGTGCTGTTCGCCGTCTTCTCTGCGCTCGCCGCGTTGTCCGACAGCCCCGGCGAACTGATCGGCTGGCGAGCGGCGATGGGCGTCGGTGCAGCCCTGATGTTCCCCGCCACGCTGGCGATCCTCGTCAACGTGTTCACGGCGCCCAAGGAACGGGCGGCGGCGATCGCCGTGTGGGCGGCCACGGCCGGCGTCGCCGTGGCCCTCGGCCCGGTGACAGGCGGCTTCCTACTCGAGCACTTCTGGTGGGGCTCGGTGCTGATGATCAACGTGCCGGTGATCGCCGTGGCCCTCGTCGCCATCGCGCTCGTCGTGCCGACCTCCCGCGACACGACGATCAAGCGCTTCGATCCGGTCGGCACCGTGGCCTCGATCGCCGGTGTCAGCACACTCGTCTGGGCCGTGATCGAGGGCCCGCAACACGGCTGGACATCGACCACGAGCATCGTGGCCTTCGGCCTGGCGGCGCTGCTGCTGATCGGGTTCGTCGCCTGGGAGCGTCGCATCGACCACCCGATGTTGGACGTCTCGGTGTTCGCCGACATGCGCTTCACCGCCGGCAGCGTCTCCGTCACGTTCGCCTTCTTCGCCCTCTTCGGCTTCGTCTTCGTGGTGACCCAGTACTTCCAGTTCGTGCGCGGCTACGGCACGCTGGAGGCCGGTCTGCGCACGGTGCCCTTCGCCGTGTTCACCGCCTCCACCGCACCGATCGCCGCCAAGCTCGCCGAGCGCGTCGGCACCAAGGTTGTCGTCACGGGCGGCCTGGTGTCCATGGCGGTCGGCTTCGCCGTAGCGATCGTGACCGGCGTCGACACGTCGTACTGGGTCGTCGTCGTGGCGATGTTCTTCCTCGGCTCCGGACTCGGCCTCGTCCAGGCGCCGGCGACGGAGGCGATCATGGGGTCGCTGCCGCCGGCGAAGGCAGGCGTCGGCTCGGCGGTCAACGACACCGCCCGCGAGCTCGGGGGCACGCTGGGGGTGGCCATCGTCGGCAGCGTCTTCTCGTCGATCTACGCCTCCCGCCTCGGCGACGCCCTCGCCGGGACGCCGGTGCCGGTTGACGCCATCGCCATCGCCCAGGACTCGGTGGGCGCGGCGAACACCGTCGCCGAGCAGGCTGGCGCCGCCGGCGGGCCCCCGGCCCAGGAGCTCGTCAGCGGCGCCGTCAACGACGCCTTCGTCGACGGCTGGCACGCCGGCTCGTGGGTGGCGCTCGGGGTCGTCCTCGTCGGGGCCCTCGTCGCCTGGCGCTTCCTGCCGGCCAGGGCGACGACGCCGTCGCTCGACGATGTCGAACGGGATGTCGAACGCGAGCTCGTCGCCGTCGCCGACTGATCGCCGGCCTCACCACGTCGGCCTGCGGTGACACCGACGCCCACCAGTACCATCGACCAGCGTGACCGCGACTGCGCCCGCCTGGTCGGCTCCGTCCGACGTCGGCGAGGTCGCCGGCGCCCTCACCGCCCACGGCTACCTCCCCGATGACGGACTGGCCACAGCGGTGTTCCTGGCCATCTCCCTGCGCCGGCCGCTGCTCCTCGAGGGCGAGGCCGGCGTCGGCAAGACGGAGGTGGCCAAGGTCCTCGCCGCGTGGACCGGCGGCGAGCTGATCCGCCTGCAGTGTTACGAGGGCATCGACGCCGCCCAGGCCGTCTACGACTGGGACTACGGCCGCCAGCTGCTCCACCTGCGCGCCGCCGAGGCCAGCGGTGAGTCGGCGGGGCGGTCGACCGATGCCCTGGAGGCCGAGCTGTACCAGGAGCGCTTCCTCGTCAAGCGGGCGCTGCTGCAGGCGATCGAGCCCCGCGAAGGTCCGCCGCCGGTGCTGCTCGTCGACGAGATCGACCGCGCCGATGACGAGTTCGAGGCCTACCTCTTGGAGGTCCTCTCGGACTGGCAGATCACCGTGCCCGAGCTCGGCCTGTTCCGCGCCGAGCATCCGCCGCTGGTCGTGCTGACGAGCAACCGCACCCGCGACGTCCACGACGCCCTCAAACGGCGCTGCCTGTACCACTGGGTCGAGCACCCGGACTTCGAGCGAGAGGTGGCGATCGTCCGCCTGCGCGTGCCGGAAGCCGGCGAGAACCTGGCGCGCCAGGTCGCTGCCGCCGTCGCCGCGATGCGCGACCTCTCCCTGTACAAGCCCCCCGGCGTCGCCGAGACCATCGACTGGGCCGCGGCCCTCGGCCGGCTCGGTGTCAGCGAGCTCGACGAACGCGCCGTCGCCACGTCGCTCGGCACGGTGTTGAAGTACCGCGAGGACCACGAGCGCGTCGAGCAGCACGGCTTCGCCGACATCGTCAAGCTGGCGCTGTCCCGCACCGGGCGCTGACGTGACGGTCGACGCGGCCCCGAGGACGACCGTCACGGAGATGGCGGTGGCGTTCGCCCGCGTGCTGCGCGGCGCCGGGCTGGCCGTGCCGACGAGCACGGTGCTGGCCTTCGCCGAGGCGCTCGGCGTCGTCGGTGTCGAGGCGCGCGACGACGTCTACTGGGCCGGCCGCTCGACCCTGGTGCGCAACCCGGAAGACGTCGGGCTGTTCGACCGGGCGTTCCGGGTGTTCTGGGAGCACGCCGAGCCGGCGGGCGCGGTGGGCGAGGAGCCGGAGCCGGAGGCGATCACCCTGGCCGTCGACAGCGACGACGATGGCGACAGCCCGGAGGGAGCCGAGCCGAGCGACGAGCCGACGATCGAGCTGCGCTTCAGCATCGCCGAGGTCCTGCGGCACAAGGACTTCGCCGCCTACGACGACGCCGAGCTGGCCGAGGCCCACCGCGTCATGCACCGGATGCGGCTCACGGGTTCGCCGCGGCGCTCGTTGCGGCTGGCGCCGACGACGCGGCGCACCAACCGCCCGGATCTGCGCCGCACCGTGCGCGCCGCGCTGCGCACCGAGGGCGAGGCGCTGCGCCGGCACTACCGGGCGCCGGCCACGCGGCACCGGCGGCTCGTGCTGCTGCTCGACGTCAGCGGCTCGATGGAGCCGTACGCCAGGGCGCTGCTGCGCTTCGTGCAGGCGGCGGTGGCCGGGCGGCGGCGGGTCGAGGCGTTCGCCCTCGGCACCCGATTGACGCGCATCACCCGCGAGCTCGGGTCGCGCGATCCCGACATCGCCCTGCGCCAAGCCGCCGGCCGCGTCAACGACTGGTCGGGTGGCACCCGGCTCGGCGAGGGCTTGCGCCGGTTCAACGACGACTGGGGAGTGCGCGGCATGGCCCGCGGCGCCGTCGTCGTCATCCTCTCCGACGGCTGGGACCGCGGCGATCCCGACGAGCTCGCCGAACAGATGCAGCGACTGTCGCCGCGTCGCCCACCGCATCGTGTGGGTCAACCCGCTGAAGGTGACGCCCGGCTACGCGCCGCTGGCCAGGGGCATGGCCGCCGCGCTGCCATATGTCGACCGCTTCGTCGAGGGCCACTCGCTGGAGGCGATGGAGCGCCTGGCGGAGGTGCTCGACGAGGGATGAGGTCACAAACAGACGACGAACAGGAGGACAGCGATGCGTGAGATCCTCGACGACCTGGACCGCTGGCGGTCGGCCGGGGCCAGGGCGGCCCTCGCCCGAGTCGTCGACGTCGAGGGCTCCGGCCCCCGCGGTCCCGGCGCAGCGATGGCGGTGAACGAGCGCGGCGAGGTCGCCGGCAGCGTCAGCGGCGGGTGCGTCGAGGGAGCCGTCGTGACCGAAGCACTGGCGATCCTGGCCGGCGAGGCGGAGCCGCGCATCGTCACGTTCGGCTACAGCGACGACGAGGCGTTCGCCGTCGGCCTGACGTGCGGGGGCACCATCCGACTGTTCATCGAGCCGCTCGACTGGTGACCATGCCCATGCTCTTCGACCAGCTCCGCGACCGCATCCGCGCCGAGCAGCCCGTCGCCCTGGCCACGGTCATCGACGGGCCGGCGCGCGGCGCCAAGCTCCTCGTCATCCCCGGCGAGTCCGCCGCCGGGACGCTGGGCGACCCCGACCTGGACCGTGTCGTCGCCCGTGACACGCTCGCCGAGCTGGAGGCGGGCCGCTCGGGCGTGCGCCACTACGGCCCGCAGGGTCAGACCACGCCGGAGGACCTCGAGGACTCCCCGATCATCCTTGTCTTCGTCGAGTCCTACGCCCCGCCGCCGCAGATGTGGATCTTCGGTGCCGTCGACTTCACCGCCGCCTTGGCCAAGGTGGCCAAGGTCCTCGGCTACCGGGTGACGGTGTGCGACGCCCGGGAGATCTTCGCCACCCGCCGCCGCTTCCCGATGGCCGACGAGGTCGTCGTGTCGTGGCCGGGTCCGGTGTTCGAGCGGCGGGGAGGATCGCTCGGGCCGCGTGACGCGGTGTGCATCCTGACCCACGATCCGAAGTTCGACGTCCCGGCGGTGCAGGGAGCCGTCGCCACCGACGTCGGCTACATCGGGGTGATGGGCAGCCGCACGACCCATGAGAAGCGGATGGAGCGGCTGCGCGAGGCCGGCCTCGGGGGCGACGACCTGGTCCGGCTGATGTCTCCGATCGGGCTCGACATCGGCGCCCGCACGCCGGAGGAGACGGCGATCTCGATCTGCGCCGAGATCATCGCCACCCACACCGGCAAGGCGGCCCCCAGCCTCAAGGACTCAGACGGCCCAATACACGCCTGAACGCTGCTTCTGTCCGCGGATTCCGGCCCGATCGGGCCGGAATCGAAGGACAGAACGGGATCGCTCAGCCCGTCGGGTCGCCGAAGCGGACGGAGCGGCTGGTGAAGCTCAGCTCGACGTCCGTCGAGGGGTTGGAGGCGTGGACGATGGCGTCGCCGACGCCGAGGTACAACATCACGTGCCCGGGGTACTGGGCCAGGTCACCGGCCACGGCGGCGTCGTGATCGCGGCGTGCCGCGGCGTTGATCTGGGCGCCGCTCTGGCGGGTCAGCGGCAGGCCGGCCCTCCCCCAGGCGAAGGCGGTGAGGCCGGAACAGTCGAACCCGACTCCCGGCTCGGACGTGCTCGACCGGTAGGCGACGCCGAGCTGCGTGAGGGCGGCGAGCAGCGCCTCCTGGTGCTGGAGGTCGGCCCGCGACCAGGCGTTGCGCAACACGGCCGGATCGAGGCCCATCTCCACGGAGACGGCGTCGGCCGTGGCGTTGCGGTTGGCGAGGTAGTCGACGAAGGCGGCCGGCGAGCCGGTGGTCGAGAAGGCGTCGTGGGCCGTCAGGGCGACGTTGGCCAGCGCGGCGACGGTGGGCGAGTGGTGATCACCACCGATCCGGCTCGGGCGGGGGCCGGCAGCGGCCGTCCCGGCGACGAGGCATCCGGCGGTGACGCCGCCGACGATGGCGGCGAGGAGCCGGATTCGGAGCCGCGTCGGGCCGCGACGGGGCGAGGTGGTGGTACAGGGCATGGATCAGTCCGTGGCGTCATGGGGCCGTCTCACCCAACGGGCGGCAGAGCGTGAGCGACCGGGCTGTCGTGGTGTGGCCGGATGCTAGCGTCATGGAATCGTCATGTTCAACCCGAACGGTCATCTTTTCGACAACTGGTCGTCATCGTGGTGTCATCTTCCGTCGGGTTTCGCCGTCTCCGAGGGGCGCTGATCACGGCGAGACTCGGGTGATGACCAGCGGCCAGGACTCCCGCAACGCCGAGGCCGCGGTCGTGGCCGTCGTCCTCGCCGCCGGAGCCGGCACCCGCTTCCGGGGCGAGGGCCACAAGCTCGACGCCCGCGTCGGCGGCCAGGCCGTCGTCGAACGGGCGATCGCGACGGCGCTGGCTGCCGGCATCGGGCCGGTCGTGGTGGTGACGGCCGGTCAGTTGGCGACCGCCCTCCACCCGAGCGTCGTCCACGTCGTCAACGACGACTGGGCGGATGGCCAGATCACGTCGCTGCGGGCAGGCATCGAGGCGGCATCGGGGTTGGGCGCCTCGGCGGTGGTCGTCGGGCTCGGCGACCAGCCGTTCGTGTCCGTCGGGGCGTGGCGGGCGGTCGCCGCGACCGACGCCCCGATCGCCGTCGCAACCTACGACGGACGGCGCGGCCACCCGGTGCGCCTGGCCCGCGAGACCTGGCCACTGCTCCCCGAGCACGGCGACCAGGGAGCCCGCGCGCTCATCGAGCGACGACCTGATCTCGTCACTGCAGTACCGTGCGATGGTTCCCCGATCGACATCGACACCGTGGAGGATCTGCGGCAATGGCAGAACAACTCGTCAACGAGTTCACCGTGAACCGCCCCATCGACGAGGCCTGGGCGGTGATCACCGACGTCGAGCGGATCGCCCCGTGCCTTCCCGGTGCGCAACTGCAGGAGGTCGAGGGCGAGATCTACCGGGGGATCGTCAAGATCAAGCTCGGTTCGATCACGCCGCAGTTCAAAGGCCAGGCGACGTTCATCGAGCGCGACGACTCCGCCCATCGAGCCGTGCTCAAGGCCGAGGGACGGGACACCGGCGGGCGGGGCAACGCCTCGGCGGAGATCGAGGCCAATGCCGAGAGCCTCTCGCCGACCAGCACGCGCGTCGTCGTCACCACCGACCTGCACATCACCGGGAAGGTGGCCCAGTTCGGCCGGGGGATCATCGGGGACGTGTCGAAGAAGTTGATGGCGCAGTTCGCCGGCAACCTCAACACGATGCTGGACGAGCAGCCGGCCGAGACCCCGCCGGAGTCGAACGGCGACACGGCCGCCACCAGCGGGCCCGCCGTGCCGGAGGAGGCGGCGCCAGATCCTTCGCCGGCGGAGAGCGCGCTCGGTGCGGACACGCCGCGGCCGGAGACCGAATCGGAGGCCCGGCGGGTGCGCAAGGTCGACAGCCCGGCCGCCGAGCCGGTCGACCTCGCCGGTGTCGCGGGGCCGGCAGTGCTCAAGCGCGTCGCGCCGGTCGTGATCGGTCTGCTGCTGCTGCTGTTCATCGTGCGCCGCCGGCGCTGAGGTCGCGGTGACCGATCACGACCGCGCCGCGGTGCGCGCGTCGCTCGGCCGCGACCCGCAGGGGCCCTTCGAGGTCGTCGTGCGCGACGACGCCGGCGATCCCGTCGTCATCCGCAACGCCCCGTTGCTCGACGACGGCACGCCGATGCCGACGCGCTACTGGCTGGTCGGCCCGACCGAGGTGCTGGCGGTGAGCCGGTTGGAGGCCGCCGGCGGGGTACGGCGTGCCGAGGCCGAGGTCGATCCGGCCGCGTTGGAAGACGCCCATCGGCGCTACGCGGCCGAGCGCGACGCGGCGCTCGGAGCGGCTGACGGACCGACGCCGTCCGGCGGGGTCGGCGGCACCCGCGAGGGCGTCAAGTGCCTGCACGCCCACTACGCCTGGTTCCTCGCCGGCGGTGACGACCCCGTCGGTCAGTGGGTCGCGTCACGCCTCGCCGAGCGTCTCGACGTCGACGTGGCACCGTCGTCGACGGTGCTCAGCCACGGCGGGCGCGACCGCCGGCTGCCCGTCGGTCCGGCGACGCTGCTCGCCGACGTGCTCGCCGGTCACGACCCACCGCTGCCGGAGCAGCTGACCAACGCCATCGGCCTCGTGATGGATCACGTCGACGACGTCATCCGCGAGCAGCCGGCGGTCGTCGACGCCCACGACGTCCACGTCAGCGGCGACGACGCGTGGCACTTCACCACCGTCGAGCACGGGCGATCGCCGGACGGCAGCACGGCAGCGCTCGGCCGGGACGCCGTCGAGGAGGTCTTCCGCACGCTGGCCACCGAGACCCGCACCGAGCGCCTGGGCAACCCGGGGCTCGATCCCCAGCGTGTCGACAGCGTGCTCGGCACGAGCTGCGTCATCGTCGGCCTGATGCGCCGGTTGCAGCTGTCCGGCGTCACGTTCGAGGCGCCCCGGTGATGGCCCGCCACCCGTCGATCGGCTCCTCGCTCCCGGCGCCGCTCCGGCTGTACGGGCGGCGAGTGACGTTGCGCCCGCTGACGCCGCAGGACTTCCCGGAGTGGAGCGAGGTGCGGCGGCGCAACGACGCCTGGCTGACCCCGTGGGAACCGCGGCGGCCGCCTGCGCAGCTCGACCCGACGGTCAACCGGGAGGCGTTCAACGCCCGCTGCGCCGCCCGCGACCGCGACGCCAGCGCCGGCGTCGCCTACGGCTTCGGGGTCTTCGTCGATCACCGGATGGCGGGCGAGGTCAACCTCAACAGCGTGCTGCGGGGGGCGATGCAGAGCGGCACCGTCGGGTACTGGATCGACCAGGCCCGCGCCGGGCAGGGGCTGATCGCCGAGAGCGTCGTCGTCGTCGCCGCCTTCGCCTTCGAGCAGCTCGACCTCCACCGGTTGGAGATCTGCATCGTGCCGCGCAACCGCAACAGCCGGCGGGTGATGGAGAAGCTGGCCATCCGCGAGGAGGGCATCGCCCAGCGCTTCCTCGAGATCAACGGGGTCTGGGAGGACCACGTCCGCTACGGCTTCACCGTCGAGGAGTGGGCCGAGCGCCGCGACGACCTCCTCGCCGCCTGGATGTGACGGTGACGATCCTCGAGATCGCCCGTGAGGCCGTGGAGGGAGTGGTCAGCTCTCCCCGGCCAGGCGGGTGGCCTCGGCCTTGGCCTGGCGGTTGGCCGTGCGCCGCTTCCACATCTTCAGCTTCCAGTGCCGCGGGGTGCGGGTGCGCTTGGCCAGCTTGTCCTTGGCGACCTCGGGATCCTTGTGGTGCGCCGGCTTCCAGGCCGCACCGGGCTCGTGCACATCGGCGGGATCGAGCCCAGCGCTGACCAGGTTGGCAACGTCCTGCAGCTCGGCGTGGATCCGGTGGCGCTCGCTGTGGGCCTGCGCCCGCAACTCCTCCTTCGGCGGCAACGGCCCCTCGGCGGTGCGGTGGCGTTGGCTCATACGGACGACCTCCTCGTGCGCTCTGATCGAGCGACGTCGCTGGTGGTGTGAGCTTCTCCCCGTACCGTGAACCCTAGCCGGGGGACTCGATGTCCGTCTCGGTGATCGCCGCTCAGGTCGGCTTGGTGGAGATCTTCGCTCGCAGCGCGGCGATGCGCTCGGCGAACCACGGCTGGTCCTTGCTCCACAGCTGAGGCTTCAGCTCCCGCTCGACGGCCGTCGGGTGGTCGGCGATGTCGGCCATGTCCTGGATGGTCGCCTTGGTCACCTTCGCCAACTCGCGCGGTGCCGATGCCGCCCGGGCCGCCATGGCGTGGGCGGCATCGAGCAGCGCGTCGTCGTCGACGCAGCGGTACACCAGCCCGACGCGCTCGGCCTCGGCGCCGTCGAGGACCTCGCCGAAGAGCACGGCGGCCATCGCCGTCTGCGGACCGGCGATGCGGCGGAACATCCACGTGTGGCCGCCGCCGGGGTGCAGCCCGATCTGGAGGAAGCGGGTGTCGAACTTGGCCCGCCGGGCAGCCAGCCGCACGTCGCAGCCCAGGGCCAGGTTCATGCCCGCCCCGACGGCTGCGCCGTTGACGGCCGCGAGCGTCGGCAGCGGGCTGCGGGCGATGCGCAAGAAGCCCTCGTAGACGTTGCCGAGGCTGCCGCCGTCGGCGTTGGCCAGGTTGCCGAGGTTGGCGCCGGCGCAGAACGCCGGCGGGGTGCCCGTGACGACCACCGCCCCCACGGCGTCGTCCGCCTCGAAGGCGTCCATGGCGGCGACGATCTCGATGACCATGTCCCCCGTCAGCGTGTTGCGCTCGGCGGGGTTGTTCAGCGTGAGGGTGCCGACACCGTCGGCCACGGCGGTCAGGACCAGGGAACTCACACGACCATCCTCTCGTCGATGCGAGCGCGGAACGCAGTGATGGTCACCATCTCGCCGATGCGAGTGAGCGAGCGCCAGCGAGCGAGCGGCCAGCAACGGCCTGCGTGGCCGGGGAACGCAGTGATAGTCATGCGGAGTTTCTACTCCCCGGCCGCCAGTAGCCTCGAACGCCGGATGCTCGACCACGTCTTCACCGATGCCATCAGCGCGCTGCGGGATGCGTTCGAGGCCGCCTTCCTCGAACGGCAGGCGTTCGAGGAGCACTTCCAGGTCGACGTCCTGCTCGGCGACATCACGTGGGAGACCAGCTACGGGCTGCCCGGCGAGGGCCAGCCGCCCCGCGTCGTCGCCCACGTCACCTTCGACTGGCCCTCGTGGAGCCAGACGGCGTATCGCCGGTGGTACGTCGACGAGGAGCTCGAGGCACCGCCGGCGATCGAGATGGAGATCGTCCTGCGCATCCAGCGACTGGCCGAGCAGCCGGCGCCCGAGCAGATGTTCTCCACGCTGCCCGACTCCAGCCCGCTGATCGGCGACGGCCGCCTCGAACGAGCCGGCCTCACCGTCGAGATCGCCCACCCCGACCCGGACGAGGAGCTCACCGACGGCGAGACGCCCGAGCTCGAGTACGCCGTGGAGATCACCTACGAAGGGCTCTACGAGCTGGCCGAGGAGACGCTGGCCGACGGCACCAGCTCGCTGCTCGACGAGCACTTCGGCGCGCTCGGTGGGTGGGTGGCCTCGACCCTGGTGCGCCTCGGCGACCTGCGCTTCGCCTTCCTCCCCGCCGAGGACGGCAGCAGCGACTGAGGGGAGCCGAGCGGACACGGCGAGGCGACCGACGGTCGCCCCGGATCCCATCCGCGGTCCCCAGGGAGCAGAATGACCCGATGACCACCGACGACGCCGCTCCGGTTCTTCTCGACGTCAGCGAGCGCATCGCGACCATCACCTTGAACCGGCCGAGCGCCCGCAACGCCCTCTCCAGCGAGCTGCTGCGCCTGCTGCCGACGGTGATGCACGACGCCGAAGCCCGCGACGACGTCGACGTGCTGATCCTCACCGGCGCCGATCCGGCGTTCTGCGCCGGACTCGACCTCAAGGAGCTCGGCACCAGCGGCGGCAACCTCGGTGGGGGGAGCGGTGCCGACGCCGGCCGCAACTCGACCGGCACACGCGGACCGTTCCCCAAGGTGACCAAGCCGCTGATCGGGGCGATCAACGGCGTCGCCGTGACCGGCGGGTTCGAGTTGGCCCTGAACTGCGATTTCCTCGTGGCCTCGGAGCGGGCCAAGTTCGGCGACACCCACACCCGCGTCGGCGTGATGCCGGGCTGGGGTCTGACCGTCCTGCTGCCGCAGGCGATCGGCGTGCGCCGGGCCCGTGAGATGAGCTTCACCGGCAACTTCATGTCGGCCGAGGAGGCCCTGCACTTCGGCCTCGTCAACCACGTCGTCGCCCATGATGACCTGCTGCCGTTCACCCGGTCACTCGCCACCGACATCATCGGCAACGAGCAGGACGGGGTGCGCCAGATCCGCGCCACCTATGCGTCCATCGCCCACGACGACGACGGCTGGGAGCAGGAGGCCCGGGACTCCCGGGCGTGGCAGCGCACGATGTTCAGTTCCGACAAGGTGGCTGCGCGGCGGGCCGCGATCCAGAGCCGCGGCCGGACCCAGTGACCGTCATTGCGTTCCCCGGCCACGCAGGCCGCTGCCAGCCGCTCGCTCGCTGGCGCTCGCTCGCTCGCACGAGTGGAAGGTTCCTCCAGTGACCGACACTGCGTTCCCCGGCCACGCAGGCCGCTGCCGGCCGCTCGCTCGCTCGCGCTCGCTCGCTCGCACGAGTGGAAGGGTCCTCCACTGAGCATTACGCGCTCGGACGCGGCCGTCCAGGCGACGGTCGTCCAGCCGGAGCGCCGCACGGTCGCCCGTACGGTCGTCCTCGGCGTCATCGTCGCCGCGTCGGCGGCCGTCGCCATCGCCCTGCACCGCAACGGTCACACCCAGGGCGACGACTTCGCCCTCTACCTGCGCCAGGCGCGCAGCCTGTTCGACGGCGACGTCGCCCAGGTCGTCGCCGACAACCGTTTCACGGTGATCAACTCCGGCGGGGCCTTCAGCCCGATCGCCTACCCATGGGGCTGGCCGCTGTTGCTGTCGCCGTTCGTCCACCTGTGGGGCTACGACTACGACCGCCTGAAGCTGATCGAGGTGGCGACGTTCTGCGTGTGGCTCGTGCTCGTCCACGGCATCGTCCGCCGCCGGGCCGGGCGGCTGCTGGCACTTGCCGTCACGGCGGTCGTGGCCACCGCGCCCGCGCTGCTGGCTCACACCGACCAGCTGCTCTCCGAGTACCCGCACGCCGCCGTGGTCGCCGCCTTCATCTGGTGGATGGATCGGATCAAGGCCGGCCGGCCGCTGATCGCGGCCACCGGGCGCCAGCTCGTCGTCCTCGGGGTGATCGCCGCGGCGGCCTACAACGTCCGCCGCGAAGGCGTGATCCTCGTCGGCGTGGTCGCCGTCGTGCAGGTGTCGGAGCTGCTCCTCGCTCGGCGCGGCGGCTCGCGGGTGCCGGTCCCGTGGCGCACGGTGGCCACGCCGTATGCGGCGTTCGCGGCGTCGGCGATCGGCTTCCAGTTGCTCTTGCCGTCGATGCTCATGCCGGACAACGGCAACAGCCCGAAGTACATACTGGCGCGCCTCGGCGACTTCACCGGTGTGCTGACCCAGCAGCTCGGCCTCGGCCGGCACCCGGCGATCGGGGTGCTGATCCTCGTGCTGGCGGGTGCCGGGATGGTCATCGGCTGCGTGCGCCGGCCGCGGCTGGACGTCCCGCTGGCTGCCCTCACCGTGCTCAGCGCGGCGACGGTGAGCACCCACTTCCGGATGGTCGGGCGGTACTACTTCCAGATCACGCCGTGGGTCGTGTACTTCGCCACCGCGGCCATCGTCGCCGGTGCCGGTGTCGTGCTGCGGCGGCGAGACCGGCGGCTGGTCGAGCTCGTCGCCGCCGTGCCGCTGCTGTTCCTCGTCGCCGTGCACCTCGCCGTGCTGCCGGGCGACGTCGACGCCGCACGGGACTTCGACGGGCGGGGACGCCCGCAGATCGGGCCGACCGACCCGTCGATCACCCCGATCTTCGATGCGGTGCAGGACCACACCGCGCCGACCGATGTCATCGCCTACTTCCGCGCCCGCACGCTGACGCTGTACACCGATCGGCGCACGATCCAGACGACGAACATCGACCGGGTCCTGCAACGGGCCGACTACTTCGCCCAGATGCGCTTCTCCAGCTACTCGCAGCCGGACATCACGCCGTTCGAGGCCGAGGAGCTCGGGCTCGTCGAGGTCTGGTCGGACAACCGCTGGATCCTCTGGCGGGTCCCCGAGCCCGACGACGCGTCCCGCCTGTCGCTGAGCGGCCCCTGAACCCGCCTCGGGGACGGCCCCTCTCGCCGGTAGCGTCGCCGCGGTGGAAGCGATCGCCGCGCCGGACGTCAGCGTCGTCCTCCCGGTGTTCAACGAACGGGGACACCTGCGGACCGAGATCGAGCGCATCCAGCAGGCGCTGACGGCGTCGCCGTACAGCTACGAGATCATCGTCGTCGACGACGGGTCGAACGACGGGTCGGAGGTCGACCTGCCGACGATCGAGGGGATCCGGCTGATCCGTCACAGCCACAACCGCGGCGCCGGGACGGCCCGGCGCACCGGCACGACGGCGGCGCGGGGGCGGATCGTCGTGTGGACCGACGTCGACATGACCTATCCCAACGACGAGATCCCGATGCTCGTCAAGGAGATGGACGGCTTCGACCACGTCGTCGGCGCCCGCCGCACCGAGGAGGGCACGAACCGCTTCTTCCGGGTGCCGGCGAAGTGGTTCATCCGCAAGCTGGCGAGCTACCTCACGGAGACCGACATCAAGGACCTCAACTCCGGGTTGCGGGCGTTCCGCCGCGACGTCGCCATGCAGTACGTGCACCACCTGCCGGCGGGGTTCTCGTGCGTGACGACGCTCACGATGTCGTTCCTGTCCAACGGCTACTCGGTGAAGTACGTGCCGATCGACTACTTCCCGCGCGCCGGGACGTCGAAGTTCCACTGGTGGCGGGACACCAAGCGTTACCTGCTGCAGGTGGTGCGGATGACACTGTCGTACAACCCGCTGAAGGTGTTCCTGCCGATCGGGCTGGTCCTGCTCGTGCTCGGGCTGGCCAAGCTCGGGTTCGACTGGGTCGAGCGCGACTTCCGGCTGGCCGCCAACACACTGCTGATCCTGACGGCGTCGCTGCAGGCGATCACCGTCGGCCTGCTCGCCGATCTCATCGTCCGGGCGACCAAACCCCCCACGCAGGTACCGCCGTGTTGAAGTCGCGATGACCGCCGCGGCGACGCCCACGGGGAACGCATACGACAAGTACGGGTCGACGAACCCGATGGAGCAGCGCATGATGCGCGGCTTCCTGGACACCCTCGACGGGATGCTCGCCGGCCTCGCGCCGCGGCGGATCCTGGAGATCGGCGTCGGCGAGGGGCAGGTGATGTCGCGCCTGCGCGAGCGGTTCCCCGGCGTGCCGCTCGTCGGCCTCGACCTGCCCGACGACTCGCTGCGCGAGGAGTGGCGCGAGCAGGGGCTGCCGTGCATGTTCGGCGACGCCACGACGCTGCCGTTCCCCGACGACTCCTTCGACCTCGTGCTGGCCATCGAGGTGCTCGAACACGTCCCCGGCCCCGACGCCGCGCTCGGCGAGCTGGCCCGGGTGTGCTCGGGCACGTTCGTGGCCTCGGTGCCCTTCGAGCCGATCTGGCGAGCCGGCAACCTCGCCCGCCGGCGGTACGTCCGCCAGCTCGGGAACACCCCCGGCCACGTCAACCACTGGACCCGCTGGGGCTTCCAACGATTCGTCGCCTCCCGCTTCCACATCCAACAGGTCCGCAGCCCCCTCCCCTGGACCATGCTCCGCGCCATCCCGGCCTGACCTCGTCGTTTTCGTCGTTGTCAGCGATTTCCGTCGTTGTGAGCACGACGCGCTGGACGAAGAGCGCTCGAACTTCCCATTTCCCGGGCTCCGTCACCCCCAGGGCCGGCATGGGAACCTCCGCGACCGCCGACGTGATGACGCTCGCCAGCGCCCAGCACGGCGCAGTTGGCGTCGAGCAGCTCGCCGCATTGGGTGCTTCTCGCCGGTGGCTCGACAACCTGACGCGGCGAGGTGTGCTCGAGCGGACTGCTCCCGGCGTGTACACGGTGACCGGATCGGTCGACACGTGGCGTCGACGCCTCACGGTGGGGCTGCTCGCCCTCGGCGAGCGCTCGTGGGTGAGCCACGAGGCGGCTGCCCGGTTGCACGGGTTCGATCGGGCGATGGACGATGCCGTCGAGTTCACCGTCGAGCGGCAGGGTCGCGGACGACGCATGCCGTTCACGGTGCACACGACCACGGCGCTGCAACGGATCGACTGCGTCACGGTCGACGGGTTCCGGTGCCTCTCGGCCACCCGCACGATCATCGATCTGGCGCGGGCGCGGGTGCCCGCCGTTCGGCTGGAAGCGGCGATCGACAGCGCCGTGCGCCAGGGGCTGTCGGCGACGACTGCGCTGTCGCTTCGTCTCAGTGAGCTCCGCGGCCGCGGCCGATGGGGTGCGCCGGCACTGGATCGCCTCCTGGTCGACTCGGGAGGTCATTCGAAGCTCGAGCGCCTCTTCCTGGCGCTGGTGCGGGAAGCCGGGCTGCCACGGCCGATGACCCAGGTCGTCCACCGGCTCGACGGGAGGACCGTTGCCCGGGTCGACTTCTTGTTCGACACCTACGGGGTCGTGATCGAGGTCTCCGGGCGGCGCGGCCACAGCTCGCCTGGTGAACGGGCTCGCGACGCCCAACGGCGCAACGAGCTGCAGGACCTCGGACGCAAGGTCTACGAGTACACCTGGGAGGACGTCACCCAGCGGCGGCGACACGTGGAGCGGACGCTCATGGCCCGGCTCCACTCGGCGGGCTGGCGTCGATAGCCCTTCCTAGTCCGCGCCTTCCGTCGGATCGACCGGCTCCTGCGGACCAAAACGACGCCGGCGGCAGGCTCAGAGGTCGGCGCCGCGGGATTGGAGGTCGGTGCGTACGACGTCGGCGATGTCGATGGCGAGGATCTCGGCGCCGTTCTCGTTGAGGTGGAAGCCGTCGCCGGCGCGGACCGGCTTGCCCTGGTTGTCGCGGGGGTCGACGACGTACTCGGCCCAGCCGCCGTTGGGGCTGGAGAACCGGGCCCACGTGTCGACGAACACCACGTCGGGCCGGCTCGCAAGGGCGTCCCGGACGGCTTCGTCCTGGACCTCCAGCCGGGCCGTCACCTCGGGGTTGTCGTCGTTGGGGATCCCCACCCAGATCACCGTGCGGCCTTCGGCCGCCAGCACATCCATCACCTCGCCGGCCCGCCGGGAGTACTCGGGCAGCCACTCCTCCCGGTCCACGACCGGGTCGCCGTTGAGGAACGAACCGTCGGCTTGCGCCAGCCCCTGGGCGTCGTTGCCGCCGAACGTCACGACGACGATGTCCGGGTCGACCGCCGGCAGCTGCTGGGTCAGGTGCGCCGGCCAGTCGAAGAAGTCGGGCCGGGCCAGGCCGGAGGAGACCTTGTAGTCGACGGTCGTGTCGACGACACCGGTGTCGTCGAGCAGCGTCTCGAGGTACGGGGCGAACGTCCCGGCGTCGCTGTCGCCGACCACGAGCACCCGCGCCGGGTTCTCCGCCGACGGTGGACCCGTGTCCGGCACCGTCGTGGTGGTGGTGCTGGTGGTGGTCGAAGTCGACGTCGTCGGCACCGTCGTCGCCGGGGCCGTCACGGCCGGCGCCGCGGGCGACGACGGCCGGCTGGCGGCGACGAGGCGGGCGAGCCCGGCGGGCTCCCTTGGGCGACACCTTCGCCCTTCCCCCCGAGCAGCGCCGTCAGTGACCACACCAGGCCGGCGACGAGCAGCAGGGCGGCGGCGGCGACCCCGATGCGGCGAGCGAGGTAGCGGCGATGGCTGACACGCCGCCGCGGCGCGGGGGAACGGGAAGGGAACGACTCGGCCACCGGTCGTCACATCCTAGGAGCCGCCACCCGTCACCACGTGGGACGGGTCAGCACGCCCCCATCGACGACGAGCACGGACCCGGTGATCCACCGCGCCGCAGGGGAGGCCAGGAACAGGCAGGCGTCGGCGACGTCCTCGGGCTGGCCGAGCCGTCCGAGCGGGCAGGCGGCCATCCAGCGCTCGACGCCCTCCGGCCAGGAGTCCGCCAGCCCCGGCCGGTCGATCAGCCCCGGCGCCACGGCGTTGACCCGCACGCCCGACGGACCGAGCTCCAGCGCCGCGGCCCGGGTGTGGGCGACGACGGCCGCCTTCGCCGCGCCGTAGTGGCTGTGGCCGGCCGCCGGCTGGAGGGCCTCGATCGACGCCACGTTGACGATCGCCCCGCCGTCGACCATCCGGGACGCTGCGGCCCGCGTGGCCAGGAACGCCGTCGTCAGGTTGCCCTCGACGACGGCCCGGAACGCCGCGTCGTCCATCTCCATGAGCCCGGCGACGGGCTGCACACCGGCGTTGCTGACCCATGCGTCGAGGCGCCCGAAGTGTTCGACGGCCGTCGCCGCGACGCCGTCGGCGACGCTCGGCTCGAGCAGGTCGCCGACCACGACCGTGGCCCGCTCGCCCAGCTCGGCCGCCAGCACCTCCGCCGCGGCCCGGTCGTGCCGGCAGTGCAGCACGAGCGAGGCGCCGGCCTCGCCGAAACGCCGGGCGATGCCCTGCCCGATGCCGCGTGACACCCCCGTGACGACGACGACCCGGTCGGTGAAGTCGAGCAGCCGCCCGACGGGCGGCGCCGCGCCGCTGCTCGCCGCCCGGACGCTCGCTCACATCCGCTCGCCGAGCGCCGGGCGGATCACTCGCCGCTCGGTGACGATCGCCGTGACGAGGTCGGCGGGTGTGACGTCGAAGGCCGGGTTCATCGCTCGTGAGCCGTCCGGGGCGATGCGCCGCTCGCCGACACCGAGCACCTCGCCGGGATCGCGCTCCTCGATCTCGATGTGGTCGCCCGTGGGCGTCGCCGGGTCGAGCGTCGACTCCGGCGCCGCCACGACGAAGGGGATCCCGGCACGCGCGGCGGCCAGCGCCAGGGGATACGTGCCGATCTTGTTGGCGACATCGCCGTTGGCGGCGATGCGGTCGGCGCCGACGATGACGGCGTCGGCCAGACCTCTGGCGATCACCGACGGACCGGCACCGTCGACGACGATGTGGTGCTCGATCCCCATCTGCACCAGTTCGAACGCCGTCAGCCGCGCGCCCTGGAGCAGCGGGCGTGTCTCGTCCGCGGTCACCGACACGAGGTGTCCCCGCTCGTGCAGCGCCCGCACGATGCCCAGCGCGGTCCCCCACTCCACGCAAGCCAATCCCCCGGTGTTGCAATGCGTGTGCACGCGCAACGACTCGCCGGCCAGTTCCTCCAGCAGCGCTGCGCCCCGCTCGGCGAGCGCCCGGTTCGTGCGCACGTCTTCCTCCGCCAGCTCGACCGCCGCGGCGACGACCGCGGGAGCTCCATCGTCGGCATGGGCGACGACCCGCCGCACGGCCCAGCTCAAGTTCACGGCCGTCGGCCGTGCTGCGGCAACGCGCTCGGCCTCGCGGCGGACGAAGCCCGGGCCGAGCCCCTCCCGCTCTGCCTGCTGGGCGGCCAGGGCGACGGCGAATCCCCCGGCCACGCCGATCGCCGGCGCCCCGCGCACGGCCAGCCGGCGGATGGCGTCGATCATCGTGTCGACGTCACGCACCTCCAGCCACTCGATGTCATGGGGCAGCCGGGTCTGGTCGATCAGGACGGCGTGGTCACCACGCCACTCGATGGTGCGCATCAGGCTGGATCGTAGGATCCACCCGCGTGATCCCCTCCGATCCGTACGCCCTCGCCGCCTCCGCTGCCGAGGCGCTCGCCGACCGCACGGGCGTCGCCCGCCACGACGTCGCCGTCGTGCTCGGCTCGGGATGGGGGCGGTGCGCCGACAAGCTGGGCGCCGGCACCGAGGTCGCGGTGGCCGAGCTGCCTGGTTTCCCGCCGCCGTCGGCCGTCGGCCACGGCGCCGGCGCGCGATCGATCGAGCTCGCAGGACAGCACGTGCTCGTCTTCCGCGGCCGGATCCACCTCTACGAGGGCCACGACCCCGCCGTCGTCGCCCACGGCGTGCGCGTCGCCGCTGCCGCCGGCTGCCGCACCATCGTGCTGACCAACGGCGCCGGATCGCTGCGCACGGAGTGGGCGATCGGGCAGCCGGTGCTGATCAGCGACCACCTCAACCTGACCGGCCGATCACCGTTGACCGGGGCCAACCCTCCGCCGCCGTTCGGCTCCCGGTTCGTCGACCTCACCGATCTCTACAGCGCCCGGTTGCGCGACCTCGCCCGGCAGGTCGACCCGGACCTCCCCGAGGGCGTGTACCTCGGCCTGCACGGACCGCACTTCGAGACACCGGCGGAGATCCGCATGGCCGCGACGCTGGGCGCCGACCTCGTCGGGATGTCCACCGTGCTGGAGTCGATCGCCGCTCGTCACGCCGGGATGGAGGTGCTCGGCCTCTCGCTGGCCACCAACCTGGCCGCCGGGATCAGCCCGGTGCCACTCGACGCCGCCGACGTCATCGCCGCCGGCGACGCCGCGGCCGAACGCATCGGCGCGCTCCTGCACGCGATCCTCGAGCGGCTGCCAGCAGGCGCAACGTGACGACGATCGATCTCGCCGTCGTCGACGCCACCATCGTCACGATGGACGCGGCGCGGAACCGTCCACGAGCACGCCACGGTTCTCGTCGACGGTGGGCTCGTCACCCGCATCGCTCCGGCCACGGACGAGCCCCCGGCGGCCCGCCACGTCATCGCCGCCCGGGGGGCAATCGTCGTGCCGGGGTTGATCAACGCCCACACCCACCTGGCGATGACGATGTTCCGTGGACTCGCCGACGATGTCGATCTGCACGGCTTCCTCGATCGCCTCTTACCCGCCGAGGGCGCCGTGCTGTCGGAGGCGACCGTCGCCGCCGGGACGGCGCTCGCCGTGGCCGAGTGCCTGCGGGCCGGCATCACGACGGCTCTCGACATGTACTTCTTCCCGGAAGCCGCGGCCGCCGTCGCCGACGCCGCCGGGTTCGATCTCCGTGGCGGGCCGGTGTTCGTCGAGTTCCCCGGCCCCGACGGCCGCCGCTTCGACGAGCGCATGGCGTGGGCCGCCGAGCTGCTCGAGGCCACGTCGCCGGGCCGGCGCTGGGTGTGCCCGCACGGCACCTACCTGCTCGACGAGCCCCAGCTCCGGGCCGTCGGCGACCTTACGGCGACGAGCGGGGCACGCGTCCACATCCATGCCTGCGAGACCGTCGCCGAGCTCGATGCCGTCCGCGCTCGCCACGGCCGCACACCGATCGAGGTGCTTGCGTGACACCGGGCTGCTCGGACCGCGCACCGTGCTCGCCCATGGCGTGCACCTCGACGACCACGATCTCGAGCTCGTCGCGGCGAGCGGCGCGGCCGTCGCCCACTGCCCGGCGTCGAACCAGAAGCTCGGCAGCGGTTTTGCTCGGATCCCCGACCTCCTTGCCGCCGGCGTGCCCGTCGCCCTCGGCACCGACGGTGCGGCGTCGGCGAACGACCTCGACCCGTGGTTCGCCATGCGCCTCGCCGCCTACCCGCTGACCGCCCGCTGCGGGGTCGGGACGATCACCGCTCCCGACGTGCTGACGATGGCGACCGTGTCCGGCGCCAGGGCAGTCGGGGACGAGTCCATCGGCACGATCGAGGTCGGCGGACGCGCCGACCTCGTCGTCCTCGACCCGAGTTCGCCAGCGCTCACACCCTCCTACGACGCGGTCTCGACGGCGGTGTACGCCGGGTCACGTGCCGATGTGCGCTGGGTCATCGCCGGCGGGCGCCTCGTCGTCGACGACCGCGTGCTCACGACGATCGACGTCGAGGCGGCGATCACCGCCGTCGCCGCGCTCCAGCCGACCATCGTGGCGGCGTCGCGGTGAACGTCGACGAGGCCCGGGAGGCCGTCCACCGGGCCTGCCTGCGAATGGTCGACGACGGGCTGGTCATCGGCTCGGCCGGCAACATCAGCGTGCGCATCGACGAGCACCACTTCGTCGTGACTGCGGCCGGCGTGCCCTACGGCGAGCTGACCCCGGCCGATCACCCGGTCGTCGACGCCCGCACCGGAGCGTGGAGCGGACCACGACGACCGACGAGCGAGATCGCCCTGCACGTCGGCATCGTGGCGGCGATGCCGGAGGTCGGCGCCGTCGTGCACACCCACTCCCGCTACGCCGCGGCCTTCTCCGTCGCCCGACTCGACCTGCCGTTCATCTGCAACGAGAGCATCGCCACTCGCGCCGAGCGGGTGATGGTCACCCGAGTACGCGCCGCCGGGTTCCGGCGACCTCGGCGCCCAGGCGCTGGCGACGCTGCGCGCCCAACCGGGCAGCCGCGCCGTCCTGCTCGCCAACCACGGCGTCGTCGCCATCGGCCCGGGCGTCGACGACGCTTATCTCGTCGCCCAGTCCGTCGAGTGGACCGCCGAGATCTGCCACCTCGCCCGCACGCTGGTCGCGGCCGGCGCCGGCGAGCACGTCCTCGACCGCCAGGTCCGCGACGCCATCGCCCGCAACTACGGCGTCGTCATCGACGGCTGATGGACGCCGCCGACGATCATCGTCCGCTTCGGTCTCCTACCGTTGCCGGTGGAGGGCGGCTGGTTCCGGCGCTACTGGCGCTCGCCGGCTGACGCCGACGCGCCACTGCGGGACGGCGATCCTCGCCCTGCTGACGGACGAGCCGGACGGGTTCTCCCAGTTCCACCGCCTGACGATCGACGAGATCTGGCACTTCTACCTGGGTGACCCCCTCGAGCTGGTGGTGCTCGATCCAGGGGGCACGAGCCGCCACGTCCGCCTCGGTCCCGACGTGGCCGGCGACGACGAGGTGGTCGCCGTCGTGCCGGCAGGATCGTGGATGGCCGCCCGGACGACCGGGCGGTGGAGCCTGTTCGGCACGACGATGGCTCCCGGTTTCACGAGCGCGTGCTACGAGGGCGGCGATCGCGAGCGGCTGATCGCCGGCTGGCCGGGCGAGCACGACGCCATCGTCGCCCTGACACGCCCCGGCTCACCCGGACAGATGCCCAGCGGACCGTGAGTTCCGTCACCGTCCGTTCACGAGCGTCGATGTTCCGAAGCGCCCCGGGCGGCGTAGTATCGCCGCACCCAACCACTACAAACTGAGGGGGAGCATGAAAGCGACCAAGTTCGTCGCGATCCTCGCCGTTGCTGGGCTCGCGCTGGCGGCCTGTGGCGAAAGTGACGACGACGAGGGCGGCGACGCGACGACGGCGGCCGGCGCAGCAACCACCGAGGGCGGCGGTGCAGCGACCACCGAGGGCGGCGCGGCTACCACGGAGGGTGGCACGGCAACCACCGAGGGCGATGGCAGCGCCACCACCACAGGAGGGACCGCCGCGGCGGTCGACTGCCCCGAACGTGAGCCGCTCGAGAGCGTGACGATCGGTCTCGTCACAGACGTGGGCAAGGTGGACGACAAGTCGTTCAACCAGTCGGCATGGGAAGGCGCCCAAGCGGCCGCCGGGGAACTCGGGGGCACCGCCGACTTCATCGAGACGACCGCGGCCACCGACTACGCCACGAACATCGGTCAGTTCGTCGACAGCGGCGCCAACGTGATCATCAGCGTCGGCTTCGCCCTCGGCGAGGCGACCGCCGCGGCGGCGACCGCCAACCCTGATGTCGTGTTCATCGGCGTCGACCAGTTCCAGGCCACGACGATCTGCAACTACACCGGCCTGCTCTTCCCCGAGGACCAAGCGGGCTTCCTCGCCGGCGCCCTCGCCGGGTTGCTGACCGAGACCAACACGATCGCCGCCGTCCTGGGCACCGACCAGGTACCGCCGGTCGTCGCCTTCAAGGAGGGCTTCGAGAACGGTGCCGAGTACACCAACCCGGACGTCAACGTCATCTCGACGTACCACCCGGGCGGTCTCGACGTGGCCTTCACCGACCCGGAGTTCGGGGCCACCACGGCCCGCCAGGCGCTCGACAATGGCGCCGACATCGTCTTCGGTGCCGGCGGCCAGACGGGCAACGGCGCCCTCATCGAGGTCGCCAAGGACGCGGGCAAGCTGTGCATCGGCGTCGACACCGACCAGTGGGAGACGGTGCCCGAGGCCCATCCGTGCCTCGTCACCAGCGCCATGAAGCTGATCAACGACGGCGTCGTCGCGCTCGTCACCGCCGCCCTCGACGGCAGCATCACGGGCGGCAACTTCTTCGGTGAGGTCGGGCTGGCCGACTTCCACGACCTCGCCGACCGCGTGCCCGACGACGTCAAGGCGCAGATCGAAGAGCTCACCGAGCAGGTGCTGGCGGGCGATGTCCCGACCGGTTACCAGCCGTAAGACCACCAGCATCACGCAACGCCACGACGGGGTGCGGCAGACTCTGCCGCACCCCGTCGCCGAAGCCGACAACTGACACGTGCGGAGTCCACGCCGATGCGTCTGACACAGCGGGCCGAGAACATCGTGCTGCCCATTGCCGCCGTCGTCATCGCCTTGCTCATCGGCGCCGTGCTGATCGGGCTCAACGGCTCCAACCCGTGGACCGCCTACACGGCCCTCATCGAGGGCGCCCTCGGTAGCCGGGAAGACATCGGGCGCACGCTGGCCAGGGCCACACCTGTCACACTCACCGGCCTCGCGGTCATCGTCGGCATGAAGGCCGGCCTGTTCAACATCGGCGCCCAGGGCCAGTTGCTCTTCGGCGCGGTCTTCGCGGCGTGGGTGGGCTACCGCTTCACCGACCTGCCGAGCGTGCTCCACGTACCCCTCGCCCTGCTCGTCGGCGGGTTCATGGGCATGCTGCCGGCGGCGTTCGCCGGCGTCCTCAAGGCCTACCGCGGGGCCCACGAGGTGATCACGACGATCATGCTCAACGTCATCCTCGTCAACATGACCGAGTACCTGGTCGGCGCCCGCGGCCCCTTCCACGACTCGGAGGCGGGAGCGATCTCCCGCACGCCGCTCATCCAGCCCTCGGCGGAGATCGGCAACCTCTTCGGCCTTCAGGGGATCCCGTTCGGCTACGTCCTCGCCGTGGTCTCGGCCATCGTCGTGTGGTTCTTCATCGCCCGCACGACGGTCGGGTTCCGCATCACGACGGTCGGCCAGAACAAGCACGCCGCCCAGTACGCCGGGATCTCGGCGACTCACATCACCGTGCTGGCGATGGCCATCAGCGGGTTCCTCGCCGGGCTCGGGGGGGCCATCGAGACGCAGGGCGTGTTCGACCGCTACGAAGCCGGGTTCAACGTCGGCCTCGGCTTCGACGGCATCACCGTCGCCCTGCTCGCTCGGGTCCAGCCGCTCATGGCGATCCCCGCCGCGCTGCTGCTCGGCATCATGCGGGCCGGGCAGACGCAGATGTCCTTCGAGGCCGACGTACCCCAGGAGATCATCGACGTCATCCTGGCGATCATCCTCCTACTCGTCTGCGCCCCGATCGTCGTGCGCTGGCTGCTGCGCCTGCGCCGGCCACGTGACGAGGGAGCGATGGTCCAGCTGACAACGGGGTGGGGCGGATCATGAGCGCCTCCACCCGCCGGATCCTGAGGGTGGCGATCCCGGTCGCCGTGGTGCTCCTGGCCGCCTACGGCTTCTACTACGGCAACTCCGAGGCCAAGACGGCAGCGGTCCTGAACCGCACGTTCCGCAGCTCGACCCCACTCGTGCTCGGCGCCCTGTGCGGCCTGCTCGGCGAGCGCACCGGCATCGTCAACATCGGCATCGAGGGCCAGTTGCTGATGTCGGCGTTCACCGGCTTCTACACCGCCGCCGCCACGGGCAGCATCTGGGTCGGGGTGCTCGCCGGTGTGGTGTCGGGCGCAGTGCTCGGGTTGTTCCTCGCGCTGTGCGCCGTGACCTGGAAGGTCGACCAGATCATCGCCGGCACGGTGATCAACATCTTCGTCGCCGGCATCACGTCGTTCCTCTACACCCAGGGCAAGCAGAGCCCAGGTGGGCTCGACCAGATCGAGATCCCGCTGCTGTCGAAGATCCCGCTGATCGGCGACGTCCTGTTCAACAACACGCCGATCGCCTACATGGCGATCGTCCTCGTGTTCGTGCTGCACTTCGCGCTGTTCCGCACCCGCTGGGGCTTGCGCAGCCGGTCCGTCGGCGAGCACCCGAGCGCCTCCGACACCGTCGGCATCAGCGTCGCCCGCCAGCGCTTCCTCAACACCGCCCTCGCCGGCGGCCTGGCCGGCCTCGGCGGAGCGTTCCTGAGCCTCGAGTCGGTCGGCACGTTCGAGCGCGGGATGAGCGCCCAGCGGGGCTTCACGGCGCTGGCGATCATGATCTTCGGACGCTGGATGCCGATCCTCGCCTGGTACGGCGCCCTGTTCTTCGCTTTCACCAGCGCGATGGCCGCCCAGCTGCAGTTCGACCAGGTCATCGACGTCCCGCCGCAGTTCATCAACATCCTGCCCTACGTCATGGTGATCCTCGTCCTGGCGCTGTTCGCCAGCAAGGTGCGCCCGCCGGCAGCGGCCGGTCAGCCGTACGAGAAGGAATGAGGCGATGAACGAGCAGTCGCTGGTGCTGGAGGCCCGGCACCTGACCAAGCGCTTCCCGTCCGTCGTCGCCAACGACGATGTCAGCATGGAGCTGCGCCGGGGCGAGATCCACGGGCTGCTCGGGGAGAACGGAGCTGGCAAGAGCACGCTCGTCAAGATGCTGTTCGGCCTCTACACCCCCGACGAGGGGGAGATCATCGTCAAGGGCGAGCCGGTGCACCTGCGCAACCCGGGCGACGCCATCGGGCGCGGTGTCGGGATGGTCCACCAGCACTTCCAGCTGGTGCCGGTGTTCACCGTGGCGGAGAACATCATGCTCGGCGCCGAGACCCACAAGGGCCCGTTCCTCGACGTCACCGCGGCGTCGCAGCGGATCCGCGAGCTCTCCCGCCAGTACGGCCTGGCCGTCGACCCGACGGCGCTCGTCGAGGAGCTGCCCGTCGGCACGCAACAGCGCGTCGAGATCATCAAGGCGCTGTACCGGCAGGCCGACATCCTGATCCTCGACGAACCGACCGCGGTGCTGACGCCGACCGAGACCGACGAGCTGCTGAAGGTGATGCGCGACCTCGCCAACAACGGGGCGGCCGTGATCTTCATCACCCACAAGCTCCGCGAGGCCATGGCCGTGTGCGACACGATCACCGTGCTGCGCGCCGGGCGGGTCGTCGGCACCACCACACCGGAGGAGACCGACCGGGCCGGCCTCGCCAACATGATGGTCGGGCGAAGCGTCGTCCTGCAGGTGGAGAAGGGTGACGCCCACCCCGGCGATGTGGTGCTCGCAGGTCGAGGGGCTGCACGCCAACGACGATCGTGGCCACCCTGCTGTCAACGGCCTCGACCTCGAGGTGCGGGCCGGGGAGATCCTCGGCGTGGCCGGCGTGGAGGGCAACGGGCAGCGCGAGTTCGTCGAGGCGCTGTGCGGGATCCGTCCGCCGAAGGGCGGCCGCGTGACGTTCGAGGGGCGCGACATCACCCACGACTCGGCGCACACGATCAACCGCCTCGGCGTGTCGCACATCCCCGAGGACCGGGAGAAGCACGGCTTCGTGGCCTCCTTCTCGGTGGCCACCAACCTCGTCCTGGAGCGCTTCGACGAGCCGCCGTTCGCCAAGGGGATCCTCCGCGACTTCGAGGCCGTCCACGCCAACGCCCGCCAGCTCGTCGACCGCTTCGACGTCCGACCGCGGGACATCCACAACCCGATGCGCGCCCTCTCGGGCGGCAACAAGCAGAAGGCCGTCGTCGCCCGTGAGCTGTCCCAAGGCGCCCGGCTGGTCATCGCCGCCCAGCCGACCCGGGGTGTCGACGTCGGCTCGATCGAGTTCATCCACCGCCAGCTCGTCGACCAGCGCGATGCCGGTGTCGGCGTGCTGCTCGTGTCCGCCGAGCTCGACGAGGTGCTGTCGCTCGCCGATCGGGTGGCCGTCATCTACGAGGGCCGGATCCAGGCCGTGATGCCCGTCGCCGAGGCGACGCGCGAGCGCATCGGGCTGCTCATGGCGGGAGCCGACCCGGACCAGGTCGACATCACGGACAACGGCGTGAACGAGGCGGATCGCCCTACGCTGTGAGGCGTGCTCTCCATCGACCAGATGGCGCGCTACCACCGTGACGGGTTCCTGGCGATCGTGGACTTCGTGTCGCCCGAGGCGTGCGCCGCGCTGCTCGAGCGGGCCACCGAGATCGTCGCCGCCTTCGAGCCAGGCGAGCGCCGCACGACGTTCCGGACCGACGCCGAGCAGGTCGGTGACCGGGAGCTGCTGGCGTCCGGCGCCGGGATCCGGTGCTTCTTCGAACCCGACGCCGTCGGCACCGACGGATCGCTGCCACGCGACACGGCGTCGAGCATCAACAAGATCGGTCACGCCACGCACGACCTCGACCCGGTGTTCGAGGCGTTCACGTACACCCGCGAGCTGGCCACCGTCGCTGCCGACATCGGGCTCACCGACCCGCTGGCCGTGCAGAGCATGTACGTGTTCAAGCAGCCGCGCATCGGCGGCGAGGTCCGCTGCCACCAGGACGCCACGTTCCTGTACACCGATCCGGTGACGGTGACCGGGTTCTGGTTCGCCATCCAGGACGCCACGATCGACAACGGCTGCCTGTGGGTGCAGCCGGGCGGACACCGGGGCCCGCTGCGGCGGGTGTACCAGCGGGTCGACGCCGGCTCCGGTGTCGATGAGGCGACGACGCGGTTCGTCGAGCTCGACGACACGCCGCTGCCGACACCGCCGCGCGAGCTGCTGCCGATCGTCGTGCCCCGCGGGACGATGGTCGTGCTCCACGGCCTGCTGCCGCACTGGAGCGACGTCAACCGCTCCCCCGTCAGCCGGCACGCCTACAGCGTGCACTGCGTCTCGGCGTCGGCGACGTACCCGGCATCGAACTGGCTGCAGCGCCCGCCCGAGCTGCCGTTCCGCCGCGTCGACGAGGTCAGCCGGGCGTTGCGCTGACGTCCGTGCCGGCGGCACCCGTCGACCGGGTTCTTCGGAACCTCGCTCCCGCCGAGCGGGAGCGAGGAGCGTCAGAAACGGTCAGGCGCGGGTCAGTTCGGCGGTGGCCGAGACGATGATCCCGCCCCGTTGGCGCTGGGTCAGCACCACGGTGACCCGTCGCGGCTGAGCGGTGGCCATGATCTCGCCGGCGATCTCGGCGGCCAGCGCCTCGGCGAACACGGGGCGGTCGCGGAACCTCCACAGGTACAGCTTGAGGCTCTTCGTTTCGACGCACCAGCGATCGGGCTCGTAGGCGATCTCCACCGCCGAGAGATCGGGCTGCGACGTCACGGGGCAGATCGATGTCAGCTCGTCCGACGACAGGCGAACCTCCACGACGTGCTCGGGAGCGGCGAACACCTCGACGTGATCGATGGGCTCGCGAATGGTGGAGCCGAGCACCGTCAGCTCGCCCGGGGACGGGTGGTCGGCGGTCACCCCGCCAGGCTATGACCCGCGGCCGGCCGGCGGCCCGGACGTCTACATTGGCCGGCGATGAGCGAGCACCAGTGAGCGGACGGCTGACGACCGAGCTGCTGGCGCGGGCCCCCAAGGCGTTGCTCCACGACCACCTCGACGGTGGTGTGCGGCCGTCCACGGTGATCGAGCTGGCCAGCGAGTTCGACTACCACGGACTGCCGACCACCGACGTCGCCGATCTCGCCCACTGGTTCAATCGCGGCGCCAAGCGCAACGACCTCGTGCTGTACCTCGAGACGTTCGCCCACACCGTCGGCGTGATGCAGCACAAGGACGCCATCGAGCGGGTCGCCTTCGAGTGCGCCGAGGACCTCGCCGCCGACGGCGTCGTCTATGCCGAGGTGCGCATGGCGCCGGAGCTGTGCACCGAGGCCGGCCTGACGCTCGACGAGGTGATGCAATCGATCCTCGACGGCTTCGCCCGCGGCTCGGCCGGCACCGACCTGACGATCTACGCCATCGTCACGGCGATGCGCACGGCGGCCCGCAGCCTGGAGATCGCCGAGCTCGCCGTGCGCTGGCGCGACGCCGGCGTCGTCGGGTTCGACATCGCCGGCGCCGAGGCGGGCTATCCCCCGACGCGCCACCTCGACGCCTTCCAGTACGTCATGCGGGAGAACTTCCACACGACGATCCACGCCGGCGAGGCGTTCGGTCTGGCGAGCATCTGGGAGGCCGTCCAGTGGTGCGGTGCCGAGCGCCTCGGCCACGGCGTGCGCATCGTCGACGACATCGGCGGCTCGCCGGGCAACGAGACGCTCGGGCGTCTCGCCGCCTACGTCCGCGACACGCGCATCCCGCTCGAGCTGTGCCCGACGTCGAACGTCAACACCGGCGTCGTCGGGTCGATCTCCGAGCACCCGATCGAGATGCTCCGCCGGCTGCGCTTCCGCGTCACCCTGAACACCGACAACCGGCTGATGAGCGACACCTCGATGACCAACGAGATGGTCCAGCTGCTGCAGGCCTTCGACTGGACCCTCCACGACTTCGAGTGGGTGACGATCAACACCGTCAAGAGCGCCTTCGCCTCGTTCCCCGAGCGCCTGCGGATCATCAACGGGATCGTCAAGCCGCGCTACGCGCTGCTGCGCGCCGAGACGGCGTTCGGGCCGTGATGGTCGAGCGAGCGAGGTGCACCAGTGAGCGTCACCGTCACCGTCGTGGAGCACCCGCTCGTCGTCGACGCCCTGGCCCGCATCCGGGACCGCACGACGCCGAACGCCCTCTTCCGGCAGAACCTCGAGCGCATCGGCACGCTGCTGATGGCGCGGGCCACGGAGGCCCTACCGACCGTCGACACGACCGTGACGACCCCGTTGACCGAGGCCCCGGCGCGGCGGCTGGCCGTGCAGCCCGTCGTCGTGCCGATCCTGCGGGCCGGGCTGGGGTTCGTCCACGCCGCCCAGGAGCTGCTGCCCGATGCCGACGTCGGGTTCATCGGGATCAGCCGCGACGAGGCGACGTTCGCCCCCAAGCCGTACGTCAACAAGCTGCCCGAGACGCTCGCCGGTCGGCCGGTGATCGTCATCGACCCGATGCTGGCGACCGGCGGGTCGATGGTGCACACGATCGAGCTGCTCCTCGAGCGCGACGCGCCCGTGCCGATCACGGCCGTCTGCGCCCTGTGCGCGCCGGAGGGGATCGAGCGCCTCCGCCAGGCCGGCCTCGCCGTGCACGTCGTCACCGCCGCCATCGATGCCCACCTCAACGACCAGGCCTTCATCGTCCCCGGCCTCGGCGACGCCGGCGACCGCCAGTTCGGCCCCCCCGCCTGACCGGCCCCCGCCCTCGGTTTTGAACCGAAGTCAAGGCCAGAAGTGGCCGCGAAATCCACGGAGAACTGGCTTTCCCTTCCGGACAGGTCACGACCCCCCAGGGAGGTGTGATCGACCGTGCTGAGGTGCTCGCCCTGTTCTCGTCCCAGTTCTGGGTGGCCGACATCGCCCAGCTCAAGGAGCTGGGCATCGGCGCCCGCACGATCACCCGGGCGCGACGCCGGGGGACCATCGTCGGGGTGCTGCCCGGGATCGTCCGGATGGCCGGCGCCGAGGAGACGTTCCGGTCGCGAGCGATGGCCCTCCAGCTCCACGCCGGCGAGCAGGCGTACCTGAGCGGGCCGTCTGCCGGCGTGTTCCACGGCCTGCGGCAGATGCCCCGGTCCTTCGTCGAGGTCACCGTCCCCGAGGACCGGCCCGTCGTGATGCCGGCGTGGGGTCGCCAGGTCCGCACCAGCTGGACGGATCCCGAGCGCGACGTCCACACCCGCCCCGACGCGTTGCGGGTCGCCAGCCCGTTGCGGACGATGTTCCGCCTGGCGGCGATGTACAACGACCACCGCTTCGAACGGGCCGCCGAGGACGCCTGGCACCTCGGGCTGGTGACGCCGGCGGACGCCGCCGACTACCTGGCGGCGGTCCGCCGCAGCGGCCGGTCCGGCGTGGCCCGGTTCGAACGCTGGCTGGAGAAGACGATGGTGCGGCCACGGCCGAGCCAGAGCGGCCTCGAGCTCGACGTGCTCGACGCCCTGCGTCGCGCCGCCCTCCCGGAACCCGAACGACAGCACCGCCTCGTGCTGCGGAGCGGGGAGGTGATCCACGTCGACCTGGCGTGGCCGACCGCCCGGCTCGGCATCGAGCCGGGACACAGCTGGTGGCACGGCGGCGACCTCGGCAAGCGGGCCGACGAGGCCAGGGATCGGGCCTGCGACGAGATCGGCTGGCGCATCATCCGCCACGACGAGTCGTTCCAGGACGACGCCACAGCCTTCGCCGGGCAGATCCGGATCATCTACGACGAGCGCCTGCGGACGCTGCGGCCCGGCGCCTGAGCGCCTGACGGCGCGTTCTCCGTGGATTTCGCGGCCACATCTGTCCCTGAATCTGGTTCAGAAGCGGGAGGCGAGGGCGTCGAGGAAGGGGGTGGGGTCGACGTCGATGGCTTCGCCGTACAGCTTGACCTTGGGTTCGGTGCCGCTCGGGCGGACCTGGACCCGGGCGCCGCCCTCCAGCACCAAGCGGAGCAGGTCGGCCTCGGGGAAGGACACCACGTCGACGACGGCGGCCCCGGCGAGTTCGACCGGCGGGTCCGCCTGCAGGGCGGCCACCCGCTCGGCGGCCTCCGCCGGGTCCATTCGGATCGACCGTTCGGCGACGACATGACGTCCGTAGCGGGCGGCGATGTCGTCGAGCAGCCCCTGCAGCGTCGTGCCCTCCTCGGCCGCCACGGCGGCGATCTCGGCCAGCACGACCGCCGCCGAGATGCCGTCCTTGTCCAGCGGGCGCGACGCGACGAGGTAGCCGAGCGCCTGCTCGTAGGCGAACACGAGGCGCAGCTCGGGGCGGTCGAGCACGGCGCGAGCGATCCACTTGAAGCCGGTGAACGTCTCGGCGAAGTGCACGCCGTAGTCGACTGCCATCCGTGACAGCAACGACGACGAGACGAGTGTGGTCACGACCAGGCGGTCGTCACCCGTCGTGTGTCGGAGGATGTGGTCGGCGAGCAGCCACCCGAGCTCGTCCCCGCCGAGCCGCCGCCACGACCCGTCGGGCTGGGGGATCGCCGCGCCGAGCCGATCGGCGTCGGGGTCATTGGCGATCGCCAGCAGCGCGTCGTGCTGCTGCGCCAGCGCGACCACCATGTCCATCGCCCCGGGCTCTTCGGGGTTCGGGAACGACACCGTGGGGAACGCCGGGTCGGGGCGAAACTGCGCCTCGACGACGAGCGGGTCCGGAAGCCCGGCCGCCTGGAACGCCCGGACGGCGATGTTCCCGCCGACGCCGTGCATCGGCGTGTACGCCACGCCGACACCCGTCGCCGCCGGGCGGAGGCGCACGTCGCGCACCGAATCGACATAGCGGTCGACGATCGACGCGTCGACGTGCTCGATCGCCGGGTCGTCCGCGGGGACGAGTGCCACCGTCGTCGGGTCGACGAGGGCGATGCGGGCGGCGATGCCGGCGTCATGCGGGGGCACGATCTGGGCGCCGTCGCCGAGGTACACCTTGTAGCCGTTGTCGGCGGGCGGGTTGTGCGACGCCGTCACCATCACCGCCGCTGCGGTGTCGAGCTCGGTCGTGGCCCATGCGAGCACGGGTGTCGGGATCGGCCCGGGCAGCAGGCGCACCGGGAGCCCGGCGGCGGCCATCACCCGTGCCGTGTCGACGGCGAACACGTCGCTCTTGCGGCGAGCGTCGTAGCCGACGGCGATCCCCCGCTCGACGGCCCGCAGGTCGAGCGCCAGGACGTACTCGGCGAGACCTCGGGCAGCCTGGCGGACGACCAATCGGTTCATCCTCAACGGCCCAGCCCCGACGGCCGCCCGCAGACCGGCGGTGCCGAACGTGAGGCGGCCACGGAATCGTTCGGCGAGGGCATCGTCGGGGCCGCCGATCAGCTCCTCCAGCTCGGCGCGGATGTCGTCATCGGGCTCCGCGGCGAGCCAGCGCGCCGCCGTAGAACGCAGGTCCGAGGCCGTCACGGCAAGAGCGTTCGCAGCTCCACCAGTGGCCGCGGGCCGACATGGCTGATGACCTCGCCGGCCGCCAGCGAGCCCAGCCGGGCGCACTCGTCGAGCGGCCGTGACTGCGTGTACCCGAACAGGAAGCCCGCCGCGTAGAGATCGCCGGCGCCCGTCGTGTCGAGGACCCGCTCGACGTCGTGAGCCGGGACGTGAACGACGTCTTCGGCGGTGACGACGAACGAGCCGTCCTTGCCGTGGGTGATCGCCGCCAGCTCGCACTCCGCCCGCACGGTGGCGATCGCCTCGTCCAACGACGCCAGCTCGTACAGCGAGCACAGCTCGTCGGCGTTGCCGAACAGGATGTCCACCTCGTCGCGCACGAGGGCGGCGAAGTCGCGGCGGTGGCGGTCGACGCAGAACGAGTCCGACAGCGTCAACGACACCTTGCGCCCGTTGGCGTGGGCCACGCCCGCGGCCCGCCGGAACGCCTTCTTGGCGTCGTCGCGGTCGAACAGGTAGCCCTCCATGTACAGCACGGCACCGGCGGCGATCGCCTCCTCATCGAGGTCGTCGGCCGACAGCAGGCTGGCGACTCCGAGATAGGTGCTCATCGTGCGCTGGGCGTCGGACGTGACGACGATGATGCACCGCCCCGTCGGAGTGTCGGGATGCGGCGCGCCGGGGCGGAAGGCGACGCCGACAGCGTTGAGGTCGTGCCCGAAGACGGCCCCGAGGTCGTCGTCGGAGACTTTGCCGATGTAGGCCGCACGCCCGCCGAGGCTGGCGACGCCGCACATCGTGTTGGCCGCCGAGCCACCGCTCATCTCGACGGCCGAGCCGAGCGCCCGGTACAGCTGCACGGCGCGGTCGGTGTCGATGAGCTCCATCGACCCTTTGACGAGGTTGTGCTCGGCGAGGAACGACTCGCTGGCGTGGGCGATGACGTCGACGAGAGCGTTGCCGAGGCCCACCACGTCGAAGCGCACGCCGGCGCCAGTTGCCCTGGCGCTCGCTCGCTCCCCCCGGGCGCCTGACGTCGACACGGCCCGGAACGCTACCGCCCAGAGGCCGACAGGACCTCGGCGGCGCCGCGCCCGATGCGGGTACCGTTGCCCGAGTGACCTCCGCCCACGTCGCTGAACACGCCCACCTCGACCCGTACCGCCTGCCGCGAGGCGCCGTCCCGACGCGCTACGACGTCGAGCTCGCCCCTGACCTCGAAACGGCCACGTTCGACGGGCGCGTCGAGATCGCCGTCGACGTCCTCGAACCCGTCGACGAGCTCGTGCTCAACGCCACCGAGCTGGACGTCCTCGAGGCCCGTGTCGACGGCAGCGACGTGCACTGGCACCTCGAGCCGGAGACCGAGCGCCTCATCGTGCGCCCCGTCGGCGGGCTCCAACCCGGCCAGGTGACCGTCGTCATCTCCTTCACCGGCACGCTGAACGACAAGCTCCGCGGGTTCTACCGCAGCACGTATCGCGACGACGCCGGCACCGAGCACGTCATCGCCACCACCCAGATGCAGGCGACGGACTGCCGGCGAGCCTTCCCCTGCTGGGACGAACCGGACTTCAAGGCGGTCTTCGGCGTCACGTTGGTGATCGACCCGGCGCTGCTCGCCGTGTCGAACCAGCCGGAGATCGAGCGCCGCGAGCGGCCGGGCGGCAAGGTGGCCGTGCGCTTCGCCGACACGATGGTGATGAGCACATACCTCGTCGCCTTCGTCGTCGGGCCGCTGGAGGCGAGCGACGTCGTCGACGTCGATGGCATCCCGCTGCGCATCATCCACGTTCCGGGCAAGGGCCACCTCACCGGGTTCGGCCTCGACATCGGCGCCTTCGCCCTGCGGTGGTTCCAGGACTACTACGGCATCCCGTACCCGGCTGACAAGGTCGACCTCCTCGCGCTGCCGGACTTCGCCGCCGGGGCGATGGAGAACCTCGGCTGCATCACGTTCCGCGAGAACGTCCTCCTCGTCGACCGGGCCACGGCGACGATGGGCGAGCAGCAACTGGTCGCCGACGTCGTCGCCCACGAGCTGGCACACATGTGGTTCGGCGACCTGGTGACGATGCGCTGGTGGAACGGCATCTGGTTGAACGAGGCGTTTGCCACGTTCATGGAGCTCGCCGCGTGCGACGCCTACCGTCCCGACTGGAGCCGCTGGACCTCGTTCGGGCTGGAACGGTCGGCGGCGTTGGAGACGGACTCGCTGCGCAGCACCCGGCCCGTCGAGTACGAGGTCCGCTCGCCGCGCGAGTGCGAGGGCATGTTCGACGTCCTGACCTACCAGAAGGGCGGCGCCCTGCTGCGCATGCTCGAGCAGTACCTCGGCGCCGAACGCTTCCGTCAGGGCGTGAGCTACTACCTCCGTCGGCACCAGTACGGGAACACCGAGACGAACGACCTGTGGGACGCCATCGAGGAGACCAGCGGCGAGCCGGTGCGGCGGATGATGGACTCGTGGATCTGGCAGCCCGGCTTCCCGTTGCTGTCGGCGTCGGTGGAGGGAGGCGACCTCGTGCTGCGCCAGCAGCGCTTCGCCTTCGACACCGCGACGCTCGACGACGACGTCAAGCCGACGACGTGGCTCGTACCGGTCCACGTCCGCGCCGGCTCGGTGGCGATGACCGTGCTGCTCGACAACGAGGAAGCCCGGGTGCACCTCGACGAACCCTCCGCCGCGATCGTGGTCAACGCCGGCGGTCACGGGTTCTACCGCGTCGCCTATGACGACGAGCTGCGCTCGAGGATCACCGGCGAGGTGCTCGGTTCGCTCGACACGCTGGAGCGGTACAACCTCGTCGACGACGCTTGGAACGAAGTCGTCGCCGGGCGCCTCGCGGCGGCCGACTTCCTGGCGTTCCTCGAGGGGTTCGGCGGCGAGCGGGAGCTCGCCGTGTGGCAAGCGATCGTCCTCGGCTTCCGAGGCCTCGGCCGCCTCCTCGACGACGACGCCTACCCCGCCTTCCAGTCGCGCGTCCGGGCATTGCTGGCACCGGTGGTCGCCGACCTCGGCGATCCCGTCGACGGCGAGGACGACCTGCGCGGCAAGATCCGCGGCCTGCTCGTCGGGGCACTGGCGATCCAGGGTGACGACGCGGCGACCCAGCAGCGCGCCGCGGCGCTGTACGAGCAGCAGGAGGCCGATCCGGGCAGCGTCCACCCGGAGCTCGTCGCCGCGGCAACGTCGATCGTCGCCGTCGGAGGCGACGCGGCCATGTACGAGTCGATGCTCGATGGCTACCGCACGGCGGAGACCCCCCAGGACCAGCTGCGCCACCTCTATGCCCTCGCCGAGTTCGACGCCGAGCCGCTCGTGCTGCGCACGTGCGAGCTGGCGATGAGCGGGGAGGTCAAGACGCAGAACGCCCCGTTCCTGTTGCGCTCGTGCATCGCCAGCCGCCGTCACGGCGCCGCGGCGTGGACGTTCGTGCGCCGGCATTGGGACGAGGCCAATGCGGCGTTCCCCAACAACTCGATCGTGCGCATGGTCGACTCGGTGAAGCTGCTGACCGACGAGCGGGTCGCCGCGGATGTGCAGGCGTTCTTCGCCGAGCACCCGATCGAGCAATCGCAGAAGACGCTCGATCAGATCCTCGAGCGCCAGCGCGTCAACACGGCCCTGCGGGCTCGCGAGCAGGAGCGCTTCGCCACGGCGCTGTGACCCCCTGAGGTGGTGATGTCCGGCGAGATCGGCCCGATCGGGCCGATCCGGAAGGACAGAAGCGATCCGGTGGAGCTGAGGGGAATCGAACCCCTGGCCTCAACAGTGCGATTGTTGCGCTCTACCAACTGAGCTACAGCCCCGAGGACGTCGCGAGTGTACCGGTGGCCGCCGCCGGCGGCATCGACGTTCGAGGGCGCGGGCCTCGGCCTCAGACGGCGTGCGACCAGCGATCCGCCGTCTGCCGACGCACGGTCGCCCGGTGCGCCGCGGAACGACGCACCTCGGTGTGCCGCTGGCGGTGCGGCGGGTGCTGCTCCACGGCCGGCACGACGATCTCGGCGGGCGGCTGCTGCTCGCGCTGGCGGATCTGGCCGAGCACGTAGACGTACCCGCACAGCGCGGTGAACGCGACGCCGAACACGTAGAGCATCGCCTCGGCCTTGGTCGTGGCGGCGAGGAACAGCGAGCACCCAGCGACGAGGACGAGGACGAACAGGACGTTGGCGCGGCGCCGCTTGACGGCATCGTGGGGGCTGACCTGTCGAGAGGCGGGGCGGGCTGCGGTCCGGGCCGCGACGCCGTGTCGCCCGCCGTGGCTGCGGGCTCGTGGCGTGGCGTCGTAGAGGCCGACCCGGTAGACGGGCGGCTGGGCGGTGCTGCGGACCTGAGTGCTCCCACCGTGGGTGCGAACGCCGGAGCGCATCTGCGGACGGCCGGGCGCCGCCGGCCGGCTGAGCGGCGACGGGGCCAATGGTCGCGACATCGACCGCATGGCGACCCCGCGCGGGGGCATCGCTCGCTGCAGGCTGGACAGCTGGTTGCGGAAGTCACTGACCGATGAGTTGGGACGGTTCTCGATCCGGGAACGGAGCAGCGGGGGCACGAGCACCGCTGCCCATGCGGCTGCTACCACGAGCAGGACCAGTTGACCCATCGAACTGTTCGCCCTTTCGTCGGGAATACGTCAGTGCCCGATCCTCCGGAGTTCTCACCCGGCAGGCATTCGTTACGATTCTACGACATTCGGCCCTGGTGAGGCAATGACAGGTGTGTCAGGCGGCACACCGTCCCCGAAGTCGAGTTGGTGATCGTGGCGCCGGTAGGTGCCGGAGCGGCCGCCCGTCTTCTCCCACAGCGCCAGCTCACCGATGACCATGCCACGGTCGGCGGACTTGCACATGTCGTAGACGGTGAGCGCGGCGGTGGCACAGGCGTGCAGGGCCTCCATCTCCACGCCGGTGCGGTCGACGGTGTCGACGTGGACCTCGACGGCGACGTAGTCGTCGCCGATCTCGAAGTTGACCGAGACCGACCCGACGAGCAGCGGGTGGCACAGCGGGATCATGTCCGACGTCCGCTTGGCGGCCTGGATGCCGGCCACTCTCGCCACCGCCAGGACGTCACCCTTCTTGACCTCGCGGTTGGCAATCGCGGCCGTCGTCTCCGGCCGCATCATCACCTTGCACCGGGCGACCGCCCGTCGGTGGGTGGGCTCCTTCGGCGTCACGTCGACCATCCGGGCCCGACCCAGTGGGTCGAGGTGGGTGAACGAGAGGTCGCTCATGGCGCCAAGTCTCGCGCACCTGGCGACGGTCGCCTCAGCGACCGTGTCGCCGGCCCCGATCGGTCAGCCGCCGATCTGGGACATCGAGCGGGCGGGCCGGACGAAGTCGACCTGGTTGATGTGGTGACCGGCCCACTTCGTGCCGACGGCGCGCTCGATGCGCCCCGCCAGCTCGTCGTCGCTCTCGCCGGCCCGTATCGCCTTGCGCAAGTCGAACTCGTCGGTGGCGAAGAGGCACGTGCGGAACTGGCCGTCGGCAGTCAACCGCACCCGGTCGCAGTCGCCGCAGAACGGCTTGGTGACACTGGGGATCACGCCGACGGTGCCCTGCCCATCGACGAAGCGCCAGCGGTCGGCGGGGGCGGCGCCCCGGGCCGGCAGCTGCTCGAGCGGGTACACGGCGCCGATCGTGGCGACGATCTCGTCCTGCCCGACGACCGAGCGGTCGTTCCAACCGCCCGAGGCGTCGAGCGGCATGAACTCGATGAAGCGCACCTCGACGCCCCGCTGGCGGCCGAACGTCGCGAGGTCGACCAGCTCGTCGTCGTTGACACCGCGCTGGACGACGGTGTTGATCTTCACCGGGTCGAAGCCGACTTCCTTGGCCGCCTCGATGCCGTCGAGGACGTGGTCGAGCTCGTCGCGCCGGGTCATCTCGATGAACCGTTCACGGTCCAGCGTGTCGAGGCTGATGTTGATCCGCCGCAGCCCCGCGTCGCGCAGCGACTCGGCGATCAGCCGGAGCGTCGCGCCGTTGGTCGTCATCGCGATGTCGACGGGCCCGTGCTCCGTGCGGAGGGCGGCGAGCCGGGAGACGAGCAGCGGGAGCCGGGCCCGGACGGTCGGCTCGCCGCCGGTGAGGCGGATCGACTCGACGCCGTAACGCTCCACCATCAGCGCGGCGATGCGCTCGATCTCTTCGAACGACAGCACCTCGCTGCGTGGCACCCAGGCCAGGCCCTCCTCGGGCATGCAGTACGTGCACCGGAAGTTGCAGCGATCGGTGACGGAGATGCGCAGGTCACGGATCACGCGGCCGAACGGATCGACCAGGTCGACGGCGCCCCTCGAAGCCATGCCTCAACCCTACGGCGTCCTCGGCCGCCTCCCGCAGCCGCGACCATCCGAGTGTTTCCTGCCACCGGAGTGCCTGCTGCGGGGCCCTCCCGCAGCAGGCACTCGGACCGTTCAGCCGGTGAGCATCAGCACGGCGACGTCGGTGCCGGCCGGGACGCCCGGGCCGTCGGGCAGGACGACGAGGGCGTCGGCCAGGGCGGTGGCGGCCAGCTGGTGGCTGCCCTGGGCGCCGACGGGGCGGACGTGGAAGCGGCCGTCGTCGTCGAACGACCCAGTCACGCGCAGGAAGTGGACCTTGCCGTCGGCGGCGCGGCGCAGATCGACGTCGGTGACGCCGACCAGGCTCGTTCGGGCGACGTGGGCGTGGCCCATCATCCGGCGCAGGGCCGGGCGGGCCAGCAGCTCGAAGCTGACGAGCGAGCTGACCGGGTTGCCGGGCAGGCCGAACACCGGGATGCCGTCGAGCGTGCCGAAGGCGAACGGCTTGGCCGGCTTGATGGCGATCTGCATCCACTGCATCTCGGCGATCCGGCCGAGCACCGCCTTGACGACGTCGTAGTCGCCCATGCTGACGCCGCCGCTGGTGACGATCGCATCGCAGGTCGCCGCAGCATCGCGCAGCACGGCTTCCAATGTCGCCTCGTCATCGGCGACCACGCCCCGGTGGTCGACGATGCACCCGGCATCGGCCAGCAGCGGAGCCAGCATCGTCGCATTGCTCTCGCGGATCTGACCGGGCCGCAGCGGCGACCCGTCGGTGACCAGCTCGTCTCCCGTGGAGAGCACGGCGACGCGCGCGGCCGGGATGACCCTCGGGCGGCGGACGTTGACGCTGGCGAGGACCCCGGCGACGGCCGGCGCGATCACCGTGCCGGCGGCGAACAAGCGCTCGCCGGCATGCACGTCGTCGCCGACGCCGCGCACCGCTGCGCCCGGCCGTAGCGGACGCGACAGGCGCACCCGCCCTCCGTCGAGCCGCTGGCTGTCCTCGACCATCGCCACGGCGTCGGCGCCCAGCGGCAGCGGCGCCCCGGTCATGATGCGCACCGCCTCCCCGGCCGCCACCGGCCGAGCGAACGGCGCCGCCCCGGCGGCCAGCTCCCCGACGACAAGCAGCTCGACCGGCGCCGTCGCCACGTCGTCCGCCCGGACGGCGTAGCCGTCCACCGCCGAGTTGGCGAACGGCGGCACGTCCTCGCCGGCGACCACGTCGTCGGCGAGGACCCGACCGGTGGCGTCGCCCAGCTCCATCGCCACCGGCGGCAGGGGCCGGCAGGCCTCGAGCACGATCCGCTGGGCGTCTTCCAGATCGATCACCGCGGCCACCGTACCGGTCCACCGCGACGGCCTGCCCCGGCACACTGAGCCGATGTCCTGGCGCGCGTTCTCCGCCGACGGCCACGATGTCCGTTGGACGACGTGGGACGGCGACCACGACGAGCACCTCACGCTGCGCTGGGAGAACGAGGCCTGGACGGCCACGGGCGAGGTCGGCCGCGAACGGATCCAGTACGTGCTCCGGCTGGCCCCCATGTGGCAGGTCCGCCAGTTCCTGTTGTTCCGGGACCTCGACCAACCCGACCTGTGGTTGGCGACGGACGGGCACGCCAGGTGGGGTGAGGTCAACGGGGCTCACCGTCCCGAGCTCGACGGGTGCCGCGACATCGAGCTGGCCTGCTCGCCGTTCCCCGCGACGCTGCCGATCCGCCGGTTGCCGCTCGACGTCGGCGACGGCGCCGAGCTACCGGTGATCACCGTCGACGTGGAGAACCTGGCCGTGGATGTGGCGACACGGCGCTACGAGCGAGTCGGCGACCGGCGATGGCGGTGCACCGACGTCGGCGGGGATCGGGCACACGAGTTCGATGTCGACGAGTACGGCCTCGTCATCGATCAACCGGGACGCTTCCGACGGCGGCGATGACACCCGAACGTGTCGGGCTCCGTCAGACCGTCGGGGACAGCAACCCGTCGAGGAACTGCCGCAGCTCGGCGCCGTAGGTCACGTCACGCAGGCCGAGCTCGATGGCCGCCGTGAGGAAGCCCAGCGGGGTGCCGGTGTCGAAGCGGTCGATCTTGCTGACGACGCCGTGGAACGGGGAGCGCTGTGCTTGGGCCCGCAGCGCGTCGGTGAGCTGGATCTCGCCGAGGGCGCCGACGCGGCCGGCGGCGATCTCGTCGAAGACGTCGGGCGTCAACACGTATCGGCCGATGATGATCAGATCGCTGGGCGCCTCGTCCACGGGCGGCTTCTCGACCATGTCGCCGATCGGCACCACGCCGGCCGCGTCGACGGGCCCGGTCGGGGCGATCACGCCGTACCGGCCGACCTCCTCGTGGGGTACTTCTTTGAGCGCCACGACGCTGCCTCCCGTGCTTGCACAGACGTCGTTCATGTGCGCGAGCAGCGAGGAGTCGCCCATCAGTTCGTCGGGCAGGAGCACGGCGAAGGGTTCGTCGCCGATCGCCTCGCGGGCGCAGCCGACGGCGTGGCCGAGGCCGAGCGGCTCGTCCTGGTACACGATCGTCGTCCGCCACTTCGAGCCGATGCTGCGGATCCGCTCGGCCAGCTCCGTCTTGCCGCTGGCCTCGAGGGTGGCGATGATCTCTGGCGACGGGGCGAAGTAGGACTCGATCGCCGGCTTGCTGTGGCTGCTGACGATCACGATGTGGTCGACGCCGGCGCCGAGCGCCTCGTCGATGACCAGTTGGAGCGTTGGCGTGTCGCCGATCGGCAACAGCTCCTTGGGGACGGACTTCGAGGCGGGGAGGAACCGGGTACCCATCCCGGCAGCCGGAATGACGGCGCTGCGGACCTGCATGGGGCCGAGAGTATCGAGGAGCGAGAGGGTCCTCGCTGTAGCGTTTCTCACTCGATGCCCACGTACGTCTACAGGTTCGTCGAGACCGGGGAGACCATCGAGGTCCAGCAGTCCTTCGCCGACGCCGCCCTCACCGAGGCCACGCATCCGGGCACGGGTGAGGTGCTGCCGGTGAAGAAGGTCTTCACCCCGGTCGGCGTGACGTTCAAGGGCGGTGGGTTCTACAAGACCGACAGCCGGGGCAAGTCCTCGACGAGCAGCCGGTCGTCGTCGAGCAGCGGTTCCGACTCGTCGTCGGCCGAGCCGAAGAAGGACTCGGCGCCGTCGAGCACGGAGTCCACTTCGAGCAGCAGCGCGTCGTCGACATCGACCTCGGCCTGATCGGCGCGGCGCCCGCCGGCGCGCGGTAGCGTGACCGGCACCGACATCCCCCGGATCGTGCGTTCCGATCGGGAGGATTCCCATGAACCCCGTGGCTCGAGCCCGTCACGTGCTCGCCCGCCATCCCTGGCTGTACTGGTCGGCGGTCCTCGCCCTCGCCGCCTTCGCCGGCTGGTCGGTCGCCGCCGCCGCGGCCGGCGTCGACGAGGCCCGGCGGGCGTGGGGCGCGACCCGCGACGTCGTGGTCGCCACCGACGATCTGGAGCCGGGTCAGGCGCTGGCCGGGCGGGTCGCCGTGAGACCACGCCCCGCACCGGCGGTGGCCGACGCCGCCGTGACGGAAGTGCCCCCTGACGCCACGGCCCGCCAGCACGTCGCCGCCGGCGAGGTGCTCGTCGAGCGCGACGTCGCCGCCTCCGGCGGGCCACAGGCCCTGATCCCTCGTGGCTGGGTGGGCGTCGCCGTCGCCGAGGCTGTGCCGGTCGGCGCCGCCGTGGGTGACCACGTCGCGCCGGTCAGCGGCGGGGCGATCCTCGCGCCGGACGCCGTCGTCGTGGGTCACGCCGCCGAGGCGCTGCTGGTGGCCGTGCCCGCCGATGAGGCGCCGCAGGTGGCCCAGGCCGCGGCCTCCGGTGAGCTCTCCCTGCTCCTGGTCCCGTGATCGCGGTGTCAGCGCCAGCCGGTGGCGACGATCACGAGCACGGCCACGCCGACCACGAGGCGGTAGATCACGAAGGGCATGAAGCTGTGCGTGCGGACGAGCGTCAGCGTGCCCCAGACGGCGAGCCAGCCGGAGAGGCCCGACGTCACGATGCCGATGAGCATCGGGATCTGCAGGTCCTCAGGGATGCCGTCGGCGGCCAGGCCGGCCATCTTGAACACGACCGCGCCACCGGTCACCGGGATCATCATCAGGAAGCTCAGGCGGGCGGCGGCGTCGCGGTTGAAGGCGCGGAACCGGGCGGCCGTGATCGTGATCCCCGACCGCGATGTGCCGGGGTTGAGGGCCAGCGCCTGGGCGGCGCCGACGAAGAGGGCATCCGTCGCCCGGTACTCGTCGACCTTGCGCTGCCCCGTGGTCCGGTCGGCCCAGGCGAGCAGCAGACCCCAGATGATCAGCGACACGCCGATGATCGCCGGCGTCCCGAGTTGCTCGTCGATCTCGCTCTCGAACACCGCCCCCACGAGGGCGGCCGGGACAGTCGACAGCACCAGCAGCCAGGCCACACGGCCGTCTGTGGACACCGGGCGCCGGCGGGAGGTGACGGCGCGCACGCCCTCCCGCACGTACACGACGAGGTCATGGCGGAAGTAGGCGATGGCGGCGATCAGGGTGCCGATGTGCAGGGCGACGTCGAACGCCTTCTCCGTCGACTCGTCGTCGAAGTCGTGCCAGTCGAACAGCCACGGCACGAGCAGGAGGTGTCCACTGGACGAGATCGGCAGGAACTCGGTGAGGCCCTGCACGAGGCCGAGGACGATGGCGTGCAAGATGGGCACCGGGCGTTTCTATCGGGCCGAATGCGCTTGCGTCCGCCACGGCCGTCCATCACCGTCCGCCGGGGGCGCCGAGCTGCGGCAACGACGGTCGTCGCCGTGCTGCTCGCGGCGTGCGGCGAGGGTGACGACGGCGCGCCGATGGACGTGGCAGACATGCAGGCGAGCTACGGCGAGATCGTCCTGAGCAAGGGCACCGTCCTCGGTGTGTCCGAGCGCGGTCAGGTGGTGCGGGAGGGAGACGCCGACGCGTGGTGCGTCGTCGACCTCGAAGGCGTCGAGGGCGACTGCTGGCCGGTCGACCAGCGGGTCGAGCCGGGGACGCTGCAGTGGTCACCGGACGGATCGATGGTGGCGTTCGACGGACGCATCGACCGGATGTCCGGGTTCGACTCCGACGTCCGGGTCCTCGACATCGCGTCGGGCGAGATCGTGACCATCGCCGACGACGGTGGTGACGACCCGGCAGGCCCGCAGGACCTCCTCCCCGCGTGGGTGGACGAGGACCAGCTGGCGTTCCTGCGCGACCGCGACGGGCAGCTCCAGCTGGTGCACGCCGCGGTCGGCGGCGGCATCGAGAGCGTCGACATCGACTCGCTCGAGCTCCCCGAGATCGTGTCGCGGAACGCCGCGGTGATCGACGGCGACTACACGGTGGTGGCCGGGCGCGACCCGACCGAGCTCGTCCGCATCGACGACGCCGGCGAGGTCCGGGCGATCGTCGAGGTCGGCGGGAGCGGTGCGGAGATCGGCGGCACGACCCCGGACGACGACCGGGCGGTCGTCACCAGTGGCGTCGAGGGGGGCGGGCTGACGCCCGTCGTCTACGTCGCCGGGGAGGCCACGACGAGCGCCCCGTTCACGGCCACGAGCGCCGCCGTGTCACCGGACGGGCGCCTGGTGGCGGCCGCAGCCACGGACGAAGCAGGCGTCACGCTGTGGGATCCGGCCGGCGGCGAGTCGCGGCGACTCGACCCCCGTCAGGCGCCGGTCATCGAGGGACGCGCCGGCCTGGTGTGGGCCGACGGCGATCGCCTCGTGCTCTGGTCGCCTGCGTCCTGGCAGGTCGTGACGCTGTCCGGCTGAGGAGCCGAGCCGATAGGCGAGGCGACCATCATCACAGCCGAGCGACTGATCAGGCGCCGCTCATCGTCACGTCGCGGATGACCAGGCTGACGCCGGCGGCGCGCATCGGGAGCCAGTCGACGTCGCCGCCGATCTCGACGATGTCGAGGAGCATCCGCTGCAGCGTCGAGGCGATCGTCAGCTCGCGGACGGGCGCCCCGACCGTGCCGTTGGTGATCAGCATCCCCGAGGCCCCGGTCGAGAAGTCACCGCTGACCGGGTTGACGCCGGAGTGCAGGCCGGCGACGGACTGTACGAGGAGGCCATCGTCGACGTCAGCGATCAGCTCGACCTGGGAGCGGGTTCCCGGCTGCAGCTGCAGGGCGAGGCAGCCGACACCCGGTGTGCCGGCGAACCCGGCGCGGGTCGCGTTGCCGGTCGACACCGTGCCGGCGCGCCGGGCCGAGTACGTGGCGTGCACGAACTGCTGCAACACACCGTCGGTGATCAGCACGTTGCGGCGTGCCGCGAGCCCTTCGCCGTCGAGCTCGGTGGCGGTGTACGCCTCGGCGTTGGTCGGGTCGTCGACGAGCGTCACGATGTCGGCGGCGACCTGCTCGCCGAGGCGGTCGCGGAACAGGCTGCGCCCCTTGACGACGCTCTCCCCGTTGAGCGTCGAGGAGATCACGCCGAGGAACTGCGCGGTGACGAACGGATCGAGCACGACCGTCAGCCGCTTGGTCGCCGGCTTGATCGCCCCGAGCAGGCGTGTCGCCCGGTCGGCGGCATCGTTGGCCGCTTTGTCGAGGTCGAACCCGCCAGGCTGGCGGGCGACGCTGAAGCCGAACCCCGTCTGCGTCTCGTCGCCGTCGTCGGCAAGGCTGCTGACGCTGACGTAGCAGCCGTTCTCCCGGCCGCTCTCGCGGATGCCGGTGGTCGTGGCCACGGCGACCTCGCCCCAGGCGTCGGCGTAGTTGGCGTCGTCGACGCGGACCCGGGGATCCGTGGCGAGGGTCAGCCGCTCGAGCTGCTTGGCGAGCTCGATCTTGCGCTCCGTCGGGAAGGCGGCGAGCTCGTCGTTCCACAGCGGCTGCTCGGTGCGCGGCACGCCGTCGGGCTCGGCCAGACCGGCCCACTCGTCGACGGTGCCGAAGGCGACGTTGTCGCGCGCCTCGGCGAGGACCTCGTCGACGGAGCTCGGATCGAGCGTGCCGGCGTAGGCGAATCCCGTCCGGCCGTCGCGGATGACGCGCACGCCGAGGCCTTCGCTCTGGGCCGAGACGAAGTGCTCGACCTCGCCGTCGTAGACGCGCACCTCTGTCTCGCCGCCGCGGGAGACGTACGCCTCGATCTGCTCCCCGGCTTGGGCCTGGGCGACGACCTTGTCGGCGAGAACTTGCAGCTCGGCGTTCATGCCGCCGTCCCGCCGACGGTGAGGGCGGCGACGCGCAGCGTCGGCTGGCCGGTGCCGACCGGCACGCCCTGGCCGTCCTTGCCGCACGTTCCCGGCCCGCCCATGGCGAAGTCGTTGCCGACCAGGTCGATGTCGCGCAGGGCCTGGGGCCCGTTGCCGATGAGGTTGGCCTCTCGCAGCGGAGCGGTGATCTCGCCGTTCTCGATGAGGTAGGCCTCGGTCATCCCGAAGACGAAGTCGCCGCTGGCCGTGTTGACCTGGCCGCCGCCGAGCTTGGCGACGTAGACGCCCTGCTCCGTACTGCTGATGATGTCGGCAGGATCGCTGTCGCCGTCGGTGACGAACGTGTTGGTCATCCGGACCATCGGCAGGTGCATGTAGCTCTGCCGCCGGCCGTTGCCGCTCGGTGCCCGACCCTCCTTGCGCGAGCGCAGGAAGTCCCACATGTAGTCCGTCAGCACGCCGTCCTCGATGAGTACGTTGCGCCGTGTGCGGTGGCCCTCGTCGTCGATCGAGAGGGTGCCCCACTCGCCCGCCATCGTGCCGTCGTCGACGACGGTGACGAGCGGCGACGCCACGAGCTGGCCGGTCTTGTCCTTGTACACGCTGGCGCCCTTGACCACGTGGTCGGCCTCGAGGCCGTGGCCGCACGCCTCGTGGAAGAGCACCCCTCCTGTGCCCTGGCGGATCACGACGGGCATCGAACCCGACGGCGCCGGGCGGGCGTCGAGCTTGCTGATCGCCTGACGGGCGGCGTCGCGGGCGAGCTGCTCGACGTCGACGATGTCGAAGATCTCGAAGCCGACGGTGTGACCCATCGACTCGAACCCGGTCTGCATGCCGGTGTCGCCGTCCGCCACGGCGCTGATCCGCAGGAGGCAGCGGACGACCTCGTCGTTGGTCAGCAGGCCGTCGCTGTTGGCGATCAGCACGCGCTTGCGGCTGTCGCCGTAGCCGGCCGACACCTGGACGATCGCCGGACCCTCGGAGCGGGCGGCGTCGTCCATGCGGCGCAGCAGGGCGACCTTGTCGGTCTTGCCGATCTCCTCGGGGTAGCGCTCGATGGTGTTGACCGGCGCGGTGGCCGAGACCGTCAGGGCGACCGTGCGGGTGCCGCCCCCGCCCTGGCGGGCCGCTGCCGCGGCGGCGTCGGCTGCGGCGAGCAGGCCCCGCTCGGTGAGGTCGCTGGTGTGGGCGAAGCCGGTCGTGTCGCCGGCGACCACCCTGATCCCGGCGCCGCGGTCGCGCCCGCTCGTCACCTGCTCGACGCGCCCGTCGTCGAGCGCTGCCGATGTCGAGCGTTTGTCCTCGGCGTAGACCTCGGCGAACTCGCCTCCCGATCGCATGGCCGTGGAGAGCACTCGTTCCAGGACGTCTTGGTCGATCACCCGGTCGAGGCTACCGGTGGGGCGCGGGCGGGGTCGGGCCGCCGGCGGCGCGAACGGCAGGCGTCGACCAGGTCGACGATCGCGCGACGGCCGCGTGTGTCCGGACGCCTTCCGGGCGTTAGCGTGACCGCCCGTGAGCGTGGCGACGGGCCTGCGCGGCGAGGCCAAGATCGTCGTGGGCGAACAGGACACGGCGCGCGCCCTCGGGTCAGGAACGGTCGACGTCCTCGGCACGCCGCGCCTGCTGGCGCTGTGCGAGGAGGCCTGCTGCCGAGCCGTCGCGGCGTCGCTCCCTACGGGCATCACGACCGTGGGGATGAAGGTCCGCCTCGACCACCTGCAGCCGTCGCCGGTCGGGGCCACGGTGATCGCCGAGGCGATGCTGTCGCGTGTCGAGGGCCGCCGCCTGACGTTCACCGTCTCGGCCTCCGACGACCGTGGCCTCGTCGCCGTCGGCAAGGTCGTTCGCGTCGCCGTCGACGTCGAGCGCTTCCTCGGTAAGTGCGGCGCCGCCAGCTGACGGCCCGTTCAGGAGGCGGTCTGCCGGAGCTGCCCGGTGCTCCGACGCTGCCTCGCTGAGGCGTTGGCGGAGGAGCGTGGCGTGCCGGGCGAAGTGTTCGGTGTGCGTGGCGGGCTCACGTCGGCGCACCGGCGGGCGTTGGGACGCTCTGACGGAGCGCCCCCGGTGGCGGACCGGGGGCACTCAGCGTCGAGCATGATCACCTTCCGGGCGAGTGTCAGGTGATCCATCGACCCAGGGACGGGCGTGCCCAGGACGACGACCAGAGTGTGCCTGCAGGACTGCATCGGGCGCTTCATCAACCTTGGTGAAATGCGAGCGACAGTACGCTCGCCGCCCCGACGACGACCGAGGTACGAGTCGATTGGCACGACCGGGAGCTCGAACTGCCCGACGGAGATGTATTGCGGTGGGTGCTCACCGACGATCCGCAGCACCGCGGCCCTCATGCGCAGTGCTTCCGGACCGACCGCCGGGGGAGCCTGCATCCGGCCGAGGGCCGCCGGCTGCTCGCCGAGCACGGTCATCCCGACGCCGAACTCGTGTCTCTCGACACCCGCGTCGGGCGCGCGGCGCCTTCCACTGACAGGACGTATCGCTCTTGACTACTGCAAGCAGAACTCGTTGCCCTCGATGTCTTGCATCACGTAGTGGCGACCGCCGCGCTCCTCGACCAGCCGCAGCTTCGTCGCCCCGAGGCCGACCGCCTGCTCCACGGCGACGTCTACGGCCGCTCGGCGCTCGTCATCGACCGTGCCCCGGGGTCCGCCGGCGTTCACGTCGAGATGGACCCTGTTCTTGAGCTGCTTCTCCTCCGGGACGCGCTGGAAGAAGATGCGTGGGCCCAGCCCGTCGGGGTCGCTGATGGCGCTGGCCATGTTCCAGTCGCTCTCGGGGATGCCCTGCTCCGTGAGCCACGCCTCCCACGAGTCGTAGCCGGGCGGTGGCGGGTCGAGCTGGTAGCCCAGCAGCTCGGCCCAGAAGTGGGCGAGGCGGTCTGGGTCGGCACAGTCGAACGTGATCTGAACGGACGTGGCCATGGCTCTTCAGCCTCCTCAGCGGCTCTTACTTCAGGAACTATTGCCCTCCGGGACCAGCTGGAACAGCATGCGGGCGGTTCAGGACGTGCGGGTCGGCGGCGTCGACGGCGATCTGGAACGTCGGCGTGTTCACTGCTGCATCCTCGAACCATGCGACGGGCCGAATGCCTCGGACGCCGATGGTCGCCGTGTCGCTGGAGCTCGCTTCGCTCGCTCATTGGCTCACCATGCCGTGGGCGTGGAGGTCGAGCAACATGGCGATCTCGGCGCCGTGGTGCAGCGCCTCGCGGTTGATGTGCAGCACGAGGGCGGCCATCGGGTACTCGGCGTAGGGCCCCTCGGCCGGACCGCACGGTTCGGCCAGCCCCTCGGCGTCGAGCTTGGCGACGCCGGCGATCCAGGCATCGTGGTGCTGGTCGAGCAGGGCCAGGCCGCCGGCCGCGGTCAGCGGCCAATCGACGTCGGCGTAGGTCACGTCGCCGTCGCCGAAGTGCCTCTCGGCGCGGCCGCCGAAGATGCCGATGGCGATGTGCCCCATGCGCCAGGCGATCGTCGTGAACGGCGGCGGGTCGGGTTCGGGCAGTTCGAAGTCGATCACCGTGTCGCCGGCGCCCACGGCCGCACCCGTCCGGGCGTCCTGACGGGGCCGGACGCTCCAGCACCCGTCGACCGGCTCCCACCGGTACTGCTCATCGGTGAGCGAGTCGAGCCGCGGCCGGAGGTGCCCGCTCCAGTGGAACTCCAGCTGGTCGATCAGTTCCTTCGTCCAATCCAGGTCCATGCGGCGAGCGTACGCGGCAACCAGGACAGATCCCGTCCTGGTTGGGAGCAGAATGGTCGGCATGGACGAGCTCGGCACGACGGCCCGCCTGCTCGAGGTGCTGTCGCTGCTGCAGGCGCGGCCGCAGTGGTCCGGTCCCGAGCTCGCCGACCACGTCGGCGTGACGGTGCGCACCGTCCGCCGCGACATCGACCGGCTGCGCCAGCTCGGCTACCCGGTCCTCGCCGCCACCGGCGTGGCCGGCGGCTACCGCCTCGGCGCCGGCGGGCGGACCATGCCACCGCTGATGCTCGACCGAGACGAGGCCGTGGCCGTGGCCGTGTGCCTTCGCTCGACGGCGACGGAGACCATCGCCGGCGGCGGCGAGGCGGCGATCCGGGCGCTCGGCAAGCTCGACCAGCTGCTCCCGCCGCCGTTGCGCCGCCAGGTCGGGACGATCGGTTCGATGACCACGCGGCTCGGCGCGCCCGGCGCGCCCGTCGCCCCGGACACGTTGGTGACGATCACTCGGGCGTGCCGGGACAGCGAGCGGTTGCGGGTCCGCTACCGCGACGGCCGGGGTACCGAGACGGACCGCACACTCGACCCGTACCGTGTCGTCAGCACCGCCAAGCGGTGGTACCTCGTCGCTCGCGATCGCGAACGGGATGCCTGGCGCACGCTGCGTGTCGACCGCATGACCGCCGTGGAGCCGACCGGCCACCGCGTCGCGCTCGACGACCCGCCCGAGCCCGTGGCCTTCGTCCAGGCGGCGATCACCGTCGAGCCGTACCGCCAGCGGGCCAGGGTGGAGCTCGAGGCGCCCCTCGAGGTGATCGCCGAGCTGGTCCCTCCGACGGTCGGCGTCCTCGAGGCGATCGACGAACAGCGCACGATGCTCACGACAGGTGCCGACACCCTCGACCTGCTCACCCACCACCTCCTCCGGCTCGACGTCGACTTCCGGATCCACGAGCCGGCCGCTCTGCGCGAACACGTCGCCGCCGCCGCCCGGCGCCTCACCGCCGCCGTCGCCGACCGCCCGGCCGACCCCCCGCCCGCCCGGCGGGGGTGGACTAGCGTCGGCGCGGTGAACTCGTCCCACGAGGACGTCGCCCGGTCCACCGCCGCCACGGAGGCGGAGATGCGACCACAGAACGTCCCGATCAACGTCTACGAGGCGACGGGGGCGGTCGTCGTTGTCGCCCCGCTCCCCGCCGTGACGCCCGGCGACGTGTCGATCGAGGTCCGCCCCGGCGACCCACCGACGATGCGCTTCTGGGCCCGCGTCCGCAGCGCCGGCCCTCGCGACTACCTGGTCCACGAGTGGGAGTACGGCGGCTTCGAGCGCCAGATCGACATCCCCGCCGGCTACGGCGGCACCGTCGAGGCGACCCTCCACCGCGGCCAGCTCGCCGTGCGCCTGTTGAAGGGCGACGTCAGGGGCCCCGTCACGATCTCACCGAGCTGATCGGAGTGCCTGCTGCGGGGCATCCCCGCAGCAGGCACTCGGCCGGCAGGAAACACTCGGATGGAGCTCGGCCGGGTGCGGTCAGCCGAGGTTGGACGAGCGCGGGTACACGTCGGCGGGGTCGGTCACGACGTTGACGACGTACGGCACGCCGGCGGCGAAGCCGCGGTCGAGCGCCGGGCCGATCTGCTCCGGATCCGTCACCAGCTCCCCGTCGCCGCCGAGCGCCCGCACGACCTCGTCGTAGCGGCAGCCCGGCTGCAGGTCGCAGGCCACGTCCCAGCCGTAGATCGCCTGCATCGGGTGCTTCTCCAGCCCCCACATCCCGTTGTTGCCGACGACCATCACGACCGGCAGCCGATGGCGAACGAGCGAGTCGGCGTCCATCAGGCTGAACCCGGCGGCACCGTCGCCGAGCAGGACGACGATCTGCGCCTCCGGCCGCACGACGCGGGCAGCCAGCGCGTAGCCCATGCCGTTGCCGAGGCAGCCGTAGGGTCCGGTGTCCAGCCAGCAGCCGGGCTCGAACACCTCGACGTACTTGCCGGCGTACGACGCGAAGTCGCCACCGTCGCAGATCACGACGGCGTCGCGGGCCAGCCGCTTGCGCAGCTCGCCGTACACCCGGGTCGGCTTGATCGGCCCGTCGCCTACCTCCAGCAGGCCCGTCTCGGCCACCCGCGATGCCTCCTCGGCCGCCCGCAAGGCGGCGATCCACGGCTCGTGGTCGGGACGGGTGCCGGCGTGCTCGGCCAGGCCGCGGAGCGTGGCGGCGATGTCGCCGGCCACCGTCGGCACGTCGACGTGCGCCGCCCGCTGGCTGTCGGCGTCGACCACGTGGGCCACCGTCGCCGACCCGAAGCGCCCGAAGGCGAGGCGGAAGTCGAGCGGCGTGCCGAGCACGACGACGACGTCGGCCTCCTGCTTGAGCATCCCCCGCGTCCGCAGGAACGCCAGCTCGTGGTCGGCCGGTAGCGTCCCGCGACCGAGCCCGTTGGTGAACACCGGCACCCGCAGGTGCTCGACCGCCGCCAGCAACTCCGGCCAGGCCCCCGCCCAGTACACGTCGCTGCCGACGATGAATGCCGGCCGCTCGGCGCCGGCCACCAGCTCGGCGAGGCGGGTGATGGCGTCCGGATCCGGTTCGCTGCCCCGGCTGGTGGCCGGGTCGACGGCCGGCACGTCCCCCGCCGACGGGCCGAAGACGTCGAGCGGGAAGTCGAGGAACACCGGCCCGCGGTGCGGTGCGGCGGCCAGGGCGATCGCTTCGTGGACCATCATCCCGGCCTTGTCCGGATCGGTGATGGTCGCCGCCTGCTTGGTGATCGACTGCAGGATCGGCACATGGTCGAGCTCCTGCAGCGACCCGGCACCCCAGCGTCGTTGCGGGGCGCGCCCGCCGAGCACGACGAGCGGGGCGCCGTTGAACCACGCCGACGTCACCGCCGACACGCCGTTGGTGACGCCCGGGCCGGCCGTCAGGGCGGCGACACCCGGCCGCCGGGTGAGCTTGGCGTAGGCCTCGGCGGCGAACGTCGCCGACTGCTCGTGGCGCGTGTCGACGACGCGCACGCCCTGGTTGCGGGCCGCCTCGTACAGCGGCCAGATGTGTCCGCCGTTGAGGGTGAACATGACGTCGACGCCGAACCCCCGCATCGCGGCGACCGCCTGCTCGCCGGCGTGCCCGTCGACGTGTTCGTTGCGCTCCGTCATCTCGGCCTCCTGACACCCCGCAGAGGGACAATGCTCGCGTTGCGAGACCGTAACGGCACGTAGCCTGAGCGGTCTATGCAGGTGGCGGAGGCACGGGTGAAGCCGGAGCGGCAGCACCGTGTCTACTGGTGGAAGGAAGCGCTGATCGTCGTCGCCTTCTACCTGCTGTACTCCTGGACCCGGAACCAGTTCGGCTCCAACGCCGTGGAGCCCGGGGAGATCCCGCATCACGCCTTCAACAACGCCGAGCAGGTGATCCGCTTCGAGGACCTCATCGGGCTGTACCACGAGGAGACGCTGCAGGAGCTGTTCCTGCCGTATCGGGCCTTCATCCAGTTCTGGAACACGTACTACGGCACCGCCCACTTCATCGTCACGTTGGTCGTCTTCGCCTTGCTGTTCCGGAAGCGCCCGGCGGTGTTCCCGGTGTGGCGCAACAGCCTGGCGATCATGACCGCCCTGGCGATCGTCGGCTTCGCCCTGTTCCCGCTGATGCCGCCGCGGCTGCTCGACGAGCCGTGCGCCGAGTACGGCGGGGCGTGCATCGAGAGCGATCTGCGCGGCGACGGCGGGTCGTTCGGGTTCGTCGACACCCTCGCCGACTACGGCGGCCCGTGGTCGTTCGACTCCGAGACGATGACCAACATCTCCAACCAGTACGCGGCGATGCCGAGCATGCACATCGGCTGGTCGACGTGGTGCGCCGTGGCGATGTGGCCGCTGCTGCGCCGTCGATGGCAACGCGTCGCCGTGTTCCTGTACCCGATGGCGACGTTGTTCTGCATCATCGTCACCGGCAACCACTTCTGGATCGACGGTGCCGGCGGTCTGCTGGCGTTCGCCCTCGGCACCTTGATCGGCTGGGGCATGTACCGCTGGAACCAGAACCGCCTCGACCGCAAGCACGCCGAGCTGTTCGAGACGGCGGCCAGCGGCTCGGCGTGACCGACGGCGACGAACGGCTGGCGGGCGTGGGCGGCCGCCCGGCCGCCCTCCCGCCACCTGCACCTCGACAGCGCCGCCGCCGGCCGGATGTCGACCGGGGTCATCGACGCTGTCCGCCGCCACCTCGTCGACGAAGCCGAGCTCGGCGCCTACGTCGCCGCGCAGGCCGTCGAACCGCTGCTCGACGTGGCCAGGGCGACGGTCGGCGAGCTGGTCGGGCTCGCCGCCGACGACGTGGCGTTCGTCGAGAGCGCCTCGGCCGGTCGGACGGCCCTCCTCGCGGCGTGGCCGTTCGGTGACGGGGATTCGGTGGCCGCCGCCCCGAGCGAGTGGGGGCCCAACGTCGCCGCCTTCCACCACCGGGGGCTGAGCGTCCGCCAGCTGGCGGTCGATCGGCGTCGGCGCCATCGACCTCGATGCGCTCGCCGCGATGCTCCACGACGATCCGCCGGCGCTCGTGCACGTCACGCCCGTCGCCTCGCACCGGCCCCTCGTCCAACCACTCGCCGCCATCGTCGAGCGCTGCTGCGCCGCCGGTGTGCCCGTGTGGGTCGACGCCGCCCAGGCCCTCGGCCACATCGACCTCTCCTGCGGTGCCGACGCCGTGTACGGCACGAGTCGCAAGTGGCTGACCGGCCCGCGTGGCGTCGGTGTCGTCGCCGTCGCCGAGCGCCACTGGCCGGCGTTGCGGATGCTCCGTCTGGAGTCCGTGCCGCCCGACGCCCCGGCGATCCGCCACCTGGAATCGCACGAGGCGAACGTCGCCGGACGCGTCGGCTTCGCCGCCGCTGTCGGCGAGCACGTCACGCTCGGACCGGCGGCGGTGCGCCAGCGCCTCACCGAGGTGGGTCGTCTCACGCGCCGGGCGCTCGACGGCGCGACCGGGTGGGAGGTCGTCGGCGATCTCGACGCTCCCGTGGCGATCACGGCGGTGCGACCGAGTGGCGGCGGCGACGTGACGGCGGCCCGCGATCGACTCCTCGACGAGCATCGGATCCTCACCACCGCGGCGGCCACCGCCCGAGCGCCGCGCGAGATGACCGAACCGTTGCTGCGCGTCAGCCCGCACGTCGACGTCACGGCCGACGACCTGGCCCGCCTGCGCGACGCGTTGGAGGCCGTCGCTCAGAAGCTGTGATAGCCGCCGTCGATCGTGATCACGTCGCCCGTGGTGTAGCGGCTCGCCGGACCGGCGAGGTACACGGCGATGCCGGCGAAGTCGCTGCGGTCGCCCCAGCGGCGCATCGGGACCCGCGGCAGGTTGCGCTCGACGAAGCGGTCCCATGTCAACGCCCCGGCCGTCATGTCGCTCTCGATCCACCCCGGCAGCACGGCGTTGGCGCGGATTCCGTGGCGGGCGTGCTCGACGGCGATGCCCCGCATGATGGCGATCAGGCCGGCCTTCGACGCCCCGTAGTGCTGGCCCTTCTGCTGCCCGAAGTACGCCGACCCCGACGTCGTGAAGACCAACGATCCGCCGGCCGTGTCGCCATCGGTGAACCGTTCGACCATGTGCCGGGTGGCCTCCTGGGCGGTGTAGAAGGCCCCGTCGAGGTTGACGCGCATGACCCGCCGCCATTCGTCCGGGGTCATCTCGAGGAAGCTCGGGGCGGCGCCCCCGACGCCGGCGTTGACGAAGCAGGAATCGACGCGCCCGAGCTCGCCGACCGTCTCGGCCATCGACGCCATCACGGCCTCGCGGTCGCCGACGTCGCACACGACGGCGTGGACGTCGCCGCCGAGCTCGGCGAGCCGCTCGACGGCGGCGTCGTTCTTCGCCGCGTTGGTGCCCCAGATGGCGACCGCGGCACCTTGCGCGGCGAGCCCTTCGGCCATGCCGAGCCCGATCCCGCTGTTGCCGCCGGTGACCAGCGCCACGTGACCGGTGAGATCGAAGAGGGAACTCATTGCCGCACCCTGCCACGATGCCAGCGAGCGGGCGCCAGCGAGCGAGCGAGTGCCAGCGCACCCGTTCACGGATGCGAGCGAGCGAGCGCCAGCGAGCGAGCGGCCAGCAACGGCCTGCGTGGCCGGGGAACGCAGTGAACGGTGACCCATCGTCGCACGGAGGAACCCGATAGGGTCGGCCGGCGATGTTCCTCGAAGGGATCCGTGAGCCCGAGGACCTGCGTGATCTCTCCCACCAGGACCTCGCGGAGCTGAGCGGCGAGATCCGTGACTTCATCGTGGCCGCCGTCGCCGAGAACAGCGGCCACCTCGGGTCCAACCTCGGCGCCGTCGAGCTGACGCTGGCGCTCCACCGCGTCTTCGACTCGCCGACCGACGCCATCCTGTGGGACACCGGTCACCAGGCGTACGTCCACAAGCTCGTCACCGGGCGGCAGGCCGGGTTCGCTCAGCTCCGCCAGGCCGGCGGGTTGTCCGGCTACCCGTCGCGCGAGGAGAGCCGCCACGACTACGTCGAGAACAGCCACGCCTCGACGATCCTCTCGTATGCCTACGGCATGGCCGTCGCCCGCGACGCCGGCGTCGATCCGCACCGCCACATCGTCGCCGTGATCGGCGACGGATCGCTGACGGGCGGGATGGCGTACGAGGCGTTGAACAACCTCGGCCACAGCCGGCGCCGGGTGATCATCATCCTCAACGACAACGGGCGCAGCTACGCGCCGACGGTGTCCAACCTGACGACGACGATCGGCGGCGACGTCGAGGTCGAGGACCAGCACGGTCTCGTCAGCCGGATCGGCGACCACCTGTCGCACGCCCTGACGGCGATCCGTCTCAACCCGACGTACGTGCGCCGCCAGCGCAAGCTCGAAGAGCGGTTGCGCGACGTGCCCGTCGTCGGCACGCCCGCCGAGCGGGCCGTCGAGGCGTTCAAGGCAGCGGTGCGCGAGTTCCTCCAGCCGCCGTCGTTCTTCGAGGCGCTCGGCGTGCGCTACGTCGGTCCGGTCGACGGTCACGACATCCCGGCGCTCGAGCACGCGCTGCGCAACGCCGAGGAGCTGTCGTCCGACGGGCCGATCGTCGTCCACGTGATCACGCAGAAGGGGCGCGGCTATCCCCCGGCCGAGGACGACGACGAGAAGCACCTCCACGACGCCCCTGTGTTCGACCCCCTCACCGGTCCACCGAAGGCCGTGCCGACCGGGTACACGCAGGCGTTCGCCGAGGCGATCATCAAGGAGGCCGAGGCAGACGCGCGGGTGGTGGCGATCACCGCGGCGATGGCCGGCCCGACCGGCCTGCTGCCGTTCCAGGCCCGCTTCCCCGAGCGCTTCTTCGACGTCGGCATCGCCGAGCAGCATGCCGTCACCGGGGCCGCCGGCATGGCCATCGGCGGCCTGCGGCCCGTCGTGGCGATCTACTCGACGTTCCTCAACCGGGCGTGGGACCAGGTCGTCTACGACGTCGCGCTGCACAGGCTTCCGGTCGTGTTCTGCCTCGACCGGGCGGGCATCACCGGCCCGGACGGCGCCAGCCACCACGGCGTGTACGACATGGCGTTGCTCGCCCGCGTCCCGGGCATGCGGGTCCTGGCGCCGTCCAGCGACCAGGAGCTGCACCAGATGCTGCACGACGCCATGACGCTGGCCGACGGCGGTCCCGTCGTCCTGCGCTATCCACGGGGGCAGGCCCGCCAGGTCGGCGAGCACGAGGTCGGGGTCGGCATCCGCGCCCGGCAGATCCGCGGCGCCGACCAGCCGCCCGGCGACCGGGTGTGCGTGCTGGCGATCGGCAAGCTCGTCGAGGCCGCCGAGAAGGCTGCCGAGACGCTCGCCGCCAAGGGCATCGACATCACGGTGTGGGACGTTCGCTGCTGCGCCCCGCTCGACGAGGCGATGCTGGCCGACGCCGCCGCCCATCGCGCCGTCGTGACGTGCGAGGACGGGGTCCGCGACGGTGGCATCGGAATGACGATCGCCGACCGCATCGGCGCCCTCGCGCCCTCTGTGCCGGTCGAGGTGCTCGGCACGCCGATGCGGTTCATCGCCCACGACGGCCGCCCGGAGCGCATCCTGGCCCAGCTCGGGCTCGACGCCGACGGAATCTCGGCCGCCGTTCGGGCGTTCTGTTGACGCATGCCGGCGCCGCGTCGTTCTGTCCTCGACCTCTCCCTCGTCAGTGCCGGCGCCACCTCGCGGGACGCCCTGACCGCCACGACCGAGCTCGCCCGCCGCGCCGAGGACCTGGGCTACGAACGCTTCTGGGTCGCCGAGCACCACAACATGCCGACGGTCGCCAGCACGTCGCCGGCCGTCCTGATGGCGCACCTGGCGGCCTCGACGTCGTCGATCAAGGTCGGCTCGGGCGGCGTGATGCTGCCCAACCACGCCCCGCTCGTCGTCGCCGAGCAGTTCGCCATGCTCGAGGCCCTGCACCCGGGACGCATCGACCTCGGCATCGGGCGGGCCCCCGGCACCGACCCGGCAACGGCCGCCGCGCTGCGCCGCTCTCCTGACCTCGGCGCCGAGGACTTCCCGCGCGACCTGCTCGACCTGATGGGGTTGCTCGGCGATGAGCGCGTCGAGCACGGAGGGTGGTCGCGGTTCCGGGCGACGCCCGTCGCGACGTCCAGCCCACAGATCATCCTGCTCGGCTCGAGCGGGTACTCGGCGCAGGTCGCCGGGCAGCTCGGCCTGGCCTTCGGCTTCGCCCACCACTTCGACCTGCCGGGCGTGATCGAAGCCGTGGAGCTGTACCGGGAGTCGTTCCGACCATCGCCGGAGCTCGACGAGCCGTACACCCTCGTCACGGCGGGCGCGCTGGCGGCCGACGACGCCGAGTTGGCCGAGCACCTCGCCGGCCCCGCCCGCCTCGCCGTGCTGGGGATCCGCACCGGCCGGCGGATGGCCCTGCTGCATCCTGACGACGCGGCGGCGCACTCGGACATGGCGACCGCCAGGGCGATGCCGACGAACCGCATCGTCGGCGACGGCGCCGGCGTGGCGAGCGAGCTGCAGGCGCTCGCCGAGCGCACGGGCGCCAAGGAGATCATGGTCTCGACGATGACCCACGGCCTTCCGGAGCGGATCCGCACGCTGGAGTTGATCGCCGAGCACTGGCCGCGGTGAACGACCGCGTCGACGTCGACGAGGAGCTGGCCCTGGCGTTGGAGCTGGCCGACGCCGCCGACGCCATCACCCTCCCCCCGTTCGCCGAGCGGTCCGTGGAAGTGGAGTGGAAGTCCAACGCCACCGAGGTCACGGCGCTCGACCGGGCGGCGGAGCGGGCGATCGCCGACCACCTGGCTGCGGCCCGGCCGCATCACCGCGTGCTGGGCGAGGAGTTCGGCTCGGCCGGGGAGGCGACGTCGCCGTGGCAGTGGATCCTCGACCCGATCGACGGCACGTCGGGGTACGTCCGGGGCATCCCGGTGTGGGCCACGCTGATCGCCCTCGTCCACGCCGACGATGGCGTCGTGGTCGGCGTCGTGTCGGCCCCCGCGCTCGGCCGCCGGTGGTGGGCGGCGCAGGGACGAGGGACGTTCGCCGAAGGCCGACGGTGCCGCGTCTCGACGGTGGACTCGATCGCCGACGCCCAGGTGAGCGTGACGTTCAGCGCCGGCTGGGACGAGCTGGGGTTGACGCCGGCCCTCGTCGGCCTCGCCCAGGATGCCCGCCGCGCCCGCGGCTTCGGCGACTTCTGGCAGCACGCCCTCGTCGCCGAGGGCGCCCTCGACGTGGCGATCGACGCGGTCGGCGTCGAGGCCTACGACGTCGCCGCCGTGCGACTCCTCGTGGAGGAGGCCGGCGGCACGTTCACCGACCGCCACGGCGTCGTCACCCACGAGCGCGGCACGGCCATCAGCACCAACGGCCACCTCCACCCCGAAGTCCTCCGCCGCCTCACCACCCCCCGCTGAAACTGTCCGGAATCGGCCACCTCAGGCGCGGCGCGGGCGGCCGGCCATGCGGCGCATCACGTCGACTCGGAGGCGGGCCGGGCGGGCGTGCTGGTCGACGGCGTCGATGACCCGGCCGACCTCCCGCTCGACGCGCGCCGCCCGGCTCCGGCCGGTGGCCGCCACGCTGGCGCCGGCCACGATCGTCAGTGGCGCGGCCAGCAACACGACCGGAGCGGCCGCCAGCGCGGCCAGGACGACGCCGGCCGTCCCTGCGGTGGCGATCACTGCGCCGGCCGCGGCGTGCACGCTGCGGTCCTTGCGGCGGTCGGCCTCGACGCGCACCACACACGTGCCGGCGCCGGTGTCCCGGGCGATCACGGCGACCCGGTCGAGGTCGCCGAGAAGGCCCTCACCGAGGGCACCGCGGATGGCCCGCGCCGTCACGCCGACGACGCCTGTGCGTTTGCTCCATTCGCCGCGGTCGTCGCGCAGCCGGTCCCGGCGCAGATGGTGCCCGTCGACGAGCCAGTCGTCGATGCGGGCGACGACGTCGTAGGCCCGTCCCGGTAGCTCCTCGTCGACGACGACGGTGCCGGCGCCGAGCAGGCGATCGCCGACGTGCCCGGCCGGCCGCGGGCCGAGCCGCTCGACGGCGATCGCCCGGCGCACCGCCGCCGGGGGGATGCCGACCTCCGCTGCCGCGGCGATGAGGGCGTGCTCGTCGATGGCGCCGAACTCGGGCAGGGCCACATCATCGCCGTCGCCGAGGCTGGTCTCCGCGCTCGCCCGGCGCAGCACCCGCGCCACGGCAGCACGGTCGAGCGGCCGGGTGTCACCCACGGCGCTCCAGGTTACGGGCCCGGCCGGGCTGGCGGGAGGCCGCCGCGGCTCAGCCGTCGAGCTCGTCACCCACCACGGAAACGAAGCTGACACAGGCCCCCGGACCGCCACCGAGGTTGTGCGTGAGGGCCTTGCGCTTGCCGGCCGCGATGCTGGCGATCTGGCGCTCGCCGGCCTCGCCGCGCAGCTGCGTCCAGCACTCGAACAACATCCGCAGTCCCGACGCCCCGATCGGATGACCGAACGACTTGAGGCCGCCGTCGGGGTTCACCGGCAGCTCACCGTCGCGGTCGAACGTCCCGGCGAGGACCTCCTTCCAGGCGAAGCCCCGCTCGGCGAAACCGAGGTCCTCCATCAGCACCAGCTCGGTCGGCGTGAAGCAGTCGTGGACCTCGGCCATCGCCAGCTCGGCGCGGGGATCGTCGATGCCGGCCTGGGCGTAGGCATCCTCCGCCGAGCGCACCACCTCGGTGAAGCTGGTGTAGTCGTAGCTCGGATCGATCGGGCCGTCCGCCGGTCCGGCGATGAACGACAAGGCCTTCACGTACAGCGGGTGATCGGTGTAGCGGTGGGCGTCCTCGGCGCGCACGATGATCGCCGCCGCCGAGCCGTCGCTGACACCTGAGCAGTCGAAGATGCCGAGCGGGCCGGCGACGAGCGGACTGCAGGCGATGGTCTCCTTGGAGACCTCCTTGCGGAACTGGGCCCGCGGGTTGAGCGCCCCGTTGCGATGGTTCTTCCAGGCGATGCGCGTCAGGACGTCCTTCATCTCGTCGGCGTCCACGCCGTACTTCTTGGCGTACGCCGGAGCGAGCAGGCTGAACGACGCCGGCGCGGTGACCGTGGCGCCGGTGCCGTCGTTGGCCGGGGTGGACACGACGAGGCCGGAGTACCCGGAGTCCTTGAGCTTCTCCACGCCGATCGCCATGGCCATGTCGTAGGCGCCCGAGGCCACGGCGTAGCAGGCGTTGCGGAACGCCTCCGAGCCGGTGGCGCAGAAGTTCTCGACGCGGGTCACCGGCTTGTGGGCGATCTTCAGCGGACGGCTGAGCGTCAGCCCGGAGACGCCGGAGCCCATCGTGCCGAGCCAGAAGGCGTCGATGTCGTCGAGCTTCACGCCAGCCGACGCCAGCGCCTCCGAGGAGGCGTCGATCAGCATGTCGTCGGCGGAGCGGTCCCAGTGCTCGCCGAACGTCGTGCATCCCATGCCGACGATGGCGACGGCGTCGCGGATCCCATGTGATGCCATGTCAGGAGCCCTCCTCGTTCTCGGCCGTCTCTCTGCGCTCGGCCGCCAGCGGCCTCGCTTTCCAGAAGTAATTGTGCACGCCACCGCTCGTGAACAGTCGACGGAACGTCATGCCGACGCGGTCCCCGATGGCGACGGTGTCAGGATCGACGTCGGTCAGCTCGCACTGGAAGCGCCCGCCGCCGTCGAAGTCGATCACCGCGGCGACGACCGGCGGGCTGAGGCTGAACGCCAGCCGATCCACGGTGAACGTGGCGATCGTCGCCGGCACGTCGGCCATGCGCACCGGCTCCATCCGGTCGATCTCGCCCGAGCCCATGCTGACTCGGGCCGGCGGCAGGTGAACGAAGCCGTTCTCGTCGCGGCTACCGACGAAGGCGTACTTCCAGGCGTCGGTGCGGGCCGAGGGCGGGGCGGCCGGGCGATCGGGCTCGGGGCGGCGCGGTGGCTCGCGCTGCAGGAACCCCCGCCACGTCAGGAACTGGGCGTAGGTGAGGTCGTCACGGGTGGCGGCGATGCGCTCGCGGACCGTCGCCCCGCGGCGGTAGCGAGCGAGGGCGTCCGTGGTCCGCAGCAGCCACACGTCACAGCCGTCGGCGAGCACGACGACGGCGATGCGCTGGCCGGGCTCGGCGCGGTCGAGCACGTCGGCCAGCATCAGGGCCCAGTGGGCGGTCCCGGTGTTGCCCACGTCGACGGCCAGGTCGTCGGCGAGCGCCTCGGTGCGCGCCCCCAGCGCCTTGCTCGCGGCCTTGACGGCTCGCCCGTGCGGGCCGGTGACGATGACGTGGTCGAGCTCGTCCACGGCCAGCCCGCTGTCCTTCAGCGCCGCCGTCACGGCCTGCTCGGCGAGCGGCACGTAGACGTGCTCGCCGAAGCGCTCCTCCCACTGCTGGGCGAAGGCATCGCCGGGAGCGCGCCATCGATCGGTGAACTCGGCGGTCACCGACGACGCGCCGACGACGTCGACGATCACGTCCTCGGTGCCGAACGCCAGCGTCACGGCGGCGTCGCCGCCAACGGCCTCGTCGGCGGACCCCGGCCGGCCGGTGCGGATGTCGGCGAGCACGGCGAGACCGCCGGCGGCCTGGGCCATCCACGCTGCCCCGACACCGGAGCGGATGGCGCCGGCCGCGTCGAAGGCGGGGATGGAGTCGACGAGCCCGAGGGCGGCGTGGATCGCCGTGGCGTTGGTCTTGTCGGCGTACGCCGGCGCCGTCGTGGCGAAGGCCACCAGCCCGGGTTCGTAGCCGGCGGGTGCGGCAGCGAGGGCGAGGCGGCCGGACTCCACCCCCATCGACGTCGAGTCCTCGTCGTAACTGGCGACGCTGCGGAAGCCCTTTCCACCGCCGCTGGCGAGCGCTTGGCCGATGGCGGCACGGGCGAGCCGCCAATGGGGCAGGTAGGCCCCGTAACTCACGATCCCTGGCATCGCCGGAGCGTATGGGAGGACCCTCGATGACGGCGAGCCGGCGAACGCTAGGTTGACACGACGACAGTTGTTAGGGTTACCTAACATTCCCATGGAACGAGCACGCTTCCTCACCGATGGCGGGCTGGCCGCCGTACGCCGGGCCGCGGCGATGGCCCACACCGTCGGGGCGATCAGCCTGCGCCTCACGGGTGACGGCGAGCACATCGTCGACGTCGTTCCCGACGTCGAACCGCCGGTGGACCGACGGCGCCGCATCGACCCGTGCGGGTTCCGCATCGCTGTGGCCAGGGCCTGCGCCGATCACGCCACGGACCGGGAGATCGCGCTGATCGGGCTGGAGCGGCCCACCGATCTCGACATCGCGTGGACGGTGGCCCCGCCCGGCGCGCACCTCGGCCTCGGGGCGGTGCGCGCGCCGTGCGCCGGCCGGATGGTGTGGGCCTTCGCCTCGATCCTCGCCCCCGACGCTCTGGCCTCGGTGCTGGGCGACCTCGACGGCGAGGCCGGCGGCGGCACCGCCCGGCTGACGACCGACGGGCTGGCGGCTCACCTCGTCCGCGACGAGCTGCTCCACGTCACCGTCGTGCACGTCGAGGCCGACCCACCGGGCACCTCGACGATGCGCATGCTCGACGAGGTGCTGCGACGCATCGTCGCTGCCGTCGCGGCGACCGAGATCGTCGCCGGGTTGGCCGCCTGACGACCGCTCGAAACGGTCGACTGTTACGTGTGCGACGGACCGGGCGGGACGTCGAGGTAGAACGAGACGGCGTCGGCGTAGCACCAGAACCACTCCTCGCCGGGCTCGAAGGAGCGGATCAGCGGGTGCGCCGTCTCGTGGTAGTGGGCGGTGGCGTGGCGGTTCGGTGAGTTGTCGCAGCACCCGACGTGACCGCATTGCTGGCACATCCGCAGGTGCACCCAGCGGCCGCCGATGAGCAGGCAGTCGTGGCAACCGTCGTCGCTCGGCTCGACGTCGGCGAGGGTGTCGAGGTGGGTGCAGGTCGCCATCGCCCCATCCAACCACGATCCCCGACGGGGACGCGGACGGACTCACCTACGATGCCGCGATGGCGACCACCCGAGGTTTCTTCGGACGGCGGGCCCGCGACTCGCGGCTGCCGCCTGGCCAGTACGACGCAGGTGACGAGTGGCCCGTGCTCAATGCCGAGGTCACGCCGAAGCTGTCCACGGATTCGTGGACGTTCGCGGTCGAGGGTCTGGTCGAGCGACCGACAACGTGGAGCTGGGACGAGATCCACGCCCTCGAGCCGTCGACGCTACCAAGGAGCCATCCACTGTGTGACGACGTGGTCGAAGTTCGACATGACGTTCATCGGCGTCTCCGTCGACACGCTGCTGGCAGCCGCCCGCCCGCAGCCGGGCGCCACGCACGTCCTCGCCTTCAGCCACACCGGGTACACGACGAACCTCCCGCTCGACGACGTCACCGGCGGCAGGGCATGGGTGGTGTGGGAGGTCGACGGCCGACCGCTTCCGGTCGACCACGGCGGCCCGGCCCGGCTCCTCGTACCCCACCTGTACTTCTGGAAGAGCGCCAAGTGGGTCGCCGGGCTGCGCCTCCTGGACCACGACGAACCGGGCTTCTGGGAGCGCAACGGGTACCACGACCGTGGCGATCCGTGGCTCGAGCAGCGCTACCAGGGTGACTGATGGCCGGACCGTGGCGGACCGCCCGGGTCGTCAGCGTGTTGGACGAGACGGCGCGGGCCAAGACGTTCCGGCTGGCGCTCCCCGAGCCGTCGGACCACCTGGCCGGCCAGCACCTCGTCGTGCGCCTGACCGCGCCTGACGGGTACACGGCGCAGCGCTCCTACTCCGTGGCCTCGGCACCCGACGGCAGCAACGAGGTCGAGCTGACCGTGGAGCGCCTCGACGACGGCGAGGTGTCGACGTTCCTCCACGACGTCGTCGAGCCCGGCGACGAGCTGGAGGTCCGGGGGCCCCTCGGTGGGTGGTTCGTGTGGGACGGGACCGAACCCGGTCCTGCTCGTCGGTGGCGGATCGGGGCTCGTGCCGCTGATGGCCATGCTGCGCCTGGCCCGACGTACGGGCCGGTCCGACCTCGTCCGCCTCGTGGCCTCGGTGCGCAGCCCGGACGACCTGCTGTACCCCGACGAGCTCCCTGGTCCGGAGACGACCATCGTCTACACGCGCCGGCCCCCGCCGTCGTCGGCCCGGCCACCGGGCAGGCTCACGGCAGCCGACCTGCCGGCACCAGTGGCGGCGGACACGACGGCCTACGTGTGCGGGTCGGCCGGGTTCTGCAACGCCGCCGGCGACCTCCTCGTCGAGGCCGGCCTGCCCGTCGAGCGGATCCGCGTCGAGCGCTTCGGCCCGACCGGCTGAGGACCGGCGCCGCGCCCCAAATCTGAGCGGGATCCGTCTCCGGGCGATGCGGCCACACGTCGACTGGCTGCCTAGCATCGCCACGACATGAGCCGGCTCGACGCACTCGACCTGAACCAGCGGCTCAGCCGCGTCGACTACGAGGGACGCCTCGCGGATGCCCAGCGCCGGTGGCTGCAGCTGCGCCTGCACATCGGCGGTCAGATGGGCAGTGGCGAGCTCGGGCCGGGACTGCTGCTGGTGTTCGAGGGCCCGGACGCCGCCGGCAAGGGCGGGGCGATCAAGCGCGTCGTCGAGCCGCTCGACCCGCGGCACTACCGCGTGTCGACGTTCGCCAAGCCGACCTTCGACGAGAAGCGGCACCCGTTCCTGTGGCGCTTCTACCGGTTGATCCCCGGACTCGGCGGGATGTCCGTGTTCGACCGCAGCTGGTACGGCCGGGTGCTCGTCGAGCGCATCGAGGGCTACGCCACCGAGGAGCAGTGGAGCCGGGCGTACGAGGAGATCGTGAGCTTCGAGCGGTCGCTCGTGCTGGAGGGCGTGATCCTCGTCAAGTTCTGGCTGCACATCAGCGACGACGAGCAGCTCCGTCGCTTCGAGAAACGCCAGTCCGATCCGTTGCGCCACTGGAAGATCACCGAGGAGGACTGGCGCAACCGCAAGCGCAACCGGGACTACGACCTCGCCGCCGAGGAGATGTTCGAGCGCACCGACCACCACCTGGCGCCGTGGGACCTCATCGGGGCCAACAACAAGCGCTACGCCAGGGTGCGCGTGGTCGAGGTGCTCAACGAGCGCGTCGCCCAGGGCATGCGCCGCTGGGGCACGCCGGTGCCGTCGATCGACGAGCTGGCCTGAGGCCGCCGCCGGCTCCGGTTGGCGTCGTCGGGTCGCCGAACGGTTGACTGCGCCGATGCGCGCCGCCGTCCTCCACTCCTACGGGCCTCCCGAGCACCTCGTCGTCGAGGACGTCCCCGATCCCGAGCCGCGGGCGCACCAGATCGTCATCGACGTCCACGCCTGCGGCGTCAACTTCCCCGACGTCCTGATGGTCCAGGACCTCTACCAGTTCAAACCGGCGCTGCCGTTCACACCGGGCGGCGAGGTCTCCGGCACGGTCGCCGCCGTCGGCGCCGACGTGACTGACTGGACCGTCGGTGACCGGGTGGCGGCCGGCACCGGGACGGGCGGCTTCGCCGAGCGGGTGCTGGTCGACGCCGCCAAGGCCTTCCGCCTCCCGGATGGCGTCGACTTGACGGCTGCGGCCGGGTTCCTCACCACCTACGGGACGTCCTACCACGCCTTGAAGGACCGGGCGGCGCTGGCGCCGGGTGAGAGCCTCCTCGTGCTCGGCGCCGCCGGCGGCGTCGGCCTCGCCGCCGTCGAGCTCGGTGCGGCGATGGGCGCCCACGTCATCGCCGCGGCGTCGTCGGAGGAGAAGCTGGCGACGTGCCGCGCCTTCGGGGCCGCAGAGACCGTCGACTACACCGCCGTCGACCTCAAGGCGTGGCTCAAGGAGCACACCGGCGGGCGGGGCGTCGACGTCGTCTACGACCCGGTCGGCGGCGCCCTGAGCGAGCCGGCGCTGCGGAGCATGGCGTGGAAGGGCCGCTTCCTCGTCATCGGCTTCGCCGCCGGCGAGATCCCGCGCATCCCGCTGAACCTGCCGCTGCTCAAGGGGTGCTCGGTGATCGGCGTGTTCTACGGCGAGCACGGCACGCGCAGCCCCGACGAGCAGCGGGCCCTGGTCGCCGAGCTCATCGCCATGCTCGCCGACGGGCGGATCAACCCCTCGGTGACGGCGCAGTTCCCCCTGGAGCGGTCCGCCGCCGCCCTGCGCGAGCTGATGGACCGCCGCGTCGTCGGCAAGGCCGTCGTCCTCCCCCACGCCTGACCGTTTCGCCGGGGCCGGCGGGATCAGCTGTAGTAGGGGTTCTCGCCGGTGGTGTGGTCGGTGAGGTCCTTGACCTGCTCGACGCCTTCGATGGCCTCCACGAGCATCGTCTGCACGCCGTCGAGCATCGTCAGCCGGCTCATCGAGCAGCCGTGGCAGCCGCCGCCCATCGTCAGGTAGGCGGTTCCCTCGCCGTCGTGGCCGACGTAGGTGACGAAGCCCCCGTGGGTGGCCAGGGCCGGGTTGACCTCCGTGGCCACCATCGCCTCGATCTCCGCCGACAGCTCGTCGTCGCTGGTCAGCCCGTCGATCACGGGCGCCGCCGGGCGGTTCGGGTTGCGGATGACCAGGCCCTGGGTCTCGGTGTGGTCGAGCGTCGCCCCCTGCAACCGATCGAGGTCGCGCTGCGGGATGACGACCTTGAGACCGTCGTGCGTGCGGACCTCGTCGGTGAACGAGGCCGTGAGGTACTCGTCGAAGCTGAGGTCGTAGCGGAAGTCCTCACCGGGGGCGGAGGCGATCTCCAGGCGCAGACCGAGCTTGTCGGCGTCCGGTTCGGCGTCGCGCAGCTCGACGAGCCGGGCGAGGGCGGCCGGCGTGATCTCGACGATCGGCTGGCTCCCTGCTGTGGCGGTGGCGGAGCCCAAGCCTTCGAGGGGACTCATGCGTTCAGGCTACCGCCGGTCGCCCTTCGACACGGCGGGCTCAGCGGATCGCGGAGCCCCCGCCGTCGACCTGGATCCGCTGTCCGGTGACGTAGCCGGCGGCCGGGCTGCACAGCCACAGCACGGCGGCGGCCACGTCGGCGGGCTGGCACACCCGCCCGAACGGGGCTCGGGCGTCGAGCGCCCGCAGGTCCTCCATCGAGCGGTCGCCGGTGATCGCCCGGGCCAGGCGGACACCCATGTCGGTCTCCACGAGGCCCGGAGCGACGACGTTGACGTGGATGCCGTAGCGCTCCTCCTCCTTCGCCAGCGTCATCGCCAGCGCCTCCAGCGCCGCCTTGGCCATGTTGTAGGGCGCCCCGTTGGCCGCCATCGTGGACGTCGCCGCAGAGGAGATCATCACGATGTCGCCCCGCGTCCGCTCGCGCATCGACGGCAGCACGAGACGGGCGAGGTGGTGGGCGCTGACGGCGTGGGTGGCCAGCAGCCGATCCACCTCGGCCGGGTCGGTGTCGGCCACGGGAAGGCCCCGCGACGCCACGCCGGCATTGGCGACGAGCAGGTCGACGAAGCCGAAGTCATCGAGCACCGCGTCGACCATCGTCGCGTCCGCCTCCGCATCGTCGACCGACGCGGCGTAGGCCCGGGCGACGCCACCGGCCGCCTCGATCGTGGCGACGGTGTCCGCCGCCGCCTCGGCGTCGCGGCGGTAGTTCACGGCGACGGCCGCGCCCTCGGCGGCGAGCTGCTCGGAGATGGCCCGGCCGATGCCGCGCCCACCTCCACTGACCAGTGCAACCCGACCGTCGAGCAAGCCCATGTGGCAACCTTGCCCGGTGACCGACGGCAGTCGCAAAGCAGTCCTCTACGCCTTCTTCGCCAACCTCGGCATCGCCATCTCCAAGTTCGCCGGCTTCCTGATCACCGGCTCGGCGGGTCTGATGGCCGAGGCCTTCCACTCGCTGGCCGACACCGGGAACCAGGCGCTGCTGCTGCTCGGCGGCAAGCGGGCCCGCAAGGCCGCCGACCGCGATCACCCGTTCGGGTACGGACGGGAGCGCTACTTCTGGTCCTTCGTCGTCGCCCTCGTGCTGTTCTCGATGGGCGGCCTGTTCGCCCTGTACGAGGGCATCTCCAAGGTGCGCCACCCTCACGAGGTGGAGAACCTGCCGGTCGCCATCGTCATCCTGCTCATCGCCATCGTCCTCGAGACGGTGTCGTTGCGCACGGCGTACAGGGAGGCCAGCCACGTCAAGGGCGCCGACGTGCCGTGGGTCAGATGGCTGCACAAGTCGAAGTCGCCGGAGCTGCCCGTCGTGCTGTTGGAGGACATCGGTGCCGAGATCGGCCTGTTCTTCGCGCTCACCGGCGTACTCCTGGCGCACTTCACCGATGAGCCTCGCTGGGACGCCATCGGCTCGATCGCCATCGGCCTCCTCCTCGTCGTCATCGCCATCGTGCTGGCGATCGAGATGAAGGGCCTGCTGATCGGCGAAGCGGCGTCCGAGGGGGACCTCGACCGGATCGTCGCCAGCCTCGAGGGGGCGCCGGGGGTGCGCCGCCTGATCAACCTGAAGACCCAGCACCTCGGTCCCGACGAGCTGCTCGTCGGCGCCAAGCTGGAGTTCGACCCGGACCTGTCGGCGGAGCAGCTCGCCGAGGCGGTCAACAGCGCCGAGTCGGCGCTGCGCGCCGCCGTGCCGATCGCCCGCATCATCTACCTCGAGCCCGACGTCTACCGCACCCCGGCGCCGGCCTGATCCGAGTGTCTGCGGCGGGACATCCCGGCGGCAGGCCCTCCATCGGCACGAAACACTCGGATGGACGGGTCGTGGAGATCGCGTGGCAGCCTGGCTCGGTGACGACCTCGGCACCGGCGACGGCGAGCTCCCGCCGCTCCTGGCTGCCGGCGTTCGCTCCGATCGGGATCGTGGCGATGCTGCTCGCGGTGCTCGCCTTCTCCAGCAGCTCGACGATCGTCAAGTGGGCCGAGACGCCGGGGTCGGTGCTGGCGTTCTGGCGGATGCTCGGAGCCGTTGTGCTGTGGTGGATCGTGATCCTCGTGCGCCGCAGGGCGACCGGCCGCCCTCCGCCGTCCGCCGCGACGTGGAAGGCCGTCCTGCCGGCCGGGCTGTTCTTCGGTCTCAACATCACCCTGTTCTTCACGGCCATCAACCGCACGAGCATCGCCCACGCCGAGTTCATCACCGCCCTCAGCCCGCTCGTGCTGCTGCCCCTCGGCGCCGTGCTGTTCCACGAGAAGCCCGATCGGCGGGCCCTGCTGTGGGGACTGATCTCCATCGTCGGGCTGGCGATGGTGCTGTTCCTCGGCGGCAACCAGGGCGGAGCATCGGTGGCGGGCGACGCCCTGGTGGTCGTCGTCGTCGGCACGTGGGTCGGCTACCTGCTCACGGGACGCCGGGCGCGGGCGACCGTCGACGTCGTCGACTTCATGTCGACGATGATGCCGATCGGCGTGCTGACCGCCGCGCCGGTCGCCATCGTGCTCGCCGGCGACGACATCTGGCCGCTCTCGGCCAAGGGATGGATGGCCGTCGCCCTGCTCTCGGTGCTCACCGGGATGCTCGGCCACGGGTTGATCGCCTTCGCCCAGCGGGAGGTCGACATCGCCACGATCGGCATCATCCAGGTCGCCCAACCGGCACTCGCGGTGTGCTGGAGCTTCCTCATCCTCGGCGAAGCGATCCGTCCCGCCCAGGTGCCCGGGATGATCCTCGTCATCACCGGCCTTGCGGCCTTCACGATCGTCAGCCAGCGACGCGCCCAGCAGCGAGGCGCTACGGTGGGTCCCGACCAGCACGGGGAGCTCACGGATCCAGTGGGCTGAGAGGGCGGCTGCCGCCGCCGACCCGAGAACCTGATCCGGGTAATGCCGGCGGAGGAAGTGACACGTGGAGCAATGACGGCGACAGTGGTCGTCATCACCGGAGCGGCGCCGCTGGATCGGCGCGCCGTCGCGGCGATCCCCCCGGACGCCGTGCTGATCGCCGCCGACGGCGGCCTCGACCACGCCCGGGCCGCCGGGCTCGACCCTGCGGTGCTCGTCGGCGATCTCGACTCGATCTCGGCGATCGGGCTGGCCTGGGCGTCCGAGCACACCGAGGTCGTGCGCCATCCCGTGGACAAGGCGGCCACCGACACGGAGCTGGCGATCGCCCATGCCACCTCCTACTCCCCGGCGCGCATCCTGCTCGTGGCCGGCGTGGGTGACCGCCTCGACCACGCCGTCGCCGCCCTCGGCGCTCTCGGTGCTCCGGAGCTGGCCGCCGTCGGCTCCCTGGAGGCCTGGTGGGGGAACGACCAGCTGCACATCGTCCACGGACCCGGCTCGACGACACTCGACCTGCCGCAGGGGACGACGTTCTCGGTGATCGCCATGCACGGCCCGTGCGAGGGCGTCAGCGTGGACGGTGCCCGCTGGCCGCTCGAACACCACGACCTCCCGCCGATGGTCGGCCTCGGGGTCAGCAACCAGGTCGCCACGCCGCCGGTGACGGTGGCGGTCGAGCGCGGCATCGTCACCGTGATGGTCCCCGGAGCGGCCTCGTGAGCCGCCGTCCCGCCCTCGCCGCCGTCATCGCCGTGACGACCGCGGCCGCCCTGCTCCCGGCGTGCGGCGACGACGACCCATCGGCCATCACGCTCGTCACCTACGACTCCTTCCCGGCGTCCGGCACCTCGCTCAACGAAGCCCTCGACGCCTTCACCGAGGAGACGGGCATCGACGTCGAGCTGCTCGTCGCCGGCGACACCGGGACGATGGTCTCCAAGGCCGTGCTGACCGCCGGGAACCCCGAGGGGGACGTGATGTTCGGCGTCGACAACACGTTCCTGTCACGGGTCGTCGAGGAGGACGTCTTCGAGCCCTACGACGCCGAGGGGCTGGACAGCGTGCCGGACGAGCTGCGAGCCCTCGTGCCCGACGCCGAGGTCACGCCCGTCGATGTCGGCGACGTGTGCATCAACTACGACATCGCCTGGTTCGAGGAGCAGGGCCTCGACCCGCCCGCTGACCTCACCGCCCTGGCCGACCCGAGGTACGCCGACCTCCTCGTGGTCGAGAACCCGGCGACGTCGTCGCCGGGGCTGGCGTTCGTGCTGGCGTCCATCGCCGAGCTCGGCGAGGAGGGTTGGATCGACTACTGGGCGCAGCTCCGGGACAACGGCGTCGAGGTCGTCGACGGCTGGACCGAGGCCTACTACGAGCGCTTCTCCGGAGCCAGCGACGGCCCCAAGCCGCTCGTCGTCAGCTACGGCACGAGCCCGCCGGCCGAGGTCGTGTTCGCCGACCCTCCGATCGACGCCGCGACCACCGCGGCGATCGAGACGACGTGCTTCCGCCAGGTCGAGTTCGCCGGCGTGCTACGCGGCACCGAGCACGGCGACGAGGCCCGCCGGCTGGTGGACTTCCTGCTCTCCGAGCGCTTCCAGGCCGAGCTGCCACTGAACCTGTTCGTCTACCCGGCGAACGGTGACGTCGCCCTGCCGGACGTGTTCACCGAGAACGCCACGCTCCCCGCCGATCCGCTGAGCCTCGATCCGGCCACGATCGCCGCCAACCGGGAGGCCTGGATCGCCGAGTGGACCGACACCGTCCTGCGTTGATCCCCCCATCGGGGCGGGATCCGTCGCAGCAGGTGACCTGGGCGGGATCCGTCTCGGAATCCGGGACAGATCCCGCCCAGAACCGGCTGCCGGGAGCGCTCGTCGCCGCCCTCGCCGCCGTGCCCGCCGTCTTCCTCGCCGTCTTCTACGTCTGGCCGTTCGCCACGGTTCTCGCACGCGGCCTCACGCGCGCGGCGGTCGCCGCCACCCTCGCCCGCTCGGTGACGTGGGACATCGCCTGGTTCACGCTGTGGCAGGCCGTCGTCAGCACGGTGCTGACGATCGTCGTCGGGCTCGGACCGGCGTACGTGCTCGCCCGCTACCGCTTCGCCGGGCGGCGGCTGCTGGCGTCGCTGCTCACGGCGGGGTTCGTGCTGCCGACGGTCGTCATGGGCGCCGCCATCCTCGCCCTCCTGCCGGCCCGGTGGGAGCGCGGCGTCCCGGCGATCCTCGTCGCCCACGTCGTGTTCAACCTGGCCGTCGTCGTGCGGACCGTGGGTGCCGTGTGGGAGCACCTGCCCGGAGACCTGGAGGCCGCGGCGGCGACGCTCGGCGCCTCTCCGTGGCGGGCGTTCCGGGAGGTCACCCTGCCGCTCTTGCGCCCGGCCATCCTCGCCGCCGCCTCGATCGTGTTCGTCTTCACGTTCACCTCGTTCGGCGTGATCCGCGTCCTCGGCGACGCCGGCACGACGACGATCGAGGTGGAGATCTGGCGCCAGGCCACCCAGCTCGGCAACCTCGGCACCGCCGCCACGCTGGCCGTGCTGCAGCTCGTCGCCGTCGGGCTCGGTGTCGCCTGGACCACATGGCAGCAGCGGCGTCACAGCCGGGCGCTCGCTCTCCGGCCGCTCGCCCGCCGGTCCCGTCCCCGGCCCGGCCGCCAGCGGCTCCTGGTTGCGGTGGTGGCGACCGCCACCGGCCTCGTCGTCGTGGCTCCACTTGGAGCCCTCGTGGCGCGCTCGGTGCGCGGGACCGACGGCTACACGCTCGGCGCCTGGCGCACCCTCGGCCGGGCGGAGGTCCGTCCGGGCATCAGCGTGGGCATCGATCCGGTGGCGTCGATCGCCGCGTCGCTGCGCATCACGGCCGTCGCCACTGTCGTCGCCGTCGTGATCGGCCTGCTCGCCGCCTTGGCCATCACCGCGGCGCGGCGCGCCGGGCGACTGCTCGACACCGGGCTGATGCTGCCGATCGCCACGTCCGCGGTGACGATCGGCTTCGGCCTCCTGATCACGTTCGACACCCCGCCCGTCGACTGGCGCGACGCGTGGTGGCTCGTGCCGGTCGGCCAGGCGCTCGTCGCCGTGCCATTCGTCGTGCGCACCGTGCTGCCGGTCCTGCGCGGCATCGATCCCCACCTCCACGAGGCGGCGGCGACACTCGGCGCCTCCCCGGGCCGGACGTGGTGGGAGGTCACCGTGCCGCACCTGCGCCGCCCGGCCATCGCCGCGGCCGGGCTCGCCGCGGCGATCTCCCTCGGTGAGTTCGGTGCGACCAGCTTTCTCTCCCGCAGCGGCGACGAGACGATGCCGATCGCCATCGACCGCCTCCTCGGCCGGGCCGGCACGCTGCTCCAGGCCCAGGGTTACGCGCTGGCGACGATCCTCGCCGCCGTCACCGTGGTGCTCGTCCTCCTCGTCGATCTGGCCGGCGGCGATCGGCGAGACTGAGCCGCCGTGCTCGACGTCCGCCACGTGACCGTCGACTTCGGCGGCCCTCCGGTCCTCGCGGATGCCTCGCTGCACGTCGGGGACGGCGAGGTGGTCGCCCTGCTCGGCCCCTCGGGCAGCGGCAAGAGCACGCTGCTGCGGGTGATCGCCGGGCTCGCCGTGCCCCGCTCGGGCAGCGTCGCGCTCGACGGGACGGACATCACGCGGCGACCGACCCACCAGCGCGGCATCGGCATGGTGTTCCAGGACGACCAGCTGTTCCCCCACCGCGACGTCGCCGCCAACATCGCCTTCGGCCTGCGCATGCAACACGTCCCAGCTGCTGAGCGCGAGGCGAGGGTCGCGGCCATGCTCGACCTCGTCGGGCTCGCCGGCTTCGGCGGCCGCCAGGTCACCGACCTGAGCGGCGGCGAGGCCAAGCGCGTCGCCCTCGCCAGGTCGCTCGCCCCGGCGCCGCGCGCGCTGCTGCTCGACGAACCGCTGACCGGCCTGGACCGCGAGCTCCACGACCGCCTGGCCGTCGAGCTGGGCCGGATCCTGCGGGCGACCGGGACGACCACGCTGCTGGTGACCCACGACGGCGACGAGGCCGCCGTCGTCGCCGATCGCATCGTCACGACCGGCGAGCTGCAGGCCACCACCCCCGAGGGTCGGCGGGTCGTCGAGGTGACGGCCGAGGCGACCCACGACCTGCGGAGGCGTGTGCTGCGCACGGGCACGCCGCGCACGGACGTCGTCTTCGCCGACGACGACGCGCCGACGACCGTGCACCTCGGCCTGGTGGACGAGCAGGGCACGCTGATCGCCATCTCGTCGTGGGCTTGGCGCCCGTTCCCGGCCGACCCGTCGGGCTGCCGGGCGGTCCAGTTGCGGGGCATGGCCGTCGATCCGGCTCAGCAGCGCACGGGTGCCGGGGCGATCCTCCTCGACGCTGGTGTCGAACGGGCGCGGGCGGACGGGGCGGAGCTGGTGTGGGCGAACGCCAGGGACTCGGCACTCGGCTTCTACGCCGCCCACGGCTTCGAGACCGTGGGCGCCGGATACGTCGACCCCGCCACGGCGATCCCCCACCACCGGATCCGCCGCCTCGTGCGCTGAGCTGCTGCGATCTCGATTTCCGCTTCCGGCTCCTGGCGACCCCCATGCCAGGTGAGGCACTCCGTCCACGAACGCCAGCCACAGGAGGTCGCCCGTGCCCGATCCCGACGAGTACCGCCGACGAGCAGCCGGTCTGCGCCGCATGGCCACCCGCCTCGACGAGAGCCCGCTGCTCGTGCTGCACCGCTGGGCGGGCGACGACACGTGGTCCAGCCCGCGGGTCGAGGAGTGCCGGGCCCAGCTGGCGTCCGACCAGATCAGGGTCCGCGCCGCCGCCGACGAGCTCCGGATCGAGGCCCGGCACCTCGAGCGTCGCGCCGAGGTGCTGGAGGCGTCGCTCGCCGCCGCCACGGCAGAACCGCGGTGACATGGCCGGCCATGTCGTGCGCTACGACCGGGAGCGCGTCGCCGTCCTCCACCAGCGAGCTCGCGCCGCAGCCGGCGACCTGGCGAGCATCGTCAGCGACGATCCGGCTGCGGCGGCCGCGGTCGGCGTCGTGGCCGGCGTCCGCGCCCGCCTCGAACAGCAGTGGCTGCCGCTGCTCGCCCGCGTGCTCGCCGACGACGCGATGGCGACATGGATGCCGACGGCAGTCGCCGGCCTCGTCGGTCGGTGGTCGGCCCTGCTGTCGCTGTTCGGCACGCAGCAGGGAGCGGAGCTCGGACGAGCACTCGCCGACACCGCCGAGGATGTCATCGATGATGGCGACGTCGACGACATCGTCGACCTCGCCGCGTCCCTGGAGCGCTTCGCGGGCGACGTCGTCGCCATGCGCACGTTCTTCAGCGAGCTCGGGGGAGACGGCGTCGCCGAGCTGATGATGGCGCTCGGCACCGACGTCGAACACGCCACGGAGGCGCTGGCGCTCGCCGCTGTCGTGCGGGCGCGACTCGCCGAGGCGAGCACGCGTGCGGGCTTCCCCGCCGCCATCGCCCCGGCGATGGTCGGGCGGTTCGCCGACGCCGCGGCGGACGCCCGGCGCAACCCGGCCGCGGCGATGGCGTACCTCTTCGACGACCGGACGTACGGCACGGAATTCCTCGTTGCCACGACGCGCACCCTCGTCGAGCGCGAGCTCGACGAGGCGGCCGACGACGCCGGAGCTCGGCGCCCTGCTGTGGCCGGGGACCATGGGCCTGATCCCCGGGTCGATCCTCAACCGCGAGCTCGACGATCGCGACGACGGCAACTGGAGCTCGGAGCTGCTCCGCGGCAATGACCCGATGTACGCCCTGCTGGAGACGATCGCCACGAACGGCGACGCCGGCCGCACCCTGTTCAGCGACCACCGTGTCGCTGGCTACCTCTTCGAGCACCGTCAGTTCCAGCTCGATGGCCTGCGCAGCCTGGCGGCCGCCGCGGAGAACGCCGCAGCCGGTCCGGACGTGGTCGTCGGGGCGCACCCCGACACGCTCGCCGCCGCGGCGATCGTGGCCTCGGCATTCGTCAACCACGTCGGCCGGCGCGACACGGACCTGCTGTGGGAGTTCTACGCCAACGACGCCGTCAGCCGGTCGGCCGCGACGATCCTCGGCCAGCACCTGTTCGCCGTGCACAACGCCGTGCTCGTGCCCGACCGGCTCGACGAGCCACGTGGCGATCTCGTCGAGATCGCCGACCAGACCCGTGGCGACGGCACCATCGCCTCGGGGGCGCTGTTCGACGAGGACGCCCTCGACGTCATCACCGGCCTGGCCGTCGACACGACCGACGGCGTGGCGACGATGCGGGCGGCCCTCGACCTCCACCAGCAGACCCAGGCCACCCTCGGCGTCGGGCGGATCGCCAACGGCGAGATCGCGGACGTCAACAGCTTCTTGCGCGAGGCGGTCGCCGACGCCGCCCGCCTGGAGGCCTACATCGTCGCCCGCGCCGGCCACCGGGCGGAGTCCAACGGGCGTGCGGTGGACGACGTGATCGGGCTGTGGATCGACCTCGGCTCGCTCTCCATCGGCGCCGGCAACCGGCAGTTCCAACGCGCACGGTGGCTCGGCCGGGCGACTCACCGCCCCGGTGATCGGCGAGTTCCTCGGACCGGCCGCCGACGTGGCCCGCTCACTGTTCATGAACCATGAGACCGCTGCGGAGCGGCAGGCGACCGAGCAGGCCGAGGCCGCCGCCGATCAGCTCACCTACGTCTGGCACCGCCAGCTCTACGGCCAGGGTGTCGTCACGCCCGATCTTCCCGATCGTGCGCTGGCCGGTGACGAGCTGGTCGGGTGGGAGGAGTTCGGCCAGCTCGACGCGGCACTCCGCCAGCTCGTTCGCAACCGCCTCGAGGAGACCACGGGAGCCGGCGGGGTGAACATCGACGGCAACGCCCTCCGCGACGTCGTCAAGGTCCAGCAGCTCCCGATCTACCAGCAGCTGGACTGACCGCCACGCGGTCTCAGAACACGCCGGCGGGTTCCAGCCCCTCGATGGTGGTCCGACCGAGCAGCCAGGCGAGACGGACGTGCGGCGGCGCCCGTAGCGCCTCGTCCGGTAGGCCGGTCAGGCCCATCGGCCGGCGGGCGTTCCAGCGCATCTCCATCCTGACCAGCTCCTCGCGGACGTACTCCGCCGGCCAGTCCGCCGGCTCGAAGCCCAGGCCGAGATCGGCGCGGTGCACCTCGACCTCCCGCCAGCGCATGAACGGCAGATCGGTGACCGGGATCTCGCGGCCTCCCGCCTCCCTGCTGCGACCGTTCCACCGCTCCTGCCGCACCCACTGCTGCTCCAGGCGCTCGGTCGAGTGCCGGACATCGGCGACCAGTTCGGCGGCCGGGCGTCGCCAGCCGGCCTCGATCTCGGCGTCGCGGCCGGGGTCGCCGCCGACGTAGCGATCCACGACGTCGCCGCGGTCGGCGGCCACGAGCACCCGGGTCATGCTGTCGGCGTTGCGGGCCAGGTGGGTGAGAACGTGGCCGACAGTCCACCCCGGCAGGAGGCTCGGGCGGGCCGGATCGACGGCCTCGCCGAGCTCGTCGAGCATCGCCATCAGCCCACGGTGCGACTCGACGGCGCCGGCCAGGTGGCGCTCCAGCCGCGGTGACACAAGGCGCTGGTCCACGGCCGCACGCTACGTGCCAGGCTTGGCCGCATGCAGCTCGGGATGATCGGCCTGGGTCGGATGGGCGCCAACATGGTCCGCCGGTTGGAGCTCGGCGGCCACGAGTGCATCGGGTACGACATCGACCCGACGGCCGTCCAGGCGCTCGCCGGCGAGGGCATGACGGGCGCGGCCACGATCGTCGACTGTGTCGCCGCGCTGGATGCACCGCGGCACGTGTGGATCATGGTCCCGGCGGCCTACGTCGACACGACGATCGCCGGTCTGGTGCCCCTCCTCGAGCGCGGCGACACGATCATCGACGGCGGGAACTCCTGGTACCGCCACGACATCGACCGGGCCGCACGACTCGCCACCGACCACGGCATCGATTACGTCGACGTCGGCACCAGCGGCGGCACCCATGGCCTCGAGCGGGGCTACTGCCTGATGATCGGGGGGCCGGACCAGGCGGTCGAGCGGCTGGCGCCGATCTTCGAGACGCTGGCGCCGGGTCTGGACGCCGCCGACCGGACACCGGCCCGGGCGCTGCTCGGCGAGCCGACCACGACCGCCGAGCGGGGCTGGCTGCATTGCGGGCCGAACGGGGCCGGGCACTTCGTCAAGATGGTCCACAACGGCATCGAGTACGGGTTGATGGCCGCCTACGCCGAGGGGCTCAACGTGCTGGACAAGGCCGACATCGGCACCGCGACCCACGCCGCCGATGCCGAGACGGCGCCGCTGTCCGGCCCGGAGTACTACCAGTACGACTTCGACCTGGCGGCGATCGCCGAGGTGTGGCGACGGGGGTCGGTCGTCGCCAGCTGGCTGCTCGACCTCACTGCCCAGGCCCTCGCCCTCGATCCACACCTCGACGGCTTCCAGGGGCGGGTCAGCGACAGCGGCGAGGGGCGGTGGACGATCGGCGCGGCCATCGACGAGGGCGTGCCGGTCCCAGTGCTGTCATCGGCGCTGTTCGCCCGGTTCAGCTCCCGCGGTCGCGCCGACACCGCGGACAAGGTCCTGTCAGCGATGCGGGCCGGCTTCGGCGGCCACATCGAGCGCAAGGAGAGCAGTCGATGACCACGTTCACGGGCCGGCAGCCACCCGCGGATGCCTTGGTGCTGTTCGGGGCGACCGGCGATCTCGCCAGGCGCAAGCTGTTCCCGGCGCTGTACCACCTCGTGCGGCGCGGCGAGCTGAAGGTGCCCGTGATCGGCGTCGCCCGCAGCGATTGGACCGACGAGGACTTCCGCCAACGCGCCAGGGAATCCGTCGAGGCCAACGTCGACGACCCCGACGAGTCGGTGATCCGGGACATGTGCGGCCGGCTCGACCTCGTCCAGGGCGACTACGCCGCACCGACCACGTGGGAGGCGCTCCGCGACACGCTGGACCGCTGCGGTTCCACGGTCGCCGTGTACTACATGGCGATCCCGCCCTCGATGTTCCCGCTGGTCGCCGAATCCCTGGCGTCGGTGGGTCTCAACGATCGCGGCCGGATCGTCGTGGAGAAACCGTTCGGTCGGGACCTGGAATCGGCGATCGAGCTGAACAGAACCCTGCACGACGTCTTCCCCGAGGAGCGCATCTTCCGCATCGACCACTACCTCGGCAAGGAGGCGGTCGAGGACCTCCTCGTGTTCCGGTTCTCGAACATGCTCCTGGAGCCGATCTGGAACCGCAACTACGTGCGCAGCGTGCAGGTGACCATGGCGGAGTCGATCGGCGTCGAGGGGCGGGGCAGCTTCTACGAGGGCGTCGGCGCGATCCGGGACGTGTTCCAGAACCACCTGCTGCAGGTCGTCTCGCTCCTCGCCATGGAGCCCCCCGTCGATCCCGACTCGTCGTTCCTGCAAGACGAGAAGGCCAAGGTGCTGGCGGCGATGGAACCGGTCGACCCGTCGTGCATGGTGCGCGGCCAGTACATCGGCTACCGCGAGGAGCCCGGCGTCGACCCGCACTCGGACGTCGAGACGTACGTCGCGGCCCGTCTGCAGATCGACTCGTGGCGCTGGGCGGGCGTGCCCTGGTACGTGCGCGTCGGGAAGGCGTTGAGCCATTCGGTCACCGAGGCCGTCGTCGAGCTGCGCGACCCGCCGCAGCTGCTGTTCGACGAGGCGGGCGGCCCGCCGCCAGGGCGCAACCTGATCCGCTTCCGGCTCGGCAAGAACGACGGCGTGACGTTCGGGCTGCAGGCGAAGACGCCGGGCCCGCACCTCGACAGCCAGGAGGTCGACATCTGCGTCGACTTCGCGTCCGCGCTCGGCGAGCGCTACGAGGCGTACGAGCGGCTGCTCAACGACGCCATCGACGGCTCACCGCGACGCTTCGCCCGCGAGGACGTCGTCGAGCGGACGTGGCGAGTGGTCCAGCCGGCGCTCGACGAGCCCGGCCCGATCCACCCCTACTTCCGTGAGACCTGGGGACCGTCGGAAGCCGACCGGGTCCTCGGCGGCGACCGCTGGATCGAAATGTCGTAGCTACTGCCAATTGCCTCGCTCGCTCGAAACTCGCTCACTCGGCTGTCTCGCTGCGGCCGGCTGCCGCGGGCCGGCAGGCTCGACGCTCGACGCGACGCTCGATCGCATCGCTCGAGGCTCGCCGTCCGCCGCCACATCTGGGCGGGATTCGTCTCTGCTGGGCGGGGATCGTCTCGGAATCCGCAACGATCCCCGCCCAGATGTCGTCACCGATCGCGGTGGCCGATGAAGAGCTCTCGGGGCGGGCGGTCCTCGGTGGTCTCCTCGATGACGGCGCGGGGGCGGAAGCCGGCGGCGGCGAGCAGCCGTAGCCAGACCTCGCGGCCGAACAGGCCCGTGCGGTGCGTCTCGTGGCTGACGCGGACCGTGCCGTCGGCATCGCGCAGCACGAAGGCGTACTCGGTGACCGTCCACGTGTCGTCGGGATCGGGATCCCAACTCCACTCGAGATAGCGGACGGCCCGCCCGTCGGAGGCGTCGTTGCCGCCATGATCGGTACCGGGGGCGAACGTCTCGCCGGTCTCGTCCGGCACGAACAGGGCGACACCGCCGGGGCGCGTGTGGGCGAACGCGGTGGCCATCGCCGCCGCCAGGTCGTCCTCCGTGAGCATGTAGCTCACCGCGTCGTGCACGAACACGGCGTCGAACTGGCGCCCGAGGCGCACGCTGCGCATGTCGCCCTGGTGGTGCTCCACACCCGGGTTGAGCCGGCGGGACACGGCCAGCATCGCCTCCGACAGGTCGACGAGCGTCATCGCGAACGACGACGTGAGGTGGACGGCGTTGCTGCCCCCGCCGCTGCCGAGCTCCAGCACCTCGCGCACCGGGATGGCGGCCGAGCGCAGATGTCGGGCGCACTCGGCGGCTTCCTCGGCGTACTCCTCGGGTTGCGAGATGAGCGGCCACCAGTCCGCCAGCTCGCCGTAGAAGCGGTGCTCGACCGGCGCCTCCATGGCCCTCATCCTGATCGACCGCTCGGCAGCCGCTCGCTAGGTTTCCGCGCTCATGGCTGCCGCACCCGCCGCCGAGCTGCTCCCGCTGCCCGCCCGCGGTAGGCGCTACTCGGCCACCCGTCGCGTCCGCCTCGGCGACGTCGACCCACGCGGCCAGATGCGCTTCGACGCCATCGCCCGCCACCTCCAAGACGTGGCCTCCGACGACGCAGCCGACAGCGGGCTCGACGGCGGATGGGTCGTCCGGCGGACGTTGATCGCCGTGAACCGCCCCCCGACGCTCGCCGAGGACCTCGACCTGACCACGTTCTGCACCGGCACCGGCCGTTCATGGGCCGAGCGCCGCACGTCGATCGCCGGCACCCGCGGGGCGGCGGTGGAGGCCGTCAGCCTGTGGGTCCACGTCGACCCGATCAGCGGCCGGCCGGCGGCGCTCGGCGAAGCGTTCCACGCCCGCTACGGCGAGGCCGCCGGCGAGCGCCGGGTGTCGTCCCGGCTCGCCCTCCCCGGACCGTCCCCGGACGCCGAGACCCGGCCGTGGTGGGTGCGCGCCGTCGACCTCGACGTGTTCGACCACGTCAACAACGCCAGCCATTGGCCGGCGCTCGAAGAGGTCATGGCCGGGACGAGCACCGACCGTGCCGGCGTGGCCGAGATCGAGTATCTCGTGCCGGTCGACGTCGACACCGGTGTCGAGCTGCGGGCCGCCGTGACCGCCGGCGGGGTATGGGCCTGGTTGGTGGCCGACGGCCGCGTGCACACCGCGTCCAGGTGGCGGCCGGCAGGCGAGTGGCTACGGTGAGCGGATGCCACTCGAAGGTGAGTACGAGCCCGGAACCCTCTCCTGGTCGCGGGAACAGGCCGAGCTCTACGAGTCGTCCGGGGGGACGAAGGGCACGAACATGCGCGGCATGCCCGTCGTCCTGCTGACGTCTCGTGGGGCCAAGACCGGCAAGCTGCGCAAGACCCCGCTGATGCGGGTCGAGCACGACGGTCGCTACGCCGTCGTGGCCTCGCTCGGCGGCGCCCCGAAGCATCCTGTCTGGTACCACAACATCGTCGCCGACTCGCACGTCGAACTGCAGGACGGTCCGGTGCGCCAGGACATGATCGCCCGCGAGGTCACGGGCGACGAGAAGGCCGAGTGGTGGGATCGAGCGGTCGCCGCCTTCCCCGACTACGCCGCCTACCAGGCGAAGACAGAGCGCCAGATCCCCGTCTTCGTGCTGGAGCCGATCGCCGACTGACCGTTCATCTGGGCGGGGATCGTCCCGGCATCCGAGACGGATCCCGCCCAGAGACGGATCCCGCCCAGATGGTGGAGCGGTGTCAGATCACGAAGCGCAGCACGGGCAGGCGCAGCGTGCCGACCGCCGACGTCGCCGCGACCGGCGAGGATGGCGCCAGCCGCGGCGCGGCGTCCGGGGCGTGGAAGTGGTGCAGCACAGGTCTCCCCCGCTCGAGTCGCTCCGGCGTGACGTCGAGCTCGACCTGGGCCAGTCGATCGCCCTCGATCGGGTGCAGCCCGGTGACGTACTGCACGTCGTGCACGCCGATCGGACGGGGTTCGGTGAGGGCCACGTCGAACCATGGGCCTCGCGCCTCCACCCGGTCGTAGCGCCGGTCGATCGTGACCGGCAGGGCGTGGCCTCCGATCCCCCACCCGTCGGCGAGCCAGGCCACCGTGTCCTCCGATCCGTCGACCGCGGTCGCCACGGCCAGCGCCCTCGCGCGCGCCCCGCTGCGGCAGGACAGGCGCACCTGGGCCATGGTGAAGCCGCCATGGGGACCGTCGGGCACATGCACGGCGAGCAGCGTCACGAGGGTCGGGATCGTCGGGGCCAGGCTGGCCGGGAGGAACGTCGAACCACCGCAGCCGGCGTGCTCGAACACGGCCTGGACGACCTCGGCGCCGGCGAGGACCACCGGCTCGGTCGCCGGCGCGGCCAGCTGCGGGACGGTCCCGGTGGCGGCGGCGGTCATGGCCGGAACTTCGGCATCACGTCGGAGGCGAACAGCCGCAGACTCGCCAGCACCTCGGCGTGGGGGATCTCCTCGAGGGCGTTGAGCATGAAGTTGATCCCGTCGATGCCGACGCTCTCCCAGCGGCGGATCTCCTCGACGAGGCGGGACGGGTCGCCGATGGCGATGCCCTCGGGCAGCGGGCGGCGCTCACCCGGTGCGCTGGTGTCCGCTCTCGACGCCGGCGGCGCCAGGTTGCCCAGGCTCTGGTAGGCGCTCGTCGGGTACGCCTCACGGGTCCACAGCAGGTGGCTGTTGGAGAGGCCGAACGTCGCCGCCATGCTCCCGCCGACGGCCGCGGCGTGGTCGAGGTCCTCGTGGCAGAACAGGAAGTTCTGCGTCGTCACCTGATCGTTGACGGCACCCACGGGATCGCACAGCCCGATCCGGCGGCGGTACTCCGCCGTCCGCCGCTCCTGCTCGGCGAAGCTGACGGCGGCCACGCCGAGGCAGCCGATCCCGCGATCGGCGGCATCGAGCTCGGTACCGGGGGTCGTCACGGTGACCCACAGCGGCGGGTGCGGGCGCTGGACCGGCGTCGGCAGGACCCGCCGTTCGGGCATCCGCCAGCCGATCCCGTCCCAGGCGAGCGGCTCGCCGGACCACATCCGGGGAAGAACGTGGACGTACTCGTCCCACGTCTGCTTGGTGAGGTCCGGGTCGACCGAGAAGCCGCCGAGCTCCGTCCACGTCGAGGACCGCGCCGTTCCGACGTCGAGCCGCCCACCGGACAGGATGTCCAGCGCCGCCGCCCGCTCCGCCACGCGCACGGGGTGGTTCATCTCTGGCACGCAGACCACGGCGCCGTGGCCGACGCGGATCTGCGATGTCCGGGCCGCCGCTGCGGTCAGGAACACCTCCGGCGCCGAGCAGTGGCTGTAGCCCTCGAGGAAGTGGTGCTCGACGGCCCAGACCCAGTCGAATCCCAACTCGTCGGCGACGATGGCCTGCTCGAGGGCGTTCTCGTAGACCGTGCGCTCACCCGCCCCGTCGAACGGTGGGGGCACGGAGAGCTCGAAGAAGATGCCGAAGCGCACGCCCGTAGCTTCGTGCACCGGACGGCGAGTGGACGACGCGGAGCGCGCCGCCTCGCAGTGACCCGACGAACGGGCGGCGAACGATGCAACAATGAGGACTGACGGGGAGGAACTGCATGCCACGAGGTTCGCCGCCTGACAGCCAGCCGTCAGGCGTCACCTTCGACCACATCGAGATGACGTTCCCCGACGGCACGCGCGCCCTCGACGACGTCTCCTTCGGTGTGCGTCCCGGTGAGTTCGTGACGATCGTCGGACCGTCCGGGTGCGGCAAGTCGACGCTGCTCCGGATCGCGTCCGGCCTGCTCTCGGCGACCGCCGGCACGGTGAGCATCGATCGCGAGCACCTCGGTTACGTGTTCCAGGACGCCACCCTGCTGCCCTGGCGCACGGTGCGCCAGAACGTCGAGCTGCTCGCCGAGCTGCGCGGCCTCGACAAGGCCGAGCGCGGCCGGCTGGGCCAGTCGGCGATCGAGATGGTGGGACTGGCTGGGTTCGAAGGGCACTACCCGAAATCCCTGTCGGGCGGGATGCGGATGCGTTGCTCGCTGGCCCGCACGATGACGCTCAAGCCGCCGCTCTTCCTGTTCGACGAACCGTTCGGTGCGGTCGACGAGATCACCCGCGAACACCTCAACGACCAGACCCTCGAGCTGTTCCAGGCGGAGCGCTTCGCCGGGCTGTTCATCACCCACTCGATCAGCGAGGCCGTCTACATGAGCACGAGGGTTCTCGTCATGTCGCCGCGGCCCGGGCGCATCGTCGCCGAGTTCGATGTCCCGTTCGGGCACCCTCGCCCGCCGGAGCTGCGCTTCGAGCCGGCATTCGCCATGCTCTGCGGTGAGATCTCCAAGGTGCTGCGCGGGGTGACGGTGTGACGGTCGAGAACGAGGTCCACGAGCCCGGCTCGACGGCGCCGGATGAGGCGATCGTCGACGATCCGCTGGCCGCCGCGGCCCGCGTCGGGTTCACGCCGCCATCGGCCCGCAAGGAGTCGTGGGTCGCCGTGGTCCTGCCACCGCTCCTGCTCGGCGTCGTCGTCATCGGCGCCTGGTACTTCGTCTCCTACGTCCTGCTGGCGCCGCGCCGGCGCTTCCTCCTTCGCCCGCCCCACGACGTCGTGCAGGACGGCTTCCTCGACTGGGACGCCTTCTCGGAGATCCTCTCCGGGCTGTGGTCGAGCACGAAGGTGGCCATCATCGGGCTGGCCATCTCCATCGTCCTGGGCATCGCCATCGCCGTGGTGATGAGCCAGACGCGCCTGTTCGAGCGGGCGGTGTTCCCGTACATGGTCATGCTCCAGGCGATCCCGATCCTGGCCATCGTCCCGTTGATCTCGTTCTGGTGGGGCACCGGCCAGACGTCACGAGTCATGGTCTGCGTGATCATCTCGCTGTTCCCGATCATCGTGAACACCCTGTTCGGGCTGCAGTCCGCCGACCGCGGGATGCATGACCTGTTCACCCTCCAGCACGCCAACCGATGGACACGGCTGCGCAAGCTGATGTTCCCCGCCGCCCTCCCGGCGATCTTCGCCGGTCTACGGATCTCCGCCGGGCTCTCCGTGATCGGCGCCATCGTCGGCGACTTCTTCTTCGGCCAGGGCGATGCCGGCATCGGTCAGCTGCTGCGCAAGTACGCCAACAACCTCGACAGCGAGGAGCTGTTCGCGGCCGTGATCATGTCCTCGTTGCTCGGCGTCGCCGTGTTCCTGTTCTTCGGGTGGGTCCAGCACCGGGCCATCGGCAAGTGGTCCGAGCCCTCCGGTCCGCCCCGATGACACCCCGTTCTCCTCATCCATCACCCGTTCCGGAGGTCCGATGAACCGTACGCTCACCCGTTCCTTCGCCGTCGTGGCGATCGCCGCACTTGGAGCCTCGGCCTGCGGTGGCGACGATGACGATGACGACGGTGGAGGCGCAGACAGCGGGTCGGCGGCCACCGAGGCCACCACGGCCGGCGACGGCACGGCGGCCGCGGGCGAGCCCTCGGGCACGGGCGGTGGCGCCGTCGACCTGTCGGCGTGCCCGGACCCGATCGTCATCCAGACCGACTGGTTCCCCGAGGCCGAGCACGGCGCCCTCTACGAGATGGTTGGCGAGGGCTACACCGTCGACACCGACAAGCAGGTCGTCCGCGGCCCGCTCGTCGCCGGCGGCGATGAGACGGGCATCGACATCGAGGTGCGCACCGGCGGCCCGGCCATCGGCGACCAGCCGGTCTCGGTCCAGCAATACGCCGACGACAGCATCCACCTCGGCTACGCCAACACGGAGGGGCAGGTCGTGCGCTACGCCGAGACCCCGGTGCTGTCCGTCGTCGCCCCCCTCGAGATCAACCCGCAGATCATCTACTGGGACCCCGAGACGTACCCGGACGTCGAGACCCTGGCCGACCTCGGCGAGGAGGACGTGACGATCAACGTCTTCGCCGGCGGCACGTTCTCCCAGGTGTTCGTCGCCGAGGGGATCTGGAACGCCGATCAGATCGACCCCTCCTACGACGGCAGCCCGGCCCGCTTCATCGCCGAGGACGGGGCGATCGCTCAGCAGGGCTTCGCCTCGGCCGAGCCGTACACCTACGAGAACGTGTTCACGGAGTGGGGCAAGCCGGTCGCCTTCCAGACCCTCCACGACGCCGGGTTCGAGGTCTACTCGCAAACGCTGTCGGTCCGGCCCGACCAGCTGGAGCCACTGCGGACGTGCCTGGAGGCCTTCGTTCCCGTGGTCCAGCAGGCGGCGGTCGACTACATCACCGCTCCCGACCGGGCCAACGCCATCATCGTCGACGCCGTCGCGCAGTTCGACACCTTCTGGCAGTACGACGCGGACCTCGCCGAGTTCTCCGTGAACACCCAGCGTGAGCGGGGCTACGTCGGCAACGGCCCCGACGACACGCTCGGCAACATGGACGAGGCTCGCGTGCAGCGGGTGATCGACCAGATCCGCGACGCCGGACTCGACGTGCCCGAGGACCTCGCCGTCGCTGACATCATCACCAACGAGTTCATCGATCCGGCGATCGGGCTGTCGCCATGACCGCAGGGTAGGAGGGCGCCGATGACCACCCCCACGAAGCAACTTCACCTGACCATCACGGCGGCCATCCACGCCCGCTTCGCCCACCGCGTCGATGGCCTCGTCCACAGCCATCCGTGGAGCATCGAGGCGACGGTCGAGGGTCCGGCGGACGCCTCCAAGGTGATGCCGGCGGACGACCTCGAGGCCCTGCTCCACCAGCTCGTCGAGCCGTGGCGCGGCCGATACCTCACGGACGCCGACGTCGGGGAGTGGAAGGGCTACCAGCCGCTCGTGTGGGACGCCGAGCCGACCGTCGAGGAGATCACGCGGCACTTGTGGGGACAGTTGTCCGCCGACGTGCCCGGGTTGGTGTCGCTCGCCCTGGTCGAGTCGACCGAGTTCGACCGCTGCCGCACCGTGCGCCTGACCGTCGAGCGCTAGCGCTCACCCATCCGAGTGTTTGCTGCTGACCGAGGGTCTGCCGCGGGGAGGCCCGGCACCTGACACTCGGATGCCGGACCGTGTAGACAGCCGGGCGTGGCCCCGGTCCTCGACGTCCAGTTCAATCCGGCCACCACCCGCTGGCCGGACGTACGCGAGCGGACGCAGGCCGCCGAGGAGGCCGGGTACGGCGCGGTGTGGGCGTTCGACCACCTGGCCGGCGCCATGCTGCGCGGCGACACGATGCTCGAGGCCTTCACCCTGCTCGGCGCGCTGGCGGCGTCGACGACGTCGATCGAGCTGGGCACGATGGTCGCCAACGTCAACCATCGCACGCCGGCGCTGCTCGCCGTCGCCGCGGCGACGCTGGAGGCGATCGCCGAGCGCCAGGTCCACGTCGGCCTCGGCGCCGGCGCCGCGCCCGACAGCCGGTGGTCGGCCGAGATGCGGGCCATCGGCCAGCCGGTCGCGGCGACCGTCGGGGAGCGCCACGCGCGCGTCGAGGCGACGCTCGACGTGTTCGACACGATGTTCGACCCCCGACGGGACGACGCCCTGGCCACGTTCCCGCTCCCCCGCCGCCGGCCGACCGTGCTGCTGGGCGTCAACGGTCCGTCGCTGGCGGCCCTGGCGGGGCGGCGCGCCGACGGCATCAACGTCGGCTGGGACCACCCGCGACGCGACGAGCTGTTCGCCATCGCCCTCGCCGAACGGGCGGAGCGGCGGGGCTTCCTGTTGACCACGTGGACCCCCTGGGCGTCCGAGCTGCTCGATCCGGATCATCCGACGCGCCGGGCGATGGCCGACCTCGACCGGGTCGTCCTCGTCGTCCCGGGGCACGTGGGCACCGCCGAGCTCGCCGCGCCCCTGCCGGGGTGAATCCACAGTTGGCGGTGCGCGGCTCGACCCGTCGCCACCGCGGTCGTGGGCGTAGCTTCCGTCCATGAGCGCCAAGCCGAGCTATCTGGGTCTCCTCAACGCCATCGCCGTCGCCGAGACGCAGGCCGGGGAGTACCTCCGCTGTTGGGCCGCCGTGACCAAGAACGCCGACGTGCGGGCCGTGGTGCACACCATCGCCCTGCGCGAAGCGGAGCACGGGCTGGCGTTCGAGAAGCGCCTCGACGAGCTCGGCTACGGCGTGCTCGACCGTCCCGACCCCAAGCACGCCGAACGGATGGAGATCGCCGCGTCGACGAAGCTGTCCGACCGTCAGAAGTTCGAGCGGCTCGGCCTCGGACGGGCCCCGACGAACGGGACGCCGGACATCTTCGACCGCTTCTTCGAGAACAAGGACCTCGACCCGCAGACCGGCGGGCTCCTCGGGCGCTACGTCGCCGAGGAGCGCGACTCGGGCCGCCGCTTCGCCGCCTGCTACGCCGCGCTCACGGCGCCCAAGCCGAAGCGCAAGCGGGCGTCCAAGGCAGCCTGACCCCTCAGGTCACGCGGCCGACGCTCCAGACGATCGCCGGGGCGACGACCCGGGCGCAGCGCGGGCCGCCGCACTCGTCACTCAGCTCGACGTCGGCGACGAGGGGCGCACCGTTCTCCTCGGCGGTCCGCAGCAGCTCCGGTTCGACGTCGCCGAGCATCAGCTTCGCCCGGCGGAACATGTGGAACGAGCCGTCGGCCGCGACGTCGCCCCAGGTGAGGTAGACGAAACGCTCGCCGCGGCGGCCGTGCACCGCCGGCCCGCGGGTGTCGACGCTGCCGTCGTCGAGGGTGACGACCCGGATGTCGATGTCCCACGAGGCCGAGTGGGCGTCGCCTGGCACGAGGCCGACGGGTTCGGCGCGCTCCTGCACCCCCACGTGCACGTTGGCAGCTGCGCGCCGTCCGACAGCCACTCGCGCCCCGGCAGCCGGTGACCACGGATCGTCACTCTCATGGCGCCATCATGACCCGCTCATTGGTGCACCCTGTCGATGTGTGACGGGTCCCGTTCGGGATGGTGCACCAATGAGCCGAAGACCGTGCTTGATGGTTCGCTCGCTCGAAGACTCGCTTGCTCACAGGCGGTCGCGGCGGGGGATGACGACGACCGTGCCGTCGGGTTCGTGGTGCACGGTGACACGCACGCCGTAGAACTCGGCGAGCCTCTCGGCCTGCAGGACGTCGGCGGCCGGACCGCTGGCGACGCACTGCCCCTCGTGGAGCAGCACCAGGCGGTCGCTGTAGGAGCCGGCCAGGGTCAGGTCGTGCATCGCCGAGATGACCGTGAGCCCGTGCTCGCGCCGCAGCCGGGCGACCAGTTCGAGGGCCTGCTGCTGGTGCCCGATGTCGAGGGCGCTGGTCGGCTCGTCGAGGAGCAGGATCGGCGCCTCCTGGGCGAGGGCCCTGGCGATCACCAGCCGCTGGCGCTCGCCGCCGCTGAGCGTCCCGAGGCGACGACCGGCGAACTCCTCGAGGTCCAACCGGTGCAGGACGTTGGCCGTCATCGCCTTGTCGTGACGGCTCTCGGTACCGAAGTAGCCGACGTACGGCGAGCGTCCGAGCAGCACGTACTCGAAGCCCGTCATGTCGTCGGGCATCGTCGGCGCCTGGGGCACATAGGCGACGAGCTCGGCCCGCCGCCGCCGCGAGCGCAGCGAGAGCGGTGCGCCGTCGACGGCGATCTCGCCCGTCGACTCGACGAGCCCGACGACGGCCCGCAGCAGCGACGACTTGCCGGCACCGTTCGGGCCGATCAGCCCGAGCCACTCACCGGAGTGCACGACGTCGCTGAACGGCGCCAGGGCAACGCGATTGCCGTACGCCACCGCCACCGCGCGCAGTTCGAGCGAGCTCATCGCGCTCGCGCCCGCAGCACGACGATGAAGAACGGGGCCCCGAGGAACGCTGTGACCACCCCGATCGGCGTCTCCGCCGGGTCCATCAACACTCGGCTCGGGATGTCGGCGAGGATGAGGAACGCCGCCCCGAACATCAGCGACAACGGCAGCAGCAGGCGGTAGCTCGAGCCGGCGACGAGACGGACGAGGTGCGGGACGACGATGCCGACGAAGCCGATGAGGCCGCTCACCGAGACGACGGCAGCCGTCCCGAGCGTCGCCGCGACCACGACGACGAGGCGGACCCGGACGACCGGCGCCCCGAGCGTGGTGGCCTCGTCCTCGCCGACGCGGAACAGGTCGAGGTGGCGCCGGTGGACGAGGAGGACGATCGCGGCGACCACGACATACGGCAGCACCATCCGCACATCGGCCCACCGCGCGGACGACAGGCGACCGAGGATCCAGTTGTAGACCTCCCGTACCACCTCGACGTTGCGCTGCAGCAGGAACGTCTGGGCCGCGGTGGCCAGCGATGTCACGGCGACGCCGGCGAGGACGAGCGTGACACCGGTGCGCGCCCCGCCGAAGGACGCACCGACGGTGTACGTGACGAGCACGGTGAGGAGGGCGAAGAGGAACGCCATCGCCGGTGCCGGGTCGACGGGCCAGGCCGCGGTCGACGAGCGCAACTCGGTGAACACCAGCGTGGCCCCGAGGCCCGCGCCGGCTGCTGCCCCGAGGAGGTAGGGATCGACGAGCGGGTTGCGGAACACCCCCTGGTAGCTGGCACCGGCCAGCGAGAGCATCGCCCCGACGATGCCGCCGAGCACGACGCGGGGCATGCGCACCTGCCACACGATGTTCCACTCGGCATCGCTCACCCCGCTGTCGACGTCGATCAGCGGCAGGCGATCGAGCAGCTCCAGGGGGATGCGCCACCAGGTCGGACCGGCCGGGCCGATCATCATCCCGAGGAGGAACGCCGCCACGGTGACGACGGCGGCGACCGCGTACCAGCGGCCGGCGTGCGTGGGGCGGAGATTCGACGCCGGCACCACCGGGGAGGTAGTGGTGCCGGCGTCGGACCTGGGCGCCACCGCGCCGGGGGGCGACGCGGTGTCAGCCACCGGCGGGAGCGAGCGCCTGCTCGGCGGCGTCAGCGACCTGTTGCATGTACTCGACCACCCGCGGGCCCCATCGTGACGCGATGTCGTCGTCCATGGCGAACACGTTTCCGTTGGCGACCGCGGTGATCTCCGCCCAGCCGTCCCTGGCCCGCACGGTTTCGAGGCTCTCACCACAGCACTTGGTGTCGGCGAGGAAGATCAGGTCCGGGTTGGCGGCGATGATCGTCTCGGCGTTGAGCTGCGGGTAGCCGGTGTCGCCCTCGGCTTGATCGGCGATGTTGCGCAGCCCGAGCTGGCTGTACACCTGGCCGATGAACGTCGAGGAGTTGGCGCTGAACCCGGACGGTTCGAGCTCGTGGTACATCGTCAGCGGCGTCTCGCTGGCCGGCACGGACGCGGTGATCGCCTCGATGTCGGTGCGCATCTGCCCGACCAGCTCGGCCGCCTCACCGACGTGCCCGGTCGCCGCGCCGAGCTGCTCGATCTGGGCGTAGGTGTCCTCGAACGTCGTCGCCGCCGGACCGACCCACACGGCGATGCCGAGATCCTCGAGCTGGGTCACGAGGTCGTTGTCCTCGGACACGACGACGAGGTCGGGCTCGTAGCCGGCGATGGCCTCGACGTTGGGCTCGAAGCCCGACAGGTTGGTGCGCACCGCCTCTGCCTCCGGGGGGTAGTTGGACTGGTCATCGACGGCGATGACCTGCTCGCCGGCGCCGATGGCGAAGAGGATCTCGGTGTGCGTCGGCGCCAGCGAGACGATGCGCGACGGCACGGCGCTGTCCGGCGCGCTGGAGCCGGGCGGCGCGTCCGAGCCCGACGTCGACGCCGGGGTGTCGGCGGGTGCATCGGTGGCGGCAGGCGGATCCGTCGCCACAGGCTGGTCGTCGTCCCCGCAGGCAGCGACGAGCAGGGTGACGCCGGCGACAGCGCCGGCCAGCGTGGACCTCAGTCTCACGGGCGTGCTCCTCCATCGGGTTGGAGGACAAGAATCCGGCAGCGTCTCCGCGAACCGCCCTTGCCTCGAGGGTCTGGTTGTCGCACGCAGGGCCAGGCGACCGGACTCGTCCGACCGGGCCACGAGGCCTGGCCGGCTTCACCGTTGCGGGTCAGTGCCGGGGTCTCACCGGACTTCGCTGGGTCCTGCGACCGGAGCGGAACGTTAGCGGGCTGCGACCTCGCCGTACACTCCGCGACCGTGAGCGCCGACGTTCCCACGGACGACCCGCGGCCGGACGGCCTGCGGCGGGCGCCGTCGGTCGTCGTCGTCAACACCGGCAACGGCAAGGGCAAGAGCTCGGCGGCGTTCGGCGTGATGGTGCGTGGCGTGGCCCGGGGGTGGCGGGTGGCCGTCGTCCAGTTCGTCAAGAGTGGCAAGTGGCACGTCGGCGAGGAGAAGGTCGGCCGCCAGCTGGGCGTCGACTGGTACGCCGTCGGCGACGGGTTCACGTGGGACTCCGCCGACCTCGACCACGACCGTTCGCTCGCCCGCGAGGGCTGGAGTCTCGCCGCCGGGCTGCTCGCGGCCGGCGACCACGAGCTGGTGATCCTCGACGAGCTGACCTACCTCTGCACGTGGGGGTGGCTGGACACGTCCGACGTCACGGCGGCGATCCGCGACCGGCCCGACCACGTCAACGTCGTCGTCACGGGGCGCGATGCGCCCGCCGAGCTCGTCGACGTCGCCGACACGGTGACCGAGATGCGCGAGGTCAAGCACGCCTACCAGCAGGGCATCTCCGCCGTGCGCGGCATCGACTTCTGATGTTGACGCTGCTGCTCGGCGGAGCCCGGAGCGGCAAGAGCGCCCTGGCCGTGGAGATCGGACAGCGCCACGCCGGGCCGGTGGTGGTCGTCGCCACGTCGGAACCGCTCGACAGCGACCTGGCGGCGCGCATCGCCCGCCACCGCGGCGACCGGCCGGCCTGGCCGACGGTCGAGGAACCGGTCGACCTCGGCGCCGCGCTGGCGTCGGTCGACGGCGCGGCGCTCGTGATCCTCGACTGCCTCACGGTGTGGGTGAGCAACCTGATGCAGCGCGGCGACAGCGACGCGGCGATCGAGGCGCAGTCCGTCGCCGTGGCCAGCGTGGCCGCCGGCCGTGGCGCGCCGACGGTCGTCGTGAGCAACGAGGTCGGTCTCGGCGTGCACCCGGAGACGGCGCTCGGGCTGCGCTACCGCGACCTGCTCGGGCGAGTCAACCAGCAGTGGGCGGCGGTCGCCGACACCGCCCTGTTCCTGGTCGCCGGCCGCGCGCTGCCGCTCGCCGATCCGTGGGCCGTGCTCGCGTGCGAGCGCGTTGCACGACCTCCTGCTCGACCTGCCGGGACCGGACGAGGTCGCCGCGGCAGCCGTCCACGAGCGGGCCGCCGAGATCCTCCGCCCGAGCGGGGCACTGGCGTGGCTCGACGAGCTGGCCGCGTGGATCGCCGGGTGGCACCGGACGGCCCGGCCCCGCGTCGCCCGGCCCGTCGGCTTGATCTTCGCCGGCGACCACGGCGTGGCCGCCGCCGAGGCCGTCAGCGCCTACCCGACCAACGTCACGGCAGCGATGTTCGAGGCCTACCGGCAGGGCCGCTCGACGATCAGTGCCTTCGCCAGCCGGGCCGGTGCCACGGTGGACGCCGTCGACGTCGGGATCGGCCGGCCCACGGCGGACATCCGCTTCGAAGCCGCCCTGACTCCGGAGCGCTTCGACGAGATCGTCGCCACCGCCATCGACGCGGTCGAGCGGCTCGACGGCGACCTGCTGGTGCTCGGCGAGATGGGCATCGGCAACACGACCCCGTCGGCCGCCATCGCCGCAGCCCTCGCTGGAGGCGAGACGGCGGCGTGGGTCGGCCGGGGCACCGGCATCGATGATGCCGGTCTCGCCCGCAAGCGAGCAGCGGTGCAGCAGGCCGTGCGGCGCATCGCCGGTGTGACCGACCCGCTCGAAGTCCTCCGCGAAGTCGGCGGCTCGGAGCTCACGGCGATCGCCGCGGCCGTCGTGGCCGCGCGCCGGCGCTCGCTCCCCGTCGTGCTCGACGGCTACGTCGTCACGGCGTCCGTGCTGCCCCTCGTGATGATCGAGCCCACGGCGCTCGACCACTGCATCGTCGGTCACTGCTCGGCGGAGCCCGGCCACCGCCGGCTGCTCGAGCGCCTCGGCAAGCGCCCGCTGCTCGACCTCGACATGCGCCTCGGCGAGGGCAGCGGGGCGATGGCCGCCGTCCCGCTCGTGGCCATGGCCTGCGCCGGGATCACCGACGTCCCGACGTTCGCCGAGTGGTTCGGCGAGCAGTGAAACCCCCGTTCTGTCCTTCGATATCGGCCCGATCCGGCCGATCCTGAAGGACAGAACGATGGGTCTGCTCACCGCCGTGCAGTTCCTGACCCGCCTGCCGGTCCGCCGCTCGACGCGGCCTGACCTCGCCGCCGCGGTGCTGTGGTTCCCGGTCGTCGGAGCGCTCGTCGGGGCCGTGGTCGGCGGCACCGCGGCCGGGCTCGGCGAACTGGTACCGATGCCGGTGGCCGCTGCCGTCGCCGTGCTGCTCGGGGTGCTGCTGACCGGGGCGTTCCACGAGGACGGCCTGGCCGACACGGCCGACGCCGTCGCCGGCGGATGGACGGTCGAGCGGCGGCTGGAGATCCTCGACGACCCCAGGCACGGCACCTACGGCGTCGCCGCCCTCAGCGGCTCGCTCGTCCTGCGCATCGTCGCCGTGGGCGCGTTGGCGCCGGCGGCGGCGTTCGGCGGGCTCGTCGCCGCCCACGCCCTCGGTCGTGGTGCGGCCGTCGTCGCCATGGGCCTCGTCCCGGTGGCCCGCGCCGACGGCCTCGGCGCCGACTACGCCCGCTCGGTCGGACCGGGACGGGCACTCGCCGGCGGCGTCGTGGCGGTCGTCCTCGCCGCCGCGGCCACGGGCTGGTGGGCCGGCCCGCTGGCGGTCGCTGCGGCGGTCGGGGCGCTCGCCGTCGTCCGCGTCGCCGTGAAAGCCCTCGGGGGGATCACCGGCGACGTGCTCGGCGCCGTCGAGCAGGTGGGCGAGTGCGTCGTGCTCGTCGTGGTGAGCGGGCTGGCGAGCCGGCACGAGCTGTGGTGGGCCTGACACACTCGTCGCCCATGGCCCACTGGTTGCTGAAGAGCGAACCCGATGTCTTTCGGCTACGACGATCTGGTCCGCGTCCGCCGCGAGGGGTGGGACGGCGTACGCAACTACACCGCCCGGATCTACCTGCGGGCGATGAAGGTCGGCGACGAGGCGATCTTCTACCACTCCAACGCCAAGCCGCCCGGCGCGGCCGGGATCTGCAAGATCGTCAAGGCCGCCGAACCCGACCCGACGCAGTTCGATCCCGCCAGCCCGTACTACGACCCCGGATCCAAGCCCGAGGACCCGCGGTGGGACTGGGTCACGGTCGCCCCTGTGCGCCCGCTCAAGCGGTTCGTGCCGCTCGACGTCCTGCGCACCATGCCCGAGCTCGCGGCGAGCCAACTGCTGGCCCGCGGCAACCGACTGTCGGTCCTACCACTCAGTGACGAGGAGTTCGACGCCATCGTGCGCGCCGGCGGCAACCGCCCGAAGCGCCGACCGTCCTGACCTCCGAGTGCCTGCTGCGGGACGTCCCCGCAGCAAACCCTCGGTCGGCAGCAAACACTCGGATCAGGGGGCGGCGAGGGCGGCGAAGCGGTTGATGCCCTCGACGAGGTCGTCGTCGCCCAGGGCGAAGGAGAAGCGGGCGTAGCCCGGCGCCCCGAACGCCTCGCCGGGCACGAACGCCACCTTGACCTCGGACAGGACGTACTCGGCGAGCTCGAGGCTGGTCGAGCACGTCCGGCCGCGCAGATCCTGCCCGAGCAGGCCCTCGACGTTGGGGAAGCAGTAGAAGGCGCCCTGCGGCTCGAGACACGTCACGCCGTCGATCGCCGACAGCATCGAGTGCATCAACCGACCCCGCCGCTCGAACGCGGCACGCATCTCGCCGACGGCGACGAGGTCGCCGCCGACGGCGGCCAGGGCGGCGCGCTGGGACACGTTGGCGACGTTCGACGTGGCGTGGCTCTGGAAGTTCGTCGCCGCCTTGGTGACGTCGGCCGGGGCGATCATCCACCCGACCCGCCAGCCCGTCATGGCGTAGGTCTTGGCGACACCGTTGACGACGACGCACCGCTCGGCGAGATCGGGCACGAGGACCGGCATCGAGGAGAACTCGTGCGGCCCGTAGGTCAGGTGCTCGTAGATCTCGTCGGTGATCACCCACACGCCGCACTCGACGGCCCACTGCCCGATGGCTTGCCACGGCCTCCGGTGGGTACACCGCGCCGGACGGGTTGTCCGGGCTGACGAACAGGAGCACCTTGGTGCGCTCCGTGCGCGCCGCCTCGAGCTGGTCGACGGTGACCTGGAACCCGGTCTCCTCGGTCGTCTCGATGACGACCGGCACGCCGCCGGCGAGGGCGATCGCCTCGGGGTACGTCGTCCAGTACGGCGCCGGGCAGATGACCTCGTCGCCCGGATCGCACAGCGCGGCGAAGGCCGTGTACACGGCGTGCTTGCCGCCGTTGGTGACGAGGACCTGGGCGGCGCCGATGTCGAAGCCGCTGTCGCGCTTGGTCTTCATGGCGATGGCCTCCTTGAGCTCGGGGAGGCCGCCGGCCGGCGAGTAGCGGTGGTTCTTCGGATCGCGGCAGGCGGCGACGGCCGCCTCGACGATGTGCGCCGGGGTCGGGAAGTCGGGCTCGCCGGCACCGAAGCCGACGACCGCCTCCCCCTGGGACTGCAACGCCTTCGCCTTGGCGTCGACGGCCAGCGTCGCCGACTCGGCGATCGCCGAGAGTCGTGCAGAGACGCGTCGTTCGGAACCACGTGACACGGGGAACAACCTTTCGGAGCGGCGCAGGTCGGGTGACATGCTGTCACAGTGACCGCCCCCAACCCGACCGCGTTGCGCATCCCCCAGCACCTGCTCCCGGCCGACGGTCGCTTCGGCTGCGGGCCGTCCAAGGTCCGCTCCGAGCAGCTCGACGCCATCGTCGCCGGCGGGACCTCCGTGATGGGCACGTCGCACCGGCAGCCGCCGGTGAAGCGGCTCGTCGGTGCCGTCCGGGCCGGGCTCGCCGACCTCTTCGGCCTGCCGGAGGGATGGGAGATCGTGCTCGGCAACGGCGGCACGACCGTCTTCTGGGACGTCGCCACGTTCGGGCTCGTGGAACGCCGCACCGAACACCTCGTGTTCGGTGAGTTCTCCGGCAAGTTCGCCGAAGCGTGCGCGGCCGCGCCGCACCTCGACGACCCGGTCCTCGTCAACAGCGACCCAGGCGACCACCCCGACGCCGTCGCCGACGCGACCGTCGACGTGTACGCCTTCACCCACAACGAGACCTCGACCGGCGTGGCGATGGACCTGCGGCGACCGGAGCGGAGCGACGGGGCGCTCGTCGCCGTCGACGCCACGTCCGGTGCCGGCGGCCTGCCGTGGGATCCGGCGCAGGTGGACGTGTACTACTTCGCCCCGCAGAAGTGCTTCGCCGCCGACGGCGGACTGTGGGTGGCGGCGTGTGCGCCGGCGGCCGTCGAGCGCATCGAGCGCATCGCCTTCTCCGACCGCTGGCGTCCGGCTTCGCTCGATCTCGGCATCGCCTTGACCAACAGCAGGCAGGACCAGACCTACAACACGCCGGCCGTCGCCACGTTGATCATGTTCGACGCTCAGCTCCGCTGGATGCTCGGATCCGGAGGCCTCGACTGGTGCGTCAAGCGCAGCTGCTCGTCGTCGGATCATCTGTACAGCTGGGCCGAGCAGCGGCCGTGGGCGACACCGTTCGTCGCCGATCCGGCCAAGCGATCGGCGGTCGTCGGGACGATCGACCTCGACGACTCGATCGACGCCACCAAGGTCAGCGCGGCGCTGCGGGCGAACGGCATCGTCGACACCGACAGCTACCGGAAGCTGGGCCGCAACCAGCTGCGCATCGGGATGTTCCCGGCCATCGACCCGGCCGACGTCGAGGCGTTGACGGCGAGCATCGACCACCTCGTCGAGCACCACGGGGAGTCGTTCCGGCGTGACCCCTGATCGCCCTGAGGTCAGCGATGTGCTGACGCTCGACACCACGGGACTCGGGCCGGCTGACCCACCCGGTGCTCCTGATCGGCCTGACCGGCTGGTTCGACGTCGCCGGGGCGGCGACGGCGGCCCTCGCGCACCTCACCGAGGGTGCCGTCACCGTGGGCGAGATCGACCCCGATCCGTTCTACGACTTCACCCAGGAGCGGCCGATGGTCGAGCTGGTCGACGGCGAGACACGGCGGATCACCTGGCCGTCCAACGCGTTCCAAGTCGTGCGCACCGGTGGCGCCCGCGACCTCGTCGTGCTCAGCGGGGTCGAGCCGCACCTGGCGTGGCCGTTGTACGTGGACTGTGCCGTGGAGATCGTGACCCAGCTCGGGTGCGAGGCGGTGGTGACGGTCGGAGCCACGGCGGACGCCGTGCCGCACACGCGGCTGCCACCGGTCGTCGGCAGCTCCGCCGAACCCGAGCTGGCCCGCCGCCTGGCGCTGTCGGCCCCGACGTACCAGGGCATCACCGGGCTGATCGGCGTCCTCCACGCCGAGCTCGAGCACCTCGGCGTGCCGACGATCTCCCTGCGCGTCGCGATCCCCCACTACCTCGCCCACACCGAGCACCCGCTGGCCGTGACGGCCCTGATCCGCCACCTCGCCCACGTGCTCGGTCTCCCGTTGTCCATCGACCTGTCCGCAGACGCCGACCGGTGGGCCGCCCAGCACAACGAGCTCGTCGGCTCCGACGAGCAGTTGCTCGCCTACGTGCGGATGCTGGAGATCGAGTACGACCGCCGCGCCGAGGCGACGCTGCGCACCGCTGACGACATCGCCGAACGCTTCGAGGAGTTCCTCCGCGAGCAACGCCCCGACGACGACGATTCTGACGCTTCCTGATCCCGCTCAGCGGGACGAAGTCTCCGGAGAACTCGTCAGCTCTTGGCCGCCGCGAAGACGTTTCAGCGCTTCGCTGCCGCGAAGCCTTTGTCGAGGTCGGCGAGGATGTCGTCGATCGTCTCCAGGCCGACGCTGAGGCGGATCAGGCCGGGGTGCACGTCCGAAGCCAGCTGCTCCTCCGGGGTCAGCTGGCTGTGCGTCGTGCTCGCCGGGTGGATGACGAGGCTGCGCACGTCGCCGATGTTGGCGACATGGCTGTGCAGCTCGAGCGCCTCGACGAACCGCTTGCCGGCCTCCAGCCCGCCCTCGATCTCGAACGCCAGGACCGACCCGTAGCCCTTGCCGCCCCCCAGCCGCTTGGCCCGCTCGTGCCAGCGGTTGTCCGGCAGGCCGGCGTAGTTGATCGACAGCACCTGTCCCTGGCCGACGAGGTACTGGGCCACCTTCTGGGCGTTCTCGAAGTGCCGCTCCATCCGCAGGCTCAACGTCTCGATGCCCTGGAGGATCAGGAAGGCGTTGAAGGGGGAGATCGGCGCCCCGATGTCGCGCAGCAGTTGCACGCGCGCCTTGAGGATGAAGGCACCGGGTCCGAGCGCCGGCCAGTAGGCCAGGCCGTGGTAGCTCGGGTCGGGTTCGGTGAAGCCGGGGAACCGGCCCGAGGCGCTGAAGTCGAACGCGCCACCGTCCACGATCGCCCCGCCGATCGAGTTGCCGTGCCCGCCGAGGAACTTGGTCAGGCTGTGCACGACGATGTCGGCGCCCCATTCGAGCGGGCGGATCAGGTACGGCGAGGGCACGGTGTTGTCGATGATCAGCGGGATGCCCTCGCTGTGGGCGACGCCGGAGACGCCTTCGATGTCGAAGACGTCGTTCTTCGGGTTGGGCAGCGTCTCGCCGAAGAAGGCCTTGGTGTTGTCCTGCACCGCCCCCCGCCATTGCTCGAGGTCGTCGGGGTCGTCGATGAACGTGACGTCGATGCCGATCTTCGGCAGCGTGTAGTGGAACAGGTTGTACGTGCCGCCGTACAGCGAGGACGAGGACACGATGTGGTCGCCGGCACCGGCGAGGTTGAGGATGGACAGCGTCTCGGCGGCCTGGCCGGATCCGAGGACGAGCGTGCCGGGCAACCCGATCGCCGTCGTCACCCCACCCTCGAGGGAGTTCAGCCGGCCCTCCAGGGCGGCCTGGGTCGGGTTCATGATCCGCGTGTAGACGTTGCCCACCTCGCTGAGGGCGAAGAGGTTGGCGGCGTGATCGGTGTCGCGGAACTGGTAGCTCGTCGTCTGGTAGATCGGCACCGCCCGCGCCCCGGTGGTCGGATCGGGCTCGGTCCCGGCATGGATCTGACGGGTCTCGAATCCCCACTGTTCGCTCATGGGCGGCGATCGTAGGCGGTGCGCGGCGTCAACTGTCCTGCGCGATCGGCCCGTTCGGGCCGATCGGCGAAGGACAGGACGGTCAGGTGAGACCTCCGCTGGCGTCGGCGACGCGCGTCTTGCCGGCGCTGATCCACGGCATCATCGCCCGCAACCGGCTTCCCACGAGCTCCACCGGGTGGTCCTTGCCTTCCTGCTGCAGGCGCTTGTAGTTGGGCCGGCCGGCCTCGCTCTCGGCCACCCACTCGGTGGCGAAGCGTCCGTCCTGGATCTCGTCGAGGATGCGCCGCATCTCCGCCCTGGTCTCGTCGGTGACGATGCGCGGCCCGCGCGTCAGGTCGCCGTACTCGGCGGTGTCGGAGATCGAGTAGCGCATCCCGGCGATGCCTTCCTCGTACATCAGGTCGACGATCAGCTTGACCTCGTGGAGGCACTCGAAGTAGGCCATCTCCGGCGCGTACCCGGCGTCGGTCAGGGTCTCGAAGCCGGCCTGCACCAGCGCCGTCAGTCCGCCGCACAGCACGACCTGCTCACCGAACAGGTCGGTCTCGGTCTCCTCGGGGAACGTCGTCTCGATGACTCCCGCCCGCGTCCCGCCGATGGCGTCGGCGTAGGACAGGGCCAGCTCCTTGGCCTTGCCCGTGGCGTCCTGCTCGACGGCGATCAGCGTCGGCACGCCGCCGCCCTCGGTGTACGTCCGGCGGACGAGGTGGCCGGGGCCCTTCGGGGCGATCATGATCACGTCGACGCCCTCCGGCGCGGCGATGCGGCCGTAGCGCACGTTGAACCCGTGGGCGAAGGCGAGGGCGTTGCCCGGCTCGAGGTTGGCGGCGACGTGCTCGTCGTAGATCGCCTTCTGCTCGGTGTCGGGAGCGAGCAGCATCACGACGTCCGCCGCCGATGCCGCCTCGGCGATCGGCAGGACCTTGAGGCCCTGCGACTGCGCCTTGTCGATCGACGACGAGCCATCGCGCAGGCCGACGATGACCTCGACGCCCGAATCCATCAGGTTGAGGGCGTGGCCGTGACCCTGCGACCCGTAGCCGATGATGGCGACGGTCTTGTCGCGGATGATCGACGGGTCGGCGTCGTCCGCGTAGTACACGTTGGCGGTCATTGTGCTGCCGTTCTTCCTTTCACGGCGCGCAGACGCGCCTGGCGGTCGAGTTTGGGGAGCGCGACCCGTCCGGTGCGCTGGAGCTCCACGATGCCATACGACGCCAGCAGCTCTTCGAAGTCGTCGAGCTTGTCCGGGGCGCCCTCCAGGCTGACGGTGAGCGCCTCGGCACCGACGGCGAGGATCTTGGCCTCGAAGATGGTGACCAGCTCGACGACCTGGCCACGGTGCTCGGGCGTCGCCCGCACGGTGGCCAGCAGCAGCTCGCGCTCGACCGAGCGGCGGGGGTCGAGCTCGGAGATCTTGACCACCTCCACGAGCTTGAACAGCTGCTTGGTGATCTGCTCGAGCGGCGTCGACTCGACGTCGACGACGATCGTGATCCGGCTCATCCCGTCGTTCTCGGCAGGGGCGACCGCCAGCGAGTAGATGTTGAAACCCCGCCGGGCGAACAGCCCCGCCACGCGGGCGAGCACGCCGGGCCGGTTCTGCACCAGCACCGAGAGGATGTGGTGCTGGAACTCGTTCATGCTTCGGCTTCCGTCCATGCTTCGGCTTCGCCTGCCGAGCTCGCCGCCGCCCCTGACCGGCCGTTGCCGTTCGACGATGGGGCCGCCGTCCTTCCGTAGCGGCGCTCGCCGAAGCTCACGTTGGATCGCGTTCCCGATCACGTCTCTTGTGTTCGGTGTGTTCGATGCGGTCTTTCATTTCAGGGCTCCCTTGCGGTCCATCTGGCTGGGGTGGAGGACGAGATCGTCGTTGCTCTGGCCGGCGGGGACCATGGGGAAGACCTTCTCGCCGGAGTCGACGCGGAACTCGACGACCACCGGGCGGTCGTTGATCGAGTTGGCCTTCTCGATGGCCGGCTCGACCTCTTCGGGGGATTCGACGCGGATGCCGACGCATCCCATCGCCTCGGCCCACATCACGTAGTCGGGTGTGTCCGGCGAGAGGTACACCTCGCTGTAGCGCTCGTCGTAGAACATCTCCTGCCACTGTCGGACCATGCCGAGGTAGCTGTTGTTGAGCAGCGCGACCTTGATCGGGATGCGCTCCACCGACGCCGTCACCAGCTCCTGGGCGGTCATCTGGAAGCACCCGTCGCCGTCGATGGCCCACACCGTGCGGTCGGGCCGGCCGACCTTGGCGCCGATCGCCGCCGGGATCGAGAAGCCCATCGTGCCGAGGCCGCCGGAGTTGACCCACGTGTACGGCTCGGTGAAGCGCCAGTACTGCGATGCCCACATCTGGTGTTGTCCGACGCCCGAGGCGAGGATCGTGCCGTCGGGGGCGGCGTCACGCAGCTTCTCCAGGCACAGCTGCGGTTTCAGGGCGTCGCCCGGCTCGCTCGGCTCGTAGGTCAATGGGAACTGCTCGTGCCAGCCGGAGATCCGGCTACGCCACGCCGACGTGTCGGCCTGCTCGGTCCCGCCGGCCATGAGGTCCTTCACGGCACGCACGATCTCGGCGGTGACGTACTTGCAGTCACCGACGATCGGCACGTCGGGGCGGCGCACCTTGCCCTGCTCGGCCGGATCGATGTCGACGTGGATGACCTTGGCCTCCGGGGCGAAGCTGTCGACCTTGCCCGTGATGCGGTCGTCGAAGCGGGCGCCGAGGGTGATCAGCAGGTCGCTGCGCTGCATCGCCGTCACGGCCGCGGCGTTGCCGTGCATGCCGGGCATGCCCAAGGCCAGCGGGTGGTCGTCGGGGAACGAACCACGCGCCATCAACGTGGTGACGACGTGGATCCCCGTCAGCTCGGCGAGCTCGCGCACCTCCTCGGCGGCGCGGGCCTTGAGGACGCCGCCACCGACGTACAGCACCGGGCGCTCCGCGGCGAGGATCAGCCGGGCCGCCTCCTTGATCATGCGCGGGTGGCCCTTCGTCGTCGGGCGGTACCCCGGCAGCGACGAGGTGACCTCCTCGTCGGTCGGCCAGTACCACTCCATCGGCTTCTGCAGGACGTCCTTCGGGACGTCGACGAGGACCGGCCCCGGGCGGCCGGTCGATGCCAGGTGGAACGCCTGGCGGATCGCCAGCGGCAGGTCCTGGGGTGTCATCACCAGCTCGTTGTGCTTCGTTGCCGAGCGAGTGATGCCGACGGTGTCGCACTCCTGGAAGGCGTCGCTGCCGATGGCGTGGGTGGGCACCTGGCCGGTGATGGCGACCATCGGGATGGAGTCCATGAAGGCGTCCATCAGCGGCGTCACGAGGTTGGTGGCGGCCGGTCCCGACGTCACCAAGGCCACGCCCGGCCGTCCCGTGACGTGGGCGTAGCCCTCGGCCATGTGCCCGGCGCCCTGCTCGTGGCGGACCAGGATGTGGCGGATCGTCGACTCCAGCAGCGGGTCGTACGCCGGCAGGATGCAGCCACCGGGCAGGCCGAACACGACTTCCACCGACTCGTGCTCGAGGCTCTTGATCAGTGCTTGGGCTCCGGTGAGCTGCATGGTGTTCTCCGGTCGGGTGTCGAGGTCGGTGGAAAGTCGGGGCCGAAAAGCGTTCGACCTCCCGGCTGGGAGGTCGAAGGGCGCACGCGGCTGGTCGAGCCGGTGCGCTACTGGATGAGTACGAGGGCGCGGAATCGGCGGCGCATCAGCGATGAGTGTGCCAGAACGGATGACCCCGGCACAACCCCTGTCATGCTGCGCCGTCGAGAGTGACGCCCTGGAGGAGGGCGGCACTGACCGTGTTCTCCATCAAGCAGGCGATCGTCATCGGACCCGTGCCCCCCGGGTTCGGCGTCAGCCAGCCGGCCACCGGGGCGACGCTGTCCTGGTCGACGTCGCCGACCACCCCGGCCGCGGTGCGCGACTGCCCCACGTCGATCACCGCGGCGCCAGGACGGACGTGCTCGGCGGTGACCATGTGGGCCTGGCCGGCGGCGGCGACGATGATGTCGGCCTCCCGGCACACCGCGGCGAGGTCCGGCGTGCGGGAGTGGGCCATCGTCACCGTGGCATCGACGCCCTTGCGCGCCAGCAGCAGCGACACCGGCAGCCCGACGAGCATCGACCGGCCGATCACGACGGCGCGGCGGCCCGGAAGTCTCGATTCCGTAGCGCGCGAGCAGGCGCATCACCCCGAGCGGCGTGCAACCGACGAGGCCGGGCGTGCCGCGCGCCAGTCGACCCATCGAGCGCTCGGTGAGGCCGTCGACGTCCTTCTCCGGGGGGATCAAGTCGATCACCGCGTCGGCGGCGAGGCCCGCCGGGAGGGGCAGCTGGACGAGGATGCCGTGCACGTCGGGGTCGGCGGCCAGCTCGGCGACGGCGGCCTCGACCTGACCCTGCGAGGCCGTGGCCGGGAGGTCGACGTGCCGCGGTCGCAGCCCGATCTCGGCCGCCTTGCGCTGCTTGCTGCGCACGTAGCGCTGGCTCGGCGGATCGTCGCCGACGAGCACGGTGGCCAGGGAGATCGGCGGCGAGCCGGCGGCGTCCAGCCGGGCGGCGAGAGCGTCGAGGATCTCGTCGCGCAGCGCTTTGCCGTCCATCACGATCGCCGTCATCGCCGCGGATCGTAGGCGCGAGAGCTCGCGCGCACGTACGGAGCAGCGGTGCCCGGCATGGCCTCCCCTAGCCTTCCGCGCCGTGACCACTCCACCATCCCCGACCGTGCAGCCCGCCGACGGGCGCCTCGGCGTCCTCACGGTCGGCCTGGGCGCTGTCGCCTCCACGCTCATCGCCGGTGTCGAGCTCGTCAGACGCGGCCTGGCCGAGCCGATCGGCTCACTGGCCCTGATGGACACCATCCGCCTGGGCAAGCGCACCGACGACCGCTACCCGCGGATCAGGGACTTCGCCCCGATCGCCGTGCTCGACGACATCGTCTTCGGGGCCTGGGATCCCTTCCCCGACGACGCCTACGTCGCCGCCCAGCGCGCCGGCGTGCTCGACGCCGGCAAGCACGTCGAGCAGATCTCCGACGCGCTGCGCGACGTGCGGCCGATGCCGGCTGCCTTCGACCGCACGTACGTCAAGAACATCGACGCCGCCAACACCAAGGGTGTCGTCGACAAGCGGGCGATGCTGGAGGCGATACGCGAAGACATCAATCGCTTCCGCGACGAGAAGCAGGTCGACCGCATCGTCATGATCTGGTGCGCGTCGACGGAGATCTACATCGAACCAGGGCCGGCGCACGTCGACATCGACACCTTCGAGGCGGCGATCGACGCCAACGACCCCACCGTCGCCCCGTCGATGTTGTACGCCTACGCCGCCCTGCTGGAGGGCGTGCCGTTCTGCAACGGGGCACCGAACCTCACCGTCGACACGCCGGTGCTGCGGGACTTCGCCACCGAGCGCAACCTGGCGATCTCCGGCAAGGACTTCAAGACCGGGCAGACGTTGATCAAGACGGTCTTGGCACCGATGCTCAAGGCCCGCATGCTCGGACTCTCCGGCTGGTACTCGACGAACATCCTCGGCAACCGCGACGGCGAGGTGCTCGACGACCCGGACAGCTTCAAGACCAAGGAGGAGTCCAAGCTCGGCGTGCTCGAGCACATCCTCCAGCCAGAGCGCTACCCCGAGCTGTACGGCGACATCTTCCACAAGGTGCGCATCAACTACTACCCGCCCCGCGGCGACAACAAGGAGGGGTGGGACAACATCGACATCTTCGGGTGGCTCGGCTACCCGATGCAGATCAAGGTCGACTTCCTGTGCCGGGACTCGATCCTCGCCGCCCCCCTGGCGCTGGACCTCGTGCTGTTCACCGACCTCGCCCAGCGGGCCGGGCTCGGCGGCATCCAGGAGTGGCTGAGCTTCTACTACAAGAGCCCCCAGGCCGCCCCCGGCCTGCTCGCCGAGGACGACCTCTTCATCCAGCTCACCAAGCTCAAGAACACCCTGCGCTGGATCATGGGCGAAGACCAGATCACCCACCTCGGCCGCGAGTACTACGCCTGAGATACCGGTTTTGAACCGAAGTCAAGGCCAGTTCTGGCCGCGAAATCCACGGAGAACGTGAGCGACCGGCGCTCCGCGACGCCGGCGGTCACGCTGGAGGAGTCCTACGCCAGGTGCCGCGCCCTGGCCCGCCGGCACGGCACGACCTACTACTGGTCGACGAAGGCCCTCCCGCGGATCAAGCGCCATCACGTGTGGGCCCTCTACGCCTTCTGCCGCTCCGCCGACGACATCGTCGACGACCCCGGGCCGGCATCGCCCGAGGCCCGCCGTGCCGCCCTCACGGCGTTCGGGACACGCTTCTTCGACGACCTCGCCGCCGGGCGGTCCGACGACCCCGTCCTCAAGGCCGTCGTGCACACCGTGCGGGCCTTCGACATCGACACCGACTCCTTCCGGCGGTTCCTCCGCTCGATGGAGATGGACCTCTCGATCACCGGCTACGCCACGTGGGCCGACCTGCTCGTGTACATGGACGGCTCGGCCGCCGTGATCGGCGAGATGATGCTCCCGATCCTCGAGCCGCGGTCCCCCGACGCCCGACCGCACGCCCGGGACCTCGGCCTCGCCTTCCAGCTGACCAACATCCTGCGCGATGTCGGCGAGGACCTCGACCGCGGGCGGGTGTACCTGCCCCGCGACGACCTCGACCGCTTCGGCGCCGACCCGTGCTCGGCGCGCCGTCGACGGCCCGTGGCGCGACGTGATGCGCTTCGAGATCGACCGCTGTCGCGACCTCTACGCCTCCGCCGACCGCGGCATCGCCGAGCTGCCCCCGAGCTCGGCGGCCTGCGTCCGAGCCGCCCGCAGCCTGTACGCGCAGATCCTGGAGCGGATCGAGGCCGCCGACTACGACGTCTTCACGTCCCGTGCTCGCGTCCCGGCGTGGCGCAAGATCGAGCACGTCGCGCGCGTCGTCGCGGCATCGAAGCGGTGATCGTGCTCGGCGCCGTCGTCACCGCCGGGCTCGCTGCGGCGACGTCGCTCACGGCGCGCCTGTCCGCGCCAGCCGTTGCGGGCCGAGCCGGGCCGGCAACCGTCTCGATCATCGTCCCGGCCCGCAACGAGGCGGCCGCCCTGCCGACGCTGCTCGACTCCCTCAGCCGCCTCGATCCAGCGCCGCACGAGGTCATCGTCGTCGACGACGAGTCCACGGATGCCACCGCGGCGATCGCCGCCGCCCGCGGCGCGGCCGTCATCCACAGCAGCGCGCCGCCAGCCGGGTGGCTCGGCAAGCCGTGGGCCTGCCGCGCCGGCGCCCGGGCGGCGACCGGCACCCACCTGCTGTTCCTCGACGCCGACACCTGGCTGGCGCCGCCGGCGTTGGCCGCGCTGCTCGACGAGCACGTTGGCCGCGGCGGGCTGCTCTCGGTCCAGCCCCATCACGTCATGACGGAGACATACGAGGGGCTCTCGGCGTACTGCAGCGCCGTCGCCGTGATGGGCACCGGCGCGTTCGGCTGGCGTCCCGCGGCGGCGCCCATCGCCTTCGGTCCGTGCCTCCTGACCAGCGCCGAGGACTACGCCCTGGTCGGCGGTCATGACGCTGTGCGCGCCGAGATCCTCGAAGATGTCCACCTGGCTCGCCGGTATCGGGACGCCGGGCTCGCGGTGAGCTGCTTCGCCGGCGGACCGCTCGTGCGTTCGCGCCCGTATCCCGGCGGGCCGCGCCAGATGGTCGACGGGTGGAGCAGGAACCTGGCGGCCGGGGGCCGTCAGCGCCTCGCCGCTCGCCGTCGCCGGCACCGTCGTGTGGGTCGCCTCGCACGTCACGGTGACCCTCCGGCTCGCGGCCGCGCTGCACCGATGGCTGCGCCGGCGCGATCCGGCGCTGGCCGCGCCGCTGCTCGCCTTCGTCGCCGTCGCCGCCCACCAGCGCTGGTTGCTGCGGCGGATCGGCTCCTTCCGTCGGTGGACCGCAGTCGCCTTCCCCGTTCCCCTGCTCGGCTTCCTGGCGATCTTCTCCCGGTCGGCGGCCCTGCTGGTCCTTCGGCGCGACATCGACTGGCGAGGACGACGCGTCGCGGTCCGCCGGTCGGCCTGACCGTCGGAGTGGGGTCAGGCGTCCGTGGCGACGTGCGTCAGGTGCACGTCATGGGACTCCGTCGGCAGGTCGCCGACGAGCTGCTCGACGAACGCCGCCCCGATGGTGACGCAGTCGTCGCGCAGGCGGGGCAGGAACCGGTCGTAGTGGCCGCCGCCCTGCCCGAGGCGCCTGCCATCGGCCGTGAAGGCCAGTCCCGGCACGACGACGACGTCGAGCTCCACGGGGTCGAGACCTCCCGGCTCGACGCGCAGGTCGGGACCATCGACAGCCGGCGTGAACACGGCGAGCCCGCGCTGCCGGCACCATGTGGACCAGGCCGCCGTGTCGGGCTCGGTCGGCAGCGACTCGAAGAGCATCACCTGCCGCGAGCCCGGCTCGGCGGCATCCAACTGCGCCAAGGCGACGACGCGGGCCCAGATCCGCGCCGATCGGGCGAGGCGGTCGGCCGGGTCGCTGGCGATGTGCCGGCGGACGTCGCGCATCCGTGTCCGCAGGGCGCGCTTGGCGTCGGGAGCCGTCACCGCCATGTCGTGAGTGTCGCACGAGCTGCCTACCATCGACATCGATGACTGCAGAACCCGAGGACGCGGCGTCCCCTCCGTTCGACAGCGCCCAGTTCCGCAAGGTGCTCGGACACTTCCCCACCGGCGTCACGATCGTCACCGGATGGGCCGGCGACGAGCCGGCCGGGTTCACGATCGGGTCGTTCACGTCGGTGTCGCTCGAGCCTCCGCTCGTCGGGTTCCTCCCGCAGATCGCCAGCGACACGTGGGAGGCGATGGCCCCCGCCGGACGCTTCTGCGTCAACGTCCTGCGCGACGACCAGGCCGAGCTGTGCTGGCGCTTCGCCAAGAGCGGCGTCGGCGACGATCGCTTCGAGTACGTCACGTGGCAGACCTCGCGGACGGGCTGCCCGATCATCGAAGGCGTCGGGGCCTGGATCGACTGCACCGTCGAGCACGTCTTCGAGCTCGGCGACCACTACATGGTCGTCGGCCGCGTCGTCGACCTCGACCACCACACCGACCCGCACGTCCCGCTGGTCTTCTACAAGGGCGCCCTCGGCGGCTTCCTCGCCGCCGACTGATGACTGGAGAGCCGGACCGCTCATGAAACTCCCGCGGGACTGGGTCAGCCTGGCGCCGAACGGGATCGGCCACCAGAAGCCCAACCACTACCGCGAGATGGCCAAGGTCGCCTGGGGTGTGAAGGGCAACGCCCGCAAGGCGTGGTCGATCCTCTCCAAGGGGGTGTGCGACGGCTGCGCGCTGGGTGTCGCCGGGTTCCACGACTGGACGCTGGACGGCGTCCATCTGTGCACGACCCGCTTGCGGCTGCTCGAGCTGAACTGCGCGGAGCCGTTCGACCACTCCGTCCTCGGCGACGTCTCGTGGCTGCGCAACCTGCCCTCCGACGACCTCCGCCAGCTCGGCCGCCTCGCCCATCCGATGCGCCGCCGCCGCGGCGACCGCGGGTTCCACCGGATCACGTGGGACGAGGCGATGGCTGACATCGCCGGCGCCATCGGCACCGCCGGTGGCGAGCGCACGGCCATCTACCTGACGAGCCGGGGCCTCACCAACGAGGTGTACTACGCGGCCGCCAAGGCCGCCCGGGCGATGGGTGTCGCCAGCATCGACTCGGCGGCGCGGACGTGCCACGCGCCCTCGACCGTCGGGCTCAAGCAGACGATCGGCGTCGCCGCCAGCACGTGCTCGATGCGCGACGTGCTGGAGACCGATCTCATCGTCTTGTGGGGCACGAACGTCGCCAACAACCAGCCGGTGTTCACCAAGTACCTGTACCTGGCCCGCAAGCGCGGCGCGCGGGTCGTCGTCGTCAACCCGTACCTCGAGCCGGGCCTCGAGCGCTACTGGGTGCCGTCGAACGTCGAGTCGGCGCTGTTCGGCACCAAGCTCTGCGACCTCCACGTCGCCGTGCGGCCGGAGGGCGACGTCGCCCTGGCCAACGCCGTGCTCCACGGCCTGATCGAGCGAGACGCCATCGACCGCGACTGGATCGGCGCCCACACCGAGGGCTGGGACGAGCTGGAGGCCTTCGTCCGCGGGCTCGACCGCGCCGAGCTGCTGGCCCGCGCCGGCGTCGACGGCCCGACGTTCGAGCGGTTCGTCGATCTCTACGCCGACGCGCGGGCGGCGGTGCTCGTGTGGAGCATGGGCATCACCCAGCACACCCACGGTGTCGACGGGGTCCGCGCGATCGTCAACGTCGGCCTGGCGCGGGGCAACGTGGGCCGCAACGGCGCCGGGCTGATGCCGATCCGCGGCCATTCCGGCGTGCAGGGCGGCGCCGAGATGGGCGCCTACGCCACGGCGCTCCCGGGCGGCGACCCGGTCGACGAGGCCCACGCCGGCGAGTGGGCGCAGCGCTGGGGCTTCGACGTGCCGGCGTCACCAGGTTGGACCGCGCCCGAGATGCTCGAGGCCGCCGAGCGCGGCGAGCTCGACGTGCTGTTCGTCGACGGGTCGAACCTCCTCGAGGTGATGCCAGACCCGGCCCGTGTCGAGTCCGCCCTCGGGCGCGTGCCGTTGCGAGTGCACCAGGACGTCGTCGTCACGTCGCAGATGTTCGTCGACGGCGACGACGTGATCCTGCTGCCGGCCGCGACGCGCTACGAGCAGGAGGGCGGTGGGACGAGCACGACGACGGAGCGTCAGATCGCCTTCAGCCCACAGGTCGCCGAGCCGCTCGGCGAGGCTCGCAGCGAATGGCGGATCTTCGCCGAGCTGGCGTCGCGTGTCCGGCCGGAGATCGCGACGCGCTTCGCATGGGCCGACAACCGGGCCCTGCGGGCCGAGATCGCCTCCCTCGTGCCGCTGTACGCGGGGATCGAGGACCTGGAGGACACGGGCGACGCCGTGCAGTACGGCGGACGCCACCTCTGTGCCGGAGGCCGCTTCCCCCTGCCGTCGGGGCGGGCCCGGTTCTCCGTCGTCGACATCGCCCCGACACCGCTCGGGTCCGACGAGTGGTACGTCTCGACGCGCCGCGGCAAGCAGTTCAACTCGATGGTCATGGCAACGACCGACCCGCTGACCGGGGCCGGGCGCGACGCCGTGTACATCGATCGCCACGACGCTGCGGCGATCGGGGTGGGCGACGGTGACCGCATCACGCTGACCAGCGACGGCCGGCGCTTCGAGGGCCGCGCCAAGCTGGTGCGCCTCCCGACCAGGACGCTGCAGGTCCACTGGCCGGAGGGCAATGCGCTGTTGACGGGCGGTCCGGCCCGGCGCGACCCGCACAGCCGCATCCCCGACTACAACACCGTCGTGGAGCTGCACGTCGGATGAGGCGCCGAATGGTCCCACTGGTCCTCGACGTCGCGTGCGTCGTGCTGTTCGTCGTCGCCGGACGCGACTCCCACGACGAGGACGGTGGGATCGGTGACGTGCTGACGATCGCCGCGCCGTTCCTCATCGGGCTGGGTGTCGCCTGGCTGGCCTCGCCGCGCCTCCGCCGGCGGCCCACCTCGCTGGGGGCCGGCGTCGACGCCTGGGTGTCGGCCGTGGCGATCGGCATGCTGCTGCGCCGGGTCGTGTGGGATCGGGGGACGGCGTTGTCGTTCATCATCGTGACGACCGTGGTCCTCGGGGTCCTGCTCCTCGGATGGCGGGCCATCTCGTCCTTCACAAGTCGTCGCGGCGAGATATCCTCTCCGCGGCCGCCGTCGAAGGCGGGACGCTAGACGGAGGAACTGTCATCAACCTGTACGTGGGCAATCTGCCCTTTTCCACCACTTCCGACGAACTCGCGAGCCTCTTCGGGCGCGTGGGTGTCGTCACCTCCGCCCAGGTCATCACCGACCGCGAGACCGGCCGTTCGCGAGGCTTCGGCTTCGTCGAGATGAGCGACGACGACGCCCGCAAGGCGATCGACGAGCTCACCGGTGCCGACCTCGGCGGCCGTTCGATCACCGTCAACGAGGCCCGGCCACGCGCTCCTCGCAGTGGTGGTGGCGGCGGCGGCGGCGGTGGCGGTCAGCGCCGCGACCGCTACTGATCCGACCTCACAACGTGTTGGTGATGGCGCCCGTCTCGGCGCCCTGCACCAGCCGCACGTACTTGCCGAGAACGCCGCTCGTGTAGCGGGCGGCGTTCGGAGCCCAACCCTGCCGCCGCTTCGCCACCTCGGCGTCGTCGACGAGGAGGTCCAGTGACTTCGTCGCGACGTCGATGCGGATGCGGTCGCCGTCGCGCACGAAGGCGATCGGACCGCCGTCGACGGCCTCCGGCGCCACGTGACCGATGCAGAATCCCCACGTGCCACCGGAGAAGCGACCGTCGGTGATCAGCGCGCAGTCGGCGCCGCGGCCGGCTCCCTTGAGCGCGCCCGTGATCGCCAACATCTCCCGCATCCCGGGACCGCCCTTGGGTCCCTCGTAGCGGATCACGAGCACGGTGCCGGGTTCGATGCGGCCGGCGAGGATCTCGGTCATCGCCCCGTCCTCGCCATCGAACACCCTGGCGCGACCCTCGAAGCTGAGCTGGTCGGCGGTCAGCCCGGCCACCTTGACGACGGCGCCGCGCGGCGCCAGTGAGCCGGTGAGGATGTTGATCCCGCCCTCCGGGTGGATCGGCGCGTCGAGCGGGTGCACCACGACACCGTCCGGTGCCGGCGGGTCGAGGGCAGCGAGGTTCTCGGCCATCGTGCGACCGGTGACGGTGAGCACGTCACCGTGCAGCAAGCCGGCGTCGAGGAGGTGCTCGAGGACGACCGGCACGCCGCCGATGCGGTCGAGGTCGCTCATGTGGAACTTGCCGCCCGGCTTCATGTCGGCGATGTGCGGCACCCGTGCCGCGATGCGGTTGAAGTCGTCGAGCTGCAGATCGACCCGCGCCTCGTTGGCCATGGCCAGCAGGTGCAGCACGGCGTTCGTCGAACCGCCGACGGCCGAGGTCAGGGCGATGGCGTTCTCGAACGCCTGCTTGGTCATGATCATGCGCGGCGTGATCCCCAACTCGAGCATGCGCACGACGGCCGCCCCGGCGGCCCGTGCGTCGCCGTGACGGCGACCGTCGATCGCCGGCGGGGACGCCGAGCCGGGCAGGCTCATCCCGATCGCCTCGCCGATCGAGCTCATCGTGTTGGCCGTGAACATCCCGCCGCAGGCACCCTCGCCGGGGCACGCCCGGCGCTCGATCTCCAGCAGGTCGGCGTCGCTCAACGTCCCGGCGGCGTTGGCGCCGATGGCCTCGAACACGCTGACGATGTCGAGCGCCTGGCCCTGGTACTCACCGGGCATGATCGATCCGTTGTAGACGAGGATGCTCGCCAGGTCGAGCCGGGCCGAGGCCATGAGCATCGCCGGAATGCTCTTGTCGCAGCCGGCCATCCCGACGAATCCGTCGAGCCGCTCGGCATGGATGACGGTCTCCACCGAGTCGCAGCTGACCTCGCGGCTGACGAGCGAGGCCCGCATCCCCTCGTGGCCCATGGAGATGCCGTCGGACACGGTGATCGTGCCGAACTCGAGGGCCACCCCACCGGCTTCGCGGATGCCCGCCCGCACGTCCTCGGCGAGGCTCCGCAGCGTCATGTTGCAGGGCGTGATCTCGTTCCACGAGTTGGCGATGCCGACCTGCGGCTTCACCCAATCGTCCTCGGTCAGCCCGACGGCCCGCAGCATCGCTCGGGCCGCCGCCTTCTGCGGACCGTCGGTGACGTCGCGCGAGCGGGGCTTGATGTCGACGGGCTGATCAGCGGTCATCGGTACACCATCCCACGCCAGCCATGAACCTCATGCGGCGAGGGTACTGCTGGCCGCGGCGGCGATCCGAGTGGCGCGGGTACCACCCGGGCATGGGCGGTCCCTCGGGCGGACCGGCTCAGCGCATGAGCATCCCGCCATTGACGTCGAAGGCCTGGCCGGTGCAGTAGGCCGCGTCGTCCGAGGCCAGGAACAGGGCCATCCGGGCCACGTCGGCCGGCTCGGCGCACCGCCCAAGAGGGGATGAAGCGCTCCACTCGGCCACCATCTCGGGCGTCCGTGTCGCCGCGCCCATGTCGGTGAGCACGTAGCCGGGGCAAATGGCGTTGACGGTGATGCCGTGTGGGCCGAGCTCGGTCGCCGCGGCCTGGGTCAGGGCGACGACCGCCGCCTTGGAGGCTGCGTAGTGGGCCTGCTGGGCGCCCGCTTGCCTGGCGCCCATGCTGGCCATGTTGACGATCCGCCCGCCGCGGCCGGCGGCGATCATCGCCCGGGCGGCGACCTGCGTCGTGACGAGCACCGAGCGGGCGTTGACGTCGAGCACGAGGTCCCATTCCTCGACCGTGATGTCGAGGAGCGGCATGATCCGCAGGATGCCGGCGTTGTTGACCAGCACGTCGACGCCGCCGAGGGCGGCGACGAGGTGACCCATCGCCTGCTTCGTCGCGCCGGGATCGGCGAGGTCGGCGAGCTCGGCCACGGCGTCGAGGTCGGCGGCGACAACCTCGATGTCGCCGGCCACGTCGAGCAACCCGAGCCTCGCCCCCTCGGCCGCGAACGTGCGGGCGATCTCGGCGCCGATGCCTCGGGCGGCACCGGTGACGATGCACCGCAGGTCGCGCAGGCGCGAGCCGTCGCCCGCCCCGGCCGCCGTCATCGCGCCGTCGCCGTGCCGCGTCATGCCCGACGATCGTACGGCGCCCCCTCCGTGACCTGGGCTGCTCCGGGTTCTTGACCGGTTCTCACGCTGCTCCAGGAACGGTCTGACGGGGCGGCGTCAGGCTCGAAGCATGTTCGATCCGCTGCTCCCCGGCGCCCAGCCGCCGCTCCGACCACCGGTGCAGCAGCCACCCTTGTCTCCCAACGCGCCCGGGGTCCCTTCCCCCCGGCCGCGACCGCCGGCGTTCCCCACCCCGCCGGCGTCGTCGGGCCGTCGCTCCCGCCGCGACGCCCGGCGCCCACACCGGTTGGCGGCGGCCGCGGCGGGGCTGACCCTCGCGGCCGTCGCCGCCGGGGGTGTGAGCGGGTTCGTCGCCGGACGCTCGACCAGGGAGGCGCCCGTCGAGGGCGCGGCGACCGAGGCCGTGCCGACGGCGATGACGCCGTCGACCGGGCTGATCGACGTCGCCGGTGTCGTCGATCGGGTGCAGCCCTCCACGGTCTCCATCACCACGAGCATCGTCCGCCGCCAGGGCCCCTTCCAGGCCTACGGCGAAGGCGCCGGCACCGGCGTGGTGCTCGACACCGCGGGCCACATCTTGTCCAACGCCCACGTCGTGGCCGGCGCCGAGACGGTCACCGTGACCGTCAACGGCGAGGACCGCTCGGCCACCGTGCTCGGCGGCGACTCCAACAACGACATCGCCGTGCTCCAGCTCGACGACGCGTCGGGCGTCGTCCCGGCCACGTTCGCCTCCGGCGACGTCGCCGTCGGCGACCAGGTGGTGGCGATCGGCAATGCCCTCGCGCTGGACGGCGGGCCGACGGTCACCCAGGGCATCGTCTCGGCGCTGGGGCGCACCATCGAGACCGATCAGGGCACGCTGACCGGGCTGATCCAGACCGATGCGGCGATCAGCTCCGGTAACTCCGGTGGGCCGCTCGTCGACGCCACCGGAGCGGTGGTCGGCATCAACACCGCCGTCGCCGCCAGCAACGGCCAGCAGCAGGCGTCGAACATCGGCTTCGTCATCCCCATCGCCAACGCCCTCGCCATCGCCCACTCCGTCATCTAGGCCCCGCGGGTTCTCCGGAGTCTCGCTCCCGCTGGGCGGGAGCGAGGAGCGTCAGAAGCAGTTCCTTCGGCACGAGGGCGGGTCGGGCGGTTCGGTACGGTGGGCGGACGGAGGTGGTCGCCATGCCCGCTCATGAGCTCGTCATCCGGTCCGGCCGCGTCGTCGACGGTTCCGGGAACCCCGCCAGGACGGCCGATGTCGCCATCGACGGTGGGGTGATCACCGAGGTCGGCGCCGTCAGCGGCACGGGGGTACGGGAGATCGACGCCGACGGGGCCCTCGTGACACCGGGGTTCGTCGACATCCACACCCACTACGACGGCCAGGCGACGTGGGACGACCAGCTCGCCCCGTCCAGCTGGCACGGCGTCACGACGGCGGTGATGGGCAACTGCGGCGTCGGGTTCGCCCCGGTCCGTCCCTCCGACCACGAGCGCCTCATCGAGCTGATGGAAGGCGTCGAGGACATCCCCGGCGTCGCCCTCCACGAGGGTCTGTCGTGGTCGTGGCAGTCGTTCCCCGAGTACCTCGACGATCTCGACGCTCGCCCACGCGACCTCGACCTCGGCGCCCAGGTGCCCCACGGGGCGATGCGCCTCCACGTCATGGGCGAGCGTGGCGCCCGCCGCGAGCCGGCGACCCCCGACGACATCGCGGCGATGGCCGACCTGGCACGAGACGCCGTGCAGGCCGGAGCACTCGGCTTCACGACGTCGCGCACGTTGAACCACCGCAGCAGCAAGGGCGAGCTGACCCCGACGCTGACCGCCGCCGCCGACGAGCTGATCGGCATCGCCGAGGCGCTGGGCTCGATCGGCAAGGGAGTGCTGCAGGTCGTCAGCGACTTCATCGACCTCGACGGCGAGTTCGAGATCCTCCACGCCATGGCCGCCCGCTCGGGCCGCCCAATCTCGATCTCCGTCGCCCAGAGCCCCTCGAAGCCGGACCTGTGGCAGGACCTGCTCGACCGCATGGAGGCGTCGAGCAAGGCCGGCGTCACGATGCGCGGCCAGGTCGCGGCCCGAGCCATCGGCATCCTCCTCGGCTTCGAGGCCACGCTCAACCCGTTCATCCTGGCGCCGGCCTGGAAGGAGATCCGCGCCCTGCCGATGCCCGAGCGGGTCGAACGCCTGCGCCGCGACGACGTTCGCCGCTCGCTCATCGACCAGATGGCCACCGATCCCAAGGGTTCCGTCACCAGCGGGCGCCTGATCAGCCGGTTCGAGATGATGTTCCCGCTCGGCGACCCGCCGGTGTACGAACCGGACCCGGAGTCGTCGATCGCCGCCACGGCTCGCCGCGAGGGCCGCCCGCCGGCAGAGGTGGCCTACGACCTCCTGCTGCAGCGCGACGGCCGGGCGATGCTGTACCTGCCGTTCGCCAACTACGTCAACGGCTCCCTCGATTCCGTCGGCCGGCAACTCGCCCACCCGGCGTCCGTTGCCGGCCTGTCCGACGGCGGCGCTCACGTCGGCACGATCTGCGACGTCAGCTTCCCGACGTCGCTCCTCCAGTGGTGGGGTCGCGATCGTCCGTCGGGACGCCTGCCCATCGAGCTGCTCGTGCGCAAGCAGACCCGGGCGACCGCCGAGACCGTCGGCCTGCTCGACCGCGGCCTGCTCGCCCCGGGCTACCGCGGCGACATCAACGTCATCGACTTCGACCGCCTGCGCCTGCACGTCCCGGAGTTCGCCTACGACCTGCCCGCCGGCGGGCGCCGCCTGCTACAGCGGGCCGACGGCTACCTGCACACGTTCGTCGCCGGGACGGAGATCCGCACCGACGGCGAATCGACCGGCGCAACCCCCGGCCGTCTGGTCCGCGGCGCCCAGCCCGACCCCGTCCTCGCCTGACGACCACGTCGCCCACCGCGCCGTTCAGGCGGCCAGGAAGCGGTCGAGGTGCTCGAGGAACATCGGCCAGGCGGGCTCGGAGCTGATCAGGATGTGGTTGCGGCTCGGCAACGACACCAGCTGGCAGCCGGGGATCAGCGTGGCCAACTCCCGCGCCGACGACAACGGCACCCGCCGGTCGTCGCGCGAGTGCAGCAGCAGGGTCGGGCACGACACCCGGGGGGCGATGGTCGTGACGTCGATGCGGGCGAACGTCTCCAGGAAGCGCACCGCATTGGGCGCGGAGGTCGTCCGCCGCTGCAGCTCGTTGAACTCCTCCCACTGCTCGCGGGTGCCGTCGGGCAGGAACTGCGACGTGAACATCTGGCGGAACGACGGATCGTCGCGGCCCCAGCCGACGCGGGCGACCTCGAGGTCGAGAGCGGCCTCCCGGCGCTGCTCGTCGGTGCTCGCCCGGACCAGCCGGCCGCGCCCGTAGGCGCCGGCGAGGACGAGGCGGGAGACCCGCTCCGGGTGCTGGGCCGCGAAGGCGACGGCGACGGCCGCGCCCTGGGACACGCCGAGCAGCGGGAACCGGTCGAGGCCGGCGGCGTCGACGACGAGCTCGAGGTCGTCGACCCAGTCGTCGAAGCGGAAGTGCTCGACGTTCCAGTCCGACATCCCGCACCCCCGCTCGTCGTAGCGGAGCAGCGTGCGCCCGGCGGCCAGTCCCTCGAGCCAGTGCCGCCACACGGCGTTCTCCAGGTCGTAGTCGAGATGCGTCAACCAGTTGGCCGCCTTGACGAGCACCGGGCCCGACCCCATCGTGGCGTAGGCGATGCGGGCGCCGTCGGACGCCGTGCAGAAGCGGATCGTCTGGTGGTGTGAGCCTGCCGCGGAGGCCGGCGCCCGTCGTGTGGCCGTCGGCGCGCCCGCCGTGACCAGCTGGCGCTCCACGACCGGGGCGACGAACTGGTAGCCGCGCCCGAAGACCGTGCGGATCACGTCGCTGGGAGGCCCCGTCATCTCCCACGCCGCGGCGCGCCGACTTCAGGCGACTCGCCAACGCCGACTCGCTGACGAACCGGTCGCCCCACACGTTGTCGAGCAGTTCCGCCTTGGTGACGACCCGGTCCCGATGTCGGATCAGGTACAGCAGCACGTCGAACACTTGGGGCTCGACGTGCTCGATGACACCACCACGGCGGAGCTCGAAGCGTTCGGAGTCCACCGCGCAATCCTCGAACTCGTAAATCGTGCGCGCGACGGTAGTTGCGCCCGCCGCCCGGCGGCGACAGCGTTCGACTCCGGAGTCGGCTCGCTATGGCTGGAGCACGGGATCGTCGATCGCCCGGGCCGCCAGCTCACGGCGGTTGCGCACGCCGAGCTTGCGGAAGATCGCCGTCAGATGGGCCTCCACGGTGCGCGGGCTGATGAACAGCTTGGCGGCGAGGTCCCGGTTCGACGCCCCGCCGACCACGAGGCGGGCGACCTGCAACTCGTGCGGGGTCAGCAGCCGGTGGGAAGCGACATCCTCGTCGACGACCCCGCCGGCCGCCCGCAGCTCGGTCGTCGCCCGTTCTGCCAACACCGTCGCCCCGATCCCGCGGAGCAGCTCGACGGCCCGCTCGAGGTGGACGCGGGCCTCGGCGCGCCGGCGGGACCGGCGCAGCCGCTCCCCCCAGATGATCTCCGTGCGCCCCTCGCCGACCCAGTTCCGGGCCGCCCCGGCGGCAGCCACTGTCGCGGCGAAGTGCTTGGCGGCCGTCTCGTCGTCCTCGGCCAGCATCCCCTTCGGCCGGCCGAGGCCCTGGGGGATCAGCAGCTCGGGGGCCACCGTCTGCTCGAGCTCGTCCAAGATGGGGAGCGCCTCGTCGCGTCGCCCGGCGCGGATCAGCGTCTCGATCCACTCCGGTTCCCAGCGCACCAGTCCCTGGCCGATGGGCGACATCGCATGCACGACGCGGTAGTGGGCGTCGGCGTCCTCGAGCCGGCCCTGGTTGAGGGCGAGGTAGCCGAGCCCGATCGGACCCATCGCCCGCCGTTCCGGCTCCGGCACGTCACCGAGCAGGGCTGCCGCCCGCTCGCACGCCGGCCGATCCCCCATCGCCGCCGCGCACAGCACGAGCACGTTGGCGGCGAGGGAAGCCAGCTCTGGAGTCCCGTTGCTCTCGGCGAGGGCGATCGCCTCCGTCCCGGCGGCCATCGTCGCCGGGAAGGAGATGCCGTACTGGACGACGCTCACCGCGCCGAGCACGGTGATCAGCGGCCGTACCGCGCCTCGAGCGCGGAGCTCGGCGTCCAGTTCGGTGAGCAGGGCGCTCGAGGCGTCCGTCCGGCGCAGGAACCCCAGGACCGGGGCGAGGACCTCGGCGAGGAACGTCATATCGGCCGGGGACCCGCCGGGCCCCGTGATCTCCGTGTACCGGTCGAGCAACTCCTCGCCGCCCGGGGCGCCGGTGGCGATCAGCAGGGCACCCGTCATGATGTCGATGCGCCGGGCCCTGGCGTCGTCGACGCGCTCCCGGAGCGCGGCGGCCTCGTGGATCGTGGTGGCGATGTCGGCGAAGGCGCCGTCGCGGATGTAGACGGCGAGGGCGTCGAAGATCAGGTCGACGGCAACGGCCGGGGCCGCCCCGGCCACCTCGCTGGCGGCCATGCGCAGGCGGATCGTCGGTTCGTTGGCACCGCCACTCGACGGTGGCAGGCGGCAGCGCAACTGCTGGCGGCGGATCCGTTCGATCAGGTCGTCGGCCATTGGGTGCTCAGCGACCACCGCGTCGGCCCGGTCGAGGAGCCGTCCGGCCGCTGGGGCCATCCCGGCGTCGAGGATGGCTCCCGCGGCCAGGCGCAACCGGCGGACCCGGTCCCCGGGTTCGGGGGACAACCGGCTGGCGAGCTCCCACGAACGCGCGGCCGTGGTGGGCGCGCCGCGCTGCACGGTGAGGGTCGCCGCGTCGTCGAGCGCCTTGGCGACCGCCTCGTCCGGTCCGACCGCGGCGCGGGCCAGGTGCCAGGCCCGCGCTGGGGCACCGTCTGGCAGCGTCGCAGCGAGCGCTCGGTGGGCAGCGCGCCGCTGGGCACGGGGAGCGTCGTGGTACGCCGCCGAGCGCATCAACGGGTGGCGGAAGGTCAGCCCGCTTCCGTCGAGCGTGACGATGCCGTTGGCCTCGGCCACCTCCAGCTCGCCGACGCCGAGGTCGAACTCGCCGAGGGCACTCAGGATGCGCAGGAGGTCACCGTCGGGCTCCGCCGCCGCCACGAGCAGCGCCTCCAGCACCCCCGGCGGCAACCGTTCGAGGACGAGGTCGACGACGCGCTGGCCGGATGGGCCGATCGGTAACGGATTCGGGAGGTCGACCCGCCCGGCCCGCTGATCCTTGTCGAGCATGTTGGCCGCCTCGACCAGCACCAGCGGGATCCCGCCTCCGGCGGCGACCAGCTCCCGACGCACCATCGGGCTGCTGACGCCGGCGTCGAGGAGGATGGCGTTGGCGACGTCGTCGGTGACGGCCTCGAGCACGACGAGCGGTCCGGTGTCGGTGTGGCCATCCGTGCCGCTCCGCCGCGTCGAGGTGATCGCCAGCCGCTCGAACTGCAGGCGGCGGGCGATGTACGACAGCGTCCGCCGAGTGGGCGCGTCGACCCACGGCAGATCGTCGACGAAGACCACCACCGGGGCATCCTCGGCGGCGTCGACCAGCAGGTCACGGGTGGCCAGGGCGATGGCGAACGGCTCGACCGGCTCGTCGGCGCCCTCGATCGCCAGGGCGGCCCGCAGTGCGGCGGCCCGCGCCGGAGGTAACCGGCCGATGCCGTCGAGCAGGCCGTCGAGCAGCCCCGCCAGCCCTGACCAGGCCATCTCCATCTCGGCCTCGACGCCGTTCAAGCGGACGATCCGGCAGCGCGGCTGATCGGCGAGGATCAGCGCGCCGGCCTCGTCGAGCACCGCCGTCTTGCCGATGCCAGGCTCGCCGACGATGGTCAGCGCCCCACCCTCGCCGACGGCCGCCGCCGCCGCCAGCCCGACGATGGCGTCGACGACGTCGTGGCGCCCGCGCAACGACGTCGGCCGGCCCGGTGACTGCGACGAGGAACGTTCGATCATGCTGGGGAGCGTGTGCACGGGGTCTCCCCGATGCGGAGAGATCCGGGCATGGGGGACATTAGTGACCGAAGCTCGGTCCATCACCGAGTTCCCTGGATCCGCTGGAGGAGTCGTCGTGGGCGCCGGAGCCCGTCTTGCCGAAGAACGCGATCGCTGGCCGGATCATTGGCGCGTAGCCGACCTGGAGCAGGAAGAAGAGCACCTCCTCGACCTGCTGGCCCCCGCTGAGGAGCTCCGCGCCGCGGTGCCTGGCCTCAGGACCACCGCGGTCGACGGCGACGCGCCTGTGCTGATCGGGGTCACCGACCGCCGGGTGGTGATCATCGCCAGGCAGCGGGCGTCAGACGCCACCTGGACCGTGCGCGCCGCGGATGCCACGGGGTGCGCGGCCAGCATCGATCGCGATGGCGTGATGCCTTTCGCCGGTGGCCAGCTCCAGCTCGATCTCGACGAAGACGCGCTGCGCCGGTTGTGGGCCCACGTCGATGACGTCCGTCCGGTGACGCCGGACGGCCCGCCGGGCGACCTCTGAGGTCCGCCGCCAAGCGGACTGCCGACGTCAGCCGCGCTTGCTGCGCAGCAACGCCGTGACCGCGCCGCCGTCGGCCTGACCGCGCGAGGCCTTCATCACCGCACCGACCAAGGCTCCGATCGCCTTGTCCTCCCCGGCCAGGAACTTCTCCCACGCCGCCGCGTTGGCGGCGATGGCGTCGTCGACGAGCGTCTCCAGCGCGGTCGTGTCGAGCGCCTCGAACCCCTTCGCCGCGGCGATGACCGCAGGATCGCCGCCGCCGGCGATCACCAGTTCGGCCAGGACCTGCTTGGCCTGGGTCGCCGTGAGCTGACCACTGATCTCCATCTTCGTCAGGGCGGCGAGGTCGGCCGCCGGCACCGACGGCCGCGGCCCCTGATCGGCGTAGGCCTCCTTGACGTGGACGAGAGCCCTGGCCACGTCGCCACCGGCCTCGGCGACAGCGAGCACATAGTCGTCCTGGCCGCGCTCGACGACGACCGCCACCGGCTCGCCATCGACGGCGGCGCCGGTGGCTTCCGCCAGGCGCTGACGGCGGGCCGCCGGGAGCATCGGCAGACCGGTGCGGACCCGCTCGATCCACTCCGCGTCCGGCACGAGCGGTACGAGGTCGGGCTCGAGGAAGTACCGGTAGTCGTCGGCGTCCTCCTTGCTGCGCAGCGTGTGCGTGCGCCCGTCGCCCTCGTCCCAATGGCGGGTCTCCTGGCGGACGACGTCGCCGGCCTCGAGCAGATCGATCTGCCGCCGGGCCTCGTAGTCGATGGCCCGGCCGATGGAGCGCACCGAGTTGAGGTTCTTGATCTCGCACCGGGTGCCGAGCGGCTCCTCCGGTCGGTGCACGCTGACGTTGGCGTCGACGCGCATCGAGCCCTCCTCCATCTTGGCGTCGGACGCGCCGATGGCCACGAGGATCGCCCGCAGCTCACCGACGTACTGCCTGGCCTGCTCGGCGCTGCGGATGTCCGGCCGGCTGACGATCTCGACGAGGGGCACGCCGGCCCGGTTGAAGTCGATCAGGGAGGCGTCGCTGCCGTGGATCCGCCCACCGCTCCCACCCACGTGCGTCGACTTGCCGGTGTCCTCCTCGAGGTGCGCCCGCTCGATGCCGACCCGCGAGCCGTCGGGAAGGTCGAGCCAGCCGTCGACGTTGAGCGGCACGTCGTACTGGCTGATCTGGTACGCCTTGGGCATGTCCGGGTAGAAGTAGTTCTTGCGGTGGAACGAGCAGGCCTGGATGCGGCAGTTCAGGGCGAGACCGATGCGCATCGCCAGCTCGACGGCGTGCCGGTTGAGCACGGGGAGGGCGCCCGGCAGGCCGAGCGTCACGGGGTCGATGTTCGTGTTCGGCTCGTCCCCGAAGCGGTTCGGCGACGCCGAGAACAGTTTCGTCGCCGTCGCCAGCTCGACATGGACCTCCAATCCCACGACGAGCTCGTAGCCGAGCTCGTCGTACCGAGCTCACCGCCGACCCTTCGGATCGGCGCTCGCCGTCCCTCATGTCAGTGGTTCGCGAGCTCATGGGTTGGCGTCCTCCAGGGTCTGGGCGACGCGGAACATCGTCGGCTCGCCGAGCGTCGGGGCGAGGATCTGCACACCGACGGGCAGCCCGCCGGCTCCCGTCCCGAAGGGCACGCTCATGCCGGGGTGCCCGGAGAGGTTGGACGGGATCGTGTAGGTGTCGCAGAGGTACATCGCCAGCGGGTTGTCGGTCTTGTCGCCGATCGGGAAGGCCACGGTCGGCGTGGCCGGCGTCACCAACACGTCGGCGTGTTCGTAGGCCCTGGCGAAGTCGTCGGCGATCAGCCGGCGGACCTTCAGGGCCTTGCCGTAGTAGGCGTCGTAGTACCCCGCCGACAGGGCGTACGTGCCGAGCATGATCCGGCGCTTGACCTCGTCGCCGAAGCCGGCCTCGCGAGTCGCCATGTACATGGCGTTGGTGTCCTGTGCCTCGACGCGCAGGCCGTAGCGCACGCCGTCGTAGCGGGCCAGGTTGCTCGACGCCTCGGCCGGGGCGATCAGGTAGTAGGCCGTGAGGCCGTAGGTGAACGCCGGGACCTCGACGTCGACGATCTTGGCCCCGGCGTCGACGAGCGCGTCGAACGCCGCCTCGACCCGCGCCAGGACGTCGGGATCGGCGCCCTCCGGGAGGTCGGTGATGCGCCCGACGCGCAGGCCTTCGACGCCGTCACGCAGCGTCGCGCTGATCGACGGCGCCGGTCGGGGGATCGAGGTCGAATCGGCCGGGTCGTGACCACCGATCACCTCCGTGACGAGGGCGGCGTCGGCGACGGTGTGGGTGAACGGGCCGATCTGGTCGAGGCTGCTGGCGAAGGCCACGAGGCCGTAGCGGCTGACCACGCCGTACGTCGGCTTGACGCCGACGACGCCGCACAGCGCCGCCGGCTGGCGGATCGACCCACCGGTGTCGCTGCCCAGCCCGACGGCGGCGAACCCGGCGGCCACCGCCGCCGCGCTCCCGCCGCTCGACCCGCCGGGCACGCGACCGGTGTCGTGGGGGTTGCGCGTCGGCCCGAACGCCGAGTTCTCGGTGCTCGAACCCATGGCGAACTCGTCGAGGTTGGTCTTGCCGATCGCCACGGCGCCCGCCGCCCGCAGCCGCTCGACGACCGTCGCGTCATAGGGCGGGCGCCAGCCCTCGAGGATCCGGGACGAGCAGGTCGTGGGGATGCCACGGGTCAGGAGGTTGTCCTTCAGGGCCACCGGCACGCCGGCCAGCGGACCGGGGTCGCGACCGGCGGTCACGGCCGCGTCGATGGCCTCGGCTGCCGCCCGCGCCTCGTCCTCGAGCACCAGGTTGAAGGCGTGGATCTCGCCGTCCCGCGCGGCGATGGCGGCGAGGTGCTCCTCGAGCACGTCCCGCGCCGACCGCTCACCCGTCCGGACGGCAGCGGCGATGTCGATCGCGGTCACGGGCGGACCCTGTCGCCGATGCGAGCGACGAGGCGCCAGCCGAGGAGCGGCCAGCAACTGCGCAGGCTGCAGGTGTTGTGGCCGGGGAACGCAGTCATTCCGCCAACCCGAGGATCGGCGGGACACGGAAGCGACCGTCGACGGCATCGGGCGCCGCGGCCAGCACCTCGTCGCGGTCGAGCCCGGGGGCGACGACGTCCTCGCGCAGCACGTTGACGAGTGTGTACGGCTGGGTCATCGGCTCGACGTCGGCGAGCTCGAGCACGTCGATGTCGGCGAAGTGGTCGAGCATGGCGCCGAGCTGGACCGTCGTCCGCTCGATCTCGTCGGCCGTCAGCTCGAGGCGCGCCAGGCGGGCGACGTGGACGACGTCCGCGGTGGTGATGCGTTCAGACACGACGGTCGAGGTTATCGGCGGGGCCGGTAGCGATTCCCGGCCGTTCCGTGTCTCGTCGACCCTGCCGTTGGCCGCCGTCGCCGAGGGCGGACCGGGTACATTCCCGGCGATGGCCACGGTCACGTTCGCCGGTGCGACGCGCACCTACGCCGGCCTCGCGGCGGTCGACCACCTCGACCTGGAGATCGCCGACGGGGAGTTCCTCGTGCTGGTCGGGCCGTCGGGGTGCGGCAAGTCGACGACGTTGCGGATGCTCGCCGGGTTGGAGCCCGTCGACGAGGGAGCGATCCACATCGGCGACCGCAACGTCACCACGTTGCCGGCGAAGGACCGCGACATCGCCATGGTCTTCCAGTCCTACGCGCTGTACCCGCACATGACCGTGGCCGAGAACATCGGCTTCCACCTCAAGGTCAAGCGCGTGCCGCGGGCCGAGCGCGCCGAGCGGGTCCGCCAGGCCGCCAAGATCCTCGACCTCGACCCGTACCTCGACCGCAAGCCGGCCAAGCTGTCCGGTGGGCAGCGCCAGCGGGTGGCCATGGGCCGGGCGATCGTCCGTGAGCCGCAGGTGTTCCTGATGGACGAGCCGCTCTCCAACCTCGACGCCAAGCTGCGCGTCCAGACCCGGACTCAGATCGCGGCCCTCCAGCGCCGGCTCGCCGTGACGACGGTGTACGTCACCCACGACCAGGTCGAGGCGATGACGATGGGTGACCGCGTCGCCGTCCTCGATCGCGGGGTGCTGCAGCAGTGCGCGACGCCGAAGGACCTCTTCACCGACCCGGTCAACGTCTTCGTCGCCGGGTTCATCGGTTCCCCGGCGATGAACCTCCTCCCCGCCAAGGTCGGCGACGACGGTGCCACCCACGGCACCCTCACCGTGGCGCTCACCCCCGACCAGCGGGCGCAGCTGACGTCGGACGCCGTGATCATCGGGGTGCGCCCGGAGGCGTGGATGCTCGCCAGCGAGGGGGGCCTCGACGTCGAGGTCCTCGTCGTCGAGGAGCTCGGCTCGGAGTCCTTCCTGTACTGCACCGATCCCTCCGCCGATGCTCTCACCGGCACCCAGGTGGTGGCCCGCAGCGAGGGGCTGAGCTCGAGCGAGCCTGGCGACCACGTCAGCCTGGTGCCCCGTCCGGATCGCCTGCACCTGTTCGACAGCGCAACGGGCGTACGCCTCTGATCCTGGTCGGCCAGCTCGCCGGCCATCTCGTTGGAGTGATATCGTCTTCGAGATGGAGGCCCGTGACGGACGGCGCTCGGTGTTCCCGGGGTTCGCCGAGGTCGCCGACGACCAGGCGGCCCTCGTCGAGCAGCTGGTCCGGGCCCGCCGGGACGCCGGCCTGTCGCAGACGGTCATCGCGGCGCGCATGGGCACCTCGCAGTCGGCCGTCGCCCGCCTCGAACGAGGCGACGCCGACGTCCGCCTGTCGACGCTGCAGCGCTACGCCGAGGCACTCGACCGGCACGTCGCGTTCGGTGTCGTCGAGCGCGCCGACCGGGAGGAGCACCGATGACGAAGCCACCGAGCTGGCCGGAGACTCCCTACCCGTACCCTCCCGAGCGCCCGGTGCCGGAGCGCCGGGACCCCGTCGCGGTGCCGATCGTCTATGAGTCCGGCGACCCACTGCAGCAGCTGTACGACCGTCGCACGGTGCTCCTGGGCGGCCCGCTCGACGCGGCCGCGGCGACACGGATCGCCGCCCAGCTGATGAGCCTCGACGCCGATCGTCCCGTCGAGCTGCTCGTCAACAGCCCCGGCGGCCCGGTGGCCGAGGTCTTCGCCGTGCTCGACGTCATCGCGCTGATGCGCGGTCCGGTGAACACCACCTGCATCGGCCGGGCCTGCGGTACCGCGGCCGCGGTCCTGGCCACCGGCACCGGGCGGCGTCGGGCCGCACCCAACGCCACCGTCTCGCTGCGGTGCGCCGAGGAGTCGCGCGTCGACGGGACGGCCGCCGAGGTCGCCCGCCAGAGCGAGATGCTCCGCGCCGATCGGACCCGGCTGGCCGCCATGCTCGCCGCGGCCACCGGCTTGGCGGTCGACCGGGTCGAGCACGAGCTCGACGCCGGGACGTCGTCGACGGTGGCGGAGGCGCTCGCGCTGCACCTCATCGACGAGGTGGCCACCACCGCGCGCTGAGGTTCAGCTGTTCGGGCGCTCGCCGGCGTCGGCCTCGCCGACATCGACGTCGTCGTCACCATCGAGCAACATCGTCGGCGATCGGCTCCTCGTCGACCTCGGCCGGGTCGTCCGCATCGACGTCGGTCGGGTGCTCGGCGTCAGGCGTGGCGACAGCCTCGTCGTCGTGTGGACCGGCCACGGCGACCACCGTGCCGTCGGCGGCCGGCGCGCCGTGGACGATCGGCGGGAGCACCGGGTCCTTCGGCTTGTTCCGCGTCGCCACGAGATAGAGGCCACCGCCGACGATCAGGGCGATCGACACCCACTGGTTCCACCGCAGGCCGCCCAGCTCGTCGGCCGGGTCGATGCGCAAGCCCTCGATCCAGAACCGGCCCACGCCGTAGCCGAGCACGTACATCGCCAGCAGACGACCGCCGGCCGGCCGGTAGCGCCTGTCGATCCACAGCAGCAGGCCGCACAGGGCGAAGTTCCACAGCGACTCGTAGAGGAACGTCGGGTGGAACGTCGTCCCGGGCGGATAACCCGGCGCCTCGTCGATCTCCAGCGCCCATGGCAGGTCGGTCGGCCGGCCGTAGAGCTCCTGGTTGAAGTAGTTGCCCCAGCGCCCGATCGCCTGCGCCAGCGGCAACGCCGGAGCCACGGCGTTGAGCCCGGCGCCGAGCGGGATGCCCCGCTTGTGGGCGACGTAGCCGCCGACGAGGAGGCCGGCGAGCATCCCCCCGGGGATGCCGAGGCCGCCTTCCCACACCTTGACGATGTCGCCGAGGTTGTCCTGGTAGCGCTCCCAGTCGGTGAGCACGTGGTACAGCCGGGCTCCGATCACGCCGGCGATGACGCCCCACAGGGCGATGGCGTTGGCGTCCTCGCGGGTGCCGATGCCCTTCTCCTCGAGCCGCCGGCCGAACAACCAGACGCCGGCGATGACGCCGAGGGCGATCATCAACCCGTAGACGTTCAGCGACAGCGGGCCGATCTCCAGCGTGCCCGTCGAGGGGCTCGGGATGCTCGCCGGAGCGGCCGACATCACGATCCGGTGACCTTGGCGACGAAGTCCCCCGCGGCCAGGTTGACGACGTCGCGGTCGAAGTCCTGGGTGGCCACGTGGTAGCTGCGCTCGAGCCAGCGGTGGTCGACCGAGCCGCCGTAGTGCTCGGCGAGGTACTCGCTGTCGGTCGGCGGGACGACGTGGTCTTCGCGCGACGTGAGCAGCAGCAACGGCATCGCCAGCTCGCCGTAGCGGCCCTCGATGGCCGCCAGCCCGTCGTCGAGGAACGACATGAGCGGTCGCAGCGGCACCCCCTCATAGGCCGACTCGTGGGCGTCGGGGTCGGCGATGTCGCTCCCGATGCCCGGCATCACGTCGGTGCCGGCCGCCAGCACCTCGTCGAGGGCGGCCCGCACGTCGGGCGGTTGCCGCCGCGTGGCCGGGTTGATGCCGATGACGCCGCGGAGCTCCGGGTGGTGGAGGGCGGTCCACAGCGCCAGCGAGCCGCCCATGCTCAGCCCGGCGACGACGATGGCATCGGTGCGCGCGGCGAGGCGGTCGTAGGCGGCCTCCGCCTCTCCGGCCCAATCGGCCCATCCAGTCGTCATCATGTCCGCCAGCGTCGTGCCGTGCCCCGGCAGCCGCGGCATGTCGACGTGGAAGCCGGCACCGGCCATCGCCTCGGCGAGCCCGCGCATCGAGGAGGGGTTGCCGGTGAACCCGTGGAGGACGAGCACGCCGGCTGGGGCGCGGTCCTCGCTGGTGGGCGCGGCGTGGTGCGACCACGGCTCGGCTCCGGGGAGGATGGCGGGCTGCTCGCTCGACGGCATGGCCGACGTTCTATCGGAGCCGGCGGCGTCCTGTCGTGTCATGACTTGACCCGCCGGTCAAGGTCGTAGTGGACTCCTGCCATGAGTGAGCGATCCGAGCTCCAGTGAGCGTCGCGGCGAGCCGGGGCGAGCGGGCGGCTGACTCCTCCGGTGATCGTCGACACACCGAGCACGGGCGCGAGCGCAAGCAGCAGCTGATCGACGCGGCCGCCGAGCTGTTCGCCGCCAACGGCTACGCGGCGACGCGCATCGAGGACATCTGCCGGCGGGCCGGCGTCGCCAAGGGCCTCTTCTACTGGTACTTCCCGACCAAGCAGGAGTTGTTCGCCGAGCTGGTGCGGACGATGCGGACACGACTGCGCAAGGCGCAGGCGGCGGCGATGGACGCCGATGCCGATCCGCTGACCCGGTTGCGCCAGGGCACGGAGGCGAGCGTGCGCTTCCACGCCGACCATGCCGGCTACTTCGCCCTGCTCGACGTCGAGCGGGCCGACGCCACGCACGCCGCCCTGCTGCGCGAGGGCAGCGCCGTGTACCGCGCCGACGTCGTCACGCTCGTGCGGGCCGCCCAGGACGCCGGGCTCGTGGCCCCCGACGAGCCCGCCGAGGCCCTCGCCGTCGGCGTGCTCGGGGCGGTCTCCTCGTTCACCCACGCGTGGCGCGACGGCCGCCTCTCGATGGACGCCGACGCCCTCGCCACGTTCGTCGGCATGTGGATCCACCGGGCCTTGTCCACTCCCTGAGCCCTCCGCGGCTCGCCGGCGCGCCCGAGACGCGGAAAATCGCCTCGTCGACACCGTCCGTATCGTCGGCTGGATGCCCACGCGCCGCCGGAGCCGACAGCTCGAGTCGTCGGCCGTCGCCGCGCTCGGGCCGGTGGCCGTCATCGCCCCGTTCTGCCTGCTCGCCCTCCTCGTCATCTGGTTCCCGGTGCATGCCGTCTGGAGCGTGCCGTTCTGGTGGTTCGCCGCCGGCTATGCGGGCAGCGCCGTGGTGCTGTTCATCCGCCCGGTGCAGGCGTTCGTCCTCACCCCGCTGTTCGGGGCCCGCCGCCCGACGGAGGACGAGCTCGGCCGGATCTTCCCGTTGTGGCGGGACATCGCCGTCGTCAACGACCTCCCACCGGACCGCTACATCCTGCGCGTCCTGCCGAGCGACGAGCTCAACGCCTTCGCCTGCGGCGGCCATTTGGTGGTCGTCACGACGTTCGCCATCGACGAGCTACCACGGCGCGAGCTGTCCGGCGTTCTGGCCCACGAGCTGAGCCACCACCTCGGGTTGCACACGGTCGGGCTGACGATCGGCCACTGGCTGTCGCTCCCCGTCGTCTTCCTGGCCCGGATCGGCTTCTGGCTGCAGAACGTGGCGACCGCGGCGACGGACGCCTTCGCCGCCGGATCGTCGGCGCTCACGCTCTTCGGGCGGCTCGTCGCCGGTTTGCTCAACGCCCTGTCGCTACCGTTCGTGCTCGCCCTCTACGCCTCGGACGCCTTCGGCAACGTCGTTGCTCACCGCTCCGAGTTCCAGGCCGATCGCCGCGTGGTGCGGATGGGCTACGGGCGCAACCTGTCCCAGGCGCTGCGCCGGGTGATCGCCCTCGGCGGTGGGCAACGCCCGATCGGCTGGCGGGCCCGCCTCGCCGCTTCTCACCCCCCGGCCCGCACGCGAGTCGCCCGCATCGACGCCATGCTCCGCCACCCGGCCCGCTGAGGACCCCGGCATCAGGCGCTGATGTCGGCCGTCGTCGCGCCGAGGATGCCGATCAGATCGGCCGGCGCGACGCCGAGGTCGAGGCCGCGCCGCCCACCGCTGACGTAGACGACGTCGTACAGCTCACACGTCTCGTCGATGACCGTGGGCAAGCGCTTGCGCTGCCCGAACGGGCTGATGCCGCCGAGCACGTAGCCGGTGACGCGCTGGGCGACGGTCGGCTCGCACATCTCGACGCGCTTGACGCCGAGCGCCGCGCCGACCGCCTTCAACGACAGCTGACAGCTGACGGGGACGACCGCCACGGCGTGCTCCCCGTCGTCACCGGTCACGAGCAACGTCTTGAAGACCTGGTCGGGGTCCAGCCCGAGCGCGGTTGCTGCCTCCAGCCCGTAGCCGCGGCTCGCCGGGTCGTGCTCGTACTCGTGGACGGTGAACGACACGCCGGCAGCTTCGAGGGCTCGGACGGCGGGGGTCACGACGCAACTCAAGCACGCCCCACCGCGGCGGCGACGGTCGGCCAGCGGCCACACTGGCGCCATGCGTGTCGCCGTCGAGCCCTCCGTCCGGCCCGAGGACTACCCGTTCACCCATTCGTTGCGTGTCCGCTTCGCCGAGACCGATGCCATGGGCGTCGTCCACCACAGCCGCTACCTGCCGTACCTGGAGGAGGCTCGTGTGGCCTACCTCCGGCACGTCGGCCATCCGTACACCGAGTGGCGCGAGGCCGGGCTCGACTCCGCCGTCCTCGAGGCCTACGTCCGCTACCGCCAGCCGCTGCGCTTCGACGACGTCGCCGCGGTGCACCTCGCCCTGGCCACGGCGAGCCGCACGACGTTCCAGATGGCCTACCTGATCATGCGGGACGACGAGGTCTCGGCAACGGCCGTGACGGTGCACGGCATGGTCACCGCGGCCGGCCGGCCGACCCGCCTGCCGGCGTGGCTGATCGAGATGGGCGCCTCCTGAGCGGTTCGCTCCCCTACTCGCGGTAGGGCCTGCCCCCTGTCCGGGACACCGGCGTGCTCCATCGTCGGCCCGGCCGGCGATCTTCATGCTGGGCGTCATGACAACGTTCGCGCCCCTCTCCCGAGGCGCTGCCCACGTGGGCCGCCCCGGTCGCCCTCGCCGCTCGTGCCGAGCACGCCACCAAGCAGTACGGCCGCGGCGACAACCAGGTCCTCGCCCTCGACGACGTGACGGTCGGCCTTCCGGCCGGCCGTTTCACCGCCGTCATGGGCCCCTCCGGGTCCGGCAAGAGCACGCTGATGCACTGCCTCGCCGGTCTCGACTCCCTCACCTCCGGCCGCGTCTTCCTCGGCGACGTCGACCTCGGGTCGCTGTCGGACCGTGAGCTGACACGCGTCCGCCGGGAGCGCATCGGGTTCGTGTTCCAGGCCTACAACCTGCTCCCCACGCTCGACGCCCGGGAGAACATCACCTTGCCCTTGTCGCTCGCCGGCACCAAGCCGAACAAGGAGTGGATCCGCACCGTCGTCGAGGTCGTCGGGCTCACCGACCGCTTGAAGCACCGCCCGAGCGAACTGTCCGGCGGGCAGCAACAGCGCGTCGCGGTGGCCAGGGCGATGGCGTCGATGCCGACCCTGATCTTCGCCGACGAACCGACCGGCAACCTGGACAGCCGCACCGGCGGCGAGATCCTCGCCTTCATGCGCACCGCCGTCGACACCCTCGCCCAGACGATCGTCATCGTCACCCACGACGCCGTCGCCGCCAGCCACGCCGACACGGTGCTGTTCCTCGAGGACGGCCGCATCGTCGATTCGATGGCCGACCCGTCTCCCGATCGGATCCTCGATCGGATGAAGCAGTTCGGAGCCTGACATGTTCAACGTCACGTTGACGGGCCTGTGGGCCCGCAAGCGCCGACTCATCGGGACGTCGCTCGCCGTCGTCCTGGGAGTCGCCTTCCTCGCCGCCACGCTCGTGCTCGGCGACACGATGCGCGCCGGCTTCAGCTCGGCATTCGCCACCGCCAACGCCGGGATCGACGTCGTCGTGCGCAGCAGCGACACGATGGGCTCCGCCGAGGAGCGTGTCCGGGGGTCGATCGACGCTTCGTCCGTCGAGGACATCGCCGCGTTGCCCGGCGTGCGCGCCGCCGCCCCCTCCGTGGAAGGTGTCGCCACGATCGTCGGCGCCGACGGCGATCGCATCGGTGGCGACGGCCCGCCGACCACGGGCACCAACTGGATCGACGATCCGGAGCTCAACCCGTACCGCCTGGCCGAGGGCCGTGCGCCCGCCGCGCCCGGCGAGGTGGTGATCGACCGCGGCGCAGCGGACGACGGCGATCTGGCCGTCGGCGACCGCACCACGGTCCTCACGCCGCAGCCGGTGGAGGTCACGGTCGTCGGCATCGCCACGTTCGGCGACGTCGACAGCCTCGGCCCGACGACCTACACCGCGTTCACCCTGCCCCAGGCGACGGAGCTCTTCGCCCAGCGCCCCGACACGATCTCGGCGGTGCTCGTCAGCGCCGAGGACGGTGTCAGCCAGGAGTCGCTGCGCGACGAGATCACCCAGCTGCTGCCGGCCCACATCGAAGCGCTCGCCCAAGCGGAGCTGACGGCGGAGCAGGAGCAGGAGATCGGCGACGACTTCTTGAACATGTTCGAGATGGTCCTCCTGGCGTTCGCCGGGATCGCCCTCGTCGTCGCCACGTTCAGCATCCACAACACGTTCTCGATCCTCGTGACCCAGCGCACCCGCGAGTCGGCGTTGCTGCGGGCGATCGGGGCCTCCCGTCGCCAGGTCGTCACGGCCGTGGCCCTGGAGGCACTGATCATCGGCGTGGTCGCCTCGGCCATCGGTTTCGGCGTCGGCCTGGGCCTGGCCGCGGGATTGAAGGCGTTGATGGCCGGTGCCGGACTGGCGCTGCCCACGGCCGGCCTCGTCGTCACCACTGGCACGATCGTCGTCGCCGGCCTCGTCGGGGTGCTGACGACGCTCGTCGCCAGCGTCTCGCCGGCGCTCAAGGCGTCCCGCGTCGCGCCGCTCGCGGCGCTGCGCGACATTGCCGTCGACCGCTCGGCGGCGTCCCGGACACGGGCGATCGCCGGCGTGGTGATCGCGGCAGCCGGCGCGGCGACCGTCGTGTCGGCGTCGTCGCTCGGTGACGGGGCGATCGGCCGCGCCGGGCTCGGCGCGCTCGCCATGCTCGCCGGGTTCGTCGTCCTCGGGCCGGTCGTCGCCCGGCCGGCTGCCGCCATCCTCGGCGCCGCCGCCGGGCTGGCCCGAGGCTTCACCGGGCGCCTCGCCCGCCGCAACGCGATGCGCAACCCCCGGCGCATCGCCGCCAGCGCCTCGGCGCTGATGGTCGGTACCGCCGTCGTGGCCCTGTTCACGACGTTCGGCTCGTCCGTGAAGGCGTCGATCGACGACATGGTCGACGACTCGTTCGCCGGTGACCTCGTCATCGCCCAGTCCGACTTCAGCGGCGCCGGCATCGATCCGGCCCTGACGCCGGCGATCGGTGCCCTGCCGGAGGTCGACGGCGCCGTCGGCTCGGCGCTGGCCACGGCGCGGATCGGTGACAGCACCGTCGAGCCGTGGGCGACGGATCCCGCCGCCTTGGCCGCGGTCATCGACCTGGAGGTCACCGAGGGCTCCCTCGCCGAGGTGGGCCCCGGGGAGATCGCCGTCAGCACGCGCTGGGCCGACGACCACGATGCGGCCCTCGGCGACGTCCTGCCGATGACGTTCATCGACGGCACGACGACCGATCTGACGGTCACGGCCACGTTCGAGCGCCAGGACATCCTCGGTGCGCTGATCATGGACCGGGCCGACTGGGCACCCCACGCCGGCCAGGCGATGGACGTCGTCGTGTTCGTCGACCTCGCCGAGGGCGTGGCCGTCGACGAGGGCCAGGCCGCCGTCACCGAGCTCACCGCACGGCACGGCGCGCCCGATCCGCAGACGCGCGATGAGTACGTCGACTCGGTCGGCGCCGAGATCGACCAGATGCTGTACCTCATCTACGGCCTGCTCGGCATCGCCGTCCTCATCGCCCTGATGGGCATCGGCAACACCCTCTCGCTGTCGATCCACGAGCGCACCCGGGAGCTCGGGCTCCTGCGGGCCGTCGGGCAGTCGCGGTCGCAAGTGCGCTCGGCGCTGCGGTGGGAGTCGGTGATCGTCGCCGTCTTCGGCACGCTCGGGGGCCTCGGCCTCGGCACGTTCCTCGGCTGGGGCCTCATGCGGGCCCTGCAGTCGCAGGCCGGGTTCGGTGTCTTCGAGGCGCCGACGGCGACCCTCGCGGTCATCCTCGGACTGGCCGCGGTCGCCGGCATCGTCGCCGCCGTGCGTCCGGCCCGGCGGGCAGCCCGGCTGGACATCCTCGACGCCATCGCCACCGATTGAGCGATCGAGCGGGTTACGTAACGTGAGCACCACGATGACCAGTCCGCTGCGTCCCTGGCGCCGCCCCGGTCGCCTGTTCCGGCTGCTGGGATACATCCTGACGGCGCTGCCCGTGGCGATCATCACGTTCACGGTCGTCATCACCCTCCTGGCCCTCAGCGCCGGGCTGGTGATCACGTTCTTCCTCGCCCTGCCGTTCGCCTGGCTGCTGTTCGTGGCGTCGCGGGGGCTGGCCCACGTCGAGCGGTCCCGGATCGATGCCCTCCTGGACGAGCAGATCGTCGATCCCGTGCCGCCGCTCACGGCTCGGGGTCGGCTGCGGCGCCTGTGGGAGCGGATCACGACCCCGGCCCGGTGGAAGGAGATCGGGCACCACCTGGCGCGCCTGCCCGTCGCCGTCCTCGGCTTCGCGCTGGCGATGGCCGCATGGGGCGGGGCGCTGGCGCTGGCGCTGCTGCCTGCCTATGTCGACGAGCTGCCCGGCAACTCGGCGAAGTTCTACTTCTTCGAGGTCACGTCGGGCGGCTCGGCGGTGCTGGCGGCCGTTGTCGGGGTGGTCGGGGTGGTGTTCGTCGCCCCGTGGATGACGATCGGCATCGCCCGCATCGAGCTGGCCCTGGCCAGGGCCCTCCTCGGGCCCAACGCCGACCAGGTCCACGCCGCCCAGGTGTCCCGGCTGGAGACCAGCCGCACCGCCGCCGTCGACAGCGCCGAGACCGAGCGCCGGCGCATCGAACGGGATCTCCACGACGGCGCCCAGCAGCGCCTCGTGGCGCTGGCCGCCAACCTCGGGTCGGCGCGCGAGAAGCTCGATCGCGACGAGGTCGCCGAAGGAACGGGCGATGGTCGCCGTGGCCCACGAGGAGGCGAAGTCGGCACTGCGGGAGATCCGCGACCTCGTGCGCGGCATCCACCCGGTGATCCTCGAGGACCGGGGGCTCGACGCCGCGCTGTCGGCCGTCGTCGCCCGCTCGCCCATCCCGGTGACGCTCGACGTGCGTGTCGACGTGCGTCCGCCGGCGGCCGTCGAGAGCGCGGCCTACTTCGTCGTCAACGAGGCGCTGACGAACGTCTCCCGCCACGCCATGGCGACGCGGGCCCACGTCGCCATCGCCCGGGCGGGTGATCGCCTCGTCGTCGAGGTCCGCGATGACGGCATCGGCGGTGCGGACGTCGCCAGAGGAACCGGCCTGCAGGGGTTGCGCGACCGGATCGCCGGCCTCGGCGGTTCGATGTACGTGATCAGCCCCACCGGGGGGCCGACGACGATCTCCGTGGAGCTGCCGTGCGCGTCGTGATCGCCGAGGATTCCGTCCTGCTGCGCGCCGGGCTGACGCGCATCCTGGCCGACGCCGGAGAGGAGATCGTCGCCACCGTCGGGGCCGCCGACGAGCTGATGGTGGCCGTGGAGCGTCACCAGCCGGACCTGTGCATCGTCGACGTGCGGATGCCACCGACGCACACCGACGACGGCCTGCGAGCGGCGATCGCCATCCGCCAGCGGTGGCCGAAGATCGGCATCCTCGTCCTGTCGCAGTACGTCGAGGAGCGCTACGCCACCGAGCTGCTGGCCGGCGAGACGACGTCGATCGGGTACCTGTTGAAGGACCGCGTCGCCGACGTCAGCGAGTTCCTGGCGGCCGTCCGGCGAGTCGGCGACGGCGGGACGGCGCTCGACGCCGAGGTCGTCGCCCAGCTGCTGGCGCGGTCGCGGCGGCGGGATCCGCTCGAGCGGCTGACGCCGCGGGAGCGCGAGGTGCTGGCGCTGATGGCGGAGGGCCGCAGCAACCCGGCGATCGCCAGGACGCTCGTGGTGTCCGACAAGGCGGTCGAGAAGCACGTCAGCAACATCTTCACCAAGCTCGACCTGCCGCCGGCCGAAGACGATCACCGCCGCGTGCTGGCGGTCCTGCAATGGGTGAGGGGATGACGATGTCAGATGTCACGGACGCGCTGCAACGACCGCCGGTCGGTCCACGGTTGCCGCCACCACCACCGTCGGCGCCGGCGCCGTTGGCCGCGCCGAAGCCGCGCCGCTCGCCGAAGGGCGTGCGGATCGCATGGAAGGTCTTCGCCGCCGTGCTCGTCGTGGCCGGCGTGGCGTGGGGGACGTACAACGTCGCCGTCGTGCTCGCCCACGAGGAGCGGGTGGAGACGGAGTCCTTCCCGGCGGCGTCGTTGCAGGCGATCGACGTGCGCAACTCGGCCGGATCGGTGCGCGTCGTGGCGAGCGACGGCGAGACGGTCGACGTTCGAGCGGAGATCAGCGATGGTCTGCGATCGACGGGCGAGCGCCGGGAGATCGTCGGCGACGTGCTCGAGCTGCGCGGCTCGTGCCCGAACTTCGGCTCCGACTTCTGCCGGGTCAGCTACGAGATCGCGATGCCCCGGACGATGGCGCTGACCGTCCACGCCGACGACGGGTCGATCGACGTCGACGGGCTCAGCGGACCGCTCGACCTCGACAGCGACAACGGCTCGGTCGAGGTGCGCCGCGCCAGCGGGCCGTTGCGGCTGTCCACCGACAACGGCCACGTCGAGGGCACCGACCTGCGCTCGTCGACGGTCACCGCGGATTCCGACAACGGTCGGGTGACGCTGGCGTTCACCGCTGCCCCGACGACGGTGGTCGCCACGTCCGACAACGGCTCGGTGGAGGTCGTCGTCCCCGACGACGGCGAGGCCTACGCCCTCGACCTCTCGACCGACAACGGCAGCCAAACCGAGGACATCCGCATCGACTCAGCCAGCCCCCGCACGATCACCATCTCGACCGAGAACGGCGACGCGACCGCCCGCACGGCCCCCTCCTGACCGGTTTTGAACCAAAGTCAAGGCCAGAAGTGGCCGTGATTCTTCGTCAGAATCGACGTTGGGTCGCGGGCGCCCGGGGCGGCGTTCGGCTGACCGCGACGCTCAGACCCGGCCGAGGACGCGGTCGACGGCGATCTCGATCGCGACCCGGTCCGGGCGTTGGCCTGGCTGGCGGTACCGGCGGGCGTAGCCGCTGACCGCCGCGGCGACGCCCTCGGCGTCGGTGACGAGCCGTACCGGGCCCTCGAGCGTCAGCCAGCGGGCGCCCTCGATCTGGCTGACCGCGGCCCGCCCGCCTCGTGCCGCGTTGCGGGCCTTGACGCTCGAGGCGAACGTGATGATCCGCACGACCGCCGTGTCGGCATCGAAGCTGAACCCGACGGCGACGACGTGCGGCGACCCGTCGGCCCGGATCGTCGTCAGCGTGGCCAGGTGCCGTTCGGCGAGGAACGCCATGCACGTCGTCATCGAGCTGGTGGGGATCGAGCGCCATCCCGTCGATTCTGACGAAGAATCACGGCCACTTCTGGCCTTGACTTTGGTTCAAAACGTCAGTCGCCCGCCTCGCGGCCCGTCCAGGTGTCGGCGGCGGTGATGGCCACGCGGATCGCCCGGTCGATGGCGGCGTCCTTCTCGTCGAGGCGGGGTTCCTCGGCCTCGGTGCGCTCGGCGATGATGGCGCACACGCACCCGGCGGCGAAGCCGTACACCACGCCCATCTTGAACAGCGTCCCGGCCTCCATCTCGAAGTTGAGGATGCCGAGGTCGCGGTACTCGTCGATCATCCCCCGCTGGCGCCGCAGCAGCCGGGGGTTGGCCGACGACGCCGACCGCTCCTGGCCCTCGAAGAACGTGTCGGTGGAGGCCATCACGCCGACGTGGTGGTCGACGCCCAGCGTGCGCGCCGCGTCGGCCAGCGTGACCGTGAGGAACGGATCGGCGACGGCCGGGAACCGGGGCGGGGCGATGTCGTCGGCCGCGCCCTGGTTGGTCAACGCGCCCGACCCGATCACGACCGACCCGATGCGCACGCCGTCCTGGATCGACCCGGCCGTCCCGACCCGGATGATCGTGCGCATGCCCGACCTGGACGAGCTCGTTGACGACGATGCTCATCGACGGTGCGCCCATCCCGCTCGTCGCGCAGACCACCGGCGCCCCGCCGGCGAGCCGGGCGATGAACGAGTCCAGGCCGCGGTTGCGGGCCAGCGGGCGGCCATCGGCGAGGTGCTCCGTGGCGATCAGCTCGGAGCGCCCGGGATCACCGCTGAGCAGGACGGTCGACGTGCCCTCGGGAACATCCTCGGCCCCGAACCCGATGTGGTACATGCGCCCGGCCGTGCTCATCAGCGCGCACTGTAGGACGGCGTTTCCCCGATGCGAGCCGCCGCCCGCACGCGCCGTACCCTGGCTGGCGATGAGCGAACAGATCCCTCTCGTCGACTACCTGGTGCTCGGTGACGAGCCGCACCTCGTGGCCAACGAGTGCACCTCGTGCGGCGCCCGCTTCTTCGATCGCCGCAACGCCTGCGCGGCGTGCTTCGGCACCGAGTTCAAACAGGTGCCTGTGGCCGCGGATGGCACCGTCACCGCGTTCACCATCGTGGCCTTCGCCGCACCGGGCATCCCGGTGCCGTTCGTGTCGGCGGTCATCGACTGCGACGGCACGCCGGTGCGCGGCAACCTGATCAACGTGGAGCCCGACCCCGACCACGTGTCGACGGGCATGCGGGTGCGCCTGGCGACCTATTCACTGGGCAGCGACGACAACGGCACCGAGGCCGTCGGCTTCGGCTTCGAACCGACGAGCAACTGAGAGCGCAGCACAGGACAGGTCGCCAACTCGCAAGCGAACGAGCGCCAGCGAGTGAGCGGCCAACAGCGGCCAGCGTGGCCGGGGAACGCAATGAACGGAGCAAACGATGAGCGCAAGTGACGAGATCTGGATCCTCGGGATCCACATGACGAAGTTCGGCAAGCACCCGGACAAGGACACCGTCGACCTGGCAGCGGAGGCCGTCCAGGCAGCCCTGAAGGACGGCGGGGTGTCGATGAAGGACATCGGCATCATCGCCGCCGGCAACCTGATGAACGCCAGCGCCGGCTTCGGCCAGCAGCTGCAGAAGCAGGTCGGCCAGACCGGCATCCCGGTGTACAACGTCGCCAACGCCTGCGCCACCGGGGCCACCGCGCTGCGCACGGCGATCATGGCCGTCAAGGCCGGCGAGGTCGACTACGGCCTCGCCGTCGGGGTCGAGAAGCTCGCCGGCGCCGGCCTGCTCGGCGGCGGTGGGCAGGCCAAGAAGGATGCCAAGGAGTGGGAGCCCAAGGGCCGCTTCGGCGCTGTCGCCCCGACCGACGGGCGCATCGGCACCGACACCATGCCCGGCGTGTTCGCCCAGATCGGCATGGAGTACGGCCATCGCTACGGCGGCACGAGCTTCGAGCTGTTCGCCAAGATCAGCGAGAAGAACCACTCCCACTCGACGCTGAACCCGCTGGCCGCCTACCAGAAGAAGTTCACCCTCGACGAGATCATGAACGACATGATGATCGCCTACCCCAACACGCGGCCGATGTGCTCGGCCAACTGCGACGGGGCGGCTGCGGCGGTCGTCGTCAACGGTGAGACGCTCAAGACGCTGTCGCTCGAACAGCAGCGGCGAGCCGTCAAGGTCAAGGCGTCCGTCCTCACCACCGATCCGTGGGAGGAGGCCTGCCAGGTCCTGCCCAACGTCAACACGCTGACCAAGAACGCCGCCAAGCAGGCCTACGAGCAGTCCGGCGTCGGTCCCGACGACCTCGACCTCGTCGAGCTGCACGACTGCTTCGCCACGGCCGAGCTCGTCCACTACGACAACCTCGGGCTGTGCGAAGAGGGCGGGGCTGCCGACTTCTTCCTCTCCGGCGCCCCGTGGCGCGACGGCAAGACGCCGGTCAACGTCTCCGGCGGCCTGCAGTCGAAGGGCCACCCGATCTCGGCGACGGGCATCGCCAACATCTGGGAGGTGTGCCACCACCTCCGCGGCGAGGCCGGCGACCGCCAGATCGAGGGCGCCAAGGTCGGCATGGCCCACGTCATCGGCCTCGGCTCGGCCTGCGGCGTGCACGTCCTGGAGAAGTCGGCGGCCTAAGGACTTGCGCGGAGAGGTCAGCGAACTCGCTGCGTCACGGTTTGCTTCGGCTGCCCTGCAGCCGAAGCAGGCGACCGTACTGATTGGTCGCCTCGCCTATCGGCTCGGCTCCTGAGCTCCCGCCCGTCGCTGTCAGTCGGCGACGGGCGCGGCACGCAGCTCGTAGCGCTCGACCGTGCGCCAGCGCGGCTCGACGAGCTCGACGATGTCGATCGCCGCGATGTCGACGTGCCAGCCGGCGACGAAGCCGTCGAGCGCCGACCATGCCGCCTCGGCGTCGACATCCGTCACGGTGCGGCCGTGGACGAGCGTGACGTGGGGCCGGAACGTGGCGCGGGCCCACGCCGGCGCCTCGAGGTCGGCGACCTGCCCGTGCAGCTCGGCGATGCCGCCGGCGTGGTCGTCCACGTGGAGGTAGATGCCGTAACTCGACGGGCCCCACCGGTCGGTGTGCGTCAGGCGCACCGGGAACGACAGCCGCTCGGCGGCCGCGGCGACACGCTCGCGGGCCAGAGCGAGGTCGGCGGCGTCGTGGACGAGCGTGATGTGGGCGCCGATGCGGCCGGTCATGATCGGGTCGTAGCGGAGGCGGATCTCGTCGACCTGGGCGTCGACGGGCGGCGGCACGAACAGCACGACCGCGCGGCGCAGGATGGTCACGGCCGGCTCATCACGACCTGGGCATAGGCCAGCGTGAAGCCGAGCCGGGACAGGTTGCGGGCGGAGTCGCCCGGTGGTCGGGCCGTTGCGGCGACGAGGTCGCAGCCGTCCCTGGCGGCGACCGCCATGCGGTGCCGCAGCAGTGTGGTCTGCACGCCGCGCCGCCGTCCTGCCGGCGCCGTGGCGGCACCACCGAGCCAGCCGATGCCCTCGTCCCGGATCAACGATCCACAACCGAGCGGCGAGCCGTCGAGGTCGGCGACGAAATCGGTCGCGCCGCTGACGGTGTGCACGGCACGGGCGTACTCGTCGCTGACGACGCGGCCATCGGCGGTCTCGATCTCGTTCCCGACGGCCAGCAGCTCGAGCCACTCCGGCAGCGTCGCGTCGACGACCTCGCGCACGCCGACATTGGGACGCGGTGCCGGCACGGCCTCGTCCAGGGACATGGCATAGACGTTGCGGAACCAGGACACGACGTAACCGCGCCTGACGAGTCGCTCGAGCAGGACCGGCGGGCACCACGACGTCACCTCCAGCGCCGGCGCCACACCCGCCGCGGCGAAGAAGGCCTCGATCTCGTCCAGCCCGCCGTCGTCGATGTCGTCGAGCGTCACGCCGATCCCCCGGTTGACGTAGCGACCGGGCCCGAAGGCGACGAGCGCCCCGCCCTGCCACGGTTGCTGGCGTGCCGGGTCGTCGGGGTCGCGGGCCCGGAAGGCGGCGACCGTCGCCGCCGACACGCGGGCTGCCGAGGACTCCAGTCGGTTGACGAGGTCGCGGTCGACGATCACTCCACGATCTTCGCGGGCTCGGACAGTGCCGGCTCGACCCGATGTTCGGCAACCATCACGGCGCCGGCCGAAGGCGCCAGCAGGGCGGCACTGGCCGCGAGGGCGGCGGGGATCCCGACGGTCTGCCCGATGACGCCCATCACCGGACCGATCGTCACCTGGCTGATCGAGTCGGCCTGCTCGAGTGTCGACAGCACCGTCGCCCGGTGCTGGCGTGGCGTGAGCGGGACGATCCACGCTCCGATGAGGCCGTTGCGCAGCGACCGAACCCGGGCGATCAGCAGGCTGGCGGCCGCGGCGACGAGGAACGAACCGGTCGCCGCCATCACCAGGAGGGCTGTCACCTGGACGACGATCAGCCCGGCGATCCAATGCCGTTGTCGCTCGTCGGACAGATCACCACGGTGGCGCATGAACCACCACGGCACGATGATGCCGAGCACGGCGGACGTGCACCCGACGACGGCCATCCACGTCAGCCCCGACCAGCCGGGCCACGCCGGCACGCCGAGATCGACGAGCAGGTACTTCTCCACGTAGCGGTCGTAGGCCTCGCTGGCGCCGCCGGCGAGGAACAGGGCGAGGGCGAGGATCGTCAGGACGCGGCTGGCGCGGATCACACGGATCCCCTCGACGGCGGTCGTCGCCATCGACCGCCACGCCGAGCGCTGCCGGGACGGCGCGACGTGGCGCTCGCCCATGGCCACGGCGAGCCACAGCCCGAGCCCGACTGACAGGCACCCGGCGAGCACGAGCGGCACGCGCAGCGACCAGCCGCCGAGCAGGAACGACAGGGGAACGGCCACCAGCGCGGCCGCCGAGCCGCCCCGGCTCGCCCGCATGAAGAGGCGGGTGAGCACCCGCCGGTCAGGGTCGTCGAGCTCGCCGCTGACCCAGGCGACGGTCGCCCCGCTCGTGAACGTGTAGGCGATCCCCCACACGATTTGGCCGGTGAGGACGCCGGCGACGGATGGTGCGGCCGCCTCGATCAACAGACCGGTGCCGATCCCGACGTGGCCGATGACGACCGACCACTTGCGCGACCACAGGTCGGCGACGATCCCGGTGGGGATCTCGAAGCAGAAGACGGCGGCTTCCATGACCGTGCCCGCCAGGACCAGCTCCAGGTTGTCGAGGCCGGCGACCTGGATCCGGTAGAAGGGCGCGATCGTGAACGCCAGCGTCGAGACGGACGCCGCGACCGCGGCGATGGTGAGGAACACCCGGTCCGGGCGCGCCATGTCGACCTCCGATGCACGTGCGAGATGCGAGCGGGATCAGAGACAGGCCGACATGGCGGCGCACCGTAGCCCACACCGACGGACGGTTCTCCGTGGATTTCGCGGCCACTTGCCTGGCCTTGACTTCGGTTCAAAACCGGGTCTGCCAGGCCGTGGCGGCGATGGCGTCGAGGCGGGGGAAGAGCCGGCGTTCGAGGGTCGGGCGGTCGGGGACGTGCTCGGTCCAGAGGCAGGCCTGGATGCCGGCCAGGCGCGCCCGCTCGTCGGGCGACCAACCGTCGACCGGGTCGAAGGCCTCGATGTCGGCGACCGACGAGTGACCGGCCCAGCTCGCGCCGGGCGATGCCCAGTCGTCGTCGACGGCCATGTCGAGGTAGTACACCTCGGCCGGCGCGGCCACCACCGTGTGTCCGGCGGCGGCCAGCTGCCGGCAGTCGGCGCCCGACTTCCACCCGACGACGTAGCCCTCGCCGGGTCGCAGCGCACCCGACTCGGCGGCCTCCTGCCACACACCGACGCGCCGGCCCGTCGTCGCCGAGACGAGCTCGATGATCTCGGCCATGAACGCCGCCCCGACGGCGGACGATCCCTCGATGCCCCGTGCCGCGGCGTACGCCTGGGCTGCCGGCGAGCGGGACCACGCGCCGTCCGCCACCTCGTCCCCACCGACGTGCAGCCACGGCGACGGGAACAGGTCGGCGAGCGCGCCGGCGACGGCTTCCAGGAACGGGCGCGTCGCCGCCACGCCAGGGTTGAGCACGTTGTCGACGAACGACTGCACGCTGACGGCGCCGCTGCGGTCGTCCGGATCCCGCAGCGCCGGCACCGCGGCAAGGGCGGCGAAGCAGTGCCCCGGCAGGTCGACCTCGGGGACGATGACGACGCCGCCCGCCGCTGCCCGGGCGACCCACCCGGCGATCTGCGCAGGCGTGTACGAGCCGCCGTACGGCGCTGGACCCGAACCGAGCAACGGCGGGATCGCCATGCCGTGACCGCGCCACGCGCCGACCTCGGTCAGCGCCGGGTAGCCGTCGACCGGCAGGCGCCAGGCCTCGTCGTCGGTCAGGTGCAGGTGCAACCGGTTGAAGCCGCGCCATGCGGCGACGTCGATCAACCAGTCGACATCGGCGGCCGGGAAGAACTGCCGGGCCAGGTCGACGTGCAGGCCCCGCCAGCCGTAGGCGGGCGTGTGGCGCGCCGGCCGGATCTCCCCGACGCGGCGCTCCCGGGCGAGCGCGGCGAAGGCCACCTGCAACGTCTCGGGCGAGCCGGCAGTCACCCCGCAGCGCGGACCGTCGACGGTGATCGTGAACTCCTCGGCACCGAGCGCGGCGTCGATGACCGCGTCGACGTCGTCGCCATCGGTCGTCGACAGCACCGGCGAGCTGCCCGGGTGCAGCCGCAGCTCTCGTTCGGCGGTCGTGGCCCATGCCGCTGCGACGCCCGGGTCGGCGGTCGCCAGCCGCAGGGCGCGGGCGCTGCCCGCGACGACGCGGACCGTCGGCGTCGTCCTCACCGGCACCGTCGCGCCGTCGGCGAGGATGACGTAGGCGCCGGTCGGCCCGTCGTTGGCATGGCCGGGGCGGTGCCCGCACGTCAGCTCCAGCTCCCACGTCGCACCCGGCTCGAGGCGCGTGCCGTCCGGCGGAGCGACGACGTGCCAGCCCGACGTCCGGCTGACGAGCTGGGCCGGCCGTGTCGGGGTCAGCTGGACGACGGTCGTGAACGCCAGCTGGAACCCCGTGAGGGGGTCGCGACCGGTGTTGACGAGCCGCAGTCGCATCGAGCCCGGACCGCGGGCGGTCCGCACGTACCAGCTCTCCAACCGCACGCTCACAGCTGCTGCCACGACGGCTTGCCGGCGTAGACGGACCGGTAGTAGTCGGCGAGCTCGAGACCGGCCGCCGCCGGCTCGTCGACGACGACGGTGGCGTGGGGATGGAGCTGCAGCACGGATGCCGGGCACATCGCCGTCAGCGGACCCTCGACGGCCCTGGCGATCGGGGCAGCCTTCGCCGAACCCGTGGCGACGAGCAGCAGGTGCCGGGCGTCGCCGATCGTGGCCAGGCCCTGTGTCACCACGTGGTGTGGCACCTCGTCGACCGTCGAGAAGAACCGAGCGTTGTCGGCGCGGGTGGCCTCGGTCAGCGTCTTGATGCGTGTCCGCGAGCCGAGCGACGACCCGGGCTCGTTGAAGCCGATGTGGCCGTCGGAGCCGATACCGAGGAGCTGGACGTCGACACCGCCGAGCTCCTCCAGCAGGCGGTCGTAGCGCCGGCAGGCGCCGGCGATGTCCTCGGCCCACACGTCCGGCCCGTACAGGCGGGCGGGCGGCAGATCGACGTGATCCGTGAGGTGGCGGCGGATGAACGTGCGGTACGCCTCCCGGTGGCCGGGCGGGAGGCCGAGGTACTCGTCGAGGAGGACGGCGCTGGCTGCCGAGAAGCTGATCCGCCCGGCACGGCAGTCGTCCACGAGCAGGTCGTACGCGGGCAAGGGGGAGCTGCCGGTCGCCAGACCGATCACCGGCGCCTGACGGCTGCGCAGCACGCGGCCGACGACGTCGGCGACGACGCGCGCCGCGTCGTCCGCCGTGCCGACGATCACGACCTCCACACCACCTCCCCGCCGACGATCGTGGCGAGGACACGCAGCTCGGCGTCGAGCACCGTGATGTCGGCGCGTGCGCCGGGCGCCAAACGGCCGCGATCGGCGAGGCCGAGCAGGCGGGCCGGCGTCGACGTGACGGCGGCGACGGCGTCGGCGACCGAGCACCCGGTGAAGGCGACGAGGTTGCGCACGGCCTGATCGAGAGCCAGGTTGCTGCCGGCGAGCACGCCATTGGCGTCACGGACGCCATCGGGACCGGCCGTGACGCCGACCGCGCCGAGCTTGGTCGGATCGTCACACCCGAGGGCGGCGACGGCATCCGTGACGAGGTTCAGCCGGGCGGCCCCGAGCGCCCGCCAGGCCATCGTCACCGCCACCGGATCGACGTGGATGCCGTCGCAGATGAGGCCGGCGACGACGTCGCCGTCGGCCAGGGCGGCACCGATCGGCCCGGGGTCGCGATGGGCGAACGGGCGCATGGCGTTGAACAGATGGGTCACGTACGTGGCGCCGGCCGCCCGCGCGGCGGCGAAGGCTGCGGCGTCGCCGTCGGTGTGGCCGATGGCCACGACGATGCCCCGCTCGCGCAGCGTGACGATGGTGTCCGCCGCCCCGGGAAGCTCGGGGGCGATCGTCACCAGCAGGACCCCGGCATCGGCCGACCACCCGTCGATCACGTCCGGGCCCGGACGCGCCAGGTGCTCGGCCGGGTGGGCGCCCTTGCGCGCCGGCGCCAGCATCGGGCCCTCGAGGTGCAGACCGAGCGGTACGGCGCCGGAGGCCGTCGCCGGGCGGTCGGCCCACGCCGCCAACGCCGCCGCCCGCGTGGCCGGCGGGCACGTGATGACGGTCGGCACGAACGCCGTGACGCCGTACCGGACGAGGACGTCGCCCAGCTCGTCGATGCGTTCCGGCTGCGTCGTGACGTCGATGCCGTGCGCCCCGTTGATCTGCACGTCGATGAACCCCGGAGCGATCCAGCCACCACGGGCGTCGATGTCAGCCGATCCGCCGCCGGTGCCCGCGCCGACGGACGCGATCCGCCCTCCGTCGACGGCGACGTGACCGTCCGTCACGACACCATCGGCTGCGACGACCGCCCCACCGCTGATGGTCAGCACGCTCAGGCCACCTCGTGTTGTCCTTCGGGATCGGCCCGATCGGGCCGATCCCGAAGGACAACAGCCTCGCGGGCGGCCAGGACGGCGCCCAGGCTGCCCAGCGGGACGTCAGCGGGCGCCATCACGACGCGGCGGGAGATGCCGATCTCGGCGAGCATCGGTGACGCCTGTTCGCGACGGACGATGGCGGCGAGCAGGGCGGGAAGGAACACCTCGGCCGGCCGGGTCATCCCGCCACCGACGGCGACGACGTCGACATCGACCGTCATCACGCACAGTTGTACCGCCCATGCCGTCGCCGCGACGACATCGTCACGCCGTCGAGGATCGTCGGCGACGGCACGGCCGGACCCGACCGCCTCGGCACAGCCGGCCTGCCCGCAGCGGCACGTCGGGCCGTGGGCGTCCATCGGGACGTGGCCGATCTCACCGGCTCCGCCCGACCCGCCGCGCCACAGCCGGCCCTCGAGCACGAACCCGGCCGCGACGCCGGTGCCGACGTTGACATACGCCAGCGACTGCGCCGGCGCCAGCTCGAGCTGGGCGAAGGCTCCGAGGGCGGCGGCGTTGACGTCGTTCTCCACGTGCACCGGCACGCCGAGGCGCGAGGCCACGAGATCGACGATCGTGGCCGGGGCCGTGATGCCCAGGTTGACGGCGGAGGCGACCACGCCGCGGGCTGGATCGACCCGTCCGGGCATGCCGATGGCCACGTTGGACGGCCTGGCGGTGAGGTTCCCCACGAGGCGGGCGATGAGATCGGCGATCGCGGTGGCGCCGCGCGGCGTCGGAGCGACGGCCGAGGTGAGCGGTGTCAGCGAGCCGTCGAAGGACACGGCGCGAGTGGAGGTGCCGCCGACATCGACGCCGACGATGGGTGACGTCACGGCGCTACCCCTTGACCGCGCCCGCCGTCAGCCCGGCCGTCACCCTGCCCTGGACGATCAGGAAGAAGATCACGACCGGCAGCGCCATCAAGGTCGAGCCGGCCATGACCCCGCCCCAGTCGGTCCCCCGGGCGCCCTCGTTGAACGCCTGCAGCCACACCGGCATCGTCTGGGACTCCGGGCGGTTCATGATCACCAGGGCGAAGATGAACTCGTTCCAGGCGAGGATGAAGGCGAAGATCCCCGTGGCCACGAGGCCCGGAGCGACCAGCGGCAGGGTCACCCGCATGAACGCCCCGAAGCGACTGGCGCCGTCGACGCGCGCCGCATCCTCCAGTTCGAGCGGCACGCCGGACACGAAGCCGCGCAGCGTCCAGATCGTGAACGGCAGGACGAAGATCAGGTAGGTCAGCGACAGCCCGATGATGCGGTTCGTCAACTGGCGAGCGTCGAGCACCTGGAACAGGGAGATGATCAGGGCCTCGGCCGGGATCATCTGGATCATGATGACGCCGATCAGGAACGTCTTGCGGCCGCGGAAGCGGAACCGGGACAGGGAGACCGCGGCGAAGAAGGCGATGCCGAGCGCCAGGACGACGACGATGGCCGTGACCATCGCGCTGTTGCGCATCGCCGTCCAGAAGAACTCGCGCTCGAACACCTTGCGGTAGTTGTTCAGCGTCGGCTGCCGCGGCAGGAACGACGGCGTCAACGTGCGCACCTCGCTGTTGCGCTTGAACGACGTCAGCACCATCCAGTACACGGGGAACAGGGCGACGAGCGCCACGAGCGTCCCGGCGCCGTTGATGGCGATCCGCTTCACGCGACGGGTGGTCATAGCTCCTCGTCCGTGCGCACCATGGCGCGCAGGTAGAACATCGTCAGGATGATCGTGATGGCGACCATCACGACAGCGACGGCGGCACCCACGTCGAAGCGGTTCTCCCCGATCGAGATGCGGTAGGCGTAGACGCCGAGCAGGTTGGTGTCCCTGGTGATCCCGCCGGCCTTCTGCAACACGTAGATCTGGGTGAAGACGCGGAAGTCCCAGATCACCGACAGCGACGTGAGGATCAGCAGGATCGGTTTGAGGGCGGGGAACAACACGTAGCGGAACGAGTCGCGGAAGCCGGCGCCGTCGAGTCGGGCGGCCTCCCGGATCTCCACGGGGATCTGCGTCAGCGCCGCATAGACGGTGAAGGCGACGAACGGGATGCCCATCCACACGACGATGATCGTGGCCACCATGAAGAACGTCAGCTGGTTGGAGAACCAGCTCTCGCCTTGCCGGTCGAGGGCCCAGTTCACGAGGCCGTACTCGGTGTCGAACATCCACTGCCAGACGATCGTCGCCGTCAGCGCCGGCATCGCCCAGGCGACGATCAGCGAGGCCGACACGAACACCCGCATGCGCGTGCCCAGCGCGTCGAGCAGGAGGGCGATGAGGACACCGAGCACCATCGTCAGGACGACGTTGACGAAGCAGAACAGCAGCGTCCGCCACAGCACGGTCCAGAAGTAGGAGTCCTCGAGGATCGCGCGGAAGTTGGCGAAGCCGACCCATGGGGCCGGTTGCCCGAACACCTGCGGCAGCCCGTACTCCTGCATCGACATGATGCCGAGTCGGATGAGCGGATAGCCGAGCATCGCCCCGAGCACGACGACCGTCGGCAGGAGGAGGACGTAGGGCAGCCTCGATGACCGCCGCCGGGGCGCCATGGCAGGAGCCTCCGGGGCCCCGGTCGCGGCGGCGGTGGTGGTCGTGGTGGTGGCGACGGCCATCGGGCTGCAGTCTTGTTGGTGGCCGGTCAGCCGTTGAGCGTGCTCTCGATCGCCGCGTCGGCCTGGGCGGCGGCCTCGGCGATGTTGTCGCCCTGGGCGATCTGGGTCAGCATGTCCTGGAGCACATTGGCCGCTTCCACGCCGGCCCACTTCTCGCTCGTCGGCACGAAGCGGCTGTTCTCGGCGGCCGTCGCCTGGGCCTCGGCGGCCGGGCTGCCAGCGACGTTCGCCAGCTCGGACTTGATCGCCGGGATCGTGCCGGCCTCGGCGAACTGCTTCTGGAAGCCGCTCGACACGAGGACCTTCAGGAAGTCGTAGGCCAGCTCCTGGTTGTCGCTGTTGGTCGGGATGCCGATGTTGGAACCACCCAGGAAGACCGGGGCGGTCGCGCCTGCCGCGCTGCCGGGCATGGCGAACACGCCGATGTTCCCCTCCATCTCAGGGCAGCCGTCGTCGGGGTTGATGATCTGCCCGGGCTTCCACCCCGGCGCCGGCATCATGCCGACCTCACCGGCACAGAACGCCAACCAGTCGTTGGCGTCGTCGGCGTCGGCTGGCGCGGCGTTGGCCCGGTCGAAGAGGTCCTTGAAGAACTCCAGCCCGGCGATCGACTCCGGCGAGGCGAGCTGCGCGACCCACTGGTCGCCTTCCTTGGTGGCGATGTCGCCGCCGTGCTCCCACACGAAGGACATCGCGGCGTGCCAGTTGCGGGCCGGCAGGTAGATGCCCGAGAAGTTCGGGACGTCGGCGTTGTCGGCCATCAGCGTCTCCCCGGCGGCGACCATCTCGTCGAGCGTGGTCGGGATCTCGATGCCCGACTCCTCGAACAGGTCGGTGCGGTAGATCATGATCCGAGCACCGGCGTAGTAGGGCGCGGCGTACAGCTTGCCGTCGTACGTGCCGGCCTCGAGCAGGCTCTGCAGGAAGTCGTCCCCGCCGAGCTCGGCGGACTTGTCGGTGAGGTCGATGAGCGCCCCTGCCGCCTCGAACGCCTGCGCCTGGGTGTTGCCGAACTCGACGACGTCCGGCGCGTCGTTGCCCGACAGCGCCGTCGTCTGACGTTCGACGATCCCGTTCCACTGCTGCCGTTCGAGCACCACGTTGACGTCGGGGTGGATCTTGTTGAACTCGGCGACCGCGTACTCGACCATCGCGTCCGGGGTGTCTGCTTCCCCGTTCAGCCAGAGCCGGATGGTCCCCCCCTCGCCCGTGCCGGTGCCGATGGTCACCGGCGGCGGGTTGGTCGGCGGCGGTGGCCGTCGTCTCGGTGGCCTCCGCGCCCGCCGGCGCCTCGGTGCCGGCCGGGGCGTCGGTCGCGGCGCTGCTGTCGTCGTCGTCGCCGCCGCACGCGGCGACGAGCAGGCCGGCGGTGGCCAGCACCGCCAGCATGCGCACTGATCGTGTTCTGTTCACGGTCGTTCTCCTTGATGGAACGGGGCATTGGTGCTGGTGGTCGGCCCGGGTGATCCCGAGCCTGGTGACCCCGTGCCCACGGGGGTCAGATCGTGTACAGGCATCATCGGATGCCCAGCTCGACGTCGAGGATCCGGGCAGCTGCTCCGATGAGGAGGTCATCGAAGCCGAACGTGCTGGCCCGCACGTTGAGACGATCGGAGAGGACCGGCATCGTGCGCGCCGTGATCGAGCGGACGGCCGCGGCGCGGAACGTCTCGGTGATGACCGGTTCGCTGCCCGAGAGCACGACGTCGGTGACGTCGAGGGCGCTGAGGACGGTCGCCAGGGCCGTGCCGAGGTGCTCGCCGGCGCGGTCGAGGACGGCGGTGCCGTCGCTGCCGTCGGCTTCGAGCAGGCCGGCGAGCAGCGGCTCGGACACCTCGGTCTCCAGGCACCCCCGCTTGCCGCACGCGCAGCGCGTGCCATCGGGATCGACCACCACGTGGCCGATCTCCCCGGCGGCGTAGGACGAGCCGGCATACAGGCGCCCGTCGAGGACGAGCCCGGCGCCGACGCCCTCGTCGACCCGGACGCAGATCAGGTTCCTCGCCGTACCCTCGCCGAACATCAGCTCGGCGAGCGCCGCCGCGTTGGCATCGTTGACGACCTCGACGGGCAGGGCGAACTCGGCGCCGAGCTCGGCGGCCAGCGGCACGTCCTTCCACCCGAGGTGCGCGGCGGTGACGACGACGCCGGCGGCGTCCACGATGCCCGGGCTGGCGATGCCGATGCCGAGCAGCTGCCGGTCGGCGTCGGCGACCAGCTCGCGGCAGATCCGGCGCACCAGCGTCACTGCTGCCCGTCCGGTCTTGCCCTGGCGCTCGTAGGTGCGGCGGACGACGACCTTGCCGTCGAGGTTGACGATGGCCCCGACGAAGCGCGCCGGCTCGGAGAGGTCGACGCAGAGGATGTGGCGCCCGTCGGCGTCGATGCCCACGAGAGTTGCCGGCTTGCCGACCCCGCCCGTGGTGCTCAGCCCGAGCTCCTCGACGACGCCGTCGGCGAGCAGGTCGCGGACCACCGCCGACACCGTCGCTCTCGTCAGCCCGGTGCCCTTCGCCAGATCGGCGCGCGACGTCGGTCCGTCACGGTGCAGTGTCCCCAGCAGGAGGCTGCGGTTCGCCCTGCGGGCGTCTTCCGGCGTCGCCATCTATTCGTTTGTATAGTTGACAAACAAATCCACGTCAAGCGCGGGCCTTCTGTCCTGCTGTTCCGGCCCGATCGGGCCGATCCCGGCGGACGGAACCGCAAACGGCGTATCGTGCCGGTCGTGTTGATCCTCGCCATCATCTCGTTCGGCATGATCGTCGGCGCCCTCGCCCAGCTGATCCTCGGCAGCGGCAAGGGCATCGACTGGGGAATGGCCCTCGGGGCCGGCCTCATCGGGTCGTTCCTCGGCGGACTGATCGCCAGCCTGCTCGCCGGCGATGGCCTGGCGCTGAAGCCGAGCGGGCTGATCGGTTCGTTCATCGGCGCCGTGCTCGTCACCCTCGCATGGCGTTGGTGGCAGTCGCGCAACGCCGCACCGGCGCAGCCCGCCCGCCGCCGCTGACGATCAAGCGAACAGGGCTCGGGCCGCCCGGTAGTCGGCCTTGCCGTTCGGCGCCCGCGGCACCCGATCGACGATGACCAGCTGGCGGGGCAACTTGTAGCTCGAGAGGCGAGTGCGGGCGTCGGCCAGAACCTCATCGGCCGTGGCCACGGCTCCGGGGCTCAAGGACGCCACACCGACGACGCGGTTGCCGAAGCGGTCGTCGGGCACGCCCAGCACGAGCGCGTCCTCCACCGCCGGGTGCCGCTTGAGCGCCTCCTCGACCTCTTCGGGGAAGACCTTCTCGCCGCCGGTGTTGATGCAGTTCGAGCCGCGACCGAACAGCACGAGCGTGCCGTCGGCCGCGACGCTGGCCATGTCGCCGGGGAACGACCACCGCTTGCCGGCGACCTCACGGAACGTGCGGGCCGACTTCTCGGGATCCTTGTAGTACCCGACCGGCACGAGCCCGCCGCTCGCCACCATCCCGACCTCGCCGGACCCCGGCTGGACCTCCCGCCCGTCGTCGGTGAAGACCTTCGTCGTCGGCGAGAGGGCGAACCGGGCCGTCTCGGCGGCCGGCGTGTCCTTGGTCATGATCGACTGGCCCATCCCGCCCTCGGTCGAGCCGAGCACGTCGGCGATGGCCAGTTGGGGGAGGTGCTCGATCAGGCCCCGCTTGACCTCGAGCGAGAACATCGCGCCCGATGACACGATGAGCCGCAGGCTCGAGGCGTCCCACCGCTGCGGGTCCTCATCGAGGGCCCGCAGCATCGGCTTGGCGAAGGCGTCGCCGACGATGATCAGCTGCTGCACCCCCTCCCGCTGGACGGTGTCCCAGACCTCGACGGGATCGAAGCGACGTTGCTCGAGGAGGACGGCCGTGCCGCCGAGCAGGTGCGGCGACATCATCCCCAGCCAGCAACCGGTGCCGTGCATCAGCGGTGGACCGGACATCGCCACGAGCGGCGTGCCGGCGTCGACGAGGCGCTTGGCGTGCGCCGTCAGCTCCGACGCGTCGAGCGGCGGCAGGCCGACCATGCCGGGGTACCCCTCGACGAAGAACTGGGTGAACTCGCGCAGCGGGTACATCACGCCCTTCGGCATCCCCGTCGTCCCGCCGGTGTAGAAGATGTACAGCTCGTCGCCGTGCGGGGCGATGCGCTCGGCCGGCGACACCCCGGCGAGCAGTTCCTCGTACTCGACGGCCGCCTTGGGACCGTCGGCGTCCTCGGGCGGCGGTCCGTCGTCGACCTCGACCAGCAGACGCAGCCCCTCGACGCGCTCGCTGACCCGCGCCACCCGGTCGCCGAGCGAGCGGTGGAACACCAACGCCTCGACGTCGGCGTTGTCGAGGAGGTAGTGCAGCTCCTCGTCGAGGTACCGGTAGTTGACGTTGATCGGCACGCCGCGGAACTTCAGGGCGGCGAAGTTCGTCTCGGCGTACTCCGGCGCGTTGTACAGGTACATGCCGACCTTGCTGCCGGCGGTGAGCCCGGCATCGAGGAAGGCCTGAGCCAGCCGCGCGGCGCGGTGCTCGTAGTCCCGCCACGTGACTCGCCTGGTTCCCTGGACCAGCGCGTCGTGGTCGCCGACGGTGTCGGCGACCGCCTCCCAGATGGTGCCGAAGTGCCCTTCCACGGGGCGCGACCGTAGTTCGCCGGGACGACCCCCGAGCCGGCTCAGCCCTCGCCCGCAGTCGGTCGCCGAGCGACTCCCGGCGCTCAGGTGACGGCGACCTCGAGGAGCTGGCCGACGCCGAACGTGACCGCCATCGCCAGCGCCCCTCCGACGACGAGGCGCGCGATCGCCCGCGCCTTCGAGGAGCCGCCGAGGTGGGCGCTCACCGCACCGGTCAGCGTCAGCGCCACGAGCACCGCTACGAACGTCACGGGGATGCGCACTTGCTCCGACGGCCCGATCACGGCGAGCAGTGGCAGCAGGGCCCCGACGGTGAAGGAGACCGCCGAGGAGGCCGCCGCAGCCAACGGGTTGGCGAGCTGCGCGCGGTCGATGCCGAGCTCCAGTGCCAGGTGGGCGGCGAGGGCGTCGTGCTCCGTCAGCTCCTCGGCGACCGTCTGCGACGTCGCCGCGCTCAGGCCGCGGTCCTCGAGCAGCCCGACGAGCTCGAGCAGCTCGGCCTTCGGCATCCGCTCGAGCTCCCGCCGCTCCTGCTGCACCAGCGCCTGCTCGGTGTCGCGTTGGGTGCTCACCGAGACGTACTCGCCGAGGGCCATCGACACCGCGCCGGCCACCAGCCCGGCCACGCCGGCGGTGGCGATGGCCTGGGCATCGGTCGTCGCCGCGGCCACGCCGACGACGAGACCGGCCGTGGAGACGATTCCGTCGTTGGCCCCGAGCACCCCCGCCCGCAGCCAGTTGAGCTTGGCGGACACCGATCCGACGTGCGGCTCGTGCCGGTGGGTCGATCCCCCTGGTGGCTCGTGCGTTGGCATCGACCCATCGTAGGAACGGGTGGTACCGGTCCGACCCGAGCTGCGAGCCGTTGCGGCCCCCGCGCGGCCGTGCTAGCCACGACCCGGTGGTCCTCGTCATCGCCACCGACGATCCCCGTCGCGACGACGTGCGGGCGCTGCTCGACCGTCACCTGGCGTTCGCCCACGAGGACACTCCGCCGGGTCACGTGCACGCCCTCGACCTCGACGGTCTGCTCGATCCATCGATCACGTTCGTCAGCGCCCGTCGACGAGGGCGAGCTGGTTGGCGTCGTCGCCCTGAAGGAGCTCGACGCCGTCCATGGTGAGGTGAAGTCCATGCACACCACCAGCAGCGCTCGGGGGCAGGGAATCGGCCGGGCGCTGCTCGATCATGTGCTGGCCCTGGCCGCCGAACGGCGCTATCACCGGGTGAGCCTGGAGACCGGCACGATGCCCGCGTTCTCCCCCGCCCGAGCTCTGTACACGGCCGCCGGCTTCCGCCGCTGCCTGCCGTTCGGCTCGTATACGGCGAACCCGTACAGCACCTGCATGGCGTTGGACATCGCCCCGCTGACCCCGACCGTGGCGTGACCGCTGAACGGGAGCACGCCGAGGCGCGCCTAGCGTCGGGCCATGGCGCTGCACGACTACATCGTCGAGGAAGTCGCCCTGGACTGGGCCGACGGGCTGGTCAGCCGGCGCGAGGCGCTGCGCCGTCTCGGCCTGCTCGGGCTGAGCACGACGGCCGCCGTCGCCGTGCTCGCCGCGTGCGGTGACGACGACGACTCGTCCACCGACACCGCCGCCGAAGCGACGGCGGCGCCCGGACCCGGCATCGACGCCGCCGCCGTCCACGACGCCGGACACGGCGGGCGCCGCACCGGTCGGGTCCACGGCACCCGCGACGGCGGCGTCGGCCCCGTCCTCCGCCGCGCCGGGCGGCGAGGAGATCCGCTTCGCCGGCCCGAACGGGGAGCTCCTCGGTGTCCTGGCGACCGCGTCGCCGGCGACCGGCGCCGTGCTCGTGATCCACGAGAACCGCGGTCTCACCGAGCACATCCGCTCGATCCCCCCTCGCCTGGCGGCCGACGGGTACACGGCGCTGGCGATCGACCTGCTGTCCGCCGAAGGCGGCACTGCCAGCATGCCGAGTGAGGGTGACGCCACCGCGGCGCTGGGCAACGCACCCACCGAGCGACTGATCGCCGACCTGGGCGCCGGCCTCGACGAGCTCGAGCGACGCGCCCCCGGCGCTCCCCTCGCCGTCATCGGGTTCTGCTTCGGCGGCGGGATGACATGGCAGCTGCTCGCGGCCGGCGAGCCGCGGCTCGCCGCGGCGGTGCCGTTCTACGGCCCGTTCCCGGAAGGCTCGAGCCTCGACGGGTCACCGAACGCCGCGGTGCTGGGCATCTACGCCGGGCTCGACGATCGGGTCAATGGCTCGCTCCCCGCCGCCGAGTCCGCCCTCACGGCGGCCGGCCTGACCCACGAGATGAGGGTGTTCGAGGGCGTCGACCACGCCTTCTTCAACGACACCGGCCCCCGCTACGACGCTGACGCCGCAGCTCAGGCGTACCAGGCGATGCTCGACTGGTTCGGCGCTCATCTCACCTGACGACGAGAGGCGAACCCGCGGCGCCACCGGTCCGAAAACCCGATCGCCCGGACGATCCGTACTCGTAGTCGTTCGTCGGCCGTGCCGCCGGCGGCATCGATCTGCGGGCACAAGGGAGCGAGCATGAACCTCGGACGCCTTCTCCGGCTGGGTGGCGCGGTGGCCCTGTTCGTCTCCGGGCTGGTCCACCTCGATCTGTACTTCGGCGGGTATCGCAACGCCGGTTCGGTGCCCGCCTTCGGTCGCAGCATCCTGTTCAACGCCATCGTGTCGATGGTCGTCGCCGTCGCCGTCGCCGCACGCCGGGAGTGGTTCGTCCGCCTCGCTGGCATCGCCGTCCCGGTCGGCACACTCGCCGCCCTCGCCTACACCCACACCGAGCACACCTTCCTCGGGTTCCAGGGCGACGGGCTGGACCCGTCACCGCAGGCGCAGATCGTCCTCGTCGCCGAGATCGCCGCCATCATCCTCTTGGCGGCGACGTTCATCCCCTCGGTCGCCGAGCGCGACGAGTCGTCCGGCGTGCCGTTCCTCGCCGGCGCCATCGCCGTGGTCGCCGTGGCAGCGATCGCCCTCGGCGCCTACTGGGCCGACCACTACGAGACCGAGGCCGAGGCGAGCGGCCCGGCGGCCGTGGCCATCGCCGACTTCGCCTTCGCCCCGCCGGACCTCAGCGTCCCCGCCGGCACGACGGTGACGTGGACCAACAACGACCCGTTGGACCACTCCGTTGTCGCCGGCGACGACTCCTTCGCCAGCGGCGGCCTCAGTGGCGGCGCGACGTTCGAGTTCACGTTCGACGAGCCCGGTGAGTACCCCTACATCTGCGGCATCCACCCCTCGATGATCGGCACCGTCACGGTGACCGGCTGAACCGTTCCGACCGTTACCGTCGGGCTGGTGGCCAAGCCCCCGGCGACGGAGATCGAGGTCAGTGGGCGGATCGTCCGGATCTCCAACCCGGACCGCGTCTACTTCCCGGCGACCGGGGCGACGAAGCTCGATCTCGCCGAGTACTACTTGGCCGTCGGTCCGGGCATCGTCAACGCCCTCCGCGAACGACCGTGCATGATGCACCGCTTCCCCACCGGGCTGAGTGGCGAGAAGGTCCATCAGAAGCGGGTACCCGCTGGCGCGCCACCGTGGCTGGAGACCGTGCGCCTGCACTTCCCGCGCTACGGCCTCCACGCCGATGAGCTGTGCGTGACCGAGCTGGCCGCCGTGATCTGGGCGGTCCAGATGTCGACCGTCGAGTTCCACCCATGGAACTCGCGACGCGCCGACGTGGAGAAGCCGGACGAGTGGCGGATCGACCTCGACCCGATGCCGGCCTGCCCGCGCGCCAGGGTCCGGCGGGTCGCCGGCGTCGTCCACGAGGTGCTCGACGAGCTGGGCGCGGTCGGCTGGCCGAAGACGTCGGGCGGCAACGGAATGCACATCTACGTGCGCATCGAGCCGTCCCACGGGTTCACCGACGTGCGGGCGGCGGCACTGGCGTTCGCCCGAGAGGTCGAACGGCGGGCTCCACAGGACGTCACGACCACCTGGTGGCGCAAGGACAGGGACCCGACGGCGGTGTTCGTGGACTACAACCAGAACGCCCGTGATCACACGATGGCGGCCGCCTACTCGGTCCGTGGTGTGCCAGCGGCCACCGTGTCCACGCCGGTGACCTGGGAGGAGCTGGACGAGGTCGAGCCGGCGGATTGCACGATGGCGACGGTCCCCCGCCGATTCGCCGAGCTCCACGATCTGCACGCCGGCATCGACGCCACGGCGTTCGCCATCGACGAGCTGCTCGAGTGGGCCGCTCGCGACGTGCGCGCCGGAGCGGTCGACGCCGGCGTCCCGGACGACACCGAGTGACTCCCGTGCCCCGACCGTCCGGGAGATCCGGTCGACGAAACCACCCCCGGCGAGTGCAAACGCGGTCGGAAAAGGTGTCAGACTGGAGACAACGACGACGTCAGCGGGGTGTCTCATGCATCGTGCCTCAGCCGATCCTCCCGACCTCGTGCCGATCCTCTCGCGAGGCAAGCACCGCAGCCCCCGCAAGGGGGCCTGCTTCATGGAGATGGCCTCCTACCTCGCCGGCGAGCGATGGAGCGACCATCCCCGCTGCACCCAACCGTTGCTGGCGGCCGTCGCCCGGCTCGTGAACGACCACACGTCGGACGGCTATCGCTGGCATCTCGCCGAGCTGATCCCGTCCGTGATCGGCCTGACGAGCGACGACCCGCGTGTCGACGTGCGCATCGCCCTCCGCTGCGCCACGGCGGCGCTGCCGATCGCCTCGGCCGAGCGGCAGAACGCCCTCGCCGTGTCGGTGCTCGCCGCCGAGCGGGCACTGGCGACGCTGGAGAACCGGCCACCGGGTCACCTCCAGCCGGCGAGCGTGCAGGCGCTGGCCAGCGCCCCGCTGGCGGCCCGTTGGGCGCACTCCTTCGGAGAGGGCGTCGACGTGTCCGTCGAGCGGTTCCGCCGGATCGGCGCCCCGAACACGGTGCGCATCGCCGTGCCCGGGATCGCCGAAGCCTGCGTGCCCGACCCCGACGAACGCCTGCACGGCCTGCTCCTCGCGGCGATCGACGAGTGCGCCACATGCTGCCGCCCCGGTGCGGCGGCGTCGGGGCCACCTGCTCGCCTCGTGACGTCCTGACCGTCAGGCGGGCCCGGCTCCGGCCGGACGCAGCCCGCCAAACCGGTTTTGAACCGAAGTCAAGGCCAGATGTGGCCGCGAATCGCGCGGAGAATCCGGCGTTCCCGCCGGGAGCCCCGCTCAGGCGTACGTCACCCGGTAGCGCATGTGGGTCACGCCATCGCCCTCGACGATCTGCAGCAGCTCGAGGCGGATCGCGTCGTTGTCGACGCCGTCGAAGTAACGGATGCCCCGGCTGAGGAACACGGGGACGAGGTCGAACCGCACCTCGTCGAGCAGACCGTGGTTCAGGCACTGTTGGGCGATGTTCGGGCCGGCGACGCCGACGTCGCCCTCACCGGCGACCGCCCGGGCCAGGTCCACCGCATGGTCGACGCCTTCGGTGACGAACGTGAACGGCGCGTCCGGGATCGGTGGCCACTCGGCGGGCGGTGGGCGGTGCGTGACGACGAACGTCGGCGAGCCGCCCGGCGGCCGGCCACCCCAACCCGAGGTGTAGTCGAACAGTCGCCGGCCGCACACGAAGGCGCCCTCGGTGTCGTTCTGGCGCCAGTACTCGGCGCTGGCCGCCGACATCCGGAACGTGATCGGGTAGCCCGGCGGCGTGATCTCGACGTCGCCGTTGAAGTACCAGTCGAACAGCGGACCAACCTGATCGTCGGGGTCGGCGATGAAGCCGTCGAGGGACATCGAGAAGCTCGAGAACACCACTCCCATGGCGCGCCTTTCTCGGGACGGGCGTCCGTTCTACCCCGTGGATCGCCCGCGCCGGCCCGAATGTGAAGGCGAGATGAACGCACCACCGTCGCCGCCCGGCGCGGGTGCACCGTCGATACGGTGGACATCGTCCCCCCAAACCCCCAGGAGCTGGCGGTGTTCGAACACCACGACTGGGCGCTCGATGTCCTCGAGGATGCGGAGCGCCAGACCCCGATCTGCCACTGCGGCGCGCCCACCGTGCTCGTCGCCGATGCCGACTTCGGCGTGTGGCTGCAGTGCAGCGCAACCTCGACGTCGACGTCGCCCGTGAAGCGGTTCGTCGACGTGCTCGGCGGCCACGTCCGCCATCAGGTCCTCGGCTGATCGACGGCGCATCCGGCCGCGCGCCGGGATGCGTCCTCGGTGACAGATCTTAGAAGTCGCCGCCGCCGCCGAAGTCGCCGCCACCGCCGAAGTCACCGCCACCGAAGTCACCGCCGCCACCGAAGTCGCCGCCGCCCCAGTCGCCGCCGTCACCGCCGTCACCGCCCTGGTTGATGATCGTCGTCCCGCCGTAGCCCCACCCGCCGAAGCCGCCGCCGAGCAGCGAACCGAGAAGGAGCCCGGTGAACAAGCCGTCGCCGCCGTACCACCCGCCCTGGAACCCGCCCGGATATCCGACGTACGCGGGCTGACGGCGCTCATCGAGCGTCACCGCCGGCTCCCCGTGAGGTCCGCTCTGTTGCAGGTCCTGCGGTGGTGGGGGTGGCTCGCGCCCGTCGACCAGGGCCCTCGCCCGATCCATCAGGTAGCGGGCCTCGGCGATGACCCGGGCGACCCGCACCAGATCGACGGGCTCGTCGGCGTACTCGATCGCCGCCTGCGCGGCGCGGTAGCGGTTCACCGCGGCATCGAAGTCGGACTGTGCCTCGGGATGCAGCTGGACCTCGGGTTCGAGGCGGACCACGTCGTCCGCCACCACGGAGAGCTCGGCTCGCAGCAGCTGGCGGTCCGCTTCCTCGGCGCGGGCGCGCTCGGCGGCCTCGGCCCGGCGCCGCCGACTGCTGCGCCACACGAAGTACCCAACCAGGCCGGCCCCGACGACGAGGAGCGCCGGCAGCAACAGGCTGCTGCCACCGTCGTCGCCACTGCCGTCGGCGGACCCGCCCGATCCGTTGGCCGAGCCGTCGGCCGCCGCTTCACCGACCCGATCGACGAAGTCGACGAGCACGGCACCCGTGTCGTCACCCTGGGCGTCGAGCGACGCCTCGGCCAGCTCACCGGCTTGGCCCGCCGGCAGCTCGCTGCTGCCCGCCCGGAAGCTGTCGCCCACCACGACGGCATACGTCCCGGGTCGGTCGACCGCCTGGGCCACCTGTTGCGCGACCTCGGCCGGGTCGCCGCCAGCGGCATCGGCAGCTGCCGCCGGCAGGACGGCCACGTAGACGGGCGTGTCGGCGCCCCGGATCGCCGATCGCAGCTCGTCGATCTGGGCGTCGTCGATCGACCGCTCGGCCTCCGCGTCGACGTACACCGGATTCGAACGCAGCGCCGTGGCCACCTCATCGAGGTCGACGGGGGTGGTGGACGCCCCCGCCGGAGCACCGGCGAGCGCTCCGATCAGCGCGATCGCTGTCACGGCCAGGAACCGCCTCATCGTGTCACCGTACCCAGGGAGGGCGGCTGCGCCACCTGCGGATGAGGCGACCAGTGCCGGCCGCTCCGGCGGCGGCGTTGCCGCTCGCCAGGGCGACCGTCGCGACCGTCGGTGTGACCGTGCCGCTCGACGACGCACCACCCACGACGCTCGTCGGTGCTACGACTTCACTTCGAACCTGCGGGCGGATGACCAGGCGCCGGGAGCGCCTGCTGCGTCGACGGCACGTGCCCGCCACCACATGCGCGTGGTTGGGAGGGTGCTCGTCGAGTAGGTCGACGCGGTGACGCTTTGGTTGATCGTCGGCGACGAGAAGTTCTCTTGGTCGTCGATCTGGATGGTGTAGCTCGCCGCGCCGGCGACGTCGGACCAGTCGAAGACGATCGTCTGGCCTGGGTTGAAGCGGGCGTCATTGGACGGGCTGAGCAGCGCCGGAGCCGGCAGGGGGCCCGTGGCGGCCGGGTTCACCGTGAGTGTCGCCGTTCGGGTCACACCGCCGGCGGCGGCAGTGATCGTGACCGCCGTCTGCGCTGTAACGGCGCTGGTGGCCGTCGTGAACGTCGCCGTCGTCGCACCGGCGGCAACGATGACGCTGGCCGGCACGGTGGCCGCAGCGTTCGAACTGGTCAGGGTCACGACCAGTCCTCCGGTCGGCGCGCCGCTGGACAGGGTGACAGTGCCCGCCGACGAGGCGCCCCCGACCAGACTCGCCGGCGCGAGAGCAACTCCAGTCAGGCTGGCCGGCGGGTTGACGGTGAGGGTGGTCGTGCGGCTGACGCCGCCGAAGGTCCCCGTCAGCGTCACCGCTGTCGCCGACGCCACCGACGTCGTGGTCGCCGAGAACGTCGCGCTCGTCGCTCCCGCGGCGACGCTGACGCTCGCCGGCACCGTGACGGCCGGGTTGCTGCTCGCCAGGGCGACCGTCGCCCCGCCGGTCGGGGCGGCGGCCGTCAGGGTGACCGTGCCGGTGGACGACGCACCACCCACCACGCTCGTCGGTGACACGCCGAGCGTCGACAGGCTCGAGGCCCCTGTGGCTGCGGCCGGCGTGAACCGTCTGGTCGACGAGAACGGGCCGAACACACCGGCGGCGTTGCGGGCCCGAACCCGCCACCACAGTTGCTGGGCTGGGAGCGCACCGATCGACGCCTGCGACACGTTGACGATCTGGTTGGCGGTGAACGGCGCCGAGATGGACGACGTGTTGTCGACTTGGATCTCGTAGTCCACTGCTCCGGTGACGTCGGTCCAGTTGAACGCCACCGGCTGAGCCACTCCCGTCGCCAGGTTGCCAGGGCTCTGCAACGACGGAGCCGAAGGCGACGCCGGATTCACGGTCAGGTTGGCGTTTCGGGTGACGCCGCCGAAGGAGCCGGAGATGGTGACCGCAGTCTGGCTCGAGACCGCTGACGTGGTCACCGTGAACGTTCTGCTCGACGCGCCGGCACTGACGGTGACGCTGCCCGGCACGGACGCCGCGGCGGAGTTGTCGGACAGCGTCACGATCGCCCCGCCCGCCGGCGCCGGGGCGCTGAGGGTGACGGTGCCGGTCGAGGACGAGCCGCCTGAAACAGTTGTCGGGCTGACCGAGAGCGCCGTCAGGGTCGTCGACTGGGACGGGGTCACGCCCAGCGCGGCGAAGAGCGTCGTCTCGCCGAGGGTCGCGACGAGCTGCGCGGTCGTCGGGAAGGCCGCCGAGAACGTGGTCGCGGTGAACGACGCGCTCGTTGCACCGGCCGGCACGCTGACCGTCGGCGGGACACTCACCGAGCCTGGCAGCGAGCTGCTCAGGCTGACAGCCACCCCACCCGGTGGCGCCGGGCTGCCGAGGGTGACGGTGCCCGTGGCCGACTGGCCACCAGGAACGCTGGTGGGGTTGACGGAGAAACCGGTCAGCGGCGGCAGGCTGGGATGCACGACGAGGTCGGCCGAGCGAGTCACGCCGCCCCCGGTCACCGAGATCGTGACCACCGTCCGCGCCGTGACGGCGCTCGTTTCGACGAAGAAGACGCCGGATTCGGTAGACGCCGGGATCGTGACGAACTCAGGCACCGTGGCGACCGCAGGGTTGCTGCTCGTCAACCGGAGGATCTGGTCGTGCCCCCTCAACTCGGACAGCGGGATCCTGACGATGCCTCTCGAGCCGTTGGCCGTTTCGATCGGGTCGAGTGTGACGGGGTCCGGCGGGGGCGACGGTGTGAGTTCGAGCTGCCATCTGGCGGTGGCGTCTCCGGCCTGCGCTGTGATCGTCACGATCGTCACCGTCGAGACGGGACTCGTCTCGATCGAGAACGCGTCACCACCGGCTCCCCCGGGAATGGTCATCGACGCCGGCACGGTCGCGGCCGGCGACGAGCTCGACAGGTTGACCCGGAATCCTCCCGGAGGAGCCAGCCCGTCGCAGAATCCAGCGAAGCAGCCGATCTCCAGGTCCACGATCCCGTCCATGTGGGCACCGCCGGTCGCCTTGACCGGGAACAGCTGGAACGGGGTGTCGTTCAGCTTCGGCGGCACGATGGTGATCGTCGTGGACGCCGACGTCCCGTTGTACGTCGCCGTCACCGTCACCGTCGTGGGCGTCGTGACGAAGCCGACGCGCATGCCCCTGAGCGAGTTGGGGAACCCGGTCGGGGCCACGAGCACGTTGGCCGACGAGTCGCCCGCCGTGATGAACGTCGAACTCGGCAGCTCGGGCAGCAGGCTCGGATGGCTGGTGGTCAGCGTGACGGTCGCGCCCCCCGCCGGCGCGGCCCCGGTGATCTCCACCGAACCCCGGGCCTCGCCCCCGCTGAACTTGGGCGACGGGAAGGTGACCGCACCCATCCGCAGCGGAGTGGCGAGGACCGTGAACGACCCGGTCGCCGACCAGGCGGTGTAGGCCTCGGTGGAGCCGATGTAGCCGTGCTGCGAACGCACTCGCCAGAACTTCGTTCCCGTCGTCAGGGACGTCACGATCTTCGAGTTCTCCGTCACCCCGAAGGACGACTCGATCTGGGTGAACGTGGAGTTCCTGGAGATCTGGAGCGTGTAGCCGAGTTCGTCGTGGTTCGGTACGTGGGTCCAAGAGAGGGTCAGCGGCAGCTGAGACGATGTGCCGTTGGCGGGAGCCACGAGCGTCGGCGGCGCCGGGAACGGGTTGCTGTCGAGGACGCTGAACTCGACCGTGTTCGAGGGCTGTCCCATCAACCCACTGGCGTTGACGGCGATGACGCGGGCTTTGAATGTGCCCTGGTTGCTGGGGTTGAAGGAGATCCTCTCGGTCGGGCCGGGGATGTTCACCTGGCGTATCCTCGTCCCGACCGGGAACGTGGGGTCGATCGATTCCTGCAGGATGTAGTTCACGGCGCCCGGCACCGGAGTCCAGGAGAAGGTGATGTTCTCCCAGGAGTGGAACTGGGTCGCGTTGTGCGGCGGGTTGAGCACTGCCGTTCCCGGTACGCCGGGACCAGCGCCGGTGATGGTGAAGCTGCGCGCCGATGACCACGGGCCCGGCTCGAGATCACGGCTGACTGCTTGGACACGCCAGAAGTAGGTGCCGGGGGGCAGGCCGCTGATGATGTCGGTGGTCGTGGTTGCGCCGGACAACAGCGCCAGATTCCGCTCGAGCACCGACGCGAAGCCTGATGTCAGGCTGATCTCCCAGTTGTACCCACCGGCGTCCGGCACTTGGGACCAGGAGATCGTCAGCGGGATCGTGACGCTCGCCCCGTTCGCCGGCCCGACCAGCACCGGCGCCGGCGGCGGTACAGCAACGGCGATCTCGGCGGCGGGATCGAACCCGGGGATGGCCACGAGGGCGAGGAGAAGCGAGGCGAAGAACTTCCCGAACCGGGATTTCGACCTCATGCCGACCTTTCGGGCGCATCGCGCCGTGCAGGCTTGTCCTGGCTCAATCTGGCCATGGGCGAGGGGCGGAATCAATCCTCGGCATCTCAACCTGGCGATAACAAACGGTAGGGCCGGAGTGGGGGCGTCAGTCCGATGCCAGCCGAACGCCGCTGAAGGCCCAGCGGGCGTGCGGCGGGAAGAAGTTGCGGTAGGTCCGCCGGGCGTGGCCCGGCGGCGTCGCCCGGCAGCTGCCGCGCAGCACGTGCTGGTTGACCATGAACTTGCCGTTGTACTCGCCGACCGCTCCGGCCGCCGGCCGGAACCCGGGGTACGGGACGTACGGGCTCGCCGTCCACTGCCAGACCGCGCCGTACCAACCGCCGCCATCGTCGGGGTCGCCCGGCGCCGGGGCGACGGTCTCCCATTCGGCCTCCGACGGCAAGCGGGCACCCACCCACCTGGCAAAGGCGTCGGCCTCGTACCAGCTGACGTGGACGACCGGCGAGGCGGGGTCCACGGGCTGCAGCCCGTCGAGCCCGAACACCTCCCATTCGTCGCCGTGGCGCTCCCAGTACAGCGGCGCCTCCCAACCGTGCGCCTGGACGGTGGACCAGCCGTCGGACATCCACAGATCAGGGCGCCGGTACCCTCCGTCGGCCATGAACGCCAGCCAGTCACCGCACGTGACGGGCGATGCGGCGATCCGGAACGGGCGCAGCAGCACGTCGTGGCGCGGCCCCTCGTTGTCGAAGGCGAAGCCGTCGCCATCGTGCCCGATCTCGACGATGCCGCCGTCGTGGTCGATCCACCCGGATCCGGCCACCGGCGAGCGGTCGCACCACGGCAGCTCGCCGTACGGTGAGCGCAGCGGGTTGCGAGACAGGGCGTGGTGGATGTCCATGACGAGCAGCTCCTGGTGCTGCTGCTCGTGGTGCAAGCCCAGCTCGAGCAGCTCGGCCGTTCGCTCGGCCACACCACCGTCGATGAGCTCCAGAACGGCGGCGTCGACGTACTGGCGGTACTCGGCGATCTCCGTGATGCCTGGGCGGGTGATCAGCCCGCGCTCGGCTCGGGCGTGACGAGCGCCGACGGCCTCGTAGTAGGAGTTGAACAGGAACCCGAAGCGCTCGTCGTAGGGCGTGTGCTCGGGTCCGAGCACGAACGTCTCGAAGAACCACGTCGTGTGGGCGCGGTGCCACTTGGTGGGACTGGCGTCGGGCATCGACTGCACGGTCTGGTCCTCGGCGCTGAGTGGGGCGGCGAGTCGCTCGGTGAGCGACCGCACAGCACAGAACTCGCCGTTCATGCCATCCATCCTGCCCGAGCGGGACGGCGATCGGGTGACGGTGGAACCGAGATGCACGCAGCCGGAGGTGAGGAGGCACGATCGACGTCATGGCCGACGCCATCTTCGAGGATCCCCGGCTGGCGCGGGTGTACGACTCGCTCGAACCCGATCGCCGCGACTTGGACGTGTACGCCGACGTGGTCACGGAGCTCGGCGCCCGATCGGTGCTCGATGTGGGGTGTGGCACCGGCACGTTCGCCTGCCTGCTGGCGCGCCGGGGTGTTGCTGTGACCGCTGTCGACCCGGCTGCTGCGAGCCTCGACGTCGCCCGCGCCAAGCCGGGCGCCGAGGCAGTGCGGTGGCTGCACGGTGACGCGACGACGGTGCCGCCCCTGCGGGTCGACGCAGCTTTCATGACGGCGAACGTCGCCCAGGTGTTCCTGACCGACCACGAGTGGGCAGCCACGCTGCGGGCAATCCGGGGCAGCTTGCGTCCGGGGGGTTGGCTGGTGTTCGAGACGCGCGACCCCGCTCGCCGGGCGTGGGAGGAGTGGACACCGGAGCTGACGCGGACGGTCGTCGATGTGCCCGGCATCGGCGAGGTGGAGTCGTGGACGGAGGTCTGCGAGGCGTCCGGGGATCTGGTGACGTTCGTCTCGACGATCGTGTTCCGACGTGACGACGTCGCGCTGGAGTCACGGTCGACGCTTCGCTTCCGCGGTCGGGCCGACGTCGAGGCCTCGCTCATCGCCGAAGGACTCGAGCTCGTCGAGGTCCGCGACGCGCCCGATCGCCCCGGTCGGGAGTTCGTGTTCCTCGCCCGGCGGGCGGGTTGAAACCTTTCAGTGGTACGGTCGTCGGCACGAAGCGCTCGACAGGGATCAAGGAGGTCGCCGCCCGGGCGGGGGTCTCCGTCGGGACGGTCTCCAACGTGCTCAACCGCCCCGACGTGGTGGCCGAGCCGACCCGCCGGCGTGTGCTCCAAGCGATCGCCCAGCTCGGGTTCGTGCGCAACGAGTCGGGCCGGCAGCTGCGCGCCGGGCAGAGCCGGACGATCGCCTACGTGATGCTCGACGCGGCCAACCCGTTCTTCATCGACGTGGCCAAGGGCATCGAAGAGGTCGCCAGAACGCATCGCATCGCGGTGTTCATCGGCAACAGCGACAGCGACGCGGCGCGCGAACGCGACTACCTCGAACTGTTGCAGCAGCAACGGGTGCGCGGCGTGCTCGTCACGCCCGTCGACCAGGACACCTCATCGCTCGACGGGCTCGCCCGCCGGGGCATCCCTGTCGTGCTCGTCGACCGCGACGGCGGGTCCGGTTTCTGCAGCGTCGGCGTCGATGACGTCGAGGGCGGCACACTCGCCGTGACCCACCTCTGCGAGCAGAGCCACCAGCGCATCGCCTTCGTCGGCGGGCCGATGTCGACGGTCCAGGTCACCGACCGGCTCGAGGGCTCCCGCCGCGCCATCGCGGCGAACGGCCTTCCGGCCGACACACTGCTCGTCCTCGAGACGGCGGCGCTCAACGTCGCCGAGGGACGCCGAGCCGGGGAGCGTCTGGCCGGGCTCCCTCGCGCTCGACGCCCGACTGCGGCGTTCTGCGCCAACGATCTCCTCGCGCTCGGGCTGCTGCAGCAGATGACGGCGATCGGGGTCGACGTGCCGGGCGAGTTGGCGATCGTCGGCTACGACGACATCGAGTTCGCCGGTGCCGCGGCGGTGCCGCTGAGCTCGGTGCGCCAACCGCGCCAACTGCTCGGTCGCACTGCTGCCGAGCTCCTCCTCGCCGAGAGCGAGGCTGACGACGCCCACGTGCACGAACAGGTGCTGTTCCACCCGGAGCTGGTGGTTCGGGCGTCCTCGATCGGCGTCACGAAGCGGGTGAAGCGGCCGGCGCCAGGGCGTCCCAGTCGTACAGCCGCTCGGGGGTGAAGGTCTCGATCGGCGCGGTGGCGCCGACGATCTCGCGCCCGTCGGCCACGCCGTCGAGAACCCCGGCGGCGACCGCTTGGACGATGGCGTTGCCGATCACCGTGGCCTCGACCGGCCCGGCGTGGACGGGACGCTCGCACACGCTGGCGCACAGCCGGCCGAGCAGACCGATCGCCGCACCACCGCCGACGAGGTGGATGCGCTCGGCGGCGGTGCCGGTGACCCGTTCGATCGTCGCCACGCTGGCGCGCCACGTGGCGGCGAGCGAGTCGAGGATGGTGCGCGTGATCTCCCCCGGCGACGCCGGCACGCGCTGACCGGACTCGGCGCAGGCCGCGGCGATCCGCACGGGAAGGTCGCCCGGGGCGGCGAAGCGCGGATCGTCGGGATCGATGACGCTGCGCCCGCCGGGCACCTGCTCCGCCGCGGCGACGAGCTGCGGCGCGGTCATCGGTTGGCCCTGCGTCGACCACCACCTGCGGCTCTCCTCCAGGAGCCACAGCCCTGTGACGTTCTTGAGCAGGCGCACGGAGCCCTCGACGCCGAGCTCGTTGGTCACGTTGGCGGCCAGCGCGGCGGGGCTGGTCACCGGCGCAGCGAGCTCGCAGCCGACGAGGGCCCACGTTCCGCACGAGATGTACACGTCGGTCGAGCCCGGCCGCAGCGGCGTGCCGGCGACGGCGCTCGCCGTGTCGTGGCTGGCGACAGCGACCACCGGAACTCCGCCGTCCGTGGCGCCGAGCACCACACCCGGCTCGTGCAACGGCGGCAGCAGGTCGCGGCGCAGCCCCACCGCGGCCGCCAGCTCGTCGCTCCAGCTCCTCGTCGAGATGTCGAGGAGCTGGGTCGTGCTGGCGGCGGTGACGTCGGTGGTCGTGCTGCCGCACAACTCATGGTTCACGACATCGGGCATCATCAGCAGCCGCTCGGCCTGAGCGACCTCCGCCGTCCCCCGCGCCGACACCAACTGGTAGAGCGTGTTGATCGGGAGGAACTGGCTGCCGGTGATGCGGAAGATCCGCTCCCGGCCGATCCGTGCGACGACCTCATCGAGCACGCCATCGGTGCGCGATGACCGGTACGAGTGCACCGGGCCGAGCAGCCGGCCGAAGCGGTCGAGCAACCCGTAGTCGACACCCCACGCGGCGACGCCGACCGACTCCACGCCTCCTCGACGGACGGCCTCGTCCACACCGACGCGCACCTCGCGCAGCAGGGCATCGATGTCCCAGCGGCGCGCCCCGCCAGGGCCATCGATCACCTGGGTGGCGAAACGGTGGACCGGCTCGAGCCGGATCGAGTCGCCAGCGACCCGGACTCGCACCACGCGCCCACTCGTCGCGCCCAGGTCGATCGCAACGAACGTCGGCACGTCCGTCAGCGCAGGAACGCCGCGGCGACGCCGGCGTCGACAGGGATGTGCAGGCCGGTCGTCAGCGCGAGATCACCGCCGGTGAGCGCGAACACGGCGGCGGCGACGTGCTCGGGTAGGACCTCCCGCTTGAGCAGCGTGCGCTGCGCGTAGTAGGCGCCGAGCTCCTCCTCGGGCACGCCGTACACGGCGGCCCGCTGCGCACCCCATCCCTTGGCGAAGATGCCCGAGCCGCGCACGACGCCGTCGGGGTTGATGCCGTTGACGCGGATGCCGTGCTCACCGAGCTCGGCGGCCAGCAGCCTCACCTGATGTGCCTGGTCGGCCTTGGCGGCGCCGTAGGCGACGTTGTTGGGGCCGGCGAACACGCCGTTCTTGCTGCTGATGTAGACGATGTCGCCGCCCATTCCCTGGGCGATCATCACCCGCGCCGCCTCCCGGGACACGAGGAACGAACCCTTCGCCATGACGTCGTGCTGGAGGTCCCAATCGTCATCCGTGGTGTCGAGCAACGGCTTGGAGATCGACAACCCGGCGTTGTTGACGACGAGGTCGACGCCGCCGAACGCCAGCACCGACTCGGCGAGCGCGGCGGCGACCTGCCCGGCGTCGGTGACGTCGACGGTGACCGGCACGGCGACGTCGCGATCGCCGATCTCCGCAGCGACTCGCTGCGCTGACTCGGCGTCGCGGTCGGCGACGACGACGCACGCGCCCTCGGCGGCGAGGCGGTTGGCGACGGCGCGTCCGATGCCCGAGCCGCCACCCGTGACGAAGGCGACGCGCGTGGCGAGCGGGCGCGGCTTCGGCAGCCGCTGCAGCTTGGCCTCCTCCAGGCTCCAGTACTCGATGCGGAACTTCTCCGCCTCCACGATCGGCGCGTACGTCGACACCGACTCGGCGCCGCGCATCACGTTGATGGCGTTGACGTAGAACTCCCCGGCGACGCGCGCCGACTGCGCGTTGACGCCGTAGGAGAACATGCCGACACCGGGCACGAGCACGATCGCCGGGTCGGCGCCGCGCATCGGCGGCGAGCCCGCCTCGGCATGCCGCTCGTAGTACGCCCGGTACTCGTCCCGGTAGCTCGCATGGAGCTCACCGAGCCGGGCGACGACGTCGTCGACGGGGGCCGTGGCCGGAATATCGAGGACCATCGGCCGCACCTTCGTGCGCAGGAAGTGATCGGGGCACGAGGTGCCGAGCGCGGCGAGCCGACCGAGCTTCTCCCTGCTGCAGAAGTCGAGCACGACGTCGTCGTCGTCGAAGTGGCCGACCTGGGGTCGGTCGGTCGAGGCGAGGCCGCGGATGAGGGGGGCCAGCGCAGCGGCGCGAGCGCGTCGCTCGGCCTCGGGGAGGGGCTCGTTCCCGGGGACGATGGCGCCGAACGGCTCGGACGAGCCACGATCGTCGAGGAAGGCCTGGGCGGTGGCGATGACGTCGAGCGAGTTGGCCTCGCAGGCTCGTCGCTCGTCTCACCCCAGGCGGTGATGCCGTGTCCGCCGAGGATGACCCCGATGGCCTCGGGATGGGTGCGCTGCACCTCGGCGATGTCGATGCCGAGCTGGAAGCCGGGTCGGCGCCATGGGACCCACACGACGCGGTCGCCGAAGCACTCCTTGGTCAGCGCCTCCCCGTCTGCCGCGGTGGCGAGGGCGATGCCGGCGTCGGGGTGGAGGTGGTCGACGTGCGGCGCCTCGACGAGGGCGTGCATCGCCGTGTCGATCGACGGCGCGGCTCCCCCCGGACCGTGCCGGCAGAAGTCGAACGCGGCGACCATCTCGTCCTCCCGGTCGACTCCGGGGTAGACGTCGACGAGGGCGCGCACCCTGTCGAGGCGCAGCACGGCGAGCCCGTCCGGCGTGAGCGTGCCGAGGTCGCCGCCGCTGCCCTTGACCCACAGCAGCTCGACCGGTCGGGCTGTCGCCGGATCGACGTCGACGCCCTTCGCCGACGTGTTCCCGCCGGCGTAGTTGGTGTTGCGGGCGTCGGCTCCGAGGCGGTTGGAGCGCCCGACGAGCTCGTCGACGACCATCGCCGCGTCTGTGGTCATCGCCGCCTCATGCTCCCCAGCCGGCGGCGGCGCCTTCGGTGCGCTCGTCGCAGACCTGGTCGTAGTAGCCCGACCGGTGGTACGCCGCGACCGGGTCGGGATCGAGCCCGCGGCTCGCCCGAAGGCCGGCGAGCAACGGCCGGACGTCGGTGTTGTACGCATCCATGAGCACGGCATTGGCGCCGAGCACGTCACCCGCCTGCTGGGCGGCGGTGAGCGCCTCGGCGTCGACGAGCAGCACCTTGGCCGTCGCCTCCTGGACGTTCATCACCGAACGGATCTGGGCGGCGATCTTCGGCTCGATGTTGTGACACTGGTCGAGCATGAAAGCGACCCCCGTCGCCGGATCGAGGCCACCACCGCGGCGGACCTCCCACATGATGCGGAACAGCTGGAACGGGTCGGCGGCACCGACCATCAGGTCGTCATCGGCGTAGAAGCGGGAGTTGAAGTCGAACCCGCCGAGCTTCCGCGCCCGCAGCAGCATGGCGACGATGAACTCGATGTTCGTGCCGGGGGCGTGGTGACCGGTGTCGAGGACGACCAGTGCCTTCGAGCCGAGCTCGACGCAGTGGGCGTAGGCCGTGCCCCAGTCGGGGACGTCGGTCGTGTAGAAGGACGGCTCGAAGAGCTTGTACTCGAGCAGCATCCGCTGGCCGTCGCCGAGTCGCTCGTACACCTCGGACAGGGCTGCCGCCATCCGATCCTGGCGGGACACGATGTCGTCCTGGCCCGGGTAGTTGGTGCCGTCGGCGAACCACAGCTTGAGGTCCCGAGAGCCGGTGGCGTCCATGATGTCGACGCACTCCAGCAGGTGATCGATCGCCTTGCGGCGGATGCCGCGGATCGGGGTTGGCGACCGAGCCGAGCATGTAGTCGTTGTCCTGGAAGGTGTTGGAGTTGATCGTTCCGATGCGCACGCCGAGGTCGGTGGCGTGCTTGGCCAGGTCGGCGTAGTCGTCGACGCGGTCCCACGGGATGTGCAGGGCGACGCTCGGCGCGCTCCCGGTGAAGGCGTTGACCTGGGCGGCGTCGGCGATCTTCTCGTACGGATCGCGGGGTACACCGGGCTGCGGGAACACCTTGAATCGGGTCCCCGAGTTGCCGAACGCCCACGACGGCACCTCGATGTGGAGGTCGCCGATCCCGTCGGCGACCAGTTGCTCACTCGTCATCTCTCTCCTCTCGCCCTCACGACAGGTGGAAGACCTGCTCGAGGGGGCGCATCTGCTGATCGGCCGGCGTCTCGCCGGTCACGAAGTACGGGGTCATCTCGGCCTGCCAGCGCTCGTTGACCGGCTCGCGCTGCATCGCGGCGACGGCGTCGGCGAGCGTGCCCGTCGTCTCGAAGTAGCCGAACAGCACGCCATCGGCGTCGAGGAACAACGAGTAGTTCTGCCATCCGCAGCGCGTCAACGCGTCGCGCATCTCCGGCCACACCTCGGCGTGACGGGCGCGGTACTCGTCGATCAGTTCGGGCCGGACCTGGAGCCGGAAGCCGATCCGGTTGGGTTGATCGTCCATGCGGATCCTCCGCGGGCGGGAGCCCGATCGGCTCCCGCCCGAACGTGCGTGTTCAGCCGCCGACGTTGGTCTCGTCGTACACGGTGAACGGGCCCATCACGACCCGCAACCCCGCGTCACGGGTGGGGTCCTTCTCGATCGTGTACTCGCCCATTCGCCCGGCCGTGAACGTCGCTCCGTCCTCGGCCTCGAAGGCGCCGGTGGCCAACCCGTGGGTGGCGTGGAACGTGAGGTAGCCGAGGTCGACGAAGCTCCACAGGGCGAACTCCGGCGCACACCCGTTCTCGGTGTAGGACTGCATCTCGCCTGGGAGCCCGAGGCCCGAGACCTTGACCGTCTCGCACAGTCCCTCGTCCTGCATCGCCTTGGCCGCGGCGGCGATGCCGACCGTCGTCGGCGCCATGATCAGCTTGAGGTCGGGGTGCGAGTCGATCAGGGCGAGCGCCTGGTTGTACGACTCGTCGGAGTCGTCGTTGCCGTAGACGGTGTCGACGAGCTCGAGCGAGGCGTACTCCGGCTCGGCCAGCACCTCCTCGAAGGAGGCGATCCAGGCGTTCTGGTTGGCCGCCTCTGGCGTCGCCGACAGGATTGCCAACTGGCCGCCTTCCTCACCGAGGATCGACGTCGCCATGTCGGCCATCACCTGGCCGGTCTCGTCGAAGTCGACCTGGGCGACGAACAAGCTCTCGCCAGCGGCAGACGGGATCGGTGAGTCCCAGCTGACGACGGTGATGCCCGCGTCGGCCGCGGCCTGCGTCGCCGGGTCGAGCTGGTCACCGGCGTTGTTGGAAACCATGATCGCGTCCACGCCCTGCGTCACCGCGTTCGTGACGAACTCGATCTGCCCCGTGCTGTCGGCGCACGACGCCGGGGCCACGAACTCCGGTTCCGCGACGCCGAGCTCACCGGCGGCCTCGATGGAACCCTCGTTCGCCTGGTCGAACACGACGTTGCCGGTGCACTTCGGCAGAAGGATGCTGGCGAAGTCGCCGCCACCCTCGGCCGCACTGCCCGCGGGCGCCTCGGATCCGGCCGGCGCTTCGGTCGCCACTGGAGCGTTGGTCGCCTCGCTCGCCGCGGGGGCGTCCGTCGCAGCTGGCGCCTCCGTCGCCGTGGTGTCATCATCGTCGTCGCCGCCGCAGGCGGCAACGGCCAAGGCGAGCGCTCCGACGAGCGCCGCCATCTTCCTCAGCTTCATGGTTCCTCCCCATTGGGTGGTCGGTGGATTGGTTGCTTGGACGTTGACCTGCGTCTCGGTCATGTGCCGACCGCGGCCGGCTCACCCGGCGCGCGCAGCCGGTTGGTGAAGCGATCGATGACGTTCTGGGCGATGACGGAGCCGATGAGGATCGCCCCGATGACGCCGGTCTGGGTGTTGCCGCCGACGTTCGCCAGACCGAACCCGTTGCGCAGGTTGAGCACGATGAGCACCGCCAGCAGCACGCCGCTCATCCGGCCGGCGCCGCCGAAGATGCTGACGCCGCCGAGCAGCACGATCGTGATGATCTCCAGTTCGAAACCGGTGGCCGTGTCGCCGCGCACGGTGCCGACTCGGGCGGCGAAGAGGATCCCGGCCAACCCGGCGACGAGCGACGACGCGAGGAAGAGGAGCAGGCGGGTGCGCACGACGTCGACGCCGGAGTAGCGCGCCACCTCGGCGTTGTCGCCGATGACGTACAGCACGCGGCCGACGGCCGAGCGGTGCAGGACGACCCACCCGATGGCGAAGAGCACGAAGAAGATGACGAGGGCCAGCGGCAGCGGGCCGACGAGCTCGTCCTGACCGAGCCTGTCGAACCAACGCGGGAAGTCGCCGATCGCCCGGTCCTCGACGAGCACGCGTGCCGCGCCGCGCCAGGCGATCAACCCCGCCAACGTGACGACGAGCGACGGCAGCCCCAGCCGGGCGACGCACCATCCCTGGATCAGCCCGGCCACCGCCGCCGCCGCGAGGGCGGCGACGACGGCGAGGGCGAGAGGTGTGTCGTGCTCGTGGAGGGCGGCCAGGACGCTCGCCGACCACGCCATCACCGACGCCACCGAGAGGTCGATCTCGCCGGCGATGATGACGAACGTCATCGTGACCACGACGATGACCTTCTCGATGTGCAGCTGGAACAGGTTGACGAAGTTGTCCACGCTGAGGTAGCCGCTCGACTCGCTCAAGTTGAAGGCGATCGTCCCGAGCAGAATGACCCCGAGCACCAGTTCCCACGTGTAGCGCCGCATCCACGACACCCGGCGATCCGCTGTGCTCCTAGGCATCGGCACCTCGCGCGGCCAAGGTGTGACGGCGCGCCCGCTCGCGGAGGCGACGGCTCACCGTCACGTCGAGGAGCACGGCGAGCAGGATCAGCGCACCGAGGATGGCGTCGCGCCAGAACTCGCTGATCTGCTCGACGCGGACGAGGCTCTGATCGAGCACGGCGATGAGCACGGCGCCGAGGAACGCCCCCATCACGGTGCCCGATCCGCCGAGCGTGCTCACGCCACCGACGACCGCGGCGGCGATGGCGGCCAGCTCCAGGCCCGAGCCGGCGGTCACGTTGATCGTGCCGAACCGCCCGACGAACAGGAACCCGGCGAAGCCGGCGAGTGCACCGCATGCGACGAAGGCGGCGATCTGGACACGGCGGGTGGCGACGCCGGCCTGGCGGGCCGCCTCCGGGTTGGAACCGACGGCGTACAGGTGGCGTCCACCACGCGTGTACTGCAACACGAGGTGGGCGACGATGGCGATCACCAGCGCCAGGACGAACATCGTCCGCACCTCGTAGCGACCGATCGCGAACACGGTGTTCCGTGGCAGGTCGACGATCCACTGGGGCAGCTCGCCGGTGGCGACCGACTCGCCGCCGGCGCGGCTCGTCAGCACGCTCCGGTAGATCGACAACGTGCCGAGCGTGGCGATGATCGACGGAACCTTGGCGACGGCGACGAGCAGGCCGTTGACGAGACCGAGGACTGCGCCGACGCCGACGGCGAAGGCGATCGCCAGCGCGGCGGGCAGTCCGTCGTTGCCGGCGAGCAGGTCGGCCGTCAGGTAGGCGGCGACGCCGAGTGTCGACCCGACGGAGAGGTCGATGTTGCGGGTGATGATCACGACGGCCTCGCCCGCGGCGAGGACCGACGGTGATGGAGATGGCGATGAGCAGCCGGCTGACGAAGCGCTCGCTGAGGTAGTCGTCGACGACGAAGCTGAACAGGAGCACGGCGAACGCCAGCACGGCGACGAGCGACAGGCTCTTGATGCGCTCCGGTTGCAGTCGCGGCCGGCGAGGCCGGGAATGAGCCGCGAGGCGACCACGTCCGACTCGGTGATCACTTCACACCGACCGCGGCGGACATGATCCGCTCCTGCTCGAGATCGTGTCCGGCGAAGGTGCCCATCTGACGGCCCTCGCGCATGACGACGACGCGGTCGGACATGGCGAGGACCTCGGGGAGGTCGGAGGAGATGAGGATCACGGCGACACCGGCGCGCGCCAGCTCGCCCACCAGCTCGTGGACGTCGGCCTTGGCGCCGACATCGATGCCTCGGGTGGGCTCGTCGAAGATCAGCACGGCGGGCTTGGTGTCCAGCCACTTGGCGAGCATCACCTTCTGCTGGTTGCCGCCCGAGAGGTCGCCCACCGGCGTGATCAACGACGGGGTGCGGATGTTCAAGCGATCGCGGTAGACCTCGGCGGCCCGCCGCTCGGCCGTGCGGTCGACGAGTCCCCAGCGCGACAGGAACCGGCGCAGCCCGGGCAAGGAGATGTTGGCGGCGACCGACTGCGGCAACGAGAGCCCGAGTCGGCGGCGATCCTCCGAGACGTAGGCGATGCCGTGGGCGATCGCCTGGCGTGGCGAGGCGATCTGCACCTCCACACCGTCGCGACGGATGACACCGGCGTCGGCCGGCTGCACACCGAACAGCGACTCGGCGATCTCGGTGCGCCCCGAACCGACGAGACCGGCGAAGCCGAGCACCTCGCCCTGGCGCACGGCGAACGTGACGTCCTCGAAGGCGCCCTGGCGACCGAGCCCCTCGACGCTCAGGGCGACATCGCCGGGCTCGTGCGGCACCCGCCGGAAGAAATCCGAGAGCTCACGCCCCACCATGTCGCGGATCAGCGTCACCTCGGTCACGTCGCCGGCCGGTTTCGTCGAGATGTGCTGCCCGTCGCGGAGGACCGTGATCCGGTCGCTCAGCGTGAACACCTCGTCGAGGCGATGGGTGACGAACAGGATGGCCACGCCCGACGCGGCCAGCCGTCGCACTTGGCGGAACAGGCGTTCAACCTCGAGAGCCGAGAGAGCGGCCGTCGGCTCGTCCATGATCAGCACGCGAACGTCGCGCGACAGTGCTTTGGCGATCTCCACGGCCTGTTGGCCGGCCACGGTGAGCTGCGAGGCGAGGGCGCGCGGGTCGATGTCGACCTCGAGGCCGGCGAGGATCTCCGCCGCCCGCTGCTGCATCGACCGCCAGTGCACGAGCCGCCCGCCCGGCTGGCCCATGAAGATGTTCTCGGCGACGGAGAGATCGGGGAAGACGAGCGGTTCCTGGTAGATGCAGGCGATGCCGAGCGCCTGGGCGGCGGCAGGGGTGCGCAACTCGACCGGCTCGCCACTCGATCTCGAGGTGACCCGCGTCCGGGCGGTACAGCCCGGTCATCAGTTTGATCAGGGTCGATTTGCCGGCCCCGTTCTCGCCGACCAGGGCGTGGATCTCACCGGGGCGCAGCTCGAGCGAGACCCCGCGAAGCGCGTGCGTCGATCCGAAGTGCTTCGACACGTCGACGACGGAGACGAGCGCACCGTCCATCGCCTCCCCTGGTGGCGTCACCATCCCCCCGACAATTGAATCGTTTCATAGACGGTACCTCAAACGGCCGAGATCCGTCAATCGTCGACCTGCAAGAGTGCCGCACGGTGAAGATCCCCAAGCCAACCGCCACCGACCGCGAGCGGTTCGTCGCCCTCGTTCCCGACGGACCCGGCGTCGAGGTCAAGCCGATGTTCGGCAACCTCGGCGCCTTCGTGAACGGCAACATGTTCATGGGCCTGTTCGGGGCGGCCATCGGCGTCAAGCTCCCCGACGTCGACCGGCTCCGCCTCCTCGAAGAACCCGGTGCCGGACCCTTCGGACCAGCCGAACGCCCGATGGGCGGCTACGTCACCCTGCCCAGCAGCTGGTCCACGCGGAAAGCGAAGACATGGACCGCCAAGGCCCTCGCCCACGCCGCGGCGCTCCCGCCGAAAGCGCCAAGAAGGCAGACGACGAGCGAGCCTGACGCCTCGCCTGGCGATCCGCCATCCTCCGGGTAGACCTTCCGCGTGGAACCGGTCATCCTCGTCGTCGCCGACGACCCGGTGGAGGGCGCCCGCCTGCGGGACGAGCTCGGGCGGTACGCGAGGGACTATCGGCTCGATGTCGTGTCCGACAGTGCCGACACGGTGACGCGGCTGGCCGACATCGAAGCCGCAGGAGGCACGGTGGCGATGGTGCTCGCCGATCTGGCGCTCGGCACCGCAGACAGCGTCGACGTGCTCGCTCGGGTCAAGAGCCGGTCGCCCACCATTCGATGCGTGCTGTTGTTGGAGTGGGGACTCCGCGGCGATCAGATGCCGGCGGTTTCACGCGCCCAAGCACTCGGGGTGGTCGACATGGTGCTCACCAAGCCGACCGGACGACGCGACGAGGAGTTCCACACGGCCATCACCGAGGAGCTCGGGGAGTGGTCATGGACGACCGCACCCGTCGTCGAGACCGTCAAGATCGTCGACGCCAACGACGGCCGCGGGCGGGAGATCCATGAGCTGCTCGATCGACTCGGCGTACCGAGCGGTCTCCACCTCCCGGACTCCGCCACCGGCAAGCGGATCGCCGAGCGAGCCCCGTCTGGTGAATGGAACACGCTCGTCGAGGTGATGGACACCACCGTGCTCACCGATCCCACCAACCGGGAGCTGGCGGCCACGTTCGGCGTCGCCGTGGACGTCACCTCGTCAGTGTTCGACCTGGCCGTCGTCGGGGCCGGTCCGGCCGGGTTGGCGGCGGCCGTGCTCGGTGCGTCCGAGGGCCTCTCCACGCTCGTGCTCGAGGCAGAGGCGTTCGGAGGGCAGGCGGGCACGAGCTCGATGATCCGCAACTACCTCGGGTTCCCCCGCGGCATCACCGGCCGGCAGCTCGGACGGCGAGCCGTCCTCCAGGCGACGTCGTTCGGCGCGGCGTTCGACCTGGCGCGGGCGGCCACCGCGTTCGAACCCGGCACGCCACACCGACTGACCATGGACGACGGCACCGTTGTGGCGGCCCACGCCGTGGTCCTCGCCTGTGGCGTCACCTATCGCCGCCTCGGCGTCGCACCACTCGAGGCGCTCGTCGGCCGCGGGGTGTTCTACGGCGCATCGACCACCCAGGCCCGCGCCCTGCAAGGCGCCGACGTGGTGGTCGTCGGCGCCGGCAACTCCGGCGGACAGGCCGCCTTGCACCTCGCCCGCTACGCCGCCCAGGTGACGATCGTCGCCCGCGGCCGATCACTGTCGACGACGATGTCCGACTACCTCGTGAGGGAGATCGAGACCAGTCCCCGCATCGTCGTCCGCACCAACACCGACATCGTCGACGGCGGCGGTGACGGGCACCTCGAATGGCTCGAGCTCGCCGACCGCGCCAGCGCAGCGCGAGACCGCATACCCGCCGCCGGCCTGTTCATCCTCATCGGCACCGAGACTCGCAGCAACTGGCTCCCCGCTGAGATCCAGCGTGACAGCAAGGGGTTCGTCGCTCACCGGCGACGCCGTCGACCGAGCACGATGGCCGCTCGCACGACCACCCCAAGCGCTCGAGACCAGCGTCCCCGGCGTGTTCGCCGCCGGCGATGTCCGCGCCAACAACGTCAAGCGGGTCGCTTCCGCCGTCGGGGAAGGATCGATCAGCGTGCCGATGGTGCACAGGTTCCTCGAGGAGCTGCGCGCCCGCAGCTAATGGCTCGGTCTCGCTCGTGGCCGCCGCGGACGTCTCCTCGGCGCGAGGCGAAGCGGGTGAGAGGAGCGCCGTCTGTCCGGATGGAGCGCTGCTGCGGTTCTCATCGTCACATCGCCGGGCGGAGGCGCACCTCAGGGTCACCGCGCTACATATGACAACCTGATGACAGCCCATCCGCCTCGTGTACCATTTCCCAGTTGAGGGACTTGAGGCGCACTACGCTCAGAGGATGAATGTACGTGCGGACAAGACGTCGACCCGGGCGACGAGACGTCGATACTGTGAAGAAAGGCGGAATCGATGAACATCGCATTGCGGTCCCGGACACTCGTGCTCGCGTTCGCGCTTGTTGCCGGGGTCGGCACGCTTGTCGTAGCGAATCCTGCGCAGGCCCAAGATCCAGGGACTGGCGCGGCGGCGGACAAGGACTGTCCAGGTGCGGCGGCGGAACTCGGCCAGACCATCACCTGCAACTTCACCGTTGTGAACACCGGTGACTTTCCCGCCCAGGTCACGGCCTTGGCGGAGCAGAGTCCGTTCCCGGGTGGAGACATGGTCGATATCAGCTGCACGGCCGGTGGAACGGTCATCACCGAAGGTGGCACCCTGGCTCCGGACGTCGCGTGTACCGGGACGTTCCAGGTCACCGTCGGGAATGATCCGGCGCTCTGCAGCACGGTCGTGCTCGACAGAGTGGGTATCGAGCTTCTGTACACCACCGGTTTCCCGCAGCCCTTGACGGCCGGCGCGTTCGCCACGCATGTCACGTTGATCGTGTGCCCGGGCGACCACCACACTCCCCCGACGACCCCACCCACCGCTCCCGGACCCACGACCACGGCGGCGCCCACAACTTCGGTCGCCCGACCCCCGACCACGGCCGCGCCCACAACGTCCATCCGCACCGCACTGCCAGCAACCGGAACGTCGTCGGGAGTCACGATCGCTGCGGCGGTCGGCATGACCGCCCTCGGCGCCGCGGCATTACTGCTCAGCCGCCGCCGCGCCTCGTAGCCCCGCGACAGCGCCGCAAGCTCCGAACGCAGCGAGTCCGCGCGGAGATCTGACGCCGACTCAGCGAGGTATGCCGAGCTCACTCGAATAGATGGTGTTGGCGCCGGTCCGTCCGGCGAGACGCGGCGGCTCACGACGTCGGCGACATTTCGGGAGTCAGCGCAGAGCGGGTCGAGTCGGTGCCGGATCGAGCGCAACGTTCGCCGAGACCGCGGATTGGCCCGTGATGATCGACGAGTGCGTCGACGCTCCCCGATGTGCTCAGCTCACTGACAACGCTCAGCGCGCCATCGCGGCCGTCATCGGCATCGTCGAACGAGACGCGGTCGCCGTGCGGAAAGGTCGATCCGGCCGACGTGTTGGTGTCGACCCGAAGGCTGGGCAGACCTGATGACGTGGTGAGGTGGATGGTGTTGCCAGTCACGCCGT